>JAWAJB010000006.1:0-48801 GCA_038888155.1 Desulfurococcaceae archaeon
ACGTATTCACGAATTTATTGCTAAGTTGAAGAAGGATGAATCCTTGGAAGTGCAAGAGAAGCGATTAGTTTCGAGACTCTCAAACATTGTTTTCTCTATTTACGTTGAGTTTGCGATTCAAAGCGATGTGGTTAGTAAGAGAATTCCGCAGAGGCTAACGTGGTCTCTTGCGGAGCCTGCTGATGGTGAGGGGAGAACCCTTTACCTAGGTTTCGATGTTTCTAGGGGTCCGCGAAGTAGGGGCGAGGTGGCAGCTATGTTCGTACTCTACGATTCGTACGGAAACATGGTAAACACCATCGTTAAGCAGCATCCTGGCGAGAAGCTGTCTAGAGAATTTATCGAGGACGCATTACTCTCGCTTTTAGCCCATCGAGCTAAGCCCGAGCACGTGAACAGGTTGGTAGTACTTAAAGATGGTACGATTAGAGGCGTCGATGAAGCCAGAAGTATTTCAGATGCTCTACAGTCTCTCGGCAAAAGAGTTGGCCTCAGAGAGTACGACGTCGTCGGGGTAGTGAAGAGACCTAACCTTAGGTTATTCAACGTCGCCGAGAGCACTAAGCGAGGACCACTAGACGTTAAGAACCCCAAGAGGGGTGTGTGGGTGAAGCTGTGGAGTATCTCTAGACACGGCGTTAAGGCTGAGAGAGCTCTCGTAGTGTCCTCTGAGGCTAAAGCGGGTGGAACCGTCGTACCTGTCGTCGTCGAGCACTACGATATCTCGAATCCCGGTAGAAGCATTGAGGATATCGTAATGGAGTACATAAGGCTTTGTAGGCTCAACTTCTGGAATCCATTAGACGGCTTAAGCAAGTACCCGCTACCAGTACTCATGGCGGATAAGATAGCGTACCTATCAGCGTTAGGGGTAAGCATAAGAACTCCTTAGGGCACCAAAAGAAGGTCCGAGATCTTGAACTCTGACGTTTCAGTTTTCAAAGAGGAATATCATCATCTGCCTTCAGCTATGCACTAATGTTTCAGTTTTATGTAGTTTGCTGAAACAGATCTACGGATGCCCCAGGACTCCGGAGCCGGAGGACCCGGGTTCAAGTCCCGGCAGGCCCGTTGACTTCAAACCATGTAGAATATGCGAGTTCTTCTCTTTTATTCTGGCTCAATGGTGATCAGAGTGTGAGTACGCGCAATGCTTTTCCCTTGCCTCTATTCGTGACACTAGGTTTATAAGGTGATTATGGTTACTAGTTAATTGGTGACGTAGTTGAGTAAGTATGTAACTATATCTGTTCCTAGAGAGGTGAGGGAGCTCTTATCTAAGAAGAAGGGTAGTAAAGATTGGGGGCAGTTCCTGCTTGAACTCTACATGAGAGCTGAAAATGCGAGAATGAAGGAGAGCTTCAATAAGCTTAAGGAATTACTAAGTGATGATGAGCTAGACGAAATAATGAGGACTAGCGAGGAGTTTAGAGAGAGGTTTAGGTTACGATGAAACTCTTGGACACGAGCGTGTTAATAGAGAACTTGAGAAAAGGAATTTTCGAGCCCGGAGCGATCTCCGTTATCACCTTGATCGAGGTACTCAGAGGCATTAACCAGAGCAAGAGAAGCGAAGTTAAGAAATTACTCGAAGAAAGTTTCGAGGTTCTCCCGATCAGCAACCAAGTAATACTCAAATATTGTGAAATATACGACTACCTAAGGCAGAGAGGCAGAATAATATCCGATGCAGACCTGTTAATAGCAGCTACAGCATTAGTCAACAACTCCTCACTTGTAACAAAAGATTTTAGTTTTGAACGAATAGCAGATGTTGGATTAAAACTCGAACTGAGAGAAGACTAAGTACTTGCAGGTAGGATCTCTCGACGCGATGCCGATGTAAACCGTGATCTGTTTCTAGCTCCTCCATTGAGCATTTAAATAAATACTATTACTGCTCGGTTCCAAAGGGGCATTCATGGCCGCAGAACTCATTACATCATTATATCGTGAAAACACAATCGAATAACGTCCTTGAATGATATAACACCGGTACTCACTTTACATACACTACAATGAACAACAAGATCTTGCACAATAGCTTTCTATACAATAATTAGCAAGTCGCGTTCTTATACAGTAGCGGGTCAAACATCTGAGATGTTTGGAACAAAGGGGCTACTGAAGTAGCTACTCCTGCACTGATGTTGATAGCGATGGAATACGCAATAATCTACATGCTATCACATGCCCAGGTAACATTGATAGGTATCTCCCCGAGCCCTGACCGACTCTTACATCCGAAGCATTCAGTCCTCAAGCCTCCCGAGAACCCCGGACCATGAATAAAGTCTATGCCGCTCCTGACTCTGTCACGAGTAATAGGACCAATGGGTAAGTGTTAAATGTAAGTTATAAGAGTTCGTATGTCAGCTTTGTAACCTTCATGGGTTGGATCTCGCTCTTAAAAATAATATTGGTAGGCAAGAAATATAGGTATAAGATTGTTTCAAATCTAGACCCAGTAATGCTATGTGCTAAGAGCTAATCGAGTGGCTTCATATGCGTTTACCAATCCGTAACCATACAGTTCATCGTAATCTACTTTCCCCAAATCCGTAGAGGTTTGTTTTATTAATTCAAAGACCTGGCTAGGCGTTAGTTTTAGCTTCTCAGCTGATACTCTTAATGCTTGAATTAAAGCGACTACGCCGCTGACGTGTGGGCAAGCCATGCTTGTTCCAGTCTTATATCCTAGTGTACCACCCGGTACTGTAGAATAAATGCCAACCCCAGGCGCAACGACATCTGGATTTCTGTTGCTCCAAGTTGGTACCTGGTAGCTTGAATCAATAGCTCCAACAGCTATTACCTCTGAATATGCAGCTGGATATAGAGGTGTTGATCCACCTGTATTTCCAGCTGCAGCCACTAAAACAGCTCCATTATTGTACGCAAATTTTACTGCGTCTTCTAGGAGTTTGCTGTATCCTCCTCCTAGAGACATGCTGATGACATCTGCATCGTCATCTGTCCCTGCAATATCGTCAGGTCCTTTAGATGCCTCGATTATGCCTTTAGCAAGATCGCTTGCATATCCAGATCCGCTGTCACTAATCACTTTGACTGCATACAGTTGCGTGAGAGGCGATACTCCAACTATACTGGCGTTGTTCATACTTGCCCTTATTATGCCCGCTACATGTGTTCCATGGCTATGTCCATCCATACACATTGATAAATCGTATCCTTCATACACTATAGTGCTCAAATTCAGGTATACAGCGCACCAAACTACCGCGCCTTGTAGTTCAGGGTGGGTGTAATCTATGCCTGTGTCGAGTACGGCTACCTGTATTCCGTGCCCCAGTGCACCTAAACCATTTGTACTATTGTATGTGTGCCATACGTCTGGCGCTTTAACGTACCTAATATTCCAGCCAACTCCATCTGTGTATGGCGGGAGCGGTGTTGGCTCAGGTACCTCTGGTGGTGGAGTTGGGGGCGGTGGCGAAGGAGGCGGCGTAGGTTGGCTTGGCGTGTATACGGAGATGGCAATGTACTCTAGATCATAAGTAGTTCCAGTGGATACGTTCTTCAGCGCTAATTTATACGTATAGTTTCCAGCTGATGTTGGGGCTGTGAAAGGTAGTGAACCGGACGCGCTCCCTCTTGCCGGGATGGAGTGTGTCTTGGACGCTATTATGTTGTTGTTGTGATCAAATAATTCAACAGCTACATTGACGCTTGATTTGGCGTTGTTTTTGATTGTGTAGTTCACAGCTGTGTTCTCTCCTTCGTTAACTGAGAGATTTGCCGTATAGCTTGAGAAGAACACTTTCTCGAGTGGAGTGCTCCTACCCATAGTGTATACATCGTATATTTGGACTAGCACGTCCTCTTCAAGGTATTTGATAAATGATAGTTTATACACCGCATTAATCAACTGCGCTGGAATTTCTATAGTAACGGCGTTAATCTCAGGTATCGTATTTATAACTTTACCGTATGCTCCTAGTTTTTCAATTGCTTGGACAAAGTTATATCCTGGTCTCACTCCAACTACTACTCTCAAAGAATCTACGCCTGAGTTTGGCAGACTGAGTTGGCCCCGTGCCGGTGCGATCAACAGTAGCGCTACAAGTATGCCAGCTACGATCATTGATTTCATTTCCTTCACCATCGGTGAATTGTCCAAAGAACAATTTAAAAGAGGCTGTATCACAACTGCGTAGATATCAATCTAGGTCTTGCCAAAATTAGATTAAATGAAGGGCGATATCCAGTTACAAGGGTCCCTTGATAGCTTTATGTGGAATCATGAGATTGAAACTGAACGTTATGAAAGGGTTATATTTGTGGTTATTAAAAAGCAGACCATAAGCAATGCAACAATCTTGGTCTGCTTAAAGAAAAATGAAGTGTAGACCTGTTCATTAATGTTAACAATTAACCCTGTATACGTAAAATACATTATTGTTATTTATTGCGTCTAAGACGCCCTTCCAGTATTCTTGCTCGCATCTACTTCCACTCTGCAAAGCGGTTTTAGCATTGTCGACAATGCTGTTGATTGAGATATATGAACTATTGTAGTGTATTATAGTGTCCCCGCTAATGAATCCATATTTCAGGTTTAATAACGTAGCAATTAGCTGTTGCATTAATATCATGCTCATATTTCCATAAACAGGGCTGACTAGGAAGTCCGCTAATTCCTTTGCACTAATGAAGTTTGTGCCCAGCTCGCTATTTACGTAGTGTAGGTCCTCCGAAGTTATTCGAGTTTGCCATTGACCAGTTCTTTTATTGTATTGAGACCAAGACCAGTAGCCCTTGCTCTTTGCCCCTGTGAGCATCTTTAAGCAAACGAAGCCAAAGTCGTTCTTGTCATATGTCTTAGCTTCTTCAACATTAATTTCGTAGTTCATTGGAGTCGTGCTTATGACTTTATCGCAAAATTCACATACGGGCTTAGAAGCTACTACTTTATATTGGTAGCCCAGTTCGATGTTGTAAAAGTAATAGTAGCCATCACTACCTGAATATGCTGTGCCCTCATAAATCCAGCCCCCTTCCTCGTCATATTTGTATAGTTCAATAGGAACTCCCATTATCGGCTTATCAGCGCCTTGGTTAAATTCGCCATTATAGTTGTTATCCCAGAACACTATTCCGGATATTGTGGCGAACTCCATAATTTTAATTACTTGGCTCACGATTACAGTCCAGCTGGCGCTCTGGCCCGTCTCATAAATAGTCGCGGTATTAACGTGCTCGTAAGATCCCCCCATTTTAGGGTCGTACTCAAATGTTAAATCATAGATCCACCTACCGCTTTCGCACGTATACCAAGTGTAGCCATTGGTGTCTACCACAGTTATGCAGTTATATCCACTAACTTGGTAGGTTATTGTGTGAATGGTCGTAGACGGAGTAGGGCCATAAGGTACCCCGAGGTGCCCTGAATGATTTAATATAGTTACGTTGGCTGTAATCTTGAATTCGTCATAACTCTCGAAGCCATTAAGAGGTACTATGAAACCATAGCAGTATTCTTGGCCGGGGTGTAAGACTGGGTGGCTAGATACATCGACGGGATAGTCATTGATGATCTGATTGCTCCACGGTGGTTCTGCGTAAATGTCCAACATGATTGTCAAACCTTGAGTAGATCTGTCTCCCCCGTTCTCAACGCATACGTATCCTTCTATGTAGTAGGAGTAAGTTGTTGTCTTAGCAACTTTTACTGTATACTCAACCGTGGCCTCTGGATTTTCTTCGCTTAGGTATACTTCTGTAGCATTTGCTGTTTTGCCTATTTCCCAATTATGTATAGTGAGATGTATCGTTGATGCAGTTACATAAGCCGATAAAGTAGTACCGGCCTTTCCTCCTGTTTGTACTTGAAGATCAAATAGCTCTTGAGTAGAGGCTAGTGAAATTATATTTATAGGTAGTATCATTGATATCGCGATTAATAACAAAGGTATTGTTGATAGAAATTTTTTACTATACATTTAATACACCATATGTCATAGGTTATGTGACAAAATCCTTATAAATCTTGTATTCAATTATGGTATTGACACTTTTACCTCTTATTTTAATTAGTTGAATTATCGATTAAGGGGAGTAAATAGTCTCAATTCTAGGGATGACTTGCATACAACTGGGTATATCCCTAAATTTTTTGATGAAAAAGTTACAACGGAGAAAAGAGGGGCTTTGTTTCGGACAAGGCACCTTGACTTACTCTGCAAGATCTTTAAGCTCTAGTGGTGGAGAGGCTTTCTGAGTGAGCATAGATGTAGCTATGAACACCACTACACCTATTGGAAGTATAATGGGCCCTGGCATGTAAAACGCTGCCCACACGTCTTGTGTAATGTTGTAGAAGTACATACCCAATGCTATCCAGGACGCGACGTTGAACACAACCTGTGCGAGAGCACCGAACCTGTTTGCCTTTCGCCAGTAAACGCCTAAAACGAAAGGTATTGTCTGAACAAATAGCATCATGTACCACGCCATTTGCGTCAAGAAGTAAAGGCTCGGCAAGTAGAGGGCTATCCAGAGAGCGCACAGTGTAGAAATTACAACTAATATTCTAGTAACTAAAATAGCTTTTTCCTCGCGAATTTTCTTTATGTAGGGCAGAATGTTTCTGATGAACATAGCTGGCGGAATTAGGGCTGCTGAGTCTGCAGAGCTCATGATTGTTGCTAGAAGTCCCACTATGAATAGAGCGAATACCCACGCGGGAGCAGTCTGCAGTACGACAAACGGCATAGCAAATGCTGGATCTTCCAAATTCGGGTTTATTGCTCTTGCAATTAGGCCAAACAGGGCGCCACCGCTTAGCCCTATTACCCAGTAACTCACGCCTGCAGCAATGGATGCCCTAGACGCCGTTTTCTCGTCCCTTGCAGAGAGGGCCCTCTGAACTAAGTCCTGGCAAGCAATAGAGCCGAGCGGCTGGTTTATCCACGATGCCGCGTAGTAGAGCAATCCAAAGAGCCCAGTGTATCCTAAGTACTCATAGTTTTGACCAGGAAATATTGAAAACGCGTCCGCAGCAACTTTCTGAGAGAGACCCCAGAATCCACCTATAGAGCTAAGAGCGAAGTGTAGAGCCAGCCACATGGCCACCCAAAAAACGAAAACTCTCACGTAATCCAATACGGCAACTGCAAACATACCGCCGAGAACTGTATATGCTATCGTCACAATAGTGGCGATATATATCCCCTCTTCGGAAGAGAACCCAAGGACTTGAAAAACAACGCTGTACGCCAGAAGCAACCCCCCAAGCCAACCAATGTAACCCAGTATTTGAACTATCGCTGAGAGAATTTCCATTTCAGGCCCGTACCTAGCTCTGAAGAAATCGCTAATTGTAATAAACTTCAACCTGCGTAGCGTGTGCGCGAAGAATAGACCAAAAAGTATTACAGCAAGAGCTGAGGCTATAGGATCCATAATGACACCTCTCAAGCCAAATAGGTACGTCATCTGTGCGCCGCCTAGCGCTGTCCCAGAGCAGAACCATGTAGCTAGTATAGTACCGTACGTAAGCAAAAAACCTAAGCTTCTGCCAGCAACTAAGAAGTCGCTTAACCTCTTGATCCTGCCATAGTACTTAAGCCCCACGAGCAAGGTTACAGCTATGTATATACTGAACCCAACCCAAGCGTATAAGACATTTTCTTCCATATCTACAGCACCTTATTCATGCGCATAAGTACCTTTTATACGAGGTTCTTAGCTTAAATACGTTAAAAGTGCTTTCAACTACCTAGGTGAAAAGATGAACGAGATAGGGATCGTGAGACTAAAGGAGGCTTCGCCCGAGACTTTGAAGAGAATTATTGAGAGGTCCAGACTTGAAATAGAGAAGATCAGAAGAAACGTAGAAGAGATAATCCTGGATGTGAAAAACAGAGGGGATGAGGCAATTGCAGAGTTTTACGCTAAGTTTTACGGGAAGGGAGTAGTAGATGAAACCAGCACTAGAGTGCTTAAAGACGAAGTAGAATTGGCTTGGAGACGTGTTTCAGAGGAATTTATAGGCGCGATAGAAGTAGCGGCTAAAAACATTAGGAGATTTCACGAAATGCAGAGGCCCAAGGATACCTGGTTCCTAGAAGCCTACAGTGGAGTGTGGATAGGTCAAGTAGCTAGACCTCTAGAAAGCGTAGGTGTCTACGTACCTGGCGGAAGGGCTTCCTATCCATCAACTGCACTAATGACAGTTATACCCGCTCAAGTTGCCGGTGTTGAGAGAATTGTAGCTACAACGCCTCCGAGAGAAAACGGGACTGTTGACCCTCACGTGCTTGTGGCGCTAGACTACTTGGGTGTTAGTGAAATTTATAGAGTGGGCGGCGCTCACGCTGTGGCGGCTCTCACCTTTGGCACGAAAACTGTTCCGAGAGTTGAGAAAATCGTAGGACCTGGAGGTATATGGTTTGCGGCAGCCAAGCAGCTAATTAAAAACTTTAGTGATGTGGGCATTGATTTCGTTGCAGGGCCCTCTGAGATCTTAATATTTGCTGACGGGACATCAGATCCACTTACAGTCGCTTACGATTTAATATCGCAACTAGAGCACGACGTTTCAGCAGCTGGTGTTGTAGTAACTACGGATGAGCTATTTGCAGAAAAAGTGAAAAGCGCTATTGAAAGACTAATTCGAATTGTCCCTAGAGCTGACATCGTCGCCGAGGCTCTTAAATCGTATAGTGCTATTATTGTGGCTGAAACGGTTGAGGAGGCGGTAGAGTTCATTAACAAATACGCCCCAGAACACTTAGAGATACAGGTTGAAGAAAGCTCATTGTTTAAAGTTCTTTCAAAAATTAAAAATGCTGGGTCTATATTTCTAGGTAAACACTCAGCAGTTTCACTGGGAGATTACATTATAGGGACGAATCACGTCCTCCCAACGGGAGGTTTAGCCAAGCATAGGGGTGGATTGAGCGTCATAGATTACCTTAAACTAATAGATGTAGTATATGTAGCTGACTCCAGGTCTCTTGGGGCTCTTAAGGATCACATAAAGGCGCTAGCGCGAGTAGAAGGGCTGCCTAATCACTATAAAGCAGTAGAGCATAGAGCTACAAAAGCCTGAGAGCGCTCCTACACACCCGCGGTGCAGGCCGTTAAAAGCCCTGCACTTATCCTGCGTTATTGAAATTCGGTGTTGTCTTGCTAAGTTTTTGAGGACAGCAAATTAAATACCTCAGAGTTGACTTCCCAATAAACACTCAAGGACCCTTAGAGCTGTGGCCTCCCCATTTTACCTATTCAACCTATGTATGTGCAAAACGCGCTAAAATAGTCACTTTGCAGATGTTGCGCTTGAACAACGAGTAGCACTGGTGTCCTAGCCTTTAGGTGGACACAATGACTAAGAGTGAGTTTCAATACACCAATGGGCTCCCCTGACGCAACTAGCAATTTCGTGAATCGTTGATGATGTATGAGATCTTAAAATAGACCAGCTTATTCAAGCTAAGATGAAATTAAAAACTTTTAAATATCTCAAATTATTTTCATTGCTCGCTATCGCTGAACGCGTTAAAGCGTGAGGAGAATCCGAGAGCTACTTTCGTGGGGTACCATATTCTCTTTGGAAGCTCGTCTGCGAGTAAAATCCTGTAAACACTTGTAAATGGACAATTTAATATCGAGCGCTGGAAATTTATCCAGAGAAGCTTGGCACCGAGGTGTTGATAAAAGTACATTATCCAAAGCGTCCTTAAGGATTGACCTAAATGCAGTGAAGCGCTGAAAGTTTTCTTTTTCCCGCAGATTAACAAAGCAGTGAGTTGCCCTGGGAAACTTTTTTGCATTCACGTAATAGTAGCATAAAGCCCATGGGGGCGACGCGAATTAAATGAGCGGTAATTGCACTTACTGCAACTAAGAGCAGAGTTAGTTCAGGAAAATTAAACGAGCGCACTAAATTGAAAATGCTTGACTTGAACAGTGTTCTTCTCCTGCTAATGAATGCTCTTATGACGTTCAGATTTGAGGAGAAATCGATTTAAAAAATACGAGCAAGCTAATTGACTGATGCTCTCAGACGCTTGATCTAGTCTGCCTTCACCTCCACTTTATATCCGCTGTGAATTTTACGCATCCTATTTCGATATTTTACAAGTAACTCAGCTTCCCCCCTCAGCCCTGTGCAGTGACCTGTGTGTACTTCAGAGACTCCCTCACCCGATAACTCCTCAATCACCGTCTTCGTTGTTTCCTCATCTGCATCAGCGAGGTGAAACCCTCCAACTATCACTAAATCCTCTGCTCTGGCTGTCCTCCTAGCCTGCCTAGCTATGTTTTGTACCCCTGAGTGGGAGCACCCAACAGCGACGATTACCTTATTGCCAACTCTAATCGCAATTCCAGTATCATCCATCATAGGATCATCGACTAGCTGATCATTGTATAAAGTCTTGAATCCCTTGACTGCGTATTCATTGCTGTAGTGCCTCTCTATTTCGCCTAAAAACCATATGTCCGGGGCTAGCTCTAGGGGGGTCTTGATCAAAATTAGCTCGAAGGCGCTTAGGGCCCTCCTAGCTCCAAGAGTCAGGCCGACGTCAAACCTCTTAAAACCCTTTGAGTCAGCGTAGCAAGGCTTCATTAATGCTGGGTGCGCTAAGAGCGGCTTGCCTCCTAAAGACTCAACTGCCTTTTGAAGACCACCTGTGTGGTCGTGGTGTCTGTGCGAAACGACGAGGACGTCTACTTCATTTATTTTTACTCCTAATCTTGTGGAGTTCTCGGCTAAAACGCTTCCAGATTCACCAACGTCTAGCAGGATGTTGTACTTCCTCCCGCTCTCGTACGTAGCAGTTATTAAGGCGCTGAAGCCGTGTTCACCAAGGAGCTTTGTGAAGCCCGTGTAGTCATCAACTAGGATTAAGGTCTCGACCATAGCTACTCTCTCCTTAGATGTAGGAGTCATGCCTCAAGTACCTCGCATATATTGTATTGCTAAGGTACTCTATAACTCTTCTTGATAGCGTATGCCCCATTATTGCTTAGGCGAGGTACTATTGCGAGACAAACTTAGAGCTCTAGCTGCACATAAGTGTGGGGAAGGCGAGTCTGTATAGAATAATTCGGGAAACACGTAGTAATTCGCCTAGAACACTAGCTCGAACTAGAAGAGAGGGGCTCGTCTTTTTATTTAGACCTCTGCCAAGAGTAGGGACGTGATGCGCTTAAGTTAACAGTAGCCAAGATTTGGCGCGCAATTGTCTATTTGGGATTTGGATTTTTGAAATCCAAAAAGTGTTTTTGATTTTGTGGGCACTTGTCCTTCTTACTGCAAACAGAGCATCCACTGTTTTACTGTCTAAGTTCACTATTTTAGAGGTTGCAATAAGTAAAAAAGATGAACACAGCGAGAGATTACTTCGTGCACCCTCCCATCGAGGGAATTTTTGACCACTTTCGCATGTTCGGGGCTAGCTTCTAATAGCGAAATAGTGTACGGAAATATGGTTCTCAAGTTGGAAGAACGCATCAATAGCTTAACCGCAATATACGCAGGTGAGCCAACCAATAATTTTTTAAAACCTCTAAGGCGCCTCTAACGTAGCACCTAAAGATAAGTTCGTACACTAGTTTCGCGCTCTATATTGAGGAGCATACGAACTATGAGCGAGGACAAAGATTTCTCCACATCTCAGAAGAGAGGTAGCTCTGCCCCAAAGAACTCTATTATTAATTGGAGGGTGAAGAGCAGGTCTTCGCCCTAAGCAGCCCTAGTCCATAGAAAAATATAAGGGCGCCTGCAGTAATGAAGCCAATCCCTAAGAATACCGTTGCATAGCGTTGCAATAGATCGGGAGCTACTATAGAGAAGACTCCCCCCGCTATGAATAAAGTGCCTATAATGACCATTGTTATTCCGCCAACTCTCATGGGAATCTCTATTTTAACCCTCTTTTCCTCTATGACTACAACTTCGTTCAATAGAAAACCAAGGCCCATGCCAATGAACATTGAGGAAATAAAGGCAAGCGGACTTACTGGAATTAGTAAAAAACCTATGCCCATGCCAATGAATAAGAACACAGGGAATAGTGGAGGCTTTCGCTTTGCTTTAGAGGTATTATCGCTCAAATATAACACCACTTAGTTACTTGTCAAACAGGCTATTAAGTGAAATACTACCATAAATTAAAAAATAAACGAGTTGATATGATAAATTTAATATATGAATTTATATCTTGAAAGATGGGGATTTAAAAAAATAAGACGAATTTACCTGAGCTTATATAGCTTTTTGAACGAGCACAGTTAACTGATTTGTAAAGCTCCACGAGTAAAGGAACTCGTTGTTATTGTAGAACGGCCCACTGTATGCTCTTACTCTAGGGCCAGTGTTGATCACATATGTTCCCCAGCTGGAGAACTCTAGCTGGCCTCCTGGGTTCATTCCCGGTGCAACGTACACGACTAAGGTAGCTGACTCTCCTGGGTTTAGCCAGCCTATTTCCCACCTTATGCTAACGTCGTACGCCTTTCCGTCGTTAGTTGTGCCTTTCCCTTTTCCTGGGTTCGTTCCCTGCTGTTGATCTCCAATGTGTAGAGTTGCAATTGCAGTGCCTTGCGAAGGCGATAGCACTAGTCCAGAGCCCAGGTATGTTGAATATCCAGCGTAATCTATCTTAAAGCTAGTCCCGCCGTTGAGCGTCAATACTTTCGATATCGGGTTAAATGCTGTCGGTGTTGCATTTAAAACAAGTAGGTTTGCACCCCACTTGTCCCATAGCATATAGTAGTGCCCCTCATTATCCTTGTTTACCACAGTGTATGTTACTTGGAACCAAACACTTGGTCCTGTCTTGATGTAGAACAATTTTGCGGTAATAGGGTCTACAATGCTGGGAGGAGTATAGCCATTCAAAGCTCCTGCTCCAGTAAATTCTTTGAGGAACCTAACTACTTCTTTGTTCCCGAAGTTAGCGTCCGTTAAGTTTGCCCCCGAGGTTATTGTTATGCTGTAAGTTCCGGGCGCTGACGGGTATGTTTGCACCCAGCCGGTTTGTAATTCCTCGCTGACTGTATATGTTCCTGGTAGAAGGTCTGCGAACTCATAGTAACCGCTTGCATCAGTTAGCGTCCACTTGTTTGCTGCACCTGTTAAAGTTATGTTCCATCCCTGTAAAGCTGGCTCTCCAGCATCCCATATGCCATCGCCGTTTAAGTCGTTGAACTTATATCCGCTGATCGTCCCAAGTTGGAAGTTGTGGAATGTCCAAGTGTACTCTTCCCCGCTTGTAACGAAACCAAAGTTGTGCCTTGTCGAGGCATCTAGTGAAATCCATCCAGTAGGCACTTTCTCTATTACGCTGTAGTTTCCCGGACCAAGGTCAATCCACATGTAGCAGCCATTAGAAGCTGTTGTAACATTTGATATTGACAACCCGTTCATAAAAAGCTCTAGTTCCCAATCAGCAAGTGGCATTTGATCTTCAGTTGTTGCTAAATTGCCATCTATATCATTTACTTTGCATACTGTGATATTTACGTTGTTGAAATTATAGAAGCTGTTATCTCGTTCAGAGAAACCGCTGGTTACGTTAAACTCATAATATCCTTCTACTGGATACGTCATTGTCCAGCTTGCCTGTAGGCTCTCGTAAACTCTGTATAAACCAGCAGTCAAATCTGCGAACTCGTAGTATCCATCTATGCCAGTTAAAGTGCTACCGATTTGCTCAAATGCGGTCCCATTCCACTTGTATAGCTCGATTGTCCATCCCTGTAAGGGTGTGTCATCAGCTGAGGGACCGCTTCCAGCTCCATCCTCGTATTTAAAGCCTCCCTTAACACCTAGCTTGAAGTTTGTGAAAGTGATATCGTAAACACTACCACTTTGAACAACTCCAACAGCATAGCTCGTTGCGCTAGTGTTTATCCAACCTATTTGCATGAGCTCTTCGACCGAGTAGCTACCCGGTCCAAGATCGTTCCACGAATAACATCCGCTAGAATTAGTAGTTTTAGCATCAAAGAGATTTCCGTCCTTATATAAGTACACAGTCCAGCCAGCTACTGGTAAGTCGTCAGCCGAACTTCCATTGCCGGTTATGTCTTCAAGCTTGCAGACCGTAATATTTACGGTCTTGAAGTTTGTAAACGTTAAGCTGTAGTCTCCTCCGCTTTGTATTATGCCCAAGTCATAGCTCGTTGCGCTAGTGTTTATCCAACCAGCTGGAATGTTTTCTTTCACTGCATAGCTACCTGGTCCTAGGTTTGTCCAAGTGTAGTTACCAAGCGTGCCAGTCTGCATAGTTGATACTGGTAACCCATCTTTGTAAAGCGTGATATCCCAGCCAGAGAGCGGGACATCTCCTAATGAGTAGCCGTCTCCTGTGATATCTTCGTACTTAAATACTGTTATGTTGACTAGCTTAAAGTTTCCGAAGTTGAGGTCCTGAACTATTGATCCCGAATCAATGTTAACAGAGTACGCCCCGCTAGCAGGAGCTGTTTGCACCCAGCCGGTTTGTAATTCCTCGCTGACTGTATATGTTCCTGGTAGAAGGTCTGCGAACTCATAGTAACCGCTTGCATCAGTTAGCGTCCACTTGTTTGCTGCACCTGTTAAAGTTATGTTCCATCCCTGTAAAGCTGGCTCTCCAGCATCCCATATGCCATCGCCGTTTAAGTCGTTGAACTTAAAACCAGATGTTTTGCCGGGCTGAAGGTTGCCGAAGTTTTTGCCAGTTATTACGCGATTTTCCTCGGTTATCGTGACGTTGTAGTGAAAGCCAGTTGATGGATGCGTTTGCATCCATCCAGCTTTGAGGATTTCAGTGATGTTGTAGGTGCCTAACGGCAACCCAGTGAAGGCATAGCTACCGCTTGAAGTTGTGTTAATTTGAGACACTATGTGGTGCCCGACTGCGTCGTACCCATCGAGAATTATTGTCCAGTTAGCTAGGCCGGGCTCTCCAGCATCCCATATGCCATCGCCGTTTAAGTCGTTGAACTTATATCCGCTGATCGCTCCAGGCGCGTATGAAACGGGTATGCTCTGCGTCTCTGTCTTGGTTCCTGTATATACAAGTGCAAGGCCGACTTGGAGTGATGCTCCGGGGAAGTAAGATGCCCCGTAGTGTGGCCCTGGCACTGGATCAGGCTTGTTTGGACTGAGGTCGGGATCTATTGCATCGAGCACTGTTTTCCAATAGGCAGTTTCAGCTAAGTGAGCTTGAAAATAAATTATCAACGATTCTTTGGGTTTCAATGCAGGGAATCTCCCTGCGTCGAACTGGTAGTAGTTTTGCCTAACGCCTCCCTGATACTTGTAGAACTGATTTTCAATGTTGGGAAGAATTGACATGTAGCTAGTTGGGGGAAACCTTGTGCTGAAGTCTATCTCGCTTCTCTTTCCATAATTATACTGCCACAAAATTTCTGCATCTATGCCAACAGCGTTATTCCCCACGCTGAAGTAGTCGTAGAAAGAATTTACCTGCGGAGGAACAGAGGGGACATTCTGGTTGTTCGTTATTATAAACTTAAATCCTACGAGATCTCCCTCTGAGTAGCCAGCTAAGTTTCCGCTGACCCAGGTTTTTGATACCATATCCCAGCCTAGCAGCTCGGTAGTCCAGTCTGCAGTATCAGTGAATATTGTGCTAGCGCTGCTTACTCCATCGGTTGCCTCTACTAAATAGGAACCTGTTATGCCATCGAGACAGTACTCGGCAACGAAGCTCCCATTATTGCTTGAAATTACTGTCCACGAGTCCTTTACGTTGTCGGGCCTTGTCACCGTTAAATATATTGTCGCTTCGCCAAGGAACCCAAGGCCATATATTGTAACTGTTTCCTCGGGTTTATAGTCGCTTTTGTCAGTCCATATTGTTGGTGTTTGCTCGCCGAATGATATTGGTGCGTAAAATGTTGCAATTGAAATCAGCAGTGTTACTGTTAGCGCAATAATTATTTTAAAATTTATATTATTATTCATTTAGTTTACCTTTATCTTTGATTTGGAGCTAAAAGGAGAGAACTTTTGAAAGAAGCTACCTTCTCTTAAAAGCTTTCTCTCCAAATAACTCCAAGTTATACTTTAGAGATATATAGCCTTATAACCTTTTCGTATATTTTTACTTCTATTACATAAATTTGTAAAACTAATTTAGGTGAATAAAAATTTTATTTTATGATCTTAACAATGTGCGCTAATACTAATGTGTTCATACACAT
The DNA here is from genome assembly GCA_038888155.1 of Desulfurococcaceae archaeon. GTDB lineage: Archaea > Thermoproteota > Thermoprotei_A > Sulfolobales > Desulfurococcaceae > UBA285. The sequence continues at coordinate 16,192 of JAWAJB010000006.1, forward strand.
TCTGTTCTTTTTATTTTGTTATTTTCTCGGCCGAATATAGGATGAGGAAATCAATTGATGTCTAACTTTTAGATCTCATAGAAGTATGTCAATGAACTTTATGTCTCTTTTTTCCCCTAATGTAACCGCAGAAGAGAAATGCTGGCGAATTTTTATCGGTCTACGAGGTAGGAGAGGTGAAACAAATTCAGTAATAACATCAACTCTGTTATAATGAATAATGAGGACTTAGTTGTAAGTAAGTAAAAGTGACTTGCTTTTGCCTTTGTCCTAATATAAAACTAATCTAACTCTGTAAACAGGCGCTCAGTTTATTAGGGGTACAAAATCCCTATTTATGCAATTTAGGAGCGTCCCCGCTAGGACTCTAAACCCGGCTCTTAATGTCCCAGCAACGCAACTTAAATTACCTCAAGTATAATCAAGGACAAAAGGAACCCTCCAATGAGACCAGCTGTTGCAAGTGCCTCGTAGTTGTACCTGTGGGTTTCTGGAATTACTTCATGGCTTATTATATATATCATTGCACCAGAGGCTAAGCCTAGTATAAATCCCTCCAGGGCAAGTAAGCTAGTTATTAAAGCAGTGAAAACGGCCATTAAGGTCTCGCTTAGTCCACTTAAAAGAGCTATGATTAGCGGCCTGCTTTTCTTTCTACTTATCATAGAGAGGGGAAAGGAGACAGCGTAGCCCTCTGGGACATCCTGTAGGGCAATACTTACTGCTGTGGCTAACCCTATTTCAACTCCTAAGTACGATGAGGCCCCAACAGCCATTCCCTCGGGGATGTTGTGAATTATTATCCCTAAAATTATTAAGGACACAGCCCTAAGCCTGGATTTTGAAATGGGCGTCCCCTCGTAGCCCTTGAACAAATGCCCGTGCGGTATAAACTTCTCAACCAAGCCTATAAGAACTGCCCCTAGGACGAACCCAGACAAAGCAATTTTCATATCAGACTTCTCTATTCCCACAGGCAATAACTCATAGAGAGAAGTTGCCAGCATTACGCCTGCACTTAAGCTTAAGCCGAAATCGAGCCACTTTTCGCTAGCTTTTAAGCCCATTAGTCCGAGCAAACCCCCTGCCCCTGTTGCTAAAGCCGGTATTAGGCCATATGTAAGCGCTCGAAGCAGATAATCCTCCGCTACGAGGTTCCCTAAGTACATGGTAATCCACCTCTACCGTAAGACAATCGCCTTTATCTCTATAAGTGTCCCCAAAGTAAAATACGCAAGCCTAAAGATAGGGCCAAAGCTCGAGTATTAGCCGGTTTTCAATAACCGAAACGTAAAGCCTATGAAATATTTCAGCCAAAAGAGTGCGCGGTGCCTTCACCTATTGTGAGATGATCATATGTTTAAGGAGTTGTAGCAACGCGCGTTACAACCTCGCAACAAAATGATATATCCCCAAGTGAGTTTTTATGGTGAGCGGGGCGATACTTGCAGTGAGAGCTTATAGTGTAGTTTTTACTGGGGAAAATTCTCTACATTAAAATGCTTTTGTAGACCTTCACGCTGTTAATGAAAGCGAAAGGAATAAATTTGCCACACATAGGGTCGTTGCTGTTACTTCACATCCACTCCTACTACGCATACAAGGTCATAGTTTGCGTCACCTGCAGTGGTTTCACATTGATCGCATTAACAACTATAGAACTCCATGAATAGGTTGTCGAAAGAACACGCTTAGAGTTTCATTATAGTGATTCTCTCGTTTGCTTCACATTCAATCGAACATGCGTTGGGGTTATTCTTCTACAACGGGGAGGTGGGGCTTGGTGGATAGAACAGAGGTCGATAATGTAGGATATATGAACTAAACACTATACACTAATTGCGCGAGCGGACCTGAGTGGTCAATTTCTCCATAACCCGTGTGCGCAGATATATGCTTACTGCTCTTTCTTAGTATTCAACTGTGGTCGGCTAAATTTTTGAAGAAAGCGAGGGGAAAACGGCTTCTCTTTACCCGCATAAGTTGCCCAATTATGGGGGCAATTCGAGAAGCCTCGCAAATTAATTGAGCCTGCGGGACTGGACTGAATGAAGGGGGCTGTGAGAAGTTACTCGACTATGTTGATACCAACCTGGGCTCCCGTAACTCGCTGCATGTGTCGCGCCGAGACTGATAAAAAACTTACTGATCTCTCGAATGCTATTTTTCAAGCAAAAGCTTTGATACTTAAAATTCTGGGCAGGATCTATTTCATTAGTGATCATTGGGCTCGTGGAAGTTTAATCAAATATGCTTTTTGTCCTTTTTTTTAACAATAAGCTGTGAGTCCTCGAACTTAAAGAAATGCGTAAACCACGAGGATTTGGCTTGACTAGAGTGTTGCACAATAGCGAGCTCTTGCAGAGCGAGCATGAAACGGTTTTATTTTTAATTAACAATTTATGATATTGGTGTTATCGACTTGCCTAGGCACTTATTGATGATACCGGGTCCATCCATAACAGATCCCCAAACTCTACTAGATATGGCTCAACCAACAATGAGCCACGTTTCAGCCGAGTTCGACGATATGCACAGGAGGTCTCAAGAGATCCTCACGAAGGTCTTTGGGACCCACGGCAGAGTAGTCATTATACCTGGCAGCGGAACAGCGGGCTTAGAGCTTGCTATAAGAACCTCAATTCGGCGTGGAGAGAGGGTTTTAGTGTTAAAGACGGGATATTTTGGAGACTATCTAGTGGATGGAGCCAGGAGCATTGGAGCAGAAGTTAGCGTAGTTCAATCGCCCTTAGGAAAGGGCTTCAAGGGGGCTGATGTAGAGCGATTGCTCGAGCAGGGAAAATATAATGCAGTGATGTTTCAACACGTAGAGACATCGGTATCTGTTGCAAACCCAGTTGCTGAAATTTCGAGGGCCGCTAAGAGGAGCGGCGCCAAGGTTATCGTAGATGGAGTTGCGAGCATTGGGGGAATGGAGATGAAAATGGAGGATTGGGGAGTTGATGTATGCGTTACAGGTTCCCAAAAAGGGTTGGCGGTTCCTCCGGGACTCGCAATAGTGGCATACTCGAGGGAGTTCGCTCCTTTAGCAGATAATGATACTCTGTATTTCAACATTTCTAAGCTCCTAAAGGAAATGGAGACCACGAGGAACTACTACGTTACCCCCGCTGTAAACATGGTCTACGCTCTGTACTCCTCGCTAAGGAGATTAGAGCAGGAGGGAATTGAGAACCGCTACAAGAGGCATAGAGTTCTCGCAGAAGCCGTGCAGAAGGGATTAGAGGCTATAGGGCTTAAGCTCGTCGCCGAGGAGCCTTACAGGGCTCACACTGTGACAGCTGTGTACCTACCTGAAGGAGTTGAGTGGGGGAAGTTGTACAACGAGGTTCGCGCGAGAAATGTCGAGATAGCTGGAGGATTAGGAGAGCTAAGGGGCAAGATCTTTAGGGTTGGGCACATGGGCGAGGTAACAGCAAACGATATAATAGCAACCCTTGCAACAATAGAGAGAAGTTTCTCAAAGCTTGGATATACGTTTGAGCTTGGTGCATCCGTCAGGGAGGCACAAAAGGTGCTCCTCTTAAATAATTATTGATTTTTTCTTTGGCTTCTTCATAGAGAGGTGCTAATAGTACTACTGCTGTCCTTGAGCAGCTCAGTGACATCAGCTTATTGCTAGTAGTAGGATTTTTTACGAGGACTAAAAAATTTACGGACTTTAACTTTTTATATTATACTCATTTTCTGATCTCGTTAAGTTCTGTGAAGTCTGTGTTGCTAAAAATTGTCATCACTGTATTGCCTTGAGAAATGTTCTAAGCTATTACCCTTGTAGTTGCACACTTTTCGGGCTAGCTCTACTTTTTATTAATAGTGTAACGAGTTATGCTTTTTCACGAGTTTACTTTTGTTGACACTGGCGCTCTTTGGTCTGGGGTACGGACGGCCCTTGGAATAAAAGCTGTATCAAACAGCTAGCTTCATTGGTCACACGTCTCGAGGCTCAATCCTTAGTGAAAAGATGTTTACAAGTGTGTTACTAGGCTACGCTTATAGCCCAGCGCTCAACTAGCCAGCAGACTAAATATCTTGAGGTGAAAACGAGAATCAGAGAAGCTCGACAATGCTTATAACCGCGAGATACCTGCTTGAACGGTTCGTTCTAGTTGAAAGCTTGAAATTTTTACTTTGGGCTAGATATTGTGTGTTGGGTGGAGCCTCTAGCTTGACTCTCTTTGCATAGCGCAATTAACAATGACTTTCAAAATCAAGTAGCGGGGTGTTCGATTCTTTCCTGAGATCTCTACCTGCATCTTTCTTAGCTCTATATAACTTTTAATGCCTTTTGGAGTACAAATGGATTTAATTGCAACAAGGGTTATTTTTCACAATTTAATTTTTTACCTGAAAAGCCTCGTGGCAAAGCACATGCTCCTCGTGGAAATGTCAATAGAGATATTAAAAGGGGAGAAGGCCAGCAACACCCAAGGCGGCAGTTACAGCGTAAAGCGCTATATCTCCTCTCTTGAATAGAGTTAGCCTTGATGACGGCATAGACATAGAACCGTAGAGTAGGTTAGCCTCATAGAGTCCTCTAGCTGTATACAGCGAAAGAAGAGTTAGCGGCACCACTACCTTGTAGAGCTTCTTTCCCTTGTACTTTAGCCTGATTGTAATGAACGACTCTGAGACGTAATTTAAAACCAAAGGTATGTGAGCTATGACAACAGATAATATCAAAGCCTGTGAGCGAAAACCTAGCCTAGTGAGTAAATACTTCCACTCATTTAAGCTTATTAGCTGAAAGAATAGAGAGAAAGATAAGAAAAAGGCGACTAACCTTAAGGCTCCTAGAGGTACTACATAGGGGTCTGGTGCCAGCAGCCCAACCAACCTACTAGCGTAGAGCACCAGTGCTCCTGCTAATGTGAACAGAAACAAGAGCTTGACTCCCGAGAGGATAGCTCTTAGACCTCTGATCTTAGATAAAATTGCGATAACCAATGTGAGGGCAATTGTAATTCTTGCGATCTCTACCTCGAGCACACCCCCCAGTCTACTGCAAGTGAGAAAGACCAAAATGAAAGCCGCCGTAAATAGCCTAGACAGGGTGCTGAACTGCTCGACCTTCTTGGATTGAACGAACATATAGGATAGCTCTCTAAGCAATGGCTACCACCTCGCTGTAGAGCTCAGAGGCGTTTATTAAGTCGTACCTGTGCTGGAGCTCTAAATTCCTAAGCGTTCCTCCCTCGAGCTTATACATCTTAGTCCACATTGATGATACAACTGCGTCGAGGCTACTTGATGCTACAACCACAGCTATTCCTAAGCTTGCAAGGCGATTTAGGAGCAATAGCCTATCCCTGTAGGTAAGTCCTGAAAACGGCTCATCTAGTAGAAGGAGGCCAGCTCTAGTTAGAATCGCCAGCTCCACCGCTAGCTTAACCATTTGACCGTGGCTTAAGTTAAATACAGATTGTCCTAAGCTTAAGCCTATCTGCTTAGCTCTGAGAGTCCCCTCTTCAATGCAATCTTTCCCTAGCTTTCTAGCTTTGCAGAGCTCTTGAACCTCTTTCTCAACGGTCTCCTCGGTGTAGAATAGGATGGCGTTCTGAGGAATGTAGATAGCGTCTACATACCTCTCAACTCTCCCCCTCTTGGGCTTTAAGTATCCCGAGAGAACTTTAAGTAGCGTTGTTTTACCTGAGCCATTTAAACCGTAGATAAGCACGAGGTCCCCTTTCTCGATATCTAAGCTAACTTCTCTTAATACTGGCGCATCCTCGTAGCTGTAGTGTAGCTCTCTAACTCTTAAAGCTAAGCTACTATTTGGGCTAGTGTTCCTCTTAACGAGTGCATTCCTTGAAGTAACACCATCAGCTTGAGCTCTATTTAAAAGCAAGCTCGTTACATCTCTAAGTTCCCCACCTTTTAACAACATAACCCTGTTGAAGTGCTTGTAAATAGGTAAGAACCTATGCTCAAAAACTAGCGCAGTTTTTCCCAGACCCTTGAGGAGCCTGAGAAGCTCTATGAAGTCTCCTACTCCTTGGTCGTCGAGCCACATGAGGGGCTCATCAAATGCAAAAACTATGGGATCCGCAACAAGGGACTTAGCTACTAATGCTCTTCTCGCTTCTCCGCCTGAGAGCTCAAAGCAATATTTGCTAAGCAGTTTGTGAACTCCTGTTGACTCGACAGCTCTACTTACAGCGCGTGCGGCTACCTCTTGATCTCCATGAACTCTTTGGGCGTAGGATAAGAGATCCTGTTGCACTAAAGGTTCCGTGAAGTAAAGGTAGGGATTCTGCCCAATTACGTGCACGTACTTAAAGATCTCCTCAAGCTGAAGGCTCTCTAAGCTTTTACCTTCAATTATTACCTCCCCCCTTTGCTCGCCGCCGTAGACAGCCTGGCCAACCTTAGTTAATGCCCTGAGCAGAGTTGTTTTACCTGATCCTGTGTCGCCTATGATTAGGACTTGTTCGCCTGAATGGAGAGTTAAGTTCACCCCTCGGAGTATCCAATCGCCTATTGGGTACCTAAACCAAAGGTTCTTTACATCGAGTGCTATCTCGGTAGTCATTTCAGGAAGCCCGCCCTATTCAAAACTCTATAAACAACGACAGCAGTGGGCGATACTATTATAGAAATAGATAGATTGAACAGCGCTATGTGAGGCATGTAGTACACTACAAAAGAGAGCGCTAGGCTCATATCTTTTGCCCACCCAGCCCACATAAGCCAGTACGGCGTTATGACATAGTTGGCTACGGCCATTGCAGCTACTCGCGCTAGGCCTGACAGCGCTGTTGCGAGAACTACTAGTAGGCTCTCTCCAACTCTTCCTTTTAGCTTCGTTATGATCAAAGAAGTTGGAATAAAAGTTGACATTTCAGCAAGACATTTCATAGCCATTCCAATTGGATCCGATCCCATTAAGGTAGGAATAACGTAGTAAACTGGTAGAGCGCTAAAAGCTGCTCGAAGCGATATTAAGGCAATAATTGTCAAGGGGACACCAGATACATCGTACTTCAAGAAGGGCGCTATTGGGTATGGGAACTCGTAAAACCTCAAGATCACTGCAATAGCTGTAAGAGCTGAAACCATGTACGTGTTGAGTGAGGGCTTAACCATCTATATAGGCACCCCTCACACTATAGGGAGAAGGGGATTTTAAAGCTAGTAGGGACGTAAAGGTTATTAAACCCATTTTCAACAGAACATTGCTCTGCATTCAAGTGCAAAGGGCTTTTAACGCATATTGCTCATTGCGATTACCTCGGAACACGAAACTCTATTCCCGTAATGTGATGACGCTCACCCTTAGAAAACTTAAGGGGGAATTTAACGAGCGTCATTCAAAAAGGTCAACCAATTGTTTGTGATACAACGGCATTTCAAGGTGTTCTCTGAAATAAGCTGTAATATTACTATCTAAGCTGAGTGTAGTAGCTTGCTTTTTGTTAATGCCTTTAAGCATCGAAGTTATGATAATCGCAGGCTAACTACTTAGGGGAGACCTGTACAGCTGAAGCTTAACATAGCTACTCTTAATAAGGGCTACGCGTGCTAGAGATGTACTTAGGTGAAATGTTAATGAGAGAGGGCTTTAATGCAAAGGGCTCTTTAGCTTTTTTCTGGGGTTAATTACTGGCACTGCAGCTGGACTGATAGGTGTTGGTGGAGGAGAATTTAGGATCCCAGTTCTGCTCCGCGTAATTGATCTCCCAGCAGTTAAGGCAGTAGCAGTCAACTCGCTAGTGGGGCTACTTGTAGTTGTTGTATCGTTCCTCAGGCGTCTCCAGCTGGGGTTGCTGAATAGCTACTACTTTAACACGGCCTTTACCATGTCGATTTCCTCGATCGCCGGATCTTACCTAGGGGCGCATCTTACAGATCGGATCCCAGAAAAAGAGCTGAAGAGCGTTCTCGCAGTATATCTCGTGGTTGTTGGCTTGAAGATTATCACCGAGCCTTTCTTTGAGGCTTCACTCTCCCTTACCTTTGCTAAAGACTTTGTAAAGGAGACAGTATTGGCCGCGCTGATAGGCTTAGCAATAGGCATCATATCTGGGCACTTTGGAGTTGCGGGAGGGGAGTTTCGTATCCCCGCTTTAGTATACATTTTCGGTCTTGATATAGTTGACGCCGGAACTGTTAGTCTACTCGTATCTATTCCAACCGTTGGTTCAAGCTTTCTAAAGCACTTCAAGATGGGACACATGGATGAGAGAGCAAAAAACATTGCTACTGCAATGGGGATCGGCTCGATTATAGGGGCCCTAGCTGGAGCTTCTCACGTTCTCGCTGTAGATAAAGAAGCACTAAAGATAATTCTTGGAATTATTCTCTTGCTATCTGCTACAGGAATAGCTTCTAAGTCGTTCCGAAGCCTTAAGCCATACAGCGAAGATAAGAAATCCAATAGCACTAGCCAAAGAGCTTCACGATCTGTTGTTCCCAGTGTTTTTAATTTGTGTGCACAATTAACGCGCTTTTTGAAGTTAAAAGCTAGTGAATTCGTGAAATTGTACGCCTCAAGTGTACTTATGTACTATGTGAGCACACGTTCACGGCATTAGTAGTCCTAAACAGTGCTCAGGGCTTAACCCAATATTATCTCCATAGAAATTATATAAGGGGGTTTAAATGTTATGAATGCATTAAGTTACACTAAGGACTTAAACGTAGCGCTATAGGGATTGAGATGACCAATAGAGCGACTTTCAGCACAAGCAGAGCTATAAAATTGTGGCTTGGAGAGACTTCGACGTATAACTTCTCTGTTAACTTATCCATGGGTCTATCTAGTGCTTTCTTAATCAAGCTCCTAGGGTACGGTCCAGCTGAACTGGGCTTCATAACCTCTATAAGGATGCTCGCAATAGCTATAAGCATGTTTCCGGCTGCTGTACTCGTTGAGGGGTTGAGGGAGAAGAGGAAAACTACATGGCTGATCTCAGGGGCTATTAGCAGGATTGGTTGGTGCTTAATCCCAATATCGCTTCTCTTCCCCAAGCCTTTTAATCTCGTATACTTGAGCGCCCTAGTGTTTACAGCTCAATTCGCTAGTGGTATATGTAGCGTTGCATCTCTAGACGTAGTAGGGGACCTTATCCCTGGCACTACAGCCACAGAAGTCTTCAGCAGAGCTAGTAGGTACACGTACTTGTCTACTGCTGTGTCGCAACTTGCTGGGCTAGCTGCGTTTATTGCACCAATAGACACACTTCTAGGTTATGTAATTGCATACATAGTTGCGCTAGCATTTGCTACTGTGTCAACATTTCTCCTCTACCTTATCCCAGACCCCGGTAAAGCTGAAAAGCTCGAGGAAGAGGGGAACTTATTTAAGCGCAGCATTAGAGTAGTCGCAAGCGACCCTAAGCTAAGGAAGTACCTCCTAGTAATTTCAATGTTTAACTTCGCAGTCGGCATTCCTGCTCCATTCTGGGACTACTTGGTAATGAGCGTTACTGGCGGTAGGGAGCTCTTCATCCCGTTGAAAAACATGGCTAATTTGTTTGTTAAAGTAGCCTGCGTTAAATGGTGGAAGAGCAATGCTGAGAGGCGCGGCCTGAGGAAAGTTCTCGTTAGGGGCATGGCATTTACCTCGCTCGTCCCCCTACTCTACGCAGAGGCCTCTACTGGCACTGAAGTTATATTCGCAGAGGCAGTGAGCGGGTTTGTTTGGACGCCAGTAGACTTAGGGACATCTATATACAATGTTTACTTACCGCCCAGCACTACGAGACCTGTTTACATATCTGCAGTTAACCTCTTCGTTAACAGCGCTTTTTCCGTTGCTACAACTGTGGGCACTATTGTTGCTGTATCAACTGGGAGCGTGTTTCCCACGCTGATGATCTCAGCTATGCTAAGAGGACTCACCGCTGCAATAGCTCACAAGTCTCTGCCAGAAGTTGAGGATAGCCCTAGTTTTGTGCAGCCCAAGGGCTCATAATAATTGTAGCTCAAATTCCAGCAAGAGCTGCTTTAACACGTCCTCTCTTTAGAAAAACGCTTAAAATTGCAAGTATTGTTAGTTTCAACTTGTAGGTGAATTGCTTGATTAATGTAGATCCAAATAGCAGTAGCCCACTCGATGAGCTAGTATGGGTAGCAATACACGGTAGAGGCGTTTGGCACACAGGAGTGGCATCGACTCTTGCTAGAGCACTGTCAATGGCTGGAATCATATCCGGTCGAGATAGTTATTACTATATTAGGTACGATGACTCACCTGAAAGAGTAAACACCCCGATGATCTGGTACGTTGTTATGGGAAACCCTAAAGTGAGCGTGCTACTGCCAGAGGAGCCTGAGCCCGTGGGTGAGTTGTTTAACGCAGTAGTTATTATGGACTCTACAATGTTGCTTAAGGAGACATCACAGAGGGCATCTATACTGGATGGGCTGAAAAATGGGGGGGTAATTGCCGTGAACACAGGACTAAGTCCCTCACAAGTGATCTACCTAATTAAAAAGTACCAGCTCACTCGATCGTGGTCAGGAAAACTAGTCGTTGTAAAGGCCAGTGAGTATCATGAAAACATAGCATTTGGACTCCTGGGGGCTTTACTTAAGGCGTTAAGCGCGGTAGACCTAGATACTGCGTTAACTGCTCTAGATGCGCTAGGAATAGATGGAAAGGCTAAGGACGCTGCCCAGCTTGCATATAGTGAAGCCTCTGCAACTCCTGTGGAGCTCAATATCGAGGAGCCTTCCCACGAAGAGAGAGCCGAGGCGCTTGAAATTAAACCTGGCGGTTGGGACATCAGAACTTATAGGAGGTACCAGAAAGCCTTTTCGGAGGCAAGAGGGTACGAAAAAAGGATAAAAGCTCTCCCTAGGTGGGAAGCCTTGGCGCCTGGGTTGATAGAGTTCGGCCCGGCGCCGGGAGAGAGGAATATAGGCTTCAAGACAGCTTTCTCGAGGTTTCAAGCACCCGTTATAGACAAAAGCAAGTGCATTAACTGCAAGTTGTGCCACCTCTACTGCCCAGACGGCAGCGTGGACTTTGAAACTATATCTATTGACTACAACTACTGCACAGGTTGCGGTATTTGCACTAGAGTTTGCCCAGCTAGAGCTATAAAGCTAGTAAGCGAGCTCGAAAGGCTAGAGGGGTTTAAAGACCCCGAAGTCGAGAGACTAACCCTAACGGTGAGGGAATATGGATTTTAGCTTCCTACCTGATTTGATTAGAGGTGAGATCTAGACATGAGTAGTGAGCTTATAACAACAAAGCCATTAAGGCTTGTAGGAGTGCCAAAAAAGAAGCCAATAACAGGGGCTAGAGCTATAGCAGAGGCAGTAAAGCTAGCAGATGTAGACGTCATAGTTGCGTACCCAATAAGGCCGTACACTGGTATAATGAACGCGTTAGCTGAAATGATATCTCAGGGGGAGTTTTTGGCCGAGCTAATTTTAGCGGACTCTGAGCACAGCCAGTTCGAGGTCGCCAAGCACTCTTCATCCGTTGGCGCTAGAGTATTTGTTGGGAGCTCTGGAGTTGGAGTAATATACGCTGCAGAACCCATTGTAGTAACGCCTATGAATAGGCTACCAGTTGTTGCTATAGTTGGGTGCAGAGCTCTAGATGACCCAGGCAATTTCGGCATGGAGTGGAACGACGCGCTAGCCTTCAGGGATACTGGGTGGCTTATATCTTGGGCAAAGGATCCCCAAGAAGCACTTGACATGACCCTAGTTGCGTACAGGGTAGCAGAGGATCACAGGGTGTTGCTTCCGCACTTTATAGCCTTAGATGGAGCCACTATAACTCACATAGCAGCCCCTGTCGAAGTGCCAGCTAAGAAGAGCGTTGAGGACTTCTTACCTCCATATAAGAATCCATATCCTCTTGACCCAGCCCTAGGCCCTATAACGAAGGCTCAACACATAGCTCCCTCTCTAATAGGCCCAGAGCTACGCAAGCCAGTTGAAGTGGCTATGAAAAGGAGCGAAGAGGTAATAGTAGAGGCTTGGAGAGACTACGCCAACTACGTTGGAAGGGAATACCCGCCTCTTATTGAGACGTGGAAAATAGCCGACGCTGAAATAGCCTTAGTTACCATGGGAGCTTACACAGTTAACGCAATTTACGCCGCAGAGCTTGCTAGGAGAGAAGGCATTAGGGTCGGTGTTGCTCGTCTGAGGTACTTTAGGCCATTCCCGTACGTTGAGTTGAGAAAAGCCCTCAGCGAGGTCAAAGGCTACGGTGTAATTGAGTTCTCTTACTCCTTTGGATCGCCATACAGCGGAGGTGTGCTATTTAACGAAGTCAAGGCATCAATGTACGAGACACCTAAGCCAGCTCTAGACTTCTTGTTTCTTGGCGGTAGGGAGCCAAAGGTGGACAACATCTTAAGGGCCATTAAGTTGCTGAACGAGTACGTTAAAACTGGAAAGACACCAAGCGACAAGCGAGTGTTCTGGCCTACTCTAAGAGGTGAAGACCTATGAGCGCACCGCTTAAACCCATAACAAGCGTGAAGGAAATGCCTGGAGTAGACTACTACACGTCGGGCCACAGGACTTGTGCTGGATGCGGGGCAGCGCTGGCGTATAGAATGGTCTTAAAAGCAGCTGGCCCCAACACGGTTGTCCTCGGACCCACCGGGTGCATGTACGTTGCCAACTCCCACCAGTTCCTTACATCTCCATACGCAGTACCTTGGTTCCACACGCAACTCGGCGGAGGCGGAGCAGCTGGGATAGGCACTGCAGCTGGGTTCAGGGCGCTCATTAAGAAGGGCAAGAGGAAGGCTGAGCCAATAAACGTTGTAGTTTATGGAGGCGACGGGGGCTTTGCGGATATAGGGCTATCTGGTCTGTCGATGGGGTTGTCATATGACTATGAAAGGTTAGCTTACATACTATACGACAACGAGGCATACGCTAACACGGGGATACAGGCCTCAAGTACTACACCTTGGGGCGCTACAACCACGTTCACTCCTTCTGGCAGAGTTAAGAGGATAGGCAACGAAAGGCTAAAGAAGAATCTAGCTTTAGTCGTGGCATCACACCCCGGTATAAAATATGTTGCTACTGCAACGCTTTGGCCTCCTTTAGACTTAGTCAACAAAGTTCGCAAGGCACTGGAGTGCGGAGGACCTGCGTTTCTCAGCATATTAGTGCCCTGTCCAAAAGGTTGGTTTACCCCGCCTCAGCTGACAGTAGATCTCTCGAGGCTTGCAGTAGAAACAGGGATGTGGATTCTCTGGGAATATGAAAGCGGTAAATTTAAGCTAACGCACAAGCCCTCACCTAGAAAGCACGTTAAGGAGTACCTAAAGATCCAAGGCAGGTTCTCTCATCTAACTGACGTTGAAATAGAGCTCATAGAGGAGAGCACGAAGAAAGAATGGGATGCCTGGCTAGAGGCAGATAAGCAGGGCAAATTAGTGTTGCCGTGGATTAGTCCAGCTATTGATCAGCTCAGAGGTAGCTTGACTGAATAGATTTTAATCCTTTTTAACACCTTAAGCCAACGAGGTTGAATTTTACTATAAAAACTAAAAACTTTAATTTAAGAGCTTTCACTATATGTAACTGTGTGGGTTAATTACTTTGAGGCTAGATACATCGCTGTGCTTGATGTGCCGAGGGAGGGGTTTATGTGGTCTATCGTACTGCCCAGTTCTAGCTAGGGCCCGAGCAACGCTTAAGCTCCGGGAAGTAAGCCTATCTCCGCTCGTGGAGGGCTCCTCCCCCCCTTCTGTTTTCGTTGGAAGAATAGGCTACCCATACGTGAGGGCTGGCCCCTCTGCACCGCCCCTCTCTGGGGATACCACACTATTTGACTACCCTGAGAGGTGGGCTAACCTAAGCATAGAGGATATCTTAGAGTACAGGTGGAGCCTAGTAACGGGGTTTAAAGTAGTCAACGCTAAGAACCCGTGGGATAAAGTGTTAGACGAGGCTAGATTAATGGTTTTAAGCTCTAAACCTGTTGACGTCCAGTTAATTTTAGAGAAAAGGCCAAGGCCGTTAATTACGTTCAACGAGCACGAGCCCCCTCAAGGCCCTCGTGCACCCCTTACAGGCTTGAGGATTGTGGGGAATCCAAGTATACCTAGACCGCTTGAGAGGGCTTACTACGATACAGATCTCCAGGCGAGCCAGGCAGTTATTTACTTGTACAGCTCAGGTATTCCTGTATCCCACATACAAAAAGCTTTCAGCCTAGGATCCTTTGGCCTGGGTAAAAATAGGCGACTTGTTCCTACTAGGTGGAGCATTACAGCTGTAGACAGCGTCCTTTGTAAGTACGTCCTCGGTGAGGTCAAAGAGTACGAGCCGCTAAGCGAAATTCTCGTCTTTGAGTATAGAGTTCACGATAACCTCTTTATTGGAGTCCTCTACCCGTCGAGGTGGAGCTATGAGTGGCTAGAGGCGTGGTGGCCTGGGTCAACCTGGAACCCGAGTAGCGCTAACGTGGCTGTTGAAGGCGATTACGAGGATTACTTTGGGAGGACAACCTACCCCGGGATTGGCGGATGCTACTACGCTAGCATGCTGGCTACATTAGAATACCTTAGGAGCATAAAGAGGCAGTCTACCGCTATCTTGTTTAGGGAAATTTACCCAGGCTTTAATTTGCCTATAGGCGTTTGGTTTGTGAGGGAGTCTTGTAGAGAGATGTTTAGAAGGGGCCCAACGCTAAGGGCATCAAGCCTTAGGGAGGTATGCGAGTACCTCAACAGGTCTACAAGGCTTGGTTGCACAAAATGGTTTACCTCATCAACGCTAATCAAGAGAGTTAGCGCCACTAGGCGGTTAGAGGAGTTCTTTAGGAGGCACTAGGTGTGAACTCCTTTGATTAACTTTCGCGGGTTACAACTGCGCTACGCTAACGTGGGCTCGGCGCTATCTAAGAGCGGACTACCGGGCTTAGACTACGCGCTAAACCCTTACGTTGGGTGTAGCCATGGGTGCACTTATTGCTACGCGAGGCTCTATACGCGCGACAGGAGAATATCGCAAAACTGGGGGAAAGTAGTAGCTATTAAGCAAAACTTAGTCGACTTGATCAGCAGAGAAGCTAAAAGAGCTAAGCCAGGAGTAGTCGGGGTTGGCACTATCACTGATCCATACCAGCCAGTCGAATCGGTGTTTAAGCTTACGCGTAACTGCGTAGAAGTTCTCTTAAACAACAAATTCCGCGTGAGCGTTCAAACGAAGAACACTCTAGTGCTGAGGGACGTTGATGTTCTATCCGCGCGCACAGAACTCGTGGACGTTGGGTTCACTATCACCACTTTTAATGACAAAGTTGCTAGAGCAATAGAGCCTCGCTCCTCGCCTCCGAGTGCGAGGGCATTAGCTCTCGAAAGGCTGAGCTCCGCTGGAGTCAAGACTTGGGTTTTCTACGGCCCTATCATACCTGGGCTTAACGACGACGAAGTCACCTTGGATTTAATTGCGAATTTGAGCGCAAGGACAGGCTCAACGCTCTACTTTGATCAAATTAACGTAAAGCCATTTATGAGAAGCCCTGAGCACGAATTATACCGCTACATTCAACTTAGAACACGAGTGTGGTGGAAAAATGTGAAGGACAGAATTTACAAGAAGTGCAGAGATTATGGAATAGTCTGCAGGCCTGGATTTGAGAATACAGAGATAGAATAGTGTAATAGGCAGAATTTGGGTACTTTAAGCGAAAATAAGTATTTAACAATAAATATCTAAAGAGGATAAAGTACTTGGGATACAAAGGTGATTTACCAATTGAGCTCGCATAGGTTCTGGAGATTGATCGAGCTTGATCAGGATCCGTACCTCTCCGAGTACAGATATGAGATCACATCAAGCTTAGCAGAAGTTAGGAGCAAGTACCAGCACCTCAACAAGGGAGAAGAAGCGAGCGACTCTATTTCAACTGCAGGAAGGATTGAAGGAATGAGAGAGCACGGTAAAATAGTGTTCTCAACGCTAAATGACGGAACAGCGACGATACAGTTAGTTTTTAGGTACAACGTGGTTGGCGAAAAGAAATGGCAACTAGTTAAGTTCTTGAACACGGGAGATATAATAGGGGTCAAGGGAAGGCCCATGAGGACTCTTCGCGGCGAGCTCTCGCTACTAGTCGAGGAATTTAAGCTACTGTCAATTACGTGGAGAGACTACCCTGAAAAGTGGCACGGCCTTGCAGACAGCGAAAAGAGGTACAGAATGCGCTACCTAGATATTCAATTAAATGGAGATGTCAGAAGGGCTGTAATAACTACGTATAAAATAGAGAAGGCTTTCCGAGATTACCTTGACTCTAAAAATTTCATCGAGATACACACTCCTAAATTGCAGTCAATATATGGCGGGGCTTTAGCAAGGCCATTCGTAACGAGGATGCACGCTTTAAGCAGAGACGTCTACCTAAGCATATCCCCAGAGACTTACTTGAAGCGCGCTATCATAGCAAATCTGTTTAAAGTCTACGAGATAACTCCTTGCTTTAGAAACGAGGATATTGATGCTCTCCACTATCCAGAGTTCGTTCAAATAGAGATATACTATGCCTTCGCTGACTGGAACGACATGATGAGCCTTGTTGAGGACATGGTAGCATACGCCGTTAAGAGCGCATTTGGGGACTATAAAGTAGAAGTTGTTAAGGGAAGCGAGAAAGTGGAGATCGACTTTAAGCCGCCCTGGAAGCGCATAACGCTAGAGGACTCAATTGAGGAGTACGGCAACGTGAAGGTTAAGGGAAAGACAGTCGAGGAGCTACTTGAGATAGTTAAGAGCTTAAATATTGAAGCCTATGATCCAAGGAGGGGTAAGGTAGTCGAAAAGATTTTCGAGAGGCTTGTCGAGCCTAAGTTGATTCAACCAACATATGTAACTCTATACCCTCGCGACATATCCCCCCTTGCAAGGCCTTCAAGGGAGAACCCAGAGTACTCTGAAAGGTTTGAGCTCTTCGTCAATGGCCTTGAAGTTGCTAACGGATACAGCGAACTTAACAACCCTGTAGTTCAGTACTTCTTCTTTGCACAGGAGGAGAAAACTAGGGCTATGTTAAAGGATAAATTTGGCCTTTCAGACTTAGAGTACCACCCAATGGATAAGGACTACGTAAGAGCGCTTGAGTACGGCATGCCCCCTACGGCTGGAGTGGGAATAGGTATATACAGGCTAGTTATGGTTATTTGCGGCCTACCGAGCATCAAGGATGTCATTCCCTTCACAATTGTAGAGCAAGATGAGTTTAAAACAATAGCAGAACTCGAGAGGAATATACTTGATTATTACATTGATAGGCTAAAGCTACAGTAATCGAGCCTACTCGGTATGGTAGGGTCACTTTACAAACACAAATCTTTTGATCACCAGGAGAAGATTTGCTTCGGAGTTCCTTAAAAAGTTCACAGCGTAGCTTTAGCTTTCTGCAGTAAGCCAGCACTCAGATATAAGCGCAGTGAGCAAACGGGCGATTAAACCGGTTAAAAACACAAAGTTGAATAATTCGATTTAGGAGAGGGCTCGTAATAAAAGGTGTCTCTGTGGATATCATAGGAGTGGATTTCGCGGCGGTTAACAGGGTTTCAAGGGCACTGAAAAATAAATCAAGTGCGCTTCCCAGGTTGAATTTATATGACGAGAGGTACTACCCCCCTAGAGATGCAGACGCAGAAAGAGTAATTGGTTACTTCATAGCAACTGTAGCTCTAGATCACAGGTTTAGCAGGCCGGGTAAACCTTACTACGCATGCCTAGAAGATGGGTGTTACAACGGCTCTTATTTGCTGTACAGGCTCGCAATGAAGAAGTTCTCTGAAGACCCAGAGTTCTTTACTCCCCAAAGGCTTTCAAGGGTTTCAATGGATGAAGTTAGGCTAATGCTAAGCTCTGAAACAGCCCAACCGCCAGACATGGAAGTGAGAGCTATGCTCTTGAGAGACCTCGGCTTAAAGCTCGTGAGGCTTTACAACTCGAGCGCCCTCAAGCTAATTGAGAGCTCAAACAACAAAGTGCGTGGAACTCTCTCTGAGCCTGGGCTAGTGGACAACCTAAGGATCTTCAGGGCTTATGAAGACCCCGTAGAGAAGAAGCCGATGCTATTAATAAAGTTCCTCACTGAAAGGGGGTTATTTAACCCTACAGATGATATTGACGTAGCAGTAGATAACCACTTATCTAGGATTGCTCTCAGAGTTGGGCTGGTCATGGTTTCAGGCTTTCTTTGGGACAAGATTAAGCGCGGTGAAGAAGTCACATATGAGGAAGATTTGCTACTAAGGATGTTTACTAAAAGGGCTTATAGGTATGTGGCTGTCAAATCAGGCATCTCGGCTACGACCATAGATGACTTTTTCTGGATTACTGCGCGAGAGACTTGCTCGAGGGACATACAACCGCTGTGCGATAAGTGCTTATTTAAGGGCTTCTGTAGAGCGCGCAGAAACGCTACTTTTATGGTCTCTGAGCACTTTTACTACAATACGTGGTATTATTAACATTGAGTGGTTAGTGTCATGAAGAGGAACATCAGGGAAATCCTCTCGCTTAACAAACTCGAGAGGCTTATTATGGAGTACTTTATACGCCACATAAGCGCAGGTGAAATAATTGCTGTGTTAGATCTAAAGGAAGAAGTTAAGAAGAGAGCAAGGCAAGGAGAAACGGATCTCACGTCCGAGGTCGAGGACGCAATCATAATGAGAGAACTATACATTACTCTTGCTCTACTAGCTAGGAGAGGCTTTCTCGAATACAGAAACGGCGCGTACAAGCTCGCTGTTTGGATCGTAGACCAAATAAGGGCAAAGAAGGGGGGTCTTCACCCAGGTGTGTATAAACCTATTCAGGAATTAATTGACTAGCCAAGCTTTGTAAGCTAGGTTGTCTAGGTTGTCCAGAAACCCCTCGCTAGTAGTATTCCTGCTACTAGTATTCCTATTGATAAGTAACTATCTCTAAATAAGCTCACATTGAGCAGTTGTTCGGTTGACATGGCGCTCTTCGCGTGGGCTTTCAACAACAATATAAGCACTCATTTATAGCTATGTACATATGTAGGTGTACTTATGGTAGTACGCATAGGAAGCGTCGAGGACGTGCACCTAAAAGACGTTGATGTGCTTGTTGTTGGGCTATTTAAGGTTTCGGTTGTTCTATCTGAAGAAACAGCTGTCCTCATTGGTGAAGGTAGAGTGAACATCCTCTCGTCATTAAAGTGCATACTTGTATCGACCGTAGGACCTATTGTAGTTAATCACGCGCACTGCGTTAATCTTTTGGCCGTAGGCGAAAAGCAGCCGGTAGCTTTGGGCTTCGCAAAAGCCAAGAGAGTTTTTGCGAGGAAAGCTTACATTCAGAGACTAAATACACGGGAGGCGTACTTAGGAGATCTCTGCAGTATTGACTTGCTAGAGCACGCAGATAGGCTTATCTTTACAGATCCTCACACTTACATAAAGAGAGCAGAATCTATAGGGGAGATATATTACGCTTATGAAATAACGCATTAGTTAACGCGAATTTCGCATTCAGAGACCCGTGGACGCCAAAACATATTACGCTAGCAAACTGGGCATCCAATTTAGGCTACTCCGCTAATTAGCTCGCTACTCATAGGTTCATTTGAAGGAGTTAACGTGACGCCGCTACCATTCTGGCCTCGACTATCTTTTCTCTTAAAAGCACTAGGGACTCGTAAATTTGGTAGATTAACCCCGGAGCTATTTGATCTCCAGGTTTAACTCTACTTATGAATCCCTCAATCTTATCTACTAGGTCTATTGCCTCCTCGAGCTTGCTTACCAGCTCGCCTCCCTCCATTTTTATCCTCCACAAATTTATTCTGTTACTGCAACAAATTAAAGATGTTTTTTGTAAATTAGCTTAGGTAAACCAATATTTATGTGTTCTTTTAGTTAATACTTGAATATACATATGTGGGTTAGCAAATATGAAAACTTTATAAGTTAGAGAGCCCACATATAAATGTGGGGATGTTTTTATGCCTGGAGACAAAAAAGTTGTTTACGAAGACCGAGATGTCGTAATAGAGGTTGCACCAAGAGATCCGGAGCTCCCAGAAATGGTGTATAACTCGATTAAGAGAAAGGGCAAACCAGTGTTTTTCCAGGACCTAGTAAGAGAGTTCAGCGGAGTTGTTGGAGAAGATCGAGTTAGGAGGGCGATTAGCCACCTCCTAGCCCTCAAGAAAATAATCGAGTTCCCTGATGGTAGCCTTGGAACACCTGATATGACTTGGAGGCCGAGTAGCACCAGGAAGAGACGCAGAAGAAGAGTGGCTAGGTTAATGGACGTAGAGCCTCAGAGCAGAGCTCTGTACATTCCAGCTTAAGTGAACTCCACTAACTATTTTTCTTTCTTCCTACTTTTACTGCTCCAAGGGGATACTTTATAGCCCGAGCATCTCTCTAAGTTTATAAGTATACCGTACCTTGAAGTGGCTTCACAAATATAATCGTCTGGTATTATCGCCTTTGCATCTCGAGAGGATACTATAATAGATGCTTTGCCAACTCGTCCAGTGATTTTAGCCTCCTCCGCTATGTAGTCAATGAATATTGGAAGCCTACTCGTGTTTAAAAAACCTCTCTGCCACCTCAATCCCTTTGAGTCCTCGAAAACTTCGCCTATTCTCTTGCCATCGACGCATACTCCCTGTTTATCGCACTCAATCAACTTGACGTTAATTCTCTTGTAAGCCTCTTGGGCTAGCTCTAGGATTTTGTTCTCCGCTTGCTTCTCAATGACTTGAGGTCTTTCCTCAGGCTCTACTTGGACAGGTTGCTTTTCAGCTTCAAGTTGGGAAGAACGTTGCCTCTGCATGATAGCTTCTAAGACCTCTCTCAGCACTGTATCGCTAGTCTTGCTGCTCCTTTCAGTGGATTTTTCGTCTCTTTTCTCAAGAGTCGCCTCGCTGATTTTATTCTCCTCTCGCTTTTTAGCGTAGTCAGTTAGCTTCTTGTGCTTCTTCTGCAAATCCAAGTACCCAGTGTTATATTTAGTTATCTGCCTAAATTAAAGTTGAAGAAGATATAAAAACTGGTTGACATTCTAATTAGTTTATGGCTGGGCCCGTAGCTCAGCCTGGTAGAGCGGCGGGCTCTTAACCCGTAGGTCCCGGGTTCAAATCCCGGCGGGCCCGCTCTCCTATTTTACATATAGAAGAAAAGCGTTGGGAATTATGCTCAGGAGGCTTATCTCGGGCGAGGATACGGGGATCTACATTATAGTAGGAACGCCTTTCCTGTACATTGAGGAGACTAAGACTATGGTGCTAGCAGATTTGCACCTTGGATTCGAGGAGGCTGCATCGCGTGGGCTTGTTTACAGCACAAGAAGGACAGGGAGATATGCCGCTATCTTTATACCTCGGATTCAGCTCAGAAAAACAATTGATATGTTGAGTGTTGTACTTCAAAGAGTGGAGACAAAGAGAGTAATTATTAATGGCGATTTAAAACACGCTTTCGATAGACTTTTGCGGCAAGAGAAAGAGGAAACAATAAAGCTAATAGATTCCCTACGCGAATTAGGAATACAGGAGGTCACTGTTATAAGAGGTAATCACGATAACTTCATTAAACCTCTTCTTAAGAGGCTAAACGTTAATTTCGCGAGAAGCCTTCTCACTATTAGTAGGGGTAAGAGAGTACTATTGACGCACGGGCACGAGGAAGTAGATTTGTCAGAGAGCGATATAGTGATTATAGGACATGAGCACCCAAGTATTCACTGCTTTGAAGTCTATAGATTCCCGTGTTTCCTTAAAGTGCCGCTTGCAGAAAACAAGCTCCTCGTCGTTATGCCAGCTACAGGCCCCTACCATCCTGGTGTTGTAGTTAACCCCAACACAGAGGAGTACCTTTCGCCTTTAATTAGGAAGCTCGGCTCACTAGGCTCAATGTCCATAGTTATTTGGATGGATCTAGGAGAAGTCCCTCCCAACGGCGTTGGTTACCTTGAGACATATTCAACGAATATGGTTGAGGTAGAGAGAGCGGTAGTTGATAATCGCGAGTACGCCCTAGTAGAATTTAACACCTACGAGGCAGCGAGGCTCCTCTGCTCAGCTTAAATTGAAGATCAGCTAATCGACCCCTCATCAATACTCAGGTTATGTCGGCCTCATCACTGATATATAGCTATTTAAAGGGTACTTAATTAATACGCGAAATTGATTCCCTTAACTTATGTTAAACCTTTAAGGACGATTGCACATCTAAAAATAGGGTTTTGCTTAAAGGGGAGGTTAATGTTTGCCTCTAAATTGAAGGCGCTATTTGTTGCATCTCTGTTAATACTCTCTATAGCCTCACCGCTAACCAGTGGGCTTTTTCAGTACTCAATGGTGGCCTCGCTAACCGTTCGAGCTCCTGCTGTATCTAGTAGCGGACAGGGTATTCTCTCAAACATAACTCTCGCTGTAGCTTACCCAGGAGGGGGGAGAGTTTTCTTCTCAGCCCTACCATACACGGAAATAGAGACTCAAGGAGCAGCTAGGGTTGCTGCATATGTGGCAACAACACTATTAGGGTTGGACTTTTCAAGCTATGACTATTACGTGCTAGTAGAGTCTGGCGCACCTCTCATTGGAGGACCAAGCTCAGGGGCGCTCATGGCTGTTGGGTTCCTAGCCCTTCTCTCGAACTCAACAATAACAGAAACGACAACTATGACGGGCATGATAAACCCCGATGGTAGCGTTGGTCCTGTTGGCGGTCTCAAGGAAAAGCTAGACGCAGCAGCCAATAGCGGATTTAAAGTTTTCCTAATACCGAGCGGACAAAGAGTGTACCGGTATCCTAAATACGAAGAGGTTAGAGTAGGTCCTCTAATCACTGTTACTAGGATCACCTATGAGAGCATTGACTTATTAGAATATGGCAGGAAGCTTAATGTGAGCGTTGTAGAGGTAAATAACATTGCCGAGGCTTTATATTACTTTACAGAAGTTAACATCACGCGTACAAGACCCCTAGACAGTGGCCCTAGTAGCTTACCTGTGAACATAGGAGTATATTTCTCAAATCTTTCTCGGAGGGTAAGCACAATTTTAATGGGGCTTACGGGACTAGCCCAGAGAATCGGGGGCTACTACGGCTACAGGTATTTAAAAATCGCTGAAGAGCTGAACAGTACGTACAACAACTTAGTGAGCGCCGAGCCCCTATACCCTATATACTCTACCCTATCAATGTTGAAGGTATACGAGAATGCGCTTAAAGCGTACTGGTCTCTTCAGCTGATTACTAACCAGGCCTCTTTAGGCTCTGTTATCAGTGATTTAAATTCAACTTTAGTGTCAACTATCAATGAAGCGTACTCCGAGGAGTGCAGTATTGAGAGTAGCCTGATACAGGCTCTAATTATTAATGCATGGTTGCATTACAATGGAGTTCAGAGCTCGGGGGACAGCTCTGAAAAAATATCCGGTGCCGCCACCGTAGCGAGGCTCGTTGAGACAGTGAAAATGTTCCGCTCCTTGATTGGCAACAGCCGCGTTACTATCGAGTGTGCCCCAAGGACTTACACAAATGTGTACTCTCACGCACTGGGAATATACACGTATGCGTCTAGGCTACTTGAGGAGGCGGGCACGAATGCGGATGCCCTAAAAATTGCAGCGGAGTACGTTAACGTGCTGAATTACGCCTACGAGAACAATAGCACAGCAATTATAGGTGCTTCGATCTACGTTATAGGATACTCCATCTCAGCTGTCCACTCAGCCTTTAACTCATTTAATAGTGTTTTAAACAACAAGCAGAGCTTAATGAGCTTATACCCTGTTGTAGAGGGTGGAGTAATTCATGCTATCTACTTAGAGTTGCTAAGAGAGGCAGAAATGCTAGGAGATATAGACACTTCTATTACAGCATATTCTTTTATCGTAGCGCTCTTACAAGTGTATTCCTCTACATGTAGGCAAAATGGTAGCTACAATAAGGCGGGCCCAGATGGTTGTAACCACAATACGCAGGGGATCGGGCAAGCTGAGAACTCAACAAGCAAGAATAGTAGCGTTGAAACGCCACAAGCGTCTGCCAGCAATTTACAGGGTGAAGTCGCTATGGCTTTAACGGCTTTTGTTGTATTAATAGCAATGATATTAGCTGTAGTGGGATATCAGAGGCTATATCGGTGTGCTCTACACTTGTAATTTGCCTGAATGGAGCTTGCAGTGAACTACAGGCTTAAAAGCCCAGATAAATATGGAAAAAAATAGGTGTTGAATTGCAATGTGGTGGCTATTTTACGATCCACTTACTTTATTCTCGCTAATACTAGTGTACGTAGTAGGTTTCGCTGTGCTAATGTTTGCCGCAGGATACTTAGCGCCAAGGGTTGCAAGGAAAGTTGCTAGCAGGTTTACTCTTCAAGCATCCATGCTAATAATAGGCTTGTCTGTAGTTCTGTCGGGGCTAGCTGGGATAGGTCTGATAGCCAACATATTGGCGGGTTTCTTTGAGGCAGAGATAACAACAGGGGTAATTGTATCAGTCATCACTCTCATAGTGTTGCTCAATGCTATATCCTACTTCTTATCGCCCTTGACGATTAACCTGATGTACGGAGCTAAATCCAATCCCGAGCTGCAGAAGATGGTAAACGAAGTTGCCGCAACACTAAATCTCGCTAAGCCACCTAAGGCAGTTATTGTAAGGGGCCCCCCTAATGCATTTGCATACGGCAATTTCTTATTTGGTAAATACGTTGCAGTATCAAGTAGCCTTGCAAGTATTACACCACAGGAGGAATTGAAAGCAATAATAGGCCACGAGTTAGGGCACCACAAACACAGAGATAACGCTATAATGCTATTTATGGGGATTATACCGAGCGTCCTGTACTTCATGGGAATATTTCTTGTCAGGGCGGGCATGATAACAGGTTACGCTAGGTCGTACTACAGCGGATCAAGTAATAGGAGAGGGGGCGGGTTGCCGCTGTTGTTGGCTGGCCTAGTTGCAGTTAGCATTAGCTTTATAGTGCAGGTGCTAGTGCTGGCTTTCAGTAGACTTAGGGAATACTACGCAGACTCGGCAGGGGCATATTCAGCAGGTCCCGTTCCCATGCAGAGAGCTTTAGCGAGAATACACCTGTACTACTCATCAGTTAGCTCAGCCAAGGAGATAGTCTCGGGGAGCAAACTTAGAACACTGTTTATATACGCCATTACTGAAGCGCTGGCTAATCCGTTCTATCACTACACTCCACCTACAAGAGACTTGAGGAACGTTGATATAGATAGAGTCGTAGAACAACTTAAGAGAACAAGCGCCGAAGAAGTATCTGAGTTCTTCTCGACTCACCCGCCAATACCAAAGCGACTTCGATTCTTAGACACCGTTGTGTTGTATCGGAGCTAAGTAAAAGCTATCTCGCGTTTTTGATGCTTTGCTTTAATACCAGGCTTGGTGCCATTTTATGGTAGTTTTTGGCTTAAGCCTGCCCATTATCAAATAAAATTCTCTGAAGATCAAGGTTATTATACGTGGTTCAGGTATAAATCCCAGTCTAATTTTAACTTGTGCTGGGAGATCTTGTCAATGAGCTTTGCTAGGTCTCTCTTTAGTTTGTCAGCAACGTCCTGGCAGGGGTAGGAGCACAGAAGCTTTACCTTCCCTCCATCGATATCCTCAATATCTATCACTACAGCTCGTGAGTCCTCTCTATAGTCTAGTAAATGCGCTAAATAGGATAGCTCGCCGCCACTGCTTTCTCCCGCCTTAAAACCTATTTTTCTCCTGAGGACCTCAGAAATTTCTTTTTTGTGCGAGTGTACCATTGAGATTAGCAGCTCCTTTTCCAGGTCAATGTGCTTCAAGTTAAATCCGCGATGTAACTCAATCGTGAACTGAATAACCTTGGATAAGTGCCTATAAGCGCAACTATCGAGTTCGACAAGGTCTTCAATGGCCTCTATGAATCCCGTTAGATTATTCCTATCGACCGCTCTCAGGAAGACACCATAATCTTCGAGGACTTGAACCTGCCACTTGTTCTCAACCGATCCTGGGATCCTTTCCCTAACGTGGCTAAGGGCACTTTGGACGCTCATCCCCTTGAAAACCAAGTAGCTAGCTGTAATTAAGCCGCTCCTGCCCAATCCACCGTAGCAGTGAACTAGCACCTTTCCTCCCATCTCTAATTGCCTCTCAATGAATGCACTGGCCCTAAGAATATCGAGTAGATCGACAGGAAAACGGTCATGTGTGGGAATGTGCAACAGATCAACACCTAAACTCTTAAGGTAATCAAGGTAAATGGGACCCACTTCATTAGCTGTGGGCAGTACCACAACTCCGGTGAACACCTTAGCAATGCTATTTAACATGGAAACGGCTGGCAGAGGCGATTGGGCGAGTTTGTCCTCAATAATCCAAGTGTACATACAAATTTACCACTAACAAAATTTAAGAAAGGGCTATTATTCTCCCTCCCCCTCGCCTCTTAACGGCTTTTAGCGCCCTTATGGCTCTGGCCCTTCCTGGAGTGCCATAGTATGCTTCTCTTCTGTTCTTAGCTGGTTTGGCTGTAACAAAGTCCTTTACTACAGCTATAGATATTGATGCTCTATACTTTTCTATGGTAGTCTTTATATTGTTTAGATCTCCCAAAATGGACTCCAGTTCCTCGTGACCATATGGAATTTCGATTACGGCCTCTTCCGTGCCCCTCTCCGGGCTTAAGCCGTAAATTACAACTCCGCGATATTTCCAAGCAAATTTCTCAACTAACGCTGTAAGCTCTCCACTAACAGTGTTAGGCCTGTATGGATCAAGCCCGAGAGATTGAATATAGTCTCCAAACTTGTCAATGTCAAGAACAACTATTATCCCAGGCACAATGGGCAAATCAGATTGAGCTAAGCGCTCTTCATTCCTTTTCATGGTCTTAGAGGCTGCCCGCCTCATCACTATATATGTGATACTAAAAATGGGATAATATATGTATAGTGCCTAGAAGCAACAATCAGCTAGAACTCCTCTACTTCTTCCCTAGACCCCACAATACACCCTGTATCCCAAAGCTTTCCTGCTATTTGCTTAACGGCTCTCTCTACTTCGGCCTCTTCTTTGGCCCCAGTAATGACCATCTTACCGCTACTAAAGATCAAGAGAACTACCCGAGGATCTCTCATCCTGTGTATTAGGCCGGGGAATTGTTCGGGCTCATACATGCAGTCCTCTAAGTAGTAGGCTGCTTTCTCGAGGTTTACATACGAGTTGAGGTCTCCTCCAGCTACAATATTTTGGACTTGAACTCTAGGCTTTCCACGTACCCTTATCCCGTACCTATCAAGGGTTCTTATTATTCTCTTAACAGCCTCAACTAATTGAGTAATGCTCTTAGTTCCCGTCACAACCATCTTACCTGACCTGAAGATAAGCGCGGTTGCCCTTGGTCTCTCTAGCCTAAAAATAACGCCGGGGAACTGCTCTGGTTTGTAAACCAAATTGGGGAGCTCTGTTTCAAGGAGATCTATATCTAGTTCATGCTCTAGTATTACAGTCGCCACGATATTCTCTATCCTATAACTCCACTTTGGTATTGGTACTCCCAACGGGTAAACCCCTCTTTAAAAAACAAATCACACAATATCCGTATTTTGAAGGAAGGGGTTTATAAGGGGCATTTACGTTTAGGGGCTAAATCAGTAGCGAAAGGACAATAGGAGTAGCAAACACGTAGGTGAGTAGCAATACAACTGTTTCTCTAATGCTTCTCTTTAAAAGGGACTCTAGCTCAATAGCAGTTCTTCCCATTAGCTTTAAATCCATTCGAGAGGCGTAGAGCCAAGCCCCTCTGTGTGGTTGAGCTTTAGTCACTTCTTGGGATGCTCTCCTCACGGCCTCGAGAAGCTCTGGAGAGTCGTGAACTGGTATATAAGCAATGTAAGACCTAGTGCCTGTCTCGCTGTGCTCATCATTAGTTATTACCTCAATGAGTTTTGTGCCCAAGTGGCTAGCTTCCCTTATAATTAAGTCCCTTACCCCTGGCTTCATGTTATTTCCTCTCAAGTACACCAGGCAAGCTTCCTCTCGCTCGAGGCCGCCCAAACATAAAACGCAGAGCTCGTCGCCAATTAAACCAAGAGACTTGGTCTTTATGCACTTGTACTTAGAATTAACCTCGACTGGAGCTCTATGCCTTAACCTCTCTATTTCCAAGAGGGATCTATCGAGAAGCGGTCTCAGCGTTGTAATGTCAAGTTTGTCTTCTAGCTCCCAGTTGTGAGAGTCGACTATAACAGTATCTCCAAGTCCTCTGCTTTTGGCCTTAAGCTCATACTCGACTTGAAGGATATATGGTAGGTCATCTATTCCCCTGCCAGGTCTCGAAACGAAGAGCAACGAGAACTTATCGAACACTACTCCTAGAGCTCTCCACTCGTTGTCCTCGCTAATAAAAGATCCATGGTATAGCAGAGGTACTCTCTCCGAGTTCAAATAGATTTTCACGAGTGCGTCAATATACGTTTCCATGTGCTTTGACGAGGCTATATTTCTATCGTGAGATCCGAGGCCATGAAGCGAAATGACGTCATTGAAGCCAATTTTCCTGAAGACGTCTAAAAGTGCCTTAGGTAATCTACTGCTCCCGATGTTCGAGAAGGGACCGTAATGCACATCGGTGTAGACAACTGCCAACTTCCCGAGTTCGACCATCCTTGGATTTACATATTGATGCTCTCCTAAGTCGTCAAATACCTCCTCAATTTCTGTTCTCCTATCTAACCAGTTTCTGAGGAAAAGCGTGCCAATAGCTGGAAAGCTGTGCTGGTTAATCTTACGTCGAGACATAAAGGCGATGATAAGTATTTCGAGCGCCAGTACAACCGAGACAATCGCAGCCCCCAATAGCAGTTTATCTAAATCAATGTACCCTGTTACGTGGGAAACATAAATTGTAGTTAGTGAAGGTATAGAGGCTAAAATGAGCCTAGATATGTTGGCCCCGTCGAGCCCGAGAAGTACAACAGCGATTAAGGTCGAAGTTGATGAGATTGCCACTAGGGCCTTCCTCGTAATAGCAGTGAATATTGCTGAGTAAATTAAAACAGTCAGTGCAATTCCAATTGATCTCTTAACTTTATAGAAAACGCTCTTCGTGTATAACTTTGCGTAAATGCTTATAACAGCGAAGACTAGCGAAGAGTTAATTAAAAGCGGGAAAGATTGATCACCCATGGAAATTATTAAAGAGAGGCCTATGACTATAAACATTGTAGCTAAGTACTGCCACCTAGGGAGGGAAAATAACATAGCATAATACTTGCTTACAACTGACCTAGGCCTGTAGACTTTCAATTTATTTCACCACTTAGTTAGCTTCATGTGCAATCGCCCTACGTTAAGTCTCCACAAGTGCAAAACGCCTCATGCAATAGTGCGTGTAAATATTTCATATCTTCAAGCTCCTTAGCTGAAACCAAAACAGCCCTAAAGGGGCCTCTAGTTTTCAAAGCAATATTCACGAGCTCGGGGACAATGTCGTGTGCTAGCCCCTCCTCTTCAACTTCTTTTAGGAGTCCTAGGGGGTTCTCTACAAGCAACTTAGCTATTTTAAGGTTAGCTGCAATATCCCTCTTATTTATAACAGGGACAGTGGTTAGGCCCGTCTTTAATTGCAGTAGAATGTATAGGAGCCACAAAAATACAGCGTCAGAGACTTTTACTAGTGATGATGCATCAACTATATAGACCACAACAGTGTTAGCTAATTTGCCGAGTTCCCGGAAAAATACGCTACTGACTGGCCTGAATAAAAAGGCTTCCATTTGACCGGGAGTGTCTACGAGGATTATATCCCATTCACTAAGCCTGGAAAAGGGAGGGCTGGATAAAATCTCGTTAATATTCTCCAGCAAGAGGTCTGAGGCCTTTATAAATGCTCCATTCGGGCCTAAGTTATACCTTTCCATAATGTTACTGAGAGTGAAAATGTTCCTAATGTCAAAAACTGGGCTGTAATTAAGTATTTCGGCGCCTGGATCTAAATTGACAACTCCGACTTTAAGGAACAAGTTTGCCTTTATCCAATCTGAGTACCCCTTGACTAAGCTGGTTTTACCTGAGCCAGCCGGGCCCGTGAATATGGCGATTACTGCTGGCAACTCGTGCACCCTTTAAAGCTTAAAGTTAATATATGCACCTCTGCTCTTTTCCACGATTTAAATGAATAACCAGCTAATATAGTCTAGGAGCGTAAATGGAATAAAAGTTAATATACTAGGCTTCACCCATCAATTGCTCAGGTGTTTCACGCGAAAACTTCCTCAGTTGCCTCTTATACATCTCAATGAGTTCTTGGGTAGTTGTTGCATCCTCGGGGCCCTTATCGGATCTCCATCTTATAAACCTCGGAAACCTAATAGAGATACCAGTCTCTGCCTCTATTGCCCCCATACCACACGTGTGTATAGGCGATAGGGTTAACTCAGCTCCAATAACTTCAGCCACTAGGGCAGGGTCAACCCAAACGTCAGGATCTACTTGAGCTACAACTCTAGGGTGTTTCCTTGCCCTTATATAGGGCTTGAGCATGTCCGGGAGCTTCTCAAGGTCTTCGTCCTTGAACCCTGTGCCTAGCTTGCACACGGTCTCGAAAACGTCTTTCTCTGCATTATAGGCTGCCATTAGCAGAGCACCAAACCTGCCCCCGCGCCTCCCCTTGCCGTAGAATGCACCTACTACCACTAGGTCAACGGTATCTACCATTTCGCTTCTGTAATCTCTCTTATACTTGACCCATAACCAGCCTCTAGCGCCTGCCTGGTAGATTGCATCTTTGTGTATAGCTTTAACCATAACTCCCTCGGCTCCCTCACTTATGGCCTTATGAAAGAACCTATCAAGTTCTGCTGGCGAGTCAACTTTAATATACTCTGCAATCATGACGTCCTCGGACGCCCTAACCACCTTTTCAAGGACGCTACGCCTTTCAGTAAGCGGTCTGACTGTGTAGTCTTCTCCATCGAGATACAAGAGGTCAAACAAGAAGATTTTTACTGGGTACTCCTTTATAGCTACGTGCACATCATATTTTCTCCTCCTGTGCATTAAATCCTGAAATGGCTTAAGCTCTCCCGTGTCGGGGTCGTAGGCCACGATCTCTCCCTCAACGATCGCGCTGTTGACCTCCAAGCTCCCAGCTACTTTTTGAACGACATCAGGGTATTGGTGAGTTATGTTCTCAAGCCTTCTCGAGAAAATAGTGACTTTTCCGCCCTTCAAGTGGATTTGCGCTCTCTCCCCATCGTACTTGTACTCAACGAAAGCTTCATTCCCTAACTTTGAAAGTATTTCAGCTGGATCGCTGAGTCGCTCTGCTAGCATGGGCCTTATTGGGACTCCTACCTCTGGTTTAATAACCTTAATGGCCTCTAAGCCCTGACTTGCAAGTATCTTTGATACCTCCCCTAGATCTGCCCTTAGGTTGTAGGCTCTCTCTATAATTGGCCTTGCGGAAATGCCCCCACCATACGTGTGGGCAAGTGCGTCCATTATTGTAGCATCTCCAATGCCAACCCTTAGCTTGCCCTCTATAAATCTGACAATGAACTTTGCTTCCTTCGGCGATGCGTCTTTAATTAAGCCGGCAGTTAGCCTTATCTTTAGGTCCTTGCTCCCCTCGCCTTGTGCAACTGCTATTTTTACAAGCGTGTTATAAGTGTTTAGAACTGTTAACTCTGCTGGAGCCTTCTGCGAAAAAGAAAATAGAGATAGCCCTGCTTGCTTAGATTGGCCTGTTCTCAGCTTCAGTTGCTCCGCTGCTTTACCTAAGTCGCCTGTATTTCTAGCTAAAAGCTCTACCTCTTTTTCGCTAGCGCTACACGCTACTGCGATAGCCTTTACGAGCATTTTCTCCCCAACGCCGAGTTCTGGATTGCCTTTCCAATCAGGCCACAAAACTCCTTGAACCAAGTAAACCACTTTATCTACTATATCTGTAGGTGTGTCTTTGAATAAACTCACTAATAGCGACACCATTTGGGTCCTCGCAGTTATTTGCTCTAACCTGTCAAAAGTCTCTGCGAGGAACCGTAGAGGCATGTCAACCATGCTAACCTAACCCAATTGACTTATAAGGTTATTTATTCCTTATTAACAAGGAGTCTGCTCTAAGTGGAAGTTAAAAGGGTTTAATCCCTTTTTCATTAGAGGTGATGATAACCGGCAAGAAAGAGAGGTGATTGATCAGAGTTATACTGAGGTGTGATGCACTGATAGTATGCCCCTCTCTTCTCCTAATAGCTCTTGTGCTCGGAGCTTGTATTTCGCCTTTGAGCATGCATCCCTCCAGTGTTCTAACTTGTGATGCCCCTTTACTCGCAATTGATAACAGCGGAAAAGGCATCGTAGTGGATTTAAGAGTAACGCTAATTAGCCCAGGTCAGGGCTCCGTTGAAGCTATGGGCGGAGCTGACAGAGATGCTGTGAGCTCGTTTAAGCTTGCCCTCATATACGCATCTGTTATGACTGGCGTGAACTACAAGTGCTGTAATTATTTGATCTACTCTCCCATAGAGGTTAAGGGGTTGAGCGGCACGCTATTTTTTTACATATTGCTATTAAATATGCTCAAGCACAGGACCTGCCTGCTCAACATAACATCGACTGGTATTATAGGTCCAGG
>JAWAJB010000007.1:0-32162 GCA_038888155.1 Desulfurococcaceae archaeon
TGCTAACAACACTACCATTCGACGGACTAGTAATAACTATTGTTGGTAATGTATTATCGACTATTACTGTTATTGAGTGGCTGGCAGTGTTTCCTACTTTGTCATATGCTCTAGCTTCAATTGTGTGAGATCCATCAGTTACTTGTGTTGTATCCCAGTTATATGTCATTGTTCCTGTTATTGTCCAAGTGTACTTAAGAACGTCATCTATGTATAATTCGCATTTGTCTGGATTTGCATCATTCCATGTCACTTGTATTGTCACTACGCCCCGAACATGTGTTCCATCTGTTGGTGCGTCTATGTGGACGTATGGTAGTGTGTTATCAACTATTACTGTTATTGAATGGCTGGCAGTATTTCCAGCCTTATCATATGCTCTAGCTTCAATTGTATGAGGTCCGTCAGCTACTCGTGTTGTATCCCAGTTGTATGTTACTGCTCCTGTTATCGTCCAAGTATACGTGAGGACTCCATCTATGTATAATTCGCATTTGTCTGGATTTGCATCATTCCACGTTACTTGTATTGTTACAGTACCTCGAACGTATGCTCCATCTAATGGTGCGTCTACGTGGACATATGGTAATGTATTATCAACTATGACCGTTATTGAGTGGCTAGCAATGTTTCCAGCCTTATCATATGCCTTAGCTTCAATTGTATGAGACCCATCAGTTACTTGTGCTGAATCCCAGTCGTACGTCACTGTTCCTGCTGTTGTCCATGTGTATTTGAGGGTTCCATCTATATATAGTTCGCATTTGTCTGGATTTGCATCATTCCACGTTACTTGTATTGTTACAGTACCTCGAACGTATGCTCCATCTAATGGTGCATCTATGTGGACTGTTGGTAATGTATTATCAACTATTACTGTTATCGAGTGACTAGCAGTATTTCCAGCTTTATCATACGCTCTTGCCTCAATTGTATGAGGTCCATCAGCTACTTGTGTCGTGTCCCAGTCATATGTTACTGCTCCTGTTGTTGTCCAAGTATACGTGAGGATTCCATCAATGTAAAGTTCGCATTTGTCTGGGTTCGCATCGTTCCACGTAACTTGTATTGCTACTATACCGCGAACGTATGCTCCATCCAATGGTGCGTCTATGTGAACTGTTGGTAGTGTATTGTCAACAATTACTGTTATTGAGTGACTAGCAGTGTTTCCTACTTTGTCATATGCCACAGCTTCAATTGTGTGAGATCCATCAGTTACTTGTGTTGTGTCCCAGCTGTATGTTACTGTTCCTGTTGTTGTCCAAGTGTATTTGAGGGTTCCATCTATATATAGTTCGCACTTGTCTGGATTTGCATCACTCCACGTTACTTGTATTGTTACAATGCCTCGAACATATGCACCATCTAATGGTGCATCTATGTGGACGTATGGTAGTGTATTATCAACTATCACTATTATTGAATGACTAGCAATGTTTCCAGCCTTGTCATATGCCACAGCTTCAATTGTGTGGGATCCGTCAGCTACCTGTGTTGTATTCCAGCTGTACGTTACTGTTCCTGTTGTTGTCCACATGTATTTGAGAGTTCCGTCGATGTAAAGCTCGCATTTATCTGGATTAGCATCGTTCCATGTTACTTGTATTGTCGTTACACCGCGAACATATGCTCCATCTAATGGCGCGTCTATGTGGACTGTTGGTAATGTATTATCAACTATCACTGTTATTGAATGACTGGCAGCATTCCCAGCCTTATCATATGCCCTAGCTTCGATCGTGTGGGATCCGTCAGCTACCTGTGTTGTGTCCCAGTTGTATGTTACCGTTCCTGTTGTTGTCCAAGTATACTTGAGGACTCCATCAATGTAAAGTTCGCATTTGTCTGGATTAGTATCACTCCACGTCACTTGTATTGTTACTACGCCATGAACATATGCTCCATCTAATGGTGCATCTATGTGAACTGTTGGTATTGTATTGTCTACGGTGGCTGTTATTGAGTGGCTGGCGATATTTCCAGCCTTATCATATGCTTTAGCTTCAATTGTATGAGATCCATCAATTACTTGTGTTGTATCCCAGTTATATGTTACTGTTCCTGCTGTCGTCCATGTATATTTAAGGGTTCCATCAATGTATAGCTCACATCTATCTGGGTTTGCATCGTTCCATGTTACTTGTATCGTCGTTATGCCACGGATGTATGCTCCATCTGTTGGTGCATCTATGTGAACATATGGTAGTGTGTTATCGACGATGACTGTTATTGAGTGGCTGGCGATATTTCCAGCCTTATCATATGCCTTTGCTTCAATTGTATGAGATCCATCAGCTACTTGTGTTGTGTCCCAGCTGTACGTTACTGTTCCTGTTGTTGTCCAAGTGTATTTGAGGGTTCCATCAATGTAAAGTTCGCATTTGTCTGGGTTTGCATCGTTCCACGTCACTTGTATCGTCGTTATACCACGGACGTATGCTCCATCTATTGGTGCGTCTATGTGGACTGTTGGTAATGTATTATCAACAATTACTGTTATTGAGTGGCTGGCAGTATTTCCAGCCTTATCATATGCCTTTGCTTCAATTGTATGAGATCCATCAGCTACTTGTGTTGTATCCCAGTTGTATGTCACTGTTCCTGCTGTTGTCCAGGTGTACTTGAGAGTTCCGTCAATGTAAAGCTCGCATTTGTCTGGGTTTGCATCATTCCATGTTACTTGTATTGTTACAGTACCTCGAACGTATGCTCCATCTGTTGGTGCATCTATGTGGACGTATGGTGGAGTTGTATCTACTGTTATTGTTATGTAGTCTACCGCAGCATTTGCTGCACGGTCTATAGCTTTGACATATATTGTGTATTGCCCATCAGATAGATTTACGAATGTGTAGGATGTTGCGGTTCCAGCATTTATCCATCCTGAGTCCCATGTTGAGTTGGTGCATCTGACTTCATAATGATCTATTCCGCTTAAGCCATCACTGCCGGTCCATGTCACTGTAACATCTCTGCTGGGAATGTATGAACCACTTGCTGGGCTTGTTATGGTAACTGTTGGTGGTGTCAAATCGACTCCGAACTGTACGCTTGCTATTTGAGCATTCCCTGCGCGATCTACTGCTTTCACCTCTACTGTATGAGTTCCCTCAGCCAGATTTGTGAACGTATACGATGTGCTTGTTCCAACGTTTATCCATGATCCTCCATCGATCCTAACTTCATAGTGGTCAATGCCGCTCAATGTATCGCTTGCAGTCCAGTACACGGTTATATTCCTTATGTTAAACCATGCTCCAGTCTGGGGACTTGTTATTGTTACTGTTGGAGCCTGTGTGTCTATTGTGAATGTAACCATATCAAAGTTTGCATTTCCTGCCTTATCTATAACAAGCACTGTTGCATTATGATAACCATCTGATAGTGTTACTGTGTATGATGTATTCAATCCAACGTTTATCCAGGGACCGTTATCTATACTTATCTCGTAGTGGTCTATCTCATAATTATCTGATCCAGACCACTGTATTGTTATTGTACTCGTTCCTATATATTGATCGGTCGTGGGATACGTTATCGTCACAGTCGGTGGCGTGTTATCAACTATGAACCTGTAGTATGCACTATTCGTGTTTCCTGAGGTATCATTGGCCCAAACAGTTACATTTTTTGGACCGTCAGTGTACTGTGTCGTATCCCAATTATATGTGAATGTTCCTCCTCCAGACCATGCCGCTACCATACTTCCCTCGATATACAGTATTGTCTTACTAACTGCTACATTGTCTGATGATTCAATCGTTAGAGGAGTTGTTCTCGAAACATATGATCCATTTGGTGGTGTCGTTATTCGCACAGTTGGTGGTGTTGTATCTCCTTCTTGTTTTATCGCAACTTTTGGCTTTTGTGCTTCACTGTTTTTTACAATAACTTTATATCCAGCGGCTTCAAATATTCTTGCGAATGCGATCGCCAGTACCTCAGAACCTTCAATTATGACAGTACCCCTATACCTTGGCTTTTGTATATCCTGGGCATATGAATAGGCTGTCGATATTACCCCCACTAGGAGGATGGATATTATGAATAGTCTCATTACTTCTCCTTTCATGGCAAGTCACCGCATTTTGGCCCCTGCGCGGCTTTCTACCGCAGCAGGGGCATAAGATTATCTTAGTATAGAGCCTGCTAGGTTGTCCTTGGATTTTGAGAAGGAGAAAAAATAAAAAAGAAAAGAAAGGGATTATCTGGGTGGCTTAGTTAAGTAGGGTGAGTAGGCTAGAACTAGTATCTTCACAATCATTGTAGAGTGGCTTTTTGCTGAGTCTCTTATAACTGGAATCCGAATAGAATTAGTCTGTATCGTTTCTGCTTGATATGTTTCTCGGTGCTTTTCTCTATAATCTATCGGGGTTAGAGTTGTTATTTTCTTTGTCGTTTCATTTATGGATGCAGGTTTTTCTGTAATGTATTTGATCTCGACTACCTCGCTATGCGTAGCTTCGGTAATTTTCGGTGCTTCATTCTCAGTAGTGATTAGAGCTGTGCTATCGCCTTCAGTAGTTGTTATATCTTCTATGATGGTTGTTTCTAAGTTTGGCTTCTCAAAGGTAGGAGCCTCAGGTTCAGGAACAGATGATCCGGATATCACTACCACGAATATGACAGTTCTTAAAGTTCTATGGCCAGCAGTGTCGACGGCAGTAACATAGACTACATGCGGACCATCTAGGAGACCAGTAAACGTATAACTTGTTGTAGTAGTCTTAATCCATTCTCCAGAGTCTAATCTAACGAGATAGTAAGCAATATCTGTTGAACTGCTGCTCCATGTAACAGCTACGGTTCCACTCGCTATTATGGCTCCGTCGGCTGGACTTGTTATTTCTAGGTCCGGTGGTGTGAGGTCAACCTTTATCGTTATGGTAACTTCCGCATAATTTCTTAGGGTATCATAAGCTCTAATGGTTATTGTGTGAATACCCTCTCCGAGGCTGAGATAATAACTAGTTGCCTTTCCAACACGTATGAACTGTCCAGAGTCCACCTTTACTTCATAGTATGCTATTCCAGATGAGTCCGAACCTGTCCAGGATACTGTTATATCTCCTGTGCTCAGTACGGCTCCGTCACTTGGATATGATACTGTTATCGTTGGTGCAGTTCTATCAACAATAAGTATTGCATAGGATTGTTTATAGTTTCCGCTTCTATCGAAAGCGCGTACATAAATAGTATATCTTCCCTCAGATAACGTGCCCGTGTCAATAGTATAGCTAGTACTACTGCCAATGTTAATCCAGGATGACCCGATCCCGATCTCGTAGTGGTCAATTCCGCTGAGTGCATCGTTGCCACTCCATGCTACAGAGACTTGAGTCGTTTGTGAATTTGCTATTAACGTTGTTGTTTGCAGGGTTAGTGCAGGTGGTGTCAGGTCAATGACAATTATTAGGGAGTCCTGACCAATGCTGCCAGTAGAGCCCATTGCAACAACAGTTATATTATAAATTCCTTCCGATAATGAGAGCGTGTAACTCGTGCTGGTTGTGCTACCTATGTACGTACCATTGACGTATATCTCGTAGTAGTTTGCAGAAGTGGAAGTCCAAGAGATCGTGGCAGTATTACTTGCAACATAGGCAGCTTGTGTTGATGGATCCCTTCCTGGATTGACGATTCTGAAGACGCCTATCGAAAACGTTACATAAGTAACTTTAGCGTTTCCAACGTTGTCGTATGCTCTAACTTCAACAGTATAGTCCCCGCCTGCTAGGTTAGCAAAAGTATATGATGTGCTTGTTCCAACGTTTATCCATCCCGAATCCCACGTGCTGTTATAGCAACGGACTTCATAGTGGTTTATCCCGCTCAATGCATCAGATCCAGACCACTCTACAGTAACTGTATTTGAAGATGTTGTAGAACCATTTTGCGGGCTTGTGATACTAACTGTTGGTGGTGTTACGTCAACACCCACTGTTATTGTGCTTGTTGCAGTGTTCCCTGCCATGTCTACAGCTTTTACTTCTATCGTATGTGTTCCTTCAGCCAGATTTGTGAATGTGTATGATGTGCTTGTACCAACATTTATCCATGATCCTCCATTAATTCTAATCTCATAGTGATGAATACCACTTAATGAGTCGCTACCGGACCACGTTACTGTTACATCCCTAGTGTTATACCAGGTCCCACTCGGCGGACTCGTAACGCTGACTGTTGGTGGTGTTACGTCAACACCCACCGTTACTGTGCTTGTTGCAGTGTTTCCTACCTTGTCTACAGCCTTTACTTCTACCGTATGTGTTCCTTCAGCCAGATTTGTGAATGTGTATGATGTGCTCGTCCCAACATTTATCCATGATCCTCCATCAATTCTGATCTCATAATGATCTATTCCACTTAATGAGTCGCTACCGGACCACGTTACTGTTACATCCCTAGTGTTAAGCCAAGTCCCGCTGGACGGACTTTCGATGCTGACTGTTGGTGGTATTCTATCAAGGCCTATCGTTACTGTGCTTGTTGCTGTATTTGTTGCTCTATCATATGTCTTTACAGTTACTGTATATGATCCATCAGTGGGTAGGGTTATTGTATATGATGTGTTTAGGCCGACGTTGATCCATCCACTATCATATGATCCTCCCACCACCCTAATCTCGTGGTGATCTAGTTCGAAGTTATCGCTAGCACTCCATTGTATCGTAATTGCAGGTGTAGTATACCAGGTCCCACTCGGCGGACTCGTAATACTAACTGTTGGTGGTGTTGAATCAGCCCAGAATGTTACCTCTTTATAGGCGTATTGCCCGGCACTATCTGCTACGCGAATTCTCACAGTATGTAATCCATCAGACAATCCAGTTATTGTATAACTCCTCTGGACGGATGTTTGTGTTCCAGACTCATCTATTGTAGCTATTAGATTGCCATCAAGATATACAGCGTGAGATGCTATGTCGTAGTCATCTGTAGCATTCCAGACTACAGTAATGCTCCCAGTATTAGTTCCAACATCCGGCGGAGGACTAACTATGACCACCTCTGGAGGGATGTCGTAGCCTAGGTATATTAGTGTACGCTTCATAGCATCCTTTCTAGCATCCCTAGAGTTTATTGCCTCGAATGGAAATGCAAAATACACAGTCCTATACGTTCCACTGTCATGCACTATAGCAGCATTTAGACCATTATGATATTTGAGAGCTATTGCCTCCGTACCTGGGGCATCATATAGATTAACGTAGTCTGGAGCGGCGTTATTATTGGCACCATCCCCACCAGATAGATAATATGTTACTCCATAAAATACAGTACCTGTCTGGCCAATCACAGTGCTAGAGGCAGCACTATCACCTACGTAATTAGCCGCCAAGTATGTATTCATGAAGGAGTTACCAGCGCCCAGATCATATCCTATGTCTTGACCTGAGATGAAAAGCTTTTTACCACCACTTAGATATGTTCCTAGGTTCGTCTGGTCGGTTGTTGTTAGTGTAGTTTGATAGTCATCTCCTGTGAACCAAATTACGAA
Source organism: Desulfurococcaceae archaeon (assembly GCA_038888155.1). Lineage (GTDB taxonomy): Archaea > Thermoproteota > Thermoprotei_A > Sulfolobales > Desulfurococcaceae > UBA285. Next base: position 7,505 of record JAWAJB010000007.1, read on the forward strand.
CGGGTAGCTCCCCAAAACAGTTGTGCCTGGTCCATTTGCTCCACTTGGAACCGAATAGTAATCGTAGTCTATTGCTAGGTCTTCTAGTGCTTTCTTGTAGTATGCCTCGTAGCTTGCTCCGGCATCATCGTCCACTAGGAGTACCTTAGCTGGGTAGTTATCGACAAATATCTCCACGATGTTTGACCATCCAAAGTTTCCTTCGTTATCTACTGCTTTAGCCCTAAGAACGTGCTGGCCCTCAGACAGCGCTGTCGTGTCGACGCTAGCTTCCCATTTGCCAGTTGCACTATTGTACGTCATACTTCTTGGGCTTCCACCATCAATGTATAGAGTTACACTAGTCACATAGCCTGGTGATACATCACTTGCACTAACCTGTACAGTTATAGTACCGCTGACTGTTGAGCCTGTTGTTGGGCTTGTTATTGTACATGTTGGTGGGTTTATCTGCTCATATGATTCAAGTTGGAATGCTCCATAACCAGATATCTGCTTTATCGTTAGTATGTACCAGCCAGATGTGCTTGGAGTGTATACTATAGCTTCATCCCCACCTTCTGACGTTACATTGCTCCAAGCTACTAATAATGGTTCACCCCATGTACCATATGGTGATGTTGTGGCCGGTTTTGGATCCCAGGCCCAGAGGTATATGTCGAAGTCTGCTGTTCCTGGAACGGTTAACTCGAATGTATATGTGTGTCCGGCGGTTAGGTATACCTTCCTAGCCCAAACATGTCTTGAGAATGGGTCTGAGTATAAGCCTTCAGCAACATAAGTCCCTATAGTATACTCTTTCGTTACAGCATCAACGGCAGCATCTATCTGCAATAATCCAAAACCTTCCTCAGGATCCTTACCACCCCTATTCTTAGTCGCAATCTCCCAGGCGGTAGCACATAATATTGCCTTTATCTGGGCGGCTGCGGCAGCAGTCTTAGGCCAATTCGCCCAGCCACCATAAAGTGCTGATATCAGTAGTGCAACAGCACCAGTAACATGCGGAGTTGCCATAGAGGTACCTTCAAATATTGCCAAATCATATGTGTATCTCTCGGTCCAACCATAAGCAGATTTGCTTACAGTTACGCTACCAGTAGAACTTACAGAATATATCTCTACTTCGTCGTCGTATGTCGTATCTATGGACATGACTGTTCCGTCACTCTCGCCACCAACAGCAGCGATGTCAGGTTTTGTAGTATTACCCAATGTGCTTCCAGAGCCCGGACCCCTGGATGAATATGAGGTTATTCTTACGCTCCCTGACGTGCCTGAAGTCGCCGCAGCCACTGTTATTGCAGCGTCTGATAGTCCTGGAGATCCAGATATAGTATTAGAATCTGGCCCTTCATTTCCAGCCGCAGCAACAGCAACAATACCATTTTTAACTAGATTTATAACAGCACTGTTAATTGTTGCACTAACGTATCCAGCTCCACTTCCAAAGCTCATCGATGCAGCAACTATGCGATATGTGTCCCTGTTAGTTATTGCCCAGTTAATCCCATTCACAATACCTGTCGAAGTTCCATTTCCGACATTATTCAAGACTTTGATTCCCACGAGTTTGGTCCTGGGTGCAACACCAGAGATTATGCCATACTCACCACTCGGATAGTATACATGAACATAGACACGATATGCAGACCCTACATAAGCATTGGTTGTTCGCGTAACGACCCATCTTAAGCGCCATACAAACCTCCAGATGCCGGGTTGTGTCACGCCATAATCTATGGGTCTGAATCTCACAAGCATCTGGTTTGTATTAGTGTTTAGATCGCCAGCTCCATTATCATAAATTACTGCAGCCAGTGTTCCATCTGGTCTATATATTACAGTTGCATTAACGTTTGCTGAATTACCTGTTGAGACTATAGCTCGGAATCGCGGCCACTCTATTTCCACTTCAGAGTTGACGTCAGGTATGTATACATAGAATGAAAATCCAGGGTAAAAGGTACCTGAACCGAGAAGAGAGGCGTCGTATCTTATACCAAGTCCGTCTGTAAATACTAGTCTTCCTTGTGAGTCTACGGCTGTCACAGATACGTTGGATCCAACTGCTATTCCTGCACAGTGTGATCCATGACCATTGTCGTCGACTGGTGATGTTGTCGTACCTACTTGGTCTGACCACCCAACAACTTTATATGTGTCATCGTTCCAGACTGCTGGGTTTGTTGCTGCACTACTCCATCCATTGGTCATTGGGTGGTTTGCTGATACTCCAGTGTCCAATATTGCTATTGAGAAGTCTCTGGCGCTAGGTATTCCTATACTGTTTATTAGTGTTCCCCATACCCTATTTGCACCAATGGTTTTTGTTGAGAATACTAGTGTATACTTGACTTCAAAGTCTGGCTCTATAATTGCTATTGTTGGATGTTTTGCTAGTATTGGTATGTATTTTGCCTTTATTTTTCCAGCGAACCCCTTAACTGCATGCTCCCAAACACTCGTCACTATTCCACCCATTGATTTGAACTTTTCAATCGCCTCTCTATCATCGGTTGTTAATAGTACAATAACTACAATTTCCTCATCCTCATTTTTCATCTGCTCCTCTAGTTTGTCATGCAACTTGTTAGCATTCCTATCAACCTGCCTTATTATGTTCCAGTCAATATAGTACCTCGGCTCAATACTATCATAGTCTGGCACAGTGACGTAATCTATAACCTTATCCCCAGCAACAATCGGATAAACTTTCAAGCCCTTAGCCTCAGCCAACAGTGCTTGGAATACCTTATCGTTGTATCTTCCCCAGTCGTAGTTCATTGCTGATGGCATTGCTGGTGATGATTGTTGAAGTATCGGTTCAAACCTCCTCATTGATGCGCTCCTTATTATTTGTTCAATGAGGTTTATTGCATTCGTTGATTTCGCTCCTGGTATGTATATGCTAGAAGATATTGGGGCTGCTACAAGCTGAATTACCAAGATTGCGAGAATGAGCGGGAATAATCTCCTAGACATACATACACCAGCGATGCTGTATATATAACACCATGTAATTTTAATGTTTATAAAGAATTGGTATGACAACGTTTGTAAAAATTGCTAAGAATTATTATCATATCGGATTCTTTTTCAACTCATTAATTGAATGAGATAGGCTTCAGACAGCTCTTGTTCTTGGAAGCCTTTGCCTTTTTCCTTAAGGCTGATCGAAGGCCCCAATGCCCCACAATAGATGAGTGGGTGTTGAGGAAAAGCCGGTGTTGATGGTATCCACGTCATCCGAAATACATAAATAAACCTAAACAATCAACACGGCAATCACTTAATTGCAAATCAGAATATACGAGCTTTTGATAATAATTCTAAAGCTGCTGTAGATACTTTATAGATTTTCCAATTAAACAATCGAAGCAATATATGACAGAGAAAAACAGTAGGCAGACTGCCCGGACAAATTCCACATATACCGCAGGAAGAAACCTAACACCTAGCTAGTCCAGTAATCCATTAAACTGCAAATCATTAAGATTTCCCTATCGCGTGCAGGGATATTTCTAACATTTCTAAAAAGCTTTTACAGTGTTAACCAAGTAGAGGCCCAAAATGATGTAATCCTTCATGATTTTGATGTGTTTGATAATTAAAAAAGTTATGGAGAACAAAACTAGAGCAGTTGAGTGCAAGTAGCTAATAAGCATGGTCCATGTCAAGTATCATATAAACCGTATACTTAGTTTTTAGTAGGGCATATTTAGCAAGAGTATCACAGTTATTATATAGCATGTTAGAGCGAAGATTATGCCGAACAACCTTTCTGTAGTTTTGCTGGGAGGTTTAAATTTAATCTGCACCTTTCGCTGAAGTGCCCGTTTATACAAAAATGGGCAGATCTTAGTTCTCAATTTCTTTTTTACCCAGAGTTCGTACGAAGTAAGGGAACCTATTATGCTGGGGAGAGCTACAACCAACGCTTCAAGCAATTTCATTCACATCCTCCCTAGTAATATGGGATACAGTTTAAGATATTTATTGAAAAAGGGAGAGCTTAATGTCATTTCAAACACTAAGGACAGAACTTAAGAAGTTGGCAGATCAAGAGGCCAAAATACATGCATGCTATGAATATCCCTACCGCTATCATGAAGGCAAGCACTGCACTCGCAATAGGTCCGCATATTACGCCACAAAGCCATGCGAAAAAGCCCCCTGTAATTGCACTACACAATGATACGCAGATGAGATAAGCGACAATCCACGAAGCGAGTACCAGTGTTGTGTGTGTACATATAAACCCAACGACATAGGTGCATAAGTTGCATCTTAACCAGTCGTCCATTATGGTGGCTGAGCTGTTGAGGATGACTTTATCGTATTGCTTCAGGTGCTTCTTTACCAGCTTGGACAAATATTTAGCTTCTTCTCGCATAGCATAGTATCTTTGTGCAAGCCGTGTTAGTGTTTCGTCTTCGCTTTTCTCATAGATTTTGCTTATTTTTTAAGCGACCATGCTTAAGATGGCGTATTGCTGTGATAGAGTGACGAAAGAATCAAACTTCAGTGATAAGGTTTTTTCAGACTCGCCTACGGGTACATTTATGGCTAGGATTGTTTTTGTATTTATAGAGAGCTGTTGCTGGGGCTATTGTTGTGAAGTAGATTATTGCTCCGATAACTAAGACTGTGTTTATGGCTTTAATATTACTTTCCACGCCGACGATGTTTGCTATTATGCCTCCTGTGAGTGTGCCAATGATGCTTGATATCGTCATTATTATGTTTCCGATGCTTTGGGTTTCTGATTCGTGACCCTCTGTGCTGAAGTCTGTTATTGATGATATTAATGGTATATGTATAAAGACCCAAAATGGTACTATTGCGAATATTATTATTGAGACTACATCCCATGTCATTGCTAAATATGTCATGTATAGGCTTCTAGCAATGAGTCCTCCTATGAGTATCTTTTCTTTTGATGTTTTATCTGAGAGGCGTCCTGCAAAATATGGTGTTATCGTGTTTATAAGACCGGTTATTCCAGTTATGAAGCCATATGTGGTTTTGGATCCGAGCAGTTTGTACATTTTTATTGAAAAAGGTAATCCATACAGCGATATACCGAATGAGGATATTGCTGCCGTTAGGTATATTAGTGCTAGGGCTCTTATGTTTCCTGATATCTTGAAGCCCCAGGAGTCCTTGAAGATTTTTCCAAGGGGGACTTTACTGGGCTTAACGCTTTCAACAAATAGGGAACTGAATAATAAGGCTCCCCAAAAATCTAGGACAGCCACTATCAGAGATACTATGGCCATACCATATTGATCTACAAGGTATCCAGATAGAAAGCTTCCTAAAGCGCCTCCTAGTGAGCTGGAGCCTAGGAAGACTCCAAAGGATGTTCCTGTTTTGTTTCTTTCCATCATTGTTGTTGTGATGGCGAGATGGGCTCCGGTGCCGACGGATCCAGCAAGACCCAGAATTGCAAATAGTATGGCGAGGTTAATGAAGTTGACTGCATTTGCTTTGAGAATTAGGAAGAAGATAAAGTATGCTAATGATGCGATTAGTATACCTGCCAGTATGAAACCTTTTCTCCCGCTGATATCTGCCCAGCGACCGAAAAACCTGGAGAGGGTAAAGATCATTAAGGCTGAAATAGCGTTCAATATCGATATTTCCAACAGTGTGTACTTAAGGTCTAGTAGGTATAGATTAAACACAGTTCCAAATAGGCTACCAGCAAAACTAGTTATGATTGAGGTCAAAAGCACTGCCGCAACATTTCTCCTCAAGAGTTACACCAATGAGGCGTCGACAGTTGGTAAGTGCAAATTGGATTCGTTGTAGGTTCAAAGCATCTTATATGGCGTTATCTTTTTTGCTCAAATTTATCCTAGGCGATTCATAGATGATTATGTATGTACTTCAGTGTATTAGCTAAAAAATAAGAAGATTGAGGTTTTTAATCAAACCTTTTTTTACCTAATGATCGATCGAGGTTTTATGGCCTGGCTTACTGGTGCTTTGTTTGTCTAGGAGGGCGGCTAGGATTAAGGTCATAACCTCAGCAACTTTGTGGGGATCAAGCTTTCCAATAATACGCATCGGGTTGATATATATTAGCCCTGTCTTGTTCCTTTTCCTGAGATTCTCAGTCGCGGCAGTAATGCTCCTCTTGATATTGTCCATCACAAATGTAAAGTTTCGCTTTCATAAAATAGATAGTCTCATTCTACTCTCGGGAATTTTAAACGCCGCAGCGTATGCTTTTCAGTTCGTTGGTCAGAAGTTTACGTATGCCACTAATGCAGCATTAATGGTAAACACAAGCCCTATATTCACGGCAATATTTGCACACTTTCTATTGAAGGAAAAACTTACAAAACCTAGAGTTGGTGCGATCGCATTGACATTTTTTGGTGTTAGCATTGTAACGTTATATTCAGGGCAGGTACTTGAATTTCGTATAGTGGGAGACGTGCTCTGCCTTCTTGCGGGAATTTCTTGGGGGTTGTACATGACATTAGCAAAGAAAATTAGAGGGGATAATCGCTTTGATGAATTGGAGCTCCTTTTTATCTGGTTCCTCTTCACAGCAGCGTTGGGTGGAATAGTTCTACCATTTGAGGGTTTGCGGATAACTATAAATGTTTGGTCATTGTTTGCTATCTTATACACTGCAGTCATGTGTTCAATAATTCCATACATGCTTTGGTATAAGGCTCTTAAAAGCTTGGAGGCAACATCTTCAGCGAATTATTTTATGCTTGAGATAATTATTAGTGCTATTATAGAAGCCATGTTTTTAGGCTTGAGTTTTAGCGTATCTTTAATTGTTGGAGCTGCACTAGTGGTAGCAGGGGTTTACTTTGTAGATTATTTCTACAGAACCGAAAAAGCGTTGGTTTAGAAATCTAGGAGATGCAACTCACATTTCGACTTTTATTCAGGTTGTTGTTCATTCATAAGGCGTATTTGATTATTGAAACTTAGGCTGCTTCTCCTAGGTGATTGCATGGGGAAAGCAAAGGCTGCAGCCTATATTTTAATAGTGCTAGTTGTTATCGCGATATACGTTCTTATTCCAATAGACGTTTACAGCAAGAAACTTTCAGGAACAGTGACTGGGACTGGAAAAATTTTAGAGGACACTTTTAATATCCCTCCGTTTAAGCAAGTGTTAAGAATCCGAATAGCAGGCAATATAACGGGCTATCTCAATGTTACTATAATAGATCCAACTACGAATTTAGGTATATTTTCGGAAGCTTTCATGGGCTATAAAAGTAGCATTTACGAGGATAGAATGGTTGGCGTTTTTCATACTCATACGTACAAAATTGTAGTAGAGGCTTCTGGCTCCTATGATATTGCCATAAAACTTACAGTATATCCATACTAATCAGCTTCGATTAATTGGGCTGGCATACTCCCCTTTGCGATCTCTTCCAGCTTTTCTATTAACTCTTTTTTCAAGCCTACGAAAAATCCGCCATCTTTAATCCCAAGGTAAGCACCACTTTTCTCTCCAGCGTTAAGAATTTTAAGTCCTATGATCTTGATTTTCCTTATATGCCTTCCCTCGACAATTATAGGTTCACTGGGAATTATTGTTATTCCATTGGGTCCTCCCACAATAACTGATGGCACCAATCTTCTTTTGGCTGAAATGTTAAAACCCTCGACATCAAGGTGCGTTACTTTGGCCCGTGAGTAGCCTTTGAGATGCACGTATACGTCGCATGTTACTTGGTTATTCTCTAGAAAAACCATAGCGTCTATGCGTATCTTCCCAGCGCTGGGTCCTGTCATATTATTTGCACCCTAATTATTGAGGTAGTATTACATTATAAGATAAGAGATGTGGTATGGTGTTAGAGAAGTAGAAAAAAGAAGAAAAATTGTTTCTCAAGATGCTTAAGCTTTGCGTCTCCTTAATAGGAATGCTGCTAGTGCTGCTAGGCCTACTATCGCTACTATGGCAATTATTGCCGTCATTGTTACTGGTGCTGGGGTGGGTTTAACATTAATAATTATAGAATCAACAGTTGTTTGATCCAGTTGATCTTTGAATATTATGGTTACATTGTATTTTCTGACCTCGCTAGCAGTGAAGTTATATTTAACTGGAATATCACTCAACCATGCTCCGGAGGCACTTAGGTTTCCATCAATGTATAGCTTATAAGTATTTGGAGATGCATCTCTGGCGGTCCAAGATAACTCTATACTTTCTCCTACTGTGATATTAATAATCCTTGGTGGAGCAGATACAATCACTGGAGGCTCCATCGGGTATACTATTATTGGTACATCAACCGAGTTTACGTTTCCAAATTGGTCGCTGGCGTATATTCGGGCTAGATAGTTGCCAGGGGAATTTATGAAATCTTGGAGAGATATTGTTATTTGAACGCCTGAGGAATATGTATTTCTTAGGGCCTCTGAATCGTTGAGTAAAATCCAGTATTCTTTAGGACTGTCGTCGTTTATAGTGAATATTAGGTTCTTCTCAATACCAAGTTCGTAAACAATCGGGGTGCTTACTTGAACTGTTATTATTGGTGGTTCCTTGTCCATTTTACAGTATACTCTAAGTGCTTCTATTGTAACATTTTTGAAGCCAGTTATATTCACTAATGATAGCCCGTAAATGTCTATTATTGCGAATCTTAACTCACCTAGGGTTGTGTTTTCGTAAATAGTTCTTAGAAATGGTACATCTAAACGCGGACCCTGAAGTGAGACAATAGCATCGATTATACTGTAATGGACATATGTGGCATTTATCGTAGATTTAATTGCATGTAGGTACTCATCCATTGGATATATTGGATAATCCCAAGCCCAAGTATGGGTTTTTATGAATTGTACTGATGAATTGTATATAGTTATGTGAGTTGATTCGTAGAGTATTAATTCTAGTATTGTAGATGTGGTTATTGTTAAGTTAGAATAGATCGCGTTTAAGGTGCTTAAAATCGCCTCATTGAGAGAAACTGACGCGCATAAAGTATACACGTATTCGATGTGCGTGTTTTTGATTGATCCACTAACGTATAATAGACCAGCAAAGTAAGCATCTCCTGTGGATAGGTCAATATAAGTCGTTGGCATAGGTTCTGGAGGAATTACCCATGGATCTATCATCTCAAAGTTAGGAGCACAAAGTATGTAATTTACGGAGAAGTTTTGTATTATGGCATTCTCTGCTCCTAGTATAAGCAAATCTGGAGCTGTTAGATTATTAATGCGTATTATGTTTCCTTCCACTGCGGCTGGATAAGCTTCAGCATCAACATAAACGTGTGTGAGTTCAACATATTGTGCTTTAAGTAGCCAGAGTGCTGTTGCTACTGTCGAGTTAATTATATGAAAAGCAGCGTTTAAGCCACAAATTGCCGCGAAGGAAGAGTTTATTATTGTTAGGTTTAACGCTGAAACATTCGTCAAGATCACAGGCTCTGTCATGTTTACATTTGAACTAGCATCAACACTTAGTAAACGCGCGTAGGTTCCAGGAGGTATGTAATTTGAATTTATTACGACATTGCCTGTAGCAGTTATAAGGAAGTTCTCCCAGGCAAAATCCACGTTGGAGTAATTTGTTATACTTACATTCGTGAATATAGAAATTATTGACTTTACAGTTGAATTTGCAATGTGTATTGTCCCTCCAAAAGAGGTTATTCTATCGATTTCTGACCCATCTACAAAGAGTGCTGTAGCTCGAATCTTATGAGCTACGTAATCCTGAGGCTTACCTAATTCAACCTCGCCGACATTTGAGTGATTGATTCTTACTGAGCCTTCAAGCGCTCTTATTATATTGATGGTAGACTCACTTACCTCAATATCTATCTTATCAATAGTTATTTCTGAAATATTGCTCCTATAGATTATACCGTGTGATTCACCAAGACTCAAGCGGTTCATTGATGAGTTCTTGATTTCAATTACAGCATACTTTCCATAAACTCCCTCTAGCGATGAGTTCTCGATTTTGATTTCTGAGAAATCATGTGTCACAATCGCAATTAGCGGTTTTATATTTGCTTTAATCGTTAAATTAGAATGATCCTGAAGCTCAATCAGGCTTGAAGATAATGCTGAATAGTTTTCAAAAATCAGGTTGCATCTAATTGCTCCGATAGAATAAATATTGTTCTCATTTATCAGGATATTTGTTTCTCTAGCAAATATACCAGAGAGTATACCATCTAAATTAGTTGCACTGGTGATAATACCATTCGATATAACGAAGGAACCATTTATCAGTATAAAAGCAACGTATGCGCGTGTGATAGTAGCATTAGAATTCTCAAAAATTATCCTTCCATTGATACTCATGTGTTCGATCATAGTGTTTGTTCTATTTAGATATATGTTAGATTCCATTGTGAGGACTCTCTGGGCAGAGATCGTAGCATCTTTGAATTCTGCCTCGCTTTTGCGCAATGTGATATTAAAGTAGAGCTGAGAGCTTTCTACAAATATCCTTGAATTAGAAATTAATACTGATGAATTCTGAAGAGTTGAGTTTCTGACATGTAGATCTGTATTATCGTACATGAAGAAAGTTCCAGACATTGTTGTATTTTCAACAAAGACGTTGGATTTAAGCGAGGTTACTGTAGAAGCATCGTAAATTTTTGCTGACTCTACACTTATAAGTAGAACATCTGCGCTAGAGCGATTAATGATCACAAGAGATGCATTATCTGCAACAAATTTACTGAGAATGTATGCAGATTCTATGCTACTAGATATGTTTACGAAGTTGGTGTAATTTGACGTGCTAATCACGTGCGTTTCATTGACTATCAACTTACGATTGTGTATTACAAGATATCTCAATATTGAAATTTCTGAGTTTACTAGGTATGTTATTCCTGGAGAATATAGAGTAACTTCACAAACGGTGGAATTCATGATGTAAGCTCCTGAGTATATACTGGGTATGGATGATTCTATGTACATGTTCGTTTGCAAATGATCTATGAATGAACTTATAATCGTAAGATTGCCGCAGGAGGTTGAATAGACAGAGTAGATTTCATTTCTTTCTATATGAGCTAACGAGCAATCATGCATTTCTATTGAGTAAAGTTCTGAATTCTTAGAGTGTAAGTAAGCCATGTTGTACAAAAAAACGTACGTTTGGTTTAGATGGGCTTCGGTTAGAGTGATTCTTGAGGAACCATATGCATAGAACATGTTGGAGGGGCTGTCGCTATAAGTTTTGTTTAATATTGCAACGGAGTGATCATAGGCTCGTATTGTGCAATGAAAGTTTATTTCTGATATATAAGCAGTAGCGTTATCATGGAGTTTTATTTCAGACATTCTAAGATCCGCTTCTACGTATAACCGACTGTGTTCAAAACATTCGATCCACGCAGTATAGTAGGTATATGGTGCTCTTATGAGTGCTTTAGAACTTCCGTTCATAATGATGCTTAGTGCGCCTAGGGTATCTCCCTCGGCTAATTTAAGGTAGGAGTTATCGAGCAACATTATCGTTAGTCCGCCACTCAGCAGCCTAAAGTTTTCCAGGATGACACATGCGTTGTCCCTTACAATTATCGATGGCGAACCGATAAACTCTACGTTTTGAATGAGAACTTTAGATTCATTAGCAACCTCTACTATTCCACTTATAGTACTATCGCTGATGAAGGCGCTGTAAACAGAAGGTACTATTTCATATCGGCATCCTGACCAAGCAATGATAGGTTCTTCGTTAATTAATTCTGTTTGGGAAAAGGTTTTCGTAATGGGTATATTCTCTGCAATTACGCCGGATGCAGAGTATATGGCTACTATTAAGATTAGCAATCCGATGAAAAGTCTTCTCATATATCTTACCTTGTCACATAATTCATTCACCTCGACATGTTCCGTGTAGAAATCATGTCGAGGTATGGCAAGGAAGGACAAAAAAAGCTTTATAAATATATCTTTTTTGGCAGTCATATAGAAGTGAATATAAATCCGCAAATGAATTGCATAAGTTAATTTTACGCATGCATATGTGGTATCCTACTCAAAAAGTTTAAGGTACTTCATTAAGTGGTAGGGGATATTGCTTTAGTGTTTCTTCGTAAAGTCCTAGAACGAAGTGCTTGGTGGCAGCAAAATTGTCGGGAATGTATCTTAGTATGTCTTGTCTTACTTCATTAGTCAGGTATTTCATTGAGAAAATTGATCCTAATTGACTGTATACAGCTGGGTCTTCTTCTGAAAGCCTCTTAATCTTTGATAGATATTCGCTAATGATTTCTTCATGTCGATCGGGATTTGCTCGAAGCTCGATCTTTGTCAGGACGTAGAGTATTAGGTGGCTCTGAAGATCCTTATATAAGCTCCTTAGGTACTCAGCTGCGAAACTCTCGTCCTTGAATCTGTCTGAGCGACTTAAAAGATCGAAGACGAACAGGATGCTATTGATAATGTTGATACCTCTGCTAATGTCTTTACTTAATCTTTCAGGTGATGGTGGTATTATAAAATCAAATATACCATATCTTCTAGTGGCTCTTTTTCTGAGCTCATTCAAACGTAGTAATATCTCCTTGAAGACCTCTTTTCCTCCCAGAAAGTAAATGTTCTTAGCTAGTACTGGAGCCGCTTGTAAGAGCTCTAAATCGTCAAGGCTCAGTCTCAGACGCTCAAGGAGAGATTCAACTTCATAGCTTGCTATACCTTTTCTGAAGGCAGAAGAGACTAACAAAGTTGATGTAAACGTTTTTCTAAGTATGTCTGGGATCCTTTCATCTCTTCCGTACCTCCTTATGATATCCTCAGTAAAAGGTAGGACGGAATCCATGCAGTACCTAAATGTCATGAAGTCAAGCAGGATTGCCATTTGGGGTGAACTATGAAGCTTTAGCCTCTCTTCAAGAAGGTTGATGAATAGCCCCTTGTACAACTCTTCAGATCCAGTGTATCCTATTACTAAAGCTAGGGTATCTAGATGCTTGTATGAAAATATAGTCGCCTTAGCTATCACACTCCTATTAACCGTCTCGAAGTTGCTGCCAATATAAATCAGGGCGCCTAGCGGGTGGAAGTTTAGTGCCTTCTCTAACACATCAGTATCAACATGCACTTGTGTGTTGAAATTCAAGTGGATATACGCCTCAGCTTTGAGTAGGGGACTCTTGATATAGTTAATGTATTCCTCACACCTAAGTATCCTAACAAGGGAAACTAGGAATAGGTCGTGTAGTAGTGGATCACACTGCAGAAGCTTCTCAGCGAAGTTTAGCATTAGGTTTTCCAATAAATAACACCTAATTACAGTCCAAGAAATAGAGCTTAAAAGTGATGAATATATTGGAGCTGTTCCTCTGGTGATTCTACAGAAGAGTTCTTAATCTATGTGGAGCTGAAGTTATTAACGAAGCAATTAGAATTACGCCAAAAAATAAAGAAGTGAATATTGTACTTTAAAAGAGTTGTCTGGCTTCCTACTTTGTTTTTAACTCCTCTGAGATCATTCTCGTTATGAACTCTTTTCTATCTGGTGCTCGGTATTCGAAGATTCCTTTCTCTATCATCCTAAGTATCTTTATTACTTCTCTAACTTGCCATGGTAGCATTAGCCATGAGATTATCCTATAACTACCATATGAGAATGCTGCCATGAGAATCACTAGTATCGGATACAGGAACATATTAGCTATGTATATAGGTCCTACCTTGGTTGAGCCTGAGACATAGTCCATAAATACTTTGATAGTGGGTTTCGTATAGATAATTTTGTCGTAGGGGATCCATCTACCGTATACTTTAACAGACTCTATGTGTACTGTTATTATCCATACGTATCCTGGTGGAAAGTCTGCCCAATCAATTGTGACTGAGAAAACGCCGTATCCTAAGGCATTAGCAGTGTAAATTCTTGAGATTCCAGCTTGCTCGCTAGTTACTATGATTGTGATGTTAGCATCTTCTACCGGAACTCCATTGTGGAGCACTGATAACGTTACCCTTGATATTTTATGCTCATCTATAAGTTGTACCTTGAATATGCTCTGTGGAGGAGCCTCTGCAACATTTACGCTAAGCGTTAATTTTTCAACAGTCACGGCCACTGTTACTGTTTGTGAGCGATAATATTGCTTTGAGAGGTAGATCTTCACTAGTACTGAAAATGGAAGCTCTGCTGCTTCAAACTGCTGCACTAATTCTAATAACTCAAGTGTATCTATACTTAGCCTGAAGGCGCCTGAAACATCAACTACAAGAGTACCATGTTTTAATAAGTAGCCCTTATAGTAAATCTCGAATGATGCATTGGCATCAATTATTGGTTGCTGAGTTTCATATTCCATGTACCAAACAGCTACATCTGCATACTCTCCATAGGAAAGCTCATACGTATCCTTCGGAACGACTGCATATGTTGGTATTGGGTTAATAATGACTGTCACAGTTATCGTTTGTGGTTGATAGTGGACTTTGGATAGGAATATTGTGACTGAGAATGTTCCAATGAGGCCTATGTCTGTCGTGGGTATAAATAGCAGGTATGTTCCGTTTTCAAGGTCTAGTAAGCTACCACTTGAATAGTAGTTTACGTCCACACCTATCATTTCGTATGATGCATTGGCCCCAGCTACTAGTCCGCCAAATCCTAGATCCTCGTAGTAGAATCTGATAGAGATATCTTGCTCATAGATTAGAGATAGCTTGGTAGTTTCTGCGACTGCATATGTTGGTATTGGGTTAATAATGATTGTCACAGTTATCGTTTGTGGTTGATAGTGGACTTTGGATAGGAATATTGTGACTGAGAATGTTCCAATGAGACCTATGTCTGTCGTGGGCATAAATAGCAGGTATGTTCCATTTCCAAGGTCTAGTAAGCTACCACTTGAGGAGTAGTCAACGTCCACACCTAGTATATCATACGAGGCCTCGGCTTCAGTCACTAGTTCACCAGACTCTATATCCTTGTAGTAGAATCTGATAGAGATATCTTGCCCATAGATTAGAGATAGCTTAGTAGTCTCCGCGGATAGTTGTGTAGCTCGGGCCCTTATCGCGAGGTAAATACTCATTGTTTTGCTTTGGTAGTTGCTTTTACTCGCTTGAATGTTTACTATATATGTGCCCTCCGATAATAGGGCTATGTTAAGTGTCACAGAGTACTTGCCCTGAGAATAAATCATTTGGCCCTGTAAGATTACGTTTCCAGCTAAGTCAGTCAGATAATATATGACATTCGCATCAGGTATCGGGCGGTTGGTTCTAGAATCTATGTACTCTGCAATTAGACTATAACTACTTTGCCATTGTATTTCTATGTACTGTGGTGCATTAAGATCGGTCGGTCTTTCATCTACATATACAGCAAATGACTTCTCCACTCGTGCATAGTTGTCCTTGCGAGCAACTATCATTACGTTATACAGTCCGGCACTCCAATAGAAGTTTCCTATATGTAGCCTGTACACGCCGCCAGACACTTCCACTAATGTAAAGTCGCCCACACTAACTATAGTAGCTTTCACGGATGCGCCGCCTATAATTGAGCCATCAAAGGCGTCTGTCAATTTAACAGTTATTGTTAGTGATTCGTTCCAGAATATTACCGTTGCAGGATCTACTGTAACTTCTGATATTGCTATTCTTTCCCTTACTGTAAGATCCCTCAGAACGGGTACTGGATCCAAGAATATAATGCCCGGTGGAGGAGTTTCTGTTATGCTGGCCTCTATTCGAATCGTGTATGTAACACCGGCTGGTAGTGTTGATGTGTTGTATACAATGTATACATAGTCTCGATTGGATATAACTGAGCCACTATCTAATATGGTACCATCAGGAGCAATTATCCACCAGTTTATAGTACCATTAATCAACCCATCTGTATCTGATCTTTTGAGACCAATCGTGATTGTAAATGTATCCTTCCAATAAATAACTAAAGGCGACGGCGTTGTTACTACTTCAAGCTTCCCAGCAACTGTTGTTACTCCTAATTGCGGGAAGTCCCAGTCTCTCAAATAGTATATAACTCCAGTATTAATGTCTAGTGTATGAATGATCCTAACTGGTGTGATATTGTTTTGTAGGCTTTCATCTACGTACAGAATAATGTGATCCCAGTTGCCTGTTCTGTTGAATCTTAGCGACCAACTTCCATAAGGAATGTATGCATGGAAATATCCATAAGCATCAGTATACCCGGCTACCACCATGTCTATATTCTTAGCGTTCTTCTCTGCACTACTATTTAGGTAGATGTAACCTCCTGAAAGTATATTAGGTGGGGTTTCGTTTGTAAATGCCCTTATAACAAACTTGACTAGTTCACTAAAGTGTATTGATTCTGAAGTACTATGAACAGTGTAGCCATATTCTGCTGAGTTATTATAGTAGGCTTGAATGAAACTCTTATAAATATATCCACCACTTGCAAATTCTGCTGTTATATTCCAGAATACCCTCTCGACATCAAAAATTGCTCTGCCATCCGCACCCGTCAGTCTTGAGTATCTTTTTATGCCAGAAGAGTCATAGAACGATATGTTAACATTTTGTATGCCTGCTCCATCTTTATCTAGCGCCTCAACCGCTACTAGTATCTTGTATCTTTCAACACTACCAAGGCTGCGTTGAAGAGGATTCTCAACCATTCGAACTAATCTAGAGAAATCAGCAAACCTTTCACTATCTGTAGTTCCAGCAGGGGACCAGAGTATAATAGCGTATCTGATCCTTAGGGAACTACCTAAAGATACTTGCAATCCTGTGTATCTGCGCGCCCAGAAAATATAATCCTCCTCGGAATCATCTCCCTCATTATACCATATTGTGCTCACGGATCCCGGAGTTCCCGGAAGTTCTTCACTAAGTATATCTATGCCTATACCTCTAGGTTCGGTTGAGTGGAAGAAGGCTAGGTTTCTTCCCGTTACAGTACCAGAAGCATCTTCATATTCTGGACCTGCTTTGACAAGTATATCCAATGTGTATGCTACTGAAGTGGAAGTCCCACTGTATCGACTAACTAGTATCGTATAGTGGCCGGCACTAGGCGGCGTAAATATAACTTTTTCCCCTATAGTAGTTCCTGTTGAGAGCCCTAATATGTCTCCATCGGGATTGCAAATGTATAAGTCCAGGTTATCACTTGTACTCCATGATAAATCAACAGTATATTCCTTACCCACAGCTTCACTAGTTACGGGTAAGTCGTGGACCGAAATTGCACTATAGGGTATTGTTCCATAGTTGTTCGCGGCATAAACCCAGGATACCGTGTATACAACACCATCGATAGATAGAGTATAGTCCATTATACCATTTAAGGGAGCATCCTCATCATAACAATAGACTGCAACGAAATAGTATCCCGCCGTAGTAACACTCACGGTTACTGAAACAGAATTTTCAACTCCGGATCTACTGGTTACATAGGCACCATTTGGGTCATATACGATTATCCCAGGATCATCTGGCGTGCCGGTCACCGCTATTGTATGAGAGCCTGCTGTGAGATACACTCTGTGAACTCTCAACCAAGGGCCTGATGTATCACCAAGAATCTTACCAAAAGTACCTGCGATGGATCCAGTCAGTCTTGGATACTCAATCACTGGAGGGAGTCTAGAAATATCAGTGTCACTTCCGACTCTATCGAACGTTGAGGCTGGTCCGGCTCCATTATTTTGGTCGAATACCCAGCCTCCAACGAAGTAGGTTGCATCGTCGCTTGTTTGCCACACTACTTTCTCCTCTACAATTATGCCCCATGGATAAAACCTATATGTGAAGTTTACTTTAGCTATCTCACCTAGGTTCTGATCAATTAGTGCCAAGTTTGTGACTTTGTATGTCACAAAAACTATGCCAGCGTAGATGCTGGTTAAAGGATCCTGATATTCGTCTATACCACGCCACATGTAGGATCCGCTATCTGTATTGCCGGTTCCAAGGTATCCTTCATATGTCAGTGTGGGGTTTCTTGATATTCCGAAGTGTAAGTGAGTGTGGCCTATGGTATCACCAGAGGCTAAAGTCAAGTTGCTGGCTTTCCCTCCTAAAGTCGGGGGGATTTTCACGGACCACCCTTGTGAGGACAATACTGTATATTGAGTTCCTTCTGGCAGTGTTGTTGTAGCGACTGATACTCGTTTTGGATAGCTCGGCGGATCTTTTTCTAGTGTGCTCCAATATATTTGAAATTGCTTGCTCCCTCCGCGAGCTATCGATGTTAGGAAAGTTATTGTTGCTGATGATATGTGTGTTGAGTTATACATTGTTATGTTCCATAGTTGATAGGGTACCTCTTGAAAATACGGTTCGCTACTTAGTACTTCAATAAGTCTCACGGAGTATTTTTGAGCTGGTGGATTGAATGATAAATAGGCGTCTACAGGCCAGTCGGTTCGATCTATGACGTTAGGTTCTGTGATTGTCAAATTGACTCTATACTCCCAGTTTTCGTTCCACCAGAGACTATGTGTAGAGCCAGCTTGTTCTGCTTTCAGGAGCTTTTTGTCTATTTTAACTGTTATGATTTCATTTGGGAGTCTCTTAATTATGTAGATACTGTCTCCAACCTCTTTTATTGTAGTTTCTGGTTTCTTGTGGGCGTTGGAATAATATCCCATTATTTCGTTGATTAATGCTATGGGTTGAATGATAAGGGCTGCTAGGATTAAGACGGATAGGGCTCTTCTATACAACATAAAGCACACCGACTTACTGTTTGTTGTATATAAATCAATTGGTTAAGAAAAGGTCTTGTGATAACATTTGATAACAATCTAGTTTGTCTCTAGGTGTGATATATTGAATAAAACAATCGAATTTATACCACAGATCCAGGCTTAACTGGATATTCGAAGCCTAAATGAGCCGGATATCCTAAAAAAGAGTTAAATTGTGGTTGGACCTCCTCCCACCTCGAAGGGCGAGACTTTCAGTTATAAATTGCTGGAGGCTTTGCTTCAGGCCTTTTCAGTTTCCTTTAGGTGCTCTTCTATAACTTTCAAGAGGTTCGTTAGCGCATTTTTTAGAGTTTGAAGTACCTCCTTTTGTGTTTCATCGGGCAACATTTTTATTACAGCCAGGCCCAGTGGGCTAAGGAGAGGCACCAGTTTGAGCACTGCAAATGGGCTTTTCTTACCCTTTTCAGTTAAGAGGAGTATAGCTTCATCCATTTCTCCTAGCATTTCTTCTAGAATTTCTTTTCCTTTCTCAGTTAGAGAGTATGTGAAGAGCGTCTTCTTGCCCCTTTCAGAAACTTCTCGCTTAATCAGTCCATGGTGAAGCATTCTCCTTAATAGTGGGTAAATTCTAGAGAAAGACACGTCCCAGAAACCGCCTGCGATCTCATCTAACTTTTTCTTGATTTCATAGCCGTGCATCGGAGTCTCAGATAGCATTTTCAGTATAAGTACTTCAAGGACTCTAAGAGGTATTGGGATATGTCGCCATAAAGGTCCGCGAAAATGTGGTCCATGTCCCCATCCGCATCCACATTTATGCATCATTACCACCACATGTGAAGGCAAAGTATACTACACTATGATATATCATTTTGATATATTTAAATAAATAGATAAACATTCAAAATGTTTGGATAGTGGTGATTGTTGTGGGACCAGCAATAAAGACCTTCAATTTGACTAAGAGGTTTGGTAATCTTGTGGCAGTTGATCACATAAATATAGAGATAGCACAGGGTGAAATCTTTGGTTTGCTTGGTCCTAATGGTGCTGGCAAAACCACTACAATACATATGTTAGCTACTATTCTAAAGCCTACTGAGGGGACAGCTCTCGTGGGAGGATATGATGTAATAAGGGAGTCAAAGGCTGTCAGAGAGAAAATTGGCATCGTTTTTCAAGATGTCACAGTGGATAGGAATTTGACTGGGTACGAGAATCTCTGGGTTTATGGAAAGCTATATGGACTGGCAGGTGGTGTTCTTAAGGAGAGGATTTTTGATGCATTGAAATTCATGGGACTTGAGAAGTGGAAAGATGTTCCTGTGAGGAAATACAGTGGTGGAATGATTAGAAGATTAGAGATAGCTAGGAGTTTGCTTAATGAGCCAGAAATACTCTTCCTAGATGAGCCAACACTCGGTCTTGATCCCCACACCAGGGCTTATACGTGGGAGTTTATACGCAGGATAAAAAAGGAAAAGGATGTAACGATTCTTCTCACGACTCACTATTTGGAGGAGGCCGATGCTCTGTGCGATAGAATAGCGATTATTGACTTCGGCAAAATAATTGCTATTGGCACACCCGATGAGTTAAAGTGGTTGCCCGTGTCGCTTATTTGGGTTTGTTCAGGTATTTTCGATTATCTTGGGTATATTCGACACGGGCTTCTCCCTCGTCACCTGCTCACCATTCGCAGGGTCATCGGGAGCTACATCGACGGGCACCACTAAGCCCGCCTCGAGGTATGCATATATCCTCCCGCCTCTGATGACTACCGCGCCGTCATTGAGGCGGGAGAAGAGGTTTAGGCAAGTATCTCTCCAAGCAACCTACACCAATATAAAAAATCCTACAAAAACCTTTATAAACTTAATGCATCAAAACAGTTGTGAGCCCTATACCTTCTCCTAACCATCAGAAAGAATGTTGGGGTGTTTGAGATGTTCAGTAACTCAGCAACCTCACTAGTTCTATAGAGCTTTTCGGACACTACCTAGTACCTCTATTGATTCCAAGTATCTATAGTAGCTAAAACAGCTTAAAAACTTTTACGGAAGACACAGTCCACTAACTTATGGTGTAGATCTTGTTAGGGGTCTTGCGCTTGGTATGTCAGTAATGGGTGTCCTAGTGGACCTAATAGCGCTTATAATGTTGATGATTTTGTTTGTGAGTATGGCTCTTATTGTATTTGAAAGGGCAACTCTATAGCTCAGTCTTTTTTCTTTGTGACTTTGACACTTTTGGTAATCAGAGCTTCTGTATTTAAAGTCTATTTTTATTCTTCTTGCTAGCATATTGGTGATTTTCTATGAAGCTGCTATATCATGGACATGCTTGCTTCGAAATTCAGGGAACAGAGGAGCCCAAGTCTATAATTTTTGACCCATATGGAAGTGGCACAGGTGAAATTGAGCTCAAAGTTCATGCCGACCTAGCTTTATGCTCTCATGATCACTTTGACCATAACAATTGTAGTGTGGCAAAGAGCTGTCTTATAGGTGCAAAGGGTGAAAGAACTATTGGATCCGCGGTAATTAAAGGCGTAGAAGTGGCCCACGATCCAAGAGGTGGTAGTTTAAGAGGAAAGAATGTAATTTATGTCGTAAAATATGGCGGCAAAGTATTTGTACACCTTGGGGATTTGGGTCACGTCCTCACAGAGGGGCAGGCTAAAGAGATCTTAAGTTTTGGTCGCCCAGACTTCCTATTCATACCAGTGGGTGGTGTGTACACAATTAATCCCAAGGAAGCACTGAATGTAATTGCACAACTTAACCCAAGGATTGCTGTTCCAATGCACTATAAACACAGAAAATTAAATCCGGGAGTTTTCGGCAAGCTAAGTACGATTGATGAATTCATAAAATTATGGAAGGGCGAGATCATAAGAGCAGGAAGCAATACTTGGGATATACCCGATAAATTACCAGAGGAGACAAAGGTTCTAGTCCTAGAATTCCCCTGAAGCTTGGGATTACAACCGAAAGCCCCGCACTTTAGGACGGGGAGGAGGTCAGTCCTTAACATCATTTTTCTTGTTTTCTGTAGCATATTGAAGGAGTTGCTTTGTTATCGTTCTTGTTTCATGATACTTCAAGTGTGGCATTAGTCTTTCGATAATACGAGTTGCTACTTTGGGGTTAGTTTCAGCTATTGAACTTATCAATTTCTGGAACTTCTTTAAACCAACTCGTTCATCGATTTTTATAAGAGTTTCAATGATAATCTCGATAACATCTGCTTTTTTCTCCCAGTCATATCCCTCCACAAGTTCCTCAGCATACAAGAGAAGCTGCTTACTCCAGGTTGGCTGACCTTTATGTATTGCTGATGCTATGTTCGCTACCTCAAGGGCTCGTGTCAGTGGATTAGAGACTTTCTCTATGCTCCTCAACAAGTTTTTAATTAAGTCTACCACACTACTTGTGTTTAATAATGATAGACTTGGAAGTAGTTTAATTATCTGGCTTCTATTGAGCTTCTTAAGAGAGGGGAGTATGATGAAGTCATACTGCTCTCGAGTCTTCATAGGAAAGTATTGTTGCAGCTCGGCGCATAGCTCTATGGCTTCTGAGTGTCTATTCTCGGCAATTAGCTCGCGCATTAACGTTGAAGATAGTTCGTAGGCTGTGGAGATATTGAGTCTAGTTAGGCTCTTTATTATATCAACTGAAGCTTCAACGCTCTGAGTAGAAACTCCAGCAACAGGACTATGATTTGAAGTAATTATGGCAGATGCATAGAATGGATCCAAGTAAACAATAACACCTCTTGCTGCTGCTATAAGCCTGTAATAATCCGCCTTAGATATTCGTTTCTCTGTGTAAATGCGGTGAACCCAATTTTCAATCCTAAGAATTCTTTCAACACTATCAATGACTAGATCACAATTCTCTAGAAATTGCCTACAGTGTTCAACCCAATTTCTTCTGGAGATTACTGAATAGAGCAGGGAATCAAGCAATTTGGATCCAAGAGTCAGATCCACTGAGAATATATAAGGTAGAGCTAAGGACAGGTACTTTATATGATCTATAGCTGAACCGTTCTTGATCTCTAGACTTTCCCTTAGGCATTCAGTGGCAATCCTTTTTCCTTCTGCGTCATTAAGTGTCTTTGATATATGATGTGCAAGCTTAACCAGGAGAACTGCCTTGCTAAGGTCTTCTCTGATTTGATTAATCTTTGCTTTAATTAGCATAAACGCATTGTCCGATTCATCAAAATCCTTCACTGCTATAGCTCTAGCAACATACATATAGCGCTCTAAGGAAGAAATGTCATTAACATTTTTGGTTAGCGAGCGGGAGAGATTATCACCGATGCGGGTTAATCCGCACGAATACAGGCCTTTAATTACTGCCATGTAAGCATAATTCTGTGCGTTAAGACTCGGTATTCTAGCAGCCTCATTAAATGCTCTAATGAGAATTTGTTTGCTGTCGCTAACAATATTGGCGACGCATGTATCATTTAAGCCCTTATCTATAGTATATGGAACGAAGAATGCAAAATCCCAACTCTTACTTCCTGACAGTACATTGAAGAATTTCCTCAGAACTGAAGCTAAAGTTTGATCACTGCTAATAGTACTTAGACTATCCACCAGTTTTATGGCAGTGGCGTCACTGATCTTTCCATAGATTGATGTTTCCCTCTCTATGTGTTCTAGGTAGCTTCTGATCTCTGGACTCTGGTACAGAGTAAGACACCTAGCCCTTCTTACGTATAACATTATGTTAAACATTGTTTAACATACATACTAACATACTTTGCATATAATATTGAATTTAATATTTTCGGTCTGTATTATGCTATTTTATCTGTAGATTAGCATATTATTTGATATAGTTAGCATTGATGCAGTTTTGATAAGTAGGTTGACGTAGAATGTCCTATTTGACAACTAGAGTTGTTGCTGAAATTCTTCGTGAGCTATTAAACAGGGATTATAATGAGTTAAACGAGGAGTTTTACATCCGACTAACCCAGGACGATAGGCACACCATAGTAGTTAGTGAGACCAGTGAGCATATACTTGTGAAGAATTTTATTCCAGAAATCTCCAAAGCCTACCTAGAATATCTGACTGCTATCCTGGCCGAATATCCCGAGATTCGTGGAGATTTTGCAGATGACATACCAATACTGGCAGTTAGCAAAAGTTGCAGTCCTGATCGTCTTAGAGGTGCGCTAAGGTCAATATATGAAACATATGCATATGATAGACCTACCGAAGCCTTCAGGCTGCTCGGCGGATTTGTCGTTAGATTTCTTGATATGAAATTTCAGGTGATTTCGGACGTGAAGAAAGTTGGAAGACTATTCTCTGATGCTTATATTTCGCTTCCAGATGAAAATGGATGGTTTCAATCAAATGTAGGTTTAAATAATATTTACCTCCCAATACTGAGTTGGAAGGCTAATGGTTCTGTGCTAACTTATGTACCTGATAGTGATGGTTCTCTTAGAGTGTTTAATGTAACGGAGTTCCTGGGGAAGATTCAAAAGTTGTTTGAAAGCGTCAGAATAAGCTTTAGGGTGAACAGTGAGGTTGAGTTATTCCAGCGGTTACATGAAGTCGAGGGAAGCATAGAGTTAGCTAAGACAATTATTCAGGGCGGGGCAATACCATTCATACCTCCAACCTTAGAGTCTAAACCCGAATTAGTCAATATTCTCAAAGATATTGAGGCTGACCTTAGGCAGCTCAAAAAGGCAATAATTCTATCTGAGTTTATCGAACGAAGAGTTATATTAAGAGGCGTCGTGAAGTTGGCCTCTAAGGTACTCAAGGGTGAGAGCGGGGTTTTGTCTGCATCAGTAAGAAAAGTATCAAAGCTTGGAGCTGGATATGCAATCTACATAAGTAAAGAAGAGGCAAAAGTTTTGAAATTAACTGATAGTGTTGTCGTAAAAGTAGTTGCAGAGGAAGGTCAAAAACCAAAAATTGTGATTCAATGAATTACTATCTGTTTTAGAGTTGATTA
>JAWAJB010000008.1:0-29778 GCA_038888155.1 Desulfurococcaceae archaeon
TGTAGGATATTACCAGGTCCTCTTTACCTGAAGGGCATGATGAAATATAAAACGGAAGGGGATACTCAACAGAGGTCACCTTATTTCTTCCAATATATAATGTAAATCCTTCAATTCGTAAAATATATTTTTTATTATCTATTTTTATAATTTTAAAAATAAAATTCTTGTTAAGCTCTAAACGTTGTTCTATTTCTATAACAGAAGTTGAAAATTGTCCAATATTGCACGCGCGTCTCACGGTTGAAAGTATCGCAGTAATAATCTGATTAGCCGTAGCATCAACAACCGAAAGAGTAGCTATGTTTCGTTCCATCATAATGATGTGTATAGAATATGTAGTGATCATAGCTACTGCAAGTATTGTTACCAAAACTAGAAGCAATTGAGATGGTATCTCCATGGATCTCGAGATATATCACCAACACGATGTGATAAATTTTTTGATACAATTGGTGCGTAGACAGTATGCTTAGACTCTAAGTCGGTTGATAGAGTAGGGATCGAATATCAACTACTACAGGCTAGAGCATCTAAAAGTTTATGAATTTTTAATAATTTTTAAACGCATTACGGACCCAGGGGAGGTGCAGTGGCGTTTTCCTAAATCTGCTATCGTATTGCAACATTTACGTTACTTTCATAAAGTTCACTAACTACGAGTTGTAATAGCGGCTTCAATGGTACAAAATGCCTTACAATAGAGGGATATCACATGGGAACCAGGTGGAACAACTAATGGTACAAATGTTATATATTTACGTTCAGAAGTAATTGATACAAAGTACTTAAGAATAAGAGTATTCTTCTCAATCTTAACTTCAATTTCAAGAAAGTCACATTTTGTTCTACTTTTTAGTACAGTTTCAATATACTCTTCACTCAACGATTTTAAGTCAATACCAATGACACTTACGTAATTTTCTTGTAAATGCATGTATGAACCTGGTGGCAAGAATACGAGCGCTCTAGCCCCACCGTAACCGCTGCAGCATGAGTTGATGATTGCATCATGAACAGAGATTATACTTTCAAGCGGAGCGCTGCCGGCTGAGTAATAATTTCTAATATATCTGTTTAGAATAGAAAACGATAAAAACATTATTAATATGAAAATAGAAATAAAAATTACTGTCGAAACCGTTATCGAACCTTTGCTTCCCTTTAGTTGCCTAGGACACACTAGGGTGCGGTAACATCTCTTACAGCAACTTCTCCTCTCCACCATACCGATGCACCATCATCATCAATTACTCTCACCAGAAAAACCAATAATCCCGTATCATCCCTTCCGCTAACAAGGTATTTTGGCTCGATTCCAACGTCAATTATGTACTGGTTTTGAGCCATATTTTCAGGGAGCAAGTAAACATCACTTATTTTTTTGTATAAATTATTTTCTAAAAGGTACACTTGAACTTTCACATAATTAGATGAAAAGCCTTTTAAGCTAAAATTAATACTAAGAATTTTAAAAGTAGATGTTTCCTTTATTTCAATTTTATTAACATAAATAAAAATATTGCGTTTAAAATTAACTTGAAGTTTATATTCATCTCTAGTAATCGAAGCGATAATATTATAGTAATTGTTATTATCTTCAAAGTGTATATTTTTTGTTAATGTTATCCTAATTTGATATAATTTCTCTAGATAAAGAATTGTATATTTGATACATTCGTCGAAATAAGTTTGAGCATTTAGATTTACATCTTCCGAATTAGCCGACTTAATTAATTGTTGATTTATAAGAATATTATTCCATTTTTTATCAGTAGCATATGCAAAACATCCTTTAATGGTTTCATTTAGTGATAAGATTGCAACCTCCAACGCTGTAGTTTGAAACATGCGAGGCGTTATGGTTAATGAAGTAAATGCGATTACGAAGGTGATAAAAATCGCCAAGAGAGATACGATCAGGGTTTGAGCTCGTCGCATCACATTAGTCACCTGAAATTGAAATAACTACTATTCTCGGTTCAAAGTAGCCATTACAACCACTAAGTACTGCGAAGCTTGATGCTGAACTATACGAGTTAAACCCGCCACTGGCAAATGCAAAAAGCTCTGTTAAATCGCTAGCACGTAGCACGGCTACCTTATACCCACGCCCCGGTGGAGTAAAAGCCTCTACTGCTACCCTCAAAGTCTCTCCATCAACAGTGCCGCCCTGTGAATGGTAAACTGTCTTGCATAGAACACCGCGACTCAATAATGTTCGAAGAATTGTATTCGCTTCCTCCTCGAGAAGAGGACGAGTTAGTTGCGTAGGTAGGAGGAGTATAAGCCGTAGCACCAGAGTTAGCAAAAGCACTGCTGTAATACCAGCTAGAGCTGCTTCAAGCAGCCTGACTTGCCCGCCTCTCTTCACTCCCATACCACCACCTCGATAAGCACTACTACGTCATTAACTTTAGCTAAAGCGGTAACGCGGTAAAAAAGAACGTTGTCAGGCAACTTTTCCCTAAATAATACTAATGGTTCGTACAGAAATGGATAGATGAAACTTTTTTTGCCGCAAACAATGGCGTAGGGGGGCCTGAGCAAATTACTCTTGATGAGTAAGTCTAGTGAACTTCCAAGGTTTTCCGCTTGAAGGACTTGTGAATAAGGGGTTAGATAACATGAGCTATTGAACCTGATTTTTTTATCTTCTTCAAAAATTAGCGTCGATAGGCAGATCTCGCCTTTTTCAAAGTGTATGATGTAGCAGCATTTAGAATCGATAGATGTTTGAAGGGAATCCAGATTAGAGGTAATTTCGAAGCCTAGCGCGTAGATTGAGTCTGCTGTCGCAATAATTATTCTATCGTTAGGTGAAGACGTGAGTAGACCTTTTGCCTTAACTAGCGTAGGTAAGTTCGCTGAGGAGAAATTGACTATATAGTAAGTAACCTCTGGTTGTAATTTGTATGCTCTTTCAGTGATTTTATACAGAACATTAGGGAAAGATATAGTGATTTTCGTCTGGATTACTGCAGTATTCCCTTCTAAAACATTTTTATGAACATATTCATGTAAATTATTTTCCAAGAATGTTTTCATAGATTGTCGATCGTTCAGAAGCGAGGGATTCATCTCTAGTAGTAGCGCTGCAAGCTGCGAAATGGTCTCGCCCTTCGTCCTTAATCGTTCTTGGCGAGCTTCAAGTACTCTCGCATGCAATGTGGTTCGTACTCCATGGATGAAGATGGCGAGCACTAGGATAAAGCTCGTCAGGGCAATAAGGGTTTCAACCGTAGACATGCAATCCCCCTAAAGCACGAGGAACAGTAGCAGGATAGCCGTCATTGACAACAGCATATCTATAATCACATAGACGAAGCCTCCTGCCAGCGTTCCATCTGTCATTTTACCCGTCATCAATCCCATTAAAATCATTGTTACAACACTCCCTGTGATAACGGTATCAACAAGTTGGGGGAGCATTTTTGGCGTTATGAGCTGTACGCCCAAACTGCCCATGAGCGTTGGGAAAGATGATGCTGCGGCATAGAACCCTTCTGCCATCATGGCGATAGGCTCTAGCACCTGTCTTACGAGCATAGAAGTTATGCCGATCACGAGTACCGCAGTGATTAATCCAAAAATCTTCAGCGGCATAACCGACGAGCGAGCTATTCTCAATGAGTCAATAATCTCCCTTGTAACTTCAGCCACTTCGTCAAACACCTCGGGCTTTGCTCCCATCAGATCGGCTTCAACCATAAGAGTCAAACTCATCCTGCAGTACCACGAAACCTCTCTCATAACTGATTGAACCGCCTCCTCGAAGGTTCTTCCTGCCTCTAAAGCGAGAGCAATCTTCTTTATAACCTTATCTAACGCTGAACCGTAACTCCTTGTGTTTGACAGCGTGATTATTGCTAGCGATGGGGTGCTGCCTTTCTTTACCTCCTCAGCTACGTCTCTAACAAAGCTGGGCAAGGCGTAATCGATTGCTGTAAGGCGTCTCTGATCGAAGTGGTAGCGAAAGGCAGCGGGAGCGCACGTTGCTATCGCAGCTGCTGCGATAGCAACTCCGGTCCATGGAAGGCCGCTTATCACTTCAGGCCTAGCACTAATAAGACCAAAATACCACGGTGCATATACTGCTACAAAAACAGCCGCACCTACAGGTAGGCTGTAGGCAATCAATCGGTAGTACTTATTGTACTTGACGGGTGTCTTAGGATACATCAAGTCGATTAAGTACACAAGCGCTAGACCGATAAGCGGGTTTACGAAAAATGAGTAGAAAATAGATTGCAGAGCTAGCTCTTCTGAAGCGAAGAGCGCGAACATCGTGTAGAGCATCATAGGTAGTACGCCGTAAGCTATCAGTATTACATCAGCTACAAAGCTCATCCTACTAGACAAGGTTTTGTAGTTCTCTCGAACAGCGTTAAAGATGCTTCTCATCTTTTCCCGCAATACAGCGTAAATGTCGCCTCCCCGCCTCTCGATGCTTGCGCTTGAGAGCAGTAGATCCGATATTAACTGCGAGGAGACGCGCCTGCCCTCAAACTCCATAGCCTCAAGCTCGTCAACAACAAAAAGAACCCTAATTCGCGATATACGCTCAGCGATTTTGGAGAACTCTGTGAAAAGCTCCTTATACTTCATCCTCAACCTATCGATTGCGATGTGCGGCGCAACGCCGTTAGCAGCGTACGTCGTTAGCAAAGCCATCACGTAGAGAAGTTCTCTTTCTGCTCCTCGCATATGCTCTGCTGCTCTAAAGTATGGCTCAAACAGCAAAAACAAACCAATAATGAGAGGGGCAGGAATGAGGTACGCTAAGTACCGTAACTGCTCGAGTGGGATAATGGGCTCTAAGATACCGAGCGAGAAAACAGCAACGACAAGTGAGAGAGTAGCAGAGGCTGCAGCAAGCAGTAAAAAGTTATTTAACGCCTCTCTCACGAACTCCTTTGGTGTCTTTCTTATTCCAGAAAGATAAATGTATTTTTCTAGAAAATCTTCTAAGAATTTCATTTATTATCACCTCTAATTTTGAATAACTTGCGCGGTTTACGCTGCCTCTTCGCTTTAACGATCATGCCAGGTTGAGGAATACTTTGTTTTAAGTTTACAATTTTTATATCTTGTTTCATTTTTTTAATTTCTACAATTTTAATATATGGTTTTTCTTTGCGCTGGACGTCCATAGGTGTTTCCAGTTCTTTATAGAAGAATAATGGATCTCTATAGAATTTCTCGAATAAGTTTATTAAAATATTTAATTTGGTATAACTCTGATCATTTTTAGCTTTTTCTAAAAGCCATCTTAGAAACTCTATTCTTCTCTTATATTCGTTAATTAATTCGTTTTCATTATGTATTTTATCACTGATGTTAATTATCTTTGCGGCTGATCTGGTTTTCGCGAGCTCTTCGGGAGGCACGGATTCGTAAGTATCGTTAGAAGGATTATAGCGAAAAAGTACTCTGAATACTGGTTTTCCGTCCACTAGTTCGAAGTCCGCGACTTCTCTGATGCGCCTAACTCTCTTTCCATCTTTCGTATAGACAGCGATGTACACAAGGCCGTGCAAGCTGTTAAGCGACGCTATTTCGATGCCCAAGTCCTTTAACCTTACCAGGGCTGAAGTGAAATCATCGGCATGAATCGTAGTGATGCCACCGTGGCCTGATGAGATCTGCTGGAACCAAACCTTTGCCTCTTCCCCTCGTATCTCGTTCACTATTAGGTACTCTACCTGATATCTTAGCATCTCCTTAACGAGGGCGAAAAGGTCGATAGAGCCTTTACCGTCTATAGAGTACGACTCTCTCGTGAACATGCGCTGCCAATTCTGCTTCTTGACGGGCAGATTAAACTCGGGAACATCCTCTACGGTTCCCACGCGCTTATCAGGAGGAATGAAGCCACAGAGAGAGTTTGCCAAACTTGTTTTTCCTGTGCCCATACCTCCGACAATCAGTATAGGGAGCTTATGCTCAACTAGCAGCCACAGCCAGGCCCCTATCTCCGGAGTAAGCGTCCCTGAGAGCATGTGCCTCGTAATTGTCCAAGGCTCGCTCGGGAATTTCCTAATGACAAAGCTACTGTGCTCACTGATTTCACTCATAAATGTGCAAGCAAGCCTATGCCCCCCAGGCAGTCGTGCGTTATCGATCCTAGGATTAGCCTTACTAATGCTCTTCCCAGCTTTATTCGCGAGCTTCATAACTAGCTTATCCAGCTCCTCCTCTGTGAACACGAGATTCGTTTCTAAGCGCCCCAGCTCGCTATGCAAGACCGTAACTGGCCTGTAAGGCCCGGTGCACTCAATATTCTCGAGGCTTGGGTCTCGCATCAGCGGATCTAGGGCACCAAATCGGTCAAATGCGAGTTCTCTGATAATTAAGTACTGAAGCTCAGGGCGCCTCAACCCCCCATCCTCCAGGTACTTAATCAGGGCTTCCTCTGTGGGTACACCCTCTAGTACGTAAATTAACTCCATTGCACGCTTCTCTAATTCACGTAGCTCACCTTCGGTAACTGATGGATCACATACAATATAGAGACGACGAGGAGAAGTTATCTCCTCTCCGATGATGATGTTGACAAATCTGTCGATGTTGTAACTACGAATAACCCGTATTTTTCGTACATCCTCAAACTTCCATACCTTTATCTTCACTTCGGGAAAGGCGTCGGCGCCCTCGCGCCCTTTCACCCTCTCACGAGAGCTGCTCGAGAAAGGTTCTTTTAAGCCAAATAAACCCATACACATTTTGTAAAGAAGTAAGATTAAAATTCTTTTTGCAGTACTTGCATCGAAGATTGTTCTATAGTGGCAGCAGTGACTGCAGAAGCGCGGAAACAGGCAAAAGTTTAAAAGTAAAAAATGCTAGAATTAACGTGCGCAGAAAAGGCATAAGTGGAGTGGTTGTGGCGGTTCTCTTGACGATTGTTGGGATCGCCGCCGTTCTGATGTTCTGGGGCGTGATCAGCGGCCTCATCGGGGGAAGACGATTACAAGGAACCATAGACGCGGCTCAGATTATAGTCACAGAAACCGGGGCAAGGCTCGCCGTCACGGTCTCAAACACGGGATCCATAGATTTCCGCATATCATCCATCAAGTTGGATGAATCATCGGTCGATACTTCGCAGTGCACTCCGAACCCGGCGAACCAGCTGGTATCTTCTGGCGGAGCCCTATCAATCGTGTGTAGAGTTACTGCAGAAGCTGGCAAAACGTATATACTCACGTTGGAAATCGAAGGTTCTGGGAGAAAAAGCGCATTAACCGAATCGGTCTACGCTAGAAGAGGTTAAATCAAATAAAGATCAGAAACATATACAAAATATTTTTGAACCCATATAAAACGGCTGTACAGTAAAACATATATACGACTCAATGAGACTTACTTCACTGTGGACCCAATTAAAGTAGCAGCTTTAATCTTTTCTGTCCTTTTGATAACAACTAGCTTTGCCTCCATACCTTTACTCAAAGCGGAAACACCTTCAACTAACCAGCAAATCAGCACTAACATAAACCAGCAAACACTCGCATACTACGTCGTAGGAGTAACCTCCAACAGAATTCCCCTCAAACTTATCCCCTTACCTAGCGTAAGCATGAACCATGGTGTAAAAATCGGATCCAACGAAGCAGATATAATTGTTATGGCGATACCAGCTACGCAGAAAAGCAAGAACTTTGATTCGCTGAAATTTATAAGCGGACTCCTAACAAAAGTCGTAGCACGTCAGGAAAGCCTTAGTGGCCAGCTTATCGCCGAACTATACAACTCATTGTATAACCAAGTAATAGAGATGGGAGCGAAACAAGCATTCCTACCATATGAAAATCTAACCTTTACATTCGTAGTAATTATTTGGATAAAAAGCAAGAGCCTCGGCGAATTCATCGCATCTATCGGAGCAGGTGCACTGAAATCGGTATCAGACAGCCTGATACTCGTATCATTCTCCCTAACAGAGAACGCCCTTCAGGAAATAAGATCAGGCATAAGCGAAAAAATCAACGAAATAGCAAATAAATTACTTGAACAAATAAATAATTATTTAACCAATATCGAGAATGAATTATTAAATTATTTAAATAATAAAATAGATAATTTAAATTGCATCGAGACTTGTTCTAAAATAGAAGAGACCAATCAAACAGTGTGCACATACACTCTTCCCTCGATACAAATTCAGCCAATCATAACTGCAACTTTTAACAAAGGGAAAATCAGTATAAAAATTAACGTAGTAGATAATATAAATAAAGTTTACGAAAGCAATGATATAGCTTTTGTAAGCAAAGATTTCTTTGTTATAAATGCTGAAAATATAATTAATTCTCAATCTTATGATAAAGATCTCATTGATGATGGAGAAGTAAACTCTCTAATTCAAGTTCTTGGAGGGTATATCTATGATTCAATTTTAAGTTTTAAGACTGAAAAAACTATTTTACCTTTGAAAAGTTTCACAATAGATGCAGGAGGTAGTTTTGACAGTTGTGGAACAGCTAAGGAAAACATGAAGGCGATAGCGAAAGTAGTAGCTGGGAACGTAATTTCATATATTAACGAAAAAGTAGATGAGAGTATCAAATCTATTACTGATCAGTTAAACCAGTTTACAGTTAATGTTTTTAATGAACTATCAATAACTTTAAATAAAATTAGAGTTAATCTTCAATATGCTGCTAGTGAAGCTGTAAACTATGCGGCGGAGTTTCTTGAAACAACAGTATACACTGCAGTATCGCAGTTAGTTACTAAAACAAATCCTGCAGTTTTTGCTGTATATACTATCGCTGAGGGAATTTCTCAGGCTCTGCAAACCTGTGTTGACAAAATTAGCGTAACCGTCGAACAGCTGCCAAGCGATGACATAGATCAGAGCATACTGGTAGTTCACGAAGAGCAAGTTAACAAACGTGTGGTGAGATTACCGGAGCCAAACGACAAGATAACAGCTGAACAAAGCGTGTCTCTCGGTGAAAAAATACTCTCAGCGGCAAAAGGCTTCGCTGCGGGCGTTCTAGGGGCAATATTTGGTCCAGCGGCTCGGAAGGCGATAAACGTCATACCCTCAGTCTTCGTGGTTAATATGCAGCTAAAGAGTGGTAATAAGTGGTTAATAGCTCCCTCGTGGCCGGGTATATACGCCATTAACTTAGCAATTACCCCACATACTTATGCAGAATGGTTGAGTAAACTACCTAGCAGTTTAACGAGTATATTCTTTAAGGATATTGATAAAAACAAAAATAGTTTAGTCGAAAAACTTATGCAAAAGTTTAAAGTGTCGATTGAGAACGTGAGATTGGACGACAAAGAGTTCGGTGCTAAAATGATTGTACCCTACCTTGTTTTACCGCCTTACTTTATCGTAGAGAGTGTTAGAATCGAAAATAGCATAGTTAGCATGAATTTCACAGCTATATATGATTTTTCAGCTCTAATTAGAGTTTCTATTCGAAATCAAATAAACGAACTTCGAAAGATCGTAAGTAAAGGTACAGAAGTTATTGATAAATTGTATGGAATTGTGAAGAATACAATAAAAGATTTAGTTAATAGAATATTTGATATTGTATTGAATTATTTGAATTCTAAGCTAACAAGCGAATACATTAAAAAATTTATAAATGATCTATATAATTATTTAATTGAATACATCTTCAACACGTTTATAGATCCGATATTGGAACAATTATTCGAAAAATTTATCAAAAAACAAGCTATCAAATTCGTTGAGTTTATAGATAAAATACTAACTATCGCCGAACAACAACTAGAGTATTTCGATAGATTCATAGCTTTAACGTTATCTGTGATTAGAATCGACATCGTTAATTCCGATGTTAACGTTGCTCTAGCCGTGCCATCCTTAGGCTACGTTAGCAGCCGTTCTATTGATCAGTTCGGGAAAGTGAAAGTGCGGTTCTCTCAGAGTGCGCTCTATAGGTTTTTGGGTAATTGCATCGGCGCAATACCGCTCTACATGACCGCCGGACCAGATGGCAAGGTCAGCTACTTCATAGCTCCTTGGGCCACTTACAGTCTCGAACCATTGGTCACTCCGCTAATTCCTGTAGTTCGCGTAATGAATGATAAGCTAAACCTTGTCTTCTTAACGCCCTTCAATAACAGAATTGTAGATGTTCGATACACGTTCGTCGTCGATGGAGCATCAGTGCAAGAAGTCCCTATGAGTACTTTACGGAAAGCAGCAATAATCGGAGTGAAGGTAAATAGCGTGAGGATCGATGATACGAGAGGTGTTGGCGCGGTCCTTCCATTGCCAGTAGAGTTTCCGGTCGCAGTAAATCCATCGGTCCTTGTTGGGGAGTCTTAGTTATGTTCGTACAATAACTTTTTTCACCACGTACTGTATCAGTATGATTCCATTTTCTCCATGGTCTATAGTCAATTGACGTCTCATAGGGATGCCCAGGAGTTCAACAATGCGCCCCTCTGATGTTAGTAGTTCAACGATGAGTTCTAGCTTCTGGCAGTACTTCAATTCCGTGTATACACTGCTCAGGTTTAGGAAGACTTCTATGTTTTGGCCACCCGCGAAAGTATTCTCGCTGAGAAGCTTACCTCCGATCTCGATGGTGAGCGTTGGTATTTGAACCGAAATACGCTTGCACTTATAGAAGTAGAAGCTACACTCCTCTACCTGGATCGCAGGGCGCAGGAGAATTACTCCCTGATCCTTCTCTATGAAAACTAGCGTAGAAGGTGTAGCATTCGCGTAGGGTTCAGGGTCTCCGTAGATTAGCCCAGTTGCCCCAGAATCGTCGAGCTGTGCTATAGCAGCTGGGAGTGGAACGTTGTAGTCGAAGCTCCACGAAGGTAGTGTTGCATCCTCTTCGTAAGTGAGTATCGTGATGCTGAGGATATAAGCGCTGGACTTGAACGCATACTTCGTTTGTAGTCGCATGCCTCCGGAGCCTCTGTCGAGAAGCGTCGCTAGTGAAAGTAAGTTTGCTTTTAATACTTCCGCGCTCGTAGCTCGTCTCGGAAATAGGAGGGGTCTCAGAACGGTGAAGGCCAATACCGTTGCAGCCATAGTTACTGAAAGCAGAAGCGCTGCTTCAACGGCTCTGCTGGGCACAGGTTTAAGTGTTTTCAGGACTATAAAGGTTCTTCGCCTCTGATCGTCCGCTGGAGCATACTTCGCATTGGGAGTTTCTCTCTAGATCGTAAACTCCATAAAAGTTAAGGGCAGAATTTATGAATAGCCGCTTCCCGGCTAGAGGCAAACCTGTTTCTTTCGGCCATGTACCCGTTTCTTGGAAGTAGTCAAACCCTAGCAGCACCTTAACAACTTCTTGAGCCATGACAGCGCCGAGGATGGAGGTTGTACTGGGTAATGCGGGGATCTTTGGCTCGGTGAATTCAAATGGGGTTCCCGAGCACGAAAGCCGGTGGAAAAGCGCTTTTAACTCGTTCTCAGCTAAGTTGCAGTACAGGCAAGCAGTGTAATCTGGAATCACTACCTGGACATAGCCAATGAAGCCACTCATACCACCGTCAATGAGAGGTTTCTTATTGTGCACCGCAGCGCTGTTTAGTGTGAGTCGTGCGGCTAAGCTGTCCAGGCACGATACGTAGACCTGGGTGACTTTATACAGCTCGTGATCGAAAGGTATACCGTGGATGTCGGCATTCACCGGGAAAATTCTTGTGTGTTGGTAGGGGGAGAGTTCTGCGGCTCTTAGCGCGAGGGCATCTACTTTAGCTCTTCGCTTGAGTGCATCATCCCTTCTGAAGAAGATACAACGGTTCAAATTAGAAATGACGACATAGTCGAAATCCACAACGTAGATGTTCCCCACGCCAAAAAGGATGAGATTCTTTACGACCTCATTGCCCAGGGCTCCAGCGCCCACCACTAGTACGTGCGCCTGTTCTAATTTCTCCTGCTTCCAGCTAGGTATGAGCTTCTGGCGGCTAGCGACATCATCGTCGTACTTAGACACTCTCGATACTATTAGGCCAGTTTCCATGACTACCACTTAAGAAGGTTTCTTATAGGGATTTTGCCACAGTATAGGCACATGACGTTGCCAATCAAGTTCGAAACGCACTTGGTATGGTATAAAGCGCCACAGTTAGGACAGATCATGAGGCTATCGCTAAAGGATAGCTCGCCTCTACATATGAGACAAACTTTGGGTAAACGGAGAAGCTTTATCACCACCAGGTCATGAGATGACATGATGACCGATAAATTTTTCTGAACCACCTCCTAAAAACTTTGTGTCGCTTCCCAGGATTATATCGATTCGAAGATATGGTGTTGCCCTATCGCCCACAATCATCAGAGTAAAAACTTATCCTGTCGCAACCGCCGAGCTCCTAACTAAAGAGCTAGCGATACAGTACATGAGAGCTCTTAGATTAACTAGAAGAAAAGTTAACCAATTAATAATCGATTTCCTTGACGGAAAGGTATCAGACTATGAATTAAGAAAGGAGTATTTAAGACTGGCACAAGAAGCCAATGATATAGCACAAGCAGTCTTAGCGTTAATAAATTTTAGCTATTTGATAGAAGATATTGAGGATTCTATCAAACTTATAGAAAGAATAATAATATATTTGTGTAGGAATAAGAATGGATTAAATGATTTTAGCCGAATATTGCTTAGAAATATCATTAATAATAACTTAACAAAAATATATAATTACAAGAAAACTTTAAAACAAATTTATAAATCTGTGAAAGAGAAATTAGTAGAGCTTCAAATATTTATGAATATTTTTGGAAAACAGTTAAAAATTTCA
Organism: Desulfurococcaceae archaeon; assembly: GCA_038888155.1. GTDB lineage: Archaea > Thermoproteota > Thermoprotei_A > Sulfolobales > Desulfurococcaceae > UBA285. Next base: position 12,763 of record JAWAJB010000008.1, read on the forward strand.
TTCGGGCCTGCTTATCTTCAGAGGTTGGATGAAATCGCAGCGTTATATGTGCAATACAGTTGGGCATTGAACGAGCTAAGAGCTATTCGATTATCGATGAACATAGGGTTAATTGATTTCCAGGACGAACTATTGAAGATGATGAACGAGATAGCAATGCTAAGACAACTAAGGGCTCAGCTTCGCCTTGGTGAATTGAACAAAGATGAATACATTAGACAGGTAGAGAAGAGTCTTGAATCAATTCAAGAAATCGAATTAAGTATCACTGAGAAAATAGAAAAATTTAAAGTAATGAAAACAGATATATCAAGAAATGAAGATTATTTGCAGAAAATTCTAGGAAGAAAAACTTTTCTAAAACTAAAAAGGATGATGGATATTTCTGAGTTATCGATACAAAAGATAAATAATATTCTTTCAAAAAGTAAAGTGATGGCTACTCTGGAAGAAGATTAGCTATCCTCTCGAGAATTTCTTCCTCTTTTCGGAAAAGATTGACAAATTTTGATAGTAAAACTTCAGCTTCTTTACTATAAATATCAGAATCTGTAAGAGAATTCAGAATTTTTTCAAAAAATACTCTTTTTGTTACTATATTGTTGATTAATGTTGCGCAATCTTTTTTAGATAAGTAAAAGATTTCAGCTTCTTCCTTTAAAGTTTCTATCATTTGTGATAACGCATTCAGCTGTTTCTCGAGTTGTTCCTTCAGGTTAGTGAGCTCTGGAGTTGCTCCTTCAATTAGTATCCTAAGGTTAATTTCTTCAAGACTTTGTTCCAAAAGTTCAATGCTCTTATAAATATTTTGAATTCCTTTTTTCATTACAATTTTTCTGCTTTTAGGTATTTGCATGAATATCGTAAGTAAAGATGAAACAATGCGAATTTCATCATCTGATAAATTTGTTTTGTCTTTTATATAAAATTTTAGTTTATCAAGGTATAGAAAGAGTAAATCTATCTCTTGCAGTATAGTTTTGTCTATTTCTGCTGAGCTAATATAGAATGAAAAGACTTCAGAAATATTTTTAACTAAAGTACTCTTAATTTCAACGAGGGTGGTAATATCTGTGGATACCAACTGCTGTAGTTCAGGTGTATTTATATAGTTTAAAAGTAAAGATTTGAGTCTAGAAATTTCCTTTTTTACATCATCGGGCGATGTTTTTCTTAATCCCTCCATAACTTCAATATAGAGGGCTTCAGCGTTTAGGAGCTCCTCGAAAATGTTTCTGAAAATGCTTTCTGGTTCAATGAAAGATACTTGAATTAAGTTTTCTTGCTCAAGAGTTGTTAACGCTCTAAGAACATCAGATTTACTCAAGCCTGTCAACTTTGCTATGTCACTAATTTTCCCTCTATATGTTTTCTCTGATGAGCTTAGAACAATATACTTGAGCACTTTAACTGCAGTTTCATCAAGCATTTTAATCCCCTCTCAACTTAAACAGCAAGAAAATTAAGAGAAGCACTTGTATCATGATTATTGCAAGTAGTATTACCAATGGCGTTAATTCAATCGTGCTCTTTACCTCGTAAATCGGAGGTGAAGGCATAATAATGGATATTGCTAAATCACCTAGCGGGGAAATATCCAATAAGAGGTTAAGTTCGCATGCGTTAATTGTGATGTTGACCGGGATTCGTGGGAAATGTGTAATCACATATGTTATACCCTGCTTCTGAATGGGCACCACAGCTCCGTTGATATAAACTTTAGGGGGACAGTGCTCGTCTGTCCGCAAAATTATGTCAGAGAAATTAAGGCGAACAGTGTAATAATAATTCGAGTCAATTGTTATGTTTCTCTCCCATACCTTTAGTACAAGACCAGAAAAATTGTAAAAAATAGATATAGAATAATTTCCTTCAGTGAGACAAACTATCGGTTTAGATGATTTTACTTTAGATGAATTAACTATTAGAAATACATTTTCATCAGCGTTTTCTAAACTCATTCTTAACGTGTATATTCTGGGGCGACAGGTGTAAAAGATATTCTCTAACCTCTCATTACACGTCGCGTGTGGGCTATCCTCTATGAAGTACTCGACCGTGCAGGATTCTCGCCTAGGTTGTATCCAGCGGTTTGGTGATATTAACGCAAGCTGGGGGGGTTTACTGCTTAACGTAAAGCTGCCGCATGTTAAGCGGACAGAAAGGTTGCATGAAGGGTCTACACCTAAGACGTGGGTTAAGTTAATCATTTGTGGCACCACAAGTAACGGTAATTCGAGAGGTTCTCCACCAGTAAGATCAGCTAGATTAGCGCTTGCTAGGAGAGATTCGCCGTAGTATACTTCCATGATCCATGGATAGGTGTGGTTTTCGTCGCTAGCCACCGGTAGATACAAGCCTGAGCCTCCTAAGACGAACCTGAGCGGATCGTCGCTATCACCTAGGTGAATCGTGATCGATAATGAGGCAAACAATGGGTCGTTAATCACCGAGGCTACTTTCGTGAGGTGTGGAGTAACCACGTACTCTGATGTTAAGTTGTAGAACTTAATATCCAAGTTGGATAGATTTTTTAGCTTTAAGTAAACTACAAAGAAATTTTCTTTTGTAGAATTAACCGTAAAACCTAAGCTCCAGTTGCGGTCATAGAAGTAATATTCTGCTGACAAGTTGGCGAGCATCGTTCCATTAAAAAAGTTCATGAAGTGGGAGGCGTTAAATACGATCCAACCTATTTTAAAGAAAAGATTATTTAGTACTTCAAGCGGGAGAGAATTGCCATCTATGTCGAGAAGCTGAACTGTAACATTGTTCTCCGGAATCGCATAGACGAGCGTAAGTAGAGACGAGAGCAGAGCCATCCCGATCGCGAGAAGGATCCTACGCATTACGCTTCCCCCTTCACAACGACGTACACCCGACGAATTAGCAAAATACTATCTAAAACAGGAGTTTGAAACGAAAATGAAATTTCTATAAGGCGTTTTCCGTCACTAAAGCGTCCAATCTCCCTTACTATTACCCAGTTAGACCTGGATTCGTTAGTAAGGAGAGCGTAAACATTAGCTTGAGCACTAGTAAGCTGGCTCATTGCGAAAATGTTCAGAAAGATTATGAAGATAAGTGGAAGATAAAGAATGAGAGAGAGAAGGAAGAATTTGAAGTATCTTCTTTTCTCGAGTTCGAAGATTATGGGAAATACCGCTCGCCTACCGTCTCCTTGCCTGTAATCACCGATGATTAGATACCTTTTATCGAAATCTGGTGGAGGTTTTTCTCTTTTTTCTCGCTGCCGCACTCTATACCTTATCTCCCCTTCCGTGTTCTCCATCTTCTCACCTTCCCCTTTTAATGACTTCTTTGAAGTGTACTCTTTCATAGCTATTCCCTCTGATAGTGAAAATATCGTACTCCCCTGTTAATGGGTCCATTACCAACGCCACATGGTAAGATTGTGAAAAGCATCTTCGATGGGTCTCTAGGTCTACGCTGGAAAGGAAGCAGCCATATCCAGGGTGACTATGAGCCCATCCCACTACAAGCAATTTGCGTTTTTCAAGAATTCCTGAAATTTCCCCCAAGCTACCTTCAAGAGGCACAACAAACGTCTCACTTGCGTCAGCCTTCAGTGGGAGATAGTCGATCACTTCGACCCAATCCTTTCCCTTGTACACATACCTGTCCCCCAAGAGAAAACCTATGGCCTCTTTCGGCAAAGTCCTAACAAAGTGCTTGAAGATTTTTTTCAGGACCTTGTAATGGATGTACACGTCGGCAATTTCAATTTCTGTCTCATTTTTCATCGTTTCTCCCCCCTCTTTTTCTTACAATTTTTGGAGGCGGATTTAGCCTGAAGTACTCAGCTGCTCGCATGCAAATAGGTGGGTTGTGTATCGGGTCATCTACGTCCGGATTTTCTATCAGGAGCTTCACGCCCTCTACAACGTTTAGCAAGCTGAGCGTTGTGGTCCATTTTACTAAGGCACGCCAGCAGATAACCCCAGTACCGCCGTAATCCTTCCCGGGAGCGATGTTCGGGTGAAATATCGGTGTAATCCACACTATTCTAATCGGAGCACCCAATTTCCTCTCCGAGGGGAAGGGATAGTTGCGCAACACGTAGAGATCAAAAGTATGATGATTTAACGGAACTATTTTCTCGTTAGCATCTAAAACGTATCCTTGCGCTTCTACTTCGATTCTGTATTTCATGAATGCGGGTACTTTTTCTAAACCATAGACAGTTGGAACTTCTATCTCTTTAAATTCACGTTTTTTAGATATATCATAGAATTTTTGTTTTTCTAAAATCTTAGAAGTTGTTTTTTCGAGTTCCTTTTCTTCATTGTTAAGGCGATTTATAAGCGCTTCTAAAGTCAGCATCACTACCCGCCTACAGGTCGCGCGATGAGCTGAAGGCGGTCACCGTCCCTTATACCCAGCTCAGCTAACGTTTTTTCAAAGTGAGCTGTACCGAACTCTTTTGCGCCTCCAGGGAAGACAAGCCTATACCCTAAATCAGGATTTTCCAAGTCTATCTTGAGCGCGTTGGCAACCGTTCTGAAAACATCTCCTAGTCGTGTAGCAGGAGAGACCTCAAGTTCTACCTCATCGCCGGTTAAAACGGAGATAATGGTAATCCGCCATGTCCCTCTTGCAGAGGCCACGAGATCTCCATAATTAAGACTAAGGATAAAAAGTTTTTGCTGGAATTTGAGCTAAGAAACCGGAGTTGAGTCAGTGCACTGTGTATCACAACGCCGAAGGTTAAGAATCCGTTGGGCGGTCCTCAGCTTATCCCTGTATTGGAGGTGTAAACGAGCGTAAGTTAAGTAATCTATGTGGCCTTCCGCAAACAACTCGAATAACATATGGAGGCGGTTGCTGTAATTTTCGATCTCTCTTTCGACTAAATGGGCTAGATCACGTACAGCTACTATCTTCGGGCTGACTGTTGAAGTACTATAAACCTTACATTTCCAGAATTCTTTCAAGCAAAGGCTAGAATCAGGCTTCTTTCGTGCCAACATGCATGATTTTTCCAAGAATTTTTTCCTAAAAAACGGGCATGTCATGATAAACTTATATTTTTCACAACTATAAAGTTTTCGGCAATCGTGTGATTATCCGCTGTACATTAGTTGAGTTGCCTCCGCTATTGTCTTAAGGGCGTTCTCTATATTATCTATCTCCTCTATTACGCGTCTAAGCTTGGTTTCGTATTCGTCTCTCAATCTTGAGTATGCTCTTGCGCTTGCCCTATCTTTATACTGTTCTAACTTGCTCAAATATTCATTGAGTTTTTTCCTCTCCTCCTCAAGCTTATTTTTTTCGCTATAAAGCTTAGTAGCGAGATTAGACATTTCATCGTATAGTCTGATCCTGAGAGCGTTCAGTTTTTTCAGCGCGCTTTCAGGATCTCCTTTAAGGTAAATGCTTCTGCATGCACTAATCTCTTCTCCGCTGCTTTCAAGAAAGTGCATCATTTCGCGGACACCAGTCACACTGTAAAGGGGTCTGAGTGCAGAGAGCATTCCGTCCACACTGCTGGATATCACCCTGCATAGGTTGACAAACTCGCAGGCAGCTCGAACCACCTGTTCTGGAAGAATTCCCGAAAGTTTCTCTGTCAACTCGTCGCAGCTCGTTCCTGCCGAGATAGCTCTTTCTATGCCTCTCCATACGTTTGTCTTCATTCGGACGTAAAAGACTCCCGCAATGCCACCAAGGATTATGCTGCTAATAGTTGTCACAATGAGCAGCACGTTTGTAGCTGCTCTTACGTTCACCGTTACGGGATCAGTGACGCATTTATCGTAGGGTCCCGAAGGGGGGACCGCTACGCTGAACCTATGGCCTCCAGCCCCCCTCACGATTAGCCTTAGGGTGTCGGTGGGAGGTCTAAGGATCGTCTCTGAGCGACCATCGGGGAGAGTGTGACTGACGTTTAAGGATGGCAACATAGTTAGAACATCGTTTGTTACATCACTTCCATTTAGCGTATCCAGTATACGAAGCTCGAGCAATATTTCTCCCCCCTCCTCTACCTCCCTTTGAAGCGCCCTTAATTGGCAGCTGATGGGTCTAGCTTGCACGCAAAGCTGTCCGACGCGGACCTTTTTAGAAGGGTAGTATCCTTGAGGGGCGATTTCCACGTAGACATCGTAGCAACCGGGTACGCGCAACTGAATCGAGACTAAGGTACGACGCTCAGTAGAATCAAAGCGTACACTATCGATCGCCCTGTCTCCATCGCCCACCACCACTACACCGCTTAGGCCACCACTTCGATCAACCTCTACAGAGACTTCAGCCCGCTCTAATGCATAAACCAACCCTGTCCGTAACGTAGCCACTAGATTAAAGTCACGAAAGCCTACCGTGAGAACTTCAAGGTCGCTCCCCCTCATGCATATCACGATTACAGCGGGAACATCTGTGTAACGGGTGGCTGGAATCAAGGCCAGTACACTGTCAGCGAACTCAAGGAGTGGTCCAAACCAGCTACCTTCGATTCTCTCGCGGAAGAATAGGCATCCGTCATCCGTCAGAGCAAAATACCCCTGGCTTGCTACTATGAAAGCTAAACCAGCGCGTAGCGCACTCACACCCCCCCTCTCACTAATCATTGTGCCATCTCCTAGCACGAGGTGCTCCACGCCATCGACCTTTACAACGCCTATTGGCCGTGAAGGTTTTATGTTGCCTAACGATTTGATAAATAAGGTTTCGGGGTTAAGCAGCAGAACACTCTTGTCCGCCAGGATCATGTAGATGACTCGCTCGCCCTCCATTGAAAAAACAATGTCTGCGGTCAAGCTGTAACTCAAGCTAGTCCAGTTTTTCCCTGTAAAGACAGCTATCGTGAAACTGTCTAGATCTAACATAATGATGTGCTTCCACGTGTTAAGGGGTCTCGCGTTAAAAGTGAGGGCAATAGTTTTCCCTTCAAAGATGTCCAGCAGCATAGGTTTACCGCAGTCGATAAGGACGAACTTACTGTAGACCCTACGAATACTAAGACCTTGACAAGTGCACAAGGTTCTGGAGCCCCCGCGGAGGCTGTATAACTCCAGAGAATCCTCTCTCTGCAGCAGTAAATCCTCCTCAAGAACGTAGATAGCCTTTAGACCCCGAGGGTCTATTTTCCCAGTCCGCAACCCCTCTGATGTCACCACGAGAACGGTTCCATCTCTGCTGACAGCAGCAAAGGATCTAGTGAAGATATTAAATTCGTGGAGAAAGACGTCTTTGAACCTGTAAACGCTAAGAGGCTCTACGCGCTGGCCCATCGCAACAGCAGAATGTAGAAGGCATGCTACGACTAAAACTAGAAGGTAAATTAATCCTATACGTTTGGAAGCCCTTTTCTCCGAAACTGCTGGTATGAAGAAAAGCTTATTAGGAAGCACAGTTTCCCCCTTTTAGTGTGGAAAAGAATAAAGTAATGAACCTTACGCTCCTCGCACTGACCGCAATCATCTTGGTTTTGCCTCTCGCAGCCTCTCAACACCAATTCCCTATGCGCATCGAGAATGCAGTAACTCGTGACGAGGAAGGTTATCCTAAAAGTACATTCAAGAGGGGCGATCTCGTACTAGTTGAAGCGAGAGTTGTATGTCCATTCGAGTATTACGCTCCACCTGAGTATAAGTTCTTATACATTGTAAAATTTGTTGATAGTCGTGGTGTAACCTTCTACTATGGTGTAGTCTACGGTGCGCTTCAACCTGGGAAAAACGCTACTTACGTAGTGGGTGGCAAGATTCCCGAAAACGCGCCTACGGGCACCTACAGGGCTTATATTTACGTATGGAGTAACTGGCCAGCCTACGAGACGCCCACAGCATATGCTGAGTATGTTAGCATTGATTTCACAGTGACACCGTAGACGCAGCCGCGTCTTAGGTGTTTTTGATGAAGGAAGGGGCGAGAAGAAGTTTATTGAAAAACTTAGTTGCAGCTGCTATATTTAGTATCTTCGTCTTTTCGGGGCTTTTCTCCTGCTTGATTTACGCAGCGGATACGGTGCGGATCAGCATCATTTTGCCGCAGCCTGCTTACCCGTTAGGTTCGCGAGTGGTTGTTTACGCGAGGGTCACGATGGATGGTGCACCCTATCCCGGTGCCGTTGTTCTCTGGGAGTTGAAGGATCCGCAGGGTATAAGGAAGGATTTCGGTCAGGCTACAACGAATGCCACAGGCTACGCCACAATAGCCTTTGACACTTCGAAAGATTGGCTACCCGGACCTTACAATTTAACAGCGGCGGTTTCAGGTACGGAAGCTCGAAATACCACAACAGTCTATTTGAAGAGATCGTTAGCGAAGCTTACAGTTAATGTAGCGCCTTCCTCGACATGGAGAGGTAACAACATAGTAATCTCAGGTTACGTGGTATTTGATCCCGCTCCGAGCGCTTACGCTGGTACTATAAAAGTTTACATTGATGATCAGCTAATCTGGAGTCTCTCCCTCTCCCCGGATGGCAGGTTTAGCTCCCCACCGTTTAATACCACATATTTGCGATCAGGTACGCGTACAGCAAGAGTAGAGCTCCTGGAAACGGTTGAGTATTTCGGAGGCGTGAACTCTACAACTTTCCTAATCGATAGGGTGCTGGTAACGGATTTCTCGGTGCCAATACCCGGAAGAGTTAATGCAAATAGCACCCAAACAATAAAGTTCAGGTTGCAATACGAAAGCGACAATTCGCCTTTTACAGACGCTGCTGGAAGCAAGGTATGGATCAACGGTACTCAAGCTAACTACTCTAACGGTTGGTGGTACATCACTTATACAGCCAATCTCGGCAACTACACGTTCGTAATTACAGGCGTAGAAGACAACTTCAGGACAAAATCCGACCGCTTCTGGTCCCTGCTTGTTAAACCTCCGAGTGTAGTCTGGGACGCAATTATAATAGCGAACTGGACTATCCTGGACTCTGATAGAAGAGTCGACGTTAACTCTACTCAAAGCATATACATTTTCGCTCACTATTGGTACGATAATAAACCCCTGCGAGGGAGAATCGTACTTAACGGTACTTTCTCTGGGGAAGAGTGGGTTGCAAACTGGGGTATAAAGATCGACGTGACGCATGCGTCAGTGGCTAAGGTTGCCTATTTACCGACCTATGTTAGAGATTACAACTTTAACCTTACAGCTTTCGTCATACAGTACGTCCAAGCCCCTCAGCTGATATGGGATATGGTTATAGTTAAAGAGTCAAGAGTTTCCAGAAGCAGAGTAGACGTGGAATCCGAACAATGGGCCGAGTTTCTCCTAGTGCACGCTTACGATGGTGAGGGCGTTACCGGCGGAAGCGTGGTAACTTCGGAGGGGGCTGCAACGCACAGGGGTGGCGGGTGGTGGAGGGTAACAGTAACAAGCCCTGTGACCAGAAAGTTGGAAGTAAGAGTCACCTCCGTGGAGAGCCAGTATGGTATAACGGTTTTCAGGCATGAGGCACCTGCTGCTGCCATAATTTTCGATAGAGTGGTCTTTGAAGTCTCTGCTCCTGCGAGGCTCAACGTTGGTACAGCCGTAGGAAACAGGTTAAGGGTTACAGCTTACTATCAGTACGATAGGACGGCTTTCGAGGGCTCCTACGAGGTTACACCCTCACCTGACACTGTCGTGACCACTGTGACAGCTGTGAGCTACACTGTTACATGGATGGCAGAAACAAAGTATGGATTAACTAAGTTTGTTAGCACGACAGCTGTGGTTCGGTACGACAGATTGATCATAGCGAGCTACAGTGTTGATAATAACTTTATGATCCTCGAGTTCGTGGTTAGTTACGAGTCCGATAAGGCTCCAGCGGTAGCGGAAGCGAGGGTGCTTGCTGGTGAAAGAGTACTTGCCACTTTATCGACGACGCGCGAGGGCGTGGCTAGGTTCAATTACACACCGTTCCTCGAGGAGCTTAGCCGAGTTGCAAGCGTAATAATTGAACCAGTCCGGTCTTTAGAGTACGAGGTCACAGTAGGGGTTAGAGTTGAAGTTCCTGTTAAGCTGCTGAGGAGTATTCTTACGATAGACCCTAGGTGTCAAAACAACTTCATCATTAAACTAGAACCATTCTTTACAGATGGAAGACTGGCTAAGGTTTCAACTATGCTGGAAGTTGAAGCCCTTGAGAGGATAGTTAAGTGGCTAAGAACGGGAGAAACTTTAGAGACTGTGCTAAGGCCCGGTATCAATACTGTAACCCTACTGGAGCTCCGCGTTGAGGATACGGATGTGATAGTCCCCAACGCTAAGACATTCTTGGGTTTCCGAAGGGCTTACAACGTTGCACTCGAAATGAAACTTTCAATCCCGACTTTCCACTACACAGGGTATCCGGATGCGCTGCTTCCCGGCTCAATCGATTTAGTAAACACCGGCAATGTAACGCTTTGCAGCATTCAGGTAGTAACAACCCTGGAGAGAATAGGTCTCATTAGAGAAGGTCGTATAATCATCGATCTGCTGCCGGCTGGGGTTAAGATAAGTCGACCGCTCACCGAGTTTAGGATAAAGACAGCATACGATGTTGGAGTTTTCAACGTAACGGTCATTGCCTACTATGAACCCGGACGAAATGTTCTGGCTATTGAAACAACCAAAGTTACTTTTGTTAAAGAATTGCCTGCTGATCTTGAAAAGTTGGTTAGAGAAAGAGAAAGGCTTCTAGAAGTAATGCCTTCCTGGGATAAGGAGTACTTTATAAAAGCGGTAGATGAACAAGTATTCCTATACAACGAAACAGGGAAGTACGATCCCTCGATTGTAGCTAACTTATTAGGTAGACTAAAGATCGCTGAGGAACTAATAAGCCTCCTCAATAAAATTTCGCAATGGTTGACCAGCCTTAATAGAACATACGTAGAGTACAGGGAGTGCATGGGTCTCCATATGCTCAGCGATGAGCTAGATAAGGCTACGGATATTTGGAGACAGCTGCGCCACGAGGAGGCATACCAGCGAATGTCCCTGGTCTACGTGGCGGTTCAAATAATCTACGAAAGATCGCATGAGCTTGTTCGTGCGTGCTCACTTGCTGCGCCTCTGCCTATCGAGCATGGGAGATACCTTGCTAGCATAATAGCCGATGCTATTAGGCTGGCACTACAGAACCAGACGGATTTAGCGAACCAGCGGTTGAGCGAAGCTGGTCGAGTAGCAAGCCTAATGGCTGCAGCTTGGGATGCGCTTAGACTAGCTGAGGAAGCGATCAGAAGGGCTGAGGCTGAGGGCAGGACGTGGGGTCTTGACAAAGCTAGAAGTTTACTAGGTGAGGCTCGCTCCCTATTCGATCAGAGGTTGTACGAGGAAGCTGGCGGGAGAGCCCTAAAGGCTAAGGAAGCGGCTGATGCCGCTGTCAGTCCCCTCACGTTTGTACTACCTATAGTAGTGGTGGTCATCGTAATGGTGGTAGTCGGTTACTTGGTATACAGGGCAATACGAATTAGAAAAATCCTGAAAAGTAGTTAAAAATATTTCTTTTTTTATCCCTTTAGCGTCAAGATAGCAAACCTTATAAGTAAGGTATTACTCGCAGCATACATGCGCAGGGGCACTTCGAGTATCTTTATAGTTTTTCTCATCGTACTGAGTTTAAGCGTTCTGGCGGCTCCCTATACGGTTAGTGCCACTACAGATAAGCAAGAGTACAAGCCTGGCGACAAAGTTACTGTGCGCGTCACTATTAAGCCGGCAGAGACTGTGGTTCTTCTCTGGGAAGTTAAAGATCCTGAGCAAAAGAGGAGAGATTTCGGTCAGGTTACTTGTCAAGGGGGAACATGTAGTTTTGATTTTGTGACGGGGAGTAATTGGCCCACAGGCACATACACCCTTATCATCGCGGTTTCCGGTACAAACGATAAGGGTTACGTCACCTTCACGCTACGCGTACCGGAAGCTCAGCCTCCCGCACCACCCCCATCTGCCCCTCCGACCCCTCCTGCTATCGACTACGCGTTCCTCTCCCGCATCAGGATTGAGGCCACTAACAAGTCTCTATGTGAACTCAATGCTACTATCCGCATCCTTTCTCACGTCATGAACACGTTGAATTTAACATTGAATCCCGAGTATCTTGAGCAGCTCAATAGGATAGCCGAAACCCTGAAGAAGGCCATCGATAGTTATAGTAAGAAAAATTACGAAAATGCATATACATTAGCAAACTTAGCTTATCAGGAGATAACTAAACTCATAGAAGTTTTCGCAAATGACGCCATTCAAGTTTTCAGGAATGTATTGAGTTACTTTTTGGCCCGGACACAGGATCCTACAACGGTTGAACTATTAAACTCCATAGGCACGGAATTGGCAAGTGCGTCACCAACTGACAAGGATATTCTTACTAAGCTCGCAGCGACGGGGAGGGTTCTCGTCGTTATCGCTCGAACCCTTAAGGTTCCTGAACTGGAGAAGAGCTTATTGAGCTTGAGCCAGAAAGCAGAGGCCTTGGAGGGGCTCGTGAAGAGCTTGAATCAGTCGAATGTTGAACTTCAAGCAAGGTTACTCGTTCTACAGTCTGAGAAAAGTGAGTTGGCTGAGCAAGTCGAGAACCTAACAAGCCTTGTGAACGAGCTCAGAGGAGAGCTTAATCGTGTCAACCAATTAAACGCGGAATTAAGCAACGAAAACTTGCAACTCAAGGAACAATTGTCTCAAAGCGTAACTCGAAGCAGTGCAATTGCAGCCGCTTTAGCAGCCGCACTTATGGGGGCTGCGGTTGGAACCGCGCTAGGCAAATTTATAGGAAAAAAGCGGAAGTAGGGGAAAGGCAAATCTTAGGCGGTATAAATGCAGAACCCCCTTAAGATGCTATCGACAGGGGCCCTCCTAACCATACTGATGATACTGCTGACCTACGCGGCATTAAACTATGGCGTCGTATTGAGTACCTACGCCAAGTACTGGAGTATTAGAAGCCCTGTTGGCCCTCTTGATGATAGACAGTATAAGCCTGCTATTATCCTTTCAGTATCTGAAACACCAGAATGTATAAAGGTTAGGCTGATGAGAACGTATGCTAAACCGGGTTTTCTCAAACTTACCATTGTTGCTAGATTATTCACGCGTGAAGGCGGAATAGCGATCTTGGCTGCAACGATTCAAGCGCCCGTAGGGACGCTTCAGGAGCTTATCTTCCAGGGGGGAATGCATGAGCCTCTCGAATGCGTTGAGATATCTGTCACTGTTGATAGCACCGAGGTGGATAAATGGAGCAGCTGCATTCGATCTTAAGTGGTTTAGCATTAAAGCTGGGTCGCGTAGCGTTGGGTATCAGCGCGATCTTCGCGTGGACGTACGCTATCTCACTGGTGTTGCCGAGCTGCCCGACACAAGAGGGAGGGATAATCGCTCGCCTCGTTACGATCCCTCTCGGCAGCGCAGGGGTTATCGCATGGGGACTCCTCCTTACTGTTGCAGCTTGGAGAATTGAAAATTCGCGCATATGGTTTATTCTAGCTGCTGCGGCAGCCGTTTTTTCGTCGTTACTCATAGGGGAACCAACGTTGTTGGCAATACTTTCCGCGCTGCTCCTGGTGCTTTCTTACATAGAAAGCAGTAGAGCTTGCGCCGAGACTTTGGCGCTCGGCGTAATGGTCGTGGAGGCTTTGACGTTGATTTACCTACTAGTGAGAGCCTACGGAGTTAAGCTCCCTGTTCCTGCCGCTTTCCCTCTCCACTTATCTCTTTATTGTATTTTTACACCCTTAGCACCGCTCGTAGCGCTAGCTCCCTCCCTCTCCCCTCTCGTTTCCTTCATGTACCGTAAACGCGTCGAGGTTGAAGGCGGCATCAAGGGGAAGTGGGCTCTAGCCTTCGGCTTGATAATATCCTGCCTTCTATGGATAGTGCTTTACGCATCAGAAGTTAACAGGGCGGCTAAGCTAATCGGTGTAGACTCTAACACGAGGTACTATCCACACGCGCTTCAGCTACTCGCTGAAGGCTTCCCCAGCATACTAAGGGTCGGCTACGATCGCCCCCTCTACTATTTTCTCCTATATTGGTTAGCGAGAAGTCTAGGTCCACACTATGCCGTGAGGATTCTGCCGCTAGCGGCTCTAGTTCTCTACACCGTTGCATCCTACCTTACTGCAAAGGAATTGATGGGGGAAAGAACAGCCGGTTTAGCGTCCTTAACTGCGCCTTTAACCTACACAGTGACAGCCGGCCTTTACGGTGGGTTATACGCCAACTGGACAGCCCTTTCAGCGGCGCTTCTAGCGGTAACATCGGCTGCGCGATGGTTAAAGCAGGGAAAGTGGGTGTGGCTAGTAACATACCTGGGCCTTCTAATAGTCACAGCAGTCACCCACGTCTACATGGGGGCGGTCTTTTTTACATCCACATTCGTTTCGATGACTTTATGTTCGCTCCCCAAAGAATGCAGGAGAAGGGCTTTAGTCGCGTTAGTTGCTCAGCTCACTCTAGCCGCGCTAGGCTTCTACGCAGCCGATAGCTTCGCTCACGCTTTAAACTTCCGTCCCCCCTCGCACGTAGTTTCGTCTCTGATGCGTTCATGGCTTAATAGAGTGCAAAAGCTTCAGCTGTTTTCGCCCGCATGGTGGAGGGACTACGGATACGCGATCTATAACTACGCAGCAACAGCCGCGCTAGACCCAACGATCTGGATGTTCACATTCGCCGGAATTTTGGTTGTTGGGTCTCACAAGTTGAGCGGTTTCCTACTTATACCTTGGCTAATTATTGTCTATATTCTCTCCTTCACTGCTCCCTTTGAACTCATGTGGAGAGCTCTCTACAATTTTCCATTCTCGATCAGCGAAGCTATCGGAATAGCGACCCTCCTCACGATCATAAAATCGAAGGTTGGTAGAGAAACAACACTGCTATGGCTCACGGCCATCCTTCTCTTCAAGTTAAATTACACGCTAGCTTTTGCTATCGGGTTAGCATCGTAAACGTATGAATCGCTGAACAGAGCCCTCCCTCATGATTTTGCTTGTCGATAATCTTCCAAGGCTTTTCTCCGCTCTACACAGATATAAGTGGAAAGCAAATCTGTTGAAATAGAAGTTAATTACCTTTTTATTTATGTTTAGAATTCAACTAAAGAAGAAGTTTTTTTATAATCCTTAGCTGGTACCGATACACATGTGAGAGCCCTAAATATTTTAAAACTTTAATGAGTGGAGGCTTTGTGCGAGCTGTACTACTCATGCTCTTTACGCTGTTATTGTCGGTCTGTCTTCAACCGACCCTCTGCGAGGACCGTTTTTTTGAGTGTGTGAAACTGCTGGAGAAACTAAGCGAAGAGGGGGTAGATGTTTCGATGCAGGTTCAGACCCTTAACGTCGCCCTAGAAATGTACAGGGCGAATAAATCGGTAGAGGCTGAAGCAATTATCGAGCGCCTCCTCCGTGAGCTTAGAGAAGCAGAGCAGCAGCTCCCCAGGTACCGCTTACAGAAGTGGTTGCAAGTTGGTGTGAGAGTAGTTGCACTGCTTGCTATCCCTCCACTGTTTTACTACTTCTTCCCCCGTCTATACGCGCTGGCTTGGGCTTACTCCAGAAGGGGATGGGTTTTGAAAGAGGTGGTGAAGCGTGATACTAAACGATGAAGTTATGGCGGTCCTAACTGCGATCGTGACAGTAGCCTGCGTGCTAGCGGCGGCCCTGTCCATACCTAGGAGTGGGGAGCCGTTTCTCGCACTTGGATTGCTGGGTGAAAAAGGGAAGATAGGTGACTACCCCACAAGGGTTCTAACGGGCGAGCCGGTAAGGCTTAACATATTCGTAATGAACCACCTCGGTCGAGCAGCCGCGCTGAAGGTAATCGCGAAGCTCGGCTCGCGCGGCAACATCCCCACCAACTCCACTCCCCTGAACGCTACACCCATCTGGGAGTACACGATCGTCCTGAACCACGGCCAGAATGTGACGATACCAGTCCAGCTGACGATCGAGAGGGAGGGAGTTAACCTCGCACTGGTATTCGAGCTCTGGGCTCTCAACACGACTAGCGGAACATGGGTTTACACGGGCAGGTGGAACCACCTTTACATCAACGTGACGAAGGGGGTCCCTTAATGAAACTCTGGGAGCTGGTTGTAAAGCGCGCAGAGGAAAAGGGCCTACTGGGAGCCTGCTTGGAGCTTTACAGGCAGTGGGTGGAGGGTGAGATAGAGGTTGAGGATCCTTCACCGCCCTCCTCCCTCTTTAGCTATTTCTTGAGACTCGACTACAGCCTTTGGCTCTGGCTCCTCCTCACCCTATCCGCCCTGACCATCGCTGTCGTAACGGTTACGGAGGCCGGACTCGCAGTACTGCTACCCGCCCGCTACGTCCTGGGGACAATCGCCGTGCTATTCCTCCCGGGCTACGCGCTCGTCGAGGCGCTCTACCCCAGAGGCGACGAGCTCTCGCCGCTTGAGCGCTTAGCCCTCTCGATAGGCCTCTCCCTAGCGGTTGTACCCCTCGTTGGCTTAGTTCTCAACTACACGCCTTTCGGGATTCGCCTCTACCCTGTGCTCGCATCGCTTACGTTTCTAACAGATGCAATCGCTTTTATAGGGGCTTACCGGAAGTACCGTTACGTAAGCCTGCTTGCAAGGGGTGCGAGAGTTGGAGCGCGCTAGCGAGATCATTGCCGCCACGCTGGCTGCCTGCGGGGCAGCCTTGGCTGCCTACTCGTACTGGGTGTTAGGGAGCGTACCACTCGTAGCGCTGGGCATCGGAGCACTGATTGTTGCCGCTTCGATAGCGGCGACCTACAAGGAGGCTCCGTACAGCGAAGCCGCGCGCGCCCTCCTTGAGGCCTACGCCGTGAACGTAGCGAGGGTGCTGGAGGAGTTCGGGGCGTCGCTCAAAGCCACGTACATCAAGGGCGGCTTGGTCCTCGTCCCCCTCACCAACCCCTCCCCAGACATCAACGGGGCCCGCTTAGAGCACCTCATCTCCGGATCTCGGGGCAGGTACGGGCTTGTGCTGAAAGCTCCGAGGCTGGAAGTGGAGCCGGGTGACCCTGAAGCAGCTTTAACTCGAGTTCTCGTGGACACTCTGGGCCTCTGCGACAACG
>JAWAJB010000009.1:0-25608 GCA_038888155.1 Desulfurococcaceae archaeon
TGCAATTTCCTAGGGCGATAGGGACGTAGCTGGCGCTTTGAACGCCGTATACGCGTACGCGGAGGCCCGGGCCTTCTCCGAATCCCCCTGTGAGGGATGAGATCGGATGGGTGGGGAAACAAGAAGTAGGGGGGTACTCATGTAGTAGCTATGTCCAATATCTTCTCAACGATATCCCTCGGTACAGTTTCATCGGTGAACTCCCTAATGGTTCTTCTGCTTTTAATAACCTCGGCCACCACCTCGACCAACACCAGATATCTACGGCTCCCGTATAATAAATTCTATGTTCAACCTTCACCGCGTCCTAGGCGCCGGGGATGATCAGCCTGGTTGGGGAAATTCGCGTGGCGAACCCAGTACACTTAGAATAACAATCCCGAGAAAGGGGCTTAGCACGGGGGATTAAAAACGCTCTAGGCTAGGTGCGTTGTAAACAGCTAACGGTACACCAGTTCTCTTGGATATCGTTAACATAATGATTGTACCGATTATGCTCATGATCAACCCTATGACGAATAATGCTATACCCGTAGCTGGGGTCATTTGAAAGTACGGGGCGAGCGCCGTCACCATGTAACCTATGCCCATCGACGTGGCAACCCACAGGCACTGGATAGCCCTTACAGCCACATCCTTCACGCTCTCGGCCTTCTTGACGTAGATCAACGGTATATAGACTACGCAGGTAACTGTTATAATGCCCCCAAGGGTAATGGCAAGGTAGAAGCCCCTATAATGCCCCGTAAACGGCGCAAGCGCCAGGCTTAGCATGCTGAGCACTAGCATGACCACTATGCGCGAGAGTGCCCACTTCTTAAAGGTGATCACGTCTAAGCCCACTCCCGGCACCCCTAGAAACCTGTTTCTCTCTCGAGCCAGACGCCAATTTCATACTTCTTCCTCGCCCTCTGTAGCGGAACTATGAGAGCCAGGTACACGGCTACCGCTATCAGCAACGAGTTGAGCGCGCCTATTCCAGCGGGGTACATGTACGTAGTTACATATCCCACGATGCTTTCAACGATTACTGCCACCAGTCCCGGCACGTTTATGAGCGAGTACTTGGTCCCGGGACCGAAGGTGTATCTCTTCTCCGGCTCCTTAATACCTAGGACGTATTTCCTGAACACGTAGAAATCAGCAACCATTACTTCCCCAATGGGCGGTATCGTGATACCAAGCATTGTACCGAATGTTATGAATGGCTCCAGGCTCATACCGTAAACTCCTGCCCACACGCCGGCTATTATTGTACCTATAATCCCCAGTATTAGTACCCAAGTTCTTCTCTTAAGTGGGATCACATTAACGAACGCCAGCGACCCGGACCACAAGTTGTTGTCATTTGTGGTCCACTGGCCTAAGATGGCGAGGAGTAGCGCCCCGGCACCAAGGCCTATCTGCGCTATGGCCACAATAACGTTGGGTGAGCCTGTGGCCAGGGTCATCACGGCCCCGACAAATAGCAACGCGGTCATGAATACAGTGACGTGGAGGAACCAGCCAGGACTTCCAGACCACTTTTTAATTCCATACCTGGAGACGTCTGAGGTTATTACACAACCAGCTGCGTATAGCCCGACGACGTAGGTTATTCCAGGGCCCCAGTCAGCTAAAACACTTGGAGGCGAAAGCTTCCACATTTCCTCGAGGCTTATACCCGTGTAGTCCAGGGCGGCGAAGAAGCCAAAATACATAGCGTGTACCAAAACGGTACTGTCAGGTAACTTAGCACGCCTATCTCCTTGTAACCTATGTATGCAGTAGTCATCATGAGCAACCCACCCCATATGGAGGCGACGGCTATGCTAGCCCACGTTTGATCTGGGAAGATCACACTAGTGGTTAAGCCGAACAACTAGGTCTCCACGGCAAACCAGAGCAGGCCGGCCGACATACTGGAAATTATCAGTACACCTATCATGGCGCCAATTCTACCTAGAGGGTATCTTAGTAACATATATACGTTGGCCCTCGTAGCACCGCCCATGTACGCGGTCAAAGCCCCCCAGGACGCCGAGTATTATGTTACCTACAGTATTGTGGGCACGTCGTACATTAAGGCAAGTCCGGAACCGGCGAAGATGGCCGCTACTACGGCTAATACACCCATATATACCATGAAGATGTTTAGAGTGGACCTTAGCTCGCCAGGGGGAACAATCGTGGTGGCATAATCTCCATAAACGTCCTTAAAGGATCGATGCGCTTCAGTTTGAGCGTCTCCCACTAACGTACACCCTCTCTGGAGGAGACTATACAGTGCTTACCTGGTTAAAATACTTTTCTTTAAGGTCCTCTGATCCGCGTGGTAGAGGCCTTTGGGGTATCGGCTAAGTCGCGGGCTTTATCTCGGTTAGCCTATTTTAGGTTGCGAAATAAATCTTCTACCGGTAATTGGTAACATTTATTGCGGGTTAAACACTATGATCAGCAGGTTGCGAGGTAGGGTGGGACACATATATCCCATCAGAAGGAGGGTGGGACACATATATCCGATTAAAGGGAGTGACAGTGGCTGTCAGAATAAAGCTGAGGATCGTTAGCAAATCCGGGGCGGAGGTAATCACATCGGCTTTGGTCAACTCGGGCTTTGAGGCCGAGACGCCGCAGCTTCTGGTTCCAAGACCGCTGGCATCGACTTTAAACCTGTGGCCACCGCCGCCTGAAGCCCAGCTAGTGGAGGTCGGAACAGCTGGAGGGCCTGTGAGGAATTACCTAGTCCCAAGAGCGCTTTACGTTTACGTGGAAACCGGGGACAGGAGGGTTGGACCTGTCGAGTGCGATGCTATGATCTCATTACTAGAATACGAAGTCCTAATAAGCGATAGGCTGGGCGGGGAGCTGGGAATAGTGATCCTCGACTTGAGGGGCAAGTGGAGGTTCACAGATGAGGACCTGGTGAGGGTTACCGAGGCCCCTCAATACTGGTTCTAAGGCATGATGATTAACCCTGCCACGGGCTAGTACTAGCTTCCGATGAAATTTATTCTTCGCAAGGTTTGCCATCGAAGTTCGCGTCTAGCTTCGCCAAATGCGACCGTACTAGGGATTAGAAGTAGCCAGGAGCTGTACACGTTCTCGCGCGAGATAGCAAACCTGCTAAAAGGTTACATTTACTCAGTATATCACGAAGGGGCGCAACCTTACTATCCCGTGTACTGCTGGTCAGACGACTTCAGCTATGCGGCATCAGGTATACCTGTTGTGGATGTTCGGGGACGTGACCCGTTGTTTTTAACAACGTTTTATCATACACAGTTCGACACCTTAGACAAAGTGTCTAGGGAAGCCATGTACGTGAGTCTCATAGTCTACGGGGTATACGCCATAAGGCTGGACAGGGCCCTTGTGCTACCCTACGACTTCACAGTGTGGGCAAGAGATCTTGCAGAAAAGATTGACCGGGAGGCCCTACTGATGGCGGGCTTAGACCCCAAGCCTCTCATAGAAGCCTTAAAGAGTTTTCACTCCACGGCCGAAAGGCAACTAAAGCTCGCAAATGAGCTTAGAGACCTCGTAACACGGGGCGTTAAAGTTGAAAAGAAATCCGTTGATCTAGCGAATAAATACCTGCTCGCAACAGCTAAGATCTTGAATTCCAGGCTTACAA
Organism: Desulfurococcaceae archaeon; assembly: GCA_038888155.1. Classification (GTDB taxonomy): domain Archaea; phylum Thermoproteota; class Thermoprotei_A; order Sulfolobales; family Desulfurococcaceae; genus UBA285. The sequence goes on from JAWAJB010000009.1 coordinate 3,617, forward strand.
CGCTGGGCGGGCACGTACCCGAGGACACCCTATACCCCCACGAGCAATACCAGAGCGATTTCACGTACCTCAGAAAAGTCATCAGGGCACTCGAGATCGGCGACGTAGACGTTGCAATATCGAGCCTCGAGGGCGTGGCAGGTATGAGCTGGGGTAAGCATGTGAGCTACGAGGTCTTCAGGTACCACTTGCTGAACAGAGTTGATCCCTCAAGAACGGATCTGTTTTGGGCTACTGGGAGGTTGGCAACCTACGTGGACGTTTACCATGACTATTATTCGCTCGTAAATAAGAAGGTTGCTGGCATAACAAATTACATTAGCGAAATAATGTCCCTGAGAATGAAGATCGCAACTGTGGTCGACAATCTCAGAGAGTCGGTCACGAAGATTATAGGCGCGCTCGAGGAAGCTACACAGGCTCTGGATCTCGCGATCAAAAGTCTGCTCTACGCGATGCCGGCCGAGATAGCGCTGGTGCATGCAACTGGAGTCTCGAGTGTTACCATTGTGGGCAAGTACTTTAGCCCCAATTCCAGGGTAATGATTACGTGGGACGGCGAGCTCATACCAACCGTCCCGAGCCCTTTAATTACAAACGAGGAGGGGAGTTTTGTAGCTATAATAAGCGTCCCAACGCAGGTAACGCCGGGTCTCTATGTGATTGCCGCCACAGATGAAGAGGGCGAAACGGCGACCGCCAGGTTCACAGTAATCGACGTAAGAGGTCCGCAGGGACCTCAAGGACCCCAAGGACCGCCCGGGGAGCCGGCACCGCTTGGGTATCTTGTTGCATCCTTGGCATTGTCCATAGCTGCCATAGTCATCGCGGTATTAACATCTGTGCGCAGATTAAGATGGTTCCCAGGCCCGCGTTTTTTACTTCAAGCTCTTTAATTGTCTTAACCTCTCTCCTTTTGTGTTCAGCGGAGTCTTCTCGTAAAAATTGGGGAAAAGCTGGATAACATGAAGGGAGCATGAGAAAAAAACTTTGACCCCGTCCGATCCCCTCGTCGACGATGATTAAGGGCTCTCGTAGGCACCAAGCTTCGCTTAGACTTCCTGGATCTCGAGGCTACTACAACCCCCCTCATACATCATTGTTATAACAACAATGTCCCCATCTTTAAGCTTCTCGTCAGCTCTCTGCGTAACTCTATTGTTGATCACGACGAGCACACCACTTCTAAAGTCATTTGTTTCCTCGTCGAATAGCTGTTCATAGAGCCTTTCACCGTGAATATCTAGCAATTTTTTCAGTAAATCCCTCATCGTGGAGCCGTTCTCCAGGGAAATGTCCTCCTCGTTAATTCCAGCAAGGTCCCTGAAATAGGGTGAGAGAAATCTTAACTTAACCCTTATGGAGTTCATCTACAACCCAGTCCAGGTCCAGTTCGTAGAGCTTAGCCTTTGTGGGTCTTCCCTCAGCATCCCAGCCTGCCATTTCGTAGAATAGTCTTAGCGCTTTCTCAAACTCTTCCCTACTGATCTTCTGCCCAGACCTCGGCCCCGTTTCTAGCCCCTCGAAAAACCTCTCAGGCAGAGTATCCTCCTTGGACGTAAAGCCTTCGCGCACGTTAAAAGCCTTTACCAGGTTTATAACTCTCTCGCTGGCTTTCATCAGCTCCCATAAGCTAGTTTGCCAACCGGTAACGGCATTGACTATTTCAACCACGTGGTTGGGATAGAAAACTCCAGCAGAGTGCGGCAACACCGTGAACTTGCAAAAACCAAGACAGTCTTCCAAACCCCACCACAGCCAGGTATAATATATTGCCTTAACCTTTGTGGGACCCAGGTCTAGTCTGTTAACGGTTTTCACCACGCCAAGTTGCATTAGGTCTACTCGTTGCCTCTCGAACGTGGGGTCGTGCGGAGCTTGCAGGTGATCAGCCCCAATTGGTGAGAGGGCGTAGGCCAGGCCAACCCCCACCTTGCCCCTGGGCTCGTGCATTGGTAGCTCCTTGCCCTTGACATGCATCGCGTACTTCTCCGCTCCTCTGCCTATTATCTCGGCAGCTTTCATAACGCCCTCGGCTAGTACGTTTCCGAAGCCCTCTTTCCTCAATATTTTGAGTAAAAGCTCGATCATCGCCTCCGCGTTCCCGAACCTGGGTTCGATGCCACTCAATTCATCTTTGTTCACGATACCCCTTTCATATAGTTCCATGGCGAATGCTATGGCTACGCCCGCGCTAATAGTGTCAACCCCGTGAGCGTTACAGAGCTGGTTAGCGTAGGCGATCGCACTGAGATCGCTTACGCCGCAGAGCGAGCCGAAGGCCCCTATGGTCTCGTACTCTGGACCGCCGTACTCGGGGTCAGTTTCGTAGGGGGGCGCGCCTTTTACAACGGGTTTACACCTAAGGGGGCAAGCAAAGCAACCCTCGCGCTGGATCAGAATGGTCTTGTTGAGCGTTTCACCGCTGATCTCGTGCGCTTTCTCGAAGTAACCTGCTCTAAAGTTTAACGTCGGCAATATCCCGTCTTTGTTAAACGGGCTCACCAACTCAGCTGTTCCATAGGTACTCCTCGAGACAGCTCCGGGGAATTTTCTCCAGTTTTCATTAAACCAGCGAGTTAGCTCTAAGAGCTTCTTGTCATCGTAGAACTTGATGGTCCTCCTAGTCGCCCTTACGGCCACGGCTTTAAGCCTCTTAGAACCCATTACAGCACCCATACCACCTCTCCCAGCAGCATACCTGTGATCAAATATTACGTTAGCGAATTTCACGAGCTTCTCACCGGCCGGACCGATGCAGGCAACTCGTGCAAGGGGTTCTTCGACCTCTCTTCTGATCTCCATTACTGTTTCCTTCGTGAATTTACCCCAGAGATGCGATGCGTCTCTAAGCTCTGCGTGGCCATCTTTGATCCACAGGTACACGGGTTTCTCAGCGACGCCCTCGAACACTATCGCGTCGAAGCCAGCGTACTTTAGTTCGGGCGCGAAAAAACCCCCGGCCTCCCCCTCACCGTAGGTACCCGTCAACGGAGATTTGGCGGCCACTGTTACTCTGTTAACGCCAGGCACTGGTGCACCGGTGATAGCGCTCACGGCGAACACGAGCTTGTTCTCCGGGCCGAGGGGATCTATGCGGGGCCTTAGCTCCCTGAATAGCACGTAGGCGGCGAAGCCTCTTCCCCCGAGGTACATTCTATAGATCTCGTCTGGCACGTCTTCGACTTTAACCTCGCCACTGGTCAGGTTGATTCTTAGCCATTTGCCATTATAGCCGAAAGGCATGCAGGTCCCCATGGGTATACTATAGGGGAGAAAGGTTTTAAACAGCAGCCAACCCCACTCGCTACCAGGCGGAGAGGCGGCTTAAAAACTTGGAGGTATCAAAAATATGAAGCCGAGTACGCACTTAGCGCACGTTTAAGTGTTAACATGGGCTAACATTTCCGTTGGTCGGCGTGGAACCGACATTCATTGTACTGTGGACAGCGCCGGCGACTGGTTTGTTAGCCGTAGCGCATATAAGCACTATCCTGGGTCTCGATACGGCCTCTCGCCGGAAGCGGGGCATTTGTTTAGTTGCTTAAGAGGAATCGCCCGGATTCTCCGGATGGATCGTGGCCAACGCTCGTTTTTACTTTACATCTATGCTTCCCGAAGTTTTTACCCTCTAAAATTTAATGCTTCTTAGAGGGGGTTGGGCTAAAAGTGTGCCATGGCTACTCACCTAGCAGGAAGAGGGGTTGGATATCAATAGTGGCCGGTACAATCATTACTTCCGTACTTGGGGCCTCTTATGCATATAGCGCGTACAGGGTAGCCCTAGAGACGCTCTGGGGTAGCTCCTTCTTGGCCTCTTTACCCTTCTCCGTGTTTATTGCTACATTTGCTTTCTCAAGCATTATGGGAGGAAAAAATATACAGCGCAAAGGGAATCAAGACCTCATCGGCTCTGAGCATGTTCCTGGTGTCATCGGGGCTTGCGTTTTCGTCGCTTATAGAATACGTTATCAGCCCCCTATACCTCGTGGTAACGTATGGCATCTTAACGGGCCTGGGAAACGGTTTCGGCTATATTTCCGTAGTTACCTTGGCCAGAAAGTGGTTCCCGGATAGGGTAGGGCTGGCCACGGGAATTGTTATATTTGGTTACGGCGGTAGTGCCCTCTTCTTTGCCCCCTAAAGACCACTTTAATAGATATCCACGGTCTTTCGATGACTTTTCTAGTAATGGGATTAATTTCGGCTATCCTGGGAGCCGTAGCATGCTATATTATAATGGACCCGCCGGAAGATATCGTGAAGCACTTTTCCACCCTCGGTAAGAAGAGGGCTGTAATTCCAAAAAGAGATCTGGGTCCGAGAGAGATAATTAGGACAGGAGATTTCTGGGTTATGTGGACGAGCTTTTTCCTCGTCAGCGCGGCCGGGCTCATGCTAATTGGCCACCTGATGAGCTTGACCCTGTCGAGGGGCTTTAACCCTATCGAGGCGTCGCTCGCCATAAGCGTCTTCTCTGTCACGAACGCACTAGGAAGGCCCCCGCTGGTTGGATCTCGGATAAGCTGGGGAGGTACGGTAGGCCTATCACAATGATCGTGTTTTTCTTCATACAAAGTTTCATATTTATAGGCCTAGCCCTAAACGTGTTCGAAGCGAGCGCTTTGTTCGGAGCGGCGGCGTTGGCGGGTTTTTTCTATGGATCGGCTCTGGCCTTGTACCCGGCTTTGACCGGGGATTTCTTTGGCCTTAAACACCTTTCTACAAACTATTCGCTCGTCTTCACGGGGTGGGGGATAGCTGGATTGGTATCGCCTTCGTTGGGCGGGTACTTCGTGGATCTAACGGGGGGCTACGAACTTGCGCTGATAATTTTCGGCGTATTCAGCTTAGCGGGATCTTCTACGTGCCTTTACCTGTTGAAAAGATTAAAGCTCTACCTAGAATAAAATACGAAGGTCCCGCAACGGGCCGGCTTCATTGAATAGTCCCTTTGTTATGATGCAATCCACGTGGTCGAGGACGTCGTAATGCGTTAAGTAACACATACAAAGGTTCGCCATAGACCGGGTTCTGGGTGAACCGGTGCGGAGCTCGTTAGCGAAGGTTTTGCTGTACACATGGCGGTTCACTGGGTTAATGGCCGTGGTCCTAGCCTGGGCTATAATACCGATCAGCTTGCATAAACCCCTGGTTCAACGTGCTCGTACACGCCCTAAGCGACCTGGGCTCCCCGAGAGCCAACCCCCCGGAGGTGTACAACTTCGGTCTCATAGCCACGGGGTTTTTGGCCTGCCTTTTCGCGCTCTATCTCGCACGATCATCAAGCACCAAGACAGCCACGTTTGCCTCTGCCTTGCTTTTCGTGGCGGAAATATTCCTTGCCTTAATAGGCGTTTACCCAGCTGGTACGCGGCCACACGTGTTTGGTACTTCTTCGCGCAGACATGGCTCGCCATCGTGGCCTTTGCCATTGACTCCTACCACACGGGGCGCTACCTGCTGGCAACATTGTTCGTGCTGGTAGCAATAATGGGGCCCCCAGGCGCGTTGCTCATCAAATGGCCTTCGGTAGCATTGCTGGAAATATACGGCATAATTCTGGTTGATATCTTTGTCGCGGGGCTCACGTTGGCGCATAGACCGAGTGCGCCTGGCAATTGAAGTTAGCGCACTGGATGGCTCGACAACGTCCAGTACACTCACTTAACGGGGGCAATTAATAGAACTAGCCCCGTTTCCCCTCCCGGTACGTGATAACTATAACGGTCAAGTACGTCACGTAGATGCCTCAGGTGGACCTCGAGGTCTTCGGCTCTGTTGGCGTATGCAGTGACACCTACTACTAGGAACAGGGCTAATCACCTGCAATCAGCTAGTATCCCTTAGCGTTAATAAATGCATTAACGGCGTGGCAGCTACGCTGGTCGAGAAGCCGTTCGCCGTGGGCAATGGCGGTGGGATGGGAGGGGGCGGTCACGTGAGTGGTTACATTTCCCATTAACCGCGAGGGTGGGCCTCAGACCCCCAAAGATTTCGTCAGATAGCTGCATAAGCAGAAGAGAGCGGGCATTGCCCTTAACTAATGCGCCGTTAACATAGCCCCCGACCACGAGCTCGTTGAAGGGTGCCCACGTGTCAATGGCGCTGAAACACAGAATAGTATTGTTTCAGCCAGGAGCCCCGGCTCAGTTGTGCTCACTATTTTTCCCATGCAATTCCGCATTAATCCCACCGGGACACTCCTTGTAGTCAGCTCCATGAGCACGCTCCCCAGTTATCCTGCTTGGGGTCTCCCGGCTCCATATCCGGTACTCGGTAACATCCTCTCTCGGATCTCATGGGGGAAGACGTGAAGGATTGGGGTGTTGAGGCATGGACTTCAGCACCCGCGGACACCAATAATTCTATTCTCAGGCACGGGTAATACTCGAACTCCCCGCGCGATCACCTTGATGTGAATGCAGGGCTCCCTTTGAGATCTCATATATCACTATCACTACAATAAGGTCCAGCGTCTTTGGAATCCGGCCCTCCTCGCGGTTGAGCTTATATGTGGTACTATGTTTCAAGTGGCACTTCGACACGTAAGTTGAATTGTCTACCGCGAGAATGGCGTCTCCAGTTCCTGCTCCCTAGAGCGTGCTAAGTTTTATGTGCGACACCGAGCTAGTTGAGCACAACCTCTACGGCGTATCAACCAGCTAAGTCTACGGCGCTTTAACTGACCACGCAGATGGTGTGGCTTCCAGTCGCCCTAAGTCCTTATGTTGCGTTGCTTCAGGGCTCACTCTTATAATCGAGAGATTTCAGTATAGGACCTTTGGGGCCCCACGCTCCTTACATTATCGTGCCCCGAAGAACTGACCAGGCTTAGTGCCCTCGGGGCCATGGTGGTCTTACACTTATCACTACGTCTCTTCGACGCTATTAATATTGAAGTTGGGAGTGGCCGGGATGTACAGTGAAAACACAGAGAGCATCGCCGAGCCGCACTACTGAAACCACACGAGACTGGGGGTTGAGGGGCGCTCTTAAAATAATAATGTATTTAGTTTAGTTTTATCAGTCGTTTTAATTAATATTTTGCTGTAGTTCACCTTGTTAATTGAACGCGCATGGAGAACATCTCGAAGTAACTCGGATGGTCTGCTTGGCGGCTAAATACCACGAGGTAATAGTGAAGGAAGATACCAATAGGCTGGGCTTTTTATGCCGCGTAGTTAATTTCCTCGAGGACGCTTTGGACGATTCAGAGCGCGAGATAATGTACTAGTCGATCGCCGTAGCTTAGCAGACGAATTGGTTATGGTAGAGGCCGTGAACTGCCGTGGAAATGTGCGCGAAAGCCTAGCTGTGTTCCAAGAAATGTACGACCTAAAAGCTGGGCTGGATAAAGGCGACCTGCCTCTGGAATGGTTGTATGGCTATGTCGTCGACCACGACGCCAGAGCCCTTCACAGGTTAATGAAGATGCTAGCATTGAGGACCTCGGCCTCCAAAACCGAGTACTACCTGGGAGCGCTCTTCAAGGGAGAGGGCTTCGTGCTTGAGGGCAAAATCGAAGGGGTCGTGGTGCCCGGAGTGCCGCAGTGCTTCTCGGCACACACTGAAAACAAACCGCTTCTCAGCCCTAGGGACATCAAGGCCATAGTTAAGTTATTGCTAGACCGCGGCATTGGTCACGTAGTAGAGACGAATAAAGTGGGGCTCGCGATTTACTGTGCCGGCCCCTTAACTCTGCAGGACTACGAGGCAGGCTCTTGGAAAAAGCCAGTGACGTGTGACAAGTGCCATGCGCAAGGTACTAAATAGAACGGTTGTAAAGGTGAAGTACATTTAGGCCACTTAAACTCGGTTAGCGTTAAATCCCGCCGGTATTCTGATCGTTGCTCCGTGGTGTTAGCTCGAGTCTTCTCATAAATGCCCACACACTGATCGTGGTCTGCGCAAGTGTTTAAAAACTCCCGGGCAATAACGATTTCCATTGGTGAAAGCTTGTCCGAGCTACTGAGTGTAATAGGGTCGAGGACTAGTGTTAGAGTATTTAAGCAAGACCCCGTGCCCCATGACATGGTTTTAAAAGTACTCGAAGCGGAGATCAGAGCGCCAACGGCCGGCGGGGGCGAGCAGTGGTTTTTCGTAGTTGTCAAAGTAGAGAAAAAGAAGGCTATACACAGGTTACTGCTCGAGGCTCATAGAAAATATGCGACCGAGGTCTTAAAGGAGCCCATGTCCTCCGAAAAGGTCGAGAAATGGGTGAGAGAAATGGAATCTGGAATGTACATGGCCCCGGTGTACATAGCAGCTTACCTAGATATGAGGGAAAGGTTTCACAAGGAAGAGTACTACGAGTTCGAGAGACTAATGGCGATTCAAAGCCTAGCGGCGGCTGTAGAGAACATGCTACTTGCTGCACACGCGCTAGGCCTAGGCGCAGTATGGCTGGGCGTGCCGCTATTATCAAAGGAGAGGTTCGACGAGATCTTGCAACCGCCACCCGGTTGTGAACTGCAAGCAATTATAGCGCTGGGCTACCTGGCTGAGACGCTGGCACCTAGAGGGAGGAAAAAGAAGATCTCAGAGATAGTCAAGGTGACATAGTAGTATGGGAATCCCATTAATGCTTCCACCATCATCTTGGCTGCTACGGCGAAGATCACCAGTCCTATAATCATCTTCAGCGTTCTCTGCTCAACTCTCGGCGCTACTCGGGACCCGAGAAGGCCCCCATTACCGCGCCCACGCTCAACGGAATGCCGATATTCCAGTCAACTAACCGGTCTGCCAGGTGTCTCATTAACGGGGATAGAGCGGGCGGCGCCATGGAGGCCATTGACAGCGATATAGCTAGTTGCGCGTCTAGCCTCAGTAAATACATGAACGCCAGTACGTTGATCATCCCATCACCAAGCCCTCATATACCCGCTATAAGTCCGGCCAATCCGCCGGAGAAGGCCCCCAACGCGTAGCCCTTGATAGTCGCAGTAAACCCCCTTAGTTTTCCTCGCTCGAGCGCTTCCGCATGTGCGGCGAGTACAATCCTCGTAGCCGTCGCGAGGATTACGAGCCCCAGTGCTAAGTTGAGCACGTTAACGAACGTTAACGAGTAGTACGGCCACCAGGTAGGCGTCGAAATATGCTGTCAAAACCATTGGTGTGGTGACAGGGGCGTAAAGTCACAGCGGTGGTCTCAATCTCTTAAAGTACTGGCGGGTGCTCATGATGGAGTTTACGAACACCATGAACTTAGACGTCACGATAACGTACTGTGGATATCCCGAGGTAGTACAGGGCGGGTACAACGAGAAATCCCCTCTTAGACCACTCATAGAGCCAAGCAAAGACGCTACAACTCCCGTTGCCAAGTATAACGCTAGTTCCTAGCCCATACCCCTACCCTCGAACAAAGCAACTACAACATCCCCCTAAGTGTGGGGTCTAAAAGCGGGGACAACATCGCGATCACGCCGTACAAGGCCTAAGAGATCGGAATTCACTTGTCCCCCTTAAACATTGTCAGAGCACTATCGTCCAGCGAGCAACACGCATCATATACCTCGCCGGGTAATTTATTGCGTAACCTATAATATGGATTTGCAATGCGCTCTACATAGCCTCTTTCCACGATATTGGTATCTAGTAGCGGCTTCAAGAAACCTGGCCTCATGCATCCCAAGTATAGCTTACCCGAGAAGACATCGCGCGCGTGGACGACGAGCTCTTCTACGAGTGAGGCCAGTTGCCTGGCGGCGAGCCTGTACGCCTCATCCACGTAAACCAACAGCGTGATTTCCCTTACGTCCATGTCTTCGAGTATATGGAGCTCCTTTTCTACAGATTTCACACTTGCACCCGGATGCCAGGCGAACATGTGGGGAACCACGCGTAGTCCTGCCTCGGTAATCAATTTGAGCGATTTTATGTAATCACCGGGCTCTACCGATAGACCCCGAACGGACTTAATTATGTATGGACTCAGTGTGAACTCGTAATCGACGACGTCGATCACATCTTTTAGGTCCTGGAGAACGTGGGGGTCTTTTACAAGCCCCAAGTGGGCGCTCATAACCATGTTTAATCTTTTCTTTACTCGTCTTAGTTTATCGATGTAGGGCTCTATTGGTAATGTTCCATCAGGCCTAAATCCGCCGCTGATCAAGACCCCCCTAACCCCCCTCTGGTAGAGATCAAGGAGCACCTCTTCCACATTATCCGGGTTCACGGGAACCATGTTCTTTAGATACCTACCTTCGCAAAACCTACATTTCAATGCGCACCAAGACCCCGTTAATGAGAGCGGCTTGTACCTCTTAAACGGCACGAAGTACTTTGGTTTCAACATTGAACACCTATGCTGGCTAACTCCTCTCTTAGCCTATTAGCATAGGTTTTCAACGCCTTGTTCGAGGGTATATTGTATAGGGGGCCGCTGGGGCTTTCGTTGTAGAATGGCCTATTACAGCCTGGACACCCACTCACGTAGAATGCGTCGGTGAAATCCACGGGCGGCTTTCTCGTAAGCGCAACTTTATCGTATTCCAAGTACTCGTCTGGGTCGAGGCCGAGTTCCAGTAGATACCTCGCTAATTGCACGAGCCTATAGTAACCAATATCGACAGATGGGCGCCCCATTATATCAACATAATTAAATAGCGCGACGCGGGCCCCCATTCCGTAAATCCTTTTCATGGTTCGTACGATGTCTCTCAGAGACTCTCCAAGTCCTGCTATTAGGTGGACGTATACCCCTCCCCCGCCGTAGACCTCTACGGCCTTAGATATAAAACCCCAGTAGGTATCCCAGCTATATGGTTTATCGTACTTCTCGAAAAGTTCCTTAGTCGCTACATCTAATCCAATGCCCAGGGCGTCTACGCCCAGCTTCTTAGCCTCTTCGAGATATGATCTTGCTATGGGCGTTGTGGCCAGGGATATTGGGGCATTTCCTTCGAACGACCTGAGCAACTCCAGCGCGCGGAGGGCCTCCTTGATAAATAAAGGCTTTATTATTGTTTGAAGGCACACGCGCTCAAATACGCTTTTCCAAGCCAACTTAAGTGTATCGAGGTCTACGAGCGGCCAGGACACCCTACCGAGGTATTCGCCGCCCTTGAGACTATGTAGCCTTTTGGATTGAAGACAAAACAAGCAACCAGCTCTACACCCCGTGGAAGAGTACTGTAAAAGATAAGCCGTCCTGGGCTTCTCGGCTAGTTTTAACTCCCTTAACCCGAGAACGGCTAGCGTGCCTATCGACACCCTCACTAAGATACTCATGTGGGACCTCACGCTAAGGTTATTTTGGTCTCTTGTGGCGTTAAAGTATATATAATTAAGAGAATTTATATATGTAATTAAAGATGCGATTATCTAACACGGCACATTGCCCGTGGTAGAGTACTTCGCGGTGGCTAACTTGAAGTTACGGGTTGTACTAGACCTCGAAGGTCGCGATGTTTACTGGCAAATGGCCATTGATGAGGCGATGTTGATGGCGAAGCTACGGGGCATTGCCGAGAGTACTCTGAGAATATACAAATTCAAGCCGAGTGCTGTTACGGTGGGATATTTCCAGAAAATCGAGGAAGCTGTAAATCTGGGGTTCCTCAATGAAATGGGTATTCAATACACCAGGAGGATAACCGGTGGAGGCTCGGTATTTCATGACTCGGATGGCGAAATCACCTACAGCATTGTACTACCTGCAACCGGTGATCTAGCTAACGTTCAGGAAAGCTACAGGATCATATGCAATGGCATCGTGTACGCCCTGAGAAAACTGGGGGTTCGAGCGGAATTTGTGCCCGTGAATGACGTCGTCGTACATGGCCGGAAGATATCGGGTAGCGCGCAGGCTAGGAGAGGCGGATACCTGCTTCAACACGGCACGCTGATGTACGCGACAAACCTGGACGTGCTCGAAAAGGTGCTCGTAGCGCCTGTCGAGAAACTGAGGAATAAGGGTGTTAAGAGCATTAAGGAAAGAGTTGTCACGCTCAAGCAGTTGACCGGGGCCGTGAATGTCGATGAGTTAGTCAAAGGCTTAATCGAGGGTTTCGCTATATCTATTGGCGCTGAACCCGTTCCCGGAGAGTTGACCGGTGCTGAACTTAAGTTGGCCGAAGAGCTTGTTTCGAAGTATAGGAGCCGCGAATGGATTTTTAAAAGGTGAAGGCCTTGGAGCGTGTGTCGTTAACGCTACGTTACACCAAAACGGTTAAGCTTGAGTTGCTCCTCGATAGCGAGTGCAGGATTGAAAACATGTCAATCTCTGGGGATTTCTTCGCGTATCCCGAGGATGCAGTTGAACTACTAGAACAAAGCATCAGGGGGTGCAAAAGCGCGGAGTGCGTTGAGAGGGCCTTTGGTGGCATTTCCATTGCCACATTTCTCGGCATCGATATCGACGACTTAAAAACGAAAGTTATCATGGCAATTGAGAGGTGCTCTGAGCGCTTAAGGCTCACCTAAGGGGGCATATTAGCGGTGATTGTACTGCACATAAAAGAGGTCAAAACAAGCTTGATGATCAACGAGGAATACCTCTTGCTTAAAGCATGGGACTGAGAGATAGGGCTAAATTCTCTTTCAAGGCCTTTAAACGCTGTCGTGGAAATTTCTACTCGTTGTAATTCATCACGTGTTCACTGCTTTAGATACTAGAGCGCCATTAAAAGACCTTGTCAACGTGCTGGTTGATCACAGGGTGTAAGAACTCTACATCATAAACTTGAACACTAACACTGTTTATAGGGAGTTTTGCTGAAGGCGAAGAACTAGGCTCTCTGCACTAGCAGAGAGTTCTCAATGTAACGAGACCTGTTGCTATCAATGGTTAGAAGAGCGCTTGAAAAGATCATCAGGAAAATGATCGAAATGCTACGATTTAACATTGTTTGTTACCGCGACAATAGCTACTACATTGGGCTAAACCCGCGCCGATACCTAGCCCAATGACCAGCGCAAACAATGTGGTTACCGTAATCGAAGCGAAAATAAGTAAATAAAACCTATTTTATTGCCCCAATATTAACGCACGTTTCGCAGGCATTTTGGGGGACCTCAATGGGTTTTGTGAGAGGTATTTTAATGGCACTAATAACGTCGCCGAACAAAGACGGGGATCTCTGCATAGAGTGTTTGAAGGATATAATAGAATTTCAAGCGAAGAGCGGGGCATACGGCCTGTTTCTCACTAGTACAGCTGGCGAAGGCTGCATTCTTCCTGCACAAGTTAGGGCGAAAGTTTACGAGAAAGCCAGAGAGTTTGTCCTGAGCAAAATGTGTCTTCTTCCCCATGTAAGTGCAACTTGGCAGACTAATCAGCGAGGCGCAGGAGGCTCCGCGGAAATTGAGCAAGGTGTGGGGCATCAATACAGGCTATCCTCCAATCGGGGTAGTGCACGAATTTAATAGAAACGTGCTAGAGGAGATCCCAAAACTCCTGAAGAAAACACTTCATGATTACCACGATCTATTCGAGTGGCGAAAATAGCCAGAACCGTTGGTGCAAGAGCGTTTAGAGCGTAACGCGTGCTTGCGGTTTCCTTTGGGCCCTCTCTCACTTATTTACTTCCTCTTTATTAATGTATCGAGCTATAGGTCCCCGAGATCGCTTGTTGGCCTGTTAACTCGAGTTGTTCCAGTAGCGCGTTTACTTTGCAACTTAGATCGCAGTTTAGGGACTTCACGTACAGGAGAGCTCTGGTCACATTGCCGTAATGACGTTTACACTTTTCCCCAACAAGATCGTCAGGCGCCGGCTTGCATTCTATAACAATGCAGGGCGTCACCAGCTTGACGAGCGTTAGTATTTCGACACCGTTCATGCACTCAGCTTCTCTCAAGTCGCGCGCCACGTACTCATAATATGCCTTGACCTCTTCATCGAACCCGTGGGCAACCAGGTACTCGTGGACCTCTAGGTCTTTGATCGCAGTGGACGCCACGTAAATCAGCTCTGCGGCGTTTTCTCCAAGCTTCTTCGCTAGTTTCTTTTCGAGAAACACCACATAACCAGCTATGTTACCGTGGAGTACACTGTGTGCGCACTCGTGTATCATTAATGCTCTAAGCGTCGCCTGGCTTAGGGCTTTGCACTTCTCGTAGTCTAAGTGTATCCTCGGCCAACCCATCCAGGCCTCGTGGGCCACTGGATAGTCGCCAATTAAGGTGACGCCTAGTTCGAGGGCCTCTCGTAGCAACTTTCTCAGTTTCATCTCCGTGGACTCGTAAATATATATTTCTAGTAGCTCGTGTCCCTGGCGAGTTCGCGAGTAGAGTTCTTCTACAGCACACTTTATCGTGTCTACGAAGCCCTTCGGAACTCTACCAACTATTTCAATGTACATGACCACCGCTCAAACGCCGTTACCAGACCTTTGCTCCGAGAGGTACGCTCTCGTCCACCGTGATCAGGTGAACTCTGCCACTGTTATCCTCGGCCACGAGGAGCATTGCCTGGCTCTCGATACCTGCTATGCGCTTGTATTTGAGGTTTGTCACGAAGATCATCCTTTTGCCCTTGAGGTCCTCGGGCCCGTACTGGTTCCCTATACCGGCCACGACAACTCTCTCTTCGCCGCCGAAGTCCACTAAGAGCTTTATAAGCTTCCTCGTCCTGGGAACTCTCTCGGCCTCCTTTACCAAGCCAACCCTCATATCGAACTTCCAGAACTCCTCGACATCGAACAGTTGGCTCTCCCCCGAGGGCAACGCGCACCGACCCGTAGCTAGCTATGATTAGTTAGGTATATATAAAATGGCTGGGTTTGTAGGTCGATCGCAACGGATTTTAGAAGGCTGGCAATGGAGGGGGTCGAGGAGAAGCTGGCATTGCCGAGTGCTTCCGCACGCTCCCGCCTAGCGCCACGTACATTAGCACCCAGCCTATAAAAGAGGCGGGTGCCAGGAACAGGCTTACTATGAAGAATATTCCGGCCACTAGGTAGAGCACGTTTTTCTGAATCGTATAGATAGAACGTGAGTACTATTAGACCTATTTCACCGATCAGCAGTAGAACGAGGCCGGCTACTAATACAAGCACGCTGACGACCATTAGCAACAATATCGCTCCCACGATCATCAGGACCGGGCCCCACACAAATCCTATCCTCATTAGGGATGCTGGCGTCGAGTATCGAGGCTCGGCGCGGGCGAGTACACGGATCCCAGGTACCAAGTACGCATATAACCCCACGAGGCCAACTAAGGCACCAGTGAATATCAATCCAACTAGCACGACGGGGGATGTCAGCGTTAAGCTAACGCGTAAGGAAGTCCACGGCGAGCCCCTTTCAACAATTATAGTAAAGTCTTTTAGTTCACTGGTTATTTCGATGCGCGGGAGTGCCGCGTGCATGAACAGTATATACAGCACGAGGATCAGACCTGTGCCAAGTAGTAGGTAACTCACGATCATCAGCAGCGCTCCTTTACGTATAAACCTGAGCCCCTCCACCAGTAGGTTTGTCCGGGTATCACTATCCGTGCGCGTCCACGACAACCGAGTTCCCTGGGAGGTATATGCTCACAGGGCTATAAAACGTTCTCGCGGAGAGAGTTTGGAGCTAGTGTTCACCGCTGTACTTTGTGCGTAAAGGCCTCCGATCCACTTCCTATCTCGACTAGGAACACTTCGAGAAGCGGATTTACAACGCCGCTTATCAGGTGACCCACGTATGTTTCCCCCCGTGCACCGAGGGACACATGGATATGTAAGCCAACAGAACCATCCGGTTTGACAACGTAACTTCCCAGCAACGACCCTACCTCTAGCGATGTTTCCCTCGCCCTGGGCTCTACGATCGAGTAGGACCTGGTGATCGGGTCTACGAAACTGAGCTTTGCGTATTCCAGTGCCCCAATACCGACGACCAAGCCCTCCTTGAGATTGTGTTCCTTTATGTACTTCTCGAGAAAATCGTGTACCTGCGCCTTTTCCGGGACTCTTACCGCGTGAACGCCTCGCACCTCTAGCACGGCCAACACCACTAAGTGCAAACATCGCCGAGCCTTAATAACTGATAAGCCAAGCCGTACACATGTCTAGACCCAGTTATCAATATAACGCCGGGCCACCTAGTAGTCAGTAGTCGTGTCCGGCGCATCCCAACGTGGCATGAGCGACCATGGTCTTCGAAAACCCGGTTATCAGAGAAATAGTAGAGAGGACTAGGGTCGTGTGGGCGCTTACACACTCGCTCGCCTTAATGGAGTGGGATAGCGAGACCTACATGCCCCGCGAAGGTGTCATGGACCACGCGATCGCCAAAGCGGAATTGAGCGTCTTGTTACAACAGATATTGCTAAAGCCCGAGCTTTCCGGGCTCGTTGAAAAAGCAGAGAAGCTCGAGGGGTTGAACGATCACGAGAAGGGGGTCATCAGGGTCCTTGGGAGGGCTATTAAGGTGGCCAGAGCTCTTCCCACGTGGCTCGTTGCACAACTAGCCAAGACAACGCATGAGGCGACCCTCGCGTGAAGAGAGGCTAAGGCCAAGGACAACTTCGAGCTATTTAAGCCATACTTGGAGAGGGTTTTCCAGCTTACGAGGACCAAGGCCGACTACCTCGACTGGGACACACACCCTTACGACGCGCTACTAGACCTATACGAGGAGGGTTTGAAAACGGAGGACGTTGACAGGATCCTGGGGGCCCTGAGAAGGGAACTGAGGTGGATATTAGAAAAAGTCCTATCGAGTGGGAGGTACCCGCAGGAACATGAACTCGAGCGAGTGGAATACAATTCAACGGCCATGGATACCCTGTGCAAGGAGATCTTGTGGACTTTAGGATACCCGCTCGGCGAGAGAGGTAGGCTAGACGTATCGGTACACCCGTTTACGAGGAGCATGGGAATACACGATGTCAGAATAACCACGAGGTATGAAGGAGTAGATTTCAAGAGGGCCCTCTTCTCGACATTGCACGAGTTCGGGCACGCTCTTCATCATCTGCAAGTAGACCCGGCGCTGGCATATACACCGCTCGAAGAAATTACCAGCCTGGGATTACATGAGGGGCAGAGCAGGTTCTGGGAAAACATGGTTGGTAGGAGCAGAGAGTACGTGGAATTCGCCTGCCCTCCCTTGAGGAAGCACCTGAGGTTCCTCGAAAGTTACGATCCCGAAGAGGTCTACCTGACTTTAACACCGTTAAACCCGGCTTGATCAGGGTTGATGCTGATGAGATAACGTATAACCTACACATAGTTCTAAGAGCGGAGATCGAGAAACTGGTGCTCGCTGGCGAGCTAAAGGTGTCTGAGGTACCAGAGTACTGGAGCAATTACATGGAAGAGTTGCCGGGCGTTAAACCCAGAAAGCACATCGAGGGAGTACTGCAGGATGTACGCTGGGGCATGGGCGAAATAGGGTACTTCCCCGCATACGCGCTTAGAAACGTTATTGCAGCATCCATAAGGCGCGTGATGGAGCGTGAGGTCGGTCTTTTGCGTAGAGTGGCTACTGGTGATTTCGTACCTATACGCGAGTGGTTAAGGGCTAAGATCCACCGTTACGGCGCAACATATACCCCGAGGGAAATGCTACGAAAAGCCCTGGGAACTATATACAAGTGGAAACACCCGGTTAAGTACCTAGAGGAAATACCTCGGCTAAGCCAGGCTACCTGTTAAAGGGGGGAAGAAGGCCGCACGGTCCGTGGCCGGCGCTATCAACGGGGCTCTGTCGGCACCAATACCGCTCATGTCGCTGACGCCAAGTTACGTAGACTATGTGTGGACTCTAGCAAGGTACGTGCTCATAATACTCGTGACGTTACTCCTAGCCACCGCTCCCACCACTGTGTTCTACACGGTACTTGGCCCTAGCACGAGGAGTTTTGATGGAAAATCTATTGCGAAGCGGGGTAATACGGGGAACGTGATCGTTGATGTCAAGCTCGGATCGTTGCGTTGCCGTTTAATTTCTCCGTTGACACATCGACACTACTCTGGGGTTGTCCGGTGCTAGGCCCCTCCCAATAAAAGCTTAAAGAGCATCGAGTCGTTTACTACCTCAACTAAGCCGGGTGACGTTTATTGGTGGTAAATTTAGTGGTGGGGCCGAGAGATGTTGTCCCACATCGTAACGCCTTTGAGGCCGCGATGGCTGAGAGCGCGGCGCTATCTGTCATATGACCACATGCCGAGAGGTTAGGCTGGTCTATGCTCAGCTTCACGAGTAGCGACATAGTGGCATACGCGTCCTCTGGGCGCTTCCCTAATGGGTTTGACGTGGAGGAATTCCCCAGAAGCAGACTTACTCAGTGTCCCCCACGGTAACTGCGCCCGGACCCGTGGCAATTGGTTTCCCGTCCTTACACACCCTGATGATCCTCGGAGCAGATGGGGGCGAGGAGAAGTGCGTTTTTGGATTGCGTGGACGGCGATATCCGACTACAACTACATCAAGGGTGTTAGAGGACATCTTAGTATGCGGAATGTGCCTCCCAAGGGCCATTAACGCCATAAGGTTTTTCTACGTAGACCTATTCGAGAAACTGGGATCAATTGTAAAAGGCCCTTCAAAGGCGCTGCCGGCAGGGAATTGTGCAGTTGAACACATAGGTTATCTCGAGTCGCCCGGGCGCACGTATGTCGGTTTGCTCGAAAAGGATGGAGTAGGGCTCTTGTGCGATGCGAGGAGCGGGTACGTTGCACAAGCGACTTAGCGTAGGTAGTCTTGCGAGTTTTGCAAGGCGCGCTGCACCTCTGCTTGTGATTTCGCTGGGGTTAGCGTCAAGAGCGGCGATAGCACCATACACCGCGGAGAGCGATATTCCGCAGTTCGCGGACTTCGCCGACACATTTCTAAGGCACGGTCTATGCTTTTACAGGTACTCCACTAGTCACCGGCTCGAGGAGTGGCCATATCCCTGGCCCTACCCCTACGGATCGCTCCTCGTGCTAATACTTGCCCCCCTCAGGTTAGTGGCAAGGCGAGAAGCCAAGTGCTACTGGGAGAGCGGCTCATGCAACATATACACGCCGATGGAGTGGGTGGTCCTTACAAAGACCGTGTTCATGCTCTTTGACACGCTAGCCGCCGTTTTCATATACGCACTCCTCAGCAAGCGATCGCGGGGAAGAGCCCTTCTAGCGCTCGCGTTCTACTACTTAAATCCAGCGACGATCTACGTGTCATCGATCTACGGCATGTTTGACTCTATACCACTATCGCTACTACTGCTATCCATGATCCAGCTCAGTAAAAGTCCGAGAAAGTTGGGGTCGCTTGGCGCATTAGTCGCGGGATTTCTGATCACGTTGGCGGCTACAACGAAAATGAATACCCTTTATCCTGCCCTTTTCGTAGCCCTATGGGCGATTTCGACGCGCGACCTCTTAATTGGCCCTCTTAATTGGCTCGATAATGGGCCTGGTGTTGTCCTACCTCGCTTTTGAGGCGAGTTGCCCCGGAAGCCTCGCGCAATACGTCAAGTCGGTCCTATTGATGAGTAGGCCAACTTACAACCCCCCTATAGCCTACAGCTTCAATGGACTCACCAGTCTGGCGACGTACATGAACGAGAAGACAGGTGGTAACTACCTGTGGCTTATTTCAAGTTGGTGGATACTTAGCGCCTCACTTCTCATCGCGTTATTCGCTATCACAGGAAGGCGCAAACTGGGTCTTTTCGAAATAACGTACCTATCATGCTTACTATATGTTACGACCTACTGGCGTGTGAACTACCAGTATTTCACCCCCCTAATTGGTCTGGCCGTGTTACACGTTTTCTCCACGGAAAAACCCATTGACACGAGAAGGCCTCTCTTCCTTATTCACATGGTTCTCATTGCGCTATGGGTGTTCATGTTCCCCGCAAGCTGGTGGGCGCAAGTCCACCTGGAAACGCTGAATGTCGCGCTGATACGTCTGTTAAACTCAATAACCCTGGGGATTACTCAAGAGGAGCCTTACCTCGCTCATAGCCTGGCACTCACGGCCCTTGGATACGCTACGCTGGTTCTACACCTATACCCCCCAGGTCCAAGCCTTGACAATGGAAAGCGGGTGCAAAAAGTGGCGTTCCAGCAAACGGGCCTCCTTGATGGCCGGGGTTCCTTGCATCTAGAAGCCAAACCAAAGATGCGACCCTGTGGTCCCTGAATAAGTTCATGGAGACGCACGAGGGTGGGAGTGGACAATAGAGGTTATTGGAGATTTCAAGCAGATTTCAGCCGCCTCGTGAGTCCCAGAGCACGTGAACCGAAAGCGCCCTTTGACTAGGCCCCTTTCACACTCTTGGGAAACGCACTGGCCTTCTCGACTTGCCCGTTAGCATCCCTCAAGAAACTAATCCGGAGATCACGAACACCTAGCTAGGCTAGTAAGGGCTGAAGTCTGCGGAGCAGTCGGTACGGGTTCCTTTCGTACTCCCTTAACCTCCCTAGCGACCAGCGATAGCAACGCTCCAAGAACGCCGAATAGCGTGTATATAGCTACTGCCAGTCTCATTGAAGCGAGTGTGTCTCCCACGGCATTCATTATCGAGGTGTTTATTGAAGTGCCCAGAGCCTGGCCCAAGAACCTCATAGTGGCCAGGAATGCCGTAGCGGAGCCATACGTCTCCATTGAGGACATATTTATAATAGCCGTGATATTCGGCGACGCGAAAAAAGGCGAATCCAGCGCCCAGAACCGCTAGCACGGCCAACAGATTCACCAGCGGTGATACTGGGGTAACTAGGAGCAAGCTACATATGCCGGTCGCTATGACGAACATGCCCATAGATGCTACCACAGATGGATCTCGGCGATCTGCCAGGTACCCGGCTAGGGGCGATAGCGCTGCTTGTACTACTGGTTGTACAGCAAGCACTAATCCCGCATCTGCCGGCTGTAGCCCGCGAACCCTCTGAAGGTACATGCTCAGTATTATCGCGAGAGCGTAGGTAGCACTGTAATTAAATAACGCGGAGAGGTTGGCCGCCACGGGCCTCTTACTTAGTATTTCTCGGCTGAGTAGCTTGGGGTTCCGCCTCTCGTCAACAAGGTTAAACGCGAATAGCGCCGTTCCCAGCGAGGCCAACAGGAGCCCTAGTGCCGTGTTAATGCTCGATGTTCCGTACACCATTAACGCCACGGAGAGGGACGTTAGTATTAGTTTAACGACGTGGGGTCTCGGGGCAGTCCCGCGCCCTAACTTGGCCATGGGTAGTGCGACTGCTAGGGCTACCGTGACTATCAACGCCTTTAAAAGGAAGAGGCCGCGCCAACCGAATTTTTCGATGACGTACCCACCTAACAGCGGCCCCAGGCTCAGGCCTATATACACGCTCATGGCATTAACACCTATGCCCAGGCCCCTTCTCCCCCTTGGGAGAGCGTCAACCAGTGCCGGGATCGCTGTACTTGAAATCATCGAGGCAGAGATGCCTTGGATAAACCTACATAGGAGTAAACCCCCGTAGTCATGGGCGAGAGGGGTGACAGACAGGGAGACTGCCATTAGCGTGATGCCGGCTAAGAAGATCCTCCCCCTTCCGATCCAATCGCTAACGCGCCTTACGACGAGTACCGAGGAAGAGAGGGCCATAAGGAAGGCGTTTACAACCCAATTAACTTCACCCAAGTTCACCCCAAACTCTTCCGAGAGGAGAGGTAACGCTAGAGCTATCGAGGACGTAGTGAACGGCGTTAAAAAAGATGCGGAGGCCGTCGACATCAAAACGATACCGTAGCGTCGGGTCTTAACAGACTCCACGGCCTCGACCCCTTTTTACTAAGGTTGAGATACGTCTATGCTCTCCGCGAGCCGTCGGTTTGTCCATACCAGCTACACCCCTGAGGTCTTCTAAACTCTCTGATTGTGAACTATCCACGTTAAAAAGGAGATAAGCATGGAAAGGGCTTTGACTTTCGCGGTACGAATGTGGCCGTGTCGAGGTCGCACCGCTCCCAGCTTATAAGCTTTATTGTAACCTCATATCTCACAAGACCGCGTAAACTCGTAATACGTGTAGTCCTAAGTTCGTAGATGAAAAGATTTATAAACTTTGGGCGTATTCACCTATAGC
>JAWAJB010000010.1:0-22378 GCA_038888155.1 Desulfurococcaceae archaeon
TTCTCCTTCAAGAACTTTAGGGTCTTCCTAACATCCTCCAGGGAGATCTGGTAGGGTCTTACGTCTAGCTTGTAGCTCCTGCTTGGCACTACCTCCATTATCCAGCCGAAGGTTTCTGGGGGGATTCTTCTCTTATGGTATAGGTACTGTACGTAGTGTCTGAACACGTTCCTAAGCCATTTGTTCTGATGTCTGACAATGTAGTCTATTAGTTCTTCGGAGAGTTCTTTTCCTTCTAGGTATCTCTTGAAGAGGTTTCTGTAGTACTTTACGGTCTCTGGGTCTCTCACCTTTCTACGCTTCTTACGTTCCACAAGAAAGTTTTCGAAGTCTTCACTCCACTCAAGCTTTATACCTGTGAAGCTTATTCCGAGCATTTTCCTAATATCTTCCCTAAACTCTTGAATAACAAACCTCAGTACAGCGTTCTTAAGATATTCATCGCTCCTAGCTATGGATAGTATTTCCAAGACAAGACTGTAGTCTACAGTTCCATCGTCTCTCATTATGCCGAGGGATCTGAGTCTGTTCTTCGCTGATACTAGACTCTCAAATTCTGTCTGTTTGAGGAGCTTGAGGAGTGGGGCTATGTACTCTGGGTCTACCGGGGATACCCGGTTTAGCAATCTCCACAGTGTCACGCGGCTAATACCCGCTTCCTCCATTACCTTCTTCCTCCCGTATTTCTCGACTAAATAGGAGAGAATCTTGTAGCGTGAGTCTTCATCAATCTTTGATGCATTTATCCTATTCTACCATTCAGAACTACCATCACTCAAAGCTATCACGCCTGATGTTTCAGCCTGCACCATAAAACTGAAACATTAGGAAAGTTAATAAGCTTTCTTACTTGAGTTATTGAAAAGTGACGGGCCCGCCGGGATTTGAACCCGGGACCTCCGGCTCCGGAGGCCGGCGCCCTGTCCTAGCTAGGCTACGGGCCCCATAAAATATCATTACATCTCAATCTTTTTAGCTATCTACTCAGTGTACATTGCCTTTGTAAATCTTAAATAATAACATTGTACATTGTAGTAACTGGGTAATTTCTATGTTTGACGCACTATTTGAGCCATTCAGTATTCTAGATCAAGTAGTTCCCAACAGGTTAGTTATGCCGCCCATGGTGGTTGGATACGCTGGTCCTCGAGGCGAGGTCACCGAGCAACTGCTCAGTTATTATGAAGCTAGAGCTCGCGCGGGAGTTGGTCTCGTAATTGTTGAGGCCTCGTATATTCGCGAGGATGGAAAGTTAGTGCTTGGTGAGTTAGGCATATACAGCGACGACTTAATACCAGGATTAACGAGGCTCGCAGATTTAATTAAAGCTAGCGGCGCGCTTGCTTCAATACAGATTGCTCACGGGGGAATACAAGCCAAAGTCGAGGAGCCGGTTGGGCCTTCACCCATAGGGAGAACTTTAGTTCCTCCAACTAGAACTCCCAGAGAGCTAGCCACTTGCGAGGTAGAGAAGTTAGTAGAAGATTTCGCTAGCGCAGCCTTGAGGGCTAAACTCGCGGGGTTCAACATGGTTGAAGTACACGGAACGCACGGGTACATTATAACGCAGTTCCTATCCCCTCTAACAAATAAGCGAAGCGACAAGTACGGTGCAGACAGGGCACTGTTTGCAATTGAAGTAGTTAAGAGGATTAAAGAGAAGTGCGGCAGATCTTACCCTGTGATATTCAGGCTAAACGCGGATGAACTTCAAGTTGGAGGAATAACGCTCGAGTACGCAAAGTATACAGCTAAAAGGCTCGTAGAGGAAGCAGGAGTGGATGCATTTGATGTGACAGGTGGGAACTACGATACTATGGACACAATATTGTTGCCCTACTTCTACTCAACGAACGAGGGCTGGTTCTTCAAGTACGCAGAAGAAGTAAGGAGAGCAACCAATGTTCCAGTTATAAGCGGCGGATTAATTACAGACCCTAGAGTTGCTGAAGAGGCAGTTAAGAAAGGCTCCGTTGACGCAGTGTTCATAGGTAGACAACTAATAGCAGACCCAGATTGGCCCAAAAAAGTGAGAGAAGGGAGATTAGAGGAGATTAGGCCGTGTCAAGCGTGTAATGAGGGGTGCGTAGGAGGTAGGTTGTTTAAAGGTCAGCCAGTGTGGTGTAGCGTCAACCCCCTTGTAGGCTTTGAGTACAGGTGGCCGAGCGAACAGCATTTACCTAAGGCTCAAAAGAAAAGAAAAGTGCTTATTATAGGCGGGGGCCCTAGCGGGCTAGAAGCAGCCAGAACATTAAGTTTGCGGGGCCATGAGGTCATACTAGCCGAGGAGAGAGAGAAGTTAGGCGGGACATTAACGGTTGCCTGCACTCCTCACTTCAAGAAGAGGCTGTCCAAGCTAATCGCATGGTATGAAGACCAGCTTGTAAAGCTGGGGGTTAAGGTGTTGAAAGGCATAAGAGCAACACCAGATCTTATAAAGGAGATTAGTCCAGATGTAGTAATCATATCAACGGGCTCTAGGCCACAAGCCCTAAGGGTTCCGGGGGCAGAGCAAGCCCTTATAGCAGATGACGTGTTGGTGGGCAAATCAAAGGTAGGACAAAGAGTAATAGTTGTGGGAGGAGGACTAGTTGGCGTAGAGCTAGCTCTCTACCTCGCAAGCACGGGAAAAGAGGTAACTATAGTTGAAGCCTTACCGGAGATAGCTATAGATATCGAGCCAGTCTCTAGGATGTCGCTTATAAGACCTGGGGGATTGCTTGAAAAGCATAAAGTAAAGGTGCTCACTTCAACGATTGTCATAGGAATTGAGAAGGGAGGCGTAGAGGTTTTACAGCCACCACAGAGAAGATTTCTAATAGAGGGTGATGCGGTCGTGTTAGCAGTAGGAAGGGAGCCTAACATAGACCAGGAGCTAGTTAAAACATCTAGAGAAGTAGGCAAGGAGGTGTACATAATAGGCGACGCCAAAGAACCTCGTAAGATCATCGACGCTGTGCATGAAGCCTTCTTCACTGCGCTCAGAATATAGTTTCTCATTTTTCTTTTATTCATTTCTTCAACTCTCTATTGAATACAGGCTACACATAAGGAGCCTCAGAACCCATTTTCCTGAGGCTTAATTTATTGGGGCCCACAACTCAGGCCAGTGAGTTGACTTTTACGCTTTAACACTTCTAACAGGGCTGCAATTTAGGTTGAAAGGACCAAAATACCGTGTGTGCAAACAAAAAGGGGTGTGGTGATCTATCAGTTAAATATGCGTATGGTCAGCAGGTAGCGATAATTTAAACTTTCTAGGCAAAAATCACTTGCAACATTCAAGGCGCTGTAAAGTCGCTGTTTATTAATCTCAGCGAGGTTAATTTTTACTTAAGTATGGTGGGATACTTGATTGTAGATATTCACAACCACTTTTTCCCCCTAGAGTACTTAAAGAGCCTAAAGGAATACGGAAGGGGCATCTCAGTTTTCCGGGATGAGCTCGGCCGAATGATAGTTAGCTACAAAGGAGACTACAACATTATACTGGAGACTCACGTCGACGCAATTGAGAGATTAAAGGTAATGGACAAGTTTAAAATTGATATGCAGGTTTTAACTTTAACTACACCAGGTGTAGATTTCGAGGAAATCGACTTCAGCGTTAAATTATCGAGAATTGTTAACGACTCTTTCTCTGACATCACCGAGAAATACCCAGATCGATTTAAAGCACTAGCCGTCCTACCAATGCAGGCTCCTGACTTAGCTGTTGACGAGCTGAGAAGAGCAGTCAAGGATCTCGGGCTGAGCGGAGTTATAGTTTTCTCAAATATTAGAGGGAAGCCCTTAGACTACAAAGAATTCATGCCAGTCTACCAAGAAGCTGAGAGGCTTGGCGCGCCTATATTTATTCACCCAACTTCGCCCATTAATATGAACTTCATGGAGGATTACAGGCTAGTTCCCATGTTCGGCTTCACTGTAGACACAGGGCTAGCAGTTCTCAGGTTAATTCTAAGCGGAACACTAGAGACATACCCTTCTTTGAAAATAGTAGCGGCTCACTTAGGTGGAGTACTTCCTTATATAATTGGTAGAGCCGATAAGTGCTACAAGATGTACCCTGAGTCGAAGCAAAATGCGAAGAACCCCCCATCTTACTACTTGGGCAGAAACGTACACGTTGACTCTATTTGCTATGACGCGAGAATACTAAAGTTCGCAGTTGAGTTACTCGGCTACGAGAAAATCATGCTTGGAACAGACTACCCCCATCAAATAACTGATATCGAAGATGCTGTCGACAGAGTTACATCTTTAGGTATCTCGGCCCAGGAAAAAAAGTCTATACTTGGGTTAAATGCGTTGAAGTTGTTCAAAATAGAGAAGTAGGAGGATAAAATAAACTGGACTGCTTCAAGAAAAAACTCAAAGTAAATTGGCTTGTCTGCTCCTCAGCTGGTGGGTTGTGGAACAATCCAAGTGATTTATTTTTACGTCCGCGTAGCCCATTGATGAGGTCAATGATGAGAGCATCCTAGTCGGATTTGGTGAAGATGGTTGCGGGGCTGAATCCAGCAGAATTTTTACTCTGCTATTAGTTAACAGCCGCTTCGTTAGTAGGTTGGCTTGTAAAACGCGAGCAAGTACTGTTTAGCCTGGCTTCACTGCTATGTAGCCTAGAGCGCGCTCGCTGAAATAAGTCACGCGGAAACCTGCTTCATCCAACCTCTCTTTAATGCCCTTAATTAGGCTTATGTTGCTGTGCTTTAGGGGCTCGCCAGTATAGTGGAAAATGATCCCACGAGGGCGAGTTACGCGGAACAGCTCTCTGTAGAAATCAGAGCTGTATAAATCCCCTGTGGATTTAGTGAAGCGGGGCGGGTCGTGGATAACTCTGTGAAAGTAATTGTTTGGAAGCGCTTTGACTAACTCTACAACGTTCCCTCTGAAGGTCTTTATAGCTTTACTACTCAATTTGTGGCTCCAAGGGTTCCTTGACGCGACCCATGTAACCCCCTCGTCAACTTCGAATGTGTATACCTCTCTTGCCCCCTTGAGAGTTGATGCAATTGCTGTGTAACCAAGACCTGTACACGTATCTAGAACAGTGCACCCCCTAAAGACTCTCGCTGCGTTCACCTTTGCTAGCGCGTCACTCCAGGGATCAGTTCCCACTATCCTGTGCATGTGAATACCGCTTACTTCAATAGTAGGAGCCTTATTCAAAGCCACAGCCTTTAGCTTGTAGATTCCCGCATTTGTGCGCTTAATTACCTCGTATGCAAAACCCTGTTCATCCAGTATGACAACTCTGTCCTCCTCCTTGGGGACAACGTAATCTAGGTTTATCTCTAGTTTATCTGCCTTTAAAACGCTCCCTTCGATGCAGACCTCCCTATAAGTTAATCCAAGGTCCAGCGTACACTTAAGGCACCCATTAGCCCCCATTAGGGCTTTAATTAAATAGGATGTAAACCAATAGCCGCGGATAGGTTCAAATTTATATGAATATGGTTTAATATTCACGCCTTTTCTGCCCTTTAAATTGGCAAGTAAGCGGGACGTACCTAGTTAGCTCAGCTGTCCCAGATAATTTCCTTCTCAAGCTTCTGATCTTTGAATAATCTCCTTCCACGAAAAGAACAGTTACTCTACCGCTTGTTAGAACCATAGAGCAGAAACCCTTAACAACTCTGCCGAACTCGCTGCTGTACAAATCCCTAGCTGGCACGTTCCCGCTGTATATTAATAGCCCCACGCAATTGTGTTCTTCCCTCTCGTGAAGGTCTTCGTGTAAGTACTCCTCTAGTGCCTTTGTTACAATAGTAGACCTATCGTGTCCAACCAATTCAGTTGCTCTATCGAGACAATCAGCCAGCTCGTTAGGAACGCTTATCCCGAACCTCCTTTTGCTGGTCACTTATTACCCCCTATAAACTTAATAGCTAATAGAAGAATAAATAGCAAACCAGTTATACCAGTAGGAGAAGTGTCTAGCGCAAACGAGATCACGTATCCTAAAGCACTTAGCAAAGTGCCGAGGATCACCGTCATTAATATGTGCTCCTTCATGCTTTTCGCGTAGAGCGCAAAAACTACGGGGGGAAGTAAGAGGAACACGTGCTCCATTACGTAACCCGCCAACCTCAACATACCAACTGAAATTACCCCTATAATTGTGTACGCCAAAAAATCGTAGAGCTTAACTCTAACTCCTGTAAGCCTCGCCGAGAGATCGTCTATCCCTATCCCGATAATTTCTTGAATTGACAAATTTGAGAGAAAGATTATAGAGGCCGAGATAGCTGAAGCGAATAGGGACTCCTCTCTAGTTAGGAGGAGTGGATCGCCTAATATAAGGCTGTGAAGCGAGTACCTAATGGGCATCTTAGTTATAGTGTAGTGTATTATTAATACCGCTAGTGCTGACATGAGCGCTGCAACTGTAGCAGTTGCTTTCTCTGGGGGAATCCCTGCCTTAATGAGGTAACTCGTTGCATAAATTGTGAATAAGCCAATTGCTACCGAATAAGCCAAGTAATTAATGCCTGTTAAGAATTCCATAACGAGTCCAACAATCACAGAGAACAAGCTCGCGTGAACAGCCTCTGCCACTAGAAATTCTAGCCTCCTGTAGTAGACAATTACGCTAGCAGAGCTCATAGCCCCTCCCATTAGGATAAATGACACCATTAGAGAGAGCTCGCTGAGCGAGGAGGGGCAGAATGCGATAAAAATACACAGCGAAATTAGTAAGAGTGCAATAATCCGCCTCAATTACTTCACCGCGCGGTTGTCCTTTTCGTGAAAGTTAAGCTAACTAAAACCCCTGCCACAAAAGATAAAGCCGCAATTGAAAACACTGGACTATTGGAAAATTCCAAGGGAGCCGTGCTATTTTTCTTAGGATAAGAAGTTGAGTTCAGCTTAGACGCTTTGTTTGAGACATCTAATAGGGTGTTGTATATACAAATATCAGTGCTAGGATCTGGTACCTCGATAATAGGCAAGTTGTAGCTCAACGCTAAATCCGCGAGAACTCTAGACTCGGGTGAACTGGAAGGCCACGTAATGAAAGCGGCTACAACGTTGCCCTCCTCAACTAGTTCTCGAAGCCTTCTTATGCTCTCTGGAGATACACTTCCACTTTCCTCTGGCTTAACAATCCAGACAACCTTTAGTCCTAGCCACTCTACAGCGTATTGAACGTGAGGTGCATCGACTAGGGCATTCCCGCTGAGATTTCCCCTGTAAATAAGCAGGTTTTCAAACACCTCTCTCGATACTTCGAGAAACCTCTCATAGTAGCAGCCAGCGCGCTCAGGGTCAATCTCAGCCAGTGTGAGCACAACTTTTCGGATAAACACCAAGTAGTTGATTGGGTCCCTAATGGGCATGTGGATGTTAAGTTGATGGGTTACAGGGTTAGTTCTCAACATTATGCCACTAACATTAAGGGCGTCAATAAGCTTAGCTCTAATATACCCGCTCTCCGCAATTTCCCTGATTTTAAGCTCAGAGTATGCATGTCCCGTAGAGATAATCAAGTCAGCATGCTTTATTAGGTCAATATCGCTTGGCCTTAGCTGATAATCGTGGGGATCTAAGCCCGGGGGAATTAGCGAGTAGACTGGGCTCCCGCAGGCAACTCTCTCAATATCTCCCTTTAACGAGCTAAAGGTCACTAAAATCAGGGGGCTATCCCTCTCGGCTGTGGCCTGCACTAAAATCGCGTCGGCTAGGGAAAACGCGATTGCGAGGGCAATTAAACCCGCGATTGTCCCTCTCACTTTTTACACCATTGTGCATAGTTATATTAGGGAATTATAAACAAAGTGTGCACAGGTGTCTTCCCTGGATGTAATAATAGACTCTGTTACTGTGATCCGAGGGGGAAAGGTGGTATTGAGCAACCTATCAGCGGAATTAAGGGGACCTGGTCTATTTCAAGTGATAGGCCCAAATGGATCGGGTAAGACTACACTATTGCTGACTATCATGGGATTTATTAAACCGCACAAGGGAAGAGTACTTATAAGCACTCAGTGCGGGAGCAATGGAAGGAGACCTTTCTCCTACATGCCTCAATCATTCTCCACTCCAAGCTATGCCCCAATAACTGTTTATGAATTTGTGAAGAATTATTTAGCGTTGACTCGCTCTTGGCCTAGGTTATGGGGGGTCAAGGTGGACGACTATGTCGTTGAAGCCCTTGAACTCGTGGGAATACCGAGGTCCAATTGGGAAGAAAAAATAAGCAAGCTCTCAAGCGGCATGGTACAGCGCGCAATGTTGGCGAGAACTCTCGCGCTGGATGCACCGATTGTTCTGCTCGACGAGCCTCTCTCAAGCATAGACCCAAGCGGTAAAGCGGAGATAGCAGACCTGCTTGCTAGGACCTCGCGAGAGAGAACAGTAATCGTAACAAGTCACGATCCTCTCTTGCTTGTAAGATATACCAAGAAAGTATTGCTTTTGGGTTTCGGTGAATACGTTTATGGGGATACAGGCGAGGTGTTGAGGAAGGAAACGCTGCAGAGGTTCTACAAAAAATGTGCAATAGAATTAGAAACGCAGACTCACATAACTGATTGGCACTAATTCTCCCACTTTAGCGTTTGGTAAAAGCTTATTTGTCAAACTACAAATTCTTAGTTAAAAACCTAGAAGAACAAGATACTTTCTTGAAAAAGAGAGCAGTGGAGGAGAGGCATAAATAATGGTGTTCAAGCTTCTAGAGGGTGAAGCTTACTTGTACAACGGGTTGTTGTTCCTAACAAAGGGATATCAACACCCCGAGGGCTTCGTAGTTGCTTACCCTAGGTACAGCCTCTTAACAGGCACAAAACTGAGGGATTACGAGAGGTTGCAGTACTCTACGAGCTTTTACTGGAGCTGTATTAAGCAGAGAGTCCCAACTATACCACTTAGCGAAGCAGTTGTTTACAAGGATGGGAGTCTTTCCAGTGCAGCCAATTACATTATAGAGTTAATACGATCTCTTCTCGAAGTAGATGTTTATTTAACAGGCTCGGCCTTGATTGCAGACTCCTACAACGACATCGACATAGTAGTATACGGTGCGAACCAAGGGGTCGTTGAAAGGCTGAGTGAAGCTTTCAATAGGGGGGTTATAGAAAGATCAGAGTGGCTTATTATCGAAGATTACTTAGGCAAGCACTCTAAGGAAATGTCTCTCTCAGACTACCTCTACTTAAAGCGAAGAACTCTACTTCATGGGAACTACAGAGGCACTCACATAAACCTTAAGCTCGTGGAGATGAAGCAGGGATTTAATGGATGCGTAGATCCAGTATACTCATGTAGTTCATATACGGGTGTGGTAAAACTAATAGAGCCCCTAAACCCCCATTTGATACCAGCTAGGTATCGCGTTGAGCTAGATGGCAGAGAGGCAACGCTCGAGACAATGAGAGAGCTGTACTGTGAGCTGGGGCCGGGGCTATACTACTCTCATAACTGCAGGCTAGAGTACAGAAGAGGCGGCTTGTACATCATGCCAGATCAATGCTCTTTCACTCCGTTGCGATAAGCATATAGTCCCTACCCTTACTTTTGCCTGTAGTTGAAAAAGGGATGAAGTCTATTAAGGGACTCTAAAGCTTTAAAGTGCTGGACTTAAGTTCCTACACAACCTAGTCCTTTAGTTCTATTTCCTCCTCTATGTGAAAATTTTAATGTCAAATTGAGTGGGCAATTTACCTAATAGCACGTACGAAGCGCTGAGAGGGGAATGATAACCATTAAGATTGAAAAAATAAAAATCGAGGACATCTGTTATCTATGTCTATCTACTTGACATTGCTTCTATAATTAGTTGACAGAACTCCGGTAAATCGTCCGGAACCCTTGCCGTAATTATGTTGCCGTCCTTCACAGCTGGTTGGTTAACGAACTCAGCTCCAGCGTTTATTAAGTCATCCTTGACAGCTAGAAATCCAGTGGCCTTCCTCCCTCTGATGATCCCAGCTGAGATCAAAACTTGAGGTCCATGGCAAATAGCCGCTATCACCTTACCCTGCTCGTTTGCCTTCTTAACAAACTCCAATACATCAGGAACAATCCTCAGGTTATCTGGCGAGAAACCTCCCGGGATAATTATAGCATCGATATCCTCAACTTTAACGTCTTTGAGCTCTCTAATTAAGTGTCTTTCGCCCTCCCTGAAAACCTGAAGCGGGATAGGAGTTCCATACCTGCCTGTTATAGGCTTATCGTGAAGTGCCGGTCTTGGGTGAATTCCCCTTTTTACAGGGACTATTATGACTTCAGCGCCCTCTTCGCTTAATCTCACAAACGGGTACAGCAGCTCTATGTCCTCAAACTCTTGGGCTACAATAATTGCAACTCTTTTTCCCTTTAACCTCGTGCCAGGACCAACTCTCCGAATAAGTGCCACGGCCTTCCCCTGGTACAAATTTCACTTAGACTTTATTTATTTTTTATTAAAATAGTGAATACGGTGTAGTTGAGCAGGCGAGGTAATTATTTAAACTGTACTAGTGTTTAAAAATAATTTAAATTTAAATAAGCAAATCACCCTCAAGCCTTTGAAACAATCTGCGCTCAACTAATTAAAAACCGTAAAAAGTATATCCGGCGTATATACAGCGGTATTAACGTTTAAAAACCTCTAAAGGTACATCTTATTATGAAAACATAGGTGGGGAAAGAGATGAATCCCCTAGACTATGTTTTCATAATATTAATGGTTGAGATAGGAGTAGCTATACTTATGTCTCTGTTCTCTGCTTACAGGGAAATAATAACGTTGCAAACTTTCTGGGAGCAACTATAGCCTTAAAGAAAAATTCTCAGTGGATAACCTACCCCACCTTCCTTCGAAGCAATCTTCAAAACAGATTCGTGTACTACTCTACTGTTAAGATGTACGCAAACTAACAGTTATTTGACTGTTTTAGAACAAATAAGTTAAGACTTGAATTGATAAACAATGGATACGGGGAATAGGACCTGTTGCTAGAACTCGCAGGTGTTTTGATTTCAATACACACGAAGCGAAAACTTGAATACCGCTATTCAATTTCTCAAAAGCTCTTCCTTCACGCACCCCCCAAATTTTCATATTGCTGCTTTCAAAAACAGGTTGACGCTTTATGCTTATCGACTTTTGCCGGAAAATAAATCTCGTGTTAACAACTCAAGTCAACCTTCTTTAGCAAAACAAATGACCTCAAATAAATGAGGTTAAGTGCGGACGAAATTCATTAAAGTTTTGGATTTATTTTAACGCTAGTTGTACACGAGATTAAGGGATTGTTAAAAACATGTGTACACCTCCTTAATGAAGTTTTTATCCTTTCCTTTTCATCTTCATTAAAGCTACAGCTAGAGCTAATAGGAGGGCCAAAGCTACTGGTATTACAAGCAACTCGCTAGGAAGTCCCCCCTGGACTGGCAAGGTAGTTGTCTGGGTTCCTCCAGGTGGCGTGTTAGTTAGGGTAGTTGTTGGCGTTGTTGTGTAGAAGGGAGGCGAAGTCTGTGGAGGTGGCGTGGTAGCCGGCGTAGTAGGAGTTGCCGTTGTAAATATAGTGTATTTTGATTTCGGCTCGACTAAAGGATGGAGGTCTACCTCTATTTTACTAGAAGTGAATGGATCCACTGAGAAGTAGGGAACATCACCAATTCCATCTTCGTTGTTATCAAATCCATTGTAATCGCTCCAGTAATTTCCAAGGATTCCAAATAGCTCCCTGTTGCGGTAACGATACCTTAATGGGCTAGGGGAGTTGAGTTGCCCCTGCCTTGACTCGCAATTAACGCATACGTACTGTACAGAGTTAGATACGAAGTCGTTTAAGTAGGCAATGTCACCCGACTTGGAGTCTATGTACATGCCGTAGTAGTTATTCGCAAAGGTGTTCCCAGTTACTCTGTTGCCCGTAGTGTTGGTGAGAAACAAGCCGTAGGCATTTCCCTTCAGCGCGTTTTCAATTATTGAGTTATCCCAAGAGCTATCTAAGATTAATGCATGGGTATTATTAGCGATCAAGTTGTTCGCCATTGTGTTATGCGAGGATTTTTGAATAATCGAGCCGGCGTTTCTTATAACAGTGTTGTTAATAATGGTGTTATTTTGACATGAGAGGATCACAAGAGCCCAGTTATTGCCTTCAAGTGTGTTATTCGCTACGAGGTTATCAGTTGCACCTCTCCCTTCAACTAAAATCCCTGCATATTCGTTGTCCTTAATCACGTTTTTAATAATTAAGTTGCCGCGAGAGCCTATATAGATTCCGTTCTCGCTGTTGGATGAAACAGTGTTGGCTACTATAGTGTTCCCCCACGATGCCGGCGAGCTAATGCCCTGCGCGTTTTTATGTATGTAGCTACTCTCAATGGTGTTGTTCGTAGATGGGTAAACTAAGCTAATCCCCCACCAGTAGTTCTCTACTTTTATGTTCCTAATCACAGTGTTATTGCCGTGCACGCTTATTCCTGTTCCCTGACCATAGCCCTTAATAGAGTAGCCTTGTCCATCTAACACAACGCCATTTGCGGCTATTCTTATACACGTAAACCCATCTTCACTTATCCCCGCTAAATCTCTAGTTAGTACGTAGTACCCCGGTTTATCTATTTTTCCGCAACTAGCTATAGTTGAAGTTGAGGACGATCCTGTGAGGTCAGCAACAGGGATTAAGGCAATGAGCACAAAAAAGAGGAGTAGAGGAGATTTATTGAAGTCGTTCAATAAATCACCAGGTTATACTTAAGTGCGCTAAAACTTAAAAAGGCTTCTAGGAAAGCCGAACTAAGCTCGTTGCACCTCAACAATGATAAATTAACGTAGGCGCCAAATTTAAGGAGGATTAAATACTTATGATCATTATTGGGAGGGATCATTTAAGTGCGCAAAAGCTCATGCTAATTTAACAGTAACTTCTCTTAAATATTTTGTTGCAATATAGTGTAACAGGGGAAGATGTGATGTTCCATTGTTAATTACAAGCTGGAGGAAAAGCGCGACATCTCTTTTGGTGTTAATTTCGTTGTATTTAATTGTTCTACAAAGCTTTAGTCCAACTGCAAGCGCTAGGACTATTATCGTGCCGACTAACTACCCAGATATACAGTCTGCTATTAACGCTGCATCTAGTGGAGACGTTATAACTGTCTTCGATGGAGTGTACAGAGGATTTAAAGTAACCAAGAGCGTAGTCATACTTGGCTCTAGCCCCAATGATGTGATCATTAACGGCACGGTGGAAATCTACGCTAGCAACGTCAGGCTTTCTTCAATGAAGATAGTGCTTAATACCTCAGATCCTAAGAGCTCAGCTATTATGGTTTTTGGTCAGGATGTGTTGCTCGGCAACCTTGTAATTGAGAGCGGCGGCTATGGGGTATACGTTGGCAATGTAAGCTACACGAACTCAACATTGAATATCGAATATACGACAATAAATGCAAGCAGCGGGGGGATCGGCGGATTGATCTCTTCTTTACACGTTTACTTAAGCACAATAAAGACTGTTAAAGGCAGGGGAATCGAAGGCGCTACTTATCTAGAACTTCAAAATAGCACTGTATTAACGAGTAGCGAATCTCCAGCTATAGTTACCAGGTTTGGTGGTAGAGCTAGCATAAGCTATAGCGAGCTATCATCTAATGGACCGGCGGTCTACCTATCTTCATCGAGGGACTCTGTAGTTGTAAACAACAAGTTGGTAGGGGATGTTGGCATTTACTTAGACCACGGGGCTAGTAATTATTTATTCAAGAACATCATACTTTCAAATAGTATTGGAATACACGTGCTGAACAGCAAAGGCAATTTAATAGAGGGGAACACGATCTCTTCGCGCCAATACTCAATACGCCTTCAAGGAGGGGATGAGAACATAATAAGCTACAACGAATTATCTGGTGGAAGAGGAGTTGAAACAGGCCCTGCGTATAGGAATACAATTGCCTTCAACTTCATCAACAGGACAGGTAGTATTGGGATATTTATGTCAAAATACACCGGCGGAAACGTTATATACGGGAACACCTTTTGGCACTGCTACAACTACAACGCTGCCGACGAAAGCGGCGAGAATCTGTGGTATTTTGAAAACGAGACATCTAAAGTAGGCAACTATTGGTATGATCATACGTCACCCGATAGCAATAGCGATGGAATTGTGGATGTCCCCTACTACATAGCCACGACGCTCGACAAAAAGATCATAGATAAATACCCCCTAGCCAAGCCAATTTTCTACCCTATGCTGACCCCCTCTCCTACCACTTCGCCACCGCTAACAACTCCTATTCAGACTCCAACTCCGACAACGAGCATCACATTAACTACCTCAGCTCAAACCTCTTCACCTGCTTACACTACAACGACCCCTGTTAGCTCAGGCGAATCGCTTCCAATTTACTTAGTTCTTGCGCCGCTGGCGCTAATTATAGCCTTAGTGCTCTTCCTTAAGTTCAGAAGGTAGGAGTGGCTTATTATCAAACATTCCATTTTTATGGAGGGCCCTCCAAACACCTTTCTGGTTGTAAACGCGTCTTGGGGCAAATATGTAGAGCCAGTAAGCAACGCGTTAAATAGTTGTAAGCTCCTACTGAAAAATTAGGTGTATAGAAATGAGCATTCGACAGCTCAAGAAGAGGGTGTGTAGCGTTATAGATGATATAGCACCAGAGCTTATAGCTCTAGGAGAAGAGTTGCGCAGAGTCCCTGAGCTGGGTTTCAAGGAATTTAAGACTTCAAGCATCTTCAAGAGAGAGCTAAATAGAATAGGACTAAGCTACCAAGACAATCTCGCTATAACCGGGGTTAAGGCTAGACTTAAAGGCGACGGAAAACCAACAGTAGCAGTTCTAGGCGAACTTGACGCCGTCCCATCTCCTGAGCACCCGCTCGCAGACAAAACTACGGGAGCTGCCCACGCCTGCGGGCATAACGTGCAGTTAGCCACTGTTATCGGTGTTGGGAGAGCATTGGTGGAGTCGGGCGCTATAAATGAATTGGCAGGAGACGTAATACTCATGGCAGTTCCAGCTGAAGAGTTCGTTGAAGTAGAGTACAGGATGAAGCTGAAAGAGGAGAGACAAATAGAGTTTCTGGGCGGAAAACAGGAGCTAATAAAAATAGGGGCCTTCGATGATGTAGATCTAGCAATGATGATCCACTCTCAATCCAATACTCCAGAGAGGAAAGTACAAGTAAACAACACAGCTAACGGCTTTTTGGCTAAGTACATTAAATTCACAGGGAGATCAGCCCATGCAGGCGCAAGGCCGCATGAAGGAGTAAATGCCCTAAACGCAGCAGCTTTAGCCATCCTTGCAATACACGCACAGCGCGAAGCGTTTAAAGACGAGGACTCAATTAGAGTCCACGGAATAATAACCAAAGGAGGAGATGCCGTTAACGTTGTTCCGTCCGACGTCAGAATGGAGTTGTTTGTAAGGGGAAAAACAAAACCAGCAATCGAAGACGCGAGCAATAAGGTTAACAGAGCGGTTAAATCTGGGGCTATCGCTGTAGGGGCATCGGTAGAGATACAGAACATACCAGGTTACTTACCCTTAGATCAAAGCAGAGACTTCTCCGATGTTTTTAGGCTCAACGCACTAGATCTGCTCGGAGAGGGAAGTGTAGCTGAAGGAGGGCACAACGCAGCATCAACGGATATGGGGGACGTCTCTCACTTGATCCCCTCTATTCACCCTTTCATTGGGGGGTTCACTGGAAGCTCCCACGCAAAGGACTTCGATATCAAAGACCCTGAGATGGCTTATGTGATCTCAACTAAGATAATGGCCATGACTATAGTTGACTTGTTGGCGAACAGCGCTGAGAAGGCCAAGGAGATTAAATGCAGGTTCACGCCAAAAATGAGAAAGGAAGACTACTTAGAGTACATGAGGAAAACCTTTGTAACTATTGTTGAAAAGTGAGTTAAAAACATTTGGAGACCTGGTTAACTTCTCCCAAGTTTTTACTGAGTTATTGCATTTCCTCTTGTACATTAACTCTAAATTCCGGCGCTTAGCGCCGAGGGAAGGTTTCTCCATTATTATAAAACCCCTTAACTCATTATACTAATTATCTTGAGTTGAGGGAGACCGCGTTGGGCTTAATTGAGATTATATCTATCTTGCTCGTTTTAGTTGTTGTGACTATTTTTATTGGACTTTACGTAAGTATATACAATCGCTTCATGAGGCTTCGCAACGCTGCTTCAGCGACTTTAGGGCAAATTAGAGTTGCGCTAAGGAAGCGATTAGACTTAATTACATCTCTCGTAGATGCTGTTGGCTCATACACTAGGTTCGAAAAAGAGGTCCTGGAGTCTATTACGAGGCTAAGATCGTCAATTACCGCTTCCTCTCCCGAGGAAGTAGTCAAAGCCGAGAGAGAAACGAGGGACTTGCTTGGCAGGCTCCTTGTCGTGGTTGAAAGGTACCCTGACCTAAAGGCAGCAGAAGCCGTGAAGAAGCTTATGGACTCCTCAAGGGAGATAGAAGATGAAATTGCCAGGCATAGATACACCTACAATAACATTGTCCAGGAGTACAACACAATGATTGACGCTATCCCAAGCCGTTTTGTTGCAATACTTATTGGCTTACAGAAGTTCCCATACCTCGAGGTCGGAGGCGAGGAAATTGAGCGCAGACCCTCACTGGTATTTTACGGTGAGAAGAGGTGAGAGACGAGAAAAAAGTACTTGCTTTATACGTTATTGCGTTGACGGCTATCTCGCTTGTAACGATCTTTCTCATAGTTCCAAATGTATATCTATCTTTGGGGTCCATTTTCGCCGATTACCAGGCGATCCTATATAGTAATTTGACGCTACTCGAGAGATACACTTATGAAATTAAGGAGACTGGTAAAACCATGCTTTACAGGTACTGGGATGAACCCCTATACGTTGCACCTTGGAGCTACTTAAGTAAACCCCATATTTTAGTTCTAGACATCACTTGTCCTCAAGGCTCGATACCGTACGCAAAGAACTATAACGGAGAAGTTCACATCTTCGTAAACAAGTTAAGTGAAAATTTAAAGGATCCCCAAATACTCGGCAACTACAGGAGTACAATCGAACTAATGGCTTACACGAATGAAGCAGGCTGCTACTTCCCAAGCGGAATTCCTCTTGGTAGGCATGAAGTTTCGCTTGTACTACAGCTAAACCCGCCTGTAAACATAGAGGGCGGGCAAGCTCACTTAAACATAAAGCTTGCAGAGTTCCACGTTCCATATCGTAGCGTTCAAGTAACCCTAACTGGGTTTAACCCCTTGAAACTTTACGTTCATGTCCCAGAATACAGCGTAGAGAGGGGAGACACCACTATAAATATCACGGGCTTTTCACCTAGAGATGCTCTCCTTGAACTAGAGTTAATAGTCAACAGGGACAACATAAATAGCACGCAAGTTTACGCTCGTAACTTGAGCGGGCTGGCTTCATTAGCAGATAGGGCCAACCTTTATTACAGCTTGACTTATGGAGCCGTCAAGGCAACTTATTATATTTTAGGAATATCCTTGTGCCTTTTCCCTGTGCTCTTAGTCGCGAGATATTTGAGGGTTGGCAAAGAAAAGGAGTTTACGATCCCAGAGTACATTAGCTACATACCCAACCCTCAGCGAAAGCCGTGGCAGGTGAATCTCCTATTTCACAGAGATGTCGTAAAGATAGATGAAAACGCCTTTTACTCTACAATACTTGATTTATATAGGCGCGGACTAATTGACATTATAAAAACCGATAAAGAAGACATTGTACTAGCGATTAAAGAGAGCACCAATATAGGCAATCTTGATCAATATGAGAGGAAAGTACTATCCTTCATCAAAAAATATAGTGTAAACGGGTTGTTTAGCTTTAGGGCCTTCTCTGAGAGAGCCAATCAAGCGGCGAGGACGAACAGGTATGCAACAATTCAGCTCAAGTCAGATCTCGACTCAGTTCTGAAAACCACAGAGGATCTATACGATTACGTTAAGCAGTTTATTGAGCCTAGGAAGCCAATACCACTAATTGTGGTTCCTTTAATGATTTTAGTCTTCATAGCTCTTTCGATTATCCTTCCAAAGGAGCCTGCATTCTACATATACCCTGGAGGCATATTGGCATTCTCGGGAGTTCTAACCTTTGAATGCGCAATTGCCTATACCATGCCGTCATACGTATACGGAAGGTGGAAAGAGGAGTACCATCGCGAGAGCCTTGAGTGGAGTGCTTTTAGGGCCCTATTAAAGGACTTGGCGAAGTTAAATAGGTATGCACCTCACGACATCGTAATCTGGAAAGAGTGGCTCATTTACGCTACTGCGTTAGGAGTAGCAGATAAGGTAGTAGAAGCCATGGATAAGCTAGGATTAATTATACCTAGAGAGGCATATTTACCATTGGTTGCAAGACCCATAGTTGCAAGCACAGCGCGCGTCCTTTATTCTCCACCAAGGAGTGGAACGGGAGCAGGAGTAGGGGGTTTTGGCGGAGGTGGAGGGTTTGGCGGAGGCGGGGGCGGAGTCCGTTAAGTTTGGCAATCCCACGTGAACTTGTGTTCAGCAACTTCCCAATAGAACAAACTTATTAGGAATAGCAATAAATCAATAATATGTGTGAACCATGTTCGAGGAGATAAAGTTAAAGCTTCACGACTTAAGGTTGAGCGTTGCAGCTAAAGCCCTGGAGGCTAACGGATTTAAAGCTTACGTAGTCCCCGATAAAGAGAAAGCAAAGGAATTAGCGCTAAACCTTATCCCCAGCGGATCAGTTGTTGGAGTCGGTGGATCTGTAACTATAAGAGAGTTAGGACTAATAGAAGAGCTTGAGAAGCGGGGCTTCAAGGTAATTCATCACTGGCTTCCTCTTCCTCCTGACGAGTTGTCAGAGGTTAGGAGGAAAGAACTTACAACAGACGTATTTCTCAGTAGCTCTAACGCTGTAACACTCGATGGTAAACTGGTAAATATAGATGGGGCAGGCAATAGAGTTGCAGCCATGATCTTCGGCCCTAAGAGAGTTATAGTTGTCGCGGGCAGGAATAAAATAGTGCGGAACGTTGAAGAGGGAATCTCGAGGACTAAGAACATAGCAACCATAGCAAACTCTATAAGGCTTAACAGAAAGCCGCCGTGCGTAACAGCCGGTTACTGTGTGGATTGTAGGTCACCAGAAAGAGCGTGCAATATACTTGTTGTGCTTGAGAGAAAGCCGTCGAACGCAGACTATCATGTAATACTAGTGAATGAAGACTTAGGGTTCTAGGAGCATAGCTTGTTCAGGTATTATTTTTTACAAAATTTTCTATACATGTGAAGATCATATGTAACCTTTTATTGAGCAATGAGTAAGCACATATAAATTATGAAGGTGTAACTCAATTATAGGGAGAAAATTGGAGTTATTCAATTGTCTTGAAATTCTAAATGAAATTGACAATGAGACATTACTTAAGTCGGTAAACTTAGTTGTAAATCCCCCAACAATTAAAGAAGAGTTGAGCACAGCCATTATTCACAAATACGAGATTCCACAACCTACTGCAGAATACATAAGAGTCGAGGACTTGGAAAAGCTTTTGGGTAGAAAAGCGTTAGATATCTTTGTCTGCTTAGATCAGGCTATAAGTCTTCGTCCAGAGCTACTAAAGAAATCCGCCGAAGGGGAGCAATTACCTGAAATATTTCGCGAACATATAGAAGAAATGGTAAAAACTGCGAAGATTATTGAAGGGCTTAAATCAAATGATTTGAAGAGCGAAGATGAAGAAAAAAAGGAGATAATGTTCACAATTCCCTCAGAGAAGCAGATGGCCGTGGTAAAAGGTGATTGGGATAAGTGGTTGTGGGGCAAAATAACTTATGATTACGATGAGACACCTAACGTGAGTGCTTTAGCGAGCGAACTTGCGAATTTTGCCTTAGTTTTAAGGAAGGAGGGCATCAAAGTAGATGTTATCGCTGACTCCTTCATATACAATGATATAAGGGAGAAAGTAGGCTCAGAGACAATAGAGCTCGACATTCCTCCCAACCTACCTAATGTTCTCTACGTTAGAGATCCGAGCGTGGTGTGGTTTAAACACCCCGTTATAGGCAGCATGGTATTGGAACCTAGGCGAGGAGAGGAAGCAGTAGCGGCGCTGAGTTTTAGAAAACTGGGGTTGACACCGCTGCTGAGGATCCAGTGGGTACACGAAAAGAGAATGTTGTTTAAAGCCTACATGGAAGGTGGAAACTTCTTTGTAATTAAGACAGATGGCGGTGTTGCAGTTTTCACTGGGATTGGAGTCCGAGGATCAAACTGGGCTACCTTTAAAGCGCTATCAAGTATACTTCCCGAAGACGTAAGAATCATTGGAATACCCCTGTCAGGATATATAAGGGACTGGGCCACTGGGGCAACACACCTAGACGGCAGGTTCTCTTATCTTGGAGAAACGAAAGGAGTTAGAGTAGCCTTAGTGGACCCATCAAAAATAGCTTTGTATTCTGCGCTTGAATACGACCGACAAAGGGGCTCCTTTAAGTTAATAGAGATGTTGAAGCTAATGAAAGAGCTAGATATACTTGTCGACGAGCCACCAAGAGCCCCTGGAGGAAAGCTTAACCACTTAAACTTAGGTAAGAGGAAAATAGTAGTTGATTCATTTAATGAGCCCACCAATAGATACATTGAGAGAGTTTACGGGTTTGATGTAATAAGAGTAAACGTGCCGCACATCATAGCGGGGGGCGGCGTAGTAAGGTGCGTAACAAAGGAAATCTGGAGGGAGTGAGCACTGTACTCCAGGGACTAATATAATGGTCTGCGCAGGGAAATTGATTTGTGGAGCACAATGTGTACTTTTTATCCTTTTATTAAAATTCTTCTACTTTGTTGTTAATCGAAGCAGTGGCTTAGATTCGGTTTAATTTTTCTTAATGGTACTTCCTTAATATTAATTACACTTATTTTTTGCATCTACATCAGACTTGTTTTAAGTTCTATTAACTTTTATCTATTCAGTTTTCAGAGCGCTCTCACAGCGTAATCTAGCTATAGCCAAATTAACGTATACTGTACCTAAGAGCCATTCCTCTAAACTTCAGTAGTCAGGAGCGCACAAAAGGCTCGTGCATCTTGAACAACTCAGCTCAGTGTTCGCTGATAAGCTAGATGAAGACCTTATGAACCATTAAAACCTATCAATTTTTAGTAGATTTGATCAAAGGTATTCATGCGGCTTTAGGGAACAGCTAAATGTTGTTTTTGATTATTGCGCTCACTGGACTGCCTGTTCTCGTTGAGAACTTTGCTCAGTCCCAGTTGAAAGTGAAGTCTGGAAACGGCAATCAAAGCCTTCCTATCGTGATTTTGATTTTTAACTAACATAAATCAACTAGTAGAGATCTCTTTTAACCTCTAGATGAATTAAGATTTCATGACAGCTCAATTATCTCTTCCCTCGCGTTAGTTGTGCGGTTAGAAACACACATCATTTCTCTCTTAATTTGCCGAGCTTAACCAGCAAGGCGTTGTAGTGCTTCGTGGTACCAAATTTACCTTTTTAATGCTAATACTTCCTTTACAACGCGAATTTTCTTTGACGAACTACTCAGCTATCTCATATGCGCCACTTGCATGCTTCTAAGGAGCAAAACTCCCTCCGAAGTCAGTTAGAATTTTAGAAGTATTGCTATACTCTCTAAGCCGTTTTTGCCTTTAGTTAAAGGTTAAGCAAATGATTTATACAAATATATTATTGCTAATTTTTGAACTCTATTAAATAAGTTCTTGACCAAAGGAACAATAGTCTTACGTGATCAATAATATCAACTAATTGGTACCA
Source organism: Desulfurococcaceae archaeon (assembly GCA_038888155.1). Classification (GTDB taxonomy): domain Archaea; phylum Thermoproteota; class Thermoprotei_A; order Sulfolobales; family Desulfurococcaceae; genus UBA285. The sequence continues at coordinate 21,793 of JAWAJB010000010.1, forward strand.
GTTGACCCGAGACCCTCCAAAACGATAATTTAAAATAGTTTATTTAGTAAGATCAAGACGAGGTAAAAATATACGGAAAATAAAAAGGCGATTTAAATTTCTTTTTTAACGGGATTTATAAGCGTGCCCACTCCAGAAACTTTAGCTTCAACCACGTCTCCATCCTTTAGGTACGACTTTCTTATATGTCCTATACCTGCAGGCGTACCAGTTGTTATCAAGTCTCCGGGAACTATCTTTACCCCCAGACTCACTTCAGATATAATTTCCTCAATACCGAAGATCATATCTGAAGTATGTCCACGCTGTCTAACAACTCCATTGACTTTTAGGGTTAGATCAAGCGAGTATGGATCTTTAATTTCATCCTTTGTCACCAAATACGGTCCAACTGGAGTAGAAGAGTCTGGGACCTTTATGTGGTACCAGTCCATCCCCATGCTCGATTGAGTCCTTACCTGCCAGTCCCTAAATGATATATCGTTAAATACTGTGTACCCTGCTACGTAATCTAGTGCATTGCTTTTGTTTACGTACTTTCCCTTCCTCCCAATAACTACTCCCAGCTCTACCTCGTAATCTGGAG
>JAWAJB010000011.1:0-21961 GCA_038888155.1 Desulfurococcaceae archaeon
AACAAGTTATTCATTAAGATAAAAGCATCGCGAACCACTATACAATTAATTGATTTTAGTCTTTTTAGTTTTAAACTCCGATTGAAAACAAAGAACACATGACGAGCTGTACACGACCGATTTTCTTTTTCAACTCATTCTTTATTGATACTTGTTAACTAGGTCTTCAAGGCTACTCTCAGGGCCCTCATCTTTCAATTCATTCTTTATTGATACTTATCCCTGCTTCGCTAGTGATGGTGGCTTCAGCGTTACTTTCAATTCATTCTTTATTAATACAAAAGGGCGGTGCAGAGTTTCATTGACTTGATGTATGATGCTTTCAATTCATTCTTTATTGATACGCTAACTTCTTCTACAGCTTTGTCAATATCAAACCTCAAGCCTTTCAATTCATTCTTTATTGATACGCTTTAACCTTTACCCATTCTCCCTTATTCAGATAACTTTCAATTCATTCTTTATTGATACCGAGGTCTCATGGGAGCCTTCCTCGGCCCCTCCTCTATTTTTTCTCCTCCCCTGCGTATTTAACTGTTGCGCTATTGAGGAGTGGCTCGATGGTCCTGGGCCGCCCAACAGCCACTCCTCAAACTGTATAACATATTTTCGTTATCCACACATTGGTTTTTGTGGTTTTGATATGTATGCTGTTTCGACTTTTATCATTGCATGTATATTCAAGCATAAAGATATATACGATATATACAATGATTTATCGTTATGATAGTAAAGTCACCCAAAAAGTGAGGATGCCTAGTATGGCGAGGATTCTCCACATTGAGACTACGGGTACAAGTTTGCTCAGAAATGCCGCTGCTTTGTGCGAAAACTATAATAGCCTAGCCAAGCACTGCGCTAAACTTGATTTGTGGGCGAAAGCAGATGTAGATTCCACAGAAGATATTGAGGCTGGCAACAACGCCGTGCCAGGCTCGCTTATCTTTAAGGGCTTGCTTGAGGCTCTGTCAAGCGACCCAAGAAGGCTTAGCGCAGAGATGAACGCCTTTTTATCTTTTCTTGATACCTTGAAGGGGCCGCACGAGCATATGGTTTTTTTACTCAGCAGCGATACCGGATCTGGGTGGCTATGTAGCAAGGTTATTGAGGATTTCCTAAGAAGCATGGAAAGGATTCCGAGCACGTATGTTAATGGGGAGCACGTAATAAAAATGGTGGAGATACGCAGAGTGCCCATGCTGGGCAGAGACTTTAGTAAGGGCACACTAAACCTAGTTGCAGAGACAAAGAAAATCATAACTAGATTCGGGCCACAGGTAGATGAAATTGCTTTTAATCTTACAGGCGGTTATAAACCTGAGACCGGCTTCCTCCTATTAACAGCCGGCTTGCTTGGAGCTAACAGGGCATACTACATCCACGAGACTATGAGGCGTGTGGTCGAGGTACCTATCCTCCCACTATCAATAAATGAGCCTGTAGCCACTGTTCTCAAAAATATAGCTAGCGGAAAATACGATGAGACAGGCTATAGAATACTCAGAGAGTACAGAATACTAAGACCGTGGGAGAAAGAGCCCCACTGGCTAAGAGAGCTCGCCAATGTTCTGCTAGAATAACTTTTCAATCTATTTTTAATTTACTAACTATATCGCTGAGGCTTAATCTATATTTAAAAGTAATTTTTAGTTCCTCATCACCAATATATACCTCAACAATGTTATCCTGAAATCCCACGTGCGCTATCATTATTCTTTCATTAATAATCGGTTTATCCTTATTCTTACATGAATCCACATTAAGTTTTTCCTTAATTTCGCACAGCAACATCCATTTTCCCTTCATTTTTTCGTAGTCATTCCTCGCTTTTTCTTTGAACTCACCCAAAAATTTTTCAATTAAGCTTAATTCGTTGTTAATCAGCTTTGGTAACCCCCTATAGACGTATTCATAGACTCTTGTTAGGTCTTCGTATTTTAATTGCTTGATGGTAGGTGCACCATCAGGTTTATCACTTAAACGGTTGCATACAGCTCGGCTTAGCTGAAGGAGGTATATGAAGTCGGGGTTAATCGCAAGTGGCCATTTAACCTTTGTTCTCGCTTCTCCTGCGTCTTCTATTTTGGCAATCTTTCTGATTTCGGCTTTTATTTTGCTGTAAGCTTCATCTATTCTCTGACAACTAGCTTTGTTTGTAGCTAGATATAGTCCGAGGGGAATGGGATAGTATATGGATAAATAAATGTTGTATAGGTCTACGAGAGCCATGTCAGCATACTTCTCAATCTCTTTCTTAATTTCTATGAAATCCGATACTTTAGTCTTTACTTGCGCCAATGGCTCAGCCACTCTCGGCTTTTCGTGTATTAGCTCAATGTTTCTTTTTTTAATGGATATTGCTTTATTCAATAATAATGGCCTATCTGTAGATGACCGTGGAGGGTCACTATTATAGACTTCAATGTCTACACTATTTATGTGCTTATGGGCAAGTAAGTTTATGCTTGCAAGCCTCGAAGCAACGTACATGATTGTTGAAGGCATAAAGTTTAAACCGTGACTCAAATCCAGGACTATTTTAGAGTAACAATTCCTCAGAAGCAGGTCTCCGATCTCGCTCATAACAATTGATTGAAAGTTTCTAATATCTCCTCTGAATTCCCAGTTTCCTCCTGGCGATCCCACTGCTGGTGCTACCACTACTTTTGTATTTCCAATGGTCTCCGCATTTATTTCGTTGGTCAAGCCATATTTTTCTACTAAACATGTAAAGAACTTTTTTACGAACTCCTCGAGCTTGAGCACAAGGTCCAAGTAACTATTGGATGATTTTGCTTCTTTTATATAGTAGTATAACTCATTATAGCATTTGCAACAAGCGGTTTCTTTTTGCAATACTTGTCCATCAGCAAGGCTGTCGAGAACTATAATTACTATATCGGTATTTCTCCCCAGGGAGAGCAGAAGGGGTATCAGTGATGTGCAGTACTTTCTGCCCGAAGACCCTCCTTCACCCATAACGTACTCAAATTCATCCCAAACATTTGGCATGCCCCACGTGGCTATTAGGAGAGTCCTTCCTGTATCCCAACAACTCAACACCACATCCCTGTGTTAACTTGTTGTGGCTAGTCTTGTGGCTAGCAGTATATGGTCAAGAGTAGTCTTCGATGCTAATAATGCCCTGAGGGCATCGTGGAGCTTTTCTCTTGACCCTACGATATCATCAGGGTAAACAAGCAGTTTTATTGTACATTCATTGTTAATTGCATTGATTTTTTGAAACACATCGTTTAATTCAATCAGATTTTTATATCTGCGTGCCCATACATACGCGTACTCGATCTCTATTGGAAGCATCTCTATCATTATTTTTTCCAGGTCCACGTGGTCTTTTTCCGCCTCTGCCCTCTGCACTATTTGGGCTAACTTGGCACCGATCATGGATAAAATATACAGATCGCGTCTGTACATAAGTAACTTTTCTATCTGCTCCGCTGCTTCTCTGGTAAGTAAGCCTTTGTTGTATAGGTAGATTTGCTCGAGCATCCTTGCCAAGCACTCAAGGTTCCAGCAAGTAGTTATATCGGCTGGCCATGGATAATGCCTTGACGGTTTCTCGAGAGGCACTAAATCGATTAGCTTGTACAGCTTTTTCCCATCAACTTTCACTGGTATCAATGTGGGGCTTGACAGTTTGAGAGCGGCGCTCGCCTTCACTTTTTTCGCTTGCCTGAGCAAATCAACGACATCTTCGTAGAGCAGAATTATAGGTAAATCGCTCTTATCTATTGTTATCCCAACGCTAAATGTGAGATGTGGGAGCACTGACCGCACGTCCTTATATACGCTCATGATATACGATATAACGGGTATCCAATCCCCATAGAAGACGGCGTCATCCCCTCCAGCGTAAAGGGCAATTACATCCTCAAACAGCTCGTGTTTTTCAAAAATCTTCAGGTAGGATTTAGCAACGATCGTTAAATTAATGAGCTCTGATATAGTCACGAGTCTTGAGGGGGAATAGCTCGCTAGACGCTTGACATCACCTAATTTATCGCAATCCATTTTGCCGATGACTATGAGGTCATACTCATCGAGGCTCTTTAAGCGGAATTCTCCAGAATCGCTTGTCTTGCTTATAGAGTGATGCGAGTTAAAGGGGAACGATGAGAAAGATACGTCGATCCCTAATGAAAGCAGTTTCTCTACGGTCTGTCTCAAATCATCAAGTATCTCCGAGTGTCTCGAAGGTATGAACTCAACGAAAGTATTGATGGTCTTGATGTCCATTCGGGCATAAATGTTTCTTGGTTTGCTAAATATTTCCCTGGATTCTTTAATGATATCTGTTAATACCTTTAACATGATGCTTACTGCCGACCATACACTTTTAGAGTATTCAGGGGAAAGAGGGTTAAGCTGATCTGGTTGCTTTAAGGAAACCAGGGTGTAAAGCGCACCAGCATTGCTCAATGGAACGAAGCCTATGCTTATGCCATGCTGAATCGAGCACAGCAAAGCTCTCCGCGTAGCATTCCCGCGGCATAAACTCTTAGTTACTGCGTTGGTTAGTGACTCAATAATATCGGTTGCAGGCGAGGGAAGGGCATCCTCGCCTTCCTCGTAGAAGTATAGACCGATTACCGCTACCATGTTTCTAGCCAAGGAGCCCGCTACGAGGCTTAAGTGCGTTGCGCCGCTTATTATTTCTTCTTCCCTCAGGGTATCAGGGCCAGCCATTTCGCCTACATAGTCCATGTTTCCGGAATCCACTATCAAACCATTCTTCTCAATGTCTTCTTTAGAAACAGACTCATTAGTTAAGGCATCAAAACCCACTATATCTCTGGCATCTATGTACAAGGGCTCCTTAGCTATTCTTGTCACCTTAGCTATTCCCAAGTTCAAGGCGAGCGAATCTAGTATATCATGGAAGCCTCCCTCCTCCCTTACCAACGATTTAATGAAGTCCGTTGAATCTACATCAAAGGCCTTGGAATAAGCTACCGTGAACCCTAATCTTCCATTAAACTCATGTTTACTCAGCTTATATGATACGCTTCTTAATTTTTCCACTCGTCTATTAAGGTCAGGCAAATCCGGGATAACGATATCTATGGATCCTCCTTCTATTGTCAGTAAGTTGCTTCTAGGCATCCCGCCAAATAGATATAGGATGTATGATGCTAAGGCGTCCTGAGCAAGTTCTACTAGAAGGCTTCTTCCACGTAAAAGCCTGCTTGCGCCTCCTGCTCTCCTAGCTCTTGATATGAATTCTTGAATTTGGTTAACATCTAAGACTAGAAGCCTTAGCTTTCCTTCATTTGATACGAGAGATGATGCGTAGGCTGCTGAGAGCTTGCTGTGAGCATATAAGCTGATGTCTGGGGCAAGCGTTGAGTAAATGGCTGATGGAACCAATAAACATGTATACTTAATTAATTCCTCAATTGTATCAATGAGTCCTATCTTTAGTCCATGTTCTTTTATGTTATACAGGTCTAGAACAATGTTTAGCTTATCGGCAAACTCCTTAACAACAAGACTGTAACTTGACAGCTCCACTGCATCCTCTATTTTTCTGGCTTTTAAGTTGACTAGATTTTCACTACTAATCGTGGAAACGGGAAGCCATATGGAATCCTCAAAAATTCTTGCTTTCTCTACAAGCAGGTCTTTAATTGTTCTCTTCAGCTCTTCCTCATTACATGGATCGGCTATACATGACTCTACCGCTAAGGCGTATTTCTTCAGAGCCACCTTAAAATTCTCAACTATGTCTTTTTCTGAGGTCTCTTCTGTGTCTGCAAGTCTCCCCGGTTCCGTAGTTTTATCAATATTGGTTTTTAGCCCGACAGTTTCGAGATATCCGGAGAGAGCTAATATCCATGTAGGAGTTAAAAGCGGGGTGTTCTCTGGCTCGTATTCAATCTTTTTGTTTTCCATCGATATTAAGTTTTTCATTACGTCGTAAGCTTTCTTCGAGAACTCGAAGGGCTCTCCGAACCTACGTTCACTCGATGATAACCTATCGCTTTTTTTAACAACATCCTCAACGACGCTCTCAATTTTTTGAGGAATCTCTAGGCCTCTCTGCGATATCGCGTTTAATACCCACCTAGTTGTTTCATCGTGCCTTATCTCCAAAGCTTTAGCCATTAATGTGTTGATATCCATCTTTGTGAGCTCCGATAAAGCTCTTAAGGCTTCCTCAACGTCTTTACCTTTTTCTTTTCCGCTTGCTGCTCTGCGCAGAAACCTCTGTATAGGTTTACCGATATCGTGTAACAATCCGTAAAGTGAGGCTAGCGCGACTTCTCTACGCATAGCTCGCACCACCCTAGACCCAATAAGTTATTCTGTGGGCCGACGAGTTTTATGGTAGAGTCATTCCACTTTCTATGAAGCCTTTTACTCATGGATTTCTTTAATTCCTCATACATTTGTGGATACTGTTTTTTTATGTATAAATCAATGGTTTTCGCTATATGCCCCGTCATAAAACCAATTCTAGAAATTACACAGTTCTGTTGGGAGGCTCCACAGTACTTTTCTTTGAAACTCTGAAGAACTCTTTTGTAACCACGTAATTCATTGATATCTTTTATCAGAGATAACTCATGGTCAACTAAGTCGCATCCGAAGGTTCTCAATGATGCTGTGAGGTCTATGCTCGCTAACTCATTTAGCTTATCGATAATGCCTAATAGGTCTTGTCTGCTTTTTTCCGGGGCCTCGAAGCTAGGTCTGGCTTTCACGATTTTAATCTCGTATCTCAGGTTCCCGCCGACAAGCACTATGCCCGCCATGCTCGACAATCTAGTTAATTTAGTTACTTCTCTTCGTTTAGACAAATTATACACTGTGAGCCATTCAAGCGAGTAACTCAACGATTCCTTGGCAAGAGGGTCCGATACATGTAGGTTCTGCAACATATCAACTTCCCCTTTCTGCTTTTCTAGTCGTTTTCGCTTGAAGAAGTACTGTTCCAAGGGTGTGCTAGCATTAATTAGTTTCTCCACTTTCAGACTATCTATTGTTTTCTTGATCATCTCAGAAAAACGTTCACGCTTTATATCGTTAGACGTAAGCATGTAGTACATTAAGGCTGTTCTTATGTATCCCTTCAACGTGGACCCAGGAACAACATGCTCCTGTGGGAGCTTTACTCTTTTTCCCGCATCCAGCTCTCCAATATTGTTCATTGATGTTAGTTTGCATGGAAGAGCGTCTCTGTGCTTCATAAAAATTTCGTGTATTTTATGCTCCTCCGTGTTTGCTATCTCCAAAACCACTTGGCTGGGCAGATTCTCCATGTCTATCACACAAACGTCTTTTTGTCTTATTAAGACATCTCTCCCAACAACCCCCTCCGTGCCACCAAGAACAATTGTAGGCGTCAGTGGCTTGAGCGATGCTCTGTACTTCTTTAAGGTAAGATGAGCTAGACTATTATCCATGAAGCGTCACCGGGTTGAATACAATGGCGGGCTCATAGTTCATTCCTTCTAGTCTTGGAAGAGTTATCACTAGGAACGGTCTGTTAGTGTGGCTTGAGAAGTAGGCGAGGCTGCCTACGTCTAGTAAACGTAGGAGGGGGAGCCAATAATTGTTGTATGGTCCCCCGCTTATCCCCTCCAAGATTCTCTGCGTGCCGTAGGTCAGCTCAGGATTTATGCCAGTGTACTGACCTGCGTAGGGCGGATAAGAGCCAAGGAGATAGGCGTATCCTTTTCTCCAGCTAGTATTGCTTCTCAATACTTCCTCGTCTCTCTCTGAGACTTTAATCTTCATTAACCTAAACCTACCGAAGCCCCTGCTTTTATACCCCCCGATACCTATGTCGCCGAAAACCTTGAGCATTTCTGTCGCATGCTCTAGTAGTGACTCGCTATGTGAGGCCAGGGCAACCCAGAAAGGGGATTTGGCCCTTATCCCATCAACCCTATAGACGTCGGCCGCGCCTGTGACTCTATCTATTCTTGAGTTATTCATTACAATTCTTTCATAGTACCTCTCTTTCTTGATGCAAACTTCTCTGCAGTCTGAATCATCGGCACACACTATATAGTTATCCATAATTGTCTTAAGCATGACGCTATCTATGGTTTCATGCGTTGTTCTCCCGCGGCACTCGTATACAATGCTTCTTCCAAACAGTTTGCTGAGTAACGGTGAGCCTTGCTTGTTAACGCATTTCTCAACGAAGTTTAAGAGCGTCTTTATAGCCGGCAGGGTAAACCACTCGGGGAGAGCCTTTTTAGCGCCAGGGGCTATTGGCACTACGGGTCTGCGTACAAGAAGCTTGGCTGATTCTCCACAAACATGAATTGGTAAGAGGGCTGTGGCGCTTATCTCCCCTGTTATAATACTCTGAATTAACTCTTTATTCCCCGTCATAGATGACGCTTCAATCAATCCTCTGAGGATTGTTGTGTGGTCAATTATCTCCTCGCTTCTCGACCATCCAACGTGGTAGCCCAGGCTAAACTCTATCCCCGTGACCTTAATGCTCCAGGCCATATTTACGTACCACTAGGTTTCGAATCTTCGCTGAATAATTTACTAGTTATATCATTTGCTATTTCATCTAGCTTGCTCCTGAGATCCTCCAGGTTGCTCAGCTTGGCTATAGTTGGTTGCTTAACAACTGATATTCCATCTTGTGTTTTGTTTATCTTGAAAAGTTCGATTACTATGTCTTCAAACCCCACTCTACCATATCCTCTCGAGCCAGAGGAGCCTAGATAGGTGTCCTCTACGAGCTTCAGGCCATTAGCGAATGTCTCCAGGTATTTCTTTAGGTGATTCCTATCTACATCGAATATAAGCATTGTCACTGTACCTTCAAACTCCGCGCCGGGCTTTACTCTCGGGAAGGTTCTTGGTTCAGCGGCTGAGGTTATTCTGTCAATTCTGTTCTCTGATTTTTCCTCTAGGAAATCCGCTATGCTTTTGGCCTTAAGCTTCTCGACCGTTTCTTTTGATGGGTAGAAATCATCGAACAATAGCCTGGTGGGAGCTAGGTTTGAGAATAACTCTTTTAGTTTCTGCTCTGCATTATCGGTTTTACCTAGATGTTCCTTTATTTGTGAATAATTCGCGGCTGCCCATCCGAAAAGGTCATCTATTGGGCATCTCTCAACGACGTCACTGTAGAAGTCATTGCTGTTCATTAACTTTGTTCCCCTCACGTGTTGCCAGATTTTTTGGTCTTGGTCAGCAGTGTAGAGCTTTTTGCCATAGGCAATTTCCAGAAGAGACCTGATGCGGCCCTTGAGGCTTGAGCCCGGTATGTAGGGGACCTCGAGTTCTATTTCCTCGTTATTAATGAGGTATTTCCTGCTTGTTACGATGGGGTATTGGTCAGCTCCACCTATCTTAAAAGCTTGTGCTTGGGCTGGCATTCTTATCAACAGACCTGTTTTTGTAGTTATCTTCATTGTTATTTTTAAGTAGCCTTTTAATTCACGCTTGAAAGATAGAGAGCTTTGCACCATGTTTCATCCCTCCTTTCCGTACTGGTAGACCAAAACCGCTAGGGCATCAAGTATCATTTTTCCATTTTTAGCCATTTCCCTACAATTATGTATATTGTCGCCTTGCTCTCTTGAAGCCTCCTGCATGCACCCTAGTACTTTGCTTAGGATTTGCTCGATGTACCGGGGAAGCTGTCCCACTAATAGCTCTCTTGCTTCTTGATATTTAACTAGAATTAGTGATTTCGTTAACGCTGTTATGGCTGAGGTAGGGTTTTTTCCCCTCTCAACCTCTTCGAGAGCAGATGATGCTATCTCGTGTACTCTACGATAAGAAGATTTAGTTGTCTTTTTTACGACTTTTTCTTTATCTCTTTTTCCAATAATAAGCTCTGCTTCTTCTTTGCTTTTCGCTAAAATATCCCTCACGAAATTGGATACATTCTCGACGTTTTTCAGGTCTATGTTAATAGTGTCTGGGTTACGAGTGGGAGGATGAGACATTAAGAATGTACCTCTAACTATGATTGCTCGAACTTTTATTTAAAACATTATGTTACTTAGAAAACATCATTCGATGTTTCGTGGTTACTATTTTTACTTTTAGCACTAAATATTTATTTAGGCTAATGGGCGTTGCCGATGGTCTTGATGCTCAGGGCTTCCATCGGCGTCATTGACAAGAGGGTTATGGGTAAGCCTAAAGAGGGCATGCTAACTTCGGCATGCCAGGTAGCCTGTTATATTTATAGGGACAATAAGCTCGCTGAGGTTTGGCTTAAGTGCTCCTCAATCAATGATTTCTACTTATCTTTGGAGCAGCTTGTCTTGATAGGGATTGTTGTGGAGAAGGTAGGTTTTCTGAATGGCTTAATCTGTTCATTCAAGGGTCTTGAGCACATAGATGCTCTGACCGCGCTTCAGTCAGACCAGCTGGTCGGGGGCGAACTAATCCTGCGTTACTACCTTGAAGACAAGTTCTCACATCTATTCCAAAAGCTACATGAAGAGAAGCTCGTTGAGAAGGCATTGATTCACCCCACAAAAAAACTGGTAAAGATTAGGTTGCTCGGAGAGGCGAAGTCAAGCGTTTTCTTCGATAGCTGTGTAAGAATCCTGAAACCAATCAAGCTCCCACCAATCTAACTCAACACTTTATACGTGAGAAAGCATGTGTTAGGCGTAGTGAAACAAAGATTTACAATAACCAGCATCGATGCTCAACATATAATCACGCAATGTGTCCCTGGATGTTTAATTATTCCTTGTAACACAATTATCTAAATTTAACGCGTAACATAAAGATAATAAATATTGAGACTTTCAATTCATTCTTTATTGATACAGGAAAAAAGGTCTGCAAGAGATGTGGAGAATAGAAACAGTCTTTCAATTCATTCTTTATTGATACTTAAGTTTTGCATAGGGGACGATCACAGGAGAATAACGCACTTTCAATTCATTCTTTATTGATACACGGATTAACGCTTGTTCTAGTATTGGGAAAAGAGTATCTTTCAATTCATTCTTTATTGATACAAGTGTAAATCCAGAGTTCGACAATTGCAGAGTTACGTATCTTTCAATTCATTCTTTATTGATACGTGTGGGAGTGTGGTGGGAGAAGGGAGAGAGAGGGCTTTCAATTCATTCTTTATTGATACAACAGCGAGAGTAACGCTTAAAGCCAAGTTGACGACGAGCTTTCAATTCATTCTTTATTGATACCCTTTTTAAGTCCTTGGTTCTAATTTTTAATGGCATTCCCTTTCAATTCATTCTTTATTGATACAACCAAAAATATAATGCTCCCGCCCCTTGGCTCTTCGCCATCTTTCAATTCATTCTTTATTGATACTTTATTGATGTAGTGAATTTCTTTAAGACTCTTAAGGAAACTTTCAATTCATTCTTTATTGATACGAGCATGTAGTCCCCCGTTGGATGAACCGTGAAGACCCAGCTTTCAATTCATTCTTTATTGATACGCTCGTCCCTCAATATCTTCTTGAAGCTATTGCTCTTTGCTTTCAATTCATTCTTTATTGATACGAAGCCTGCTTTAACGAGTTTTTTTGCTAGTGGCTTTGGCTTTCAATTCATTCTTTATTGATACCGAGGTCTCATGGGATAGTTCCTCGGCTCCTTCCCCTATTTTTTCTCTTCCTCTGCGTATTTAACTGTTGCGCTATTGAGGAGTGAAGGTTGGGCAGCACAGAATCATCGAGTCACTCCTCAAAGTATTAAAACTTTCTTTTGGTTTATTTCTTATTGGCTGGTTCATCATGGGTTCTTTGACTATTGTTGATTTTGGGCTTAGGGCTGTTTCTGGCGGTGGTTTGCCTTGGTTTGTGGGTCATGAGTGTAGGGGTGCTTTTCTGGGCCTTGTTTCCGGGCTTGACTCCTCCTTGGCTCATGTTCTTCATGAGGGTGTTGATGGTAGAAGCGTTTTTTCTATTAAGCCTTTACTTTTCGTGTCCGGCTTCACAGTGGTTTTTCCTGATAAGAAGATGAGCAGGTTTCCCGTTGATGGGAACGTTGTTTTTGAGCCAGGAGCTAGGGCTGGGATAAGCGTTGTTTTGTTAAATGAGGAGCTTGCAGGGAGGCTTGTCCCCAAGCTGATCGGGTACCCGCAGCACCTTAAGCTGGTCGTCAAGAACTACGAGTTTATGGTGGAGAGCTTGCGCCTCTCGTTCATCAACCCAGCGAGCATCATGAGCACTGATGAATCTGTGGATGAGCTAGACGTGGAGTTTGTCACGCCCACGTACTTTAACCCGCTGAGAGGCGACATGAGCTACAAGGTTCTTTACCCGGACCCCACATTACTTTTCGCGTCACTCATATCGATAGCGCATCAACTAACCGGCGCTAGCTATCCAAAGCCCGAGGAATTAGCTAGTCATGTCTACGTGAGCGGGCTTGACATAAAAACACCGTATGTAAGGGAAGTCACCAAGGAAGCGCCTACAGGCTTCGTTGGCTGGGCCAAGATAAGGTTCAGAAAGACAACTCCGCTTGAAACAAGAAAGCTCGTGCTGGGATTACTAAAACTAGGCGAAATAACAAACGTAGGGGGGAACAGAAGTGGGGGATACGGAGTAATAAAACTGAAAACCCAAAAAGAAAAACAAGAAAAACAAAGCACACAGAGCTGAGCTGTTTTTTAATTGATTAAGCTATTAAAGATGAAGCCTTTATCTTCGTTATCCTCAGCAATATTTTGCCTGTAAGTGTGAGCTCAAAGATCTTTTTATCCTCGTTCTTGTGCACCAAGCCTTTTTTCATTAAATTTTTAAGCAACCTGCTAGCCGTTGATTTACTTACTCCTAGCTTCCTTGATAGCTCGGTAACTCTGCAAGGCAACGCTTCCAGCGCTTCTCTCTGTCTATCAGTCAGAACACTAGCAGGCATAGCTAGCGTCGGCATTTCGACTCTCTCCCCCAGAGTCTCGGTAGTCATGTAAACCTTTCTAACACCCGAGAAGCAAGCTGCTAAAAAAAGCGATAGAGAAATCCCCTTGGGTCCACCGGTAATATCAATTATAGGTTCATCGCTATTTGAAATAATAATTGACAACTTAGCAACGTTGTTCTCTAGATCTGCTTCATTAAGCCTTAAAACCTCTATACCAATGCCCGGGTTTACGGCTCGAACGAAGTCAACTATACTCTTTATGGCATTCTCTGTTTTTGGATGGCTAACCGCTGAGGTCACCAAATATATCCTGTCATTTATGCTAAGCCCCTTTTCACCGACAAGTCTAATTAAAGAGGACTGATCAAAACCCAGCGAAGCAATGAACGTTTTAGGCAACGCAATCCCATATATATATGCAACTGCTTGTTTTATATAGCTTAAGAAAACTGTAACGTGTTTCTGGGAAAAGCTAACTTAATCCTCAGTGTTCCGTGGTTATGAATAAATAATAGTTATTCTTTAAAAGTTTATTCCGGGTGTAAATCTTTGTTGCAAGAAGAATCATTACATGAAGAAAAAGAGCTAGGTAAAGTTCTAGCTGTGCTCTACGTAGAGTTGGGGGATCCCTCTTACATTGACAAGCTTGCACAATCCTCCTCAAAGGACCTAGTTCTTTTTAGAATAGGGGAAGCTCTGCGCGACTATCACTCCTTGGTTAACAAGGGATTTGAGAATGAATCTGTCGCCGAGTTGGCAAGGAGCATAGATTTTCAAAGAGTAGAAAAATGCCTCAGTAAAATAAAAGCTATAGATAGCGTCAAGGAGCTACGCGAGACCATCTCTCTTGCTACGTCCTATGCATTGGCTGAAGCAGCAAGGCTAAGGTCAAGGGAAGCATATCTTACTGCAAAAAGCGTTTTAACGTATCTAAGCCAAAAAGGATTGCTTAAGGACCATAAATCGGCTCAAGATATCAGAAAAATTGTGGAGGAAAACATCGATCAAGTCTCAAGAGAACTGATTATTCCTAAAGAAAGAATCCTTGATGTATTGAAAGATGAGAAATTGATTGAAAGGCTATTATCCAAAATGGAGGTGAAAGAGTGATGGTGTACGTCTCCGTCAGAGGCAGAATATGGCTTCAGACAGAAGCAGCAAACATGGTTGAAAGCATAGGCAATTATGTTAAGCACCGGAAAGTCCCTGTACTAGTCAAAGAGAAGGATGCTTACATTACGTTTTTCGTGCCAGCCATATCCGGTGAAAGCATAGCACATACTTATCAAGTTATCTTAGCGGAAGAACTGAAGAAGAAGAAAAGCAAGGTATGCAAGTACTGCGAAAAAGGCATTTTCCTAAAGAGTACAAACGCGGAAATCTATAAAGAAGTAACCGGGAAAGAGCCCCCTAAGTCATCTACATCAAAAGAAAACAAACAGGATGACCTTTCTCGAATAGAGGAGATAGAAAGATCCATAATAGAGAGCTGCGGCGTAGAGGACATAGGTGGTTTCCTCTTTGCGGAGAAGGGGGTAAACGTAAAAAGGACGTCCAGCTTCCAAACCGGTTATATGATACCAGTCAGAGAAGTCTTGGGAGCAGTTAACATAGAACCACAGCTCCACAGCAGATACGCCCTAGGAACAAAATTCGTGAGCGTGACCACAGGAGCAGCGGGCCAAATGATATATTACGTCGAAGTCTCCTCAGCCCTATTCAGCTTCGCCTTCGACCTTGATACAAAGTACATCGGCAAGTACACATTCCATGTTGAAAAATATGGCGAAAATGTAATTAAAAGCGAAGAAATTGTGAAAAGAGCTGAATCAGCGTTAGAAGCACTAAAGAGACTTCTGCTTGACTTCCCTGTAGGAGCTAAGAGAACAAGGTTTAACCCCTCCGACCTGAGATGGGAGTCCATAGGCATCGCTGTTTCAGATGATGTATGGACCATGCCTTCAAGCTTCACCAAGGATTACCTTGAGAGAGCTTACGCGAAAAAGAATAAGGTGAGCTATAACACGGTGATTCATGCTTACTCTGAAGATAAGTGTGTTGCTGATAAATGCTATGGAACACCAGAAGAAGCAATACTTGGTTCCGTGGCTGATGCTGAAGGGAGAATTAAATGAAGGGATTTATCTTTGACTTAGAGTTCATGTGGGGATTTCAAGCAAGAGTAGTAGGCATGTCTAAGACCTCCCCATCCTTTCCTGTCCCTCCCCCGACAACCGTGTTGGGGGCTATTGCTGAAGCTTACGCGAGGAGGAAAGGCTTTAGCGAGGGCAGGGCATCAACGCTTAACGAGCTTGCGAGGGAGATTTTAGCTCTAGGTTATAAACCGCTGAATGCGATTACTCTACAGTTCCAGGACGTGAACAGGATTGTGAGTGTTAGGACTGCGGGTGAAGTAAGGTATCCTTCCGTGAAGGACCCCTACGGGTCTTTCGACGCACCTGCTAGAGGCAAAACCGTGACTTCCTCGCTCAACGAAAAACCTCCTACAATGAGGGTCTTCGCAGTAGTCAAGGACACGCTAGACATCACCTCAGACGACATATGGAGAGTTAAGAGGCTTGGAAGCAAGGAGAGCATGGTATCTGTCGTGGAGGTCATCGAAGGTGTTCCAGAAGTCATATGTGAAGGTGAAGTGGAAACGGACTACTCATTGCTCCTCACGCCGGAGTTGGAGAGCAGTATTATTGATAGAGAAGGCAACTTTATTGAGTTAGAATTCGTCCCAATAACTAGCCTAGTTTCAGGAGACTCCCCTGCTAGGCTATACTTGAATTATAAGGTAGTTAGGCACTTAATTCCAGTACCTCTTGTAAGGAGGGGTCGACTTATAGTTAAGTTGCCTCCTGGCTACGCAGGCTATAAGATAAATAATGAGGTGGTGATAGGCCTTAGTGAGTGATGACACTCCGTTATTGGAAATACAAACACCTCCTGACGGGACGTTGCTATCATCCATGCTCTACGAGGGGTTGCTTAGAATTAAAAGTAAATGCATGACGCAACTCACTAAGGAATGCTTAAAAAGTGGCTTGCTCGAGATTCTGGGAGATAAGAATATTGACTTCCGATTCACAGGCAATGACGTGAGGTACGTCAAGTTTAAAAGATTAGATAGCGACTTCATAGAGTTTCTATTCAAAAACATTGAAATGCTTGATTTAAGGATCAGAGTAGAGTTGGTCCGTGAGAAAAGCGAGATGAAGGTAAGGGTTAGTAGCCCCTCATTTTCCAGAGCACAAAAAGAGTACTCGTTTCAGATAATGAAGGTTGATAGGTATAAGGGAATATCCAGCATAGAATTACAAACAATAGATGAGGAGATCACGACTTATGCTGACATGAATGGATTACTTATGTTCTTTTACGGTCTCACGTCATCTTATGTCACAACTGTCAGGACTGAGGGTAATATCGATCATTACTTCTTATTCTTCGATATAGAGACTCTGCTGAAGGATGTGTTGAGAGGGAACCCGACTAGTTGGCTGGATATTAAAGACCATGTAGTTTTAGCTATTAGGGACGTGATCAGGAGGTTTGGCGAGTTTAATGATGAAGCAATAACTCTGGTAGTCTTACTTAACACTTATGTCTTGGAATCTCTAAAGAAACTAAATGTTCAGAATGTCGGCTTCAGATTAGTCAAAGTGCGAGGGGAGGGCTGGACATATAAGGTTTACGTTGACATGCCTATAGGCGTTTACATCAAGCAGAAACTGTATGAGGATATGGAGTTGGTTAATGAACTTAACAAAGTTCTCAGCGTCTTACTCGAGCCTGCAGGCAGATTTGTTAAAGGAAGGGATAAATATGGCGACGGTTACCACGCTTTTAAGGCAATTAGGTACTTGTACAACTACATAGCTTCCGGAAGCCCCACATACTTATTCAACATGTATAGGGAGGTTCTTGAGGCCTATAATTCAGCTAATTGTAATCGAGCCCCTTATGCCGAGGAGTACTTAAGATGCTTTTTGCGGAGCCATATAAAAAGGTAGAAAAGTATCTTAGAGAAAGAGGGCGCGGTAAATACGAAGAAAGACCTTACCTAGATGAGCTAATTAATGTTTTGTCGAGTGATTCGAGCAACTACCTTGTAACCGCACCTACGGGTTACGGCAAAACAGCTATTTCAATGAGCATAGCTCTGGGTAGCTTCAACGAGTTTTCTAAGTCAATAATCGCATATCCACTTAGATCCTTGATTGAAGAGCAAGTAGGCATGTTTAGAAAACTCTTTGATTTCGTTGGGATAGGCAAAGACTTTGTCGGCGCTAGGTATATGGGCAGACACGAGTCACCATATCTAATTCACCCTGTTACGCTGACCACCATCGACACACTATCTTTAACGGCGCTTGGCCTCTCACCGGAGGATATGTACAGTGTTTTGAAAGGTCTCTCATCCGAAGACTGGTTCGAGAACCTAGGGCACTACCTTTTCTCATGGTCCTCGGTGTTCTCCTCGTCAAATATAATCTTAGACGAGGTTCACTCGATGTACGATACGAGTAAATCACTGAGTTTCTTAGTAGCTCTAATGGATCTATGTAGTTCCACGGATGTAAGACTACTATTAATGACTGCGACCTTACCTAGGAGCTTTGAGCAAGCGCTAAGTGGCAGAGTAAAAGTAAGGAGGTATACTAGGGATGATGACCCTAAGTTCTTCGATGAACGTCTCCACAAGAATTACCGTGTTGAGCTTCTAGGCTTGAAGGGCTACAACAAGTTTGAGATTATTAAAGAAATCTTGCTGAAAAATGTGTTTAGCAAAGCCTTAGTAATTTTCAATACAGTTGAGGACGCAGTTAATTTCTATAGGTTGCTTGATGGCAAAAAAATTCTTATTCATTCACGGTTCTCCGTGGAGGATAGAGAAGCAAAACTACATGAATTAAGGGCCCTGGAGGATTCTCCTGGCAAGATGGTGCTCGTGAGCACACAGGCTGTTGAGGCAGGAGTTGATTTTTCTTCTGACCTGATAATAACGGAAATAGCTCCTCCCATATCTCTTGTACAGAGATTCGGCAGATTTTTGAGACGCGATGAGAAGTCTGGTCGCGTGTTTGTTTGGTTTGAGGAGGATGGCTTCTATAATGATACATACAAGGTCTATAACGCTGATTTAGTGAAGCGTACGATAGATTTCTTGAGTGGCAATAATGATGTGAACTTGCATGTGGGTTACGATGATTTTCTTGACCATGTTTACGTTGATCCTCCTACGGTCGACAATAGGCTCATTAACAAGATTAGAAACGTTTTCTGGGACCTAATCGAGCCATCTAAATCGGCGCTAGAACTGCTAATAAAGCTTGAGGGTAGTTTTGTTAGGGACGGATACCTTGTTACCGTGGTTACCGATGACAACGTCGAAGTCAACGTTAACTATGAGTATCTATTGAAGCTTAAAAGGAAGGGCTTGTGCGTTGAGTGTACTGAAGACAAGAGGGAAGTCTTGCTCAGGTCGCTGAGGGGACATAAGTTCTATGTAAAGATCAGATATGATAAAGAGGTGGGGCTTGTCTAGGCATGGTAATATACAGCTTTTTTAATGAAGGTGTAAAGGAGAGGCTGAGGGATCATGTGCTATACGCATTAGAAACTTTTAGCGAGACAAGCAGGTTGGTTATATTCGGTAATAAGCTTAACAGGGATTTCTACTTGATGCTTAAGTACTCTATTATGTTGCATGATTTCGGTAAGGTAATTTTTAATCAGTATAAGCGAACAGAAGTTCAGAGAATGAGTTTTGAGGGGCATGAGATTATTTCGGCGTGGTTTGCCAACGAGTATCTAAGGAGGATGAAGGGGTTGATAAGCCCGGATGAGAGAGCCATGATTGTCCTTTCAATTTTATTGCATCATCACCCAATGAGTCTCCGTGAGAGAGCCGATAGGCTTGAGGAGGCCCTAAGCAAAAAAGCCAAGAGTGTAGGAGAGCTGGTAATCAATAAGGAAACACTTGAGGGCTTCTACGCTGAACTAGACGGCATAATAGAGCCGGTATTCATCAATGTTGACAAATCGGTAAAAGAAATTCTTGAAGAAACAGTCGGTTACTCTGGCATCCAACATGAAAGCCTGTCAAGAGAATACTGGAAGAATATATGGATGAATGGAACACCTAACAAAAGAAAAACTTTTCTACTCTTGACCCAGGGGCTGGTGGCAGCCGACTACAATGCTGCCAGCAAAGTCAGAGGAGAAGGAATCTCGGAATTCGCTAAGACAATATCGACATACTTAAAGTACTGGACTTAGAAACTGACTAGAGACAAATCAAACGATTTTTCTTCCTATTATAAAAACTCCAAGCACCTACAATCGAATAAACCAAGAAGTCTTAACTCTCAAAGCAACATGTTCCATATCTCAATTCATTATTTATTGATACCGAAATAGCGGATATGCCTTATCATCAAATTTATTGGTCACTTTCAATTCATTCTTTATTGATACAGTAATGAGCGAGTTTGCTGATGTACTGGAAGACTACATACTTTCAATTCATTCTTTATTGATACACGGTAAGCTGGCTAAGGCGCCGAGGAGCTACGGGCTGAACGCTTTCAATTCATTCTTTATTGATACAGAATGTACTTCTTGAGCAGAGCTATGATGGAGCCATACTCCTCTTTCAATTCATTCTTTATTGATACATCTTCGGGACTAACCTCTTCGTCCTTTATGCCTGTGTTCCCTTTCAATTCATTCTTTATTGATACTTTAAAGTTTGGGATAAAGGAATCACAAAAACGCTAAGTGCTTTCAATTCATTCTTTATTGATACTTATTTACTTGTGGTGTGAATGAAGCTTAAAGACGACCCTCTTTCAATTCATTCTTTATTGATACTTGCCCTGGATTTACGTTTACGAAATACGCTTTTCCTTCTTTCAATTCATTCTTTATTGATACGCCTTTAGCTTGAGCAGAGTAATAGCGAGGCAGATAAACTTTCAATTCATTCTTTATTGATACAATAGTGAGACCCCCAAACCAACCGCGATGGAGAAAGCTATGCTTTCAATTCATTCTTTATTGATACATATATTTCTTAGTGATAAGCATTGATAATAACCCTTAGCAAATCTTTCAATTCATTCTTTATTGATACCTTAGCTCCCCTCCCTCAAGATACCTCGCCCCCCTCCTACTTTCAATTCATTCTTTATTGATACTTTAAACAATATTACCGTGATGGTATTCCTCAACTGGCTAGTTTCAATTCATTCTTTATTGATACGCTGGGCGTTTGTCAAAATCTATGAGAACTATATTGGTTTCAATTCATTCTTTATTGATACACTTCTGGGACTCTCCTCTTGGGAGAGAGGTTTACAGGTTTCAATTCATTCTTTATTGATACCCCATCATCATCGAAGAATTTTTTGATTTCATTGATGTGTTTCAATTCATTCTTTATTGATACATGTACAGGCTCTGGTTGGGAGCAATGGTCACCGATCCCGGTTTCAATTCATTCTTTATTGATACCCAATCCAGCCACAGACACAGCCACAGCCATCAGTGTTTCAATTCATTCTTTATTGATACATAAGGGTAACGAGGAATAACGATAACTATACATATACCGTGTTTCAATTCATTCTTTATTGATACGCTTATCAAGAGATTCGTGAATACGGCTTCGGCTTCGGTCTGGTTTCAATTCATTCTTTATTGATACCTAGCCTGGGGGCTGGTAGAGAGCCAAATGCTTCGCGTTTCAATTCATTCTTTATTGATACTTAAACGTAATCGTCTCTAAACTCATAAGTAATCACCTGAGGTTTCAATTCATTCTTTATTGATACGAAGCTTCAGCAACAACAGTTGAGGTATTCGCCACAGTGTTTCAATTCATTCTTTATTGATACGAGACGTCTTTGCGGGGGTGATCCTTCGCTAGGAAGCCGAGTTTCAATTCATTCTTTATTGATACAAGAGAGTACCTAGGGAAGGTAATAGTGATAGCAGACGCAGTTTCAATTCATTCTTTATTGATACATCACCTCGTGCTTCTCGCTCGACGTGAAGCATTTGTGTTTCAATTCATTCTTTATTGATACAAAGCAAGGGAACAACCATATACGTTCCCTATGAGCTAAGTTTCAATTCATTCTTTATTGATACCCAGATGAAGTCAACAGCTTGATTACAAGTGTAGGTAAACTGAGTTTCAATTCATTCTTTATTGATACTAGTCCATAACTCTCTCCACACACCTTTTATCCTTCTTGCATGTTTCAATTCATTCTTTATTGATACACGCAATGAACATTTTGGAGCACGACGAGAGAGCAGAGGTAGTTTCAATTCATTCTTTATTGATACTACGGAGCCACCCAGTAGGTGGGAGTACATGGCTCGGGTCGGTTTCAATTCATTCTTTATTGATACTTCATCCTGAAACAGGATTAAAAATCAAAACCAAAAATTTGGTTTCAATTCATTCTTTATTGATACTTGTTGCCCGGGGCATCCTCTACAAAGTGGTTGGGTGGGTCTTGTTTCAATTCATTCTTTATTGATACCTGGCTCTGGGCGGGGATCCACTTCACTCCATACCTTCCAGTTTCAATTCATTCTTTATTGATACCGAGGTCTCATGGGATAGTTCCTCGGCTCCTTCCCCTATTTTTTCTCTTCCTCTGCGTATTTAACTGTTGCGCTATTGAGGAGTGATTGTTGAGCAGCCCGGAATCATCGAGTCACTCCTCAAAGTATTAAAACTTTCTTTTGGTTTATTTTTAAAATAACGATCGTTGAAAATATTAAGTAGGTGTTGAAACTTGAGTTACGTTGCTCTTGTTATTTATGACATTAAAGACAACAGGCTTCGATTCGAGATTGCTAATTTTCTCAGACAAGTTGGGCTAAGCCGGATACAAAAAAGCGCATTTGCTGGCCCTATTAAGCCATCGCTTAGATCAGAAATAGAGGCTGGAATTAGGAGAATAGTGAAGGAGTGGGATAACTATAACATTCAGGTCTACGTCATGACAAGCGCTACTTACTCGAATAGGACTGTTATTTCATCTGGCTATATTATTGAGGATGACGATAAG
>JAWAJB010000012.1:0-20675 GCA_038888155.1 Desulfurococcaceae archaeon
GGCCGAGCTCTCCCGACCTCCTAAGCTCCTGGATCAGGGATTTCGTCGACCTCTTGTGAGCGGTCTTATCCGGCGAGGAGATGTTCGGGAGATAAGGCATGTGCGCGACGGCCACTTTGAACCCATTCTCCTCGAGCTTCCTCCTAAATTCCTCAATCTCCTTCTTCGTGAGGGGCTTAGCCTCCCAGCCCCTTGGATTCCTCGTGAAGATCTGGAAGGTCGTGCACCCGAGCTCAACAGCCCTGTCAACGGCCTTATCGATGGATCCCGAGATCGAGACATGAGCTCCCAGAAGCATCTACTAGGAGGACCCTAATCCAGCCTTAAATCTTTACGAATGCGCTTTTAATCGGCCTCGGAAGCCCTCTTGAACCCCATGCTGCCGCCCCGCTTCAGCCTCAGGAGAAACTCTCTAGCCTTCTCCAAGTCCGCGCTCGAGAAGAGTATTGAGTCCGGCTCAAGAGCCCAGGAGACCCCGCAGCCGAAGCACCTCACAGACCTCGACGCCGCCGTCAACTGGAGAAAGCCGCATTTAGGGCACCTAACAACCTTATAGACCCTCAATTCGTAAAATAAAGGGAAAAGGCTACTGATAAATTACTTACATTCATTCATTATTGTCAAATATTTGAGATTAAATCCTAGACCTTTTATGCTAGAGAACGGTGCCTCATATTTTCAGCAGAAAATAAGCATAAGCAACTATATCATCATTAACAAATGATATGACACTAAATACCAACACATCAATTGATTTTTATCTTAAACCCTCCTGCCATGATGATATCTTTATTAAGGAGTCTATTTTTATGTCAAACATGGTTGAATTCATATTTATGCTAACTCACCGTGATATAACTATACCAAATGCTCTAGAAGTATTTGAAGAGATTAAGGATACAGGATTAAAATTTATTGGCTGTAAAGACATAGGCCTATCGTTAGATAAAATGAAAGAATTATTTAGCAGAATGCAAAAAGCCGACATAACCACTTTTTTAGAAGTGGTAACATATAGTGAAGAAGAACATTTTAGAGGTGTTGATATAGCAATGACTGTTAAAGCGGACTACTTAATTGGTGGAATGCCATGGTTCTTTGAAAAGACGAAGCAATATCTTCAGGAAAGAAAAGCAGATATAAAGTATTTTCCATATATTGGCAAGATAGAAGATCACCCATGCGTACTAAAGGGAAGTTTAAATGAAATAATCGAAAATGGATTGAAATTCGAAGAAAAAGGTGTAGATGGGATAAACTTGCTCTTATATCGCTATTTAGGGGATCAGGATAAGCTATTAGATATAGTTACAGAGAGATTACACGTCCCATTAATAGTTGCAGGATCTATAGATAACTTTCAGAAAATAGAAAAGTTGAAAAAGAAAAACAAAAATATATGGGCATTTACAGTCGGAGGAGCGATTTTCGAGAAAAAATTTATAAAAGATGGAGCAGTGAGAGATCAAGTAATCTCCATATTGGATTACATCAAGAAATGAAACACAATTTTTCTGAAAGAACCTCTTTTTCCTGTACTGTTTTCGATTATTTCATTCGTTAAAAAATGCTAATCATCAGCTTGGGGCTTTTAGACCTGAAATAAAGTTTGTCACAAGTTGAAGAACTACCTCTGGAGCTTCTGAATGTGGTACGTGTCCAGCTCCCTCGATAAGAATGAATTTACTCATTGTTATTAGTTTACTCAATTTTATGCCGTCTTCAACAGGCGTGAGCTTATCTTCAGAGCCCCATATTATTAAGGTTGGCACCTTAACTTTCCGAAGATCATTCACATGAATTATTTCTTTTAGCATGGAATTAAGGCAGGACATGTAAGCTCTATAGAATTTTGGATCTTTTAAAGAGTTAAGCCATTCATCCAATTCTGATTCATTCAGTTTCCCCATTTTTCCCAAGATACAGTCGAGATAAAGTTCCTTGAGGCGATTTTTATTCCATCGATCACCCATATATTGCTTAATCTTTTCAACAATAGTTTTACTTATACCGGTTGAATCAATAAGAATTAGTCCTTGTATTTTTTCTGTGCACATTAAGTACGTTTTGATTGCGATAAGAGCTCCCATAGAATGACCCATCAAGAAAGCAGGATGGAATCCTATGCTTTTCATTAATGAACATACAATATTTGCGTAATGCTTCATTGTATAGGTTCCTGGTATTTCGTCCGATCGGCCAAAACCTGGTAAATCTAGCGCAATTACATGAAATCTTTTTGCCAGCGAATCAAATATGGGGATCCAACTTTTGATAGATCCGCCAAGCCCATGTATCAAAAGTAGCTTAGGATTTGTTATCTCACCAGCCTCCACATAGTGAATTTTTGATCCTCCTATTTGAAGAAATTTACTCATAAATAAATTTAGTATTCCGTTTTAATAAACTTTTCAATTGTCCCTGCGCACGATAATGTTAAAAAAGGTAGTAACAAAAATAATGTAAATGATGCTATCAACTTTTTATTTTACATTCCCCTGCGCCCAAATTATCCTGGCTATTTTGTCTCCAACATTAAAAAGTTGATGCGGCTTTTTTGGCGGAATGAATATTAAATCCCCCTCATTTAATTCTTCATAAATATTTTCACCTGGGATATAACATACAACCTTTCCATCGGCAACATAGAATACTTCGCAAGCATTTTCATGTCCTGGATCAATTTCGCCTCTCTGACCAGGGTGTAATATTGAAACTCCAAATACTATGGCCTCATTCTTAATATAAAGCTTGCAGTATTCAGCTCCTTCCATGAAAGATTTTGCGTCTAAGTTACGTATCACTTTAACAGAATTTTTAGGTGACGCATACTTATCACTCATATCTGTATTTTCGAGTAAAGTTAAATTAAAATATTTCTGTTTGAATAAAGTTAAAATTAAAATATCCCTGTTAATTGTTAATTCGCCAGAAATAGCGATGAAAGAAAATGAATATATTCTTAGCGTTGACTCAGGAACTACGGCTACGAAAGTTGCCCTTTACGATCTAGGTGGTAATTTAATAACTTCTACTACACGAGAGTATCAGTTAACGACGCCGAAGCCATTATGGGTAGAAATCGAAATCGAAACACTTTGGAGAGAATTTGTCAATGGTGTTAAAGAAGTTATTTTAAAGAGCGGAATCGATCCCCGAAAAATCATATCCATCGGCATTTCAGCTCAAGGTGAAACTTTCGTTCCAATTTCGAAAGAGGGCAAGCCCTTAAGAAGAGCTATAGTGTGGCTCGATAGTCGCGCCGAAGAAGAGGCAAAAATTCTTGATGAAAAGTTTGATAATGGACAAAGTTATAAAATAACAGGGCAAGTTAAATTAGTCCCTACTTGGCCGGCGGCGAAGATTTTTTGGTTAAAAAGGCATGAGAAAGATACTTTTGATAACGCTTACAAATACTTACTTGTCGAGGACTATCTAATATGGAGAATGACAGGCGAATTCGTAGCAGAAGGTTCATTATTATGCTCAACGTGCTATTGGAATATTGTTACTAGAAAGTGGTGGGATGAGATGCTTGACTTCTTAGAATTAAGGGAGGAGCAATTACCTGAAATAAGAGAATCAGGAGAGCCTATTGGAAGGTTAAAAGATGAGATTGCAAAAGAGCTAAATTTAACACCGGATGTCATCATAGCAACAGGTGGATTAGATCAAGCCTGTGGAACAATAGGCGTAGGTAATATACAGCCAGGAATATTTACAGAGAATATCGGTGCTGCTTTAGCAATTTGTGTTATTCAAGAGAAACTAACTTTTGATCCTAAAAAGAGAATGCCTGTACATTATTTTGTGAAGCCGGGAACATATATGTTTCATACCTTTACCACTGGTGGTATGGCACTAAGATGGTTTAGAGATAATTTCTGCAATGAAGAAATGAATGTAGCAAAGCTTATGGCAACTAGTCCTTATGTTTTAATTGATAAGGAGGTCGAGAAAATACCTCCTGGCTCAGAGGGCTTAATAATGCTTCCGCATTTGCAAGGCGCAATGGCGCCTGAAGCAAATCCCAACGCAAAAGGAGTTTTCTTTGGAATAACATTGGCACATACTAAAGCTCATTTTGCAAGATCCATAATGGAAGCTATAGCATGCGCTATAATGCGTAATATTGAAGTATTAGAGGACCTAGGAGTCAAAGTAGAAGAAATAAGAGCTTTAGGTGGAGGTGCTCGTTCTAAGTTATGGAATCAGATAATAGCTGATGTTACTCAAAGACCGGTGTTGATAACGAATCATGATGAGGATGCAGCGTGTATGGGGGCAGCGATGTTGGCAGGAGTGGCCGTTGGGATCTACAAGAATATAGAGGACGCTGCACGTAAAGTCGTCAAAGTGCGGGAAAAATTTGAACCAAATGAACAAAATTTTGAAGTATATCGAAATCTTTATAAAAAATATTTAAGTCTATATACTAGCCTGTTAGAATTGTTTGAATCAAAATGATTATTAGTTTTTGTGATATTTCCTTCAAACTTTTTATCATCCAAAGATTTTTTGAAGCCACATAAACCTCTCATATGGTTTTTTGTACTTTTTTACATTTTCCTCAACAGGGTAAGTAACGTCTGTAATTTTTATCCAGTTATAAATTTCTTCTACATCGCTTATTGCTCCTATACCGAGTCCAGCGAGAAAAGCAGCTGCTACGGAAGCTTCTGACATTCTACTATAGTACTGGACAACATTTGCAATGTCACTCACAATTTGCCTCCAAAGACTACTTTTAGCTCCTCCTCCGCCCGCATAAATTTTCTTAGGATTTACTCCTTTACTACATGCATCCTCAAGACCAAACCTCACTAAGTAACCATATGCCTCGAGCATGGCTCGATAAATATGATATAACGTGTGATATGTTGTTAGGCCATAAATGACTCCACAGGCGTTAGGATTAAAGTTTGGATATCGCTCCCCTCTAAAGTAGGGTAATATCACTATACCATCCGAACCTATATTTACCTCAGAAGCCTTGATGTCAAGTGTCCCATATATGTTTAGTGAATAACTATTGAACACTCTCTCTTCGTGCTTTAGAAATTCCTTAACAAACCATCTAAGTAAATCTGATGCAGTTAAGACATAGGATACTTGAAGTAGGCAATTGTCTAATGTATCGTAATTACCATTAAGTATATCAGTTAGATCCTTTTTAAGGATAATACATCGTCCTGCGGTTCCATAGTATATGAGCGCATCTCCTTCCTTTATTGCTGTAGTAGCTAACAAGTGAGTTATATCATCACCTGAACCTGCGATTACGGGAGTTCCTTCAGGAAGACCACTAACTTTAGCCGCTTCTTCGGTAATCATTCCAACAACATCAGTAGTTGAATACACTTGTGGTAAAATTTCCATTGGAATTCCTAACTCCTGTAAAATATCTGATTTCCACTGTCTTTTATAAGCATTATATATTCCGCCAAAGTAACTGGCCAAAAAATGATCTATAGAATAGCTCTTAGTTAATTTATAAACAAAATAATTCGGGGAGCTAAAAATCATTCTTGTTCTTTTAAATTTTTCAGGCTCATTTTTCATAAACCACAAAATCTTAGGTAAAACTTCTTCCGTTGTAATGCCTAGACCATATTTTTCATTCAGATATATAGCTTCTGAGTACGATCTGTTGTCTGAGTAGAGTATCGCATTACATAGTACTTTCCCATTCTCATCTAATGGGCACATATTTGGAAAAAGACCACTAACCCCAACAGCCTTAATGAATTTTGGGTTAACATTAGCTGAAGAAAGGGCTTCTTTGATGCACTGAATGGGGTCATGCCACCAGTGCTTTTCAGGATCCTGCTCGCTCCAACCTGGTTTAGGAGTTATTACTTCATGATATAATGTTCTTTCTGAAACTATTTTTCCGTCAATCGTCACTATCGAGCACTTAACATTAAGCGTTCCTATATCTACGCCAAGTAAGAGTTCATTAGTTTGCATTGTTGAACCCCCTCATCATTCCGTGGACTTTATTTTATTTAACTTTATTTTATTTAATTCAAGATTTCTGCAAACAAGTGATTAGAATCTCCTCTTAATATTCTTAACATTCTCTACCTCTGCTAAGGCAGCTTTAATTTGATCACTTAAACTTCCTTTTGGGACCAATTTTTTGGCTAGTATGGAGGTACCTCCTACTGTTAGTCCCCAAACTTCTAACTCTGCCATTTTCCTAATTCTTTCCAAGGTGTTTATCCATCCGGTTGCGATTATAGGAATATTCACTGACTCTTTTAAAGCTTTAATTAAATCTTCTGGTTTACCAGACTCATATCTATAAGACAATACGTTCAGCCCATCTACCCCCATCTCTGCTAGTTCTTCTGCTTGCCTAACTATTTCATCAATAGTGCCTGTGAGTTTGCATGGATGTCCGACAACTCTACCAACGTAGGGCCAGTACTTTATACCCGTTCCACTCAATAGTTTTAGGGTGTATTCTGCGAATTCCGGTTTACCACCAATAATATGATCTACTTTCAACCGGATTCCCATTTTTACTGATTCCAGATGATCGTTTAATGTTGGTCTAACAATTTCCAAATAAGTATTCATTCCATGTATTCGGCAACGTCTAACTAGCTCTTCGTAAACACTTTCTTCGGGGCCAAGATCCTTGAAGCCAAAATGTTTTAAGCCAGAATCTTTGACCTCCTCAAATACATCTAGCACATTATAAACAGTTACGTCATACCATGTGGGCATGAAAATAACGTTAGTCATGTTTAATGACCTCCATATCTTACAATTGAATATTAGACAAATGGTATTAAAATTTTATGTTTGTGAAAATTTAGGGATCACCTTTTTCAGGTAATATTTATTAATAACCTTAGATTAATACTACCTGCCATGTCCGGATACAAGAAAAATAAAAATAATTCTAAAAATAACCTCGAGATTGACGAAATAGAACTTTCGTTGAAGAAAAAAGTGTCTCGACGCAAGGCCCTTGGTACTGCTGCAAAACTTGCGGCTGCAGGGGTCATTGGATTAGCTGTAGGTGGAGCGGTGGGCTATTTGGCCCGTCAACCAGAAGTTATCGAGAAAGTGAAGACGGAGACGGTTACAAGAACTGTTACTTCAACTGTGACTACTACAGTAACTACTGCATATCCTACACCGACTGAAACGGTAACTACAACTCCAGCTGCGCCATTTATCCCTACTGAATATCTGGTTAGCGAAGACGAGATAGTAAGGAGTATGAGAGAAGCTGATATAAACTGGCGCGCTTATGAAGGTGAAGAAATATATGTCTTCACTCTAACACTTCCATGGGTTGACGCGATAAAGCCGTTAATACCAATCTTCCAACGTGAAACGGGAATAAGAGTTACCTGGGATGCTGTTTCTGAGATGGAATGGGGAGATAAAGTAAATACAGCTTTTGCCGCAGGAGCAATTCCTTATACTTCAATTTCGCTAGGACCCATTTATACTTGGCAATGGGCTGGTCCGGGATGGCTAGAACCTCTAGATGACTACTTACATAATGAAAGGTTGACAGATCCGGATTGGTTTAGGTATGATGACTTTATTCCTGCAACTACTTATGTTTCAAGATGGGATCGAGAGACTAGACGTGAGGGAAGTGGTCCTGCATACTTTATGCCAGGTTCCAGCTTAACGAATCTCTCTTTCTATAGAAAAGATATGTTTGACAAATATGGTTTTGATCCGAGAAAATTCTTCGATTATTGGCCAGATCTTCCAGACAATGTCGCTGAATTAAGAAAATCTCTTGAAAGAGATGGATTGTTGGGTCAAATGTATCCAATAACTTTGAGAGGGATAAGAATTTTCATCACAACAGAAGTATTGACAACAATTATGCAAGGATGGAATTTAACTTTCTTTGATGAAGAATGGAAGCCGCGGTTCCTTGAGCCGGATTGGATAGAAGCAATGGATATATATCTAAGAACATTTAGAGAAAGTGGACAACCAATATCTCGAATCTTTACAACATCCTTCTACGAAGTTGCACAAGATATTCAAGCCGGGATAAGCTTAAGTACTATTGATATAAGCCTTGATGGCCCTCTCTTTGACAATCCCGCCATATCAAAAGCTGCAGGAAAAGTGGGATGTTATTTAGTACCGAGGGGACCGAAGGGCAGGGGCTCACGAATTTGGGTGTGGGGGTTAGGTATGCCCAAGGACATTCCTCAAAGAAAGAAAGAAGCAACATGGCTCTTTATTGAGTGGGTAACAAGCCCTGTGATTACAAAAGCATGTGCTTTGTGTCCGGCAATGTCATTTGATCCTTGTAGATTTTCAACATGGGAGGATGAACGATTCAAAAAATTAGTATCAGGTCTATTGCTAGGCACATGGTATCCAAATACACTTGAAATGTATAGCAAATACACGCATGGATCCGTGTATCCGACAATCCCCCAATTGTTAAGTATAATGGACATAATGTCCGGGCCTATGCAAGATGTCATTGCGGGTAAGCTGACAACTGAGCAGGCGATGAAACAAATTTATGATGCTGTATATGACTTAATGAAGACAGCAGGATACTACAAATAAAAACTTAGAACTTTTTCTTAATACTTTCTTTTTTGAAATAAAAATTAATGTTTAAATAATGCTCCTCTTTTCAATAAATCCTGAAAAAAGGAGGGCAAGTTCGATGAATAAGGACTATTTAACGGTGCTCCCAGCTTTGATTGCCCTTTTTGCTATAGCAATTTACGCCTTTGCAACGACAATTTACTATAGTGGCACGTCCTTTTATCTATTTGAACCAAAATACGAGCTTATAGGATTTCAAAATTATTTGGAGCTCTTAACATGGTCACGTTTTCATAACTCTATAATTCTGACAGGTATTTTTTGTATCGGCGTCTTTATTCAGTTCTCCCTAGCTTTCTTTATTGCGCTTCTCTTGAACATGGACTATAAGATTATGCACATGCTTAGGGCGATAATAATTTGGCCTATGGTTATTCCGCCGGTCGCTGTAGGTCTTATATGGAAACTTATTTTAGATCCTGTTGCCGGCCCTTTGACATATTTTTTCGGACAAGTTGAATGGTTTGGTCCAACTAATGCTATATGGACTTTGATAATGATAGACACATGGGAATGGACTCCTCTTTTCTGTATTATAATTCTTGCAGCCCTCCAAAGCATTAGGAAGGAAATTGTAGAAGCAAGCTTAATCGATGGTTTATCATTTTGGACGAGATTAAGAGTGATCATACTTCCAAGAATTTTACCGATAGCAGTATTGATAATCCTAGTCAGATTAATTGATGCTATCAAAGCTTTTGATATAATTTATGCAACTACAATGGGTGGTCCTGGTAATGCTTCTGAAGTACTGAGCGTATTGAATTATCTACTCGTATTTAGGCAAGGATTCATTGGTAGAGGAGCAGCATTGTCCATGGTTACATTTATAATTTTGTGGATTTTGGGTAATATGATCACGACATTTGTTAGCAAACTTAGGAGGGGGTAAGAAGATGAGTATTGGAGAAATTATGAAATCAGTACCTTTCTATATTTTTGGAATTATGTTGTTGATATGGATACTATTCCCATTCTATTGGACCACGTTGACATCTCTTAAACATCCAACAGAGGTCATTAGAGTTCCACCTTTAATGTGGGTTTCAGAACCGTATATCGAAAACTATATTTTAACGTTTGCTAATCAAGAATTTATTAATGGTCTAAAAAATACTTTCCTTAGCACTGTAATAGCGCTGTTGATTTCTTTGAGCTTAGCAATTCCTGCATCTTATGGACTTGCCAGAGCAGGAAAAGGATTAAGGATAAGAGGAAAGAATTCGCTATACTTTACGTTCATTACCTTCAGGATGCTGCCAGTCTTTGTATTTATAATACCCTTTTTCCTTTTATTCAGATTCATTGGCATCTTTGACACAATATATGGATTAGTAATAGCATATATGCTCATTGATATTCCGTTAGCTGTTTGGTTCCTCACAGGCTTTTTCGAAGACATTCCGTGGGAGATTGAGGACGCTTATGTACTAGACGGTTATCCGAGATCAAAAGCAGTTTTAGGTGTGACAATACCTATGGCTTTACCTGGAATAGTGGCGGTATCGATAATATGTATAATATTTACTTGGAGTGACTTAATTTTTGCATTATCCCTTACTTCTAAATTTGCGAAGACAGCTACTTATGCGTTATTAGGAAATATTACCTTTACGCATGTAAAATGGGGTGAACTGTGTGCGCAAATAATTGTTCTGTCTTTACCTTTGTTGGCTTTCTCATTCTATATTCAAAAGTACTTAGTCAGAGGATTAACATTCGGGGTGGTGAGATAGATATGGAGCGTCTTTATGTGGAAAATTTAACCAAAATTTTCGGTCTTGGAACAAAACATCAAGTAATTGCTGTAAAAGATGTAACATTTGACGTTAAAAAAGGAGAAATTGTCGCATTACTCGGCCCATCTGGATGTGGAAAAACCACAACTCTAAGATGCATAGCTGGACTTGAAACACCAACTTCAGGTAAGATATTTATTGATGGAGAAGATGTAACCGAACAACCGCCGAATAAAAGGGATATAGGAATGGTTTTTCAATTTGCAGTCGTATATGATACCATTTCAGTATATGAAAATATAATTTTACCATTAAAAGCTAAGAAGTTTCAAGAGAATGAAATAAAACAAAGGGTTATAGAGATAGCTGAGCTTCTTAATCTTAATGATTACTTAGATAAAAGGGCTAAAGGTTTAGATATTGCAGTAAGACAAAGAATTGCTTTGGCAAGGGCGTTAGTAAAGCAACCAAGATTACTTTTGCTAGATGAACCATTAACCCCCCTAGATCCTATAAGTCGCGTTAAATTAAGAACAGATCTTAAAAGACTTCAAAAAGAAAAGAATCTAACAGCCATATATGTTACTCACGACCAATCAGAAGCTATTACTCTTGCGGATCGTGTGGCCGTTATGAATGAAGGAAGACTTATACAATTTGATAAACCTGAAAATATTTATCTACATCCGGCTAACACATTTGTTGCAAAATTTATTGGTGAACCCGGTATGAATCTAATTGAATCAAGCATTGTGAAGTATGAAGGGAAGATCTTTTTACAAATTGGCAATCAAACTGTTTTTCTTGATAGATTTTTAGATCTAGAAGATAAATGCGATCAAATCAAGGACGTAATTCTTGGAATAAGGCCAGAACATATAAAAATAAGAAGCATTAAAGGTGATTTGAAGGGGGTAATAACATTGGTTGAGATTCATGGCAATAGGTCATTAGTACATGTCGATATCGGTGGTGTGGAAATAGTTGTTAAGCATCCTACCATTTTCAAGGACAAATCTCATGAAGAAGTATGGCTAGAATTACAGAAAGATAAAATAGTACTATTTGATAAAGAAAATAAAGCCAATTTAAATCTTAGGAGGTGATGTGATGTCAAAAATTATACTTTCTCTTGAAAATCTATCAAAGAGAATAGGTAATGATGAGATAATTTCCGATGTGAATTTGTCTATTGAGGCTGGAAGCATTGTTTCATTATTAGGACCTCCGGGAGCAGGAAAAACTACACTACTGAGGATAATCGCAGGATTAGATGCCCCAACGAAGGGAAGAATTTATATTGATGGTGAAGATGTTACCAACTTGCCCGCTCATTTAAGACCGGTTGCCATGGTTTTCCAAAGCTTTGCATTATTTCCCAATATGAGTGTTTACGATAATATAGCTCATCCTTTAAAACGATTGAAACAGAATAAAGCTGATATTCAAAAAAGGGTCATAGAAATAGCTGAAATGCTTGGCATACGAGAGGTGCTCTATAGAAAGCCTAATGAATTAAGTGGTGGTCAGATGCAAAGAGTTGCAATAGCAAGAGCCTTGGCAAAAGATGCAAAAGTATACTTAATGGATGAGCCGTTTACGAATCTTGATGCTAAAATAAGAGAGATGCTTCGTGTCGAGCTAAAGAGAATGCAAGAGAAATTAGGTATTACCATATTATTGGCGACCCCGGATCCGGTGGAAGCACTGACCATTGGAGGGAAGGTAGCTGTGTTAAATAAAGGTAAAGTACTACAATTCGGTCATTATTTAGAAGTTTATGAAAATCCGGCTAATACATTTGTAGGAGAATATTTTGGCTATCCTTCCATGAACTTGGTTAAAGGAACAATTTCAAAGGTGGGTGATAAAACTTATATTCAAACACCATTATTTACTATACCTGTTACTGGCTCATTATCTGAGCTAGATGACAAAGAGGTAATCATAGGTGTTAGACCAGATACTGTAAAAATAAATGGTGAAGGAGACATAAATTTCGAATGTGAAATTTTAATAGTCGAAATAGTTGGGTCCGATACAATAGTCCATATTCCAATAGCTTCCGAAGAAAGGACGTTCAAAATCTTCATTCCGGGAGAGATCCGAAAATATGAAACGGGAGAAAAGATAAAATGTTCGATAAATTTAGAGAACATCTATGTCTTTCACGTTAAGGACGGAAAATATTTAAATCGCCTAGATAAATTAATAAGGAAATAAAGAGGATAAAATTCTATGAAACGAATTATAGACCTTACTTTTGAAATAAATTTACGAGATCCTTCAACTTTGAAAAAGCTACCATATAATCTAGGAAAACCAGGATGGAATGCTATCGTTCTTGAAAGTTTATTTAAAGTGATACCATGGGCGTATGGTTTAGACAATACGCTGGTTGAACATGTGATATTGTGGAGCCATGTAGGAACGCATATAGAAGCACCCTATCATCAAGATCCATCTGGTAAAAGTGTAGGTGAATTGTCCTTAGATCTTCTGATAGGTGAGGGCGTTATCTTAAATGTTACCGATGTAATTAATGAGGAAGATTTCTTGCGATCAGATTTAGAGAAAGAAATAAATGAGCGTTATGGTATGCTCGGTCCCCTTATAAAGAAAAAACACTTGGATAGATTTTCAAATAAAATA
This sequence comes from Desulfurococcaceae archaeon, assembly GCA_038888155.1. GTDB lineage: Archaea > Thermoproteota > Thermoprotei_A > Sulfolobales > Desulfurococcaceae > UBA285. The sequence goes on from JAWAJB010000012.1 coordinate 13,008, forward strand.
AATGATGGAGATATAGTGTTGTTTTACTCAAACTTATCAATTGAGAATCGAGCTTTGCTGAGTGAGGAGGCAGCAGATTGGTTAGTAGAAAAACATATTAAGGCCGTAGGAACGCATGATTGGTCAGTTATCTTCAGCAAAAGAGCGCATGAAAAATTGTTAATGAATGGTATACCAATAATAGAAACTCTCGTTAATCTTGATAAGATAAAGAAAGAGCGTGTTTTCATCATTGCTTTACCATTAAAAATTATCGGCCTTGGAGCTTCTCCGGCGAGAGTAATTGCAATAGAAGAACTATAAGAATAATCTTTACTTACAATTTTTATTCCTTAAAACACCAATACAGAATGAATAAGGCAATGGTCTTGGTGCATTGGATTATTTGATCAACCGGGACGTACTCGTTAGGACCATGAGCCCCCATATATAAATCTCCTGGTCCAAATGAGACACCAGGTATACCAAACTGCTGCACATAGGTCAGATCGTTTACAGCCTTAAATCCTGAATAAATTGGCTCCCTTTTTAATGCATCTTTAAAAGATCTGCCTAACATTTTACAACCTTCATGTTCCGGATTTGTATTATATGGAGGCCAATGGTATCTCCTAGCAAAATAAACTTTTGGTGGGTTTTTTCTCAAGTAACTATCAGTTATTGATTGTGCGTTAATGTACTCGTAAATAAGCTTTTTGACTTCCTCAAACGATATCCAAGGAGGATAATAGCATTGACCTATTAAATGTGCTTTTCCCGGAACACTAGCTAAATATTCTCCCGCTTGTAAAATAGATATATTAATTGTGAGTGCTGATCCCAACCCTTGAGCATCTCCAAATTGCGGATACCCTCCTCCACCTAATATTGGGTGCCGCTGACTTAGTGAGAAATCGATTTCCAATTTTCTTAGAGCATTTATAATATCAATAATCTTTGATATCGCATCAGCACCAACTTCATTACCGCAAGGTAACCCCCATCTCTGGGGGAATAACATCAAATTGCGAGTTGCGGAATGAATTTCTCGTCCTTCAACTTCGATTTCAAAATCGAAAACACCTCTACTCAGCGTGTGAATTTCACAATTCGTTGGTTCCGGATCAATACAAAAATCAAATTTGGGAGTCCTTTCCAGCAACTTTTTAGTTGCAGAAATGGTTCCTATTTCCTGCTCACCTAATTCTTCGCCAACCACTAACTCAAGACCAATAGGTCCCTTTAATTCTATTTCCGCTTCTTGTAAAATTTTTAATGCCCACAACATGCTGGTGATACCACCTTTCATATCAGCAGCTCCTCTTCCAAAAATTTTTCCATCAACAATAATAGGATTCCATGGATCTGTATTCCAACGCTTTAATTCACTTTCAGTAACATCCACAACATCAACATGGCCGTTTAATAATAAGCTTCTTTTTCCATCACCTTTCCATAGTGCCACTATATTTGGTCTATTTAATTCTTTATCCTCGGAGTAAATTTCTACATAGTGAGGTGAAAGTTCTGATTTAATAAAAGGATATAAAAGTTCTTTTTGAATCCTGCATTCTTCTCCCCTTACTGACTTATATTTTATAAGTTCCATTGCAAAATCAATTATATCTTTCTTGTAATATTCTACTAGATCCAAAATTCTTTCTTTTTGCTTATTTAGCGAATTTTCTAAATCGGATACATCGCTCCTGCGATCCATAGATTGATCCATAGATTTTCATTAAAAGAAAATTCTATTTAAGCCTTTGTTTGATAATTAAAATAGTCGCAAGATAAGAAAAAATATATGGAGCGGAAGTACAAATTTTGGTGTATTTTCATAGCGCCTGTGTTGAGAATTGGAATGAACCAAGGATTTACGCCAGTTGCACAATGGGGTTGGGCTAGGAGCGATAGTGATATTCAAAAGGAAATTCAGCAAATAAAGGCAGATTTGGAGCTCATTAAACAAGAGTTTAATAATGAAATAGACTTTATCGGCTGGAATGTTCTCCATAACATTAATGATGCTCTAGAGCTTTCCTATGAAATTCAAACTTCAAACGTAGATGGAGTAATAGTTTTTGCAACTGCTCCATTTTGGACTTATTTAGAATCATTATACACGTTTAATAAACCAATAATATTCTTCGCAAAGGAGCATTCTAAGCCATTTTATGGCTTTAATTTAATGACGTATTATGTCAAGTGGATGCTCGAGGAACCTCTTAGGAGAAATTGCATTAGGATAGTAATAGATGATTATGAGTGGCTTAAAAAAGAATTACAGGCAATAATTGGTTTCTCGGCCATAAAAAATATCCGTGTTCTATGTATAGGTGGACCGGCTGAATGGAAGGGCGGCAAGCTTTGGGGATATGGTAGCTATGAAACAATACGAAAACTGCAACAAAGTATTGGTATGACTGTGAAGTTTATTTCGCTCGAAGAATTAGAAAGCATTTTTAAACAAACACAATTAACCGAGGAAATGCAAAAAGAATACAATGATTTACTTAAGAGCGCAGTGAAAATAAAAGAAATGAAAAACGAAAAAAGCGCATTAGATGCCATTAAGATGTATTACGTTATTAAATCTTTGGTGCAAAAATACGATTGTAATGCAGTGACAGTAAATTGTTATGCAACAGACTTCATTGATAGAACGGGCACAACACCTTGCTATGCGATATCTAGGCTTAATGATGAAGGAATAGTCTCTGCTTGTGAAGCAGATTTTTCAGCATTACTAGCCATGCTAGCTGTAATGTATGTCACAAAAAAGACAGCATTCATGGGAGACCCAATATTTAATGAGGCAAGCCCCATAGTTATTAATGCTCATTGCACAGCGCCTACAAAAATCAATGGAATCAATAAACCTCAGGAGCGATACATAGTAACATCGCACTATGAGTCTGGCAAAGGTCTTGCAACAGAAGTTCTGTTTAAAGAGGGTGATCCAATAACTGTGATTTTACTATCCAATGATTTGAAAGCCGTCATAATAGCTAGAGGTAGAATAACCAAAGTTGGACTAGAACTGCCAATATGCAGGAATCAGATAGCTTTCGAGGTTGAAAAATTCGATGAATTCTTCCATGCCTGTGAGGAAAACTTACATTTTTATGAGCATATGATAAATGTTATAGGTGATCATTGGAAGGAACTTGCATCATTTTTCAATTATTTAGGCATAAGAACCATAATTATTTAGATTAGCATTTTTATTTTTAAATTTAAAATTAAAGATTATACTTTGCTCTAAGTCTATGGTCAAAAATATTCTTGACGTTAAAATAAAGACTTAAATATTTGGATAAGAACAAAATTTCTATATGAGTAAACATCCTCTGCTTATTGGGATAGATATTGGGACTAGTTCCATTAAAGCCGCATTAGTTATGATACATGAAGATGAAAAGCGCTTAGAAGTAATAGAAAGCGTTTCACAGCCATTGAAAATAATATATGGTCCTGGAGGAAAGGTGGAACAAATTCCTGAAGAATATTTTAGGAAATCATTGACGCTAATAAAACAACTCATAAGGAAAGCTCATGTAAACGCTTCTCACATCTTAGGAATCGGTATTTCGTCACAATGTCCTACAATAGTTCTTTTAGACAAAGAAGGATATTGTTTGGATAATGCCATTCTCTATATGGATAGAAGAGCTAAGGATGCCTGTGAATTAGTTGTTAATAAACTTGGATTCGAAGCACTATTTAATTTAACAAAAAATATAGCTGATCCATACTTTGGAGGTTACAAACTAATATGGCTTGCAAAAGAAAGAAAAGAACTTTATGATAGTACTGAAAAAATTTTAAGTGTCAATTCATTTCTAGCTTATAAGTTTTGTGGCAATCATGCTACGGATTGGATAACCGCTTGTACATTTGCACCTTTTTTCGATTGGTCTAAAAGAGGTTGGAATGAAAGTTTACTAAATGATTTTGGATTAAGTTCGGAGAAATTCCCAGAAAAAATTATTCCACCGTACGAAATAGTAGGTTTGTTAAAGCCAGAATTAGCCAGAAAACTTGGTCTCACCAGGGAAATTCCCATTATTATAGGAACATGCGATGCCCAAGCCGCCGCATTAGCTGGTGGGGCTGTATCCGAGAATAATTCGATAATGATATGCGGTACAACACATCTTTGGGAGTTAATTCATTCGCAACAGACAAAGTTCTCAAAACATTTTATTAACTGCTTGTATATATTCCCTGGACTTTACTTAAGTGCAGCAGCATTGATGACAACAGGGGCGATCCTTGAGTGGTTCTTAAGAAATTTCATTGGCGTTTTTAAAGGCTATTCCAAAGTACTTCGTATTCTTGAATCTCATGCTAGAGAAATTAGGCCGGGATCAGACGGGCTGATTACTCTCCCCTATTTTATGGGCGAGCGCTCGCCCATTTGGGATCCGGGTGCAAAAGGTTTAATCTTCGGGTTAACATTGAGGCATGAAGTGACACATATATATAGATCTATATTGGAAGGCGTTGCTTTTGCACTAAAGAGTTGTAAAGAAATCTTTGAATCGCTTGATTTGCTTCCAGATGAGATAATAGCGATAGATGGCGCTGCAAAAAACATTTTATGGATGGAAATAATAAGCTCTGTCCTAGAAATTCCCATTAAAAGACCAAAGCCTGAACTTGGCTCTGCTGCAGGTGCTGCAATGCTGGCTGGTTACGGAATTAGGATATTTAAGAAGCCTGAAGACATTAGACAATTTATCTCTTACGAGTCTATTGCAGAGCCTGATTTAGAAAAAGCTAGAGAGTATGAAAAAAATTACCAAATATTCAAAGATCTTTATTGGCGATTGAGAGAATATATGCACAAATTATGAGCCTTATATTTACATCTTTCGTTATCATTTCACGTATCAAAAAATTTATAACTTCCTTAATTCAATTTTTGAATATGACTGCTGTAAATAATGTACTTAAATATATTTTCAAAATTGAGAAACCTGTAATAGCAATGCTTCATTTAAAACCTCTACCAGGTTCACCCCACTATGATCCTGAGGATACTATCGAAAATATTGTTGAAGCGGCACTTAAAGATGCTAAAGCTTTAGAAAATGGAGGAGTTGATGGAATATTAATATCGAATGAAAGCGACATACCCTATCTTTTTAAAGTTGGTCCAGAGACTGTCGCATCTATGACGTATGTTGCTTCGAGAATCAAAGAAGAAGTGCATATTCCAATTGGAATAGATGTTCTTTGGGGCGATGCTCGAGCTGCGCTGGCAATAGCAAAAGTAATAGGGTCCAAGTTTATTAGAACATTAATTTCTGGAGTTTATGCAAGTGATCTGGGGCTCATAAATACTGAGGGAGCAGAAATAATGAGATACAGAAAATTCATTGGAGCTGATAATGTGAAAATCTTCATATATCTTAATCCCGAATTCGCGTCACCTCTTTCATTAAGGCCTCTCACTATAATTGCAAAGACTCTAAGATGGTTAAGAATGGCCGATGCCTATTGCGTCTCCGGTCCAATGCCAGGCATGCCTCCAGATATAGATGAAATAAAGAAAATAAAAAGTGAAGTATATGATATACCCATCATAGCGAACACAGGAATGAATAAAGAAAATATTGCAAAATATATTGAATATGTGGACGGCGTAATTGTCGGAACTTCACTTAAAGTTGGAAATATCACATTGAATCCTGTCGATGAAGAGAAAGTTAAGGAGTTCATGAATGTGGTAAGATCTCTCAGAAGCTAATTATTAATAAGTTTTATATATTTCATTGCCTCTAAGTTTATATTTCACCCCTTTTTAGTCTTCCTCTTACTATTCTCATATTTTCATCTACATTGCTGAGAAAATTTATCAAAAGGTTTTTAACAGCATTTAAATCGCTTATGGAGACAGTTTCTATGGGGCTATGAGCATACCTACATGGCACCCCTATGTCTATTGCCGGTATCCCTTCTTTTAATACCGGAAGAAAGGATGCATCTGTTAATCCTCCAAAGAAAGTAGATCTCTGATATGGAATGTTATTTTCTTCTGCAAATTTTTCAAAAAGTTCAACAAGTTTAGGATGTGGAATTAGACCACCAAGTGTTCCTCTGCCGTGAAATGAAAACATTTGTAAGACTACCCCCTTTCCTAATCTTACATCTGCTCCGAAATTTCTTAGATCCGGGGTATCAGTAGCTACTGCTATATCCAAGCAGATCGCAAAATCCGGCGAAATTTTATAAGCCGCTGGCAGAGATCCTCTAACGTTGAATTCCTCAAGTACTGTTGCCACAAAATAAAGTGTCCCTTTAGGCCTTTTTTGAGAAAGTACCTTTAAAGTTTCTAGAAGCACGTATAAAGCTGCTCTATTATCCATCGCTTTACTTACGATATATTTTCCATTTAATATGGCCATATTTGGCTTAAAAACAACAGGATCGCCCACTCTTATTCCAAGTTTTTCAGCTTCTTCTTTATTTTCTGCCCCTATATCAATATACATGTCTTTAATATCCTCAAGCTCCTTCTGATAAGCTGCCAGATGATGTGCTTTTATACCGATAATTCCTTCAACGAGACCTTTTCGTGTTAATACTTGAACTTCTCTTGCGAAAAGTGTTTTAGGCTCAATTCCACCCAACCTTTCAAAGCGCAGATATCCATCATCATCTATTCTCCTTATAATAAGCCCTATTTCATCCATATGAGCTAAAACCATTACTTTAGGTGCCTTTTCATTAGTACCCTTGAGTACTCCTATAACATTTCCAATATTATCGATTTCTACGGCATCAGCATACTCAGCCATACATTCTCTTATAAATGAAATCATTTTATCTTCATAGCCTGATGGTGCCGGAATTTCGGTTAGCTTTCTTAAGAGATCATAACTCACCATGTCGCATCTCATTCTCGCATATTTTTCGAATAAGCTTAATTTATTTTTTAAGAGAATAAATATAAATATAATAAGAAGTGAAGTATAAAAAGGCTGGTAGCCCGGCCCGGATTCGAACCGGGGTCGCGGGGTCTCTCCTCTTGCGGCCTAAGATCCAAAGCCCCGCATCACTAGCCACCCACCATTCTGACCAGTCTGGGTTTGGCCGCTAGACCACCGGGCTTGCCATAATATTGTTTTCAAACTTAAACTTAAACCTAAGGAGGTATGCAGGAAAGGGGTAGGTTTCTTGCTAGCTCTATCTGCGCGGCAGATGAGGCGATAAGGCGCGCCTTGGAGAGCCGCGAGTGAGCACGGCCCACTCGGGTAAAATTTAAGAAGAGGCTTAACCGTGATTCGGCCGAATAGTCATGGAGTACATTTACGCCGCCTTGCTCCTGCACAGGGCCGGTCAGCAGATCACCGAGGAGAATGTGAAGAAGGTTCTCTCCGCCGCCGGAGTAAACCCGGATGAGGCGAGGATTAAGGCCCTCGTAGCAGCCCTCTCGGAGATCAATATAGATGAGGTGTTGAAGAGCGCGACAGCGATGCCGCTCGCGCCAGTAGCCGCCGCTCCAGCAGCAGCACCATCAGAAGAGAAGAAGCCGGAGGCGAAGGAGGAGAAGAAAGAGGAGGAGAAGAAGTCCGAGGAGGAGGCCTTGGCAGGGCTGAGCGCGCTCTTCGGCTGAGATCCGCGGCCTCGGCAAACCCTTTATTACAACCTTTTATCGGGAGAAAGGCTTGAAGCGGAAGC
>JAWAJB010000013.1:0-19801 GCA_038888155.1 Desulfurococcaceae archaeon
GCATTATTTATGGCGAATTCCGGAGGATTATGGGATAATGCAAAGAAATACATAGAATCTGGTATTTATGGTGGTAAGGGATCTGAAGCTCATAAAGCAGCTGTAATAGGAGATACTGTTGGCGATCCATTCAAGGATACTGCAGGTCCATCATTAAATACTATGATAACAGTAATGTCACTAGTGGCTGAAGTATTCGCACCATTACTCATCCTATTAACAACATAAATCTTAAAACCCAGTATTCTTAACAATCAATTTTATCATTATCTATTGTAATTCAAGCACAACCCTTTTAAATTAATAATCCTCATATAATCCTACAGTGATTCATATTGGTAGAGGCATATTGTGTGAAATGTAAAGCGAAGAGAACGATAGTTGACACAGAACAAGTGACTTTGAAAAATGGTAGACCTGCTATTCGTGGAAAATGCTCAGTATGTGGAACAACACTATATAGAATAGGGAAGTTATAAGTGAATTAAACAAATCAAATAATTTTTTTAACGTTTTTATAAACAGTTAACTTTATTTTCCTCAAGGGAATTCTTATTAAAAAATGTATAGATTTTCGTTATATTTTTTATAGCAGAACCACCACCAATTTAGTTAGTATTTTAGGCTTTTAATAAAACAAATTTACTAATTTCCAATGAGAAAAGTAAATTCTATAGTGTTCAATGTGTCTAGATTATGTAGATTATTTGGTTTTATGATTTTAATATTGAGTGTTCTTGGATTGTTTGGATCACTTTACTTCTTTGGGCTTATTGATAACTTCTTTACCTCCTCCTGTATCTCAACCTCACATATGAAAACTATTTCTAATTCACGATTGTAACATCCAAGGACATCCCAAATGCCTTCGTCCTTAACTTTACAAGGCTCTAAACAGATCTTCTCTAACTTCGGAACGTACTTTGAGGCCGGAATTTCACAAAGATTTGAAACCAGCATGGCGATCCCAAAATAGTATATGGGGAAAAGGTTTAACAGTTTAGCTCCTAGAACGAGAGAAGAGTGGATGGATCGACGCTAAACAAAGTCAATGCATTCTTATCGGACGACAGGATTGGGGAGATGTTTTCCTTTGAGAAGTCCTCTTTCAACCTCAAGGAAATAATGGACAATGGGAAGATTTTAAGATTAAGCTTGTAGAGGAAAACTTAAGGAGAATGGAGAGGTTTTGAGGATCGAGATTGAACATTGCTCTCTGAAAGAGTAGATAGAGAAGAACATGAGAAAAAACTTAAAGTATCTGATACGCTTTATATAATGGCCAGCGACGAGATAGTCAAAAAGAAAGCTATCTGATCGCGTTAAAGACATTGTTCAGGCTTAGGAAAGAGAAAACTGATAAGAAACCTAAAGTAAGAATAGTGAGCATTGACGAACTGAGGAGAGAAGGATGGGATAAATGGTTAGAAATAGAGATGAATTGAATAATGTGAAAAATCAAGTTAAAATGAGGAGAGTCTATGATTCTCAAAGGGGCGAATAAGAGTGAAATTAAACTATTAGAATCAGATTTGCCAGTAGATATTTTGAGTCGAGATGCGCCAATGAAATGAGTTTTAAGCCAAAACCCTCCTATTATGCTAGATGTAAAGAGCTAGGTACTAAAGCCCCTAAAAACTTTTATGATCCAAAAATTCGCAGCATACATCCCTGGTTAGCTAGGAGGTCGCGTTCGATTGCTAGGGCTCTCAATTTAGCTTCTCTGCTTTCCACAAGTTTTGCTGATAAATTCCTTGCTTTAATAGGTTTTACTCATGATGAGGTAAAAGTCTGTATAATGCCTTGCTAATACGCTTCTTGGAACTCTTCCGCAGAATGCATCAACATAGCGATCTGGAACTCCTAATCTTCCCATCTCGCAGGCAAACTACTCCCTTAAGACTTATGGAGTTATATTTAAGCCGGTTTTAAGTTTTGTCTCAAGGAGTAACTTGTTCTTTTCATCGGTTCTCATTGGAAACAGTTTTTCGCTGTTTTTATAGCGCTTTTAATTATGTGGAACTGTTTTTGTTTAATCCACCTCCACAGCATTTTAGGCTTTAGGTAGAAGGTTAAACTATCTCGTGAACTCGGTAGGTATTTCGAAAACTGGCTGTTTAACAGTCCTCAATGGGATTTGGAAGGTTTTCCTTCCTTGTGAACTTCATGTAGTTGAACTCGTCAAGCAGCTTAGTTAGTGTTTTCTTCGCGTCCGAGTAAGCTTCATGGCATAATTCCTCTGGCGATCCACCATATGTTTCAATAACCCTTCTAAGAATTCGCTGCATTTCACGCATAAACCTGAGATAACCTATTTCATTACCAGCATAGCCGTATCCGCTTCTAATATTCTCATCCCACATCATGAAAAGTTCAGGGATAACACCATGCATAATTTTGGAGGCTGATGTGGATCCAACACCTTTAACTTCAGAAAGCCTCTTATAAATTTCCTTTATGACATCTGAAATCTTCATTTCCTGCCCGTCAACATTTACTTTTTCATCAAAATTGAGGCTTAGCAGGCTCTTGTCACGGAGCGCATCAAAGTATTTATTAAGTTCCTTTAAAGCTCCTCCGAGCGAATTAGGAGCGATCCTGTTAACGTTTCTAATATTCCAGGCCTTAAGAAACCCAATTATAGTATCTTTTGTTTGGTCTTCATCGATTTGACTAAGATTTTCCCAAACTTGTCTGCGATCTAAAACATACTTCTCGTAAGCTTGGCAGAACTTCATCTGAAGTTTCTTGAACAATTCAACCCCTTCTAATAGCGTCCGATAATCCAAGCCCATGCACATCACTAAGAAAATTTAATTAATCTTTTTAATTAATTTATCACTAACACGAACACTTATCACGTAGAAGGTAATTCTTCAAGCAGCATTTGTGTAGAGTTTACTTTGAAGTAATAGCTAGATTGGTGGGCCACGATATAGCTTGGAGGGTTGGTGAGTCCGTTAGGGCCGTTGGTCCGCTAATAATTATTTTCATGGAAATCTTTGGCTCGCTAATTATTATTGGAGCGATAATAATCGTCCACTTCCACTATCATTACGAAATAAAGCGAGATTTTATTCGGTTAATTCCTGGAAAAATAATGCCAGAAATGTGACGCAATAAATGGTTTTTAGAGAAGGGAAGGCTGCGGATAGCTTTATCTCTCTATAAGTGGGGTATTTTTATATATGGTGCGCTTGAATTCATGGCATTATAGATTCTACCGCAGGCATATCAGGACCGCCGCCGAGTGCCCACATTATGGACGTGGGCTCACCGAGGGCATATATAGAAGGCGGAATATGCCCCTCATGCAAAAGGCCGCTGAGACGAGAAAATGTGCCTACTAACGGAAAAATAAATGGGCCAGCATAATAGCTGGCTCTAAAGTTAAGGCTGCAGCTGCGCATTACACTCCAATTTCCTAGGATTTACAGAGGAAAATTGTTCCTCAAGCACGGCTTTTCATTGGCTTATGGGATGTACCGTTTTCATAGCCCTAACGACTGGTTATCGCAGAGCTCCTTAACGATGACCGTCTTCAAGGTCACGCTTACGTAACCGTTTGGACGCAAAACCCTTCACTTTAATAAGCTCTCTTTAAGCAGCTCGTCCTATTCAAAAATTGCCTTGCTTAAATTTTAATCAAGACAAAGTGGGACCTTGTCCTCTTATAGCTGCTTTGACCGCTAAATATCAGTGTTTTGCACGGGACTTTGAATGTGCTCTCATAAATCGGTAAGAAAAATATGCCCTAAAACTTGATAAGATTTTTAAAATCGGCCGTATTAAATGATTTTTGGAAGTGTTTGGTGACCTAAACTTGGTTAATTATTGGTTTTGTGTAACTAATGAGGATAACTGGAATATTATTAAGTCGAAGCATGTTTGGGGCGTTCCTAAAAGGGGTAGGCGTTATGTTTTAGATGTTAAGATCGGCGATTTTTTGGTCTTTTATATTATTCCAAAAAAGATCGGCGGTATTTTTAGGGCTGTTTCAGAACCATTTGAAAGTGAGGAAAGAATCTTTAGCTGGATTGATTATGGTAAAGACGAGGTTTTTCCATTTCGCGTTAAAATTGAACCGTTTCTTGTCCCCGAGAAGGCATTGCCTTTTGATCGGCTTATTGAGAAATTGAGTTTTACTAAGGGACTTAAGCGATGGAGCATTAAGCTGCGTAGGGCTATGTTCAAAATTTCTGAGGAAGACTTCAACACAATTAAAAACCTATGTAAGTGGTTGAGGACTTATAATGTTTAATTGTATGACTGCTGTTAGTGTGCTTTTTAAGAGATTAATGAAAGAAGGAGATAAATTGCAATTATTGTGGTTTTAAGGTCGAAGTAGAATGATTAATCCTCATCTTATTATTAAATTTTGGTCTCGAAAAAACCTAGATTTATTTTTGGGAGAGATAAATGAATCAGATGTAATATGCGATCCATTTTGCGGATCTGGTTCTTCGGGTTTTAGTGCCGTTCTTAAGAATTCCTCCGCCTTTCTCTCAGATATAAACCCGGTTTCAATTTTCATATCTTACAACTTACTAAACAAGGAAAAGTTGGATGCAGAGATAATCAAAGAAGCTGAGAATTTATGTTTTGAGATTGAAAAAGAGATATATACTATTGATAGTTCGAAAATTGTGAATTTTGCTGTATGGAAAACTAATTACAAATGTCCATTCTGCGGCTCACAAATTACCTCTATAAGAAGTAGTAAAGTTCGCTGTAGTGTATGCAATAGAAGAAGCGAAGTTAATGCGTTAATTGTTGATGAGAAGGTAATATCCTTGAGATTCTTAACGGGAGAGGAGATAAGTGATGAAGAAAAATTAATTAAAAGATATCTTGAAATTGAAAATTGTTTAAGTTTAGAATGGCATCCCAAGGGAGAATTTATCTATCCAGGTACAAAAATTAAGTTCAAAGATGGACCACACAAGTCTATAAAAATTGAAGACTTGTTTACAAAACGAAATCTCTATGCGGCATCAAAAATCTATTCATTTGTTGAGAAAGTATGGAAGGAGAATAAAGTTCAGGGAGACTTTTTGAAGATGTCTTTTATTGCTTCTCTGGCTAGCGCAACTAAAATGTTGCCCCACTCAAGGAGTAGTGGTCCTTCTTGGAAAGTACCCAGGTACTGGATCCCACCATTAAGGGAAGAAAGAAACTTCTGTAGGGCTTTTATAAGAAGAGTTAAGCTCTTGGCTGACTTTAAAACAAGGTGGTTACCCATTTCGTCAAATTATGATATTACGGTATCTTTTGAAGGGGAAATTTTCCATAGTTCCGAAAAATTTATCCATATATATAGAAGTAATGCTCTTGCAGCATCTCAAAGCATTCCAAAGGTGCATTTGGTAATACTTGATCCACCGCACTATGATGAGATTAACTATTTTGAGATGACGTATCTTTGGCAGAAATGGTTGGAAGGAAGCTGTCAGGACAAGCGATTTAGAGATTATAGCTATTGGGAGAGTGAAATATGTGTTAGTGAAAAAGTTGGTAAAGACTTAAACTGGTACAGTTATCAGCTTCATAACGTTATTCATTCTTACATGAATTGCTTAAAGGAAAACGGTAGAATGCTGATTATATTGCATAATAAGGATAGAAGCTTATTGAATGCTACGATTAAGGAGATTACAAGTGACCTCAAAGGAAATGTTAAAGTCGAAATTGAGTATAAATATCCAAGGATTCCTTCATCTACTCAAGGGCTTCATGGGCATAGGAAGTACTTATGTCTCATTAAAATAAAACGTTAGAAATTATAAGATAGAATATCAGCGAACTTTTCCCACATTTTCTCAAATTCTTCCTTTTCTGATTTAACTGCTTCTTGACTCAGCTTAATCTCCGCTCTCTCTAAATTTCCATGAAATGCGCTTTCAGTTAAATTAAATGATCCTGTAATGACGATGTTATCTATAATATATGTTTTATCATGAACCAACCTTATTCCTGAGATATCTCCGGTCTTGACCAATAAATTGTTGCTTACGTTGTCCTTTAGTATTCTAAGCGTTTCTCTCTGAAATTCATATTCTTTGTCTTCTTTCCTTGGCATCCAGGTTATGACTCTAATCTTTACTCCTTTAGAAGATAACTCGATTAATCTCCTAGCGTAAGATGGGGAAATATAGGGACAGACGATATCTAAGTTTTTCTTTACATTAAACAGTATTGGCTCCACATATTCTCCTAAATTGTTTGATCTTATGGTTAATCCGCGCAATATTATATCCCTTAGCTTTTCCGCGAACTCATAAAGCAATGTTCTACTAGTGGTTAGTATTTGCTGAACCCCCTCCCCGCAATACCTTTCTAGTCTGACACATCCGTTACATCCATCTAAACACAGTTTAAATTCGTATCTTTCAAGTATATCGTCAAAAAAGTCGCCTATTTCCTCTACATCACTCTCAGCTAGCATGTCTCCTGCCAAAAGTACTGTTCTGGCGAGGGTTATGTCTAAGTCTATTCCTAACCGATCTAATGCTTTCCTAAATTCCTCAATTTTCTTGCATATATTTCGAATCTTATTTGCTTTATTCTGCTCTTCTGGAGATCCTCTTTCTAACCTTTCAATAGTTCTCGTTATTGTTTCACCAGCTTCCTTTTTCCTTAAGACGACTAGCCTATCAAAATTGTTAGCATGATTGTTAAGATACTGATATAACCAATTAGAAAAGTCATATATGAAGTTGTGTAATCCTTTCTCTTTAATTGCTCTAGAAATTGTGTCAACAATGCCTATTTTACCATTTTTAGCATTCTCGGCAAGCACTATCCTATCGCTTTTATATCTATAGTAATACTTAGTTAGGATAAAGTTCATATCGACACCCGCAAATTTTTCTAAGATATACTGTGTTAGCATGTGTTCCAGAGAGTGTATGAGAGTTCTTCTAGCAAAGTCTACTAACTCGTTATTGCTGAAATTGGTAAAATGTCCCATATATTCTTCATATATTCTGCCTTCTTGACTTATCAGTTCTTTGACAGTTTTACTAAGTCCTTTATAATCTAGAGTCTTGCCTAATGCTTTACTTAAAATGAACTTCACAATTATGCTTTTTCTTATAGATTCTTTTTTGAGGGCTTCTAAAATGATATTATTTAATAATTCTCGGTTAAACTCAAATTCCATAACTGATGTAGGAATAGTGTAACCTATTTCTGAATCAAAGAATATCCTTATTGTTGGTCTCGCATTTATAAACCATGTGCCTATTTCAACGGCGTACCATCTTGATTCAACTCTTTTCATATCATAAGCCGTAAAACGCATAAGGGATAATGGAAATTCATCTTCATATGTTATTATGCCGCCTCTTCCTACCTTTAGTCTCCTTAGAGGGTAAGATTTTGGATAGAATCTTCTTTTATAGTATTTTCCGCTCCAAAATAATCTTCCATCGCATACTCCTCCACGTTTTTGGCTTAACCTACACTTATCTGTAAATGGGCATTTCGCGTCAAATGGGTCTGTTGATAAACCAAGCCCCTTATAGCAGAAGTATGGGTAATCTAACCTTAACTTCCATGACGCCAAAATATGCCCTATGCTCTTCGGCAAAATGTTTACCTTCTCATTCAGAAACTGGATAAATTTCTCCTTCGTTTTGAATAAAGCTGCCTCTTTTTCTATTTGAGAACTACCGAATTTTATAAAAAACTGATACCTCCCACCAACTTCTAGAGTTATGCTTCTCATAGACAAGTCTATCAATTCTATGGTTTTGGGAACGACTAAATCTCCTTCGAAAGTATATTTTCCTTTAATCAGTATAGACTTTTTCCCTCCAACCGTTTTTCTTAAAATCTCATCCCAAGAGTCCCAGGAAACTTCCTTTGGTTTTATGAGCCAAAGGAACCTAGAACCTAATATGTCCGTCATTTCTTTATCGATGTCTTTCTCATAGACGCATTTCGTTAGCTCAAATGGAGGAGCTCTATACATGAAGTTTGTTATAGATACTTCCGAGAGAGTTTGTTCGCCTTCATCTAAGCGAATGTTCTCGTATTTTATTTCATCAATTTTATGATCTATCGATTCTATTCCTAGTCCCCTAAATCCTGCTATTGACTCAGCTACTAATTTTCCCGAACCCGCAAGTGCGGGTATTTCGGGTAATGATAATAAATATATCAACTCTTCAGGGGAATCTCTAAATTTCTCTGAGAGCTCAACAAACTTGAGTAGTTTCACTTTACCCTTTTCGATTTTATCTAACGCGTCTAATATACTAATTTCTATTGTGCCGATACTCTTCGCCTTATTTAAAAGTCTTTTTTCGTAAAACTCCTCCTTCTTTAAGCGAATCTTTTGATAAAGTTTGTTCAGTGTTGCTTCAAGATCTTCGGTCATTTTTATCCTTTCTGCATTCATGGACATACCCTCTTAAGAATCTTAAATAAGCTTTTAGAGAGTTCTGTTATTTCATCGTCGTTGGTCTCTTTACCGAGTTTTGTAGATTTTCTAGCGATTACTTTTATGAGCTCAAATAATTCTCCAATTTCAAAAATGTAATCATTCAATTTCCTCCATTCCTCCATTCTTTTGGGTAATTTATTAAATTCCTCTAAAAGCTCCTGAAGTAATATCTCCGCTTTTACATCTTCATCTTTTCCAACCTTTGCATCAAGGTCGCTCAGAAGGTCTTTTGTTTCATTAGATATCTCCATTATTTTGTTTAGGAAAGTCTCTAGGTCTGATAGTTTTCCGTCAGTGCCTAGTATATAAGTATTTTCTCCTTTTCTGGCAATCTCATCTAGGAGTAAAGAAAATACTTGATACCTTTTTACAGCAGTGTTTTTCCACGCTATAGGTATATCTTTAGCTTTGAAACCCTCTATTAAGGCTTCCGGGTTATATAAGTAGTATAATTCCATGGGAGTGTTTCTTAGCACCACTATAGATAGTGTTGTATATAGTGTCTTCTCCGGGTTTCTTCCAGCTCTACCTATCCTTTGTGGTATGCTTTCCAGCATAAAGGGAACCCCAACTATCGTTATGAACGTTACGTTTGGGTAATCCACTCCAAGCTCAAGCGTTGATGTTGATATAAGAACCCCAAGCTTGCCATCTACAAAGTCCTTCTCTATCTTCTCTCTATTTTTAATACCTGCATGATGCAACATTATCCTCTGAAATATTTCATTTGGAGTTTTTTCTGGATCAAATACGCTAGGCTTTCCTACGTAGG
The DNA here is from genome assembly GCA_038888155.1 of Desulfurococcaceae archaeon. Taxonomy (GTDB): domain Archaea; phylum Thermoproteota; class Thermoprotei_A; order Sulfolobales; family Desulfurococcaceae; genus UBA285. The sequence continues at coordinate 9,222 of JAWAJB010000013.1, forward strand.
GCCAATAAGCGTAGGGGTCAGCTGGATCAGGCACTAATCTTTGATTAAAGTGATCTTTTGGTTCATGATAGTATGTTGCTGCGACTTTTGCTTGATGAAAAACCCTATAGAGTTCTCTTATACTATCAATAAAGATGACTCCTTGCATTCTTCTGTAATAGTGTATTGTGCCTAACAGTAAGGCGAGCTCATAGACGACCGTTTCCCAAGATCTTAGTGGGTTTACCGCCATTATTAGGTAAATTACTTTTTTGTTCTCTCCTTTCTCTTTAGATTCGATAAAAGCAATCTCTTTCTCAGGGTCAAGGTCGAGTAAATCTCTGGCAAAGGTATTTGGTTTGGATATTGTTGCTGAAGAAATTATAATTACGGGTTGCGATTCCGAACTTATTTTCAATCTCTTGATTAAATATCGAACATTACCGCCAAGTAAAGATTGGTAAACATGCGCCTCATCTAGGATTATCATTTTTAAGTTCTTAAAGATGGCGTAATCGTATTGTATTGTTTTGCTCGGGATCCTCCAATCTAAGGTCCAGACATTAGTAAGCAATATATCGGGTTTTTTCTCCCATATCTCTTCTCGGTAACTAAATATCCAGTCAAAACTAGCGCCACAATGGGAACATCTTATCCATATTCCTTGTGCGGTTCTAACATATTTTAGCTCCCCACCTTCCTTCCCTTTGCTTCCACATGCTGGGCATATAGCCCCGCGAAAAGATGAATCGGATTCAATGTTCTTTTTCCATGGAGTCTCACCGTCATCTATAGCTATGGTAATTTTTGCAGTTTTGGGGCCGAAGGTTTGGATATACTGATTAACCCTATATAGAACTGCTAGTATCTTGTTAAATTGATCTCTTTCTAAGGATTTTCTCGGATAAATTAAGAGGATCTTTATGCTCTTCTCTTTTTCTCCCTTAATTTTATCAGCTAATATTTGAATTAATGCTGGTATGAAGAAGGCGTATGTTTTTCCACCAGATGTAGGCGCCATTAAAACATATGCCTTTTTGTCGCCTTGCAATATGCTTTTTATCGCTTTAAATTGGAAGTCTGAGAATCCTTCAATATCTCCTAGTCCTTCTATTCCCTTTGGATCCTTGTATAACGCGTGCTTAATGATCGGATAAATTTCAGAAGGAACTACGCTTGCTATTTCTTCAAACTTGTGATCTTCAAAGCTCGGTATTTTCTCATTTCTTACGTAGATTTTTGTTTCTAGAGGATAACGTAAACTCCCATACTCGACGGTTATATTCGATGCTCTGTAAGCCAAGTCAAAGTGTAAACTTCTTATTTTATTCTGACCATTTGATACTATGAAGCCCATTTGAGTTAATTTATCCAGGATTTTCTTTGCATCGTTTTGACTGCACCTTAAGGACGCTGTTATAGCGTTAATGGCTTCGCCTTCAGTTAAATAGGCTTCTTTTATTCTTTGTTCATATGCCCTATATTTTGTATATTCTTGGTCTATAAGAGAATGGTATGCTAAAACAATATCTCTCAAGTATCTTCCCCGTTCCACTAATATTAAGTTTTAATTTTGATTAAATTATTATTGTTTGTGTCGGTGTTTAAGGATGAATATACCTTATCCATTTTGTCTCTTAGATGAACGGATTCAATATTGGATCAGCAGGCTGGGGTTTTTGGAACCAACTGAAATTCAGAGACTTAGCATAGAGCCGATACTTAGAGGAGAGAGCGTTCTATTGGTTAGCCCAACGGGTAGTGGGAAGACGGAGGCTGCCGTCTTTCCGCTTCTGCATAGGATTTTAAAGGAGGAAAAGGGAGACTGCGTAAAACTGCTTTATGTTAATCCGCTTAAGGCTCTTACGAGAGACTTAACTGAAAGATTAAGGAGGATTGCCGATCTTTTAGGGTTGAAGGTTAGGCCCCTTTATGGCGATGTAAGTAAAGCCTTTAGGACCCCTGTTCCCGATATAGTCATTATCACCCCTGAGAGCTTTGAGATAATTCTCGACTGGGCTCCAAGCTGGTGGCCATATTTTAAGGCAATAAAATATGTTGTTGTTGACGAGGTTCATGAGCTTATTTTCTCTAAAAGGGGTTATCAGCTTCTGGTACTTTTGGAGAGGTTAAAGCATCTTTCTGGAAATAATCTTCAAAGAGTTTGTCTCTCAGCAACGGTTTGTAATGCCGATCTTGTTGCCGAGTTTTTTGGTGGCTCGGATGGTAAATTAAAAGTTATTCAAGCTTCTCAAGAAAGAGCGCATAAGTTTGACGTCAAGTTGGCGACACCTTTGTCTCAGGAGGAGACTGAGAATCCATTTCTTGCTGGTGCCAGAGCTATCTTTGAATCTCTTAATGGTAAGAAGTCTCTAATTTTTGTGGGGTCAAGATATTCCGCTGAGAGATTAAAGGCGGAGCTAGAAAGATTCGGCATTAATGTGGGTGTGCATCATGGCTCCATTGGTTTGGGGGAGCGGGAGATTTCTGAGGATGTCTTCAAGAAAGGAGATTTAAAGGCTTTGGTCGCTACTAAAACGCTTGAGTTGGGCATTGATATTGGTGATGTGGAGCAGGTTATTCAGTATAGGTCTCCAGGTCAGGTCATCGCTTTGATTCAGAGGGCTGGCAGAAGCATGCATAAGCCCGGAGAAGAGTCCCTCTGTAAAATCGTTTCTACGGATCCCGAAGATTTTTTGGAATGTCTAGCATTAGTAAATCTGTTTGATAGCGGTTTTCTTGAGAGACCAACCATTTTAGATAAACCTCTCGATGTTCTGGCAAAGGAAATTCTTGGGTATGCTTTACATAATTATAGCGGTCGTAAAAGGTATGGGCGAGCTTTCACCCCGATAAATTTAGAGTCCATATATACAGTTATTATTCGCTGTTTTCCCTTCAAATCCTTAAGTGAGGGAGAATTTATAGAGGTCGTAAAAACCCTTGTTGAAGATGGGTTATTAACATTAGAGAAGAATGCGCCCTTTCCTGGACCCAAATTTTGGAGAGTTTGGAAGTTTAAGGAGGATGAGGTAGCCGCGTGGCCTTCTTTAAACTTTAGAGAGTTTTTTAGTATGATTCCAAAAAGGGAGGTTTTTGAGGTTTGGGTTGATTTTGGGTTTGGTAAGCTGAAAAAGATAGGCGAGCTTGACTCCTTTTTTGTTTATAGGAGCCTTGCTACTGGCATGGTTATTAGGTTAGCTGGTTTTGATTGGAAGGTTGTCGAAATAGATGAAAGGAATCATATTGTTTACGTGACTGAGACTAAAGGTGGCGGCGAGGTTCCTGCTTGGAGAGGTGAAGGCCCGCAAAGAGATTACGCTATTGCTAAGGAGATGCTATCGATAATCGATAGGCTTATTAAGGGTAAAGTTGCTCTCGGTCCAGCGAGGGAAGACGCTGTAAAAATTCTCAATGAATACGTTAATAAGGTGGATAAGATCTTTGTAGATTCGCTTTTGAATGGGAAGATTGTTGTTGAGTATTGCCCTAATGAGAGGACGTGGATTTTTATAACTTTCCTTGGCGAAAGAATTAATAGATCTTTAGCTTCCGCGATTTATGAGAGGATTGCCGAGAGCAGTTTACTCGTAAAATATGTTATTTCTCCTATAGGTTTTGCTTTTAAATCTGAGGTTATCAATCCTCTTTCTGCATTAAGGAGTATACGGTCTGATGAAGAGTTTAGGGATCTTGTTTGGAGACATATCAAGACAGCTTCGCCTTTTACTAGACTTATTAAAGATCAAATTAGCGAACATTTTGGTTTTCCATCTAATGAGGTTTTATTGGAGAGGGAGGCGGCTAAGCAGGCTAAAGAGGTTTACTATGACCTAGAGGGGGCGTTGGAGGTCTTTAAAAGGATTATATCTGGCCATATAGTGGAGGAGGTTGTGGCTGAGTTCTCTCAGTTAGGGCAGAGTATACTCCATTATCCTTTCGAGAGGTCATGGCTCGCTAGTCCATCCCTCATAGTGAGAGAAGCATTGAAGCATTATCCTTCTGGAACATTAGATGAGATTCTTGAGTATCTTTGGGGCAATCCTATAGAGGTTAAGGAGGAAATGAGGAAGTTAACAAAAGAAATCGATATCGTTGCTTTTCTTGACTTGGATCTGAAGGGTTGGAGCATCGCTCTAGTTCCGTTAGAGGAGGAGTGGGCTACAATTAGGGTTCCAGTTGCAACTAGATATTTTGTGATCCGGAGTGATGATGATTTGAAAAAGGTTCAAGAGGAGCTAGAGAGAACTAAGTTCCCATTGAATGAGTTAATGGGACATGTTGTGGAGGTAACTTTCACTAGGATTGAGGATGGGGTTGAGGAACCATATGATCTAAAGGTGACAAAGGTTTTTGATATAGTGCTTAACAATATAGTATCGAGCAGGATTATGAAAAACACTCATAAAATTGATTTTAAAGTGCACGTGAAGGGGACAAATGTAACTATAAAGCATTATGGTGTACCGACGGCGGTATTAACCCTATTAATCCGGAGAGATATGGCGGCAATCCTCAATCTTCTTAAGCAAGGTATAGTTAGTGGAAAAAGAAATGTCATATTTGAGCTTCCTTAACAAATGCAATAATTCCGTTTAATGTTGTTTTAAAGGAACTTAATTAAGTTTATTCTCCGAGGTTTATTTGCGAGAATATTTTCTTCCAAACCAAGTCTTCAACTTTTGCTCTTATCTTTGCATCCGGAATCGTGGTTAATAAGAGATCATTAATATCCTTTTTAAGTTTCTCGTAATCTTTTTCAAAGGCTTCTACTGCTTTCTCAAGAGAATGTTTGTCCAAGGGTATTTTAACTAAGGATGATCCAGTTAAGGCAGCATAATACACAAATCTGACTTCTTTTTCTTTCCAACTTCTATAAATTTCCTCATCACCCACTTGCACATAGAAGCCACTTAAATCGCTTCCAAAGACAACTTTACCTTTAGGAATACTTATTTCATTAGACCATAAACCACGATAGTCCTTTAGATAGTCTCTTGGAAATTTTTTAACCTGACCAGTTAACCTACTTACAATATTATTGGCTAAGCTTTCAATATTAACTCCTCTCTTCTTCTTTCTTTTTTCAACTGTTTCAGCCCTTTCAATCCTAGACTTAACAAGGTCTATAACAGCTTTGTAAACTTCAAGTTGCTCATCTTCTGTTAAGCCTAAAATTTCGCCCATAACTATTCTGTCCAGCTCTCTACGATCAGGCTTGACTTTATCTAGAGAGATTTCTTCCAAAGAAGCTGAGCCTAATTCTTCAAAAATTGAGCCGATCGAGCGTTGAGAGATCCTTTCTAATGATTTTCTGAGCTTGTATATATGCTGAATAGAAAGGTTGGATGTATTAATAACCGGTAACGAGGCAACTTCATATACAGCAGTAAAGAGTGCTCCTTGTCCTAACTGAACCGTACCAATCATTTCTGCAAATATAGGAATTACCGTAGAGTTTAGGAATGCGCCTAAGACCTCCGTGTCTCCTTTAGGAAGTATGCCATACATCACTTTGTCTATTAAGACATTTCCTTTATTAAGAAAAACTCCAAAGGCTTCGTTATAAGTTGAACGCCATACTAGTGGATAATTCACCATCCCTATTTCATACCATCGCTGTCTCGATGCGCATGTTGGACGTTTATGGAATCCCTGTTCTTCCCCCCACTCAATATACTTTAAGACATTTGTTCCTCTTAGTTTCCTCTTATCCTTATGTATCATTAGAACTCTGTATTTGAGATCTTTAGGATTAACGATTATGGATTTACATTCTCTCGGAGATTTTATTACGTAATTCGGAATCCATATAACATTGCCATCTACTAATACATCATCGAGCTTATAGTCTTTTGAATATTGTGAATCCTTGAAATATTCGCCATCTTTATCTAGCCATATATCCTCTTTTGGAATATAATCCTTTATCTTAAGCCATTCATCACATCTTACTGGATGCATCCAGAATTCTCTTTCAATCCCAAGCTCCTTTATCCTCTCTTCAGTTAAGTAGAAAAATTCATTTGCACCTGTTTTAATACCAAATCTCACTTCGGCAACTTTCTTTAAGGGAACAAACAGGTCTTTGCCCTTCTCTAGGATCTTGAAGAATATTTCCGGCGCCCGTATATATTTACCCCATTTAGATCCCTCATACCTTCCTTCCTCTTCATCCCAGCCCTCAGCCCATAAATCAGCCTGACTAACCATAGTAATCCTAAAATTATCATCCTCGTACATGAGGAGAGTTTTGCCGAGAAACTCTATCTTCTTAATGCGGTTAGCCAAGCGCTCATCCCTATCGCAATTCTCTATAAACTCGACAAACCTATCAACAGTTTTCCAGCGCTCCTCACTTTCAGCCACCGGCAAAAGATCCCTAAGTCTCTTCTTCAAATAAATAAATTTTACAAGATTTGAGTTCCTAGCCTTTTCATCACTACACTTTTCAAGTATAGTTATCGCCGTATTTATGTCAGCATCCTCAAACCAGCGCTCAACCTTAGACTCGATAACAGCAATGATCCTAAAGTTCTTTAAGAAAAATTCCTGCAGATGCTTGCCAAAATCAACATCAAGCCACGAATTAGAAGTTATAAGACCCATCCTACCATCCTTAGCAAGAAAGCTCGCACCATGAAGGAAGAAATAAACGTATATACTTGACCTCTTGCTAACCTCAATCCCATGAGCTGCCTTAACAAGCTCCCTAAGTCTATCCTTATACCCGCCAAGAAAGACATCCTCCATTTCCTCCTGCCTAGTATAAGGCGGATTCGTAACAACAGCCTTAAAATCTTTGGGAAATTCTGCCTGAAAATCCTCACCCTTAACCTCCGGCAAGGGGAAAGCCAACTCGTATAGTGGCGCCCTCACCTCAGGTCGAACATCAAAAAAGTCTCTACAAGCAACAGTCGGGACACTTTCAATGGAGGCGATCTCCTCCCTCATTAAATTTATTAATGCAAGATGAGCTGGAAACTTAGCCACATCAACGCCATAAATCTCTCTTATAAGCTCTTGATGCGATTTAATGGGCTTAGAGTATCTATTCTCTCTAAACAGCTTTTGCGCCAAATACTTCTTCCTCTGATAAGCCCTAACAAGGAACGTTCCAGAACCACATGACGGATCTATAACCTTATCGTCAGGATGCTTGACCGTGAAGCCCAAAATCAAATCCACAATATCTGTAGAAGTAAAGTACTGACCAAGCTTGTGCCTTTCAGTCTTAGGTATGAGCTTCTCAAATATCTTGCCAACAATATCGTAACCGAGTTCTGAGAAGTCATACTTATTAAGCTCATTAATTAACCGCTTAATATCTTCAACAATAACATCTGGAATAGGAATCTTCTCGAGAAAATCCGTAGCAAATATTACACCATAACGTGGATTAATCCTAATCCCATAATTAAAGTACTGTTGCAAAACCTCTTTAAGCTGGTCTCCCGTAATCACACCACTAACATCAATATCCCTTAGCCCCAACTTCTCCTTGAGAATGTTATAGAAGAGAATCTTATTGATCAGCAAGTATATAGCCTGTCTAGAGACCCTATCATAATCCTCCTCACTATCCTCAAAAATCCACCCTTGACTAACAAACCACTCAGCCAGCTTATTAAGAAACTCCGGATCCTTCTCCTTCCTAACAATCAAGTCATTAGAAAGCGGTATGTAAAGCGAATCAACAGCAGTCCTAAGATAATAAACAAGAATCTCATCGGGAGACAGCTTAGGGAGCACAAAAACCTCAAGAGGCCTAGGCTTGGCGACCTTAACCTCATAATATGCCCAAAGATTCTTAAGGAATCTAACCAAGAAAGACTTAACCGCTCTTTCAACATCACTTCTAGTCAAATCCCCCAAATCCTTAATGTCGAGAACATCCTCATGAAGAAGCCTCCTATCAAGCAGCGTGGTTCCAGGGCGAAAAGTCTCCCAAAGAACAAATTTATTAATGTTCCATGTAGCAAAAAATGGAATCCCCGCCTCAGTAGCCTTCCTCAAAGCATCGCTAATAAGCTCCTCATCATAAGCGCTAACAGTCGGCCTCTTAAGCTCTATCAAACAAGCAACTCCGCCAGAAGAATCCCAAATAACAATATCAGGATACTTAACCAAGCCAGAAACAGTCCTCAACTGAACCTCCTGATCAGCCCTAACAAAACCAATCCCCAAATCACAAATAACCTTATTAAGCCACTGCAAAACGACGCCCTGAGCCCAACGCTCATTATAATGAACGCTCATGAATAACGCCTCTTAAAATCAATCTCCATCTCTTACTGAAATAAATTATCCATACCATGGTTATATTTTTTACTTATTACACTTTCATCCTAAGAACAACAAATATTTCATAATATTCTCAATGACCACCTTCCGAAAGGTTTCAACGCAACAACCATGCCTATGAGTTTGAATGATTCTTCATGCTCTTTCCACACAACATTATTCCATTTAAACGCGTAAAAATAACATACCTAGTTTTTCCACGACATAACACCCCACAGTGCTCAATAGTCTTAAGAACCCTAAGTTTAAAGTTGTAAAGGAAGCATAGCAGCACCATTACACTGCAATTAGAGCATACTTCATATTGCAGCACTGGCGGCCTCATAATGATGCCATCATCCTCCGCTTCAACAGCACATAAGCAGATCTTCCTAAGACCGAAAACAAGCCTCCTCGTACCCTCCAATTCTTCCTGCATGCTCATCTTCATCACCCCCACTAATAATTGGTTTGCAGGGGTTCACATCCTGCCCGGAGCACCAAGAAAATTTCCCTGTTTTTGAAATGAGGCTTAAAACGGGCTCCACCTGCAGGGGTGAAGTTTGCATGCTAAGGTTTAACCATTGGAGTTATAAATTGTTCTCGATGCAGCGATTAAATTGGCTTAACCTTATTGAAGAAGCGTCTAAAGGAATGATAAGAAGCCGGAGTCCAAAACCACTAATCAACTAATTAAAAATTAACTCGGTCTTTTTAAGACTTTAATGACCACTAAGGAGCTGCATCGGCTTTTAGGGTTATCTGACTACACGCTTGCTAAATAAGATTTTTATCTCATACCGTAGGATATAGTTAGTGCGGCTCCCTTAGGTAAGCGGTATGCGGCTTTACTTGAGGTCTGCCTAGTCACTTTACTCCCGACTTTTGCTTGGTGGTTTGGCGAGGCTTATTTAGCCTATATGCTCTGGCATTTGGCCAAAAATTTATAATGATGTTCATAGCCCTACTTGCCCTCATCTTATCTAGGAGGAGTTTTAGGATCTACGGCTTTCTGCCAAGAAGCCCGCGCTTCACATTAAAGTGGAGCTCAGCATTTATAGCGGCATTTATCCTACCTACGGTGTTCTCAATTGGGATCTCGGCAGCTTTGGGCATGGCTAAGCCTGCTGGGCTGTCGCAACTCGGAATAATTTTAAACGTGATCTGGTACATGGTCTTCGTTGGGCTTGTTGAGGAGGCTTATTTTAGGGGTTATGTGCAGTCTAGGCTCAACGAAGTCTTTGAGAGGCGTTGGCGGAGGCTCGTCTTTAAGACTTGGAAAGTCGATTATGGGGTAGGTCTACTTCTAACCTCCATAATTTTCGCCTTGACGCACATACCCAATTACTGGAACCCGATTACATCAAGGTGGGAGCCAGCTTGGTGGATGCCCCTACACATCCTATGGTGTTTCGCCTTCAGATGCGTCGCCGGGGCTCTAAGAGAGGCATCAGACATTTATGTCCCAGCTTCGCTACATGGAGGCTCAATGACTGCCCCAGCGTTCCTATCCATTTATACAAGCGAATTGATCCTGAAGATCAGCTTATTCATCAGCTGGCTCATCTTCTTATGCTCTCTAGCCATTTTCTTCCATGAATCTGAGAACCTAAAGGCCAGAGCCATAATTATGGATCTAGATAAGGGATAGTCGTGAAAATTAGGCGGAAATGGAATTAAAAATGTCAGAAAACTTAAACAGAAACTTAAATTAAAACAGTTAACCTAGTCTTTTCAAAGAGGCTTTAGCTTCTCAAAATCAATTCCACATGGTCTCTTGGGAAGAGAGCTTCGGCGCATTAACCATGCATGCGAGCTTCCAATTCTGACCCTAGAGTTGCCTCATGCACCTCTGGATCGCTGGCCACAAGCACCGCTAGTTTTGTGTAGTCGATTGTTCCCCCTTAATGCATTGTAGCTTATCGTCAGGTATTTGGCTTCCTGCCTCTTTGAAAAGCACAATCATAGATCTCGCTCTTCACACCAAATTCATTACTTCCAAATTTAAAAGGAGATGAAGGGATTTGAACCCTAGAGGCTGGTGCCGGGGGTGGGATTTGAACCCACGGCGGTCCGGTCTTCAGCCGGATGCTCTCCCAGTCTGAGCTACCCCGGCTAAAATTATTATCGGAGTATTTAATTTATTTACTTTTCTCTCTTACAACTCAACTTATACTATATTGTATTCATGAATGCTTCCCATTTCTAATATCAATAGTTTGATTAAATTTTCTAAGTCGTTTAGACTTATCGTTTCCACGAGGGAATGTGAATACTTCATTGGTACTCCTATGGCTATTAGCTTACTCCCCCTTTCT
>JAWAJB010000014.1:0-19238 GCA_038888155.1 Desulfurococcaceae archaeon
ACAGCCAAAACAACAGCTAAAACCTCATCATCAAAAACCCAACTCAACCCAATCCACTACACATAAGAGAAAACAAACTTAAAACCATTACGAAAAACCCTAAACTTTCACCACTAAACCACACATTAACAAACAAATTCAAAAACTAACCCTATTATTAAAAGGCTAAATACCTAAAGTATACATCCCCTCCCATTAAAAGATCAATTTTACCTCAAATACTCAGATGATAATTAAAACTTTTCTTAAGAGACTGCCTCATTGAAGATAAACCATATGCTCAGGCTTTTGAAGGACGAGACATGCAAGACCCTGGTTCTTAAAGGCTTTCTCATCAATTGATTCTCGGCTAAGTTTCACCCAAATAAGTCATCTACCATAATTCATAGAGTAGAAGTATTCCTCCTTCAAGATGTGAAAGCCATTAATAAGCTTCGTGAGGCGTTTTCGGTTGTAGTTTCTTTCAAACTCCGATATTCGAAGCGTTTAGCCTGTGTATGGCGTAGTCAGGATGAGTAAGCCGCCCCGGCTTCATTATCCTATGAAGTTCTCTCATGCACTTTATGTCGCCTTCATTATTTAGGGTTAACTGTCCATAGACGCTCAATCCTATATGCTCTATTGTGGAGACCATAACGATTGCGTCAAAGATATTGTCTGGGAGACCCGTATCCATCACATTCCTCTTTACGAAGTACATCCTCTTGTTCCTGAAGGGGTAATCTCGAATGTCTATGCCGACAACCCTAAACCCTGTCGCTATTAATTTGTGGCTTAGTAGGCTTTCCGCACATCCTACGTCAAGAACTAGGGCTCCAGGCTTTAACACTCTAATCTGTTTCAACACTCAAGGATACTTAATAGCCCTCTGACTCCACAAGCCATATAGTAGCGACAAGCGTTTTACAATCACACTAAGCCAAAAAGACAACCTACCCAAAGGCAGAGATGAAAGCATCTTCGAAACAATATTATTCCTCCCATAGTTAAACATAAACATCCATATCGTCCAAAAGATTCTAGAAATTGCAGTGGCTCACTCCTACATTAAGCAGGATTAAAGTCTCTTTTCTTCTGATAATAGACTGCTTTTTTATCTCCTAGAAGGTATCTCAGAGTGACTGTTGGATGCTTCATCGCGAACTTAAATTTTGTAAGTATATTCATCCACTAACGCCTAATCTTCTAACTTTAGTAGTTGAATTAATCCCTTCTCCTCTATCCTCTTGGCTCTTCGGATTTCTTCTCCACTCCTTAATTTCATAAGTGTATGTACTAAGCTCTCATATATGCTCTGTCTAAAGATATAGATCAATGTTGGGATGTTAAATGGACTCTTGTATTTCAGTAAGCGAGCAAGATTATATACGTATAACAATGCGGTACTTAAAGGCGCTAACTTCCAAAGAGCTTCCCTCAATTTACATTTCGCTCTGTGCCGATAATACTCCATTGCCTCAAGATAAGCGTAATATCTCAGTTTTTCTGGGAAAAACTTCCTAGAGTATGGGATGTGTAATATGTAGTAGTCTTCAGGAAGATGATAAATATTCCCATGAACTATGGGAAGTTCGTGAACAAGTCCCTTATAGGTTACTTTATCCTTTCTGAAAATCCTGATTTGCCTGTCAGGGTAGAAGGGACCTAAAAGAAGTTTCTTATTACGTGAGAGGTTGATACGTACTATGCTAAATGCAGAGATGTTTTTCTCCTCAGCAGTTTCAAGAAGAGTTCTCATGTCATCTTTAAGCTTCTTGCATAATCTCTCGTCATCATCAAGATATAGTATCCATTTGTAAGAGGACATTTTCAAGGCGAACATGCGGTCCGGGTCAGGATATCCCCAAGGACGCCTCTGGTAAACCTTAGCGCCATAGCGTTTAGCTACTTCTACCGTACCATCAGTACTAAAGCCATCTACTACAACGATTTCGTCAACTACATCCTTAATGTGATTCAGTAAACTAGAAATTCTCCCAGCGGAATTTCTAGTAAAAGTAATAAAAGAAATTTTCGCCATGTTCTAATCCCTTTTATGCTTCCTTAATCTTCTAAACAACCACCCTATGAGTAGCTCAACATCAACATAAAGATTCATAAATTTAATTACATTAGTATCATTCACTTCCCTTATACTCTTAACATAAATCCTTTTACGCAAAGATGGAGATAGTCCTTTAATACGTCTAAGAGGCTGCCTCATAGATAAGAAGGCCTTGTCAACAGTATTCCTATAGAGGAGCACATCTCCCGTTTTAAGAGCCCTCCGAAACTCTTCCTTAGCACAGCTTAAAATCTCTTCAGCTGTTGCAAGAGAGATGTCAATAGAACCTTCAGCCAACGAGCCCCACCGTATTGTTGATTATAAAAACTTTAATATTAGTTTATGCAGCTCACGCACAGCTGACTTGCATTTTAAACTTTCATGTAGTTACAGTAGTTTCTCCACTGCTTTGTTACGTAGTGGTCTGTGGGGAGGTAATGTGCGCACATGTTAGATTATGAATTTTATGCTTTGATAACGGTTCTGTTCCCGGTCATATTGTTTCGGGTGTTTAGAGCATAAACGGTGATCCTTTGATAAGCTTTCCTGTTGTTGAATCAACTCTGTAGCCCATTTGCTCCAGGGCTACCACGCCTATGAGTGGAGTTGTGCCCTTCGGTCTAATGATAATGGGTGATTGAGCTATCCTATCCTCTACCTCTATTATGGCGTTGGCTGCAAGCCTAACTTTTCCAGCGCCCTCAGCTAGGTGTTCGCCTAAGCTCGGCAATGCAAGCTCCATAACCATGTCTTCGGGTAGAGCTGGGAAAGTCGCACCCGTATAAACGAGAGCTTCCACCTTAACTTTTCTGACTTCTTCTAACTTGCACTTCCCCTCCAAGTATTGAACGTAATCGACAGCATTATAGAATGTAGCCTTCACATAAATATGCCCCATTATATCAGCCTAACAGAAGAAATTGTGCGGGTGCATATAATATTTATGGACTTTGTTGAGTTTTAAACGTTCCTGGCCCCCTCAATACTCGTTAAGACTTTGTATTCACGCGCATCTCAAGGTAATTGGAATATATGTTTATGGCTCAACATAGATGTTCATACGCTATTTGCGTTTCAAATAAGCATTTTAGTTAAGCCTAAGACCCCCTCAGCTTAATACTTCGTGGTTAGCCAGCCAGCTTCTCTCTAATGGCTTCCTAGCTTTAATGCCCCCATTTCAATTTTCACCCATGAAAGCCCCAAATATGTAAGTAGTTCGCGGCATCCCATCCAATCCTCACATCGACGCCAAGCTTACCTGTTAAAGCTTCGACGGCTCTCTCAAGTAAGGTGACGGTCCACCTACCTCTCTCCTCAGCAACCTTACTGAGCTTGAAGTGCTTTGCAAGAAGCGTGCTTTGCAAGAAGCTTTATACACTCCTCAGCAGCCTTATAGAGCTTCTCAGATAATTGGACAGCGTTCCCCTTCATTAGGAAGTCTTCGGCTTCAATGAGTAGGAGCTTGATAAGTTCCAACCTCTTCGAAGTCATCACATTTTTCCCTTCTATGGTTGTATCGCCTTCTTACTTAACCTTTCTTAGATTGAAGTAAGGGTTATCTATCACCTTTTAACTTCAAGCGGTTATATTAAACTGCTTAAATGTGATCAAGTTAAATTAAAAATCGCTGCAAAATAGTTAGAGCACCCTACTCAAGAAACCTTCTACGGAATTTTAAATAGATGCTTAATCTTTTCATCGTCATAGCCTTTAATCACACACTTTACTTTAGAAGGGCCTCCTCAACTTTCATGATCTCCGGTCTTTAATTCACCAGTTTAGATCACGTTAAAATTATCGCATTACATAACCTAACGGATATTTCATTCTTCTAGAAAAACCTTATTCTCCTTGCGCTAACTAATATAAAATGTTCTATAATTGTAATGAATCGTTTGTACTCCGAATCTTTCATACACCCTTTTACTGAAATCGAAATCTTCACCAAACTTAAGGTTCAGGTTAAAGTTTATGGTATCTTGTAACTCCCTTCTGAATGCTATAAAGTGTCCAAGTTTTCCAAAACTCTCTCCAATACTTATCATATAGAAAAGCGAGTAGGTTATCAATAAAACCTGAGTCTATACATATGTGACCAAGATTTAACAGTACCATACGAATAAATCTCTCAAATACGTCTATAATGTAATCAATTATGTTGGATTCATGCGTAGACTTTTCGTATCGTTTTTAAAAAAACTTCGAAAGAAGTAACTCTATTATCGTAAAATTTCTCAATAAATCCTGAGGGGTCATTAATTATTATGGGTTTTTCTGCCGGCTTTTTTTCTTTACGCCATTCTAGGTATTTAATCTCATCGATAGTGTAAACATCAACAGATAATATATTGAATAAAGCAAGCAACCTATACTTCGCTGAGAGAAGACCTAGTTTTAGTGAGTTCTTTATGCTTTTCGAGTTAAGGTTTAGTATAAATATGTCTATGTCTGAACGACTTGTAGCATTACCGCAGGACCAGCTTCCATAAACCATAACGTGAAGGTTTCTATGTTCAGCCTCATTTTTCAATCTCAATATATAGTCTATAGCTTTTCTTGAGGAATATCTTAGCCCTAACGCTGAATAGAAGATCTGGTAACCGTGCCCGTTGAAAAACCAATTTATGAAATGGCTGAGCAAAAACACCAGCATGGTCGAAAACCCTTTGGGCTTGAGCACGAACCATAATATTAGAGTTAGTGAGAAGAATAGTATTACTCTAGTTATGATTTCTGTCCTAGAATATATCGGCATCTTGTGCCACAAATGATCCATTAGGGACGTGTCCTGCAAAAGGAAATCCTGAATAACGTCCTTAAAGGTAATCTTAGACATAGTTTTGGTAACCTTCTACTTATTGGCACGTGCTACTAACTTCCATAAATCATGGACATGAAGATCTCTCTTATAGCTTCGTTCCTTAACCTTTACATAATCTATCACGGCTACCTGATTAAGGTTTGGTAAACTACCTCGAGAAAATATTTAGTATCATAGCTGGGTAATTGATCTGTTGCTTTCCGTATTAGTGAGCTTCTCAACTTTTCATCTTTCCAGAGTTTGATTATCTTGTTAACCATTCCGTCCACATCACCGTAGTTGGCTGCTAATAACATCCCACGTGCTTCAAGCTCAGGTACTATACCAACTCTGGTAGCCACTACGGGGATTCCGTGCGCCATTGCCTCAAGAACTACGTATGGGCCTGCCTCTGATGCAGAGAACAGTACAAAAACATCTGCACTTCTCCAGTATTTTAACAGATCGTCTTCGGACACTAAACCTGTAAATTGAATTATATTTTCCAGCCCATATGATCTCATTTTTTCTCTTAGTTTCTTATAATGACCTTTATGTATCCTCCCGACAGCGATTAGCCTTACTCTGTTATTAGTTAACTCTTTAAGAGCCTTCATAACCTCCAAAGCAAATATAGGAAACTTATTTCTATGAATATCACCGATATGTAGAAGGGTCAGTTTTTCATTATGAGCCTTAATGTTTAATTCTTTTCTAATCTTCGTGTACTTTTCTAAATCTATTCCTAGTGACCTTCTGATTATATTGCGAGCGAACGGCACAACCATCTTCTCTTCTTCTCGTGAATAAACAATAAGTGTCGGCTGAACTATTTTGAAGTTGATAAGGTAAATGAACAACCACTTCTTTAATTTGTAAAGAAATTTAGCAATTTTATCACGAAATATGAAGTCTCTGTGTAACTGAGGTATTTGAACTATTCTCACTTCTGGGGAAAATAACCTTAATAGTAAGGCAATAAATATGCAAGTCAAGCTACATCCCACTATTAATACTCTCAGACAACAGTGTTTTCTATTCCTTAGCACGTACTGAACCATTGAAGGAGAAATGTCTTGAAGAAACTTCAATCTAAAACCTTTAAATGTAAGGTAGCAATATCTACTAGAGAAAGTTTTTTTCCCCACCGGACCTAATGCACAAACTATTAGTTGTTCGATAGCCGGCTTTTTAAGCAAAAAGTTAACGAGTTGATTAACTAATCTACTAGTTCCGGCACCCCCGAGATCTAAAGGAACAAATGATAATAGTAGTACTCTCATCGGTCTGCACATTAATATGATATGCGCTTATTTATCAGCGTATCGGTTCGCTTTTTGTAAGATAATTGCAGATTTCAGCGTTTAACCCATAACAAGGAGTAATGGCTATCGTATATAAGATCATAATTTGTTTCAAGCTTTTTGTCTAAGTGTTTCCAATTATCCAATGGTCTTCCGAAGGATGCTAGCGTTTGTATCCTTTGAGGTAAAGAAAGTAAAAGCACATGAACGAATTGGGGTAAATGAACGTTTTCAGGGTCGATATTAAAAACCGTAACAGAATCTAACGCGGGAGAAACAGTTATGTTTGGATTATATAACCTTACATAATTCGCTCTCCACGTGTCCGAAATTACTGTATAGTTATCTTTAAGATGTTCTGTAATAAAATAGGCTGCGTTAAAATCCCATTTATGAGAGCTGGCACTAAATAGTGAGGGACTGAAAGAAAGTGCAAAAGAAGCTGGCAAAGTTACGATCAAAAAAATAATAAGTATTTTCCTAAACTTTATTGATGTGGCAAACAACGCATGACTAGACATTAGCGCCACCGGAATCATTCCAAATAACATGAACCTTGAACTGAAGTTCTCCCAAGTAGAGGCGGTCAATATGAACCAAGGCAATGCACATGCTATCAGAAGACTGAAATGAAATGCTAGCTTTTCCTTGTCTTTTGTTCTCACAAGCAAATACGCATTATATAGACTGAGGCAACCTAAAAGTATGAGTATTACATATCTGTAATAGCGTAGTAGCAGGAGAGGAAAAGAAATTGTTGTAAGACGTACGTACGAATGAGGACTCAAAGCAACTTCTAATCTATTTAACTGTACCATTGCCTTAGCCCAAGGAGATACTGCTGAAAAAGCTATATGATAATACGTATACCAGCTAGCAAGAAATGTAATGTGAAATATAGTACAGATTATTAGTCTTCTTACGGCATGAGATTTGAAAATCCATTGGGTAAAAGTGTAAGTCGTAATAAATATGAAAGCAACTAATGAGGCTATGGGATTTGCTAAAATTAAGGAGGCAGAGGTAAGAACGAATATTAGATTTAAAACGCGGGGGGAATATTCTCTACTTGAGGAATTCCCGATAAGTAGCATACTGTAAAGTAACATTAGTAATATTGGAAACGCGTAAGAGTAATCAGCGAAAAACTTATAGTAGTATGTCTGGGGTAAAATGAATAATAGTAGAGTTGTGTAAGCATAGCTCAGCTTCCTTATCGTTTTTCTGCTAAAAATTAGAAGAAGCAGTGCTGATAACAAAATTGTGGTCCATCCTAAAAATAACGTGACCGCTATCACATCTAAGTTTGATATTATTGACATTATAGTCCATAAGATGTAAGCAGCCGGCCATCCTTGATTTCCAATACTCCACTTAGCGAAGACCAATTGTTCGATATTTAGTCCTAGTAATGGATAATTTACAGCGGAGGGTGTAACATAGAAGATAGACCATAAGAGTATGGATGCGACTACTTCTGTCGACCAATTTATCGACGAAAATATTGTTAAGAGAGGTCCTAAAATTAATATGGTCAACCATAACGTGTGGTTGAACGATGAGAAAACATCTGGAAGTTTGGTAGGAGAGAAACTTACTATTATCATAGAGTACCCAGTCGCTATATATAGTATTAATATTGTTAACAGTAAAATGAGATGTTTCATACTCTTCATATTGTCCACGACCTTCTGATAAAGATTTGGTAGCCAACTTTCCGATAAAATTTAATAGCGCACGCTAATAACAATTTATTATATACCATCATCTACACACTAACCTACCTTAGCTTTTATCCTTCTCACTTGAGTTGCTTGCTCCACTACTAAAGACAATAGATCCTTAAATGTCCTAATAGCAGGTCTATCATGTGTTTGTATAATTTTGCCTTCTATTTTTACTATAAAGTTTAAATATAATCTCCTTAGTTCCTTTAAATCATCTATGGGTTTTTCACCACATTTTCTAGCATAGGCTACTTCCTCATCAACATCTAGGAGTATCGTTAAATCAGGTTGAGGTACTATTTTGAAGAGTGCTCTCATAAGGATTTTTGAGCAGGGCTTAGGGGAGGCGATACATGATATGATGTAGTCGTATACGTATCTGTCAGCTATAACAATTTCAAAAAAGAACCTATATAGGCATACTTTAGGCAACACTAATAGGATGTAGTTTAGAAATAATAAGAATTCTTCAAGCCTTGCTAATTTAGGATATTTTTTGTAGAAGTTTTGCTTCTTCATTTTCATTAATCTATTGATGAATATGTCAAGGGGTAAAGAGAGATAAAATGAAAACGTTTTACCAAGCTTTATGCCAGTATTTCCGGCATACGTGGCCTTAACTTTGTATCCAATTTTTCTAAGAGCTTTATAGAGCAACATAGTTTGGGTGGTTTTACCTGAACCATCAATGCCCATAATTGCTATCAACATGGACTATTCCTTCTATGACTAGGTGCCTAGAGTCTTTAGAAATTCTAGGTATCTTCTCTCCAGCTTTTTAGAATCAAACATTTCAATAATTCTCTTTCTAGCATTTACGGAGATTTTACTTTTGTTTAGCGTATCTTCTAATACTTCTTCTATGATCGTTCTTAACTCGTAAGGGCTATTAAAGAGGAAACCATTTAATCGATCTCGTATGATTTTTTTCGTAATCGTGTTTCTAAGGGTAGCTACAGGTGTGCCACAACTCATAGCCTCCAGTATGGTTAAAGGCGGTTCTATGCTCCCTTCACGCTCTACGGGGTATATTAGCATGTCTAAGGATGAATATAGAATCCGTACATCATGAGTTATGATAAATTTTAGTGGCACCCAGGCTTTTCTAACTTCTCTTATTACAGCACCAAGATCCTTCCTCTGAATATTTGTTAAAGCTACTACGAACACTACGTTTTTTAAAGCAACATTTTTTATAGCTTTAAAGACTATATCGAGTCGTCTGTACTTATTTATAGTCCCGGTATATCCTATGTAGATCTTGTCTTCCTCAAACCCCAAAACCTCTCTTGATATATACTTGTTTAAGGGCTTAAAGTAACCTACTGGAATAGGAGGTGGCAGAGTAAAAATACACCTATCACTAATAAACCTTGCTAACTCTGATTTGAGAAGATCAGTGGTCGTTACTATAACATCCCACAGTTTTCTTCTCAGCAATAAAGTTTTGATCTTAGATCTGAAGCCTACATCAAGCTCTTTTTTTGCCACTTCCTTTACTATTGCATTGTTTATTCTCTTCAAGTTTAGTAGCTTAAAGATTGTAGTAAGGTTTTCCGGATAGTTAAATATCCAAATTACATCATAGTTATGCTGTTTAGTTAAACTACCGCTTTTCTCAAGTACATCTATGTTTAGACGTGTTTTTAACATCTCGTAGATATATTTAGCTAGGTTTTTGTAGCCCTCATTCCACGGAGGACCCCAGCTTTCAATAAGAAATGCGACCTTTAAGTCCATCTTGGGTAGCTTATATTATCGTCTTTTTCATAGTTTTACACAGATTCTTTAGTAAGGTAAAGGTGTAAAGTCTAATGTCAAGCTTCGTGACAGCTCTTACACGTGCTCTCTCCTTTAGGTATTGGTATTTTTCGTAATGTTTTACTACTTTCTCTATTTTGTCAGCCAGTGCGTAAGGGTCGTTAGGTTTGACCAGAAGACCAGCATCGCCTACAATATCTGGAATGCCTCCTGCATAAGAGGCTATTAAGAGTGTACCTGTAGCAAGAGCTTCTAGCGCGACATTTGGGCTTCTATCACTACTCGTATTTTTGAGAAACCTTGATGGAAGAACTACTATGTCGGCTGAGCGGTAGAATAGGGGCATCTCACTGTATGCTCGTGGAGGATATAAAACAACATAACCTTCTCTAACTAGTTTAGATAACTTTCGTAGATAAATACGCTTAAGATCGTATCTATCTGGGAAAAACCTGGATCTTCTAGGCAAGAAGAATACGCAGTTATATTTGCGCAATATATTTCTTTCTCTAAGAATTTCTATTGCATCAATCAGTACATCAGTACCCTTAGAGTAGGATAGCTCTCCTATAAAGCAAATCCATAGCTTTTCAATTAAGTCCTTTGATAAACCAAGGCTTCTCAACAGTAGCTCTTTTGCTTTCACGCCATTCTTAGAGTGACTGTTTTTAGAAAAATGTTTTACATTAACTCCATGAGGATGAATAGAGAGATGTTTAGTCCTCCTTATGTGAAGCATCTCCTCGACATATCTTTTTGATGCTGAGGATTCCGCGACTATTATATCTGAGAACTCATAGACGAACTTGACTACAGCTCTTTTAATCTTTTGAATAAAGCCCAAGATAATGCTATTAAGCGAAGTTATGTTATTCTCCTCCACTATAACAAGCGTTTTAGCACCTGTAAGTTTGGAAATAAAGAAGACGCATAGACCTGAAATATTTTCAGCACCGTAAATTATTACTGCGTTAGGTTTCCACCGAACGAATCTAAGTATATCCAAAGGCGAAAACATTGGTTGACCTAATACTCTAATAACAGGCTTAAAAAGTATAGTGTATCTCAAAAATTCTTCGAACGGATAGTTGCCATAGATTCCAAGAGTAAAGAGCTTCGTTGAAGTTATCCCTCTCAAGGTCTCCAGCATATCTATTTGGAATGGATAAAGATAAGGAGTAAATAGAGTAATTCGCATATGAGGTTGTCAGCTTAGGTGAAGTATCTTTAGTTACCTCTCACTCGAGTTGATGTATATCCTTTCAAGCGCTTGACACACAACTTTGTAATCATGCTCTCGTGCATACTCTTGAGCTCTTCTAGCAATAATTTTAAGCTCTGAACCTGTTGAGGTGATTTGATGAAGAATTTTTACTACATCCTCAGAGGACTTAAAAAGGAAACCATTGTATTCATGTTTTATGTAAAGATTTATGGGGTATATATCGCTAGCAATGACCATCTTTCCAGCTGCCATACCTTCTAAAACGGTTATAGCACCAGTTTCGATTAATGATGGTACGATTAGAACATCAATCATTTTGTAGAACTCATAAGGAGGAGCTACTTCACCTATGTAGAAAAATTTTTCTTTTAATAGTTTGCTTAGATTGGTTAGTACTTGAAAAGCGTAGCTCTTATGATCAATTCTTCCAGCTAGTAATACTCGAATCTTCTTTAATATCTCTGGTGATGAGTTTTTAACTTTTTTCATTATTGCTATTAATCTATGCAGACCTTTTTCTGGTGAGATCCGAGCAATGACACCGATAACTATTTCATCGTTAAGTTCGGATTTGCTTAATCTCGAAAATACGTCATAATCTATCATTGGCTTTACTACAATTATTTTTTCCTTTGGAAAGCCCAAGAGCTCCAAACTCTTTTCCTCTAGTTCATTGTATACTGTGTAGTAATCGTAATATTTTCTATAGTAATCTATTAACCGAGAATAAATGGTACCTTTACTTTGTGCTTTAAGAAAAGTTAAACTGCCTGGGCACGATATCTCGCTTCTAATTAATTTAACCTCTCCACGAAAGGCTAGGGCGTATACGGAGGAAAAAGTGAAGAATGTAAAAGTATGAATCACATCAAAGCTTTGAAGCAGAGGTTTAAACATACTTGGGTGAAAGTAAATAAGGGCTCCTTTAAAACGTCCTAAAACAGGAAAACGTAGTATCCTCGCTTTTGGAAATATTAAAGGATCATAGTGTTCAAATCTCGGGTCTTTAGAGGTTATAACAGTTACGTTATGGTTTTTTTCAATCATGTATTTAATTATGTAATTCTGGTCTCTCGGATAGTTTATCTCAAATACATCTATTAAGTAGAGAATATCGATTGGCATTCAAAACTTTCCCACTACAGAATTATTCCTTACTTCTAACAAGTCTTAGCCTTCTGGTTTGCTCCTTCAAGCTAAAGAGTGTGTACTTGAAGTGCTTATAACCACTATTGAGTATTATCACTAAGACCTTCATAGGATCCGAGGTCTTAGAAAATCAATGGTCTACTATCTCACAACTCTTCGAGGCTCAATACAGCCAGCGCTCTCATCAACAACTACTATCAGCATCCTCAAGCTGGGGACTACCTTGACTAGAGGGTATGCTAGAGCTCTCAGTATGTTTAGCTTTGTGGGTTTCTCGGGCGAGCTTCAGTAGGTCTCGAGAGCATTAGCATAGTCTACGGGGTTCAGAGTTTCCACTCTGAGACCATTGTATCCATGGATAACAACATCCCGAGGTACAGCGTAGGAAACAACGGGTGGTGTACCACACGCCATAGCTTCGAGGCTAGCATAGGAGAAGGCTTCTCCCGATGATGTAGAACATTGCTTTTGCACTAAGAGAACTTTGTTCTTTTCCTCCTCGGAGACACCTGGTAGCAGCCTGATAAACTTCTTTGATGCGATCTCCCTCTCGAGCCACTCTGATCTTTCACCGATAATAACTAACTCTACGTCGTGCCCACGCTCTCTGAGTATTTCAACAACTCTAACACTAACCAAAGGATTTTTGACTGGACGGGTACCAATGTGAACTATTAAATTTGCTCTTTTAGAGGGCTCCAGTGGCTTGAAGTTCTTTAGCTTCAGTGGTAGCGGAATGATCCCGTCACACTTCACTATTCCCTTGTACTCTCTCTGAGTCTCTTCGGAGACGCAGATGACATGATCGTATGTTCTGTAGAGTAGCTTGAGAACAGAGCGCTGAAGCCTCGATACACCGACATGGAGTCCGTGAGCCACTGCTTTTTTCGGTTTAAACCTTACGGGGGCGACTCCACTGACTATGGCGATGTCAGCATTAAATCTTTCGAGCATCCCATTACCCTTCGTGAACCAGTCTAAGAGCATTGTGAGCCATCTGTCTCTATCTTCAGGACCCCGTAGGGTAGCTACCTCAACTTCGACGTCCAGCCCGTGGACTGTCTTAAACCACCTGTTGAGTTCCTCCACAACACCTCTATAACTCCAGCTCAGGATGAAGACTTCATGCCCGAGTGGCTTGAATGCCTCAGCTAGGTTAACAATAACACTGTTTACCTCATCGAGGTGGGTAATGAACTCCCTCCTGATCAGCCCTATCCTCAATAGAGACTCACCTTAGAGTACGAGGGATACCTTAACTCCCTGCTAAGCAGCTATATCCTAGGGCTGGGCAAGTGTTGTCAACTACTGAGGTTAAAGCTTCTGGCTTAGTGGATGGTAAAGCACTAACAATAATGTGTCAGCCTTAAACTAAGCGGCTGCTGACAAGCCTGGAGTTGCGCGTTAAGAGCTCTTCCTGAGGTAAGCGTGATCACCGGGTGTACAGAGTTTTAATGTAGAGGTTTACTACTTGGCTCCAGCTTGGAACTTCAGATTTAGGCTGCTTTTTGGCTTCATCTAAGAACGCGGTTATCTCTTTAGCTATGTCTTCATCGCTTTTACTTAGTTTTGTTATTAGTGTTCTGGTTCTTTCCCTGAAGTTTAGGCCCCAAGGCTCAGCAACCACAACTGGCACTCCAAGAGCGTTTGCCTCGTTAACTGTTTGTCCGAACGCCTCCCTTTCCGACAGTAGTCCAAATAAAGTAGCCCTTGACAGACAGCTGATATATTCTTTGTAGGGCTGTGGATGGTTTAATTCATACTCTATCTTTAGCTTATTTAAAAAGCCTTGTAACTTATGTTTAAAGGGGCCATCCCCAAATATTTTCAGTTCTAGATCTAACCCTATCTCGTTAAGTATCCTCACGATTTTTGCAAGTCTGTGAACGTTCTTATACTTCTCGATACGCCCGCTATACATTATATAATTTGATGGATTCCAAGAGATATTCGATAACCATTCTTCAACGCCATGCTCGATCTTTAAAGGCTTTACATGGAAATCCCTAGTGACATGCTGTGTCTCCATATTGGAGACTGTATGAATAACATCAACGCATCGAAGAGCTTCCTTAACAAATTTCCTCCAACCCCTCCACAAAAATCTTCTGAACAATGTGTGTCCAGTACCATGATAATGAGGTGTTAAAACTTTACGTGCACTACAATCCTTCAATATTCTCAAAGAGTATATCGTCAAAACACTATGAACGCTGTGAAAATGAACTATATCGCATTCTTTAACAATGTTCAATAACCATCTTTTCAGGCCTTTTCTCATTCTTGGAATATGATATGCATCTCTAGGACTCCAAATAGGCCATCGTACAACAGAAACACCGTTAACAACTTCCTCTCTGGGCTTATCTATGCCAGATTCACCACATAGCACATTAATCTCATGGCCTCTTCTGACAAGTCTTTCAGCTATGGACTTAACCACGTACTCAACCCCGCCGATGTGAGGGTAATAGCGCGGGGCCACGAAGAGCGCTCTCATCGCTTAATAAGCCGAGCTATTTCTTTGCTAGGAGCCTCAGACTACGGTCTCCTCGCTCTCCAGAAGTGCTAGCTCGTCTAGCGTCCTCATTAGCAGCGCTTCGTAGAGTCCCGGCCTCTTCTCCAGGACCACATCGCCCTTGGTCAGTATGTAGTGCCTGAAGCTTGGCGAGACCTCGTTCAGGGGGACCACGTCGACGGGGATGTGCAGGCGCTCCTCAAGCTT
Organism: Desulfurococcaceae archaeon; assembly: GCA_038888155.1. GTDB lineage: Archaea > Thermoproteota > Thermoprotei_A > Sulfolobales > Desulfurococcaceae > UBA285. Next base: position 14,736 of record JAWAJB010000014.1, read on the forward strand.
CACTGACAGCTTGATTACTGCATCCAAGTCGAGCTCACGTGAGCCTGCGTAGACTGCCACGTCGACGTCCCTGAATGACTCTAGCTCCACGAAGCTTCCGAAGATTATGGCTAGCTCCACGCCCCCCTCCTCGAGAACCTCCCTAACAACCTCCTTCACAGCCTCCTTCTCCTTCAAATCGAGCCTGTAGTACTTGTAGCGCTCACTCAACATGCTCGCATAGATCCTCTCGTCATCTATAGTCCAGTACCTGTGAAGGAGCAGGTTCCGCAACCTGATCAGGCGTGCAAGATTCTCGTACTCGAGCTCGATTAGCAGGCCCCTCCCCCTGAGTATCGAGAGAGCATGCTGGGTGGTCTCAGGCTCCTCACCGCATAGCCTCCTAGCTGTGTGAATGGCTAATGCAGCAATAGCCTCAGCTATCACAATAATGTTGTATCTAACGGCATACCTTTCGGCTTCACTCATGCTCTCATAAGGTTTCGACGTGTAGCGGAGGATGGCTTCGATGGACTCCTCGATATCTGAGGCGAGCTTCTTCACATAGGCCCTGTTTATGCTGGCAGCCATCGCCGAAACACTACTTTTAAGGGCTTTCTACCTGCTGGTGGACCAAGCTTTCAGCACGCCTCCTAAGGTATGTCCCCTCATCGACCTACTTTGCCTAAACATTCTCCCTGGTAGGTTCCCAGGGACCCTTAAAATTAGGTGTGGCTTTGCTCAGTCCTTAAGTCTCCCTCGATGATCACTTGAATGAGCTGCTCTGCAGGAGCTAGTTCTTTCGCGTGCTTTTTGTACCAAGCTAGCTTTTCCTTCGTTGTCAAATGTATTTCAAATATGAATGGGTTTCTTAGCTTCTCCTCTATGGCTGCAGCCAGCTTATGGCGTTGTGAGCCTGTAGCCTTATCGGATATTACTAGTATGTCCACGTCGCTATTGGCCGTAAGCTTGTTCCTCAATGCACTGCCGAAGACGTATACCTCTGCATCTGGCAGTACGCTCCTAACAGCTTCTAAAAGCTCTGGCAGATGATCTCTCCACTTTAAGAGACTCTTAAATCTCTCATACTTAGCCTTATAGTACCTCTCTAATGCCTGCACCCCTCAACACCCTACCTATAAACTCGATTAAATCCTCAGCCAGTCTAACGAGCGCCTCGGCATCCTCACGTGTATACGTATAGGGCATGTACCTAGAGGTTATATAAGCGTCGTCGAGAGCCCTCAGAGCCTCCCTATTCTCCTCAACAAACTCCGTTATTGGCTTTTCCATCTCAGGCACTGACCTACTCAATAGATAGAGGAGCTCCCTCACCCGGTATAGCCTAGGAACCTCACCTACCAGCTCCAGAATTACAGACTTTACGAAGAGCTGAGCTGCCTGCTCACTTGAGACGCAAGCGAAATCGAAGTCTCTACGCTCCAAAGCCTCTTTAGCATACTTTAGAAAGGTTTTAGCCCTCCCTCGCAGGATCTCAACCTCTTCCATAGACATACCTAATAACCCATAACGTGCAATCTATTTAGCATCTTTTGAGAGATCATCCTCATCAAACCAGTTTATTCAACACAACCGCATACGGCAATAGGAGCAAATATGCTAAAGAAAGCTGTCTTAAACATTCACTTGATTTGTTTTGCCCAAACTATTTCCTTAGTATAAAGGTTCCTTATTGCCCCCACTATTAGGCATAGTTGCGTTGCTATCCAAGTTCTGTAGGGTTTTAGCGCTAGTAATGAAAGCCCTAATGCTAGGATTATCCACGATAGTAAACTGTGATATATGATTGCTGATGTTATGAGCAGTATTACTGCTGCAGCGAGTATCCATGGATTTACTAGGTGTAGATAGCTTTCAGCTAATATGATACACTTAAACTTCTCATTAACTTTCCCAGCTCTTAACGTTTTCATGAAGTGCTGTATTAAATGTTGGGCTCTACGTATTCTCCATGAGAAGTAGTTTTCTTCTGGAACCTTTTCCTCAACCCATAAATCATCTGGAACTATGGTCTTAAAACCCTTGAAGGCTATTTTTGTCGCTGTATAACTGTCGTCAGCCCCTACATCTGTTGGAAAGCCACCTACATCCTTCAGCACATCGGTTTTAAAGGCTGCTAGTTCTCCATGGAATATGGGTGTAGAGTAAGCCTTGCTCTCGGCAATCCTCAAAACATTATAGTATTTCCTATAGCCTGACTCAACTCCAGCGGCACCCGAGCATAAGGGCTTCTTCAAGCATGAAACACCTCCAACTGATGAGTTGGAAAGCCACTTAACCGCCTTGGTTAGGGCGTCGCTGGGCCAAAATGCATCAGCATCAGCTATCACGATAACATCGCCGCTGGCATATTTCAACGCGTGATTTAACGCGTAAGCCTTACCTCTACGTTTTTCCTCCCTTATAAGTTTCAGCTCTAAGCCCTTATGCTGCCCAATCCATCTCTCAACAATATCAGCCGTCCCATCTTCACTCGCTGAATCAATCACAACAACCTCCAGTAAACTTCTAGGATAATCCTGAGCGTACAAATTCTCCAGCTTCTCCCTTATATGTTTAGCCTCATTATACGTTGGCAATATAATCGTGACCCTAGGCCTATAATTTTCATTAAGCTTCAGGTTCCATGGCTTCTTAAACCACTTAACTTTAGCATATGAGTAGTAAGCTAGTGGTAAACAGAAATGCACCAGCGCAAGGGCTAAAGCCAATAGTTCCAGCATCAACTGCTTAGCCTATCTTCTGCAGTAGAAACATATATACTGGAGCTCATGGCATTAGCCTCATAACCTCGATATGGTGGATTTTCACGATCTTCCTTATCGTGAACCCGCAGATAAAAGAAGATTCAGGGCGCCTTTAATTGTTAAATTCATGTTTACATATGCATACTCTAATTTTCTGAAGACAAGTGTTTCTCACCCATTATGGAGACGCCTGTAATGTTTATGATTTTTCACTTTTAATTTTTTGTATGATTCTTGTTTCCATTCTTTTTAGTAGGAGTGTTATTGTGGAGATGGTGAATCCTTGTAGGCCTATTACTAGGAGTGTTAGTCCAAGCCATGCCCATCCATAGGACCATGCTCCACTTCCAAATCTATATCTTAGGTATAGTTGCCATAAACTTATTATTCCACCTGGGATTGCCATTAAGCTTGCAATTGTTGAGAATAGGAGTATTGGATTGTATCTTCTTGCAAGCCATAGTATTGTTCTAATAATGTTTAATCCATCTCTAAAGGATTTAAGTTTTCTACCGCCAATTCTCTTCCTATAATTTATTGGGACTTCAGTAATTCTTCCAGTTTGGGATATGTGTGCTGCAATCTCCACTTCTACACCGAAATTTCTACTTTTAAATTCTAGGTCTTTTAATGCTTCAACCCTTATTAGGTACATGCCACTACATACATCGCTTAATCTACTTCCAAATAAAATGTTGAATGTAAAGTTGATTATCCTATTGCCAAATTTATGTAGTGTTGATATATTGCTCCTTCTAACTCCAATAATCTCATCGTATTTATCTGCATGTTTAAGCATGTATTCTATTCCTCTGGGATCGTAGGTGTAATCTCCATCCATAACCAGTATGTATGGTGTATTTATGCTTTCCAATGCTGTTTGTATGGCTCCAGCCTTCCCAGGGCCATGTTGATATAAAACTTTTACACCCTTCTCCAAGGCGATTTTAACAGTATTATCCTTTGAATATCCATCAACAACAATAATCTTATCCTTATCATAACCTAAACCTATAAGTTCATCTAAAACCAATCCAATAGCCTTTTCTTCATTTAGAGTTGGAATAATTATTGTGACATCGTCTTTGGATACCATAGTCTTCTCTAAAATCTTAAATCATAATCTTCATGTATGTTGGATTATTTATTTCCATAAACCCTATATATAATATATAGTTTTTATCCATAATCCAATTCAATAATTTTGGGAATAATTTTAAGATTATATGGTTACCTATAAGTTTGCGGGTTCTTTCCAAACCAATCTTTAAAGCTTCTCTCTTCGGAGTGGAACTCAACTTCTCAATAATCGGCTTTAAAATCTTTAATACTTCAAAACTCTTTATTTTGCCTGCAAACCTACAATAAACCATACAAACCCTATAGAAAGCCTTCTCATAAACATTCAATCTACGCACATTACCATTCCTATGAGCTTTAACCCATAAATTCTTTAAATCCTCATAATATATTGGTCTCATGAAACTGTTAATAGACATATACAACTACTACCTGATATTATAATATATGTATTGTAAAAGATATTTAAGACTTTTCACAATTTATTTTAATTTTTGTAATTTTGATGGTTTAAGTTTTTGTCAATTTATGTATGGGTTTTATGTGATTTTTGGTTTTCTTGTTTGAAGGGTTTAGGTTTGAATTGTTATTTAAATTTACATGCGTATATGTTTTGAGATTTTCTTTTGGTAGAGTTAAGTATTCCCTCCCTTTACTACACAATCTTTTTAGTCTT
>JAWAJB010000015.1:0-19060 GCA_038888155.1 Desulfurococcaceae archaeon
TGCTATATGACAAGCTAAGAAATTTGCAATTGTACCACCAAGAATATCTATTATTCCTAATCCACCATAAATATTTGCTATTAAACAACCTAAGCTTAATCCTATGGTACAAGGCATTCCAAAAATTATTGAAAGTGGTAGTAACATATCAGCTATTCTAATTTGCCATATACCAAAACTTATTGGTGCTAATGAAATAACTGCTACTGCATAAAGAGTAGCAAATATTGCTATTAATGAAATTTCTTCTGTTTTAAAGTTCATTCATTTTCACCTTCATATAATGTTCTTCAAATTCTCTTTACGAAATTCTTACATGATTAATAGATATATGTTTTGCTTTTTTCCATTATCTTTCAATTCTCTTTACGAGATTCCAAATTATAAATAAGCCACCACTAAGAAACGTAAACAACTTTCAATTCTCTTTATGAGATTCTCGGTTAAGCGAATGCCGATTCTGTCAAACGAACGTTTGACTTTCAATTCTCTTTATGAGATTCCATTATTTTATACAGAATCAGGTGCAGAAATAACATACTTTCAATTCTCTTTATGAGATTCTACAAATTCTGGACCTTTTTAGGGCCTTTCAACTCTCTTTCAATTCTCTTTATGAGATTCCTAAAAGCATGGCTTGATGGCTGGGAAATACCATACAAACAACTTTCAATTCTCTTTATGAGATTCTTTTGGAGGTGTGAACGTGGGCGAGCTCGATGAGTTTACTTTCAATTCTCTTTATGAGATTCTAAATTTGACGATTTGATCCTTAGTCACGGCTACTTTTTCTTTCAATTCTCTTTATGAGATTCGTAGACTTCAATAATGATATTGATCTATCTAATGTAATTTACTTTCAATTCTCTTTATGAGATTCTATATTTGCACTTGAATATCTAGGTGTTGTTCTGATAACTTTCAATTCTCTTTATGAGATTCCATAGCGGATAAAAATGTCTCAAACACCAACATTACCAGACCTCTTTCAATTCTCTTTATGAGATTCCTGACGACGTGCACCCACGTGTTCCTGTACGCATAGATGTTGTAACTTTCAATTCTCTTTATGAGATTCACTGTTTGCAAATGAAAACATAACATCAGTTCAAACTATTCTTTCAATTCTCTTTATGAGATTCGCACAAACAATGGAACGGACTACACATGGCTCAGCATCTACCTTTCAATTCTCTTTATGAGATTCTAGAGTTTCAGAAGCTTTAAAATTAAAACGTAAAGATGTTCTTTCAATTCTCTTTATGAGATTCAACTTTACGCAACATTAATACTAAACTCATATCTTGAAATAGACTTTCAATTCTCTTTATGAGATTCATGATACCCCTCCTAAACATTTCAAAAGCACTTTGTAAATCCTTTCAATTCTCTTTATGAGATTCGAAGGTACTGCTGTATCTGTACCTGCGCCAATTCCAAAGAGTGGAACTTTCAATTCTCTTTATGAGATTCAAAAGAACAAGTGGGACAATATACACTTATCAATATTTCTCACTTTCAATTCTCTTTATGAGATTCCTGGTACTGCGTAAATCGTCCACTGGTTTAAAACTTTTTGCTTTCAATTCTCTTTATGAGATTCACAAACCTGGCTTTAGACAATCTCTTTGTTTGTATCTTTCCTTTCAATTCTCTTTATGAGATTCGAACTTGAAAGGAAATTTAGATTTACGGCTTTTGCGAATTTTCTTTCAATTCTCTTTATGAGATTCAGAAAAGACAGGGTTAATAAATGAATTGGGCAAATATTATAACTTTCAATTCTCTTTATGAGATTCTTTTTGACCATAGTTAACAATAACATGAGACAAACTGTCTTTCAATTCTCTTTATGAGATTCTAGAAAAAGTGATGGGACGATAGGGTTAACTAAAAATGTCAAGCTTTCAATTCTCTTTATGAGATTCGAGATTCACGACCCATCGCGAGGATACTTCTTCGCGATACAGGGGAACTTTCAATTCTCTTTATGAGATTCTTATCCAGAACTTCGGCTCATCAACAATAATCATAATATCTTTCAATTCTCTTTATGAGATTCTTTACTTCATTCAGCCTGGCTTGCTCTTTCATTTTTTTACTTTCAATTCTCTTTATGAGATTCAAGGAAAAGGAATGATAAAAATAGATGAAGAAAGTGGTATTCTTTCAATTCTCTTTATGAGATTCCTTTTGTTAAAGCATTTCCAGGTTCATTAATTAGAGTCTTTCAATTCTCTTTATGAGATTCAGTGATAACGACAGTTGACGAAGAAGAATATGAAATATTCACTTTCAATTCTCTTTATGAGATTCAAGGCAACCACATATATCTATTTATGATTAAACTACTATTCTTTCAATTCTCTTTATGAGATTCGCCGCTGATGGCGAGTCCGCTGATGGCGAGTACATTCACGCATTACTTTCAATTCTCTTTATGAGATTCAAAATTATAGAGCAGATAAACAGTATGAAAACTAATGCACACTTTCAATTCTCTTTATGAGATTCTAAAAAGAGAATACAAGGCTTGGCTAGAACTTAACTCATCCTTTCAATTCTCTTTATGAGATTCTGAAAAGCAGAAAACGTCACTGAAAAAAATTACTCGAATTAACTTTCAATTCTCTTTATGAGATTCATCAATATGAAGTTGATATTTTTAAAAAAGAAATTGATGAACTTTCAATTCTCTTTATGAGATTCTGATATTTCATCTATGGTTGCAGGACCTACGATAAGCTTTCAATTCTCTTTATGAGATTCGATGATTTAAATGAACCACCACTTAATCTTATTTGTTTAAGAAACTTTCAATTCTCTTTATGAGATTCCTTTAAACAGGGGTGATATTATCACCCCTATTTTTTCTATCTTTCAATTCTCTTTATGAGATTCACAAGAATTCAAAAGAATTTTACGATTTGATGAAAATTACAACTTTCAATTCTCTTTATGAGATTCCTGAAGTAATCACAAAAATAGTAAAACAATATTTTGAACTTTCAATTCTCTTTATGAGATTCATTCAATATTTAAAAGCGGAATTTCTGAACCCCATTCACCATGAGACTTTCAATTCTCTTTATGAGATTCCCTTTCAACTTCCTGCGGGTCTTGGAAGTTACAAAAAACTTTCAATTCTCTTTATGAGATTCAATTACATAAAATGACTATGATGTGTTTTCATGAATTTGCACAAAAGCTTTCAATTCTCTTTATGAGATTCTTATATCAGCTAGTTTTTATAATGACTAGTGAAAATCCACTTTCAATTCTCTTTATGAGATTCTGCTGATGTTGGAATTGTGACAAAACCAATTGAAGAAGTACTTTCAATTCTCTTTATGAGATTCCTGTTTTGGAAAAATTGAAGTAATATCATCAAGTATAACACTTTCAATTCTCTTTATGAGATTCTTCATAACTTGCCATAACTTTTACTACATCATTCGCACTTTCCTTTCAATTCTCTTTATGAGATTCAAAATGAAGCAAAGATAACTCTTGACAAATGGTATACAAGCTTTCAATTCTCTTTATGAGATTCTTAAGCGAAGAAGCAAGAAAGGAATGGGAGATTGAACTCTTTCAATTCTCTTTATGAGATTCCGAGCAAATTTTTACTCTATTTGTTTATTTGAGCTATTTTCTTATTTAAATTTTTATAGTAATATTTCGGTAGTAATTGATCTGCTTTTGAAATATGTTTTTCCACCGAAGTCTATTTACATCATATTTTACCACATATTTTTATGAAACCACAATTTTTACATTTTTTATAATTACCTCTTGGAAGTTTTTCTTTTTCAATTATTGATTTTATTCTTGAAACTGTCCATTGAACATGTTTTTTTAAATCTTCTGTTAATGGTATTTCAAATGTTTTACCATCTTTTACATACTTTATTATAATCTTTCTGACAATTTTTCCAATTTTTTCTTCTGCTAACATAGCATATGCTACTGCTTGATAAACATGACTAGGATATGGCTTTTTAGGAGATTTCATGAATTTATTTTCTACTATAACTAATCCATTATTTATTTCATATACTTCATCAACTATACCATATAACCCAAGTTTTTCTGATGTTATTAATAGTCTACTCCAAACTGATTTAGCTTGTTCTTTTCTTTCACCAGCAACACTTTTCCTACGTTTTGCTTTTTTCTCTTCTGATAAATGGAATTCTTTTCCTTCAATCATGCTTTCAGTTAATCTTTCACTATAGCCTAAAACACCTAAGTAATAAATTATTCTTGGACAGAAGTAATACTGTTTAATCCATGTAACTGGTATAAGATGTATAAGTTCATCTTCAGACAATTTTTACTTCCCTCTTATACTATTAATTCATCTTTTGCATATTCCTCAAAGGGTTTTCCTAAAACTTCTCTTAGAGCTAAATCAGCTTTACATATGACAAATACTTGAATATTTCCATCAGCATCTCCAAGTATTCTTCTTAACACTGTTATCAATTCTTTTCTGCGCATACTTGTTAAGTATCCTAAAAATGTACTTCTTTGAATTCTAGTTAATCCAAATCTTTTACATGTATCACTTATCTTAAGTCTAATATCATCATTGCTTATATCATATACAACAAGTGTTTGCAATTTTTCATCACCTTAATGTAAATGGTATATAATTGTTTTCTCTTCCAAGAATAAAATTAGCAAGTCTCTTTGGTTGTAGAAAAATATGACTTGATAATGGTAAAGATCTTCCATGAAAAGTTAGAGTCTCAGATAATCTTTCAGAAAAAGCTTTTACAATTTGAAATCGAAAATCTCTTTTTAGTCTTCTTTCTTCAATTATTGATTTTGAATCTTTAATACTTGAAATTAATCTTAAAACTACTCTATCAACAATGGGTTGTCTAAATTCTTCCATAATATCCATTACAAGTGCAGGTCTTCTAGGAGAATCAATATGTAAAAAACCAGCAAATGGATCAAGTCCACTTGCTTCAATAGCTAACAAAACTTCAGAAGCTAAAAGTCCATAACAAAAATTAAGCATAATATTAACTGGATCTTCAGGATTCTCAAACTTTTTTCTTCTACCTGGAAAATCTATCCCTTCTGGTAGTAAAAGCTTAAAACCTTGCCAATATATTTTCGCAGCCTCAGCTTCAAGTCTCATAACTTCACTCCTAATAGAATTAGCATTATTTCCTTCAATATTATCTATCATTGTAGCTATATTAGAAATTGACTTAGACATTTCAAGTAATTTTTTAGATAATTCTATATTACTTCTATTTCTACTAGCTTCACGTAAAAGAGATTTTTGATTAACAACTTTAGCCCAAGCAAATCTTTTAGTAAGATAAGCACCAATAGGCAAATCTTGAGCTTTATATTGTTCTTTTCTTAATTTAATTGATCCACTAATTCTTGTACTTGAGAGTTTAGCAATTGGAAAACCTGAGCTAGAATATATTATCAAATCTACTTTATATTTAGTAAGAAGTCTCATAAGAGCAGAGGAGATGGTAGCTCCACGTGTTAATATTACAATCTGACTTATGTTTAATGGAGAAATTTCCAAAATTTTTTCATTTTTTCTTTTAACAACAATCATTTCTTTTTTAACACCAATAAATAATCCAGGTTCATTTATGATTAAACGTTTCATTATTATCACTCACAAACACTATAATATGGACAATAATCTGGACATTTTATAGGTTTGCCAGGATCTCTACCAATTGATACAATTTCATAAGCTTCATCTCTAATTTCAAGAAACTCACGTCTAAGTTCATCGCTTATAACAAAATATTTCATTCTAAAGCTAGGTACAAGTCTAGTTGGTTCTATTTGAACATATATAATAAAACCAAAATCAATTGGAATATTCTCCTCAGCCTCAATAGCTAGAGCATATCCAGTTGCAGCATATGGATGAAATTCTCTAATATCACCTGTTTTTAAATCAGCTATAGCATTGAATGGTGTATATATATCAACACTAAGTTCTCTACTTAATCCAATAAGACTACCATCAACTTTACGTTCAACAATAGGTGGAATAGCAATACTGATTATTGAATCAATATCAGAATGTGGATATTTAGATATAGTTTGATCAACTTTAGCAGCAGCTTGAACAATAAGAAATCTATAAAATGCTGATGCTTCAATTCTAAGTTTGTTTTCTTCATTTATCTTACTCGAGAATAATTTTTCAATTTCCAAAATAGCTCTATCAACAATTTCATTAGTAAGTGGAAGTAGATTTTCAATTAATTCAGATCCAGATTTAACATTTCCAGAGAAAAGCGATTTCTTAATAATAGAAAGAGTTTCACGATTAATTGTATGTAAAACAATACCTCTAGCCATTTTAATTGTAGGAGGGGGCTTAATATTTAAAACTCGTTTTAAATAAATATCTCGCATTTTTTCACAATAACGCATTGCAAGTTCACTTACACCAAAAAGAATAGCTCTAGAAGGCGGTTCAATTGGAGGAGAATCAAAACACCAACCTCTTAATTCATTACTAATATTTCTAATCTCAAGCTCTTTACGTAGAAGTCTAAAACGTCTATCCAAATCAAGTCTATCAAAAAAGAACAAAAGTCTCACTCCAAAACTACAGTTATCTTCTAATACCTATAAAAATTATGTCAATCTAATAATATTAACTAAATATAATTTTCTTATCAAACTTCGGTGGAAAAACATATTTCAAAAGCAGATTAGCTACTACCGAAATATTACTATAAAAATTTAAATAAGAAAATAGCTCAAATAAACAAATAGAGTAAAAATTTGCTCGGAATCTCATAAAGAGAATTGAAAGTTATAAGAGTTGCTGGAGCACCAATATTAAAAACTACAGGAATCTCATAAAGAGAATTGAAAGTCAAAAGATGAAAAAGTTTCTATTGGTTTAATTTCTTGAATCTCATAAAGAGAATTGAAAGTCATGATCAAGATTTATATTTGTCTTCAAGACCGGTTTTTCAACAAGAATCTCATAAAGAGAATTGAAAGGATTTTTAAATTTGCATTTTTTACAATAAACTAACTTTCCGAATCTCATAAAGAGAATTGAAAGCATTTAGAATTTTTTAGATAGCAAGATATCGCTGTTGATTGACTTAAAATCGGAATCTCATAAAGAGAATTGAAAGCATTTAGAATTTACGCCATTTTTAAAGAGAGGTATAGAAGGAATCTCATAAAGAGAATTGAAAGTACTAATAATTATTCGCAAAATAACTTATAAATCTTGCGGAATCTCATAAAGAGAATTGAAAGAGTTAAAAAGCCACTATCCCAGGAACTTGGAAACGACCTATGAATCTCATAAAGAGAATTGAAAGCCTCCTCAACAAGTAGAAGTACCAAAAGAAGAGAAAAAGAATCTCATAAAGAGAATTGAAAGTATTATACATTAGGATCAGTTGTTGGAGAAGTAACGCAAGTTGTGAATCTCATAAAGAGAATTGAAAGGAATTCTACGCTTTTGTTTAGAATTGAAAATAAATGATCTAGAATCTCATAAAGAGAATTGAAAGATCACACTTGAGCCAGGCGACTTCATTATAGTAGCATAGAATCTCATAAAGAGAATTGAAAGAACAAAAGACATGGTAATGGACATAATCAGAACCTATAGCAAGAATCTCATAAAGAGAATTGAAAGTTTCCATTATCACCCCATAAAATTTTTTTCTTCAAATATACAGAATCTCATAAAGAGAATTGAAAGTAAATAAACAAAAATTAATATTAAAATAATACGTTAATAAATAAGAATCTCATAAAGAGAATTGAAAGTGTTTTTCTAGGATGCCATGCCCCACATAAGGGGCATTTAGAATCTCATAAAGAGAATTGAAAGGAATAGGGGGGTTTTCTTTTATAGCATTTTAATACTTTTCTTCGAATCTCATAAAGAGAATTGAAAGAATGTTTACTAGTTTAAAAATTGGCTCTTGTTTTTTTGTTTGAATCTCATAAAGAGAATTGAAAGTGGCTTTATCTCTTTGGTGATTCTGCTACTGGAAAGACAACGAATCTCATAAAGAGAATTGAAAGGGCTAGGGGTATATTGAACATATAAACGTATTTTTATGAGAATCTCATAAAGAGAATTGAAAGCCACTATCAACAACAATAGTAGGAATAAATCCAATTTGAATCTCATAAAGAGAATTGAAAGGCCCTCCTGGCTACCCGCCTACCCAAAAACTTCTCAAACTAGAATCTCATAAAGAGAATTGAAAGTTATAATTGATACAAATGGAAAAAGTATTGAAGTATACATTATTGCAGAATCTCATAAAGAGAATTGAAAGAAGTCCCATGGAACAAGAGGATGGCTTGCTATTTTTTCAATTTTTTTAGAATCTCATAAAGAGAATTGAAAGCTGTCATCTATATCCCATCCTTGACTCTTTAAGACCTCAAACAGTGAATCTCATAAAGAGAATTGAAAGTTTTCAAACCATACTTCGTCTTGTGGTAAAATTATACGAGAATCTCATAAAGAGAATTGAAAGTAACCGTTAAACGCGTTTCAAATCGTGGAAATGTATGGGAATCTCATAAAGAGAATTGAAAGTGATAAAACTACTGTACTATAAAATTCATATCCAATTAAAGAATCTCATAAAGAGAATTGAAAGTTGTGGTATTTGTAACCCTGCCACTTCATAGCATTTACTGAATCTCATAAAGAGAATTGAAAGTTTGTATTGCGCCACTCTTTGTGTTATATGCCCTCCACTTGGAATCTCATAAAGAGAATTGAAAGCAAAAAGTTTTAAACCAATGGACGATTTACGCAATACCAGGTGAATCTCATAAAGAGAATTGAAAGGAAGTTATTGCTCCAGCTATTCCTGAAGAATGTTTTGAAGGAATCTCATAAAGAGAATTGAAAGTTGACCTCCATTTCCACTGGAACCTCTGGAACTGAAATTTTCTTTCGAATCTCATAAAGAGAATTGAAAGTCAAACTATTATAAACAACCAGGTACATTACTATCAATCACAGGAATCTCATAAAGAGAATTGAAAGGGCAGAATTGCTTAATTGGGAATATGGTGTCTTCTGGTTAAGGAATCTCATAAAGAGAATTGAAAGTTAAATCCTTTTTGAGTTTGTGGTTTTACGTCTTCAAACCATCGAATCTCATAAAGAGAATTGAAAGATTGGACGAAATGCAGGAGCTAAAGCCACACCTCCAGCTGCTGAATCTCATAAAGAGAATTGAAAGGTAGAATAGATCTTTTTGAAGAAAAATGCGAGTCCATAAGAATCTCATAAAGAGAATTGAAAGAATAATTTATCGAGAAAGCTTTTTTTACTTTTTCTTTCAGAATCTCATAAAGAGAATTGAAAGCTTCTGGTGGTCCTGCAGTACGTATTGAAATGCAAGGAGAATCTCATAAAGAGAATTGAAAGTAAATATAAAAAAAAGTTGGGACACCTGGGACACTTTCTTTTATATATGAATCTCATAAAGAGAATTGAAAGTATGGACTTGAAAGAGAAATTGATGAAAATAAAATAAAGAATCTCATAAAGAGAATTGAAAGGGAAAACTATGAAAAACGACTATGATACATTTACATGAGAATCTCATAAAGAGAATTGAAAGTGAACTATTGAACTTATACCTTCACCTTGCAAAGTTAAGAAAAGAATCTCATAAAGAGAATTGAAAGTTTTCACTTTTCTAGGATGCCATGCCCCACAAAGGGGGCATTTACAAGAATCTCATAAAGAGAATTGAAAGCTGATTTTATATGAACGCATGAAAATGCATTTATTTTCAATGGAATCTCATAAAGAGAATTGAAAGTATAGGGGGAAAGAACAAAAATGAATGATACCCTCCCCGGAATCTCATAAAGAGAATTGAAAGGCTTCAGATAAATCTATGTTCTCTACTGTTGTCATAAAGAATCTCATAAAGAGAATTGAAAGAAGAAAGAAACAATATTCGAACCTGTCGTTACGTCTTAAGAATCTCATAAAGAGAATTGAAAGGGAAAGTCAATTTCCCTTGCAAGTTTGTTAAGCGCACTAGCAATTTGAATCTCATAAAGAGAATTGAAAGAATGAGCCCCTGGGGGTGCTCATATGAGTTTTTTCAAAAGGAATCTCATAAAGAGAATTGAAAGACCTCTGAGTTCCTTACTAATGCCCCCTAGCCTCAAGCTTCTTGCGCAAAGCTTAAAGTGCCTATCTAGATTAAGTCTATTAATTAAAGGATAAATAATTCATTACTTCACTAGTAAGCTCTTCACCATAGCGCTCGTCGCCTTATTGTTAAGAATGTATATCCTATCAATGTATGTTGATAGTCTCTCTTTTACTCTGTCTTTCAACCTTAATGTTTCAAAAAGTGCTCCATTTAACATATCGGCATCGCTATTGATAATGGCTAACGTTAACTTGAGTAGGATTGAGTCTATTAGACTCGGTAATTCTGTATCCTTCACTTCCCTATATCCACGGATGTTAATTAATGATGATATGTATTCTTTAACATGATGCATCCATTCACCCAAGCTTAGGAAGAACCTGAGTATGGCAGCAGTATTGTATCGTCCATAGAGCCGGCTAGTTTCAGCTGCTTTCCTTCCAGTACGCTCAATGTCAAAAACTAAGATTTCTGGCGGATATAGTTCGTGAAGGAGCCCAATGGTTGCAAGATCTAGCTTTGCTAACACAGCTAGCGGGAGTGTGAGCTTAGGTAGTGCCTTTAATCCGTTGATATATCTACGTCCCTCTTCAGTGAAATACAATACAATAGCTCTATTGATTGTTAAGAGGTATCTCTCATCTACACGCTTGCCTAAAGGTGGAATTAAAGCTAGGTGTAAACGAGATCCATTTTCTTCCAAGCAGACAGTGTAGTAAGCGAGACCTATCATGTAACTCGCTATGACCTCAGGCTTAGCCCTTGCTGATTCACCTGCCATTCCGCCATCATACTCTTCAAGCCCCTTTCCATAAACGGGGAGCACGGATAGGTAAAACGTTTCCATAGTTTCTTTACGCCCTCCCTTGGTGATGGGTTCAAAGGCTGAAAACGAGAAGCTACCCATCTTCCTTAGCAGGTCGGCTAGTACTTCAAAAGCTGGTTTAAGGCCCCTTCCTGTGTTAACCCTAAACCATAGATGTTGTCTTACAAATTCGCTCTCAACCAAGTCATTGAGGTTTCTCAAAATCTCCTTTTCAAAGTCTTGAGGTTTTTTCCTGCTTTTTACACATAACATTTCATAATGCCCAAGGTTACATTCAACTTTAATGAGTGGATCGACCATCAACATCAGTTTAAATAAACCGAGGGAGCAAAGTGTGTCAGCAAGCAAGTTACCTACAGATGAAATCTTATACTGGTACATCATACCCTCCCTCTTTCAGCTGCTCTATTATCGACTTCACTGATTAAGAGAACCGCGGAGGCTAAACATAATCTAGTGGCGTTCACACGCGGCATACCGTCTATTAAACTTATAATGTTGCTAATTGTTCTCACAATTTCTTTTCCTCCTATAGCTTTCGGCAACCTCCATCCTATACTTAGCTTGCTGAATTCATTAATCGCCTCAAAAGCTTGAAGTGCTACATCATCAAAGGTGAAGAATAAGGGTCCTATTTTACTATTCAAGTACTCGAATGTTGGCGATCGAAGCTTAAACCATTTATGTGCTATTTGAATTGCCTCATGATGTAAATAAACTGCCGCAGAGATAAGAGCGCATAGTAAGTCCTTGTACGGCTTGTCGGTCAAATAATTAAACAATATATTATAAACTGCATGGGCTCCGATGATTTCATGTCTATACCACTCTCCATTTTGATACTCCCTGCTTAGCTTTCCTATGTCATGGTGAGCTATTGCTATCTTAAGCGCTTCCTCTAGGTCATTGATTAAGTCGTCACCGATCTCAAGATCACAGAGAGCGGCGAAGCGGCGGACCATAGATCCAATGAACTTCCTTTTATAAATCATCCATTCATCACAACAAAGAATTATATGTTGTAAGTAACATTCCTCACGTCGCTTTCCTCGCTCCTCATCCACAATATGATATGACCTGAATTTCGGTCCTGCTGTGCCCAAGCCACAAAACTCCCGACTTAGATAGGGGCATAATTCCTTTAAGTTACATTCCCACATTCTTCATCACACGAAGCCACATTCTATGCTATAAAAATCAGGGTTAAGAACATACGTTCCCTCTTCAATAATCACCCTTTCCCCCTCTTTACACCTTATAATCTCAAGCTTATAATAACGGGCTTTTTTCTCTGAGCTTACGTCTAATAGCGATGGACGCGTATAAAGTAAACGAGCGATAAGGCGTTCACCATCTTCAGTGCTGGGGAAGAATAATGCATGATGTGGCCTTCCATTTTCAATTAAGTAGACCTTCTCTAATGTAAAGAGCTTATCATGGATGATTTCATCGTTAATGAAGAAGGCCTCAGTATTTGACAATTCAATGGACTGTTTTATCAATTCTTTAATGGTTACTTTGCATCTTTTTTTCAGCCTATAGCGACTTTTGTGCTCCTCTTCTTCATATTCCATTAAGTTAGCTTCAATACTCTCATCTGATGCCAAGGAAAAGATGAAGAGTGGAGAATTCGGCCTAGCTTTTACATCTCGTATCGCCTCTTGGTCTACGATGAAAGGGTATATGGCATCCAAGTATCTTAATGTGGTTTCCATTGAGCTCCTTAAATCTCTAAGCGTTTCAGAGAACTCCTCGGGCTTAAACTCCTTGTAAGAGTCATTCACAAATTGGTAAGAGGGTCCTAGCTTCGTTAAAGCATCAACTCTTTCACTATCCTTCATTCTTCCAAGCAATTCTGACGTCTTCTCGATCAAGATACTTGGATATGGCTCTGGGCTAATTGGCTTTAATATCACACAAGCACCGTCTTTTTCACCTATTCTTCTTGCACAACGACCAACCCTCTGTATCAAAGCATCAGCAGGTGCAACCTCAGTTACCAATAACTCGCAACTTACATCTAGTCCTGCTTCTACTACTTGTGTCGCAACGGCTACAATGCCAGATACTTTACTTGCATTTAGTGGTTTACATTCATCGCAATAAACTTCATGGTTTGCTATAAAAGCTGGCAAAGATACTTTCTTATCGCATTTGCTACACTTCACCTTAGACTGAAGTAGCTTTCTTGCAATTTCCTCTCGATCCCTACGATCCTGCAATCTTATGCGAGAGTGAAGCAGTACAACCTTCAGACCTTCTTTCTCTCTCCTCTTAACGATTTCAAAAGCTTTAACGGCTCTCTCTACAGTGTTCGCGATGATTAACACCCTCTTTGCTTGCCTTAATTTCTCATAAAATTCCTGCGACTTTAGGTAGCTTAAAAGATCTACATCTCTCTTAAATGTTACATCTTTAATAGAACCTCTATACGAGTTAACGTCTTCATTGAAGCTTTCCACATCATCGGGTACGCGTAATGGTTCTCCTACATGCTTAAAAATCGTGTCTTCGATGCACGTAGGCAGAGTTGCCGTCATAATTACGACTGGAATGCCTGCTTCATGCAATGAAGCTATAAGCTTACCCATAATGCTGTGTGAATACAAGTACCTGTCTTGCATCATGTGGGCTTCATCGAAAACCACGTAGGATGTGGCAATGACGCCTGCTGGTCTCTCAAGATGATAATCGAGAGTCCTCCTAGCAAAGGAATAGAGAAAGGTATCGAACGTAGCCACTGAGACATCAGCATAGAAGTCAGTTGCATCTGACTCACCATGAAGCTCTTTAACGTCTCTTATGCCAAGCTTATCTAAATGCTCCTTAAGCCTATGGGCGACATCATGCGTTATCGCTCTCGTAGGTAGTACATATGTAAGCCCCCTTACGATGGACCAATCATCTTTAATTGCCTCGTAGGCTAGCAAGGACTCGCCGATCAAGGTCTTTCCGTAGCCCGTAGGTAAGCGTACAAGCAACGGCTTTGGCTTTATATGTTCCGCATTATTAAGCAATTCTTCAATTGCAAGCCTTTGGAATGTGCGAAGCTTAATGCGTAGTAGTTTCGCATAGTTCCGTTCTAGCAAATCGACCTTCATACTTACTTAACCTCCAAGAAATCCTTGGGCAGAACGGTCCTCCCTCCATCGGGAAGCTCTATTATTGCATATTCGTCCTTAACATTAACATCAACCTCTACGGGCCTAAGGTATTCAATGACTCTTCCATTCTGGATCGTCCTCTCTAGCGAAAGAGGGAGCATGTACCTCATTTTTTCGCGCCTGTGCTTAGGAATATCCAAAGGGTCTTCAACTTTAACTGAAAGGAGACGAAGATTGATGAGAACATCTTCTATTAAACCCTGCTGAACCACCTCTTTAAGCCAATCTAAGGGACAATATGTATTGATTTTTCCCTTAGAGTCTATAATGTTGAAGCTATTGAATGTTTCGACGGAGATTGGGGAAGCGAGCATTTCGCTTCTACCTATTATACGTGTAATTTGGAGTGCACGCCTCACATCTCTTTCTGTTATGTCACCGACTTGAGATAAAAATCCTCCTAAGTACTCCTTTAGAGACTTATTTACTTCATCCAAGTGTAAGAAAAGATAAGCTGCTATTTCAGCAAGTGAGACGATTTCAACATTAATCGCATCCGGAGGGACTCCTCCCTCCCCTTTCCTCTTTTCAATTAAAAACTTCTTCTCGATCCAGACCACGCGCCATATTTGAGACGACTTCTTAATCGGAGAGAGGGGACGTGAAAACGCATATGAGTTATTTTCAAACGCCCATTGAAGTATTAACCTAGCTTCTACTTGCTTCAATCCTTTCGAAGTTAAAACATTAATCTTTTGTTCTGAAGTTAATCCCTTAATCTCTCCTATCCCCCTGGCCAGTAGTGCTATTAACGTGCGAGGCGAAGGTAGTGTATGCGAAATCAATATTGTCGCCGTCTCAGGGTATCCTAGTGAAAAAATGGGGAGGAGGAAGCGAGTCGAAGCACAAACTACTACCAATGTTTCTACACCTTGCTAAGGCCTAGGTACTCGATCGCCGTAACGATTGTCTCTGCAGGATCATTAACTATTTTAACCTCCATTTTGTCCTCTTTTTTCGATTGGCCAATACCGTAAGCACAAATCAATAAATCTACATTAAACTCTTTAGCAAAGCTTCTAAAGAGCCTTTCATTTAACTGGAAGTAGTCCTCATACATCGGATGTACCGGTGCAGGAAAGCCTACTTTTGTCTCCTTACTGACTATAGCGACTATCTCTAAGGGCTTAGCTGCTGGCAATGACCGAGCGAGAGACGCGCCAAACGCGCCAGTCAGCATAGGAATGAATGCCTCAAGGATTGCCTTCTGCCTCCTCCTCTTTTCATTATCATCTATGGCCTGCTTTCTGGAGGTAAAGGCCGTACCGACGAGGTCCAAGTCACATAAGGAAGCGAAGCCGTAGACGCCGTCTGCGTAGGATCTTGGATAAGGCATTTGCATTTCTCTTAGTTTTTTAGGTTCTTCAGGGACCTCGCGAATGTTTCGAGTGTGCTGAACAACTCTAAAGGGAGGCATTTCGATACCTTCTAAGTAGATGGGTAGGAGCCAAGAGAATTTAATTAGCGACTCGCGCCTTAACATGGGTTCCGTCCTAAGGAAGCCGTGTACGTCCTCTCCTACACATAGCTTAATTAGGTCCTCTTCAGTCCCTTCCTTTAAACAATTAACGTATTTATTGTATGTTTTTTCATCCGTGTAGAACCATTCCATTCTCACCGCATCGGGTGGTGGAACTCTTATGGCTTCTCCTCGCCTACAAAGCGGACATAAATTTACTCCTAGCTCTTCAGCTCTTTTTGCAAGGTAGACTGCATGCCAATGCTTTAGCATTACGCCACTAACGGCCACCGCTTCATTAACTAAGCGATAACCATCCTTGGTTTGGAATATTAAAGGTACACGTCTTATCTCTTCAGCCCTCTCATTGTTGAGATCATGCATATTAATAAGCAATTTAACGGTTAAGGCAAACTGCACCTTACTCACCTCCTTCTTCCTTCTTTTCCTCTAAACATTTCTTACATGCGCCGCTAGCCATCCCTAAGAGCACTTGGAGGTAAGCCTTCCCAACTTTTGCATGGTGCTTCTGAACAACCATTACGTCGTTTTCGCTAGGCCATCTCATGCTTCGAATATACGATTTATGTTCCTCATCATCCTTCAATTTGTAAAATTCTCGTTGCGCATAACTTAAAAGCTCAGAGAATTTGCTGACATCATCCCCAACGCTAAGCCTAAGCTCATGGTACAATTGAACGTTTTTTGCATGAAATATGAGGTAATGAAGTACAGATGCTATCGCCTTAGAGGCTTCATCGTGTAACTCACTTAGCATGGAGTCATCGATAACCTTTTTTGTGTGGAGACTCATTATCAAACCCCACACAGATTAAGAGTGTTCTTTTTTTCTATTTAAATCTTTCTTTCAAATAGGTTGTAGAAAGATTCAAAATGCATAAATAGAAGTATGAAAAATACTTATGAATGAGGGTTGGGGATGAATAAAACGGTACTAGCGACATTTGGATGGACCGAAGCCTCTGTAATTTCCTCAATACTTCGTCACGGTTTAAGCAATGGAGATAAAATACTATTAATTATGCCTGAGCGCCGTGATGAAAGGAGCGAGGCTGCTTTACGGGATTTAAAAGCCTTTATTACGACTCATCTAAAGAACATTGGAATTTCTGAGCTACGCATCACCATTGATAATCCTGCAACATCCATATACGAGTTGAAAAGAGCAATTGAAGCTGAAAGAGATAGGAAATGTATAATTAATTTAAGCGGCGGCATGAGGGCTGTTGTGGTCTTCACTTACATTGCGGCTCTCCTTGCTGAGCACCCGAATATTGTTGTGGAGTTAGAAACCGAAGATAGAAAGACGGTAATTGAGGTTCCTAAAATGAGGTTAGCAGATTTTATTGAGGTTAAAAAATTACCTCAGCTTGCGAAAGAAATTATGAAGAAGCTTCTACGAGGTCCATTAGACGTGGCGACCCTTAGGAAAGACCTTAATGCCCCAACTTCGACCCTCTATTATGCTCAAATGAAGCTATTAGAGCGGGGTTATATCATGCGAGAGAAGAAGGGCAAAACCTTTATCTTAAAGTTAACTCCATTTGGAGAGCTATTAGCAAGATTGATGGAAGGATAGCGTGTCGATAATTAAGGAAAAGAAGCCGGAGGGAAAAATTATTGAGGAATGTAGTTCAACAAAAAACAATAATGAGGGGACCCACTTGAATGTAGTATTTCGGCAGTTAGTTAACAAGTTTACACTCAACTTCTTCAGCATCATTTTAGCTAAATTTCTAAGTAAAAAGGGGGGCATGGTTGGCTATACCTGAAATTTACCTCGATGGAGTCTTAGATTTACTTCAAAAGCTTAAGGAGGTCAACAAGCATGAAGAGCGAATAAAAATATACGTTCAAATCAAGGAAAACCTCGTTTCAGCATCACACTCAGATATTAAGAGGTTTGAATGGAAAGATGAGTTAAAGCTTTGGGTGATTAAGGATTATGATAAGGATTTAGGGATAATGAGGATGAAAGGTTAGTAGTGATGAAATCATGTCCTCTATCTCCTCATTCATGCTTAGGTTTGTTGTGGATAGGTCTGTTTCATTTCAAAACTTCTCAGGCTTCGCTTCTTGTGGTATATTCTATAACTTGATTAGGAGTGTAGATGAAGGTCTTGCTGAAGAGCTCCATTCCTCTAAGAAATTAGCTCCTTGGGCATCTTCGCCTATTTTTGTTGAGTTTCCTTCACCATGTAGGATTGTCTATCGCTCTCTCCCAGCGCCGTCCATTGCTAATGTCTCTTTTACAATTATGGATAGTAAGCTGAGCGACATTTTTAGAGAAGCCATTCTTAAGCCAGACTTATGTGTAGATCTAGTTAATGTTAAGGCTAAGGTTATAGGCGTATCAGTCAACACTTATAAGTTCTCCGACCTAGCATCCAATGCTGATTCATTATCCATGAAGTTTGCAGTAAGGTTTCTTACACCAACCGTTTTTAGACGATCAATTTACGACTGTTGCCCTAGCTGTCCATATTATGCTGAATATATACGTGTTACCAAGGAAGGCAGAAGGCTTGATAAGCCATGTAAATATGCAGTTAAATGTGGAGGCATAGTCGTTCCACTACCAATTCCATCATTAATGTTTAGGAATCTGGCGAGGTTATGGTCAGCATTTTCCGGAGTAAATATTGATGTTTGGAGTGTTGCACATTGGGCTGAGAATGCTATCTTAGTCTCAGGTTTTCCAAAACCTGGTATAAGAACTGTACGTGTATATGAACATCCGACCACGAATAAATGGATAGTTGGATTCATGGGAAAAGTCAGATTTTCCATTAGAAAGAATGCATATAAAGAAAAATATGCAAAAATTGCAGCAGCATTATTAAAGATGGCTGAGATGACCAATGTAGGTATCAGAAGAACTGCAGGATTAGGGATGGTAAGATACATACCATTAAACAATGAGAAATAGGAAAAATATATATTAAATAAAACTCATGTTATAGAGAGAATTAAAAATAGTGTATTTCAATTATTACTGCTTTTATAGATTGGTATAAAGTAATAATTATTTTTAAAACATGGTATAAAAACTATAATTTATTTAATAATATTAGGGATTATTATGCCTTCATGGGAAGTTCATAGAAATCTTACAAAAGCTGCTATTTCTAAATTAGGAATTACATTAAATAAAGAAATTTATAATGGTCTTTTTGAAGGAATTATTGATCCTGATAAAGTTCCAGATAAGGTATTATGGACATATATAACTAAAAGTGGTCGAGTAAGAATTAGTACATCTTATACAACTCATCATGAACCTTTTAAAAATTTAATTAATTATTATTTTAATTTATCACTTTATTATCTTAGAAAAGGTGATGAATTTAAAGCAGGATTTATGCTTGGAAGAGCTTTACATTATATTCAAGATGGAGCTCTTAGT
>JAWAJB010000016.1:0-19016 GCA_038888155.1 Desulfurococcaceae archaeon
GCTCGGAGCAAACTCCTCAATATCCTCGCATGGATCATTCCAGAGGAGCTGAACCGCTCTGGGATCTTCCGGATCTAGCTCTCCCTTCGGGAAATCCCTCACCTCATCCACTCTGCTCATGTTATCGGGTATGCCTCCGTGAACGCACAGCACCTTTCCGCCGATGATGGCGGCGTATGGCAGCTGGGAGAACAGGCTCGCGAACTCCCGGTAGAATTCGGGGCCGTAAGCGGCTGCTACGACGCTGAAGAACCCATACCACCTATTCATCATCCGGGATTCATGATTTCCCCTCAGCATTATGAGCCCCCGACCCCAGCTAAGTTTATGCTCCAGCAGCACGACAATATTCTCCAGCTGCCTAGGCCCCCGATCCACGTAATCGCCCAGAAATACCAAGCCGAGGCCATTTCTCTCCGCGTATCTAATCGCGTTCAGGCTCGTGTCCAAGTCACCATGGGTATCGCCGACAACCAAATACTCGCCCGGCCTGAGCTCGATCAGCTGAGGCTCATCTGCGAAGATCTTGTAGGCTTGAAAAATTATCTCCGAGATTCTCGATCTCTCCAAACGCATCTCACCTAAAATATGAACAAGCCATCTCTTGAATATTTATTGCACGGCGTACGGACCGGATGAAATATATTTTTCATAACTTCATTCTAAAACGTTGTAGATAAATGGAAAGCTCGCGAAGCCATGTTGCGAACGAAAAGCGTCATTAAAAACATCAAGCATTAAGCATTTTTCCGAACTTCGATAACATCACCATCTTCGAAAATTCTTTGATAATATTCGCCGATATTGCTCGCTTATGTTATAATGGCTCAGTGCAGCTGAACTTAATGCTCGCTGGAGTGCACAGATTCACTGGCCCTCTTCGCATGCGCATCACAGAGATTTCTTTCTTGATTGGTTCGATGTCTCCACGGAGCAGCCAAAGCTGCGAAAGATCAATCTATTAAGGACAAATGGTAGATGATGAGGGGATGAAAACTTTTCGAATGCAAAGGAAAATGTAAGGTTTAAATATAGGATGAGTTAAGAGACTGAATGAAATCGTAATGTCGAACATTTATCTTGCGACAGAGGGTATAACGAAGACATTTTCAGGCGTTAAAGCTCTTGACAATGTTTCTATATTCATTAGGAATGGCGAAGTAACCTCTTTAGTCGGCGAGAACGGCGCGGGGAAATCAACGCTGGCAAAGATCATCAGCGGTATATATGGCTACGATAAGGGGAAAATTCTCATTAACGGAAAGGAAACAAAATATAGAAATCCACTCGAAGCATTGCTGAAGTATAGGATTGCATGCGTTCATCAAGATAGTACGTTAATACCTGAAATGAATGTGGTGGAAAATTTCTTTCTCGAGATAGAGAACAAATTCTATAGAAAAGGTTTGATTTCGTATTCAACAATGAAGGCGGAGTTGCAGAGGTTCTTAAGAGACCTCAATTTTAATAACATTGATGTGGATCTAAAAGCGAAATACTTAAGGCCTCATGAGGCAAAGCTCATCGAGTTTGCTAAATCACTTTATCATGAGCCTAATTTGCTTATTCTAGATGAGGTTACGGCTCCTTTATCAAGGCATGAGGTGGACTTAATTTTTGATCATGTAAAAAGTTTGAAAAACTCTGGGAAAGCAGTAGTCTTTATTTCGCATAGGCTCGCGGAAGTTATGGACATAAGTGATAGAGTAATAGTTTTGAGGGAGGGGAGAGTGGCCGGTGATCTAGAGGGTAATGAAATTGAGCGTGATCAAATAATTAAGCTCATGATCGGAAAAGATGTAGTGCTTTCCAAGTACTTCCCCCCGAGAGCCACGAATATAAATTCCAGTAAAAAGATACTAGTGGTTAAAAATTTGAAAGGAAATGGCGTGGATGTAAGCTTTGATTTAAGAGAGGGCGAGATTTTGGCTTTCGCGGGATTAGGAGGACAAGGAATGTCTGAGGTACTGCGCATGATATACGGCATTCTCCCGAAAGAAACTGGGGAGATCTATTTAGATGGTAAAAAGATTGAGATAAAGAATCCGAGAGATGCCATAAGGCATGGATTAATTTATATCTCGGAGAGCAGAGAAGCAGAGGAGCTGTTTACTAACTTAACGGTAAAAGATAACATAAGTGTGCCCATTCTAGATAAATGCAGCAAGAAAGGCATGATCATGAGAAAAAGAATGAACGAGCTTATAACGAACATTGTTCAAACATTTTCGATAAAAGCTCCGTCATTAGATGCGATCATCATGCAGCTTAGCGGCGGCAATAGGCAAAAAGTGATTATTGGAAGATACATCATTAAGGAGCCCAGAGTATTTCTATTCGCGAACCCGACAGTGGGTCTCGATATAAGGACGAAAATGGAGGTATACAGAATCCTAAGAGATTTGGCAAATAAGTGTGTCGGAGTAATAGTATATCTTTCAGAGCTTTCAGAAGTAGTCAATCTGCCGGATAGAGTGCTCGTGATGCACTCTGGAAGAATTGTAAAAGAGCTGACGGGAGAAGAGATTACGGAGGAAAACGTCTTAAAGGCATACTTCGGAGCGGCTTAAATCTAGAGGTCCATTAAAATGACTACTTCAAGTTTTTTAGAAAAGGAGGAGCTGAAGATAATTAAGGATCTAAATTTCAACATTTGTTTACAATGTGGAAAATGTACGGCTAGTTGCCCGCTGTTCCAAAGAACTGGACTAAATCCGAGGACATTGATGAGGAAAACGTTATACTTCGTATTTCCATTGAAAACTTATCCCCCCCTCAGCCTTTCCGAGATTGATGATGTTTGGGACTGTACAACGTGTAACAATTGCGTGATCCGTTGTCCAAGAGATGCGAAACCCGTGGAAACAATACTGGCCCTCCGAACAATTTTAGTAGAAAGAGGGAATGTGCCCTCAACAATAAGAGAAGCATTAGAAAGCATCTACAAATTAGGTAATCCATTTGGAATTAGCAATTTTAAAAGAGCTGATTGGGCAAGGGATTTAAATATTAAAAAAGCCTCGAGTGAGGGTAAAATCGATTTGCTATACTTCACTGGATGCATCACTTCTTATGATAGCAGAGCCCAAAATATTGCCCGCTCAATGGCCACCGCATTGAAGATTTCAGAAATAGACTTCTCAATACTTGCCGAGGACGAGAGTTGCTGTGGAAATGAAGTGCATTCCCTAGGAGAAAGGGGGTTATTTGAGATTCTGATGGAGAAGAACATCGAACTTTTTCAGCGATACGCGGTTAATAAAATCATCACTACATGTCCGCATTGCTTCAATGCGCTAAGAAATATGTATAGGCTGGAGGATATAGAAGTACAACATCACACGCAATTTCTAGCAGATTTAATTGATAAAAATGCGATTGCTTTTTCCAAGAATATAGAAAAAAGAATCGCTTTTCACGACCCGTGTTATCTGGCAAAGCATAACAATATATTCGAAGAGCCGAGAAGAATACTCGAGAATGTTCCAGGCGCTATCTTGCTGGAGCTTGAGCACTCAAGGAGAAATAGTCTCTGCTGCGGATGTGGAGGTGGTAGAATGTGGTATGAGTCTCCCGGAGAAGTTTCGCGCCCGTCGGAAGATCGCATTAAAGAGACTATGGATGCGGGAGCCGAAATCCTAGCGGTAGCATGTCCTTTTTGTCTTTCAGAGCTAGAAGACGCTGTTAAAAGGATGGGATGCGAGGATAAGCTTCAGGTCATGGATGTGGCAGAAATAATGTGTGAGGCCATTGCGGGGTCGCGAATATAGGGTGGTAAAAATGAATATCATAGTTTGCGTTAAAAGCGTTCCAATAACAATCGGGGCAGAGTTAATGGTCGATGGGTCTAAAAAGAGAGTTGTTTTAGATGGCACTCCTTTTGACATTAATGAGTGGGATGAATACGCCCTTGAGGAAGCGGTGCGTCTCAAGGAAAGGCTTGGCGGCAACGTAACGGTTGTGACTGTGAGTTCGCGAAATGTTGATGACGTTATCTTGAAGTGCCTAGCTAAAGGCGCCGACAGGGCGATTAAAATCGTGGATGAGTCCATTCAAGAATATGATGCCTACGCCGTCGCACGAATACTTCACGCAGTAATCAAGAACATGAACTATGACCTAATTTTATGTGGTGCTCAAGCGGGAGATGATGGATACGCGCTAATTGGGGTGATGCTTGCATCCCTGTTAGAAATACCCTATGCAACGATGGCGAGAAAGCTTGAGTTAATTAACGGTTATGTAAGAGTTACTAGGGAACTTGAAGAAGGGTTTGAGGAAGTCGTCGAAGTGAAGCTTCCAGCCCTATTAACCATACAAACTGGGATTAACGAGCCGAGATACGCATCAATAATGAGTATTAGGAGAGCAAAGCAGAAAGACATAATCAGTCTTGATTTAAAGTCCTTAGGCATCATTGAGAGCGATTTTGAAAATCGAATCGAAATCCAGGAATTCTTTATTCCAGAAAAGAAAAAAGAATGTATAATGCTTCATGGCGATGTAGATGAAATCGTTACAAAAGTTGTGGAAGTATTAATGCAAAGAGGAGCAAGGGGGTTCTGAGGTGAAGGAGATATTGATCTTAGCGGAGCATAGGATGGGTAAACTTAGGGACATAACCTTTGAAGTGTTAACTAAAGGAAGAGAGCTGGCACGTAAGAATAACGCGCGTTTAACGGCAGTTATCATAGGACACGATATTAAGCATTTGGCGGAAGAGCTTGCGTATTATGCTGATGAGGTTTTAATATTTGAGGATCAAAGAGTCAGAGAATTTCACTCAGAATATTACCAACAAATTCTTTCATCTATAATACTTGATAGAAAGCCTGAGATTATTCTCATACCTCATACGTCTTGTGGAATAGAGCTCGCCCCAAGTCTTGCAATAAAATTGAATATACCAGTTATAACCGATGTGTTGGACGCATCCTTTGAAAATGGGCAGCTTATAGTGATAAGAGAATATTTTGGTGGAAAATTACGAGCGAGAGTAATTTTACGGGGTTCCTCGCATTATATAGCGACTATTCGTGCAGGTATTTCTAAGAGTGAGAAGAGCGAAGTTAAAGGAAGAATTACGGAGATGCGGGGCTTGAATTTAGCGGATACGCCATATAAGAGAGTTATCGAATTAACTAAGCCGCCTCCTGAGGCTACCGACTTAACATCTGCGGATGTAATAGTTGCCGTGGGTCGCGGGATTGGTGACGCAAAGAATTTACCTTTAATAGAGGAGTTATCAAGGGCGATCGGAGGCGTCATTGCGTGTTCTCGTCCAATTATTGACATGAGGTTACTACCAAAGGAGAGGTTAGTGGGTCTTTCTGGAAAGGTTGTAAAGCCCAAGCTGTATATTGCTATAGGCATAAGCGGGCAATTTTATCACGTTTACGGCATGATGAACTCCGAGCTTATAGTGGCGATAAATAAAGATCCTAATGCGCCCATATTTAATGTAGCGGATTACGGAATCGCGAGGGATATCTTTGAGGTTCTTCCACGATTAATTAATAAAATAAGAGAAATAAAAGGAGAATAGAGGCGAGTGAATTGTGAGCACCGAAAAAAGCAAAATCGGGGTTTTCATATGTCACTGTGGCGGTAATATTAGTGATGTAATTGACGTTGAAAAAGTCAAGGAAGAAATCTCAAAAATTGAAGGAGTTAAGATATGTATAACGCATGAATATGTATGCAGCGATCCGGGACAGGAACAAATAGTTAAAGCGATAAGAAATGGTGAGATAGATAGAGTGGTAATAGCTGCGTGCACTCCAAACATGCACATCAATACATTTAGGAGGACTTTGATCTCGGCGGGCTTAAATCCATACCTACTTGAAATAGCGAATATTCGAGAACAATGTAGCTGGGTACATGAAGATAAAGATCTAGCAACTTTAAAGGCAATAGATTTGGTCCGGGGCGCAGTTGAACGCGCCCGATATTTAGTGCCACTAACCCCATTCAAAATTCAAGTTATTCGCGATGTTTTGGTAGTTGGAGGCGGCATAGCCGGGATAATAGCATCAATTGAACTCGCTGAGAAAGGTTTCAGGGTATATCTTCTGGAACGTGGTCCAAGCATAGGAGGACACATGGCACAATTTACTAAAACTTTCCCAACGCTCGATTGCTCGCAATGCATTCTAACCCCAAAAATGGTGCAAGTCGCGCAAGCCTCCAATGTTAAAATTATAACAATGGCCGAGATTGATAAAGTCGATGGATCACCGGGCAGATATAGAGTGCTGATTAGGAAAAAGCCAAGATACGTTGATGCCTCTAAATGCGTTGCTTGCGGAGAGTGCGAGAAGATATGTCCTGCAAAGGCTCCAAACGAATATGAAGCATACATACTTTATCGAAAAGCTATCTATCAACCATTCAAACAAGCTATTCCACGTGCATACGTAATAGATGACAAGTGTTGTTTATACATTAATAAGGGCGTTTGCAGGCTTTGCGAGAAGATTTGTAAAGCAAATGCTATAGACTTTAACCAGAAAGAAGAGCTCCTTGAATTAAATGTTGGAGCAATAGTTGTTTGCACGGGATTTGATCTGTTGGATCCTTCATTGTTAGATGAGTATGGGTTTGGGAGAACCCCAGATATAGTATCAAATTTGCAATTCGAGAGAATTCTAGCGCATGGGATGCAAAGGCCATCTGACGGTAAAGTCCCCAAGAAGATAGCCTTTGTACTTTGCGTTGGCAGTAGATCTAGAAATAAAGAGAATTGTGTTCAACATTGCTGTAAAATAGGTTGCATGATAGCAATCAAACAAGCGTTAATAGCTAAAAAAATATCTCCGAACACCGATGCGTGGATATTTTATACTGATGTAAGAGCTGATGGAAAAGGATATGAAGAGTTTTATGTGAAAGCGCAGGAGGAAGGCATCCATTTCATAAGAGGTTCAGTATCCGAGATTTGTCCAACGAAAGATGGTATACTCATAAAAGCTGAAGATACTGCACTGGGGATAGGCGTAGAAGAGAAATTTGACTTAGTGGTTTTATCTCCAGCTATAATCCCCAGTCCGGGGGCAAGCGACTTAGCGCGGAAATTGAAACTACAACTAGGAACGGACGGCTTCTTCATGGAGCGTCATTACAAGCTTAGCCCTGTTGATAGTCCAAGAGAGGGGATTTTTATAGCTGGCTGCGCGCTCGGACCAAAAGACATTAGAGAAACAACATTAGAAGCTTCTGCAGCGGCATCAAGAGCAACCACATTTTTGGGGAAAGGAGAGATTGAAGCTTCACCAGAGGTTGCTCAAATAATTGGAGAGCGGTGCGATAACTGCGGAGCCTGCATTAGCGTTTGCCCAGTCATGGCTATAGAGAAGAAGTCAAGTGGATTAATGGTGGATGTGCTGTCATGCATTGGATGTGGGCTTTGCGTTTCAACATGTCCCAGAGGTGCGGTAGATTTACTTAACTCCACGGAAAAGCAGCTTTTGGCTCAAATTCGCGGAATAGCGGAAAGTGGTGTAAAACCCAAAATTATAGCGTTTCTTGAACGGCAGACAGCGTACGGCTCAGCTGACCTAGCTGGATTATTTAGGATGACATATCCACCGAACGTCGAAATAATCCGGGTGCCAACTATTGGAAGAATCGGAATAAAACACGTCCTATACGCCTTCGCGATGGGAGCAGACGGTGTAATGCTAGTGGAGGATGAAGGCGGAGTCCTATCTGAAAAAATCTACAGAGATCACGTCAATAGCATTCGAGACAAGTTACAAAAATATGGATTACATTTCCGATTCTCAGCCATCAGTACCACTTTACCGCAATATGACAAGCTAGTGAATGCTCTTAGCGCGATGGTCTCAAGAATAAGTCGGATGGGCCCCTTATCAGAAGATTTACGATTACAGCTTCGCCAATCATTAAAAATGATGGACACACTTGAAGCCTGATCTTAGTCGAAGAGAGACCTTTTCAGATAAAAATAAAATTGATGTTTTTGAATACTGTACTTAATGATTATGGGTAAAGTTTTTATCTACGCGGGAAGGGAAAAATCATATGCCCTCTTCATCTTCCAAAATGAAAGCGGCGGTTTTACTCGATGTTGAAAAACTTGAATTCAAAGAGGTCGATATTCCAAAAGTAGGTCCTGGCGAGGTTTTAGTTAAAGTGAAAGCCTGTGGGATCTGCGGCTCCGATGTGTCGATGTATCGTGGCCGGTATCTTCCAGTGAAGCCTATAATACCAGGCCATGAATTTGCTGGTGATGTTGCCGAAGTAGGTGAGGGTGTGAAATACGTTAAGCCTGGTGAAAGGGTTGTTGCAGACATAAACGTGTCCTGTGGTGTATGCTATTACTGCAAGAGAATGCAAAAGCTTTTCTGTCCCGACATGTATCAAGTAGGAATCCATTCGAATGGTGCCTTCGCCGAGTACATAAAAGTGCCAGAGCAAAATATCATAAAAATCCCAACCGGTGTTAGTTACGAACACGCGGCCTTCATGGAGCCGCTTTCATGCGTAATTAGTGTCGTGGATAAAGCCAATGTGGCCTTAGGTGATGTTGTCGTTGTGATTGGGGATGGGCCGCTGGGAATCTCCGCAGCAAGACTTGCAAAACTTTCAGGCGCATCTGCAGTAATAGTATGCGGCCATCATGACTATAGATTGAATAAGGCTAAGGAAATGGGTGCGGATATAATAGTAAACACCAGTAAAGAGGACCCGCTAGAAGTAGTACTCTCCGAAACCGATAGAAGAGGGGCTGATGTTGTAATAGAAGTTGTTGGAAAGCCAACAACGTATAGATGGGCTGTTGACATGGTAAGACGGGGCGGAAGAGTTGCTCTAATGGGCGTCCCTGGACCAACGGATAAATTGGAATTGATGATGTTCAATGACATCTTTAATAAAGAGCTGAGCTTGAACGTATCCTTTGCGGGAACATACGATAAAGGGATAAGAGCATTAGCATTAATTGGATCAAAGAAATTTGACGTTGGCAAAATGATTACTCATCGAATAGGGTTAGAAAATTTGCTTGATGGATTGATGATGGTGGAAAGAAAGGCGGATAATGTAATAAAAGTAGTAACTTTGCCAGAAATGAAAGGCGTGGAAAAACTTCAGTGATATTTTTCATTATGGAATCAAAATTTTTAAATTAGTTGATTGGCATATCTAAGGCAATACGGGAGGCGAGAACCGAGGATGTCAAATATGGATATTTCTACGACGCTAGCAGGCGTTAAGATGCGATCGCCATTCGGTGTATCTCCGCATAATCTCGATAAAGCATGGTTCCCAGGCTCAAAGGCTGCCGAGCTTTACATGAAGTATATCAATGCAGGCGCTGGATTCATTTACGTTCCCGCGATAGTTCCTGGAGAGCCTACCGAATGGGAAAAGAAACTCGATTTTAGGAGCCTATTTGAAAATCAGCAATATGTTGGCAGATGGTTAAAGGTGAAAGAAGGAAACGCCGTCATAGCTCACATCTACACCGCGAAAAACTTGTTCAATTACTATTCTTGGGCTGAGGAGCTTATAAGAACGCTGAGAAGAAGAGGACTTCCGGAAGATGTCCCTATAATAGTTCAGGGACTTGTCCACTCAGGAAATCCCGAGGACTGGGAGAACCACATTAGAAAACTATCAGAATTAGAGCCTGACTTAATTGAGCTCAATACCGGCTGTCCCGTTGGCATGATGGGGGTTATAGATGCTAGAAAACTTCCCCCAGAAGCAAAGTGGGGTATGGCGATGGGAGCTGCGCCCGAAGTGTTGTTCCCTGTGATGCGCGCGGCCGTCAAGGCGACGGATATACCGGTTGGTTTTAAACTGACCCCAGAGGCCGGATATCCGAG
Organism: Desulfurococcaceae archaeon; assembly: GCA_038888155.1. Lineage (GTDB taxonomy): Archaea > Thermoproteota > Thermoprotei_A > Sulfolobales > Desulfurococcaceae > UBA285. Next base: position 9,855 of record JAWAJB010000016.1, read on the forward strand.
AATGCTTTACATAGCAGAAGAAGCTGCGAAAATTGGATTAAAATATGTGGTTACAACCCACAAATACCTCGCAATAGCCCCTCCGGATATCTGGAATGGGGGAAGGCCGCTATACCCAGCGCTGGATGCCAATTGTCCAGGGGACATCGGCGGACCTGCCCTGCGCTTCAGCATGTATAAAGCTACGGCGATGATAAGTCTCAACATTCCTCAAATCGAGTGCTTCGCAGGAGGCGGCATAACGAGACCCGAGCACGTAGTAGAGGCTATAATGCTGGGAGCCAGAGCGTGTCAGACTTTAACAGGCATAGTACTAAATGGTATAAAATTCATAACCGAAGTGAATAAATTCCTAGAATCATACATGGAGAAATGCGGCTATTCAAAGCTTGATGATTTTAGAGGGATAGCATTAAAATACATTAAGCCAACTCATGACGTAGTTTTCCCCTACTACGTAGCTGAGGTCGATGAGAGCAGATGTATAAAATGCGGCAAATGCGGCGAATCGTATTGCCCTGCCATAGAGCTCGTTTCGGATCCCGAAAACAGGGCCAAGAGGCGTCCAGTAATAACGCCGGAACTATGTAGTTGTTGCGGCATGTGCGCGGTCATATGCCCTGTTGACGCAATAAAATATGTTCCTAGAAACTAGAGATCAAGCGCTCTATCCTCCCCCCAACTTTCATTTATTTTTCAAAATTTGGAATTTAAACTGCACTTAACTCTCTTATGAAGTAAATCGAGAAAACATGCTGCGTAAAATATAAATCCAGCAAAGTTACAGGAAATAAGGTGTTTAGAATGAGAATAGGCATTTTTACAGTGTTATTTAATGATAGGCCTCTAGAGAAGGTGCTAAAATTCGTTTCTGAGTTGGGTTATGAGGCGATCGAAATTGCTGCGGATAAATGGTCGAATCACATAAATATAGATGATATTCTCAAGGGTAAAGCAAGTGAATACAAGCGTCTCGTCAGCTCTTATGGCTTGGAGATTTCAGCCCTGAGCAATCATGTTGAGAGCCAATTGATTGGTGGCCCCCATGGAGCTGACACGGACACTATTCTCAAGGGCTCCCCTGAGGAGAAGATAAAATATGGTGTCGAGCGCATGAAGAAAACCGCTGAGGCTGCTGCAGCCCTCGATGTACCGGTGGTTAACGGCTTCGTCGGATGTGAAAATTGGTCAAGGTGGTTTATATGGCCAGGCGGCCTCGAGCTATGGGAAAAAGGGTACGAGAGCGTCGCCGAGCGCTGGCAGCCCGTTTTAGACGTGTTCGAGGCTCACGGCGTAAAATTCGCCCATGAGCCTCACCCGCAGGAGCAGGCTTACAATACCGAGACTGCAGAAGCCCTGCTAAAAGCGCTCAATTATAGGAAATGTTTTGGCTTTAACTTGGATCCGGCGAATCTATTGTGGTGCCTCTGCGATCCAGTAATTTTTGTGAAAAGATTAGGTGAAAGAGTATTCCATGTGCATGCAAAAGATGCCGAAATAGTGAAGGAAGAGCTTGGCTTCTCTGGCGTTGCGGCGACCGGAGATTGGCGGAGGATGGATAGAGGATTTAGGTTTAGAGTTGTTGGATGGGGCGATGTTGAATGGAAAAGACTTTTAACGGCGTTGCAGATGGTGGGGTATCAGTATGTTTTAAGCGTGGAGCACGAAGATCCATGGATAAATCGTGAGGATGGGTGCAGGAAAGCAATACAGTTCTTGAAACCATTATTACTAGAGCCGATCGAGAGAGAATGGATAAGGGATAGAGTTGAGAAAAAATAGTTCTTTTATGCAAAACTAAATTTTTATATACAGCCTGCTCTCACTAATACCACCGCAGGTTGAGAATATGAAAAATGAAGATATTATCAAAGCGAAGGCAGATTTTGTGCAGGACGAGATTAAAAAGATGACCAGAAGAGCTGCCATAGGAACAGGAGCTAGGGTTGCTCTCGCGGCTGTAGCGGGACTCGTCGTCGGAGGCGTTGCCGGCTATTTCTCGGGCTCTGCTGCAGCTCCGCCTGTAGAAAAAACAGTGACCGAAACTAGAACCATCAAAGAAACCGTTACGGTAGCTCCTGCGACAGGAGTTACGACTGTGACCGTTCCAACTACTGTCACCGTGGCAACCCGGCCTTCTGAAGAATTACCTTGGATCGGAGATTATCTTTCAGCACCACCGGACCCGGGTTGGACTCAGTGGCCGCGTAGGAATCCTCCATACAAGATTGGTTTTGCATTACCTTGGACCGGCAACCCATGGAGAAGAATGCAATTGGCAGAGCTAGAAATATTCATGAAAGCGCTACAGGAGGCCGGCTGGGTCGAGGAATATAGAGTTCTCGACGCTGGAGGAGACGTCTTGGAGCAGAAGAGGAACATACAGCAGTTGATCGAGTGGGGTTGCGACGCGATGGTAATAGACCCTGTTAGAGGAGAGGCATTAATCGAGGATATAGAGCGGGTGACCGACATGGGGGTTTTCACGGGCCTTGAAGTCGAATCTCCTGATCCAGCGCCGTATGGAAAGTTAAGCAAATTCGGAATGATATACCAGACGAACTACTACAAGAGCGGATATATTCAAGGAAAATTCGTCGCAGAGACCTTGATAAGAAAACACCCGCCAGAAAAGCGTAAGGTCGCCGTCTTGAGAGGGATTCCGGGAGCGCCATCAAATACCCAGAGATGGCTTGGTGCCGTACGTGCAATAGAGGAGTATAAGGATAAGGGTGTTGAGATCGTTGCAGCAGTGGATGCAGAGTGGTCCGTATCTAAGGCGCGAGAAGCTGCCGCAGACATAATCGCATCCAATCCGAATGTCAGAGGATGGGTGAGTCAAGGAGCCATGATGGAGGCAATGATACCGCTAGCAGTTGCGGATGCAGGGCTAGATCCTAGTGAGCACGCAATCACCGCAGAAGACTTCGTGATGACCATAAGATTGTATCAACAGTACAAGTTTGACTTATTAATAGTTTGCAACCCGCAGTCCCAGCCAACATATCTAACCTTTGAAATGATAAAATGTCTTAATAGCATACCAGCGAGAAAGATAAACTACTTTGATCCACCGGTCTTTAGGCCGGAGCAGCTATATGAGCCTTATAAGAATGTATGGGATGAACTGCCGGACGCCGCCCAGCTTTGCACACCAATGAATCCAGAGCAGCTAAAGAAATTCATTACCACGGTTTAAATCGTAAGACCAGTAAGTCATTCTGCCACGAAAAACCCTTCATACCAATTTTTTGCGCACCTTTTTACGTGTGCGTGATTGTCTAATCTTTTCTTTTTTACATATGCATGATTGGATCAAAGTGGCGCTTAGGGGTCGCGGGCGTCGATACTCTAAATGCTAATCTAATATTACAGGCCTATTGCGCGAGCCGGGATTTTCTTCAGTTTAAGTAAAAAATTGTTAAGTAATGTTTTTAAGAAAGCAGAATTATTGACTTTCCACAATGTCAGTAGATTCGATGAGATCCACGTTGACAATCTCAACATATCTCAGAAGAGCTAGGAGCTTTATTATGGGGTATTACATGTTTATTATTTTAGCTGTTGTTTGGCTGATTTTCGCGGCTATTTCACCCGGCTTTCTTACAGCATCTAATATCTACAGAATTATAATGTTTTCAACACCATTGCTGATAGTTTCCTTAGCGCAGAATATAGTAATACTCACTAGGGGATTTGACCTGACAGTAGGCTCCCTAGTCAGCCTAATCACAGTCATAGTATCTGTTATGATGGATTGGAAATGGCCTCTCATGGTTATAGTTGCAATGGCTCTAGTTGCAGGGCTTATGGTCGGAGCGCTCAACGGCTTCTGCATTTCAAGATTTAAGGTGGATCCATTCATAATAACCCTAAGCGTGATGTTCATTCTGGACGGCATCGCGCTGATGATACGTCCAACGCCAGGAGGAGACATTTATCCCGAATTCGTTAGCGGTATAATGTTATATGTTAATGGATTCCCGGCAGGGCCTCTAATAATCTTCCTCATAACGGGCGTGATAGGAACGCTTTTCTTAGAACGAAGATATACCGGACGACTAGTTTATGCTGTTGGATGCGCGGAGGAGCGTGCTCTTCTCAGAGGAATAAACATAAGAAAAATCCTGCTCACAGTATATATTCTGAGCGGATTATTGGTGAGCATCGGAGGACTAGTTTATACCGCTTACATTCAAATAGGCGATCCAAACCTTGGAGCACCTCTGCTTTTTGCCTCGATAACCGCAGTTTTCCTCGGAGGCACAAGCGCAGCTGGCGGTGTGGGAAGATTTCCAAACACTTGTGCTGCAGTACTGCTTATAAGCTCTATAACGACATTTCTATTCCAAATACAAGTAATTGCGTGGTACAGATATATCATTAACGGAGTGCTGCTCATCACCTCAGCAATATTCGGTAAATATGTTGTAGAGGCTAGAGTAAGGACAGGGGGAGTGTGAGATGAGCGAGGTAAGAAGAGAGATGAAGGCGAAGCGTGTTAGGGGTGGCATACTATTACTGAAAATCGGAAGAGAGTATCTGATTCTCCTCGGAGCCTTCATAGCAATAATGCTTATTGCTGGTTACTTTATACCCGATTTCTGGTCGATTAACTATCAAAAGGAGCTGTTTAGGAGGTCAGCTATCCTCGGAATTCTCGCAATAGGTCAAGCAATAGTCATGATCGCGAAGGGCGTGGACCTGTCGGTTGGTGCGTCTACGATGACCTTGGCTATAATGGCTGCGATATTTTTCCGAGAAACCCCGATCCTTATGCAGTACCCCTGGCTCGTAACAGTTCTCATAATCTTACTACTAGGTATATCAATAGGAGTTATAAATGGATTATTAATAGCTTTTCTAAAGATTCCTCCCGTAGTTGTAACTTTAGGTATGATGACTGCTTTAAGCGGGATCACCCTCGTCTACACCAAGGGATTTCCTCGAGGCGGATCTCATAAAGTTTTGATGGAATTCATGTCTACTTCCGAAGTTATTGGTATACCTGCCGTGGTATTGATGTGGGTGGTAGTCACGTTGGCCATATGGTTTATACTAAGACTCACGAAATACGGCAGGGAAATCTATGCTATTGGATCGAACCCTGTCGCCGCGCATATTTCAGGGATCCACGTAGAAAAAATATTAACGTCAGTTTACGCAATTGCTGGACTTTTCGCTGCGGTGTCTAGCTTACTTTACCTCGGAAGAGTTGTAGTTCCAGCCCTTTCGGTGGCTCCGGCCGGCATTGGTATGGACTTCCTATTAAGTTCATTAGCCATTCCCGTGTTAGGTGGCGTCACTTTTCGAGGCGGTGAGGGCAGCATCGTAGGGGTATTTATAGCATCGCTGCTCTACGGCACCATAAGGGGAATCCTAATAGCACTGGGATTTGGCACCGCTGGGATATTAATTTTCACAGGTCTGGTAATAGCATTAGTAAGCATAGTTAAGCAGATAACAGCTCGGCAACAATGATCTTTTAACACAACACTTATATAAATTGATATAGGCGCTAGTGAGCATGGAGGATAGAAGGATGATCCAAAATTTAGTTCAGGAGCTGGCCAAGATTGTTGGTTCAGATTTTGTGACTGATGACTACTGGGTTCGACGGAGCTACTCCATGGACTCTAGCATGTTTGAATTGCTTGATGCAAAGTCGCCAGCAATCGTCGTAAGGCCGGGAAGCATTGAAGAATTACAGGAGATAGTGCGATTGGCGAACAAAACTAAAACACCGATCTACGTCAGAGGCGGGGGAACGGCGTGCGCTGGCACGAGAGGAACTAGAATGCATGAATCAATACTTATTGATACGACTAGAATGGATAAGATTGTTGAGATAGACGAGGAATCGCTCACTGTCACAGCGGAAGCAGGCGTAACTTGGGGAAGATTAAATGCAGAGCTGGAAAAGAAAGGGTGGAGATTAGGTGTTAAGGGACCATATTCCGGGTACGCGGCGTGCGTGGGAGGAAGTGTTGCATATAACGCGGTTGCATACGCCTCGACAAGGTACGGACTAATTGCTGAGGAGGTCATAAGCTTGAAGGTAGTACTACCCAATGGAGACATATTGGTAACGGGAACAGCCACAAATCCTAATGCTAAAAGGTATTATCGATATGCTAATGGCCCGGACTTAACTGGGCTATTCATAGGATCGCTGGGAACATTGGGTATAATTGCTGAGGTTACTTTGCGGATGTATCCTAAGGCTGACTACTCAGCTTATGGAGCCTACGCGTTCAAAGATTATGAAAGCGCGCATGCATGTTATTATAATTGGCTTAAACATTGGGTGGCGGAGGACGTGGCATGGTATTTTGAGGATGGAGTGAGCGTGATGACCCCTGAGCTATATGAGCAAGGATATGTTTCACTGCTTACCTACGTGGTGGAGGATGTAACAGATGATCTCGTAAATGCGAGAAAGAAATTGCTCGACAGCATCGCGCTGAAGTATGGTGGTATACCTCAAAGCCCCGAATACGCCAGACAGGGATGGATATACAGATATGAACTATTACCTCGCTGGGCTGGGAAGATCGGCATGTGGCAGTGGACATGTCACCTGCAATCCGCTGGAGGTACGCTGAGGGCGCTAAAGACTATTCTTGGATACATAAAGTCTAGAAAGGAGGAGATGGAGAAGAAGAACGTGTATACGGCCACGGTAAGCGTTGCGGAGAGAAACTGTGGACATATTTCTACTTCAGTTTACTATGATCAAGGCAATCCAGAATCGGTGGAATTGGCCGTTGGAATGGCGAGGGAGATCGCGAGAATAGGCATGGAGTCCGGAGGTGCAACATATAAGCCTGGAGAACTGTGGTATCCACATACGATACTGAAGAATCCCGTATATCGTGAGGCCTTAATCAGAATCAAAAAAGCCTTAGATCCAAATAATATAATGAATCCAGGAGCCCTATCTTTACCTGATAAATGGGAGGAGGTGTGAGAAAATGATTAACATTATTGAAGAAAAGGCAAAGCAAATGGTATATCGCTGTACTAGATGCGGGTACTGCAGGCTAATGTTTCGGGCCAGAGATGAGACAGAACGTGTTTGCCCGCTCATGGATACGACCAGCGGGTTTGAACTATACACTGCAAGAGGAAGGAATTGGATTGCCAGGCAAATATTAGAAGGTAAGTTAAGTATTGAAAAAATGACGCAGGAGGCTATAAGCGCCATCTACGCTTGCTTTATCTGCGGTAGCTGCACAGAACATTGCCTTGTTCTTGATCCACGATCATGGGAGAGGTTCCCGAACAACGTATACGACGATCACTTAATCATTAACGATGAGATAACAAGATACCTTAGGAGTTTAATAATTGATGTAGGAAGGCCACCATCTGAAGTCCGGGAGGTTCTTAGGAACTACCAGCATTTTAGTAATCCATATGGGAAGTCTAAGGAGGAACGGGGTGCGTGGGCAAAAAAGCTCGACTTTAAAGTTAAGAATATAGTGGAAGAGGGCGGTACAACTCTACTTTATACCGGGTCTATAGCGCCCTATGAGGAGCGGGCTGAAAAAGCATTGCTGGCCATAGCTAAAACGCTGAAGCTTGCAAATGTGAATTTCGGCATACTTGGCCCACAAGAAACTGATAGTGGAGCGGAGGCCTATGACTTGGGCGAACTGGGGTTATTCGAAGATCTCGCCAAGAAAAATTTAGAAGCATTCAAGAAATACAACATTTCAAAGATAATAACTATTTCGCCGCATGATTACAATGTTTTTAAGAGATATTATCCCATGATTCTCGGAGAAGATTGGTCTAAGCTAAATATCGAGGTTCAGCATTATACGCAAGCTATCGCTGAGGCAATTAAAGATAAAAGAATCACAATGAAGAATAAATTATCAAATATGAAAGTAACATATCATGACCCCTGTTATCTCGGGAGAAAAAATGGAATTTATGATGATCCGCGAATGATAATTTCAGCCACTGGGGCAAATTTGATCGAGATGAAGCTATCGCGGCATAATTCCTACTGCTGCGGTGGCGGCGGTGGGGGAAAATGGTACAGGCCTCCAGAGAGAACGCGCGCCGAGATTGAAAGAATAAAACAAGCCGCAGGAACTGGTGCAAACGCCATTCTAGTTGCATGCCCTATATGCCTTACAATGCTAGAAGATGGGGCAAGGAGCACGGGTATTGATATAAAAGTAATGGAGGTTGCCGAATTCCTTATGACTGGAGTTTAACGCGAATTCATCAAACTCAAAATCCTATTTTATTTTGCCAGATATTTTTAATATGTTATCAAAATTTTCAAGGACAAAGTTTTAGCTTTTCAATTTAGCTCCATTTTTCTTTAAACAGGATCATCAACTCGCGGCGAGAGACAGACCATTTAGGCCTTCATAATATGGCCGAAAAGTATTAAGCCATCGCGTCCCTCCTCGCTTTCTGAAGATGCCGCTGAGGCTCAGGATTAGAGCTCCCCCAGAGTGGGGCGTTGAGCCCGTGCCGAAGGAGCACAGGATACTCCGGGGGATAGATTTCTTCGTGCTTTGGTCGAGCCTCGGCGTCGGCCTCCTCGTCCTAGTCGCCGGATCCATACTTGTTCCCGGGCTAGGACTCCTCGAAGCATTTCTCGTGTCCCTCGCCGGATCCATCATCGGGAGCTTGATGCTCGCCTCCGCCGGGCTCATCGGCTCGAGATATGGCGTCCCGACGATGGTCTCGCTCAGGCCCATTCTCGGCATTAAGGGATCATATCTGCCAACCGCGCTCAACGTTCTCCAGCTGGTCGGCTGGACCGCCTTCGAGCTCATGATCATGAGCCAAGCAGCATCCAGCATCTTCGGCCAACTTCTAGGAGAATACACTCACGCATTCTGGGTGATAGTGTTCGCGGCCTGGTGCGCCGGCTTGGCGATAGGTGGGCCTCTCATTTTCGTGAGGAAGTGGCTTGAAAGGGTCGCGATCTGGCTCGTCTACTTCTCCGCCATCTGGATAACAGTTCAAGTCTTCTCATCGCCCCGCGTATGGGAGGTTCTCGCGCGGCCCGGCGACGGGTCTCTCCCACTGCTCCTCGCTCTGGACCTCGTCATAGCTATGCCGATCTCCTGGTGGCCTCTCATATCCGACTACAACAGGTTCTCCTCCACGGTCAAGGGAGGCTTCACCGGA
>JAWAJB010000017.1:0-17720 GCA_038888155.1 Desulfurococcaceae archaeon
GGGAAGGCAATATTCTACGGGATATTGGAAGCTATGAGTAAAGCGGGGGAACTACTCTTAGACTTGTCGAAAAACCTATCTAGGATAATCACCCTGGGCATACAGTACATGAACCTACCATTACTCTACAGAATACACGGATAACTAGTCAGCTACGTGTCAGAATGTGTAAGACCACAAAACCGTGATTAACACACTAGAGGCACTCGGGCTTGTACTAGCACTATTACACTTCACGATTCCACTAGCGTACTACACGTACGCTAAGCTGGTATGGTTTAAGAAACCGTGGAACCTCAGTGTAGACGAGAACTACAAGCCCAAGGTAACAGTAATCATACCCACCTACAACGAGGCAAAGTTCATAAAGAAGAAGCTAGACAACATCTACGAGCAGGATTACCCTAAGGAACTGATGGAAATAATAGTGGTGGACTCAGCCAGCACAGACGGTACCCCGAGACTAGTTGAAGAATGGGCTAGGGAACACCCCGAGGTCTCCATAAGGCTTTTGGAAGAGCCGATTAGAAGAGGCATGAACCCCGCTCTTAATTACGCCCTAAAGCATTTGCCTAGTGATACAGAGATCGTTGTATTTACGGACGCGGATTCCTTCTGGCCATCACGGGCTTTAAAAGAAATTGTGAAGTACTTTGCTGACCCGGTTGTTGGCGCAGTAACAGCGAGTATTTTATCCGGTGATAGTGAAGGTAATGATGTGATAGAAGAGAACATATACCGTGGACACTATAATATACTTCGAGTAAGCGAGTCTAAGCGACATAGCACACCAATTCATAATGGAGCACTCATAGCCTATAGATTAAGTCTTATTCAAAGGATCGGTGGTATACCGGAGTTTACAGGGAATAACGATAGTACACCTGCATCAATAATAGCATTTATGGGCTTCCGGTCAATACAGGTCGACGATGTCGTTGTTTGGGAGCCAGTAAATAGAAACCAATTTCGTAGAAGAGTTCGAAGAGCGCAGCATTTATTGCTGAGTTTTCTTAAGGCGAAGCAATACGCTAGAAGCCTTGGTGTTTATACTAAGTCACCGTTCAACAGCATTTGGAGAATAGAATGGTATTTACACGTAGTAAACCCATGGCTCTTAGTATTAGGTTTGTTACTTCTCATGTTCAACTTCGTAGTCTATGGTTCTTTGATAGCGTTAATATTAATTGGGGTAGGTTTGGCGCTAATAGCACTAAGAGTTTATAGGACATGGATACTAGCACAGATAGCTCTCATCGTAGCAGCGGTAAGGAGTATATGGACTAAAGACATTATGTGGAGTAAGTAATTTGTGAAGAGCACTACAGTTTAAAGACCTCGATCTCGGCTAGTAAGAAGGATAGTTATTATTGAGACTGTACAACATTGAAGTTGCTCTTCGTATCGCCGCGCTACCATCCCCACATTGGAGGCGTAGAGTACGTTGTTAAATCGGTAGCTGAGAGGCTTGCACTGAGAGGACACGGGGTCACAGTGCTCTGCGGTGAACCAGGCATTGGTGAACCCAGGGAGGAGTGGATTAACGGTGTTCACGTGGTTAAATGGCCTGTATGGGCTCCAGGTGGTGCTTACCACTTCCCAAGAATGAGGAGTGCTCTCGAGCAATGGCTTCTCAACACAGCTAGAGAGAGCGATGTAGTGCACTTTCACAGTGTTCACAGCGTGTTCACGGTGTATTCTCTCAGTGTTTTGAGAAATAGTGGTGTACACAGGGTTTTAACCCCCCATTACCATGGTACTGGGCACACTTTCTTTAGGAGAACCCTGTGGATACTCTGGAGAAGGTACGTTAGGAGAGCGTTAGCGAGCGTTGATGTTGTTCACTCGGTTTCAAGCTATGAGAAGCAGCTACTAGCAAGGGACTTCGGTGTTAAACCCGTTGTTGTAGAGCATGGTGTTGAGGAGTGGATTCTAGAGGTGCCTTGGAATCCCTCAGGCTACGCTATGTACAGTGGAAGAATCGAGAAGTACAAAAACGTCCATAGGCTAGCGAACATCGTAAAGCACTTAAACGAAATGGGTTTAAACCTAGAGCTGAAGATCTTCGGTGAAGGAAGCTTCAAGCATAAGCTCAAGCACTACCTCGACAAACTCGGAGTCAACTACGAGCTTAAACCACCACAACGCTACGATGAGTACATAAACTACCTTTCAAGAGCCAGCCTCTTCGGACTACTCTCAGAGAGGGAAGCCTTTGGGCAAACAGTAAACGAAGCGAACGCTATAGGTGTACCCGTGGTAATCGCTGAACCCTGGGGATTGAACTTCAGGGAGAGAACCAGGACCTTGATAGTAAATCTAAGCATGAGTGATGAGGAAATAGCCAGGAGGGTAGCAGCTTTCCTGGATGAAGCCAGGAAGCAACCCAAACCCAAGGTTCCAAGCTGGAGCCAAATAGTAGACCTCTACATTAGAATTCTGTATGGACGGGTCTACCTCGAAGAGCTCCTAAAGCGCTTAATCGATTGAGAGGTCGTTCTAAACACTTCTCCCACATAAATGAGTCTATTAAGAAGGAGGTTGTAGAGCTCCTCAAGAGGTGTAGGTTTATGGTTTGGTTTTAGAAGCTCATTACTCCGAGGTAAACGACTTAACCAATGTGGACGCTGAACCCGGATCGCACGTGAAGCTCAGGTCGTACCGAGACCTACTGAAGCTCATTGCGAGAAGACTCACGAAGCTAAACATGCTGAGAGCTCTAGTATACCTCTTGGTCAAAGCCATACCCAGCTTGAAAATGCTAATGCCGGTCATTGCCGAGTAGAGGAACTACATGCGGACAGCTCATGTAAGCTCATTATCCTATTATTAATGGTATAGAAAGAAGTTAGCGGAAAAGCGACAAACGCTCGATGGAGTGTTGATGATTTGACTAGAAAAGGTTTAGTCATCCTCATTCCAAGCTATGACAGGACGGAAGTGCTCAACAAATCATCGGGTAGTTGGCTTAAATCGAATCTAGTGGATAAGGTATTACTTATAGTCGAGGCTTCATCCGAAGAAATGCTCGAGAAATACCAAGGAGCTCTTGAAAAATATGATAAAGGTAGAATCATTTACAAGTCTTCGCCTGGAAGGCTCGGATCTGTTAGAGCAAGAAACGCTCTCTTAAAAATGGCTGCAAAACAAGCTTTCAAGTACGTAGTGTTGACTGATGATGACTACGTATTATTTCACGAGAGTTCGCTGCTGAGAATGACCGAAACCAAATGGTTGGACCTCCTTAACGATGGTTTCGAAGGTAAGAGGAAACTGAAAAACATGGAAGAAGGTAGCGTCTACACTAACAAACTTTTATGTTTGTGAAAGAAACGTGCCAAGTGGTCAACATTCACATCAAAGACCTTTACACTAAAGACTAAGCAAGAGAAGGTTTTTTATCGTAGATGAACAAGCTTTGGCAACTTCCACACTCAATAAACTTGTTGAAGAGCATGATAGCCAGGACGCTGACGGCTGGCGAGCCTATTATGCCCACATTTGTAGCAGTTTTTCTTTCGCTGTTTCTGCTCATTGTAAGTTTAAGTTCATTAGCTCTCAGCACCGATACAGCTATTCAGACTTACGTACTTATACCAATACTTCTTATAATTTCATTCTTAATTTCAAATAAGGTAAGGAACTCGACGACCCTTGTTTTGCTATTGGTAATTTCTTTGTTCCTTCACTTACTATCGCTTTACCTACTTCTTCCTGTGGGATGGCATCCGGATCAGAGAACTTATTTCGTGAACCTTATAAAAACCGCTGGTAGGATTGAAGCTCTTGAAGAATATTCTTTTGAGGGATTATACTACACGCGATATCCAGTGCCTTGGCTAACAGCCTCTTTCATTAGTATTGTATCAGCAATAGATTCTCGAACTTCATGGTTAATTAAAGGGTTGGGAGTATACCTTTGTTTTATTTTATTCTTAATGCTCGTCTGCTTTCGCCTCCTTAAAGCGAATTCTTTAAAGAGTATGGCTTGGTTTACAATAGTAATGATAACCACGATTTACTCGCATAGGCCATTCCAAGATATATTAGCCAGCTCTGTTGGCATGTTCTCATTAGTTATGACATTTTATTTATATATGTTAAGGAAAAGGTTTACACCAATACTGCTTTCACTTGCAATTCCGCTATTTATTTCTCACGGCTTATCTATATATTTCGCAACATTATATCTTTTGCTATTAGCCATATCCAGCATTATAACTTCTAAGCCGAAGGAAGAGATTCAACGAGCAGTTGATTTTGCGATAATAATTTTTGTGGGGACCTGGCTTTACCAGACAGGAGTTGGTTTGATTGATTTGATATCGAGAGAAATACCCATTAGATGGGAGCAGATATTGGGAGCGCTAGCTTCACCGTGGTTTGAAAGACCTACAACTCAGTCGGTTATAGAGTGGGAATTACGCATTACGCGATGGATGGACTATATAATTACTTTTTCAGCCTATTCTCTTCCGGCTATTATTAGCATGATGGGAACACTCTATTTCCTTTATGGTTTTATAAGTACGCGAAATAGGTCAAACACAACATTGTTGCTCTTTTCAGTTACGTGCTCACTTATGTTTCTCGTCTCAGGCATATTTGCATGGAAGGGGATAGAAAATGCTATATCTCGCTACTTGTATGTTTATGCTTCACCTGTTTCGATTTTGATTAATACATCGTTACTACACCTTATAACAATGCATAGATCGTCTCGCAGAAAAATCGTAATATCTACTATGTTTTTCATAATTGGAGTACTTGTTTTAACCGAAAGCTTTTATACACCATATGCTTCAATCCTATACTTACCTGACAAGGAAAAGTTTGAACAGCTTTACCGATCCTACTATGGTCCATCTATGTTTAATTTAAATTTAGCAAATACTTATGCTTCTGAAATTGTTGTAAGAGCCTTACAAAAAGAAGTCTTTACATGCTCGTTAGAGGCGTGTGAAGAATACTGCATCATATATACTAATGGCCTGGTTACTCTTGCACATAAGATTTGTACTAGGCGCACGCGGTAAGATTTAAGCTACAATGAGAAACTAGAGGAATATGAGAGGAGGCTAAAACTACACACTTTTGACTAGAGCTGAATAATAGACCCCTACGTTGGGGCGCTTAACAGCTGATTGGAGCGTTAAGCATAAGTGGACTAGATGGCTAGAGCTTGCGTTAACGTATCGCCAGCCAAGCATCTTCCACAGGATAAGCTATTCGGACTTTTCTCCTTAGCAGAAGTAGTTTGTCAAAAGTCATGCCAGCTATGAGAAAGACTTTGTTCGGAATGCTATATGTTAGTGGGATAGATGAAGCATTGCGTGAAGTGTCAGCATTCATGTATGGTGGACAGGAGACTAAGACTATTGTGTTACGTTACGCGGATACCGTAGACTTAAATCGAGCATGGCCTAAGATGTAAATGCTTTACCTAAATTAAATATAAACAATTAAATTAAATATAAATAATATAGTGTAGTTTATGAAAGTAATGTTAATTACTTTTGAGTATCCGCCAAACATATCTGGAGGTATAGGGTCTTTCAACTACGAGCTTGCTAAAGGGTTTTCTAGGAATAATGTAGATGTTGTAGTAGTTGCTGGAGGCGATAGTGACTTTATACTCAAGGGTCGTAGAATTAAGGTGTACTTCTTAAAGACTCCTATGTTAAGACCTAGAGAATTCTACTTCCAAATTTATAATGCTAAAAGAATAGCTGATATAGTAGAGAAAGAGAAACCAAATATTATACAGTTAAACAGTAGCTTCAACCCGTTTCTAAAGATATTGAAGAGAAGGAGAAGCCTAAACTCTGCTATTGTTCAGGTACTCCACGGATCTCCAGGCCCATTCTCAAGGCTCTATGAGGACTTAAGGAACCTATTTGTGTACGATGTGATATGGACTTTAGCGCTTCACGTTCACACTCATTTGGGTAAATACATTGCAGATTCTTTAGAATACATTGATGCGGTTGTCCACGTAGCAAAGCATGTGATGTATTACAATCTAAGGCATTCCGAGGTGAGCGAAAAACTGAGAGAAAAGATAAACGTTGTTATATATCCAGGTATAGACACGGATTACCTCGAACGGTTAAGACGTAAAACTTCATTAAAAAAGCCAAAATCGTTAATCTTTGGTGCAAGACTTGTCCCATATAAAGGAGTAAAATATTTGTTGGAGGCATTTAAGTTGGCGTGGAAGGAGGATAAGGAGATAAGCCTACATATATGTGGCGATGGACCTTTAAGACTACAGGTATTGCGAGTGATCAAAAGTATGCAACATCAAGGAATATTCAACATTTATTATCACGGTAAACTCGAGCGAGAAGTCTTCCTAAAGGCCATAGCCAGAAGCCATGTATTAGTGCACCCCAGTCTTTACGAAGCTGTGGGTCTAGTTTTAATAGAATCTTCTTTACTGGGGACTCCCGTGCTTGCTCATAAGGCTCCTTACTCTGAGGAATTCGTTGAGAAACTAAATATTGGCGTAACTGTTAATGTAAAGGATGTTGAGAGATTCGCTAGCGCCATGATATCCGTGTTATATGAAGAGGAATTAGCGTACAAAATAGCAAAATCTTTGAAGAGAATACGTAAGCTCTTTAACATAAATGAGGTAGTAAGAAAGTACATGGAATTGTACAGAAGACTTGTTTGATGCGGAATTCTGCAATAGTCTAAAGGATTTGCACGATGAGCAAGACTGTCGCGTTCTTTGCAACAAGCATACATAAACCAGGTGGAGCTGGATATGTTGAAAGACAAATAGTGAAAGCGCTTATGGACCTTAATTATGAGACTTACTTAATTTTGCCAAATACAGTAGCGATGGAAAAAATTGAAAAGTCGGAAGAATTAAGAGAATTATTAAGTAGTAGAAATGTGCATATAATTGCTAATAGAAATCCACTTAGTTATGACAAAATGAACTTGTTTTTACGACAATTTGAACATCTATTGAGACACCCCGATATAAAGTCTTCAAGACCAGACATAGTATGGTTTATGTCTTCTCTACCTCGTTTAGTGGTACGGGAAATGCGGTCATCTAGGATTTATGTTTACTACCACATGCTAACACCATGGTATTATGAAATTCGAGGTTACTATAGGAGGTACAGCTGGTATGACTTATCAATGCTTTACTTAGCTATGAATATGGCTATGAACAAGATTCTTACCTATGATGAGAACCCTTTTCTTGTCGCGTACAAAGTGCTAGTTAACTCCAGTTACATGCGATTGCTAGCTGAGAGATATTGGAAGAAAAAAGTACATGTACTTAGTCCTCCTGTACATCTCAACAAGCTAGGTGGCTTTGTAAGTGGACGAAGCGGTAGGTTTGACTATGTGTTATGTTTTGGAAGAATAAGTCCGGAAAAGAGGTATGAAGATACACTTAAAGCTGTAGCGATGACTAAGACAAAACCTAAAGTTGTAATTGCTGGAAGCGTTGAGGGAAAAAGTAGCATTCAGTATTTGAAGCATCTTCTGCGAATCGCCAAGCTCCTTGGCATAAGAGTAGAGGTTATACCCAACGTTAGTGAAAAAAATAAATGGGAATTATTTTCAAAAGCTATGATTTACGTTCACAGTGCTCGTGCAGAGCACTTTGGAGTATCGGTTGTAGAAGCTATGGCGGTAGGCACACCCGTTATCGTTCATAGATCTGGGGAACCGTACTTCGGTATTACCAGCAGAGGGCGCCATGGTCTTGTATATAACACATTAGAGGACCTTGCTGAAAATATTGATAAGTTGTTCACTGATGAATATTTATGGCTAAGGTTTCATAGTTTAGCAATCAAGAGAGCACGCGATTATGATTACGCGGTATTCGTTAGCGAGCTGAAGAAACTATTGGAGGACTGAGATGTTTTTCAAATTTGAGAGGAAGGTTAGAAGGTTGATTGATTTACTGCTTGAACATAGAAATGTTTATAATGTGTTTAAATCGATATACGATTACTACATGATAAATTATAAAACTCAAGTGCTAAAAGATCTTTTGTTTCTAACTTTACCTAATGGCTTAAAGATAATAATATTCAATAGGTTACTATTCCGTAAGCTTTTCATCCCGTTTTTAACGAAATATTCATTCAAAAATATATGAAAAGCATCCAATGTTTGTTCCTAAACCTACTGACATAGTTTTAGATTTGGGGGCATTCATAGGTCTCTACACATTAAAACATCATCGCGCTCAAAAGGTTTACTAAATAGAGGCGCTTCCAACGTCATATGTTTTGCTGAAAACTAATGTAGAACATCATCCAAATGCGCCCGCGAGCAAGGTTCTAGAGATAATGAGGAAAGGTATGATATACCTGCACACAATGCCTTACGGGTACTTCGGTATAGCTGTAGTTGAGGCTATGTCTCAAGGGTTGGTTCCTGTAGTTCATCGTAGTGGAGGTCCATGGAGAGACGTATTAGAATGTAGTGAAGGATTGTACGGGTATAGCTATGTTTCACCTGAGATGGCATCGTCAAAGATTAGGGTCCTAGTAAATGATAGAACATTGTATACGCGAATTGCCGTAAATGCCATTAAGAAAAGCACTAGGTTTACCTTAGAGGAGTTTAAGAAAGAATTTAGCAAGTTACTTGTAGGATTACTGAACGAGTAACTCGCTAAATGAACATAAGTGATAAAGCATAGTTGCACTATT
Source organism: Desulfurococcaceae archaeon (assembly GCA_038888155.1). GTDB lineage: Archaea > Thermoproteota > Thermoprotei_A > Sulfolobales > Desulfurococcaceae > UBA285. Next base: position 8,697 of record JAWAJB010000017.1, read on the forward strand.
ATGAAGAGCCTTTCAATATCTAATAATTAGTGCTTCATGCTTGCAGAGAATATGGTACTTTGATAGTCTCGCCAGATAGGATGAAAGGTATTGAAGGGGATTGGCTATAAAATCAAGTTATTGCCAGATCTTTGGGAGAAAAAGGGTACATTATTGGTGAAGCATGAAGGTATTGGCGGTATCTGAGCGTTGGTGGCCTGAAGGTACGGGTGGAATATTGGCTTCATACCTCATAGCTAGGCTTCTTCGGGATGCAGGGTTTAAGTTAACAGTTGTTCATGGTACCAGAGAGCCGGAAAAGCTTAGTGGAGTTCGCTATGTCTATTCAAGTTTCTTAAGCGTAAGGGATAAGCATAGGCTTTGGCTCAACTGCTCAATATTGACTAAAGAGCATTGGTTCCGCAAGCTTATCAGCAGTTCCGATATCGTATATATTCCCAGGTACTGCTACCCCCTGATACCGATTGCGAAAAAGCTTGGCAAGAGGGTAATTGTCCATCTCCATGACTACCAGCCAGTATCCTATAACTCCATTGTTTTTAGCGAGCATGTAAGAAGCAGTGTCAACGCGGTAAGCTTCGAGGTCTTAGAGCATGGAAGCGTTGCGAGAGCACTCTTTGCGGGGTTCACCTCACCTATGAACAGGTTGTGTAGGATTTGGCTTAGGGATGCAGATGCGATAATATGCGTTTCAAGAAGGCAAGCAGAGCTCATCAGTAAATCGGCTCCAGAGCTAGCAGAAAAGCTGAAGGTCGTTTACAGTCCATTGCCTAACACACCCTTAGTTGAGAAGAACTTAGGCGACCCAACCTTCCTATATTTAGGTGGAGACAGCTACGTTAAAGGCTTCCATATATTCTTAAGGGCCTCTCAAGAAGTCTTAAAACGAAATTTAAATGTAAGGTTCCTACTTGCAGGAGCCTTTAAGGATGTGAATAAATTAATCATCGAAAAGTTAAATAAAAGTTTTAAAAAAGCATACAATTTACTGGCTTATCTTAAGCATGAGGAGGTTCTAAGGCTTTACTCCATAAGTTATGCCCTTCTATTTCCATCTATATGTGAGGAGCCATTACCATATGCGGTCCTAGAGGCTATGCTTACTGGGACGATCCCCATAGCTTCTAAAGTTGGCGGTGTTCCCGAAATTGTTGGGGGAACACTCGCCGAAAGGTTCATGTTCAAACCAGGGGATGTTGATGGGCTTGTTGACAGAATTGAAACTCTGCTCGCTATGTCCAGCAATGATGTCATGAACGCTGGCCTCAAGCTTAGGGAAGCTGTACTGAGAAGGTTTAGCATAGAGGACACTAAGAAGAGATTGGTAGAGGTTTTCTGTTCTTGACGAACTTTAATCTTAGCTGTGATAGTGGATACATCCATGTCTTCTATAGCCCTGGCATCGAGCCTTAGATAACTGGAGCGCTTAAGAAAAGAAAGCTTAAAAGAGCGATATGAAGCTCATTCGCATTAACGCTTTAAGTGCTGCTTTTCAGGGAGACATCATCCTAGTTCTTCTTAAAGAAGGCAATAAACTTATATTAAGAGAGTACGATGTTGAACTCGCTTCTCTTAAAAACCTTAGAGAGTTTAGAGGCGAGAAAGGTTTTATCCTTTATGCTGACAATAGAGGCCTATTACTGAGTATCGATAATAGGTTAGTTCTAGTGAATGAACGTGGAGCCAAAAACGTGCTTGCAACTCAAAACCCCAACAATTTCTTCTGGCACGCGACATTCATCGATGATGAAGTCTTCATTCAGGAGTACGGCGAACCCCCCACTGCAATCTATTCATCAAGGAATTTAGTCGATTGGAGAAAGCTGATCACCAATGTTAAAATTGATAAGAGATCTGGGCATTTCCACTGTATCGCTTACGATCCCTATAGGGATCAGCTTATTGTCACGCTAGGCGATGGAAACCCGATCAGAGCGGCCTTTTCTGACGACCACGGTATCACTTGGAAACCGTTGTACAGAGGCCCGTGGCAATTCGTCCCCATAGAGCCCTTAAAGGATATGATAGTCTTCGGTATGGATAGTGGAATTGCAAGAGGAGGTGTCGGTATTTACTATTTGCCCGGTGGTAGGTGGAAATTCGTTTTCGTCAAATGGCTTAGTAGTAGAGTAAGAGTAGCCAAAATGTGCGATTTAAAGCGGTTAAGTAACGGTATTTACGTTGCTACCTTGGGTACACCTCAAGCAGTAGTAGCATCTAAGGACTTAACAGCATGGCATCCTCTATATATAGAGAGTTTCAAGGAGAATTTTAATTATCACATGATGCTAAGCGAGGGGGAGAGATTTTTGGCTTGTTCAACTGGCAAGAGTCTACTAGTCTTCGAAAAAAATGAACTCAAGAGTATAATTTCAAGTTCAAACCCTGTTATGTCAAGCTACAGGGCTTACGTGGATAGGTTAAAAGGATTAGGATTCACTTTAAAGAGAATGTTGATCACGAGAAACTTGAGTGAATAATGGCAAGAACATCGGTAAAGTAAGTGGTAAACGCCAGAGGCGGTTGAAGGCGATTTCTCCAGAGGCCTTTTACATTTATAACATGTTATGACAACTGGTTGCTATCGGAGCTTATTCAAGGAAGTATCCTAACGCACATAACTCTTCCTCTCAAAATGTGGATAGTTCGCGTTGCGCATCATATGCGTAGAAAAAGGTTTGATGCAATTTTAAGTTTAAAACGAAAGGTACGCATAAGAGAAATCCTAGGTGCTCATTTATGAAGCATCATAGCATTATACACAACTATCGGAACTAGCTTCCGCGAAACTGGGAAAGCTAGTCAAGAGAGTAATGTAACACTATTTAAACGTTTAGGACCTGTAAATTCCCATGAAGGGCTAGCCATGAAGATCTGCTTCATCACGAGCAAAGTATTTACCGGTAAGAAGCGTGAAGACTACGGCAAGCTGGTCCACATAGCTGGACGCGAATTCGTTAAGTGAGACTTCGATGTCTCAGTCATCCGTTGACGTGAGCTTAAGCTTTCATCATTGCTCATGAATAGTACGTAGAGGGTCTATGATGAAAATAGCCATCGTAGGTCCTGATGCCTCCACAGTATCAGGCTCCCTTTTAAGACCACTCAATATTTTACATGCTCTTCGAGATATGAAGGCCATAAAGTCAAAATACGTACCTATTAAGTCAGTTGCATACCTACTACTCAGCATAAATAATATTTTGCAGCATGATGTGGTGATCATCAGTGGTGTTAGTCCATGGATTGCTGCTCTGGTATGTATTATTGGAAGACTTTTCAGGAAAAAACTTATCCTTGATCTACATGGTTGTTCATGGTACGAATACTCGATGGCATCAAAGAGAAACATTATGTATGCAACTCTGCTGTTTTCAAGTGAACTACTTGCCTGCAAGTTGGCTAACCATGTAATTGTTGCATCCAAACTTCTTGCTAAACTCGTTAGGAAGGTTTATCGACGCAGAATAGATGGGGTAGTTGAAAACGCTACTACACCAGTCTTTGAATCCTTGGTAAAGACGTTGGCTCATTTTGATAAGCTAATACTTAGAGTTCTAATAGAGAGAACTATTGGTATACCTTTAACTAATTGCAAGCTTCTAATAGCGCCACTGCCTAACGTCTTTTGGCAGAACATAGAAGCCTACAAAGTTTTAGTCAGCTTGTTGAGTAAGCCTAAGAATCTTAAGGTCATCGTGACCGGGTTGAAAAGACGAACTGTGAATGACAAGCTCATATGCGTTGGCCATGTACCCTACACTCTATATGTAGCTTTATTACTTGCCTCCGACGGAGTAATATTACCTTATCCACCTAACGCGATATGTGGAGGAGCTCGTAATAAAGTACTTGAGGCAGGTTACTGCAAGAGACTCGTCATTTCAACGCGCACTGGACTACTTCATATGGATGCTAAACCTTGGGAAGATTATATCCCTCTCGAGTACATACAGTCGATAAGTGAACTTGAAAAGATTATAGAGACCTCACATACATGCGTTGAAAAAATGTTTAAGAAGATCACGGAAAGGCATACATTCAATGCATTCAGGTCCCATATTTTAAAATACGTCAAATCATGGACGCTTTCATCTTAAAAGACTTGTATAGAAAGCACGATACACCCGATTAAGGTCCACAAAAACTCGCTTAAATGATTTTATCTTTAAACTTCGTACCTTAAGGTAACGCTAACAACGTATTATTAAATGTATTATAACGATGTACTATGTTATAAATATATCGCGCATGTAATTTTCCATGATATTCCGTGAGATGTGATCCCGAGTGATGACTCAAAGGATGACTAAACGGAAAAGTACAGTTGTTATTTTCGTAGGGCCCCAAGGGGCAGGAAAAACTACCCAAGCAAAACTATTATTAAAATATGTTCGGCAATCTAACAAAGAACGGGTTATACTTGTCAGATTGATCCATTACACGATGCTGCGCCCCATTTTCATCTCAATAATAAAGCTATTTAAGAAAACCTACATTAAATTCTATGAGAATAAACTTTTCACAGAAGCTCCTTCACCGAGGCTACTTAAAGCCGTGTTCCCATTACTTCTTACACTTCATTTAGTAAGTTTTATTGTATCTAGTATATTGTTTAACTTATACACATTCTCTCGAGACTACTTAATAGAGGATGAAGGCTACGTATTTAAGCAACTGGCAGACATCCTTTATGAGGCGAAGTATTGCAAAGCTGACCTAACAAACTTTATATCTAATTTTATTTTAAGTATTATTATTAGGAGGGCATGCGCTCTAGCTAGACGATGCGTACTAGTCTATCTTCGAATATATGATCATGAAATCCTTAAGAAAAGGTATCTCTTACAGAAACGGCTTTATATAGAACCAGCGGATTATATACTATTCCAAACAGCTGTATATAATACCTTAGTAAAAGGGCATAAAGCAATTATTTTAGATGCATCAAGGGATCAGCTCGAAATTCACCAAGCGATATTAAAAGCTCTTTCTCTGCTATACACTTAAATGAAGCGTTCGATGATTAAGCAATTATTTTAACATATGAGGTGTTTCCGCTTGCCGAGCTTTCACTTATCTCTTAACGAGTCTATCAAGCTATACTTAAGGAATCGTTATGCTGATTTTAGCAGACCGATTTCAAATTTCATTCACTTATCAACATATGCTCAGTATATGGCACTGATTGCCTTAAGATCCTTGCTACCTACTTAACTCCTCCATAATTAAAACAACAGAGTGATTTTAGGCCTTTTAGTCACTAAGGAAAATGCCAACAAAGCGATTTTTATAGCGAGTTGTGTTATCAAGTTAAATTCACCTCGAGGATTCACTATGATCTTGAAAGGTGAAAGGCTTAGGTTCGACATTATAAAAGTCGTTAATGATGAATTTGATTTCAGAAGATTTATATCTACAGCATTGTTCAAATATTTAGAAAAGTTCAAGGAAAAGGGAGGTGTTATTAGAAGCACGGATAGTACTGATCTAATACAGGGAGAATTGGACGGTATTACTTGGTTTTTAGAAAATACCATTACCAAGATATATATGCTGGTCCGCTAGCACCTTTCGAAGAAGAGCCCTACGAGTTTAACTGGGTTACCGGAATTCTCAAATCTTCAATAAAACCTATTTTATTGATGTAGGTGCTTATGTTGGTGGTTACTCGATAAGAGCATGTAAACTTGGAGCTTTTACGGTGGCTTTAGAACCCGAATTAAGTAACTATGAACTCCTTAAGAAGCATTTAAGCGTAAACAATTGTGTGGACTCTATAGCAATAAATGTTGCTATTGGAGCTTCATCTGGAAAACTTCCTCTATATGCTGAAGATTTTGATTTAACGATCAGTAGTCTCAAGTATGGAAGAAAATTTCGAGGATATGTCGATGTTAAGACATTAGACGAAGTGCTTAATGACATAAGTCTTCCCAATGACAGAATAGATGTTCTGAAGATAGATGTGGAGGGAGCTGAATTAGATGTCCTTAAGGGAGCAAATAAAAATCTTGCTAACTCAAGATATCTGCTACTTGAGATATGGGATCAGCATCTCCATGACATCTACGGAATACTGAAGGCTGTGGGGTTTAAACCTATAGCCGAAGTCAGATATGCGAGAGGAGTGAAATATAGAAACGTTCTTTTCAAAAAACTCTAGCAGATTTTAGTATAGTCGTAGTGTGCGGCGAAAAGTTAGCTTAGAACCTTAGTTAGTAAAACGAAGCTTGAAGGAGAAAGAAGAGTTATGCAAACTATTGAGGCCTCGCTTAAGGAGGTAGGTTTGAGATGTTGGTAAGTGTTGAAGTTTTCCTATCGGAACCGCCATGTTCAGTCGGGGATCGCTGCTGAATTTGATAGAAAAATAGGGAGAAATATAGGGATAAAATCAAAACTGAGGTTTACTAGGGATAAACCCCAAGCCAAGCGGTTACGGAATAAGCGCAAGCCCTCCAGTAGTCATCAACAGGGGCATACGCATAGTAGGAGTTTGTCCAAATGAAGAAACGTCCAAAGGGGCCCTAAGGGAGGCAGGTAACGATAGCATTGAGAGGCGTTACCAAGCAGACTTGGTGTGTTCCGCCATACCTCTTAAAGTAGTTCCAGTCTTAGAGGTTCCCACTTTCCATTACTTCCGAGCTCCTCTTTAAGACTTCTCCAAACCAGTGCGCTGATGTCCGCTTCAGATCCGAGGCTATTTGGATTGTTCTTCAGCTCTAAGCACCACCTTCTAAGCAGCTTACCAGTGAGCGCTCTATGCTCCACGAGAGGCACGTGTCCCACCGTCTTGTACTTCATGCAGAGTATGTATCTAGCGCAGGAGCTTGCAAGCCCCATCAGCCTATTCTGAAGACGAAGCCTCTTACTTTCTCGATCCTTCTCACCTTTCACGCCCCTGACGATCCTTTCAGTGATGAGCCTCGGTAGTTCACATTCATTCAAGATTTCGCTAAGAACGTATTGAGCCTCACTATCATCAACGCTCTCATAGAGGAGGGTTGCAGCTGGATCATACTGCTAAGCGTTGCGCTGTTCAAATTGGAAGTAGATCTTGGAAACCCTTTGGAATACGAGTATAGGCTTAAATTAGCCAATAGCATAGAAAGATTTAAAGGCTTTAAACGAGGGCATGAAGATGGGCTTCACCTACGTAAAAATCAAGGTCTTTAGCCCAACGGACCCATCAAGGTTCGATGAAGTTGAGCTCATGATAGATAGCGATGCACTTCATACGAGCATTCCTAGGAAAAAACTAGAGGCGCTCAATATAAAACCACTACGAGTAGGAATGTATAGGACTTTTAAGGGAAAGGAAATTGAAAAGGGCTGTTGGTGAAGCCCTCATCGAACTTATAGGGGAAAGGAGGCGTGTTCCAGTCATATTTGCTGAAGAAGATGCAACCATCCTCGGGGTAACAACTCTAGAGATCTTCGAGCTCAAGGTGAATCCATTAACAAGAAAGCTTGAACGAGCCACATATCCGCTCATTTAACGAGGAACCGCTGTAGGACACAACTTCACTCATATGCATGATGTTCTTGAAGCAAATAAGCTACAGGATGATATTCCCACGCTATTGGGCTTGAACACTGTCCAAGATCCTCCACATGAAGTGGCTTGTAACCACAGTAAAGCAAGGAGCAAAGACGTGGTCTGTCTTAGGAAAATCTACAGAAACTTAGGCGGGAAGTTGTTTGAAGAAATAACAGCTGAAAAGTACTGAGCGAAGCGAGACAGAATATTATAAGGTGAAGAACGATTGTTAAGGCGGTTTCGGCACAATCACCACTATGAGGTACTGTGTTAAGCATTTAGTAAGGAGACGAACAGCTCGCAATATGAGGATTGCATATAGGTCTCTGGAAATAGTGTGAGCCGAGATCGCATGCAATGAAGGCGATAGGTACGACTGTGAGAGAAGGTGGTGAATTGTTGTGAGGAATACCCATCGAGCATTCACAATCTATCTCATTGGACCAGATGGCTCTGGTAAAAGCACGCTTGCTAGGCTTCTAAGGAGCTACTTGTATTCGCGTGGTGTTTATGCTCATGTTTCATGGTTTAGGGGTTCCCACCTGCTTGCTTCAGTTCTTGCAAGGTTTCTCTCGCGCTTCGCGTCGTTTAGGGGATACGGAAACCCCTATTATAAGATCACTATACCTCCAAAGCTTAGACCTTTATGGGTCCTCGTAGAGTTCTTCTCGCTTTTACCCTACTATCTTCTAAGAAGGTTTTTTTCACTGTTTCAACCGGTGATCGGTGACCGTGGCTTACTGGACTTCATAGTGTGGATTACTGTAACTCTCAATTACCCCGGGTTCCTCGGTACTTTCACTGGAAGATTTCTCGCTAAGTTGGCGGTAAAGGAGAAGAGCATCTACGTTAAAGCTGATCTCGTTACACTACGTAAACGCGTAGTTGATATACCATCGTTTTTCCTTGTGAAGGAAATTGCATGCTACAATGTTCTAGCTAAGTACTACGCAGAATGCACTATTGATACAACTATTAGAACCCCCTTAGAGTCTCTTGGTGAACTAGTGGAATGCCTACGAAGACCTTGAAGCTCGTGGAGAGCATAAACTCAGGTAGCATTGCAAACGACAATATGGAGGATCTTGTTGAACTAGCTAAGCTAAACAAGGTTCTACTCGGCTTCCTAAGAAGAGTAGGCTACGAGGGTTATCTCAGGAGCGCGGAGGAAGCTCTCTACAAGCAGTACATGAGTGAAGTCGCTAAAGTAGCTAGGGCTTTACAAGGCTTAAATTATGCACTCTACAAGTTCAGGAAGCCTGTGGAGCACGTCTCAGTTGACATAGATGTACTTATTCACAATAGGCATTTAAGAGAAGCTGTGAGAAGACTCAGGGAAGCTGGTTTTAGAGTAGAAGTTCTAGAGCCCTACACTGTAACCATGGTTAAGGGTAGAACAATAGTGGACTTGTACACTCATCCCTCCTTTGCGTGGACTATTTACCTAGATGGTGAACGCTTGCTGGAGGAGGTGGAAACTATCG
>JAWAJB010000018.1:0-17698 GCA_038888155.1 Desulfurococcaceae archaeon
TGAAGATAATTGCCGGAATCCTGAAGCCCACAACCGGGAAAATATACCTGAATGGCGAGGAAGTTAGATTCAAGAGCGCCGCCGACGCCATGGCAAGAGGAATAGCCATGACACACCAATTCCTTGATGAGCAACTAGTGGAAATAGCCAAGGTGTGGGAAAACTTCTACATGGGAAGAGAAGTGACGAAAAAAATAGGGCCGCTGAAACTACTAGACATATTTAACATGCGCAAAATAACGAAGGATATAATCAGCAATTATCATCTGGGATTTGACGAGATTAGAGAGATCAGGGAGTTATCTGGAGGTCAGCGCCAATTGGTTGCTGTTACTAGATCAATCGAATCTGAGCATGCTTTTAAAATATCTTTGAAACTTTTACTTCTTGATGAGCCGTATACGGGTCTTTCGGTTCGAGTTTTCAACGAAATCTGCTCTAACATAAGAAAATTGGCTCAGGAAGGCGTATCGGTAATAATTGCCGCGCAGTGGTTTGACATGATAGAAAAAGTAATTGATGAAGTTGCTGTGATGAGGCTTGGACGTATCGTCGGGAGATTCAGCAAAGATGAAGTCGATAAACATATGATCTACAAGCTCGCTATAAGCGGCGCATAACACCTCTTCTCAATCAACTTTCAATATCTCTTCGGCAGCCATCTCCACGTGTCATCTATAGCAACTTTTTCATAATCTCTTCTCAACTCCTTGCCAAGCCTCAATTCAAGCTCCCTAGCTTCTTTATGCATTTCCTCTAAAACTTCTTTATCTTCATACTTTTTTCCAAATTTCTTTTTAGTTACGAACACATCATCTATTCTCAGTATCATTAAAGCCGCTTCGACTGATGTTTTAATAATATTTTCTTTGATGGATGCAGGCTCGAACACACCTGCATTGCGCATATCGGCAATTCTAGCGTTTAAGACATCTACTCCAAAAGTTCTCCTGCCTTCTTGATGCAATGCTTTTAGCTCGGCTAATGTCGTTATCGGGTCTAATCCAGTACTCCTAGCTAATTGAACCGGAATCTCCTCCAAAGCCTCCGCAAATTTTTGCACAACTATCTGCTCCTTGCTTTTTATCGAATATGCATAATCTTCTAAACCAATAGCTAGGTCGATTTCGATAGCTCCGCCTCCATATACTATTCTCGTATCTCTGATGACGCTTCTAGCGGCGTAAAGCCCTTTCTTAATCGATTTCTCTGCCTCTTCAGCAATAACGCGCCCCGCGCCTCTAACCACGATGCTTATAACTTTGCTGTTGTCGCCGCATCTTACTATAATCATCTTATCGTCTCCGAATTTGACTTCTTCAACGCTTTCGGCGAATCCTAAATCATTTGCTGTTACCTCCTCAGGATTGGAGATTATCTTTGCTCCGGTTGCATAGGAAATTTTTCTCAAATCGAACTTGCCAGCCCATCTGATCGCCATCGCATTATTCCTGGCGAAGTATCCAAGCACTATGTCATCGATGTTCTGCGATGATATGATGACGTTTGCCCCCGTTGCTATTATTTTTTCCGCGATGTTTTCCAGAATTCTTCTTCTCTGCATCATTATCTGTTGAACATGTTGTGGTGACGTTAGTAAGGCTTTAAAATTTCGCTCAATAAACTTAGCTTGATTTAACGCAATTGGGGTATTCAGAAGGACTATTCTCGCATTCTCGATTTTTTTCGGCATGTTTGGGTCTAACCCTTTCTTCTCCAGCACTACTCCATGAATAAGGCAGCTATCTCTCAAGTAGCCACCTTTGACATTGATTATTTTAACGCGATCCAAATCTAGATCAAACTTACAATCATTAATTGACATTGCCTTAATTACTGCATCAAGTAGAACTTTGCTAAGCCATTCAGCATCATCTGCTTGACTTTGCTTGATTGCAGTCTTTATTATGTTCCTTAATATCTCCTGCTGAGAAAGTGATATCTGGATTGATAGTTTTTCGCGTATAAGTTCGATCGCTTTACTCAGTGCTTTTTTGTATCCATCGATTATGATTGCTGGATGAATGCCTAGTTTGATAAGTTCCTCTGCTTTCGATAAAAATTCTCCAATTAGTAGAACGGTGGATATACATCCATCACCGAATTCTATTTCCTGCGCTCGAGCTGCTTCTATCATCATCTTTACTACGGGAGGCGATATTTCCATCATGTCGAGCCAGCGAAGTATCGTTCCACCATCACTTGTCGCCACTAGATCATTTAAGTCCATGAGAATTAGCTTTTTCATCCCGAGGGGCCCTAACGATGTCTTTACCAGATCAGCGAGAATTTTGCACACTCTAATATTGCTTAGCATAATTTCCATATTTCCGTCTTTCCGCAAACTTGCATAGCTTTGGCTGTTGCTCATATTTGCCCACGAACCTCTGATATCACTTACTAAGCCTTGGACTTTAAGTTTTTTATTTTTGCAATATTCATGAAAGCGTACCGAGCATATAGGCTATAATATCATCTATAGTTAGTTGCTCGGCAGGTCCGTAGAATACTTTTCTTCCTTGCCGAAGCACCATTATATCATCACTTAAGTACTTTACTAAGTCCAAGTCATGGCTCACCACTATAACTGTGATGCATCTCTCCCTATTAATTCTCTTGATGAAATCCGCGACCTTTTGCCTTCCCTCTATAGAGAGAAATGTAAAAGATTCATCGAGTAATAGAATTTGTGGATTCGTATCAACTGCTCTAGCAATAGCGAGTATTTGGCGTTCCTCTCCTGTCAGTTTTCCAACTTCTTCATCAACATTTAGGTTCACACCATATTGTGCTAAGGTCTCCTTAACCTTATTTCTCATATAAGCTACATTCAACATTTTCAGCGGCCCTATTTTTTTCGTCACTTCTCTTCCCATGTAGAAGTTTTCCCACACCTTGGCTGTTTCTACAAGCTCAAGGAATTGGTGTGTCATGGCTATTCCTCTTGCCATGGCGTCGGCGGCGCTCTTGAATCTAACTTCCTCGCCATTCAGGTATATTTTCCCGGTTGTGGGCTTCAGGATTCCGGCAATTATCTTCAGCAGCGTCGACTTGCCGGCGCCATTATCGCCAACGAGGCCGAGAATCTTGCCGCGCTCAAGCTCGAAAGAAACATCCCTCAAAGCCTCAATCCTACCAAAATACTTCGAAACATTCTCAACACGCAGAGCGACATCTGGCTTAACCATCTATCATCTAAATCATTTTTTTGGCATGCTATATTTATAGTTTGATTTTATAGCTGACGATATTTATCCCTTCTCGAGAAAAAGGTATTGCATCTTAAAAAAGTTTAAATTCAGATCTAATAATGAAAAAACCGATATTCATGAGCGATGCTAAAGGGCTTAAAAGCAACAAAAGAAGCTCGGCTACAATAAGTAACACAAGTAGCGTCATGGCATCGGAGAAAGTGCCTGTCATGTCAACTTTAAAAAGCTTTGTGACGCACTATTCAACATGGTTTCTGCTGGCGGGATGCTATTTAGCGTTTGGCGCCGCATTCCCAATACTATTGACCGTTGAATCGTTCTGGAATATGCTTGTCCAGGGAACGACCGTAGTATTGCTGTCGATTGGAATGACGTTCGTTATGTTGACAGGCGAGATAGATCTATCTGTGGCATCAGTTGCGGCTCTCTCGGCTCTCTTCGGTCTATATTGTATCACCGAGCTAAAGCTTCCAGGGTATATAGCTTTACTATCAATAATACTGCTTGGCGCGATAGTTGGAGTGATCAACGGATTACTTGTTACGAGAATTAGAATACCATCGCTCGTGGCGACTGTTACCACCTGGTGGATGATCGCAGGAATAGTCCTTCTTTGGACGCAGGGTAGATCGCTAACTGGTTATGATGATTATTGGACTTATATAGGGATGGGAACTATAGGTCCCATGAGGGTTGTGCTGTTATTCCTCATAGTGCTGATTATAATCGCGGTGATCATTGCGAGGCGGACGGTCACGGGCCTGAGAATTTACATAGTTGGCGGCAATCCCGAGGCGGCCAAAAATATGGGAATTTCTGTCGAAAAAATTAAGACTATTGCATTTGTTCTATCCGGAATTTTCGCTGCTCTAGCCGGCTACACGCTTTCCTCAAGACTGGGGTTCGTATCTCCCGTTTTTGCAACGGAATGGCTCATGCCGGCCATAGCTGCACCTGTGATCTCGGGAGTGAGCTTAAGAGGAGGACGCGGCAACCTCATAAACGTTGTTGCTGGTGCATACTTGGTACAGCTAATAGTGTTGATAGTAAGAATTGGCGGCCTTGGAGGATACTTCTATCAGCTCGCACAAGGATTACTGATATTCATCGCCGTTATCGTTGACACAATCAGGAGAAGAATTATGGGAGTGTAATCCGCGCGACCGAGATTATTCCCAGAAAAGTGACTTTTTATGTAATCGCAAATCTTTTATACAACTCGCGGGGAAGGATATAGCAAGGGCTTGAGATCATGTCGGGAGAAAAAACTTCAAGGAGGACTGCGCTTAAAGTTGCTGCGGGCGTCATCGGTGGACTTGTTGTGGGTGGCGTAATAGGGTGGTTAAGCAAGCCTGTTGCTGAGGCCGTTAGAACAGTGACCTCGACGGTCACCACTACTGTAGCAGCCCCTGGCGCCGCAACCGTAACAGTTACTCAGCCCGCTACAACCATCAGGGAAACAGTCACGGTAACAGGCACTGCTATTCCACCAACGGAGTTTAAGAATGGAGGCACAGTAACGCTAATAATGGGCTACCTTGGAGAATACTGGTGGTACACGTGCGCAAAGTACTTTGAGCTTGCAGTGAGCAAAATACCTGACCTACACGGAAGGCGTTGGAAGTTCGTTCTCGATACCGCTGAGGGATCAGATACGAGGCAATCAGAGATGATCGAGACATACGCGCAGAAAAGCGACTTATTGGTGGTTAACGCAGTTAGCATCGATGGAGTAAATACGGCTGTGAAAAAAGCAGAGGAGACGTATCACTGCCCGGTAATACCGGTAAAGGATATAATTTCCGGCAGGGGAAGATTCCAGATAGAGTTCTCTGACTTCTGGGCTTCTTCCTCGATGGTTGATGACGCCGTTGACTGGATGCGCAAGAAATACGGCACCGCTGAAGGAAAAATATTGCTCGCCCAAAACGGTGATTTATCATTTAGAGGATGGCTCTATAGATATATAGGATTTAGGACATGTCCGGAAAAGTATCCAGAAGTTGATTTCAAGGAATTCATTGGAGGAGTATCTCCAGAGGGCTGGGCTGATGCAGCTGACGCATTCATCTCCACCACAACACCAGATGCAATAGTCTCGGCTAGCGATGGCCCCTACCTAGTGGGAACACTTGAGGCTCTTGCAAGATATGGCAAGCTATACTATGTAGGTAATCCTGAACATATATTCGTTACGAGCATTGATGGAAAGCCGTCAGCTTCGATGTGGGTGAGGAAAGGCTATACGGACTCCGTTTACCCGCAGTGCCCGGACGCAATCTACTTCTCCACATGGGAAATAGCACGGCAATATATAATTAAGGATGCATCCTATCAGCAAGCACCGTATTCAATGCCGGAGATACCGCTACCGCTTGCATGGAGGCAGCCTAAAGGGACGTGGTGGGGTGGCGAAGACAAATACTTGGTAATTGATAAGGTGGATTGGTCCGAAACACCCTCTGGCCAAGCTCCAGGTTATAGAGTAACGCCGGACAATGTTAACACATGGGAGATGTGGGGTAATCTGGTTACAGTTCTCCTAGGTAAAGAGGCTTTGCAGGATAAGGAGTTCCCAGCAAAAGGTACACCACCTCCATGGAGTGCGCGGCTTGTTGAGGAGTACATTAGATGGTGGGAGAGCGTAACCGGCAAAGACTACAGGACCGCTGAGATCGAGAAGCCGCCTATACCGCTTGAGCAGCTAGAATGGCCTCCTAGGTGGAAGTAGGAAAAACTTTTCACATCCTTATTTTTATGAAACTAAGTCTGCTTATTTGGTTTGATAACCTCAATTACTTGACTCCTTGGATTAAAAAGGCCAAGGATATTGGTTACGATGCTGTTGAGCTATTTCCTCAATACTTCTCTCTACGAGAGGTGAGCATAGTCAAGAAGTTGTTAGATGAGCATAAACTTGAACACATAAGCTGCGTAATCCTTCCCGAGGAGGTTGATGTCGCGAGCTCCAATGATAGGACCCGGAGAAATGGAGTGATTTTCTTAGAACGTTGCATTGATATTACGGTTAAATTGGGCGGAGAACTGGTAACGGGTGTAATATATGCTCCATGGGGTAAAGTGGAGAGCAAATCTCCGAAAGAAGATTGGTATCGAAGCACCGCCTCTCTAAAACAGGTCTGTAAATATGCTTCCCAATTCGGCGTTAAGTTGGCTATAGAGCCTATAAATCATTACCGGACATACCTGGTCAACACCTGCGAGGATGCTGTTAAGTTCTTGGAGGATGTGGGAGAAAGCAACTTGGGAGTTCATTTGGATACATATCATATGAATATTGAGGAAAATAATTTTTATGAACCAGTCATAGCTGCTGGGAAGAGACTTTACCATGTTCACTGCTCTGAAAGTAACAGAGGAATGCTGGGAACAGGGCATGTAAATTGGAGCGAATTCTTTCAAGCGTTAAATGAAGTGGATTATCAAGGTTATCTTGGATTTGAATACCATACCCCAAGTATCATGAGAGTTAGCTGGAAAAGAGTTGCCCCATGCATGGAAGAAGTCGCTGTAAGAAGTTTACATTTCATGAAAGAAATGTGTAGTAGGTATATGAGGAAATGAAGTATGATTTATTGATACTTCCTAGCATTTGCCTAGAAGCCTTTTCACGGCAGCAATTATTTTCTTATAATCAACCATGTATTGCCTCTCGAGTGATGGTGAAAATGGAACTGGAAGCGGAGGAGAGTTAATTCTGATTATCGGAGCCTTGAGCAGTCCAAATGCATACTCAGAAATATATGCTGCAATTTCTGCTGAGATGCCTCCGGTTTTTACGCTATCATCAGCTATTACCAGCCTACCCGTCTTTTCCAAGGATCTTACAATAGTGTCGTAATCCATCGGTTGTATTGTCATAGGATCAATCACCTCCACGCTAATACCCTCTTTTGAAAGTTCCTCCGCCGCTTTTAGCGCCTCTGGAACAGTTCTGGAGATCGCGACTAATGTTACATCTTCGCCTTCACGCTTAATATCGCATTTTCCTATGGGTATAAGATATTCACGCTCGGGCACAGGTCCTCGTGTTCTGTAAAGCATCGCCGCTTCCACGAATAATACTGGGTCATCGTCTCTTATGGCTGACTTTAAAAGTCCTTTAGCATCATATGGAGTTGAGGGGGCAACTATTTTAATTCCAGGAGATTGTAGAAAGCATGAAATGAGTACTTGACTGTGTTGTGCTGCTGACACTCTTCCAAGAGCGTACTCGGTTCGAATTACGAGCGGTAATCTTATTTGCCCACCGCTATAAAACCTCATTTTAGCGGCATGAGTCATTATCATATCCATTGCCAGAGTTATGAAGTCCATGTACATGATCTCGGCCACGGGACGCAACCCCATCAAAGCTGCTCCAATTGCTGTTCCAACTATTGCTGCCTCTGAAATCGGCGTGTCTCTTATGCGCTCCGGACCGAACTCGTCAATGAGGTCCTTCGTAACCTTATACACACTATAGACCGCAACGTCCTCGCCGAAGACTATAACTCTATCATCTCTTCTCATTTCTTCGATTAGTGCCTCTCTCAATGCTTCAGCGTAAGACATCTCTCTAACGCCACTCTCCATACCTAGCTTCACCCTCCACATAAAGCAGATCCCACAGCTCATTAAAGTCTAGCACCGGTGCTTTTTCAGCCTCTTCGATCGCCTGCTCAAGTTCTTTTTCAATGCTTTCCTCCATACGTCTAATAGTCTCATCATCTAAGATCCCTCGAATCTTCAACTTATTCATGAATCTCTCAATAGGATCTTTCCTCCTCCATTCCTCAACCTCTTCTTTTGGCCGGTACCAGCCGGTGTCGTATATCCCATGCCCTTTCATCCTATAAGTTCGGCATTCTATAAAAGCTGGGCCATTCCCGGATCTTATATGCTCAACCGCCTTTCTAGCGGCTGAATAGACCGATATCACGTCATTTGCGTCAGAAACTAGGAAAGACTTTATTCCATAAGCAGCGCCTCTTGAAGCTATACTCTCTCCAGCGCAGACTCTGTAAAATGGTGTTGAGAGTGCATAGTAATTATTTTCACATACAAACAATATGGGAAGCCTCCAAACTGCTGCGAGATTTAACCCCTCATTAAATGCTCCGGTATTCACAGCGCCATCTCCAAAGAAAACTACAGCAATTCTTTTTTCTTTTCTATATTGCAAAGCTAGCCCGATGCCGCATGCAATAGGTATACCGCTTCCAACAATTGCCGTTACAACAGGAATATTATGCATAATACTCAGGGCGGCGTGCATGGAGCCTCCAAGACCTTTACATGTTCCAGTAACCTTCCCGAATAGCTCAGCCATCAAATCCTTGAAAGGTACTCCCCTCACTATAGCATGCCCATGATTTCTATGAGTGGATATTATGGGGTCATCAGGTCGTAGTGCAGAAATTATGCCAACGGCGACAGCTTCCATTCCAAAATAAGGATGACATAAACCTATCAGCTTCCCCTCGACCAGAAAAAGTCTTTCAACTGCCTCCTCAAATTTTCTAATGCGTAACATTTTCTCAAACATTTGAAGCAACTGTTCACGCGTCAATCCGAGTTTATCATACTCTTCAGTGGATACTTCACCAACGACCTCTGGAGGTTTATATGGCACGCCATATGCCACGGGAACGCCACCCCCTCATTATTCAACTTTTAAACCTGTCTTTAAACTCCACCCTACTGACACTTATAGTAGTAGCATCACATAGTCTGAATGTGGCCCATACGAACCTCATCGGTATAATACCGGTGTTATAGGTTACATGGTAGCTCCCAGCCGGAATATATACAGCGTCGCCCTCTTTCACTGGAAATCTCTTATCATTTATTTGCATTTCGCCCCTACCCTGAATGTAGAAATAGACTTCTTCTAAGTCCGGATGAGCATGCCCAGTAGTCCTTCCCCAGGGATATACTATTGTGTGTCCAAAGCTTAATCTCCTAGATGGAGAATTCTCTGGGATAATCAAGTAATAGGTCTCACGCAGTATCCTGATTTCCTCAAGCCCAAGGACTTTCCTAAAAGAATTTTCGCTCGAATCATGTTCCAATTCATGAATGTTTACGATGAAATTGTGCTGCATCTTTTTATAGCGTTGAGAAGATTTCATGCAGCATTTACTGCAAGTTAAGCCTAATAAGGTTATCGATTGATCACCGTAGGTTATCTTGCTCACCATTCATAACTAATATTTAATAATTAGTCCCGAGCACGGAGAAATATGCCCTATATAGCTCAAGAAGAGCGCAAGGAACTTGATCCATTTGTTGATAGGCTCATAGAAGTTCTGAAAAAATCCTCTCCCGATAGGCTTGATGCCAGGCTAAACTACGTGGTCTATAAGATGCTTGTAAGACTATACGGCGATAAATATTTTGATTATAACCGCGCGATGGGAGTATTGAATTGCATTGCTCATGAATTTTATAGAAGAAGAGTAGCCACCTATGAGGATCGAAAAATCCAAGAAACGGGAGATATAATCTAAGCTAATCGGAGGGATTATTCTGAAAGAAATTAAAATGCCAAGATTTGATCCATTAATGGAAGAAGGAAGAATAGTCCAGTGGATAAAGACTGAAGGAGAACAAATAGCGAAAGGTGAGAAGATCGCGATAATAGAGGGCGAAAAAACAACCTTTGAGCTTGAGGCGCCCTATGAAGGAAAGCTGGTAAAAATTCTCAAAAAAGCGGGAGATCTAGCGAAAGTTGGAGAGACAATTGCAATATTGGAAGAATAATTTTTCCCCTTTTCAACATATATTTTTGAGGAGAAGCGAAAAATGTTTTCTAGAAAAGTGCCGTTTGCGGGAGTGAGGAAAGCGATCACTCAGAGACTTAGCCCCGGCTTCCATCAAGCTCTACCTGTGGCATTGATGATGGAGTTTAAAGCGGATCCGCTTCTAGATCATAGAAAGCAGAGAGGCAGGCCATCAATCACCTCATATGCTGTTAAAGCAGCAGCATTAGCGCTTAAAAAGTACCCAGATATGAATGTCACGTTTGAAGAAGGGGAGCTCATTTACCATGATGAAGTTAACATCGCTGTTGGAGTACATACTCCTAGGGGCTTAAGAGCGCCCGTGATCAGAAATGTAGACAAGATAACTTTGAATGAGCTCACAAGAATCATTGACGAATTTGCGGAGAAAGGTGAGAGGGGAGAAATAACATTAGCTGATCAGGAAGGCCACAGCTTCACGGTGACAAATCTCGGCATGACCGGTGTAACTCACTTCACACCAATAATCAATCCACCAGACTGCTCGATACTTGGCTTGGGCGCGATAATCGCAAAGCCAATAGTAGTAGACAATAAATTAGAGTTAGGTAAAGTGGGCCACCTAACATTAGTTTTCGACCACAGAGTTATTGATGGAATGCCTGCCTCAATTTTTCTAGGCGAAATCAAGAGATTATTAGAGAATCCAGTCGAGCTGGAATGATATGAGATTAAGCAAGCTTTATTGGTCACCTAATTCCAGCTTTTCTAGGTGATCTATTATTGGAGGAATGTGTTGTAGGCGTTGATATAGGGACCTCCGCCTGCAAGGTTTTAGCGATATCACGCGATCTAGAAATACTAAGCGAGAAATCCGGAAAATATCCAACATATGTGCCTAAGCCAGGCTGGACCGAGCAAAATCCTGAAGATTGGTGGGCTGTTGTTGGAAGTTTATTGGCTGACATTTCTAAAGAACTACGTGAAAAGGGCTATGAAATCGCAGGAATAGGGCTTACCGGCCAGATGCATGGCCTTGTTGTACTTGATGATAAAGGCAACGTCTTAAGACCATGCATCATGTGGAATGATCAAAGGAATTATAAGCAATGCCTCTATGCGATTGAGAAGCTCGGCGGACTTGAAAACGTCATAAAGCTGATAAATAATGGTATAATGCCGGGATTTACTATAGGGAAAATACTATGGGTTATGGAGAACGAGCAGGAGATTTTCGCCAAAGCGAGTAAGCTTCTCAATCCTAAGGATTACATAAGGTTCAAGCTAACAGGCAATTATATTACTGATGTAAGTGATGCGTCGGGAACTCATATGTTCGACGTCAAGAACCGCAGATGGTGCGACGAGATTCTAGAAACATTCAATATCCCCGAATACATGTTGCCAGACAAAGTAGTTGAGTCCAGCGAAATAACAGGTTACGTTAGCGATAATGTCTCAAAAGACATTGGTTTGATAGGTGAGGTGGCGGTAGTTGGCGGTGGTGGTGATGCAGTTGTACAACTTGCCGCGTCGGGATCAACTGATCCGACTAAGCTTTGTATCTTAATAGGCACCGCGGGGGTCGTCGGGTTAACCGTAGATAAATATTTTGAAAACAGCGGAGGGATATTGCAATTCTATTGCAACGTGATCCCGGGAAGATGGATAGTTTTTGGATGCACACTTGCAGCAGGGGGATCGCTGGAATGGTTTAGACAAGTGTTTGCCGATTCCGAAGAAGCCGTAGCAAAATGGTGTAATAAATCCGTCTTCGACATATTGTCCGAGGAAGCTGAAAAGGCTCCCATAGGCTCCGGAGGCGTATTCTTCCTACCATATCTAACAGGCGAGCGGGCGCCGCACACGGACCCGAACGCTCGAGGAGTTTTCATAGGCCTTAACCTGATGACGAGAAAGCCTGAGGTTATTAGAAGTGTCTTAGAGGGCGTGGCTTACAGCTTAAGAAGTGTCGGAGATATATTAAGAATGAAGTCGGGCAGCGATATAAGAGAGGTATATCTCTCTGGTGGTGGAGCTGCAAGTAATGTTTGGAGGCAAATATTTGCAGATGTCTTTGGAGTGAGAGTGAAAACATTAAAATACAGTGAAAAAGGCGGTTCATTGGGAGCAGCTATATTGGCTGGAGTTGGAATTAGATTCTGGAAGAAATTCGAAGATGCTGTAAGGCTCCTAGAAATAGTTTATGAAAACGAACATCATCACGAAAATCATGAAAAATATGAAAAACTTTTCAGAATATATGAGAAGCTTTATCCGATACTAAAACCTGCCTTTCGATTAATCTCGGAAGAAGGTCAGTAAATGAAATGACATATAGTGCCGAGTAAACCTTACTTTTTCCATTTCTGCATTATTCTTAACTAGAAGCTAGAAGTTAGAATAGAGATCCAGAAGGACCAAACGAAATATTATATTAAGTTATCTGCTACGTAATTTTCTCATTCTCCCTACCTTTAAGAATATTAGGGCTTGCTCAGACTAATGCTGAATGCGCACTTGATTACTGTTTTCGCGCATCCTACGCTTAATACCATCCATAGGAAGGCTCTCTGGATGGCCGAGGTCAATTTCAAGACCATCGTAACCAATCCTTTGAAGCTTATCGAAGATCAACAGATCTTTTCCACGAATTTTGTAATCCATAACCATGCCCGAACACCATGCATTATCGCGAAGATTATGAAGATCATCCAAAGATATATTTCTTTATCTTTATTTTCTGTCACCCAATCAACCACGCGCACTTATGACATAGAAATGTTAAAATTATGCTCGTTTAAAGGCATAACTGAAGTGAAATGGGTCGAGAGGCAAGAAAAGAATATAGCTTGGTGAACATTAATGAAGTTGAGCCAGATACTTGTGATCGATCCCTAAGATATCATACGAAGGATAGGAAGGGTCAGGTTCTTCGAGATACCTATAGGCTGATTGAGCCGGGAAAGACTCCGTCGCAAAGGCTTACTCTAGGATATACAATAGTGTATCCTGAAGGAAGGACTACAGGGCATTCGCATGAAGATATGGAGGAGGTATATTTCATAGTCCAAGGGCGTGGAATAATGGAGATAGATAATGAGCGCTTTCCGATAAAAGAGGGCGACGCATTCTACGTCCCACCAGGGAAATATCATGTAACCTACAATACGGGAATATTACCGCTAATAATCGTATGGGTTACTGGTAAAGTTGGCTAGTATTATTAGGGGGTTGATGAAGCATGGAGCGGTATTTGATGATAATTGATGGAGAGAAAGTAGAATCCTCCAGCAGAGAGTACTTAGATGTCATAAACCCCGCTACCGAGGAAGCTTTTGCCCAGATTCCGAAAGCAACGGCGGAGGATGTTGATAAAGCGGTTCGAGCAGCGTATAGAGCCTTTAAAGAGTGGTCTCAAACCTCGCTAGAAGAAAGGAGAAAGCTGCTTTACAAGGCTGCAGAGATAGTTGAGAAGCGTGCAGATGAAATAGGTAGAGCATTAACGCGTGAGCAGGGTAAACCGTTGAAGCAGGCGGCCGACGAGCTTAGAAATGCGGCGCATGTTTTGAGATACTTTGCTGATGAAATCTTTAGAGTTTACGGCGAGATAATACCGCTACCTCAGAAAGATTATGAGAGTATAGTGATATGGCAGCCTATCGGAGTCGTTGCCGCAATCACTCCATGGAATTATCCAGTACAGTTGCTCTCTTGGAAAGTTGGCGCCGCCCTCGCAGCTGGATGCACGCTGGTTGCTAAGCCGCCAGTCTATACATCGATATCGCCAATAATGTTCATAGAATGCTTAGTTGATGCTGGCGTACCAAAGGGTGTTGTAAATATTGTGACTGGGCCGGGTAGAACTGTGGGAGAGGCTTTGATAACTCATCCACTGGTTCGAAAGGTAAGCTTCACTGGGTCAACGGATATCGGTAAGCATATCATGAAGCTTTGTGCTGATGGCATTAAGCGTGTTACCTTAGAACTTGGAGGCCAAACACCGATGATAGTTTTTGCTGATGCTGATTTAGATAAAGCTGTTAAAGGCGCGGTCAGAAGATCGTTCAGAAACATGGGCCAAATATGTAACGCCATAAACAGAATATATGTTGAAAGAAAGATCTTCGATGAATTTGTCGAGAGATTTGTTGAGGAAACCAAGAAGCTTAGAATAGGAAATCCGCTGGAAGAACCAGATGTAGACTTGGGCCCGATGTGCAATAAGGAGACATTAGATAAAGTTATAGAACATGTTGAGGACGCCGTGAAAAAGGGTGGAAAGATACTTTGCGGAGGCAAAAGACCCGATGGAGAGAAGTTTAGGAAGGGATACTGGTATGAGCCGACGATAATAGTGAACGTGAATCACGATATGCTGATAATGAAGGAGGAGACATTCGGGCCCGCTAAGCCCGTTATGCCCTTTGATAACATTGACCAAGTGATAGAGTGGGCCAATTCGACCCGCTACGGCCTAGCAGCATATGTTTACACCAACAACATAAATACCGCTAGAAAAGTGGCGCTGAGACTTGAAGCCGGAAACATAGGAATAAACAACGTTGATGTGGCGACGATCGAGGCGCCATATCCCGGCTGGAAAGAGAGCGGGCTCGGATGCGATCTCGGCCGAGAAGGCTTAAAGCATTACATGGAGATAAAGCACGTCAAAATGTTTTATGGATAAACAATACTAAAATATACCTTAGTTTTCATCATGATGGTGATTCGGCGAGATGTGCAAAAGCGTCTCAAAGGCTGAGGTAAAGTTGAGACTGGATTCATCGCAGCTTGAGGAACTGAAGAAGCTGAATCCCGAGTTTGAGATCTGGTGGGATGGTCATCCCGGATACTTCCGAAAATTTTTAGCGGAACTCCTCGAGAAGGGTTACCCAAGAGAAGAGGTCGAAAAAATAAGGAAATGGATGTCTCATATCGAGGGTGGAACATTCTTTTTTGATGGATGCACAACGAACCCTCCATTAAACCTCCAGTTTCTTCAAAGCTCGCCGGAAGTTGTGAGCGCCATTAAGGAGAAATATGCCAATTTGCTGAAAAGAAGCTGGTGGTATGGATACTGGATCACCGGGAAGCTGGGCATGGATAAGTTCCTTTCAAACTACTATAGAAGGGGTAGGAGATACGGCTTCGTATGCATGCAAGTTGACCCACACTACCCCCATGACACGGAAATAATGAAACTTCAGGCCATGGAGCTTGCAAGAGCTGCTCCAAACGCCATGATAAAGATCCCGGCTACAAAAGCCGGAATAGAGGTAATAAGATATCTAACAAGCTTGGGCATATCCACCAACGCTACTTCATGCTTCTGCGTCCCGCAGGTCGCTATGGTCGCTCAGGCTGTTAAGGAGGGGTACGAGGAAGGAGTTCAAAAAGGAGTAGATTACAGCGGATGGCGTTCTGTCATTACTATGATGATTGGCAGGTGGGAAGCATCCACCGAGTGGGATGCTGAGGCCAATGAAATGGGCGAGATCATCACCGAGGAGGATCGCAGATACTTTGGATTATTAATGGTCAGGAAGGCTGTAGAAGTCGTGAAGAGCATGAATGCCCCAACAAAGGTTCTTGTGTGCTCCACGAGAAAGGGCCCAGGAGAGCGCTACTTGCACATGGAAGGGCTAGCCGGGCTGCCAATAATAGTCACGATGAATAAGGAAGCAATCGAATGGGCCTTAACGCTTCCACTCCGTGATGAATCCGGAAATATTAAGATGATGAAAGAACTTCCACAGGATAAAGTTAACAGGTTAATGAAGTTTGAATGGGTTAGGAAGAGTATAGATCCAAGGGGCTTAACAATAGATGAAATCCATCAGTCAAGTGCGCAGAAAAAGAACCTAACAGAGTTCGCAAAAGCTTTGGAGGAGATCCAGAAGATATTTACAATCTAGCCAACAAACTAATACTTCTTCTACCTCTTTCTTTCCAGAACTTCCGGATTTAGAATCCATAAAGGCCTTTCTCCGTGTAGCATTCTTAGAGCCTCTTCAACGGCTAGGCGATCCATGAGATAGCAACTTCTGCTGACACCGTAAGCCACATGTGGTGTTATTATAACGTTCTCGAACTGGAATATTGGGTGATTTGGTGGAACCGGCTCGGGGTCAAAGACATCTAGCGCAGCACCCTTGACTATCCCCTCCTTGAGCGCCCAGATGAGTGCATCAACATCTATTATCTCTCCCCTAGCTGTGTTAATCAGATACACCCCCCTTTTCATGACCTTAAACTTCTCGAGGTTCAGCAGCTTTCTAGTTTCATTGGTTAGAGGAGCATGTATTGTTATAACATCTGATTGGGCAAGTACTTCTTCGATAGTGTTCGCCGCCAGCGCGCCACTCAGCCTAATAAATTCTCTAGAAACATATGGATCGTAAACCATGATTTCTTTAGGCTTGAACGGCTTAATCATCTCTAGGACTCTGAATCCTATTTCCCCGAGACCTATGAATCCTATTGTTTTATCCATTAATGTGTCGCCTAAGAAGTGCTCGAGATTGCTTGAAGATGGCCATTCTCCACTTTTGAGGCGCTGGAAGGTTTGTGGGACCTTCCTCATTATTGAGAGCATCAGGGCCACCGTATGTTCTGCGACAGCATCTTTTAGAACGTACGAGGGCAGTCTAGATACCATGACGCCGGCCTCTGTTGCATCCTTCAGGTCTATGTTATCGTAGCCGACACCCCACCTGACTATCCCCTTAAGCTTTGGCAGCCTGCTGAATAGCTCGCGATTGAATATCGGCTGAGACCCGGCTATTATCACGTCGGCGTCCCTTAGCTTCCTCGCGATCTCCTCGACGGGGTCCGTCTTTTTGGCAAAAGCCCTCGTGAGAGTCACATTATGTCTCTCGAGCAACTGCGTCACGTCAGCTGCAACTCCGAAAAGCTTCGCATTTACGACGGTCAATACCTTACTCATACCGCCTGTTCAGCAATTCCATAAGACGAGGCATGAGATAAATATTATCCATCCACAATTCGAAGCGCTTGGAAGCTGATGCTTTGATGTTTTCACGATAGGTCGTGATCGTCTCACAGAAATAATTTTATCCAAGATCGTTAATGCGTATGTGGGCATTGGTCTGATGAAGTCTAAATGGTGGATTGTATTAGCCCTGTTGCTGGCTGCCTCAATATCTTTTAGTCTTTCCTATTCGCTCTCTCAGTCCAAAGTAGTAACTCAGACGATAACTGTAACGGAGAGAATTGAAGCCCCCAAAGTAACTTCGGATGAGGCATATGAGGAAAATGCTCGAGCGCTGCTGCAGCACGTGAAGGAGTGGGTGGAAGCGCGTCGAGGGTTGCGCTTTAAGGAGGATGTGGGAATCGTGGTTCTCACGAGGGAGTGGGTTATGGAACACTGGGGAGTGGGCGGGCTAAACGCCACACAAGTTATGATCGAGGAGATCGTCTTGAAGTCCCTATTCATGGTGCCGGAGAACTTCAACTTGACGGATTTCAAGGTTCGGGTAAGCGGCCACATGATAGCCGGCGCGGCCGACCACACGATATACGTCGTGAAGGAATTTTTCGATCCATCAGATAGGGTTGCATTCGGCGCGATTCTCGCGCACGAGCTGATGCACATCCTCCAAGGGGAATATTTCAGCCCGCCGGCACCTGGCCTCACGGATGAGAGAAATGCTTTAGCAGCCTTGGTTGAGGGCGAGGCAGGATTAGTCGGCTCCCAGTATCTGATAGAGCATGGGG
>JAWAJB010000019.1:0-16566 GCA_038888155.1 Desulfurococcaceae archaeon
GATTCAAGCATTTTTCAGCGAAGCCTATCTTCTCTCGATAATACTGGCTATTATAACAATAATCCACACCTTTCTTAAAGAAAGAGGTTACTACATTGTCTATACATCTCTCTTTACATCTTTAGTGATATTTTTCTACATTCTTATATATTCTCGATCTCTCCTTGAGCAAGCTTTCAAAATATGCAACATCTACTACATAACATCTTTAACACTCTCTGCATATTTATCGATCTTGCTTCTCTTAGAAAGAGATACCATGAATCCATCGAAAACCTCCACCGTAACTATACCTTTACTCCTAGGAGTGCTCTTCTTCTTTAAAGAATCATATACAACACTTATCTGCATGGCCATACTAATATCTTCATTCCTTACAACTTATCTACCGAAATCTATAACTATCAATAAAGCAAACGATGAAGAAATAGAAATAACACTCATACTAGACAAGTTCCTAGCCTTCACACCGATTATATTACTACTTGTTACAAGCGTAATTGAATAATGAATAAGATAGAGACCCGTCTAAAGATAGTTGACGATATCTCTCCAACTATCAGAGATAGATTTAAATCCTATTCATATGTAATAGAACGAGAGGGTGGATTGCTTGAATAGAGATCGAGTTGTCGGCATACTGTTATTTACAGTCTCTATCTTAATAATACTCGTCTATGCTTGGATACTCTTCTTTACACAATGGGCCATGCTCGTAATACAGATAACCCTCATGATAGCTGTAGCAGGAGTATTAGGTATACTTGCTTGGATAGGATATACTCTTGCAACGACACCAC
Organism: Desulfurococcaceae archaeon; assembly: GCA_038888155.1. Taxonomy (GTDB): domain Archaea; phylum Thermoproteota; class Thermoprotei_A; order Sulfolobales; family Desulfurococcaceae; genus UBA285. The sequence goes on from JAWAJB010000019.1 coordinate 801, forward strand.
CGCCTAAACCAATAGAAGAAATAGAGAAAGAACTAGAACAAGAATCAAAGCAATCTGAATCTAAAGAATAATAAAACAAAAGTAATTATAGAGAGTTTACTAAAGATCCAGAATTCCATGTGTGGAGAGTTTAAGAAGTAGATACCCAAGTGTTGTTATACTATATAAATAACTTTTGGGACATGCTTTGTTACAACTTTGGAATTATGTTGATACTCCATGATACCTGGTGAGAAATGATTGGATTTTACCCGCCTTCATAAATCTCGTTAATTTCTGTAGTATGATAGAATTTAGTTGGTAAGATTTATATATCATGCGTACAAATAAGTTTAGAGATGTTCGTCTCACATTATTCATCATCCTCTCCGCAAAGTTCTCTTAATGATGTGGGTGCTATGCTCTTAAAGGATTTACGATGTATTGTAGTGAAGGTTAAGAAGTTGAGGAAGTGGTATCTAGTCAGTAGACTGACACGAGCCTTTATAAGATCTTGTCTTTTAATGAGGTTAGAAACTGTTAAGAGTCTTATCTTAATGAAAGCCATAGTTAAGACTATTAAAGAGCTTAAGGAAATAATTTCAGAAGAAGCAAAACTAATAAGGATGGGGTTAAGCGAAGCATGGAAGATAAGCGAATTAGCTTCAAAATGGGGTCATAGCTCTTCAAAAAGTTGGAAAAGCAATAAGTACTTCATAATATATCAGGCATTAACACTGAAGTGGATAAAAAAGTTGTTTGGATTGGTTCTGTCAAATTAGTGTTGAGAATATGAGGGCTTCAAGAATGTGTAAGACTTGCTAAAATATTTAGAAATTTAGATTTATAGAAACATGCTAATGCGATGAAAGTTCAGGAGAACGTTGCAGAAAGTTTTCGATTAGATGAGAATGAAAGAGAACAGCATATTATTGCATGTATCCCGGCGTACAACGAGGAGAAAACTATAGCCCAAGTGATATTGAAAACTAAAAAATATGTTAATAAAATTATTGTGTGTGATGATGGCTCGACAGATATGACTGCTGAGATTGCTGAAGCACTTGGAGCTGAAGTAATAAGACATGAAAGAAACATGGGTAAGGGAGCAGCTATTCGTAGCTTATTTAAAAAAGCTAGAGAAGAAGTCGCTGACATAGTAATTACCATAGACGCAGATGGGCAACACGATCCAAACGAAATACCCATGCTTCTCAAAATAATGTTTGAGACTAATGCTGACATAGTTATCGGAAGCAGATTCCTGACGGAAAAAACTGCTAGAAAAGTACCAAAGTATAGATATTTTGGGAATAAACTCCTAAACTTAGTAACTTTTGTAGAAGATATAACCGATACTCAAAGCGGTTTTAGAATATATAATAGGAAGGCAGTAGAAATGATAAATCCAGCTGAAATGGGGTTCGCGGTAGATTCAGAGATACTTTACAAAGCTGTGAAGCTAGGTCTCAAGATAGTTGAAGTCCCAGTAAATGTTGAGTATAATGTGCCGAGACCATCAAAACGCGGTCCAATATACCATGTACTAGACGTATCATTAAGTATGCTTAAGCAAATGTCAATAAGACATCCATTAATCTTCTATGGTATACCTGGATTAACATCCATCATTATAGCATCTATCACAGTAGCCTTACTGCTATATTATTATAACTTATCTAGGTACTTCAGTCTACCTCTCGCAATATTAAGCCTAGGATTCATACTGGCTGGAATAATGTTCTGCTCAACAGCAATAATATTATGGGTGCTAACATCATTATTAAGGGAAGGACACGATTCACCCCTCAAATCTAAGTAAAGGTATAGTATTAATGTTCTCACCTTTCTTTAAAATCTTTATTGGATATCTATCTGACAACAACTTCAAGCATTTACCAGCTATAGAAGAAAGCATACTGGCATTCACGTTGATAGCATTAGGATTACAGGCATACTTTTCAGCATTTATGTTAAACATAACAGGAGAGAAGACATGAAGATATTACTGCTTACACAACTTTTTCACTCTTCTCGTGGTGGAGGAGAAATGATGTTCTTTCAGTTGGCCAAGGGTTTAGCCGAAAGAGGACACAAAGTATATGTGATAAAACATAAAATATTAAATGATAACGAATACGAAGGGAGAAAACATAATATACAGATTTATAGTATATTCCCATCCATAGAACATAAAGGAGGGCTTCCTGCCTCCATTATACAAAACCTACTGTATTTCTTTAATTGTTTAAGGATGTCTGTCAAGCTTGTTAAAAAAGAACAAATAGATGTAATTCATGCGAGCAATTATACCCCAATTCTTGCAGGTTGGTTTCTATCTACATTAACAAAGCGCCCTCTATTGGTAACTATTCACGACATAGTGTCTATGCATGGAATTCATTTTTGGGAGAAATGGATGAAACAGTTTGGCAAACTATCTAAATTGAAAGCATTAATGGGATACGTAATTGAGTTGATAAGTGTAAAGATTTCTAAAAATATTCATACAGTTAGCGAAGCTAGTAAAGAAGATATATTACGATTAAAATTTAAAGAGAAAAACGTATATGTTATTCCAAATGCGTTAGACGTTTTGAAATACAGTCCTCATTGCGAGAGCATTGAGTACGTGAACGAAATAGCTTTTATTGGGAGATTAGTATTCTATAAGAATTTAGAAGTAATATTGAAAGCGTTATCATGTATCGCTGAGCATGAAGTTAAGCTTCTTGTTATAGGTGATGGGCCCATGAGATATTATTGGCAGAAGCTAGCTGAAGACCTTGGAGTAGCAGGTAAAGTTAAGTTTATGGGATATATCTCTCATGAAGAGAAGGTAAAGATCTTGAGAAAAGTTTCTGCCTTAGTTCTTCCAAGCTTGTTTGAAGGTTTCGGAATTGTGATTCTTGAAGCATGGGCATGCAAGAAGCCAGTAATAGTTGCCGACCTCCCACCACTTAATCAGATCGTTGAGCATGGCAGAGATGGTTTTATCGCTAATCCATTTAAACCTGAGGAATGGATGAAATATATCCTACTTTTAACTAGTAATAAAGAGTTTGCTAAGGAACTTGGACTCAATGGTTATAGTAAGCTAGTAGAAAAGTATAACATAATAGACTGGATTACAAAACTTGAGGAATTGTATCGGGAATTGATTACTAGAAAATAACTAGAAAGTAATCGCTAAGAATAATTAAGAGCGATTAAAAGCGATGCCTTAAAAATTGGAGCTTAGGAGTGATGGCATGGAGTTTACGTTGGAGATGATTATAGAAGCATGGATCCTGTCATCCAGGTAATACGTAGATAGTGTAATTTTTTAGGTGTTTGATTCTGAAAAACCTTTATGGATTACAAGTATTCTTTGAACGTGAGTTTGTTATTTGTAGGATCTGAATGGTATGAACATAAAATTATTTATAGTTAGTGGGTATAAAATGGATTCTTTGCTTTTCGGAGCTACGCAAAGAATTTACTATTTAGCAAAAGCGGCAAAAAATTTAGGTATTGATGTCTATATAGCCCATCCAGGGAGAACGTATGAAAAGAATGGTATCTCCTATATTCACTATGGGTTTATGTTTAAAAGTTGGCAATTTGAACTTTAAACTTCCTCTTTTCCTCATTAAATCCATTAGTTATTAAAGACTTGATTTCTCTTATTGAAGAAATAAAACCGGATATCGTGCAAATAGAGCAACCATATTTGTTTATCCTATCAAAAATTTTAAGAAAAGCGAGCTTCTTTAAAAAGTACGCATTGTACTTGATGAGCATAATGTTGGGTTCTTAGCTATGAATAAACCTAATACTTTACTCTTACTACCCTATGTTCTAGTAACCCATAGATAGGCTCTCTTGGCTAGATTATATATTACTGCCTCATTCACGGCTATGAAGACCCTCCTACACTAGAGATAAATGAAAGAATCTCCTCAGCCTTATGGAGCCGCATCCTCATAGATTAATAGCTAATATTGAATCCTAGTTCTGAGAGGACCTCTTGAAACCCTTCTAAGACTTAACTCCTAAACATAAAGCCTTAACTCATCTAGTAAAACTACAGCTAGGAAAAACATTCCTATCACTAAATAATCTAATCAGATGGGTCAAGTCAACCACTATACAAGTTCATAGATAAAGAGAAGAGACTTAGCCTTAACTTGACAGTATCATCAAAATGGACAGAAGTTTTTTCGATAGTAACACTTGAAGCTATCGCATCTTCATTATATATAATTTCTTCAAAAAATGGAAGTTTGCCGGATATTCTAGATAAATATCCTCGAAAAATTTACCTACGAGAAGTAATCGTAAGTGAGATAGTGAATAAGCCAATCATTCTCATCAATAGTTGGAATACAATGAATGAACAATGTCATGACGACGAATTAACATACCTGAAGAATTTTGATTGGACTAATATAGCAGACAAAATAGAGTATTTGTACAAACAGTCGGTTAATTAAAGATAGTTGAAAATTGGATAAGAAGATGGGGGATCTTAAGCTGCCAGTCCCTACTTCATTAAAGAGAGTCATGTTGCTTTTGATACTTCAAAGCTCGTTTATCTTTCTCTCTCCATATATTCAATCTTTCTTTCAACATATTATTGATTTTACAAATCTTGATCACCTACTACTAATATTTGTAGTTGTTATACCATATCTTTCAGCATTATTTACAGTATGTATTTTAGGGCCAGGTAGTGAAGAATCTCTTTACACTTCAAAAATAAAGATTGTAAGCAAAGTAGATATTCCATTAGTAGCATGTCTCATTTTCATATCTTTAATCATTTTTTCTAAGTTTTCTCAATATGATATGCCTGTTGGATATGATACCCCCTTGTATCTTGCTTGGGTAGAAGCTATGTTAAAAGAAATGAAATTTAAGTTCTCCATCACTGATTTTCTCATTGGACGACAATTTTATATCTACTTGCTTACAATTTTAAAATCTTTTCTAAATGTGGATTCACTAATACTAGGAAGATTCCTCTGGTGTCAGATCATTCTCTTGCTTATACCTCTTTATTTATTAGTTAAACTACTTACAAATTCGAGTTTTATTGGGTTTGTCTCAGGATTACTAATGATATTCTGGCATAGAACTCCAAGGCTTATATCAGATCTTCATGCAAATGTTTTTGGGATCTTCGTAATGTTAATTTTATTCATCATAATCTTTCTTATTACCAACACGCATACAAGTTATGTAATGAAGCTTTCTACGATATCATTCTTTGGCACATTGTTCATTTATCAATTTCATCAAATGACAGCCTTAGTGTTTGCTTTAGCTATGATGGGGTACTTAGTATCTCAATCCATTTCTTACGTGATGGTAATTCATATGAAAGGTGTTGCCAATAACATAGTAAAAAATAGAAGTACGAAAATAGTTCTTTTTCTGCTACCAATAACTATGTATATTTTGTGCCGCGGATTTGTAACCGCAGGGTCATCTATAGTAAATTTTTATCCATTGATGAAGGATTTTCTAAGAAAATGGTGGCCCGAAATTCCTATATATAATTTTGAAAGTTTTGTAGGCTCACTAGGTGGATGGTATATTTTTATCTTGGCTGAAATAGGCATCGTATACATAATAGTCAAACATAGGACGAAATGCTTCATCAGAATCTTAATGGTCTATCTTATAACATCGTTGTTGCTATTTCAGAACAACATATTTGGATTACATGCCCTTCCCGAGAGGTTTGCTGTATTTACGTTGATGCCCATTTATGCATCTCTAGGCTTAAATTACATTAGAGAAATATTTGGTCAGCATTTAACGAGAAATGTTCGTCTAAGAATTGATTTTTTCTCAAAAAGTTTTTCAAGGAGGACATCAAATATACATAACATCTCATTCGTGATGATATTGCTAATACTATTAAGTCAAATAGTGCCTCTACAACTTGCTATAATAGACCGTTATGGACCAACTATAAGTAGAGAGGCATACGAAGACCTAAAGTATTTAAGAGATTATTACGTGAATATAGACATTCGGAGTAATAAAAGTGTATTGATAATATTCTCTAATACTAAGCTTTTAGAATGGATGAAGCAGCTAATGCCGATAAAAGCCATCAGATATCCCCAGGATCCCGTAGTAGGGATGGCAGGATTAACTACTTACAGCTATAACATCGAAAAAATAAAATTATGGGAAGTTGTTTATCTAATAGATCCTAGCAAAAACTATTTTCAAAATATTGGTTATTCATATTATGAAATAATCTTGAATTCCAGCATAATAATCTATAAGATTACTCAAAATCAATCATGAGAACATAAATAAACTCCTAATCTTTAAGAAATCACAAAAATTAGTCTGTTCTGCGAAATTGTCATTCTTTCCGTTTTATAGAAAGAAAATGAAGAGAAAAGTTATAATTATTCATACTGGGATTGGGATTCCTCGAGGAAGAGCGTATCTATTCTTAGAAAGTTTATGTCTAAAAAACATTATCCCAGTATTTGTAAGCGATTCTATAGTAAAAGAGTTAGGGAAAACTCTGTTAATGAAGATAAGAGAATGTAGATTCCGAAGATGGCTCTTGCCATGCCTTCATCATCTATTAGAAGTAAACTTCTTTTTTAAAATGATAATCGACTTTATAGCTATCCCATTTATCATCACCTTCGAAAATCCAAGCTTCATAATTTTAACTATTCCAGGTACCACATCATTACTTCCTACGTGGTTAGCGTGCAAAATGCTATCTAAAAAGTTGGTTATAGATATTAGAGACGAAGTGGAAGAATCGCATAGTAAGAAATTAAGATTTATAGCGCCCATTATTAAAAAAATATTCAATCTAATTTATTCGAGTGCTGACGCATTATTTGTTGTAAGCCCTCTGCTTCTGGACAAGTATAAAGTTTTAAATTCAAAAGTATTCCTGATCACAAATTACGTTGACACCAGCTCATTTAAGCCCATAACACACGAAGAAAAAGTTTCAATACGTAAATCACTTAATTTTTCAGTAGATGACTTTGTCCTAATATATTCAGGTAAATTGGGTTATCCTTATAGAATCGATACTTTACTCAAAGCTATAAAGATACTTAAAGACAGAGGCCTAAAAAATATAAAACTACTAATTATTGGTAAACCAGAAGGAACGGTTGATGAGAAATTTGATTATAAGACTATTTCCTTTTTATTAAATAAGCTGAATATATGTGATCTTGTAATCACCTTACCATTCATGCCGCAAGAAAAGCTAGTAAAATACGCCTCTATAGCTAATATTGGAATAATACCATTAGATAAAGATCCTTTATGGAAATACGTTATTCCAATAAAGTTTATGGAATATTCTGCTCTAGGTCTACCATCAATTGTATCGACTTATCCAGACTCCGTACTTGCAAAAATTATAAATAAGTATAAAGTTGGTTTAATATGTAATCTATGTCCAAAAGATTTAGCCAACACTATACAATACTTATTTGATCAGCGTAACTTGTTAAAAAGCTTTTCAGAAAATGCACGAATCCTCGCAGAGAAAGAATTTGATAAAAGTAAAATTTTACAAGATTTTTCAAGAATAATTGACATACTCTTATAAGAGTAGGTAACTAAAGGGCTGACTCGATACCTATTATATATCTAACATATTGTCTCTAGCTACTTTCGTCCGTAGTAAAAAAAGCAAGCAGTGTAAATATCTAAAAAAGAGAAAACATCACTCCCGACACTTACAGCTTTGTGAGTTCGCTTGAAACCTCAGATCCTTTTCGAAAGAAATCGCTAATCCTAGCATACCATGAACTTTCAAGCCTACCATAAGCAGTCTTCTGAGAATCCATGACTTAAGCATCTTGCTTCCAAGAAAATTGTCTCGATTCTAGTTGAAAGGCTTGCTCACAGCCATTCCTATTTATCGCACACTGATTAAAGTAAGGATTGAGCATTGTTAACTAGTAAAAGTTCTTCTTCGGCCCTTCAGAGTAGATTGTTTTCTCCATAATTGGTGCTATACTGATTAAAGGGTGGCAATACCATCATCCACTCATCATAAAACAGGAAGAGAATGGTTATCCCTGTTTAATACAATATATGATCTGGCAAATGTAGTGCCAGCGATGAGTTGTAGAGTGTGATCATTGTCAAGGAAGTCCACGGCTACTGTCAATCTGCAAAACTGGCGATAAAATCATCGTAGAGAGATTCTACATAAACTTAGGCGAGACAGGAGACATCCGTATACACGCGTTTGCAGCAAGGTCAGCGTTACTCTCAGTGTTCCTACATGAGGCATTAGCTAAGAACTCGGATAGACTCAGAAGAAGACGTAAGCTACCCCAATGCCCAGACCCAGAAACTCTAAGTATCTTATAGGTTCTGTAACTTCAATGTTCTCTGCCTTTAAGAACCACTCAAACCCATATTCTATTTTGCGCTCTCTAGCGGCTGTGAAGTTCAGCTTCAGCATGCGTCACTGAAATACCTAGTTTTACAAATGTTAAAGTGCTAGCCAAAGTACCATTAATATCACCGTATATAGTGACGACTTTAGACTTCTCTTTTATGAGAACCTCTTCTATACGCTTAAGCATTTCACCAGCCTGATACTTGTGAGAACCAGAACCAACATCTAAATCGTATTATGGTTCAGCAAATGTTTATTCTTCAAAGAAAACCTTACTGGGTTCATGGTGAAGATATCGTCCAGTATGAATGTTCAATCACTCAGGTACTTTCTTTAATGCTGAGCATACTGAACTCAGTTCATGAAGGCCCTGGAATATTTTTAGTGAAGGCATACTTCTAATAGCAGCTAATTAGCTTAATTACTAAAAACCAACTGACTTATGTCAGCTATGCTCATAGGTCAAATAGAAGATAAGGTATGTGAAGATAACATGAGTTTTTAAAAGCATTAATAATCTTCTCTTAATGTTAGTTAAAGTCCCTGAAGGAATAGCATATAGCTTGTCTTTGATGAAGTTTTACTATTACTCATAAAGAGAAGATAGAGACCTTGAGAAAAGCTTCCGCTTTAGGATTTCTAATGTTAGTAAAGTGATGTAAGCAGTGGGGTCTTTAATTTTACTTTCAACCAGCAATGTATTTTCTCCTCTTGAGCATGATAGTTTATAATAGAGTTTAGGAAAATATACATCAAAACCGCATGGATTCTTCACAAAAGAATTTCTTTTTGCTACTACTAAGAGTGCCTTTTTAAGAAGATTATGTATATTTATATATCTCGAAGTAAGTAAGGGGATAATTTTACTTTTCATAATCCTTGTAATATCAGATGAAATATCTAATTGTGAGAAAACATTTTTCTCGAGAAAGTCTAGATAAAATTTTTGATATTTTTTAAATTTAAGAGATAAAGACGCAAAGAACGAGACTATTCTTTTATCCCAAAGTGGAAAAAGATGACCGTAACCCAACAATGTATATGGCAACCTTGCACTCGCAATAAATTTATACTGTCTCTCTCTCCAATTAAACATTTCAACTAGCTCGTAGATTTTCGGTTTATGATCGGGATTGTAGTGCTTGACTTCAGCATACAGTTTGCTTAAGTATCTTGTTAAAGTTTCCCTGAGTTCTATTGGATAAAGGGAAAAACATGTATGATGACTCTCAAGTATTGCTTGTGCCGCCTCAGCAAGATTGCTTGCCACTACTGATTTTGGAAGCAATTGTTTCCCAGACAAAAAATCTCCTGTATCTCCAGGGACAAACACCACATCTTTATGAAGCGCGAATTCTTTTTGGAAAATCTTATCAAATTTAATGGTTGAAATAAGCTCCTGAATATTCGGCGTTCTGAACAACTGGCTGTTCTTAAATAAGTATTCGGGTAAAATATTGCAAACATAATTCCAATCTTCATCAGTATATTCAATGAGCATATGATGTAAACCTAGTTTTTTGGCTATGGCCTTAGCTATAGGGAACTCATAGCTGTATTTAGCACCATAGGTTAAAGCTATTGGCCGATTTTTCATTAAAAAGAGCATAGATAATATAAACCTTGAATCATATCCTGCTGACAACGGTACTATAACAATCTTGTTACGAAGTATTTCGGCACATTCTCTGAACACCTCCTTAATTATATGCCAAAATAGTTCTTCAGCTAACTCTTGGTCATCTAAAACATCTCCTAAAGGCATATAAACAAATGTTGTCTGGACCTCGCATCTATTGTCTTGACAAATTAATTTTTTACCTGCCTCCAGCAAATATATTCCGTTAACTAGAGTGTTCCGACCTAGTACATTCTTTAATTCTCTAAACTCCAAAAAGCTATTTGGGCTTCCTTCAATATCGTCATCATAAACAAGGACATAGATATCATCTGAGAGCAAAAAAGTTCCATTTCTTTTTATGGTATAGAATAGAGGCTGAGGATTGAATAAACCTGCGAACGCTTCAAGATAATCATCTTTAACAATCACGTACGGAAGTCCGCTTCTGAATATATACCTTTCAGCATCATAGAAATCGTGTAGTGCAATATAAAATCCTTGTGGAATATACAGTTTCCCGTTTCTATTCTGCTTCAGAAGTATATAGCGTGTTAGTAAGACCTTTACTGCCTTAACTGAGTCCGTAAAGTTGGAGTCGTCCACGATCTTATCCATACCTCTAATTCACATATCGATTAGATGAAAGGTATTATTTTTAATTTTTCTATTGAGTTCGCTAAACTAAAACTCGTACTATTTTCTCGTTAGACTCTTCAATTTATACTTCATATCTAGGGAATTTCACAGAAATTTTCTAGAGACATAGGATTTCGTTTTCACTCTTCCAGAAACTGATCAGTTGAGTAATGTAAGAATCAGAGCGGCTATACTATGTCTTTTTAATTTTTAGATTACTAGAAGTACCTTTTTATATGGCAACGATTTTGGAGTCTTAGAATGATAAAGCAGAAAATACTGAATATCGTTATGCTTATTCGTCAAATATGTGAGTGTGTCAGAACTTTTGGATTTTATTACACATTACGTTTATCAATCATAATATTAACTCAATTATTGCCTATAACCGCTAAGAATTCAAGGTTTAAGATCGCCAGATACCGTTGCTCCTGCGGTTACATCTTTTTCGCTTATTATTCTGATTGGTGGCGTTTCATAAAACATTTTGAGCCAAAGACCATCACCTTTTTAAGATCAGTGGTTGATAATGATAAAATTGTCATAGATATTGGCGCACATATAGGATTACATGCGATACACTTAGCAAAAAAGGCTAAACTAGTAATATGTCTGGAGCCTGAGCCAAATAATTATAGGCTATTGAAAATAAACGTGAAAATGAACAAATTGGATAATATCATAGTGTTACCCATTGCAGCCTCAAATAAGGATGACTATGTGATTCTATATTTAAGTGAGCGCAGTAGCGGTGCTCATACATTGGAATATTCTCGTTCCAATTTAATTCAGTCTAGAAAAAATCTACGCGTATTATCAAGAAAAGTGGACACATTATTAGAACAGCTAGGAATAAGAAACGTGGATATAGTTAAGATTGATGTGGAGGGACATGAAGAAAAAGTGATTGAGGGGATGATAGAGCTTTTAAAGAGGGGATATCCGAAAGTGTTCGTAGTTGAAACAATGAAAGGGTCTAATCTATTGACATATCTATGCTCTAGATATGGTTACAGAATTACGTCAGTGCTTGAATGCTGGAATAACTCCTGCAACTACGCATTAACTTTACAAAATTAATTTAGATACTACATAATAAAATGAGAGAAGGTTGGTTGACAGTTATCAGGGGCTAATTTACGCAACTTAAACTTTTAACTTCTTTTACTAAGGATTAAGTAGATAGAGTGTAGTTGGCTTGTCTGAAGAATTGTGTGTTATTGGGCTGGGTTACATAGGTCTTCCCACCGCTGTTATTTTTGCTAATAATGGGTTTGAAGTTATGGGCGTTGACGTCGATGACTCTAAAGTTGCAATGGTTAATAATGGTAGATCTTACCTTAAGGAACTTAGTCTGACGATCTTCTTAAAAAGGTTGTCCTCGAAGAAAAGCTTAGAGCTACCACTAATATTGATAAGGCTCTAGAGCGATGTAATATCTTTTTGATTGACATCCCTACACCTGTAAAGACTGCTATTGTCGATTTGAGTTATGTTGTTAATGTCTCTAAGATTATTGCTAGAAGGTTGCGTAGGAATGTGCTTGTGGTTATTGAATCTACGGTGCCTCCTGGCACGACTAACGGCTTTGTCAGGAATATACTAGAGGAAAGTTCAGGACTAAGAGCCGATGATGATTTTTACCTTGCACATGTTCCGGAGCAAATAGCATCAGGTAGGGCTATTAAAGAGCTACTTAACGTTCCTAGGATTGTTGGTGAAGTAGGATCTCATTCAACCGATAAAGCTTTAGAGATTTACGGAAAGATTAATCCTAACCTGTTACTAACAGATGCTACTACGGCTGAATTCGTCAAGCTTATTGAAAATACTTTTCGTGATTAAACATAACTTTTGCTAATCTAATCGCACTAATTGCTGAGACGCTTGGCATAGATATCTACGAAGCTATTAGATTAGCCAATACTCATCCTAGGGTAAATATACATTGGCCTGAGGCAGGTGTTGGAGGACCATGTTTAACTAAGGATCTGTATATGCTTGTCTCTCTAATATCAAAGTTTTGAGGCGCTGAGCTTATAAAGATTGCGAGGAGAATCAACAAATACATGTCATACCATGTAGTCAGAATAGTTGAGAAAGCACTTAGATTCGAAGGATTAGATCCAACTTCTTCAAAGATAGCTGTCCTTGGAGTAGCCTACAAAGAAGGTATTGACGATACTCGAGAGTCTCCGGCTAAGATAATAGTCCATGAGCTCGTTAAAAAAGCAGAGAGGTGTAGTCCATGATCCATATACGCATGAGAGCTTTGAAGCTAGATACTCTGAGAACGTGGAGGAAGTAGTTAAAGATTCTGACGTGATGGTGGTGGTTACAGACCACCCTGAGTTTAAAGCACTTAATTTAAATGACCTTGGAAAACTTATGAGAAATAAGATAATCGTAGATTGTAGGAAGGTTTTCAAGCCTTATCAAGCAATAGTTGCCGGCTTTAAGTACTATGGAGTAGGGTATGGTAAAGCGTGGAAGATATGAAAAGATATGAATATTCTAGTATTCACAGGGACAAGACTGGAGATAATAAAGATGGCTCCAGTCATTAAAAAGCCTGAGGATAAAGGGCTAGAATTCATTTATGTTCATACCGGTCAACATTATGATTATGATATGAGTAGAAGGTTTATTGAGGAGCTTGGATTACCAAACCTACACCTAGAGTTCAAACTAGAAAATGATTCTCCTGCCGAACAAATAGGAGAAACAATGATTAAAATAGAAAAAGCTTTAGAATCACCCAGGAGGAAACCAAGAGTGTCACTAGTACAAGGAGATACAAATAGTGTATTGGCAGCGGCTCTTACATCACTTAGGCTGAGGATAAGGCTTGGGCACATGGAGGCTGGTTTAAGAAGCTATGACTGGAGAATGCCGGAGGAACACAATAGGAGAATGGTTGACCACATATCAGATTACTTATTTGCACCCACAGAACTAGCAAAGAAAAATCTAGAAGAGGAAAAAGTACTAGGACAAGTATATGTTATAGGCAATACAGTGATAGAGGCTCTTGAAATGTTCTCCGAGAAAGTTGTAGAGACGGAAACAAAGATATTAGAGCATGTAAAATCCGATAATTACATTTCAGTTACATTCCATCGTGCTGAAAATGTCGATGATCCGAAGAATTTGAAGAACTTCGTTGAAATACTGAGGAGGATAACTCTTCCAGTGGTTTATCCAATACACCCTAGAACGCTCAGAAGACTCGAGGAGCACAGCCTTCTTAATACGTTAAAAAACATGAGACATGTTCAGATTATGCCCCCCGGGATACTTTGAATTTCTGGCTCTTCTCAAAAATGCAGTGCTAATAATTGCACGAATAGTGGGTTTAAACCCAAAGGTTGTCTTAGCCGAACTCGAGAGAATAATATCCTCCCAACCGGAGCTATCCATTGAATCGCCCTTCGGAGATGGAAAGGCATCTGAGAGAATAGTGGGTGTACTTGAGAAAGAATTACTACTTTAAGGTATTTTCTCTCTTCTTAACTCAAATATAATAGTGCCACCGGTAGTATAGGGTTTTCCAGGATCAGGGCATTGAAGATACCCTATATCGTCTTCTTCACCTATACCTATTTCACGGGCTGAGAATCTTTTAAAAAAAAGCTGAGAGTAGACATCGCTATCAAAGCATGGGGATGTATTCGTATTATGTCGGCATACAACGTAAAATCTTTCAAACTATAAATTTATCGCCAGGATTATAGCCCACAGCACAGCAACCTTTGACTTCTTTCACTATAATTCTAACCCTATAATTAGGCATAGATATCGCCATAACAATTCTCAAACAATAGTATCTAATTAAGGTATTCAAGATCATTAGGAATAATGATATTGTATCAAACTTTTTCTGATGAGCGCCCATATAGTTTAACCATAAGAGGTAATACCTTATCGCAAAACCGTATGGTATAACCCTATTACTTATCAAGGTGCAAACTAGTAAAGATAGAGAATTAATACCAAAAGACTCTAGAATAAACTGAAATGTTGAAATGTGCAAAACGCTGGAGAGATGCTATCATTTTGGGGGTTGAGGCTCTTGTAGGGTCGTATTTGATGTAAAGGGGAATAATGTTTTTGTCATTGCTAATGAATGCTAGAAACTGTTTCCGTGGTATATTTGGAGAACATTGTTTAAGCCTCCTAGTTAGCAGAGGGCTGAGGATTTATGAGGGAGCCATTATTGAGCGCAACATAGGGGTAGCTATATCCGATTATGAGGGCAGACATGTTAGGCTTTATAAATATTGCAAGACCAAGGATGCAATGGTACAAGAATTATAGTTCTCGAAACTTTGGATGTCATGTAGATCTCTTCCTAGACAATTAAGACCTTACAAGCTCTCAGTGATCCAGCTCCTTTAGACGGTATTTTTCAGTACTACGCTACCTGACGACCAATATTGAGACTTGAGATTGTTTAATAAACATTATAATAGAAATGGTTTTAGATTGGAGAAGATGAGAATATAGTATTGACGCGGCCGGCTAAAAGGCTATACGATGTTGCTGAAGAATCTGTTAGAGGTGTCTTAGCCTTATTTACTGGTGATGTTCTTTCGACGATTATACTAGCTATTGGATCTATTTTAATAGCTAGATTTCTTGGTCCCGAGGGTTATGGACTCTACTCGCTCTCATTAGTCATACCGACAATCATGTTGTCATTGATTGCTTTAGGAATAGATCATGCAGTGATACGTTTTCCCGCAAAGCTTAAAGCTGAAGGTAGATTGGGCCAGATTCCAATTTTGCTGAAATCGGCGATAGCATTTAGATTTATTAGTGGCCTTGTGATGTGGCTTATATGTTTCCTCCTTTCAGACATCTTGGCGACATACATCTTGAATAGACCTGAGATAGGATTCTATATCAAGATCTCGTCGTTCCTGATAATTGTACAATCAATTTCCACATTATTCTATAGTATCTTTATCGGGCTAGGTGTTTCTGAAAGAGGGGCCATGGTTAAAGTTCTCATGTCTATTATCAAGTCTACTTTAGCGCCAGCATTGATCATAATAGGTTTAGGTATTACTGGTGCGGTTACCGCTCACGTTCTAAGCTACTTTGCCGCATGTCTGGCTGGGACAATT
>JAWAJB010000020.1:0-15352 GCA_038888155.1 Desulfurococcaceae archaeon
GAGACCCGTTAGAGAATACTCCAGTAGGCTGCTTCACTTAAATCCACGGATCCTATATGAAACAATGCTTAGCAGGAGTATTCCAATAAAGGGGGATGAAGGCTTTAAGCCTGAGACGTATGACGTAGTGATTATTGCTACACCGATCTGGTGGGGTATGGAGGCTCCTCCAATACGCTCATTCGTACAAAAGTACGCAAGCTTAATAAAAACTCCAACATACTGCATTGCTACAGCTGATCTTCCAATAGATTATGCGTCTAAACTAATGAAAACCCTTGAAACACAAGGCTATAGAGTTAAAGAGTGCATACAAGTTGTAGAATTTGAAAAGGATCGAAGTAAAATAGATGCAATGCTTAATAAATTTCGTAAAACATAGAACGCTAAAATAGGGCTAAAGCAAGAGGGATATTCAGCCGGGGTGCCCGAGCGGCCTAAGGGGGAGGGCTCGAGGCCATTCCAGTAGGTAAGAGACCCTCTGCTCCCTCAGGGGGCACGCGGGTTCAAATCCCGCCCCCGGCGTATCATAAGAATTGTTGAAGCTCACGCTAAACCTAAGTAAACCTTATTAAATCTCAATAATTATGGTAAGTAAATGGAGGTTCTTAGTGCGGGGGTGCCCGAGCATGGTCAAAGGGGTCGGGCTCAGGACCCGATGGCGTAGGCCTGCGTGGGTTCAAATCCCACCCCCCGCACTAACTTACCGGAAATTAAATACTTGAACGCTGTTTGTTTTTGTGATATTGGTTTGTGAAACTGAATATGAGTAAAACACGTACGATTAAGAA
Organism: Desulfurococcaceae archaeon; assembly: GCA_038888155.1. GTDB lineage: Archaea > Thermoproteota > Thermoprotei_A > Sulfolobales > Desulfurococcaceae > UBA285. The sequence goes on from JAWAJB010000020.1 coordinate 792, forward strand.
TCGCGCCATTTACGTTTATTTGCCTAGCTCTAAGGATTAGAGGCGGCGGGCTGAGAAGGCTAGTGTTTCGATTTCGAGGTTTGTTGTTGAGCGAGTTGAGGATTCTATTAGCTGTGAGGAGGGTGATGAGGACTATCTTAGCAGGGCTGAGCTTGTTAAAAGGTTGAGGAATGCCGAGGAGGAGTTGAAGAGACTACGTGAGGAGAACAGGTTTTTGAAAAAGGTTTGCTGAAAACTTGGATAATGAGCTTAAGCGTTGTAGGATCAAGCCATTCTTGGAGGAAGCTTTTGAGGACGTGATGCGTTTCGATAAAGACCTTATGGAGCTGCTTAGGAGAGGCAAATCCTATACTCGGGGGCTGATTCTAGCCTACCTAAACATAGACCCCCTCCGAGATTGAGCTGGCTAAGGCGTTGAGCAAGCAGCTTGAGGCCTTAGAGGCCTAGTCGAGTACAAGGAAGGGACTGGAAGTGGATAGGCTAAGTCTGAAAGCTGTTCAAAAGCCCTCAGCCCTTATTGAGGATCTTAATGGGGACTGTAGGCTTAGGGGCATGACCTACAAAGTATAAGGAGATACCTTTCAAGCCTACGAATATTTACAAAATTCCTTGAAAAATTGGGGCCTCAGCATAAATGACGTATATGTTGGGGTGTTTAGGGATTTCTTACAACGCATCATTTATGAGCGGATGGCTAAGTGCAAGACTGTTGAGAACTACTTCTCCGCGCTTTCAGCCTTCTACGATTGCTTGGCATTTGAAGGTTGCGTTGCCAGCAACATCATACTGCTATTTAGAAAGAGGCATCTGAAACGCTACAAGAACGGTTATGACGATCGGAAAGGGAACTCCTCACAGTTGAGGATATGAGTTACCTCATAAACTCAATACTTGACCAAAGGAACAAGGCCATAGCCACATTGTTGGCAAACAGGGATAAGGAGGGGCGAGCTTTTAAGGCTTGACGTTGATGACGTAAACTAGGCTGAATATTCTATAACGCTTAAGTTCACACCCAAAAGAAGCAACAGAATAGTGTTCTTTGATGATGAATGCGCAGCTGTGCTTAGAAGGTGGCTTAAAGTGAAGGAGAAGCTGAACCCGCCAACAAAAGCGCTCTTCATAAGCTACCAAAGCTTATGAAGGCTTGATAGAATCGGCCTATATACAGCCATAGTCAAATATGCGAAGAACTAGGCTTCCACAACCCAAACTCGCTGAGGCTGGAGGACCGCTTCGAACCCCACAGCTTCCGCCACTGGTTCACAACATGGCTCCTAAGAAACTGCATGCCACGTAGATACGTGAAAGAACTAAAAGGCGACAAGCGCCGGAAAGCCATAGATACATACCGCAACATAGACAAATAAGAACTAAAAAAGGCATACCCAGCATGTATACCAAAACTAGGAATCACATAGCTGAACAGTCTAAACCATCCGCGTAAGCTACCTCTAAAATACTCCTTTATCCTCAAACATTGAGAAAAGGCTAAATTGAGCTTCTTTTCATTCAGAAATGAGCAAGAAGTACGCGGAAAACCTCACTTGCTACTAGAATTTCTTTTGCTGCAAACCACAAACAAAAGGCGTGGGGAACACCGGCTGAAAACGCCTTGAGGACAAACTCCGTTATGAAAGCGCATATTCGAAATGGACGTGCACAAAGATGCACTCGTAACAACCATAAAAACAGAGGAAGGCGAAGAAACAAGATGGAGCAGCGTCGGCGTTCGAGATCTCAAAAACCTAATGGACTGACTAAGATGGAAAGGATGTCTAAAAGGCGTAGTGGAATCCTCTGGAATCTACTGGATTCTAATCCACGTAATGCTGACAGATAATTGGTTCCAATTCACCGTAGCGAACGCCCATCAAGTGAAGGCAATCCCCGGCAGAAAAGCAGACGAGCTGGACTCACAATGGCTAGCACGCGTTTTCAGCGCAGGACTAGTTAAACCATCATATATACTGGAAAGGAAGATTATGGAGCCAAGATACCTAACAAGACTCAGAGTGTCGCTTCTAGAATCGCGCAACATACCAATCAGCTGGGAAAACGGCAAAAACTGGACGTATAACAAAAAGGGGAACAAATGGTTAAGGAGAATGCTTGTCCAATGCGCTATGGTAGCCATAAAAACAAGAAAAAGCCAAATCAAGCAGTTCTACTTAAGAATAAGGGGTAGGAGAGGCCGTAGGACAGCCATAGTAGCCACAGCAAGAAAGCTGCTAGGCATAATATGGCACTTGCTTAAAACAGGAGAAGAATACATAGATAAACACTACGTCAAAAAGACTCTGAAGAAGTCGAGGAAGAAGAACACTCAAACAAGCTCTGGAAGAAGCAATACTGCTACTTAGACAAGCAGGATACACCGTCATAGCGCCAAGCACAGGATAAATCGAGGCAAAAGCTATTCTGGCAAATTCATCTAAAACAATGACCGCTCTCATAAAGCCTGAAAACAAACGAAGGTTGACATGCCAACTTTATTTTAACGATCCTTTTACATAGCCTAGAATTTACTCAAGGGCGTTTCCCACTATTTTATTTATGTCTCCATTACGCCATCAATTGCAATGATCATTTCTTTTCTCCTTATTCTTAATAGGGATAATTCTTAATAGGAATACATAGAAGTGCGTGAAAAGGTAGCAAGCTGTTAACAAAGAGATTGCAAGCAGGGCAAGGTTAAAAACATAAGCGATTACCTCAGCTATCTATGTAAAAGAATTCGTCTGAATAGAATGACATAAGTACAACTGAAAGGATGATTAGCCCCACAGATACTGATAACCTTAACTTTAAATGAACGGCAAATACAAATTTTGCGCGAAACATCTTATATGCAACATTTATTTTAACTTTAATGTCTAAAGTTGAACTTAAGTCAGAGCTTACGCTTTTTGATGTGACGAACCTTGTCGTGGGAGCTATAATAGGGGCTGACATATACGTGGCATCAGCATTCGGAGCAGGCCTTCTAGGCTTTTCTCGCTGGTAGCGTAGATCATAGCTGGAATTATAGCCATCGTGATTGCTTTGTGTTTTGCTCAGTGTGCCACCCTGCTGCCGAAAGTTGGCGGGCCATATGCATACGCCCACGCGGCATGGAGAACCCCTGCGGGTTTTTTATTGTCGGCTGGTTGCTTTGGTTTGCTGAATGGATGCCACTGGCCGTTTTTCCAGTAACCTTTACTCAGTATTTGATGTTCTTTCTTGCCAAGTCTTGACAGGAGTTCTCAAGTCCCCAAATACAGCTACGTTCATCATGAACCTTTCACCATTTACTCGATTTGGCATCGTCAATTTTGGGTTGGCTCTCGTCTTGATATTCTGGGCGTACGCTGGATTTGAAATTTCAACAATTCTGGCAGAGGAGATTGGAAACCAAGCAGAACAATTCCAAAAGACATAGTTTTAGGAGTATTAATAGTGACCGTCTTCTACTTAACAACGAACGCTGCACTTTTTGGCGTAAGGCCATGGAGGTTGCTGGCTCTGGGCAATGTACCTCTGGCTACTGCAACGAGTGTAGTGTTAAGTTCAAATTCAACATTAGCCACGGTTAGAGGAGCCATAGTCGGTGCTGGGGCCCTCATTTCCGTTACTGGTTCCAACGAGTGGAGAATGATGGAGGCTTCAAGACTTGGATATGTACTGGCTGCTAATGATCTGGTTCCACAAATCTTCGCCAAAACTCATCCAAGAATTTAAGACGCCTTACCTAGGAATCATGATACAAGCAGTTACAGCGCTCGTAACAGCAATCGTTGGTAATTTATGTATGCTGATAGCCATTTCAGTGCTTTTATGGCAATTGCTCACTTGGCGACAAGCGCATCAATCCTCTCTTTGCACAGCAAAGGTGCAAAAGCTCAGTTTCAATCTAAAGGAGGTTTACTTATTCCAAGCCTAGGAGTAATTTTCTCTCTTTACCTAATCACGCAACGCGCGTTCACTTAAATTGCGCTGTGTTTAGCCTTGCCTTCCGTAGGCATGCCTATCTACATCAAATATTCTCTGAAGAAAGAAATTGCTGAACTTAAAGAGGCGTTACTTTCCCGAGAATCCATATTGAAAAGAGCCTACAGCCAAGAGGAGGAGGTTTTTAGCTCACAGTTTACGGCATATAAAGAGGTTCTACAGAATAATCACTGGCAAGAAATATACATGAAATAAAGCTGATTCGTGAAAGCCTTACAACAGTATTAAATGTGAGTATCAAAGAGACTATTCAAGCTGGTATATATGCTGAATGAGTTGTCTCCTGAAAAGCTCATGTATTCTGTTAACGATGACTAAACGAATGAAGTTTGCACGTTTTATGGAGCTATCCTTTAAGTAGGAGTTCTTGGTATTCCTGGTTTACTTTTCTATTTTTCCCCCTTCAAGGGTTCCACTTACTTTATGCCACTCTTTGATTACTTTTGGCCACAGTTCACTGGCCATCAGCTATTTTGTTACGTATTCTTTTTAGTGGTTTTCTCGCTTTATTTTTCCTTGGTGCTACTCGAAACTTATGAGTTCTGCGCATTTCAAGTACGGATTATGCGGCCTATTTGGTCGTAGTCGAGTGGATGTTCCATGCTTCTTTCTAGGTCTTCTAAGAGGGAGTCAACTGTTATTTCGTCTTCTGAGCGTAGACAGATGGTGGCTATAACATTTTGGGTGAGTTTTGCAGTCTTGGTGAGATATATCCCAATCTTTTTGGCGAAATAAGGGTTTGTTCTAGGCGGTAACCATATCTTTTGTAAAACCAGCTTTTAATGATTTCAACTAACGCCATGTAGGCGCCGAGGATCGCGACTAATGCTATGTAGAAGGTTGGTGGAGGCTTTACAAATCTGAAAATTCCTCCTAGCGGCGTGTAAGGAAGTATCAGCGCGGTTGCTATTACTGCTATGCTGCTAAGGAGCAAAAGTCGACTCGGCTTGCTCTTCCAGAAAGGCGACTCCTTTGTTCTAATGGCAAAGATTACAAGGGTCTGCGAGGTTAGGGATTCGATGAACCAAGCAGTTTGGAACAGCGGCTCAGAAGCGTTAAAGATGAAAAGCATTATAAAGAATGTTAGGAAGTCGAAGAGTGAACTAACTGGTCCAAAGCACACCATGAACTGTCTAACGAAGTGTATGTCCCACTTCTTAGGCTTCTCAATGTATTCTCGATCAACCTCGTCCATGGGTATTACTGACTGCGAAAAGTCGTAGAGCATGTTGTTAAGCAGTATCTGTATGGGCAGCATCGGCAGAAAAGGCAGAAATAGTGACGCGCCGGCAACACTGAACATGTTTCCAAAGTTTGAGCTTATAGCCATTAGAATATACTTCATGGTGTTGCCGAAGGTTTTTCTGCCCTCTAAAACTCCATTATGAAGCACCCTTAAATCATTCTGTAAAAGAATTATATCGGCAGATTCCTTGGCAACATCAACAGCGTTTTCCACAGATATGCCAACGTCCGCACTTTTTAGGGATGGCGCATCGTTGATCCCATCGCCCAGAAACCCAACAACATGCCCATTACTTCTTAGAGCGTTTATTATTCTATTTTTCTGGGCTGGTGTAAGCCTGCAGAACACATTTGCTTCTTCGACAACTCTTGTGAGGGCGTCATCATGCATTTGGGCAATTTCACTTCCAGTAACTACTTTTTTTATGTCGAAGCCGAGGTACTCGCAAACCTTCCTCGTCACCAGTTCATTGTCGCCTGTGAGAATTTTCAGTTCTATGCCAGCATTCTTCAGAAGCTGCAAGGCTTCTTTCGCTGTTTCTTTAGGAGGGTCGAGAAAAGCTACGAATCCCAAAAACACCATTTCCTTTTCATCATTCGCCGTATATACCGGCTTGACTTCTCTTAAACGCTTGTAGGCTACGGCTAAAACCCTGTATCCTTCAGCACTAAGCTCAACATACTTTTGCTCAATTTTTCTACGGACTTCATCCATTATATCGGCTATAACCCCTCCAACTTCGTAATAAGAGCAGACCTTAGTAACCTCTTCAGGAGCACCCTTAGTAATCATGAACCGTTGATTCTGATGCTCAACAACTATGGATAGACGTTTACGAACAAAATCAAATGGTACTTCATCAACCTTCCTGTAATCCTTAACATCAATCTCTTTAAATCTCAGTATAGCCTCATCTAGGGGGCTTTTAAGCCCAGTCTGGTAGTAGCTATTTAGATAAGAGTAAAGCAGAACCTTATCGTTTTCAACGCCGTTAAGGTCCACGTGTAGGACAAGCTTTATCCTGTTTTCCGTTAAAGTTCCAGTCTTATCCGTACATAAAACGTCCATGTTTCCAAAATTCTGTATAGACTCCAAGCGCTTAACGATGACGCCTTTCTTAGCCATTGACACAGCTCCCTTAGATAGGTTTATTGAAACTATCATCGGCAGAAGCTCCGGCGTTAAGCCAACAGCCAAAGCTACGGCGAAAAGAAGTGAATCAAGCACGCTTCGCTTGTAAAGGGCGTTAATGAAAAACACAAAGATGACAAGCAGAAAAGTTACTTGCATTATCATGTAGGTAAAACTTCGAATACCCCTCTGGAACTCCGTCTCAACTTTTCTTTCCACAAGTCTCTTCACAATTTTCCCATATTCCGTCAGGCTGCCGGTTTTAACGACGACAGCAGTTGCTGTCCCACTTACAACAGAAGTACCCATAAAGAGATAGTTTCTCCACTCGGTTATCGGGAGATCGCTTGATTTAAGGAGTTCAGATGTTTTTTCAACTGGGAAAGATTCGCCAGTCAATGCGGATTGGTCTACAAATAAGTCTTTCGCGCTTATGACTCGGGCGTCTGCAGGCACAATGTCACCTGCTGAAAGAAATATTATATCTCCTGGAACAATCTCTGCAAGCCTAACCTCCCTTCTAGTGCCATCCCTCAAAACAGTGGCTGTTGTCGCTACTCTATGCTTTAATATTTCAGCCGCCTTTTCAGCTTCAGACTCCTGATAAAAATCCAAGACCACACTGAACGTCACTATAGTGAATATAATAGCCGTGTCCACAACTTCACCAAAAAAGCCTGAAATCAGCCCAGCGATAAGAAGAATTATTATCAACGGACTTTTGAAATGAGAGAGAAAATTAATAACAGTTGCCCGTTTCTTTCTCCTAGCAAACTCATTATAGCCGAAAACTCTAAGGCGTCTTTCCGCTTCCTCAGAAGAAAGCCCATTCATTGAAGACTTCAAACGCGAAAGAAGCTTTTCAACAGGCAAAGTTAAAGCTTCTTCAGTGCCCGGCAATGCCCAGCCTAACTCTTCGCCAACACTCAACCTTTCTAAATCTTGAACCATCGTCATTCCCACGATCCATTCTCATCAAACAACCCCTAAAGCCGGGCTCTTACATTCTTACAAACTATAAAATTCTTTCTACAAATCCATAGCTAAGACTGACAACAGTTTAAGTTAGGAGACACTGAAAGAAAAAGAGAAGGTTTTTGAAGTTTTACTCCATCCTTTAGCCGTTATGGTGTTTCCTTCTATTTGAAATATGAAGGCTGTAGCTTTATGTTTGGTGGTGCTGCAAATTTGAGATCTATTGATCGGCTTGTTCGATTGTTCCAGTTTGTGCCTACTTCGTCCACTTCACTTTACAATCATCATTGAAGAGTGATTGCGGCAATACGTTGCCATATTCTGAGCGCTAAGCCCATATTAGAGGCGGTTTCTAACATAAAAGTCGTAGAACCCAAAATCCTCACGTAAATGCAATCTTATGAACCAGTAGCCGCTTGCATCCAGCCAATTACTACGCTCAATGATGCATCAACAACGTAATCACAGGTTAAAGCGGTAGCCTTAGCTTGTTGCCATAACCCATCTTTTATGTCATAAATTTCCATTGATCGCCCACTCCATTGATTGTATGCTAAAATATCAGCTCAATCAGTGGCTACAAGCATAGTTTTTTACATGTAGGTGTAGTCAGGTTCCCATGGTCGATCCCGATTTGATCTAATATTGTAGCCTATTAAGGAATACCCCTTACCGTCCTCAAAATGAAGAAGTTGTATTAGCATTTGTGTTCATAAATGTTAGGGTTAGTAGATTAAGGAAGTAGCTTTTAAGCTCTGCAACTAACAAAAACGTCTACACAGTCAAGGAAGTAATTCAGGAAACAAGGGATTCTGAGAGCCTCAAAACCTCTAACTAGCTCTCCCAGCAAATAGAGTGAAGGTCAGTGAGCATGAAATCACACACAAAGAAAGAATTAGTCAGCTAGCCGAGAAACTTAGCATACTAAAGAAACTCTCTAGGACAGACCTAGAACTCCTAGTCCTAGCAAGCGAGCTCTTAGAAAAGTGTGGCAGCGTAGCAGTCATAAGCGACGATACAGCACTGAGAAGAATAGCTACGCAGATAGGCGCGAAAACCCTGACTATAAGGTATAGGGGACGTAAATAAGCTGGTTACTCATGAAGAATGAGTTCTAAACTTGCGCCCTAGTCCTAACTTAATTCGTTAGCATACTTGAATCAGGACTTGCGTAATCAATTTAAAAACTACTCTAATTACTAATTCTAATTACTAATTTACTAAACTAGGATATTACTGGCGGGAGCGCCCGAGCATGGTTAAAGGGGGCGGACTTAAGACCCCCTTAATGTAGGAGATCGCTGGCATAGGCCTGCATGGGTTCAAATCCTGCCTCCGTACTAATTTACCAGCATTGGTTTTCGAGGTTAAATAGAGTTGATCTCCTCACAGAACCCTCCCTCTTAAGGTGCGGGTCAGGAGATATTGCTTAGGCAGTGTGAATCACGGAGGTTCATGCGTAACTAAACAACTTATATATCGTGGTTTTAGCGATGTCAGTAGCTAGCAATGTTACTGTAATAGTGTAGGCCAGTGCTAATGCTATAACATGTGAGGGTAGCGGCGGTATTATTATGCCTCTCCATACCAGTATTGTTGCTACTATGCTGTCAACTATTATGGCTAACAGCATGTACTTGCTTGGCCTCGAGCTCCAGAATACTCCAGTCTCTCTAAAGTTTACTATGTTTATAAGTCCTGAGAGGAGGAGTACGTAAAACGTAAAACTTTGGAGTTGCGGATACGATAAGTTAATGAGTTTTGCCATATATAGCGCTATAAATAGCTCCGCAAGTTTCACAATACCAAGCATTGTTGATATCGCTGTAAGCTTCCTTATATTCCACCTCTCCGGCTTTTTACTCGGCATTAATACATCAATACTTATGGATAAGGTTACAAAATCGTAGAGAAAAAGCATTAATATCATGTGTGTTGGGGTTAACACTGGAAGCCCTAGGAGCAGTGTTGATATAGCTACAAAATATACTATGCTGAACGTCTTAACGATCTTATTTATAGTCCAAACAACAATCTTCCTATAAGTCATTCTCCCAAGCCTTATAATATTGGTAATCTCCCTCAACCCTGGCGATGTAAGTACTACAGAAGAAACTGATTTGGCTACGTCCGTAGCTCCGCTCACGGCTATGCCTAGATCCGCCTTCTTAAGCGCTGGCGCATCATTTACTCCATCACCTGTCATGCCAACTACATGCCCCCTCTTCTGTAGAGTCTCTACAATACTATATTTGTCCTCAGGTATTACTTCCGCGAAGATCTCGATATCCTCAATGCTTTCAGGGAGTCGCTCTTTAGGTAACTCTCTTAAGCTAACAGCTTTCCCGCCTATACTGACCTTACCTGCTATAGCTTTAGCTACGTGTATGTTATCTCCCGTAATCATTTTTGGCGTTACACCAAGACTCTTTATAACGTCTATGAATTGCTTAGAGTCTTCACGAGGTCTGTCATAGAGTCCTAGTAACCCAACAATTTTAACTAAGTCTTGCTGTGTCTCTATCGCCACGGCTAGTGGTCTAAGTCCCTCTCTACCAAGCTCCCTAACAAGCTCTTCAATTCCTTCTTTGTTGCTGTTAGTGGCTATCTGGAGAATCGCTTGCGGCGCACCCTTAATAATTCTCATTCTTCGTCCCTGTAGCTGAACAAATACTTCACTTCTCTTTGTTTCCGGAGTGAATGGCTTGAATTCTGAAATATCCGCTATATTTATATTAATGTTCATCTCCTTAGCTTTCTGTCTAATGGCGTTATCTATAGGGTCTTTCGTTACTTCTTCAGATGCTAGGGCAGCGTACAGCACTATATCCTCCTCGCTATATCTGTTATCTAGTGGAATTACTTTACCTATTACCAATCTATTCTCAGTTATTGTGCCCGTTTTGTCTAAACATATGACATCCATCATAGAGGCAGCTTCTATGGCCTCAAGCCTCCTAACAATTATGCCACTTTTCGCAAGCTCAACACTCCCTAAAGCGAGGGTTATGGTAGTCATGGCTGGCAGGGCTATAGGTATTGAGGCTAACAACAACGTTAAGGTGAAAGGCAGGACTTCTAAAACATTAAGTCCTACTAAAACAAGCTTGACTACAACCAATACTATGAAGATAGAGTCTACTAGAAGAAGCCATTTAGTTATGCTGTTAGTTATCTCCTCTATTAGGAGTCTAGGCTTTGCTATTTGGACAAGCTCGACTGTTCTACCGAAGCGCGTCTTTACACCAGTTGCAACAACCTTAATGATTGCCTCTCCCCTAACAATCGTTGTTCCAGCATAGACGTTATCGTTTATGCTTTTCTCAGCAGGCACAGACTCACCAGTCAGCGCAGATTCATCAATGGTTATAGAACCTTCTAAAATAACGCCGTCAGCAGGTATGATATCGCCCATAGAAAGCTTTACAATATCTTCTGGCACAATATATTCAGCCGCGACATCAACCCACCCCCTATCCCTCAAAACTTTAACAGTCACTTTTAGCCTCGATTTAAGCATCTCAATAGCTTTACCAGCCCTATACTCGTGTACAACGCCAACGACAGCATTTACGAGGAGTAGCGAAACCATTATGATGAAGTCTACGTATTTTCCTAAAACAAAAGAGATGACGGCGGCCACTTCTATAATATACGGTGTTAGCCCTGTAAACTTCTTTAAGAAAATTACTACAGTCTTTTCTCTTCTTTCAGGCACTTTATTAAGACCGTAAATCTCAAGCCTCTTAGCGGCTTCCTCGCTTGTTAAGCCTCTATATTCGTTCGTCACACACATCCCTACACCGACATCCTTGACTTAGGTTATTTATTTTTGAGTTTAAGCGTAGCAAACAACATAGGAGTAGGAGAACATTTATAGTGCTCATGCTGCTTTAGACTCGTTTACAAGCGAGGAATTTATTGACGTGGAGGTGTTTCTTAGAGCGCTCCAGGTCATATAACCATAAATTCAGCAGCCCATAGGTTATAGGATTTACAGTATTCCAGGATCGATAGTAGCTACTTTAAGGATGGTGCTATCAGCTTATTTAATCATGTGAGGTGTTGCAGTAGGCTTACCCCCCTACATAACAATACCTCTAGCTAGAACGATACTGAAGGGCATAAACTCTGCTGTCATAGCGCTAGTACTAATAATTCTACTAACAATAAGCCAGCAAGACAGCACTGTAGGACTCGTTGAGGTAATGATATTAATCACGGCCTTTACTCTAGTCTTTCTCTTCAAATAACATCCAGTAACTGCTATAGGGGTCTCCGCAGTGCTAAGCCTACACGCGGAGACCAGCCTCGGGCTGTCAATAAGTCCCTGCCTTACGAGCCTTGTAGATGATAAACAGGCCTATTTATTAACTAACGTGTTATATCATGAAAAGGCAGCTGTGATTTTTAGCCATTTACTCACGAGACTTCTACGATAGAACGGCATACGTTCTGGGATTTGATCATAGACTTAATAAGCGGGCAAGCCCGCATTTCCTCAACTTGCTTCTATCAAGTTGTAGAGAATAATAATTCTAGTAAATTTATGCGTAAACCCCACTCCTGCACTTATCGATATTTCCTTACTGCAATCTATGAAATTACAAGGATTTTCGGAATAAGAGCTGTTTAAAAGGCAACTTCAAATAGTTTTAACCACCGTCAATGGCTTTACCTCTTGGTAAAAAGCTTTAAGCACTTCTTCAGCTTTTTCTTTGCCTGCTTCAACCAAATCTATCTTCTCCTGGAGGATTCTCGTCCTTTCTTCATTTACTAAGCTATGGAACTTCTCATTAAGGTACTTAAATACACTTTTGCCCCTCAATGTAGCTATTAGCTTATTTTTGCCAACTTCTACAACATACCCCCTCCTCTTAAGTATGTCAAGTATCTTTGCGTAAGTTGATGGCCTGCCAATACCCTTATCTCTCATTAACTCAACTAAGTCGCTATACGTGTATAATGGATGCTCTGGCACAGATCTTGACTTTACGCTTTCTACTTCATACTCACCATCACTTACACCCCCTAAGTCCACGGGGTTTAAGGCTTTATTCAATTTGTTAAAGCCATCATCAATGACCTTTGTTATGAAGGAGAATTCCTTTGTAAAGCCCTTAAAATCTAGGGTGAACGTAGTTTTCTCAACTATACATGGCTTCATCTGGCTAGAGACAAATCTCTTAAACACAAGATCGTATAATCTATAGTCCTCAGGTCTAAGTGGAACTGCTAGCGATAGCAGTCCTGCTGCTCTAAGAGCCATTACTTGCTTTGAGTCAAGAGGCTTCGTAGGCCTTATACATTCATGAGCGCCAGGCTTCTCCCACTTTCTAGCGTGAAAGTAATTCTCTCCATAAACTCTCGATATATAGTCCTTGGCTATAGAAATCCCCATTGCACTAACAGTCGTGCTGTCAGTTCTGTGATAAGTTATTAATCCTGCTTCAAAGAGCCTCTGTGCAGAATCCATGATTTTCATTGCTGGAAGCTTAAGTATTCGAGAAGCATCTGAAAGCATGGAGTCAGTAGTATAAGGCGGAGGTGGATGAACTACAACTACCTCCCTTCTAACGTTCCTTAAATTAACTCTACCAACACTTTTAATCTCCTTAGCAGTATGCCTAGGCGCCTTAAAGAAAAGAGTTACGTTGACGCCCTTTAGCTTAAGTGTAATTAAGTCGGCTCTCTCCTTATGCCTATCAGTTCTCTCCACAATCCATCCTAAGACAGGTGTCTGAACTCTGCCTGCTGATAAATAGTTTAATCCAAACTTACGCCATAGTATGGGACTTAAGCTAAAGCCTATCCACCGATCTTCAATTCTCCTAACAATTTGTGCTTCAACCATATTCCTATCTACATTAGTGAGAGACTTCAGCGCTAATGTAAGACCTCTACGGGTGACTTCATGGAATCTAACTCTGTAAATTCTACTATTTAACGGCTTTAACAAGAGCATTACATCCCACGCGATCTTCTCTCCCTCAGAATCAGGATCTGTTCCAATAAGTATTTCATCGACTTGCGAAGCAAGATGTCTTAGGGCCTCTATGATGGGCTTAGCCTCCACAAATACTTTACTACCACAGAATGGGCATGAAGATTCATCCTCGGGAGTATCTCTACCGCACCTAATACATTTCCTTATAGGCTTATATATTGGTTTAAACGATGATTTTCCAACAATTACTCCAAAGAATCCTTCATTTGTAACTAAGTCAAGTATATGTCCACCTGTAGCAGTCACTATCATTAACCTATCCTCAGTCAAGACTTCATAGGACTGCAATCCATTAACGATCCTTCTAGTAGGTCTACCGAAAAACCTTGCTATAGTCCTAGCTTTATTAGGCGATTCAACTATGAAAAGTGCTGTCTTCATAAGTTCCCTTCTCTTGATCCTCAGCTTTCCTTCAAGCGCCAGCTTAACCCTTCTTCTATCCATGTCTACTTCTTTAATTACTTTACTAAGCATGTTTTCATCGTATTCCCTGAAGTCTATAGTTTCAAGAAGCAACTTGAGATCCTTTAACAATGCGTTAAACGCCTTTTCATCATCAATTATAAGTATACTTAAGCCCTTGGTTAAGCCCCCAACATACAACCTTGAAGTTCTACCGCTAGCCTGAATGTAGGCTGTTGCATCAGGTATAATAAAGTAGTATTCGCCTTCCTTACCGCCAAATGTAATAGTTTTACTCTTAGTCAATTTATCTACAACTTCAGGATCTTTGAGAACTTTATTAATAAATTCAAGTGATTCACAAGCAATTCTTCTAACAAGTTCTCGATACCCCGTTAATTCTTCACCTGTTTTTAATGCACTGCGAACAGCTTCTAAAACATCCCTGCTAGCTAGCCTTATCTTTATGAGGCCTCCGAGGACTTTATTGAACTCTGAAGGGTACTTATTATATATGACGTCTCTTACTTCGTTAAGCAGTATAAGCCATCTCCCAGGGTGAAATTCATCCACGCTTATCCTCAGCATGAATTTAGGAACTCCAGCGAACACAGCGTACCTAACTCTCTCAGGTAAATCTATTCCTCTAGTGAGAGGACTTCTATACGATGCTATTCCTATCAATGCATCTATTTCACTTGAAACAAACTTCTCAAACACTCTCTTCCTAGCCCCTAAGTAAGCTTCAACTTTAAGCCCCCTGCTCTTGAGGAACTCAGCTATTTTCTCCACGTATTCAACTCCTTTATC
>JAWAJB010000021.1:0-15276 GCA_038888155.1 Desulfurococcaceae archaeon
TATAGGACACCTATACCACAACTATACCAAAAGACTCTTGGAAAGTACCCTTTCAGCAACTTGAAGGTAGTTATGTGGCTCGCAAAAGATATAGACACCCTATTGGCATCCTTGAAGAAACTTATACATTCAGAGACTCTAAAAGGTTTCAAGAGGACGGAGATAGCAGGTGTAGAAGACCGTTTGGAAGAAGTTAAGCGTGCACTATCAGGGGTAGGGTTCAGGCCCGCATGTTATACGACAATCTTGAGCAAGGAGCTGGTCTAATTGGGCGATGTTGATGTGCTCTTCCTTCATCCGTCCACGTATGTGTCAACATCTGATGGTGAAGTGGTAAGGTACGTAGCCGTGCCCATGGGAACGTTTGCGTTAGCAGACCTGCTAGAAAGGAATGGTTACTCTACGAGGATAGTTCACGTAGGGCTTAAGCGAATGCTTGATCCAAACTATAAAGTCGAGAATCTTATAAAAGCGCTCGAGCCCACACTAGTTGGGATAGATCTTCATTGGTACTGCCACTCTTATGATGCAATTAAGCTGGCGGATTGTGTAAAGCGATGTACAAATGCCAAAGTCGTGTTAGGTGGGATGACAGCCTCCTTTTTTGCAGATGAGATACTAAGCTCATTTGATTGTGTAGATTACGTAATAGTCGGTGATGCGGAACTTCCTATGATTGAATTGATAAAGGCGTTAATGAAAAGTACGGAAGTGAGCGATGTGCCGAACTTAGTGTACAGAAAAGGTTCTGCAGTAAAGAGGAGTAGAAGAGCATACTTAGCAAGCAGTGAGGACTTGGATAAGCTGACATGCTCTGACTTAAAACTTTTGGAAGACTGGGACCTTTATGTCAGGCTTATACACGAGAACGATGTTCTCTCGCCGAAGCTGAAGACCCAAGGCTGGTTGATGATCGGACGCGGTTGCTCCGTAAATTGCTCCTACTGCGGCGGTGCAAACTTAGCTCATAGGAAGATATTCGGAAGACAACAGCCGATTTTTAGGTCACCAGAGAAAGTTGCCGAGGACCTTAGGGCATTCGAGGAACTTGGCATTTCCTGTGCCTACATGGATTTTGACCCATACACTAATAGAAAGTTCTACTATAAGCTTTTTGAACTCGTGAGGAAAGAGGGGATAGATATAAGCTCCCAGTTCCTCATATGGTCTCTAACCGATAGGAACTTCGTTCAAGATTTAAAGAAGACATTTAATCCGCTTTACACGACGCTCACGATTTCACCAGAGACTGGCTCAGACTTTGTTAGGCTTAAGAACAAGGGCTTCTATTATGATAACCAATCTCTCCTAAGATGGCTCGAGATGCTAGAGGAAGAGATGGTTCCTGCCGAGTTGTACTTCGCATCGGGATTAAGCGGCGAGACTGTTGAGGAGTTTAATAAGACTATGAAGCTCGGCGAAAGGATACTCCGAACGTACAATAATGTTGTTGCTATATCATGCAATCCGCTCTTTCTAGAACCATGCTCACCTAGATTCCTTCTACCGAAGAAGTATGGTATAAGATTGAAGTTCAGAAGCTTTAGCGACTTCTATAAGACGTACAAGTGCCTCGCGGAAGGTACTGTGCCTCCGTCGAGGTTGGGATACGATACCGAGTACCTAAATGAGTTGCAAATAATAGAGTTGAGCAGTAAATTTAACGAGGTGGTTGGCTCTATACTGGAAGGAGAAAATCTAACTCAGCATTGTGCTTAAACGCCAGCACAAAAAAATTATGGAATTTTAGCCTTTGACAATGGAAGCAGCATGCTCTCCGGCTATCTTCCCGAAAACGGCACATCTAGCTAAGCTTCCACCACCAGGATAGTTTTCGAAGAAGAACCCTCCAGTCAACTCACCAATCGCGTAAAGCCTCGGTATGGGCGTGCCCTCTAGGTCCAGAACACGAGCGTATTTATCCGTTAACGGCCCTCCAAACGTTAACGTTATTCCGCAGACATAATTTATGCCATAGAATGGTGGAGTCTCTATTCTGTACGCGTTCTTACTCTTCGGAGGTGTTATGCCCTCTGTGTATCCATCCCTGACGGCATTATTGAAATCCTCGATGGTCTTTTTGAGACCTTCGACATTTATACCAAATATATTCGCCAACTCTTCTATGCTGTTTGCCTCCGTTAGCTTCCCTTTGTACTGCACCAAGAAGTAGTCTCTCCACCATGGGCTAACTCTCTTGAACCCCTCGGCGTCTAGTATTATGTAAGCCAGCCCATCGGGCTGATCGAGGGCTGCTTTTCCAGCCTCGACATACGTTGCGACACCCTCATCGATAAACCTTTTACCGTGCTTGTTTACGATTATGCCTTGCGGGAAGAAACCTCCTGGGTTGGCGTATGTCTCCGGTTGAACTGTCGCCCCGTGGTATTGGTCCATGAATATCTGTTTCGCCCTAACCTCAGAAACCATTCTATGCCCATCGCCCGTGTTGTTTGGAAGACCTCTGAGAATTGAGTTGTAAGCAACTTTAGGCGATATATAGTTCACGACCATCTCTTGGTTTGCTTGGAACCCTCCGCATGCAAGTATCGTCGCCTTCGCCTTAAAGTCTTTGTAACCATCTTTGGTAAGAGCCCTTACGCCTAGAACTTCTCCCTTGATGCTGACAAGTAGTGACACGGCTTTGGTTTCTAATATTATCGGAATATTTCTAGCCTTTACTGCGTTGACCATGTATTCCATCAACTTGGGCCCGCCTCCTTCTACACCTGGAGCGTTCGGTGCCAACCACTTCTCTTTTGGAAGGAATTTTACGCCGGCTACCTTAGGTAACCACTCTAAGACAGTCTCGTAAGATTTTTCGGCGAGAACCTCTATTAATTCCGGAAATGCTTTATTGTATGTGATTCTCATAACGGCCTTAACGTACTCTGATGGTGGGAATTCTGGTGTAGAGATGTAGAATGCACCTCCGCTGACGGAGCTGTTACAACTATAAACACTCGGGCCTTTTTCCAATACAACTACATCTTTGACACCAGCCTCGTAAGCGGCTATAGCCGCGGTAAGACCAGCCATCCCAGCGCCGACGATGACTATCTCATGCTCCTCGAACGGAGGCTCTGGAGGTTTAACGATAGTAGTCTGCGTAGTCGTCGTAGTTGTTGTAACCGTCTCTGTTACCTTCTCCGCCTTCGGAAAAGCCTGACTTCCTACGATGCCTCCGACCACTAGTCCAGCTATGCCGGAAGATATTGCTGCTAGTACTTGTCTTCTAGTAACCTTTTTCTCGGAATTTGACATGCTTATACTTTAGCGTTAAAATATAAAAAGCTTTTGGAATGTTTTAAAAGTCCATTGCGTTGTATATCTCCGGTGGAAGGTCCGGACAGTCCTTATCAAGATAATGTTTGCTTAGCTTCACTTGAACTTCTAGCAATCTCTTGAACTCACTCAGAGAGAGATATGTTGTTGGTTGAAGCTCCTTAAGCCTCTTCTCGGATAGCCCCTCGACCTCTACTGGTATTAGAACTTTCTCACCCCAAACTGGGTGGGGCTCGTACTCGACAGCGCCGCGGGATGCTTGGAGTATGAAGAGCTCTGTCTCTTCTATCGTCGGGGATGTCCCACCAACAGGTTTCATCGTGCCATCTGGAGCTAACTTGAATACTGGCTGAGGTACTTCAAGCTCCTCATCGCCAAGCTTGATCCTTGTCCACTGATACTTTGCGATTATCCTGCCTGTAGTATTGAACTGATAAACTTCTACCGGGTCTCCTCGCTCCATTCTCTTCTTTAGCATCTCGTAAAACCTAACTACGTGGTTTGTGGATGGAACCCCCATTGTGAATGGTTTGCAGTACCTCGTAGAGAAGATTACTCCATAGGCATCCCTTGATTGGGCTGGATGTCCTATGGTTCTTCCATCAGCTAGGACTTTTGCAGCGAAAGCCGGATCTGTGATTTTAACCCATGCGTAGTCAGTGAAGTATCCAGGGGAAATGAAGATTGCTGTGTTCATCGGCCCACTTGACTCAACATCGCCCCTAAAGTAACCAGTATCCTCAAGGAAGAAGACGGATCTAGCATTTTTATTGAACATACCATAATATTGGTAAAGCTCCCCACTAAGCGATGGATTACCATTCTCGTCGAATTCTGTGTTCTCATGAAGCGCTCTGGGCGACACAGCAGCTCTCCAGATCGCCACCTGCCTTGGATCAACATCCTCGGTCTTCGTCCACGATCCCCGCTCTGATCCGATTACTCGATCCTCAAAGATAGCTATTATGTCGTCGTTCTTAATTTCCTGATCCTTAACATAGTCGAGCGGATTTATCCCGAACTTTTCAATGTATGTATTGATGTTTGACTTATCCCAGACGTAGAATCCGTGGGTCGATTTTCCCGAGCCTGTGAGCCCCCAGATGCATAAGATTATCCTTTTTTCGTTACCATCCTTTCTTTTCACCGTGAACTCCCTGAAAGCTGCATGTTCTCCTGTCCCGCCTTTTTTATAGACATGAATTATCCAGTGGCTTAGAAACCCTTTTTTTACCTCGCCCTGATAGGATGAGCAGGTAACTATCGTGAAGTCATGATTCGGGAATCTAAGAACCATGAGCATTCGCCCAGTCTCTGGATTCACCGGGTTTCCAAGATAATGGGGTATGTTTATCAGTTCAACATCCGGGTCCTTTGTCGGATCTCCTGGAAACGCAAGTTGGCTCCACCTGTATGCTATGTCCGGAAACTGTGGATCGCAATAAAGCCTACATCTCATCTCAACCCTGCTACCAGGCTTTCCTAGAATTCCGTCCACTTTGATCAGGGGTCCCTGGGCGAGAATATGTTCGAGAACCCTTCGCATAAGTAACTTATGCTCTCCTCTAAGATCATCGTCTTTCATGATAACGGCTGAGCCAGCCTCGGATCTATGCCAAATATTTGAGGCCCAACCGAGGGATCCATTCCTGTATTTTGTCGCATAGAGCTTGGCGCGCTCTAGTAGATCTGGCGGATTATCGAGTACTGGCTCTATCCCACATCTCCGCTTAAGCTCTAAGATCTTCCTAAATGACTCCTTAAAGCCCCCTATCGTCATCTCCTCAATGCTCGGGATTAATGTAGAAGCCTTTGCTTCCAGCCGCATATTACTTTACGGGTTCAGAAAAAGGCACAAATATATAAACATGAATTCTAGTAAACCTCGTTATTTCGATGAACGTAGAAGGGCATCTTTACGTTTTCTTGTTATAACGTCCTGTTGAGCTCATAAGCCGCAAACTTGCTCGTCCTCAAAATCTTACTGTCTGCCAGAATGAGCATAGCCTCTGTATTGTCTAACTTTTCCACGAGACCGATGGCTTGTTTTGGGTCCATAAGGCACAGGCTGGTTGCAAGAGCATCAGCAACGAGTGCCCTCTCGCATATTACAGTAGAGCTGATGACTTGCTCGGATGTTAGTAGCCTCTTTGGGTTGATGATATGACTTAAAATTCCTTGTGCTATCCTGCGTTCATAGCTCCCGCTGGTCGCAACAGCACCGTCGTAAAGCTTTATGATCGTTATATTCTGTTCTTTATGAAACGGATCCCTTATTCCAATTCTCCAAGGTTCTTTGTCTATCTTCCCACCAACAGCCCTGATATCTCCACCTATATTGATCAGCGCGTTCTTAATTCCGTACTTTTTTAAAGTCTCTGCCGCCAAATCCGCCGCATAACCTTTAGCTATAGCGTTTAGAACGACCTTCATGCCTTTTTTCAAGAACCTTATACATCTCCCTTCTACCTTTACAGACGAATAATCAACGAGCTCAAATATGCTTCTTAGCCCCTCTTCAAATGACGTCCGATCTTTTAAAAAATTCTTATCAATATATTCTATTAAGGGAGCCACCGTTATATCGAAGACACCATCCGTTAACATGCTTATCTTCTCTGCTTCTTTGATGATATATATCAGTTCCTCGGAAGCATTCTCTAAATAGCCTTGTCTGTTAAGTCTGCTAACCTCACTCTCTTCGTTAAATACGCTCATTATACCCTCAACTCTCTTGATTTCGTTGAATACGTTATCAATTACTCCCTCAGAATGCTCTACGTTTTTAGAAACGATCATAATCGTAACGGAGGTTCCCATTAAAATTTTTGACTTTTTTACAAGAAGGTATTTTTCTTCTGGTGTCATTTAAAAAATAATAAAGGGTTTTCTTCACATAGAGACTTCGCGGGCGGCATTCCTACCGGCTATCCTTCCGAAAGCTATTATGTCGAGTAAGGCGTTTCCGCCGATCCTATTCGTTCCGTGGATGCCGCCAGTAATTTCTCCGGCCGCATAAAGACCAGGTATAACCTTGCCTTCTACGTCCAAAACTTGTGCTTTAGTGTTTATATGAAGGCCACCCATCGTGTGGTGGAGCGAAGGTCTTCCCTTTATGGCATAGAATGGTGGTGTGTCTATCTTCAGCATTGGGTCGCCTTTCTTCATAGGCAAGTCTCTTCTCTTGAACTCTGGATCATACCCTTCATCAACGTACCTGTTCCAATTGTTCACGGTTTCGACCAAGTTATCCGGATTTATTCCCGCTAATGCCGCAAGCTCTTCTATAGTATCGGCCTTAAAGGCTACGCCTCTCTTTATCTGGTCGGCGATTATAGTCTCAGGATCTCCAAATGCTTTTATGGTCTTTAATTGTTTATCATCTACTATTGCGAAGGCAAAACCTCCAGGTTGTGCTAAGACAGCATCTCTCCTAACGTCCCTCCTCTCCAGCTCCTCAACGAATCTTTTTCCATTAGTGTTTACCATGATCCCAATGCCAGTTTCTGTTCCGGCTGCTATCGTAACCAGGCTGCCCGTTTCATAATCACACATGGGCCACAACTGCACATAATCCATGCCCCTTACAGCAGCGCCTACATCCATTGCCGCTATCAATACTTCACCGGTAGTTGTTCCCGGAACGTTTGTAGAGGGGAAGCCAGCGAACCTCGGAGCATGTCTCCTTACTAGTAAATCACTTCGACAGAATCCGCCGGCAGTCAGCACTACTGCTTTCTTAGCTTTGATGTACTTAGCCTTCCCGTCAGCAGTCTCAACTTTTACACCAAGAATCCTGCCACCATTAGCCTCCTCTCTAATTATGTTAGTAACTTTGTGTTCTAAGAGTACCTGAATACCTCTCTTCTCAACTTCTTTCTTCAGCGCATTATGTAATGCCGCCCCTCCGCCTATTACAGAATGCGTTCTCGGGACACTCTGTCCACCAGACATCGTTAGCGTGTCAGCAAAGGGCACACCAATGTCAACTAAGAAATCAATAACCGAGGGTGCATTTTCGACTAGAGTCCTTATGAGCTCTGGGTCCCCCATGTAATCTCCGGATTTAAGTAAATCGTTATACTGCAACTCAAGTGAATCTTTTATTCCTTGCTTTTCTTGTAATTTAAGTTTCGAAGACCATGCATTTATAATCCCGCCAGAAACAGCAGTGTTACAAAGTCCAAGTTGTGGCATCTTTTCAATTATCAGTACTTTTGCACCTTCGTCATGGGCCGTTATCGCAGCAGCGAGGCCCGCACCGCCACCACCTACTATTATAACGTCAGCTTCCATGTCCCACTTCGCAGGCAACCATGGTTTTACCTCCTCTACCTTCGTCTCAGTCCTAGTGGTAGTTACTGTTCTCTCTACTTCTTTTGTTACCTCCCTCGGAAATGCCTGACTTCCAGCGACACCTCCTACGATTAAGCCGATAATGCCAGCAGCAATCGTTCCTACAACAGTTCTTCTAGATACTTTCTTTTCTGCACTCACGAAATTATGTAGTTTGTAACAATTATTTATGTATTTCGAAATTTCGTGTTCTCTTCATATTTATGTAACGTTATGCAAACATATATAAAAAAACTAATATAACAAAGTTGTCGGTTTACATTTAAAATGAAAGAGGCAGAATATGTGGAAAGATGGTCACCTCTTGATAGGCTTACGCATTTGCTAATATTGCTCGGTGTCGTAATTGGAGTGGTGTCCGGTATTCCGCAACTCCAACTCGAAATTCTTGGATATAACCTTGGAGATAGCTTCCGTTGGATTACTGATGTGATAGGCGGAGAGGTTATCCGTCGTTTACTCCATAGATATGTTGTAACTGTACTAATTGGGGTTGCAATAGTTGTACATACGCTGAGCTTCGGTCTCAGAAGCAAGAAGAGCAATATACTGTTTACTTATAAGGACCTAAAGGACCTTGTCTCATACTACAAGTTTAGGTTCCTAAAGGCTCCTGAACCTGAGCTTGGGTTCCACATGCCTGGTGAAAAGCTACTCTATTGGATCGCCGCTATATCATTACCTATCCTAGGATTAACTGGTATTATGATGTGGACGAACTACTTACCCATTGAATATGAGGTCTTAAGACTTCTACATAGAGCGTTCTTCATCTTGCTTACAGTTTTTGTAGTAATTCATTTCATACTGAACTTAGTCCTGCGCGACCAGTGGCCTGCATTAAAGTCCATGTTCCTGACGGGCAAAGTGCTAAGCGAATGGTTGAGAAAACATCATCCAAAAACGTTCGAAGAAGAAAAGGTTGTTTGGATCGGAAGACGAAGAGCAATAAAAACGCTTCTTACAGTAATTCCGGCCGTAGCTCTAGGTTACGTATTAAACGAATTGTTGAAACCACCGATGTATATAATTAGAAATATTTACGTTGAACCTTCAAAGGTTAAGTCAGGCGATCCGTTTACAGTATACGCCGAGATAGCAAACATAGGTTACAGGGAAGGAACATTTAACGTCCAACTCTTCATCGACGGTAGCTTAGTAGACGAAAAGAGCATTGCATTATTAGATGGTGAGACCAAATTACTATCGTTCCAAGCAAAATTAAAGGAGATCGGCACGCATGTCATAACTGTAGATGGTGTCTCAACCTCAGTCGAGGTAACGGAGGCACCCCCACCCATTGCGCCTGAACTCGCGGAAAGATTCAAGAAGTTGCTACCCGAAGCGTATGACTTTGTACCAATTATAAAAGAAGGAAAGATCGCTTACTATGAAATATACAATGCGATGGGGAACCTAATAGCCTACGGATTTTACACCAGAGCTTATGCTCCCACGGATAGACTTCAGATAATTGGAATAGTCGGCCTAGATTACAAGATAAAGTCTATAGACATAGATAGGATAGAGCCGGGAACTAAGTTGCATAATGAGATGATAATCGAACCTAAATTTGAGGAAAGATTCATAGGACTAACCGTGGATGAGGTTGGTTTGTCTCCTGAAGGAAAAGTGGATGCTATCAGCGGTGCAACGATCTCGTCAACTGCAGTAGTTGATGCCATTAAGAATGCGCTAAGTAGCATGCTTCGATAACGAAAAATCCAACATAACTACATACAAAACAACTTTAAAAATTAGTCAATTTTTTTGCGGATTTGAAACTTTTAATTCTTTCTTTGAGATTCAGCTTTGGAATACTACACGGGCGGGTTCTACATGAATCATGAGAATCTTGAAGAACAACTTAATCTATCTATCGGGAGATTTAAATGCGAACTTCGGAAGGCAGCATAATGGTAAAGAATTTTAAACGTTAAATGCAACACCGACTCATCTATCTAGTTTACGATTCTTCAATTATCCCTTTGACGAGATATAGGTAAAGTAATGCTATGAAGATCGCTGTAAAAAATATTATAACTAATAATCCTGATAGTATTAAGGCCGGTTCTATGAGCATCAATCTATTGATGAAAGTTTCCACCGGTATTCCTGTGTCGCCTACTATAACCATATAAGGTAACCTACCGATGTCGTGAGCCATCTCTCCGAGTATCAAAGCAGCTATCGATAGGGGCGCCAACATATACGCAATCCACGTCCTAGATGGTTTATGGTAGTGAACTATTCCAAACGTCAGGATTACTATTGATATTAAAACCATTCCCAGGAAAAGGTATGAAACATTTGTTGACGAATATTGAAGAGGTAGAAATGACCTGTTTAAGCTAGCGAATAAGTACGGTGAATGAAAGCTCAACGTACTCCAGAACCAGAATCCCGTTAAACCTTGAGGAATTATCATTAAACCTCCGAGAAGGCTGGCGTACCCGCTCCATCTCTCAACAGTCTTATCCGCTTTTGATGAACATGCTAGACCAGCCGAAGCAGCTAGAAATCCGATAGATAGCGCTCCAAAGAATGTATGAATTAGAAGCGGAGGATAGACTGGGTTCGTTAAGGCTTCTATAACGTTTCCAGAGATTGGGTTTAAACTTGTTAAGCCGACTGGGTTGTTTATGAAGGCAAATATGTATCTAAAACCTGCTGGGATCGTTAATCCTGATAATGCCATGGTCAGTCCTATCGCGAGATGCGTTCTCGGCCTAACCTTATCCCAAGTATACCAATAGGCAGCTATAGATGTTAATCTAATAATTATTCCTATAATGCTTACTATTAGGGGGATGAATAAGATTATAGTGACTATGTTTACTAGCGTGGGCCAGATTCCTGCCAGAATGACAGTTATCATCGTTCCATAAACACCCGAAACGACCTCGGTGGCAACGAGAAACTTGAAGACTTTTCTCGCAGGTTTAGTTACCTCAGGATTCGACAATGACTTCCATTTAAGAATTACGCTATAGAATCCTAGACCTATGTTTACATTCACAAACGTTAAATGAATCAACAAGATTATTCCTAAAACAATCAAAGGTAAAGTCACATCCATTATTCATCACCTATTTTTAAGAATCTCGGAGGCTTCTTCAGAACCAAATATATTGTTGTGAAGGTTATGAGGAGCCCTAATATTAACCCGCCAATTATGGTTAATGTAACTTCCGGTCCTATAGGATTCGGTGTAACGAGCTCTTCTGGATACAATAAGCCGTATACTGTCCATGGTTTTCTACCAATCTCTCTTACCGCCCATCCAAGACCTGCTATAGCAGGAGCAACAAAGAACATGATGAGTCCGCCGTAAAGTAGTATTCTTTCTTTCCCACGCCAGAACTTCTTGAAAGTAAACGAGCTTATGATGATTAACGAGATCAAGAGAGATAGTGCCGCTAGACCAATCTTAACCTCGTAGAGAGTTTTTACTAATGGGAGTTTCTCGAGAGCCTTTAACGTATCTGCTAGAGCTATTTCCTTAACCGATACACCTCCTATTTTAAGGCTCGGGTTTGGATGATTCTCAGACATTTGGAGTAGGTAATCGAAGCCTTTGAATACGTAATTTGGATCCCCAAAGATCGTTAATCCCGCTGGCACATATGGTCCAGATTTCTCTAAACCGGATATCATAGCGAACTTAGTTGGTTGATAGATGTATATCATTAGACCTTGTTCATGACCTTCTATTCCTTGAATAATTAATAATATCGAACCTATCAACGCAACCGTTTTGAATAGCCTTAGATAGTAATCTCTTTTCTCTTTCTTTCTCAGTCCCTTGTATGCAAGCGCTCCCGCTATCCAGAAAACTCCCACGACTGTCGTGGCGAGAAGTTGATGTACTATGCTCGTTAAAGCATATGGGCTTGTTAAAGATACCCACGGATCTTTCAGCAACTCACCATAAGAACTAAATAACGTATTTAGTATGGTTGGGTTAATTATAGATGCTCCAGACGCTGCGAAGTTTACTCTCGTGCTCACCAATACTTCTTTAACGGTTATCAGGAAGTTGATGTTTATTGCTGTTGGACCGTATACAGGAGCCCATGGATAAATTATCTTAACTATTTCTCCTGTTCCCCATGGTGCCTGCATCCAAGAATTTACAGAAGTTATCAGCAACCCCGAGAACAACGCGCCCGCCGTGTAGGTGACCGTTATCATCCAATGGGTCCAAGGATTCTTGAATTTATCCCAGGTGTACAGTAATGCAACCAGCAATGTTGCTTCGATTGTAAAAGCTACCAACTCTAAAAATAGTGGAGTGAAAAAGAACGATCCGATGGCCAGGATTACACCATTCCATACTTGCACGAGTCCAAATTCTACTAGCGTCCCAGTCGCTGCTCCAAATACAAACGCGATTGCTATTACTAGGGATAACTGCTTGGCGAGTCTTATATAGCTAGCATCCTTCTTCCTAATGCCTAAAAACTCTATTATAGTTAGTGTAATTGAGAATCCTATAACTATGGCGACGGTTATCGAATGGATGTATATTCCTAATGCTGATAAATCGAGTGTCCCTCGTAAGTTCATTTCAAGAACTTTCTAACCTCTTAATCTATAATTAAAGATTTGGTTCATATTTCGAACATTAAAAACAAAAAAAATAGTTAGAGATTTAATTAAGTAGAATTTCGATTTACTATTTCTCGAGTTCTTTGTACACGAACCACCAGGCGTATCCTTTGTACTGCTTCATTCTATCTTCTGCTGTTTTCTCATCGGTTGCTGGCGGAACTATTACTTTGTCACCGATGAGTTCGTTGTTTGGCCAGTTGGCCGGGATCGCTACTTTAAACTTATCTGCCGTTTGGATACCCTTTACGGCTCTCAGTATTTCGTCTATGTTTCTTCCAAGCTCGTGCGGATAGTAGAACATGGCTCTGAGAATTCCTTCAGGGTCAATTATTAAGACCGCCCTAACAGTATTCGTCCCCTTATTCGGATGAATCATTCCGAGCATCGCTGAAATATTACCCGTGTCGTCAGCTATAATTGGGAACTCGATGGTCAAATTAAGATTCTCTTTGATCCATCTGACCCATTCTATGTGACTGAAAACCTGGTCTACGCTGAGGGCGATAAGCTCACAGTTTAATTTTCTGAACTCATCGTATTTTTTCTGGAATGCATAGAATTCGGTCGTACAGACAGGGGTGAAGTCGGCTGGGTGGGAAAACAGCACAACCCATTTCCCTTTATAATAGTCTGGGAAGTCGATGAAGCCCTTAGTCGTCATAGCTTTGAAGCTTGGTATCCTATCTCCTATCATAGGGAGTTTTCTTACTCCAACCGCTTCCATTTTTATAACCCCCCAGGTTCTTAATCATTTATTAGGAGGTTCTTTTATTAATATTTTATGGTTCGATTTACGGACTTAGACCTTATAAAGGTTCTAATGAAAGATTCCAGGAAGACTTGCGTTGAATTAGCGAAGATATTTGGTGTAACAGAAGCGGCTATAAGGAAGAGGATCAGAAAGCTTGAATCTGAAAAGATCATAAAACGATTTACCGTCGAAGTTGATTTAAAGAAGCTTGGATTCGAAGTCCATGCACTCATCGGTTTGGATGCCTATCCTGAAAAGCTTATCCAGGTACTGGAAAGGTTACAGAGCATGGAAGAGATCTTAAACCTTTATACTTCATCTGGAGACCACATGATACTTATAGAGTGCTGGTTCAAGAATATGAGTAAGCTTTCAGAATTCGTAAAAAAACTTGAAAACATAGACGGAATAACTAGGATATGTCCAGCAATTATCTTAGAAAAAATTGAGTGAACACCTCGTCGAATAACCTTGGTAAGCTCTTCAGGAACTACACGATTAATGTCTTACTCCGTTGGGTGTTTGCTTCAAATATTCCTATGGTCTGATGGCAGTAGAAATGTTGCTCCATGAGGGTTGTCGTGGGGTATTCTCTTTTTGAGATTCTTTTTCAGGGGTGGCCCGAGCACTCTGGGCCAAAAGGTCTTTCAATTCTCTTTTTGAGATTCCTGGTTTGCAAAAGCCCACACTTGGGCAGGTGCCCTTGGTCTTTCAATTCTCTTTTTGAGATTCGAGGATAATAGCCGCAGGCAACTCTCCAGAGCACTCGGCAGCTTTCAATTCTCTTTTTGAGATTCTTGTTTTGGGACTTTATCGAACATCTTGCGGCGTGCGAACTTTCAATTCTCTTTTTGAGATTCTCAACATCACGCCTTCGACCACGCTTTTCCCAAGTAACTCCCTTTCAATTCTCTTTTTGAGATTCCACATGAGAATTGGGACAAGCGTGGCTTAGCTTATTTGATGCTTTCAATTCTCTTTTTGAGATTCAAACTGATAGAAGTAGCGGTAGGAGTGCCGCAAGATATACTTTCAATTCTCTTTTTGAGATTCGGGCTTATGATACCGGCACGAAAGCCGGGGCCATAATTACTTTCAATTCTCTTTTTGAGATTCAAAAAACTTTAAATACTACTACTACTAATAGTGCGCTTTCAATTCTCTTTTTGAGATTCGATTGGGATGGAAGAAAAGATAAGCATAGAGCTAAAATTAGAGACTTTCAATTCTCTTTTTGAGATTCGCACACCAAAAAGCGAGGGTATTACGCCCTGCCTGACCGCTTCCTTTCAATTCTCTTTTTGAGATTCATGATTGTCAACTGACGAAGAACAACTAAACATACGGTCTTTCAATTCTCTTTTTGAGATTCTTCTTTAATTTTTCTGCGAGTGTATTGCATTACACGCATTCTTTCAATTCTCTTTTTGAGATTCCGAGCCTAATTCCCCGGTTTTTCCGGGAATTAGGCCACTTTATTCTCCCAACCTCTCGCTGGTGCCTCTTTTGCTGGGTACTTTATAAACTCCAGCGAAAGAATATAAGCTTTTCGGTATATAAGGTTGGCACACCTTCCTATAACCGCAGGATGTACACTTAGAAGCCGGCTGTCTGGTCTCCGGAAATACCTCTTCGGCGATAATCCTCTTCACCTCCTCTATCTTCTTCATAGTATACCTTTTCATCTTCTCTGTTATGCTGAACTCCAACAAATCGTCGGATTTCTCGTAAACTATGTAACCCTTCTTCGAGACCTTCTTCATGCAACTTTCCAAAAGCAACGCGTAGGCTACCAGCTGGATTAAGTGATTTTCGCTGACCTTCTTAGGTTTTGGAGAGCTCTTGAACTCAACTGGTGAGGCCTCCATACCGCGTACTACTACACAGTCTATTGTGCCAACCAACCCCAACTTCTCCGAGTAAAGGTTGACATCGAATAGCTTAACATCGACGTTGAGTTTTTTCGCAAGCTTTCTCCTCCTCTCCTCCAATCTCACGATCCTATCTTCTGATTCAGTACCCTCTTTCATACATTCCGTAATTCTTTCTCTGAACCCTAAGACGTGCATGAAGTATGGTATCTTTGGACAATAGACGAACTGCTTCAGATCGCTCACAGAGAGTGGTTCATTTGACAATGACTCGCTCAGTAACACCTTCAAGACCACCCTTTCCTAAGACTTCTCTATACATGCTACAATAGTTGCAGAATATGAACACCTGCACATTTGCATCCGCCCTAGAAATAGCCTTCTTTAACGCTATAACTA
>JAWAJB010000022.1:0-6784 GCA_038888155.1 Desulfurococcaceae archaeon
CACAGAACCACCCACATAACTAACTATGGCCGGAGCAGCGGCCATGGCAAATGCTCCGATACCAACAGTCTCAGTTATGGAACTATCCCCCAGATCTGGGTTAGCATCGTCTTGAGTGTAACCAGGGAAATATACTCCTCTTGGGATTGGAGCAGGAGATGTGAACCACTTGTTTCCAAGGCCGCTCACCCAAATTCCGAACTCTGTTCCGTTCCTACTCATAACTGTCACTATAGTGCTATATTTTATATTATGCGCCGCAAGAGACATAACCTTTGCTGCAGCCATAACAACGTTGAGAGTCAAGAGGGGATTCGATCTCATGAAATCCCACACACGTTTAAATACATCTTTCTGAAGATCCGAGCTTACAAGATAGGGCGCTAACTCAACTAAGAATAAATGTGAAGTAGCTAAGTTCCTGTTATGTCCATCGTCACCCATATGGATAGCTCTCTGTATAAGGGGTTTAAGAGCAAGACCACCTCTCTCCTTTCTTAATAATTTAAGGGCTCCCTTCAAAGCTGGAAAAACTTCATCTCTGATCCAAGCCAGCCGTTTCAACACTTCATCACTATAGGCGCCAAATCGTAAAACTCTTCCCAGCCCCTCATTATAGTTGCTGTAGGCGAAATTACCGAACTTTTTATCCTCCACAATGTAAACAGGCATGGACGGCGATATTACTCCAGCCATGGGTCCTACGGCGCCATACTCATGCGTGGGTCTTAACATTATTTCGCCTCTTCTTAACATGTTTTCCGCTTCATGCTCGCTTGAGGCCCATCCCTCGTAGAGTACGGCTCCTATAAGTGCTCCTCGCAGAGGACCTGAGGCATACTCCCAACTTACTGGGGGTCCAGCATGAAGAAGCATGAATTCTTTGAATCCAGGAATAACATCCTTAGCTAAGGCTGTATCAATTAAATACGGTTCCGACTCCATCATGTTATTAACGGATTTTTCATTAGCCTGTATGACTAGTTCCTTGAGAGACATAGCAGTTCACCATATTATATAGCATCAAATACTTAAAGGAGTTTAGCAAGTTTTTCCTCAAGTTCCTTCTCCAGCCTTACTTTGGGTTCGAAGGATACATGTATTACTTTAACCCCCTGCTTCTTTAACTCCTCGTAGAACACTCTTAAACCGACGTTTATAACCTTCAGGTCTTCTTTGGGAAGGTCTCTATCGTGCGACATGGTATTCACCTTGTGCTAGGATGTTCAAGAAGGTCTGCGTAGAATGTATCTATTATAGATGACGTAAGCTTACCTCTATTAGCAGCATAAATTGAAGCAAAAACTGCCATAGCATTTGTAGGCATTACTATAACCCCTTCAGCTTTAAGTGTTTCTACCTGCTTATCTAAATCCTGAGGATCTTCCCTTACACCAAGAACGTGGCTTACAAAGATTACATGTCTTCCATTCTCTTTGGCGACTTTTTTAGCCTTTCTTATGGAGTCAATATGAGCACCCACGGGATCTGGGTGACTACCATATCCGAGAACGAAGTCCATAAGTATAACTGCAGTTTCAGGGTCCCTCGCCTCTTCGATGAGTCGTAATTTACGTACTGTGGGATCCATCATAGGGTGAGCTCTACCCCTAGTAAACTCTTCTTCACCAAGATCTATGACAGTATTCCCCACTGATTTGTACGGGTCCACCAGAATTGCATGGCCATCGAAGGGTATGTTGGTATAAGCCTCTATACCAAGGGCGTCCAATATAACAAGGGCTTCACTAGCTAAAGTTCCCCCAGTATAAAGGCATCGTACATATTTCTGACACCCTTTTAGCTGCTCATAGTGTGGTTTAAGGACAGCTTCAAGTTCATTTACATCTAGAGTATATTTATCCTTAGCCTTCTCGTAAATCTTAGGATCAGCTAGTCTCATTATCTTCAGAGCAGCTGAGTGAAGAGTTTTCGATAGGTGTATCCTTCTGCTTAGAGCCTGTGGAACACCTGTATTCACTCTCCCCATGATGCTCATCACTACCGGCTTAGACACCCTTTCGGCAATAAAACCTAAGATGGATTCAAACGTCTCACGTTCCGGGGGTTTAGAAATAAATGCTATAATGCTAGTCTCGGCATCCCTCTCTAGATAAAGCAACGAGAGCTTCGTCATTAAGCCACCAACATGGTTTTTCACATCTCCTCCCCCAACGCCCAGACCGTAAGATATTCCTAGTCCCATTTCATGAAGCAGCACACTTACTTCTTGTAGACCTGTGCCTGCTGCTGCCACTACTCCTATAGAACCCTTTCTGATGGCATTAGCAAAACATATTCCTTTACCTCTAATAATGGAGGTTCCAGCTCCCGGTCCTAAAACGAGAAGTCCACGTTTGTATGCATATCTCTTTAATTCAGTCTCATGCTCCCGGGGAACATTGTCGCTGAATATGTGAACATGTATGCCTCTCTCTAAGAATTTGAATGCGATATCCTTAACGTACTTTCCCGGAACTGAGATTACGGCTAAGTTGGCATCAGGAAGCGCGGCTAACGCATTATCTATGTTGTCGAATTCTTCCAGCTCTAACTTAGCCAGCGGCTGTGAAATCAAAACTCTTCCTTTAGCCAAGGCTTCGGCTAAAGATTCTTCAGAGTCTGCTCTAATGGCTATGAAGAGATCGTTTGGTGACGCCATTTCAATTTCAGCCGTATGGAAACCCAGTCTTTTAGCTAGCTCTTTATTCAAATCAGTACCCATAGCTACAATAGCATCAATTACGCCTGGCACTTTTTTTAATTCTTCACTGATTTTCATCAGCTGGATGCTATCTCTATATAAATTTTTTATGACATAAGCTCCCACTTTTTCATTTTTATCTGGAAAGCTCATGAAACCCCGCCATCAATGATGTATCCTCATTGTTTATAAGCTTTTATGAATAACAAAAATGGTGCTAGACCGGTGAATCATAGATATGAAAACCTTGTGTTTATAGCTCTTGGAGGTAACGCGTTTCAGACTAAAGGCGACGTTGGAACACCTGAGGACTACTGGAGAAATGCTTATGCTGCTGCTAGAACCATTGTAAAAGTGGTTAAAGAAGGCTACAAAGTTGTCGTTACTCACGGCAACGGTCCGCAGGTCGGTATAATCAGCGAGTGGATGGAGAATCTAAGACACAAAGTACCCTCGCAAACTCTTGATATAGCAGGTGCTATGTCTCAGGGGTGGCTCGGCTACCTGCTTATACAGGCAATACATAACACCCTAGCTGAGGAAGGTCTCCTAGGTAAAGTCAGGGGTGCAGTGGCTATAGTGAACAGGGTGGTTGTGTTGAGAGATGACCCGGCTTGGTCAAACCCGACCAAGTTCATAGGTGGGTGGTACACAGATGAGAGCGATGTTGATAAACTTTCCAAGGAGAAGGGATGGATCTTCAAGAGGGATCCGAGGGGTGGGTGGAGGAGGGTAGTTCCTTCACCGGATCCTTATAAAAATGTCGAGGCTGAGGCTGTGAGAACTCTACTCAGAGAGGGTTGGATCGTAATAGCTTCAGGAGGGGGAGGAATTCCGGTAGTAGAAGAAGCGAATGGAAGACTGTTGGGAGTTGAAGCTGTAATAGATAAAGACCTAGCTGGTGAAGTTTTAGCCACAGAACTGGCTGCCGGACACTTTATTATACTTACTGACGTGGAAGGAGTTTATTTAGATTACGATAAAGATAGAAAACACAAGCTTAATGTTATCACACTTAGTGAGCTCAAACAGTATTACGAGCGCGGTCTCTTTCCACCGGGTTCTATGGGACCTAAGGTACTGGCTTGCATAAGGTTCTTGGAACATGGAGGGTTAAGAGCAGCTATAGGACACCTACTTGAAGGATATGAGGTGATCAAAGGTGCCAAAGGCACACAAATATTACCTGATCAGCACTGGCATAATATTAAAACAAATAAATGACCGAATATTGTCCCTGGCCCCTTATAATAGTCAGGTTAGTGTGTTTGATCTGGACCCAGCTAATAGCATATTATTTATAGCAATTGAAGGTGTAAGCTTCGAAAAACTAAATCTGAGAGGTCCCCAATCATGGCTGAATTAGAACGTGCGATCTCAACGGAAATGTGAATGTAAAAATAGTATGACACCATAGTGAAAAGAAGTAGAAATAGATGAAAAGACAAGTGAAAGCTGAGGATTTATTGGTACCTACACTTTGACCGTCAGAACCGCCATGATTACTGGAATTATTAGCAAGAATGGCATATATTTAATATTGTTTCTTATGACCGACGGAATATCTGTTTTGTAAACAAGCGAGGAAGCAGACACGCTTACTTGAGCTGGGCAAGTCATAGCACCAAGACCTATAGCATAGTTGACGAAGCCTAACGCCTGCCACGGTATTCCACCAGCTATCAGTATGGGGTGTATAAGGCCCATGACCATGGCAGTATAAGCTCCAGCAACCATGCCGACTATATAACCTATAATAATAGCTATGGGTACCATTATTTGCACAGGTACTTGAGCGACTAAGCCCGCTAGCGTATTAAAGGTACCTATTAAGCTTATAATGTTTATGAAGCCCAGGAAACATCCCGCATAAAACAGATACGTAAGTAAAGGTCTGTTTGCCTCAACCCATTTTTGCGTATAAGTGTTAAAGTCTTTGCGTACGAGAAGCACATATGCTAGTAGCATAACTATGAATAATGTGATTACGGCATGAACTTTGAATAACGGACCAACAAATATCAGCAGGAAGAACGCTATAAAAGGTATAGCCTTAATCGCTGTTTCCCTAAATGAAGTCTCGGAAATGTTTATAACATGAGAAGATGTCTCGAGAATTCTCTTTTTATGTTTAAACAAGCCGTAAAGAGCTAGTAATGTTGCTATTATCCACATAACTAGTGTATACAACCTCATGAAGCCACTGTAGGTTTCGGGAGCGACTCCGGCAGTTTTAGCCGTAACGCCAGTTTCTGCTGAAGCTGGTGAAGTAGTCCAAGACGCTGAGGCCGCAATGCCGGTGGCTGCTACTATTTCAGGTATCCAACCAGCAATGGAGTAAATTATTGGACCTATAACCAATATATTAGCGGCTCCATGTCCTGCTACATAGACTACTACTCCTAGTAAGAATATCAATATGGCTGGGAGGGCCCAGAGATTTCGAGGCCCCAAGAGTTTAGATATTAAGTCTACGAAGGCTTTTGTACTACCTATTTCCGACAGGAATAATGCTGTAGCAGCATAAAGCATTACAGATGAAAACATTATTCCATTAACTCCATTGTAGAACTGTGTTCCTATGTCACTTATTGGTAAAGAGAAAGCGGTAAATGCTATTGCTAAAAATGCTCCCACAAAACCGGCAAGTAACGGATGAAGCCTTTTACCTTTATAACCAATCATTAACCCGAACACTACTGCCAAGGGTATTATTTGTAGTATAGGATGTACGTTGACACTTGACGACGTATCTATTCACCACACTTAACTTACCATATTTATATTTACATTACTTTCAATATTGTTGCTATCGGTCCACCACCGGGTGGACCCTGATGTTCAGCGCCACCTGATACGTATACCATTAGATCACCTATGAACGATGCTATCACAGCTCCAACAACGGCTCTGGCTTGACGCGTAGATGGCAACATAGAGTCCGTTAGCATGGTTGTCCTAAAACCTCGCACATAGCCTGTAGGATGAGCTTCTGCCTTTGCGAAGACCTGTACAACACGCTTAAGGTCTTCTCTGGAAGGACAGCAACCAAAAGATAGTCCAGCCTTACGTAAGGAATCCTTAATAGCATCAACATCAAGACAGTCCTTCATTACGCTGTGAGATATAACATAATTACTCCTGGAATAAGGAGAATTACCAAGAACTACAATCTCATTATGCATCAATTCTACTCCAGCTGAGGTCGAGGCGACACTTGAGTATATATTGTAGTCCTTATTTATGATCTCATTACTTATTTTATAGGGAGCTACTTCTCCTAGTGCCACCGCCACTCCTAGCGCCGCAGCAGCCCTAGAATAAGCCATCGACTTTAATGTGTCTGTAGTTACAGGCTCTTTGCCCCTCATCCTAGCTTCCTCTATTCTAGAGGAAGTCAGCAATGGACACTTTATCTGCACCCAGTGAACATCAGCGGGGTCCTCGATCAAAGCGTCTTTCATGGCCTCCTTAACAGCCTTCGCTACCTCGTTTACTTGAACCACTGTCCCTATTTCCTCTGGCAATAAGTCACGTGTTTTAGCTATACCAATAGACAGACGTTTGGGTCCGGGACCCTCAACCTCTATCCATTTCCTGGTGAAGACTGTAAAATGAGGACTTATGACACCCTCGGTACCACCAGACATTTGAAGTGATATTCTCTTCTCTACATCATCAAGGGGTATTCTGAGGACTTTCGAAAGGTAAACGCTAAGAGAAAGCGATGCTAAGCCTCTTGAAAAATCATTTACCAAACCATTACCCTCGGTCTTACCAATTATGGCAACTATATCGTGAGGGTCTAATTCTCCGGATTCTATAAGTTTACTTAGACCAGAGACATCACCCGGATCCTCCATAGGAATTTTATAGACCTCAACTTTCATTCCTTGAACCAAGTTTCCACCAAGAAGTATGTAACCAGGAGGTTAATAAGTTTTCCCCTTCAGGCTTTCTACGCGTTAGATCAGGAACTAATATTAGGAAACCGATTAAGCTGCGTTAATTTGTGTAGCGTAATGGCGGTATGCGTGTATAATCTTACTTACGGATTTCTATATCCCTAGCATTAATTAC
>JAWAJB010000022.1:6794-14251 GCA_038888155.1 Desulfurococcaceae archaeon
CGCCATGCCAACAGAAATATCTAGGAGAATAAGAACTTATGAACCGTTTCTTGAAGAAGGAAGAAAAGAACGCTTAAAGCTGGTAAAGAAGTATTACGAGCTGTTCTTAAAGGACAGAGTGCTATATTTTCCGACAGAAATTTATGGAGCCCCGCTTGGAAAACTGTTTAAAGTAGAGGTTGAGGATTTTCCTACTTTCGGCGAAGTGGCATACTTAGAGTTCGATTCTGCGAGGACAGTACTGATAATGGTTGATTGGCAAGCAGATTTCGCAGCTAAAGGTGGATATATAGATGTAATGGGATACGATATAGAAACAATACGTAAAGCTATAGAGCCTGCTAAGAAAGTGTTGGAAGCTTCTCGAAAAGCTGGTATAAAAGTGATATACACTAGAGAAGGACATGAAAGAGATTTATCTGATGCTCCATTCAATAAAATTCTAAGGTCTAAAATCATCGGTAAAGGAGTTGGAATTGGAGAGGCTCCTCCAGGAGGCTCAGGGATGTTGCTAGTTAAGGGAGAACCTGGTTGGGAAATAATAAATGAGTTGTATCCTCAGCCGGGAGATATCGTTATCGATAAACCTTCAAAGGGCGCTTTCCATCATAGCCCCATTCTTCATGTTCTCATGAATATCTTCCCGCCACCAACTCACATAGTTCTCACCGGGTTGACTACTGATGTTTGCGTACATACGATAATGAGGGAGGCTAATGACTTTGGATACTGGGTGTTATTACTGAAAGATGCTACCATGACCACAGATTATGAAAACTACCTAGCTGCAATAAAGCAGATAAAAATGAGTGGTGGAATATTTGGTTGGGTCTCTGATAGCGAAAAATATGTAAAAGGATTGAAAGAAGCTGGTCTAATATAAACCCATAAATCTAGAGGCTGCTTATAATTTTTCGCTTTCCACCATTTTATTGATTAATTACTAGGTCTTATCTATTTTGCCTATTTCGATAAGACCACTCCTTTGGTGCCATCTGAGAGACTACTAAATCGTATTAATGCTTGAAGTAAAATAAGACGTATTCACATTTTTATGTTTTATTTAGATGGTGGTTACCTTCTTTTATATGGGACCGTCAATGCAGCAGGCCCCCTTCTCCTTCCTGGAATTAATAATACCACAAATAGAGAGAATACATATGGAAGAGTTAGGTAGAAGTAGTACTGAGCAATTCCACCTCTTAACGTTAGCAAAGACGCTGCTGTAGAGAACCCAAGACCTAAAACCCAGCTACTAAGCAAAAGATTAATAGGATTCCAGCCTGCCACTATTACCGCGATTATAGCCAACCATCCTCTCCCAGCAATAAGTCCGGTTTGATAAAGGCCGATATATCCTACGCTTATTACTGCTCCAGCAAATCCAGCAAACATGCTTCCCACCACTACGCAAATAAACCTAAGCAGGTTGACATTTATTCCCGCAGCAGCTACAGCTTCCGGGTTTTCACCCGCGCTTCTGATTGCTAAACCCCACGATGTTTTATGGAGCACGACCCTAATTACAAACACTAAAAATAGGGAAACATAAACATAAAGGGGCTGGCTGAAGAACACCCGTCCGATTATTGGAAGCTCCTTAACTACTGGGATTTCGACGTTAGGCAGAGGGTTCACTGAAGGCACCTGATACTTGATCACAAGTCTATAAATGAATGAGGCAATGTTTTGCCCGAAAATGAAAAATAGTAAACCCGCTATCAGCTGATTCACGGCTATGGTCACGACTATGAATGCATAAGCAAGACCGAAGACGGCGCCAACTCCGATTCCGGAGAGAAATCCTAGGGCGTAATCTCCACTAAAGTACGTTACTACCAAAGCAATTAACGATGAGACAGACATTATTCCTTCGACTCCCAGATTTATTACTCCAGCTCTTTCAGCGATCAGCTCGCCGAGTCCGGCTATAAGAATCGGCGCCATTAAGGGGAGACTTGAAGATAATATTGACGTAATTGTATCAATCACAGCTTACTCACCTTTTCAGAAAACCAAGACCTAGCGATAACTACGGCAAGAACCATAGCTACTTGTAGAATAAAGGCTATCTCTATGGGTACTCCCAGTTTAATCTCTAGCCCTCTACCACCAGAAATTAACATGGCATAAAAAAGAGATGCTAATAGAACACCAAGAGGATTGAGATTTCCTAATATAGCGACAGCTATCCCTAAATACCCCCATCCAATAGAGAATCTCTCCATTAAAACATGGCTATTGCCGTTGATTTCGATAAAGCCTGCTAGTGACGCAATACTAGCACTTAAAAGAGATACCATAACGGTCGTTTTCTCTACATCAATACCCATGGCTCTTGCAGCTACCGGGTTGCTTCCAACAGCTTTTATGTACATACCCCACGTTGTTTTCTGAAGTAAAAACCATGTGAAAAAGCACACGACGAAACTTAATAAAACACCTACATGAAGCCTAGTGCCCGGAATAAGTGGAAGCTGAGCAAGAACCGGTATCGGTATAGATTGTGGGTGTGCCATTCTTGGATCTCTAAAAGGACCTGTTACCATCCAACTAACTATTAGGGGAGCTATAAAATTCAAGATCATCGTCACAAAAACCTCGTTAACTTTGAGCATAATCCTCAGGATTAATGGTATTATAATCCAGAGTATTCCCCCTACTACTGAAGCAGTGAAAGCAGCGAATATTGTAAGAAATGAACTCAACCTTTCTCCTATAAGTATCGAAGTTGTGTATGCTAGTATTGCTCCTAGATGCAATTGACCTTCAATGCCTATGTTAATAAAACCCCCTTTGATACTTATGAGAAACGCTGTCGAGGCTAGCACTAGCATCGACATATAAATGAAGGTTTGCTGTATGCTAAAAGAATCCCCCAGCGAAGAAATAATGAGGTATTTTAGTCCAGCAACGGGGTCTAGCTTCAGGGAAGTTAAAATAAGGAGAAAAATCACTATAGAAGCAACTAATCCGATTCCATATGGTAAACATGTTTGAATAAGACTTTTTTTAATCCTCTTCAAAGGTATTCCCTAGCGAACGCTATTATTGCCTTCTTGAATGCCTCTATCGGGGCTTCTGCAACTCCAGCTCCTATTATTGAGTGTCCGCCTTCTTTGTGAGCCATCCCTGTAGTAATCTTTGGCACTATATTTAGTTCCAACACTTTTCGAATGTCTATACCCACAGGTGCTTCACTAAAATCCATGGTTGGTATTCTAAACATGGGATCTCTTCCTACAGTTATCCTGTACATGTCTTTTACATGCTTAATAGCTTCTTGTAATCCTCCCAAAAATCTGGACTGGGATGGAGATGCGGCAATAGTCATGCATCCAAGACCTCTAGTTTCTATTATTGCACTATCTCCGATGTCAGGAGCAGCATCATCATGAGTATAACCTGGGAATGTAAACCCCGTAACTCTACCTGCAGGGCCCGTGAACCATCTCTTACCTAACCCGCTCACTCTTATCCCGAATTCCACACCATTTCTGGACATGACTGTAACTATAGTACTCATTTTAATGTTCTCAGCTGACATCGTCATTACTTTACAAGCACCCATTGTAAGGTTTCCCGGATACCACTTGCCACCATGACTGGTCACGAAGTATTCTACGACCTTCTTAAGTTCTTCCTTAGAAAAGCCTGTTGATAACATAGCTGAGGATATTTTTAGCAGAAAAATACCGAGAGTAGCATCGAATCGACTGTGAAGTTCATCCCCCATTTGAAGCCCTAGTGCCATTATTTCTTTTATGTTAATCTTATTACCCATTTCTTTGATAGTCCCCCTTATGACGGGGGCCAAAACTTCTTTGACAAAGTTTATTTCACTAATACCTTTTTCGAATTTATCGCCGAAGGCTGTTATATCCGTTTGTTGCCATACAAAAGCTGTGTTCTCATGAATAGGGTCTTTTATGACTAACACAGGAAAGCTCGCAGCGGTAGCTCCGCACATTCCACTAACTAAGTTATAGTCGTGATTCGGTGCTATCAAGATTTCATTCCTTTTAATTAGTTTTTCAGCTTTTTCGGGAGAGTCCGCTAACCCTTCAGCAAGAGCAGCGTTGATTATTGCTACTTTTTGAACTTTCGCCATCCTATCCCATTCAATAGGTGGACCGGCGTGGGTTATGAGGTCGTATTTAAATCCGGGAATAACTTTAATAGCAGGTTGTATATCTACTAAATAAGCTTCGGATTCTATCATATTCATAACAGCTTTTTGATTAGCCTTTTCTATATCCTCAGGGTCCAGCTTTCTATAGGCAGCCTTCTCCATGAATGTTGCCCTGAATTATTTTAAGGACCACATTTAAGTTTTTCGAGTATTCTTAGCAGTTCCTCGTCTCCCCCAGCTGGAGGTTTCCAATCGACCTCTATAACCTCTACTCCCTGCTTCCTCAAGCTCTCAACAAATGTGGGTATACCTATGTTTATAACTTTTATTTTTCGCTTTAAAATCCTATGTCCTTCATTAGGCATTGGTAACACCAATCTATTTTCTTCTAGGCTTCTCATCACCTAAAACCGCTATTGCGGCTAGTCTAGCAGCCATCGCATTAGTAGGAGCTACGAGAACTCCCTCTGATTTAAGTTTCTCGATTTGTTTATCAAGACCTTGGGGATCTCTTTTGGTACCTACTACATGAGCTATTACTAGAAGATATCTTCCTTCATGCTCAGCCAGTTCTTTAGCTTCTCTTATTGCAGGCGTTAGCTCCCCCGCCGGGTCATGGTGAGCACCATAGCCAAGCTCTACATCCAGAAGGATCACTGCCGTTTCAGGATCACTAGCTTCTTTTATTAATCTCTGCTTCCTCAAGGTGAAATCGATCATAGGATGAAGCCTCCCTTCAACGAATTCTTCTGACCCCATGTCTATAATGGTATGTCCTATACTAGAATCGAATCCGCTTATTCTGTTATTACGGAAACGTTTTATCGGAGAGTTAGAATATAATTCGTTAAAGTATTCTGAGAGGACTATCTGTGCTTCATAGGCTAAAGTGCCTCCAGCATACAAGCCTCTGATGAATTTCTGGTTTCTCGAAAACTTCTCGTGTTCTTTAAGTGCCAAGGTCAGAAGCTTGTGATAGCTTTCAACTATGCCACCAGCATCTATTCCACGGATTTGAGCTATCTTAATTACAGCTTCGTCTATAGTTTTCGTGTAAGTTACGTTATTCTTTCTCTTCAATAGGTCGTGATCGACGTCTAAAAGGCACGCAACAACAGGCTTACTCAATGTTCCGAAATACTCTATGATTCTCCTTGTAGTCTGCTCACCCGGGGGCTTCGATATAAAGAGCAATATTTCTGTGGTGTCATCCTCGTTCAACAAGTTAAGAGAGAATTCCGTCATAATGCCAGCTACAGAGTCTTTGACATCATTACTTCCCGTACCAATAGCATGAGATATACCTATTCCGAGACTATCTAGGAGAACTACAGCTTCCTGTATCCCTGTGCCCGCAGATCCTACTATTCCTACATGTCCTCTCTCGGCAACATTTCCGAACCCAAAGACTATTCCGTTAATTATTGCTGTTCCCGCGTCGGGACCCATGAGTAGCAACCCTCGCTTAACAGCCTCTTTTTTTAGTTCTATTTCATCTTCTATTGATACATTACTGCTAAAAAGAAACACGTTTAAGTTGCTTTTGAGAGCTTTCATTGCTTCATATTTGGCATATTTTCCGGGAACCGAAATCAAAACAAAGTTTGCGTCTGGCAACATTTCCAGAGCCTCTTCTAGCGATTTAGGTAGCTTCATTTCAGCCTTCATGTCAATATGTTTTTTCAAGAGCTCTCTCGCTTTTTCTATGCCTCGGTTGACACTCACCTCCGAAGTTCCTTCTATGGCTATCACCAAATCATTTTCACTTGCTCTATCAATTTCCTCCCAGAGAAATCCGCTTTCCATAAGTATTCTCTTATTTGTCATTGTAGCAAGTGAA
This sequence comes from Desulfurococcaceae archaeon, assembly GCA_038888155.1. Taxonomy (GTDB): domain Archaea; phylum Thermoproteota; class Thermoprotei_A; order Sulfolobales; family Desulfurococcaceae; genus UBA285. The sequence continues at coordinate 12,767 of JAWAJB010000022.1, forward strand.
ACATGCACCTTAGTTATTCCTTCTATTTCACGCAACTTATTGGAAATTTCCATCATGGAGACAGAATCTAGGAAAGTACCCCTAAATAGTACCAATTTTCTATACATAGTATCACCGAACTCTTATTTCGCTTTCAAGGAAAATCCTCCCATGAGCATTCCAAGATATCTTCTGTCGGCCTCCTCTGCTTTAACTATGCCTTGGACCCTTCCTTTATATATGACTGCTATTCTATCGCTCAACGTTAGTAACTCGTCGAGATTCGTGGATACAAGTAGTATTCCAATTCCCAATTTCTTTAATTCGAGAAGCTTAGAGCGGATATAAAACGTGGCTGCTATATCTAAACCAGCAGTCGGCTCACTAGCAATTAGAACCTTAAGGTTTTCGAATGACGATAAAACCCTTGCTAAGATAAGCTTCTGCATATTCCCACCCGAGAGGGAGAAAGCGGGGGCGTCTAGGTCATGGGTGTCTATAGAGAACTCCTTAACCATTTTTTCTGCGAAATCACGTATTGCCTTCTTGTTAATTAAATGTGATTTACTGAAAGGAGGTTTATGGATCTTATCAATAACTAAATTGTCCTTTATGGAGAGACTTCCTATAATACCAACTTGAACTCTATCCTCAAATATAACACCAAGACCTAACTCAAGCCTCTCACGAACTCCAAGCTTCGTTATGTCTTTCTTATGGAGAGTAATTCTCCCGCTTATTGGGCGCCTTAAACCAGCTAGTACTTCTACTAGCTCCTTCTGACCATTACCAGCAACTCCAGCTAAACCAAGTATTTCCCCCTTCTTTACGTCGACACTAAAATTGTTTAAAGCTATTGAACCTCTATCATCTAGAGCTGTAACATTGTTAACCTCCAACATAATTTCATCTTCGCTTTCTTTCAAATGCGAACTTCCAACTCTAACTTGTCCATGTAATTCGCCCAGCCTACTTATATATGTAGCATCAAATCTTCCTCCAACCATTAATTCGGCTATCTTGGACGGATCAGCCTCTTTAGAAGTTAAAGATGCCACAATTCTTCCCTTTCTCATGATAGTTATTCTGTCACAGACGTGCAAAGCCTCATAGAGCTTATGTGTTATAAAGATGATAGAATTACCGCTCTTTTTCATCTCTCTCATGAATGTGAATAGCCCGTCAACTTCCTGAGGAGTGAGCACGGACGTGGGTTCATCAAGTATAAGAATCCTTGCCCCCCTGTAAAGGGCTTTTATTATTTCAACTCTCTGTTTCTCTCCTGCGGATAGATTTTCTATTTTAGCGTCCGGATCAACATGTAGGGAGTACCTATCTGATATCTCTCTTATTTTTTCAGAAACCTCTTTAAGGTTTATCCTTTCGATAAAGTAGAATTCAAGGTTTCGAGAGATAGAATCATCGAAGTAGCTAAGTTATACGCCGTAGTTAAATCATTAGTAGAAGAAGGAAGATATGATGCAGTTGCTATTGATTGTTTTCCAT
>JAWAJB010000023.1:0-13947 GCA_038888155.1 Desulfurococcaceae archaeon
CGGCGTCAAACATCACCGTCGAAAGTAAGTCAAGATCGTTTATAAATTCTGTAAAATGATCTTTTCCAATCTTATTTTTCAGAATGTTGAGGTAGTTGCTTCCCATAACCCTTTTAACAAACCCAACAACGTTTATCCCCTTATCATAACAATATCGTAATGCATCTACTCTCTCTTCAACATACCTTTCATCACCATACAGCGGCGGATCGATCACAGGGCCATCAATTAAGATGTAAGATTCACCTCCGCTTAACATGTTTGCCAATTTTCTGAGTGCTTTTATCTCTCCAAGCATCATAAGTACCTCTGATTCTTGGTTAACCGCTATTTCGTCCACACTCTCCAGCGGATCTATGCCTCCATCAACTTTTACTACAGGATGTAAGTATGAAAGTATTCTTGTGCTTCAGGTTTTTCGTCAACTCTTGAGGAGGGGATAACAAGCACTCCTAATACAAATTGACTAATAGCTGTGCTACCAAGAATTGCTCAGAAACCACCCTTAAGACGCCTTGAATCAATCATTTAGTTCACAAGAGACCACCCAACACTACTAATAGCGAATGACACATATTTTTGGTGCTTCATTCAACTTTCTATTTCCTCGCTGGTACTATATTGAGTATTAGGTTTCTTGTGAGGCAGGGCGGATACTGGGGGGAAGGGAAGAAAAATGGGGGATTTCTTGGAGTTTCCTGAATGTGTAGGAAACGTTTTGTTTTATGAGTTTCGGTTCTTTGTGAAATTTAAGTTAGTGGTCTTTTACTGTGTGAGGAGAGGTAAATGGTTTCTTCAATTAAGGTTGATATTGTGATTTGGATGTGAAGATGGATGGGGTTGGAGATCCCCTCGATTTGTCATGAAGGTGGGTGGAGGGATCTTGTGTGGATAAATTCTACATTTTTTGGCTTGATTATGTTTATTACTGTTTTGAGCTCGTGTGGATAGTAGTGTCCCGAGACTCTCATCAGATATGCCTGCATATTCAGGTTGTTAAACCAATTGGCTATGACTTCGTATTCCTGAGCTTCCTCAATTTTTGGTTCTGGCTCGCTTAGCACTGTTGCGGAGTCCCTTGGCAGGACGTGTGCATCCCTTAGGTCTCTTAAAACATCCACCGTTTCGTGGTAAGATGCAATTAAAACTGAGTTTTCTTCAATGTTTTCAAGGCTTACAGTCTCAAAATTTGACAATGTCTTTACGTAGTCGATGACAACTTTCGGCTCGGCTTGTATTCCTGCAACCACTTCCATGAGTTTGGAGACAGCCTCGGAAGCGATATACATGCTTTTCCCAGTTTGGAAGGACAGCCTGCTTAGGAGGAGGGCATACTCTAAGTCAAGCGGATGCATTGTTGCAACTATTAAGGTGTGCGCGTCAAATATCCTTTTAAGTATTGCTTCTTCCTCGCCTGGCGAGATCGGAGCGCTAATTGAGCCCAAGTTGGTCCCCTCGATTATTAACTTATCGACTTTAATGTCCCTACTCTCGCTCAGGTATTCAAACATGCTTATTCCGCCATGAGCCTTCACAAACTCTTCTCCTTTTAGAAAGCCCTCAACTCTAAAGTCTCCGGTGTAGAGTATTGTTTCATCACTTCCAAAGTATAAGAAGGCGTAAGCTGGGTGAGCACTATGTGATACTGGCAACGGCATAACGTCATTCTTGTCGGTTTCTAGAGGCTTAAGCTCCTCAAGCTCTACGTAATATTTTCTTGGAACCATGGAAAGCCACGTTGGCGAGTTGCACCACTTCTCCTCTAAAAATTTGTATATATTTAGGCTCGGCAAATAGACTTTGACTCTGCATGGGATGTTTGAGAGTAGGCCAAGATGGTCTAGGTGCATATGCGATATGTAAATAGCGCTGGCTTCTTCATACCACTCTGCCCTAGGCACGGCGCCTATCTCCCTAAGCTCCCTTAAACCCCTGGGGGCTATGAAACCAGAGTAGAACCTTTTTATGATGTCGAACCTTATCCCCTGGTCGAATATTAGCGTTCGATCCCTGTCCTCTATTTTTACGAAGTTTCCGCCTATGCTCTTCGCCCCACTTAAGATCTCGACTTTAACCATGCGCGTTCTCACCACGTATACATGTGTCTTGTTCTCTGGGCCATAGTACGTATCGCCTCTCAACTTTCTCAAAGATCTTCCAGTTCATTGTCTCCAGGGGGTTTCTGAACCTAAGAAGTTTTGGGGATCCGCTGTCAATATCGTATACTATATACAACCAGTAGTTCTCTTTCTCCTTCTTGGCGAGCTCAGCCTCGTCGTCTGTGAGTTCACCGTATATCTCTAGTCCGGCATGTCCCTTAACTTCGATCTTTCTAACATTGCCTGTCCTAGGGTCGATGCTCCTTATGTCGTAATGTTCGCTTGCTGGAACTGTTACAGCTATTCTCCCTTCATCTGTCTCAGTCTTTAGGGCGAACTTAACGGCTTCTTCCTCGACTCTTCGCTTAACATCCTCTGGCGGTTTAGCTGTCTCTCTGGGTAGCCCCGCAATAAACTTTATGCAGCCAAATGGCTCGGAGAATTCAAAGTTATAATTGCTCTCATTAGGCCATTTGTCCAGGTCTCTGAGACCTTCTCTCACAAGGTTGTCTCTGTAGCTAGTTAGTGGAAAGAGCACGCTTCTTAAGGCGCTTCTAACATTAGAAACTATTAAGGCTTTAAGGTCGACTGGCAGACTTGGGTAACGTTCCTCGGAGACCCCAATACATCCAGAGAGGGCACTTGAGACTTCTGCGATTAGGTCCGCTCCTCTTAGAACCCTGCGGCTTTTATAGTAGACGCCTACTGGCTCGCTATAAACAGTGATGCCGTTACATGTCACCTTCAGGTTTAACAGCAGGAGCTCGTCCTCGCTTCCACCGAATGAAACAATGGTTGTTGTGGAGGACTTCTTGTAACGGAGAAGACCGAAGAAGTCGTCAAGAGTGTTTAAGGCTTTAGGCATCTCATGGCCGCGAGCGGCTCTGAGAGTGCCGTCCGTGCTTTCCTGAACAGTTAAGTCTAAGAGTGACGCCGCTCTCTTCACCAAACGTTTCAGCTCCTCCATAAACCCGGTGGAGTTTCTGAAGCCAAGTGCTTCTAGACTACTTTCAGCCTCTTCTCTGATTTTAGGCATGTATAGGACGTTTTTGCTTCTCAGCTCTCTCTCTATTTCACGCCTAGCAGCGATAATCTTTTCAACAAGTTTTTCAAGGCCTCCTTTTCCTTCTTTGATAAAAGTTTGGATAGCCTTGTACTCGGTAACTCTCCTGAAAGCCTTTTTTTCCTTCTCTTTTTCAAGCACTACCTGAGGCGGTGCTTTGAAGATCCCCCCATCCTCACTGTACCATAAGACTACTTCGCCTGTAAATGGCCTCGGTTTAAGCTCTGCTCTTTTCAGATTTATGAGTTTAACATACATGGAGTTTAGAGCCGCTTCGTCAGCGACATTATCTGTGAAGAGCGTGTATGCTTCAACGTCGTTCTTCTGTCCGAGCCTCCAGACACGACCTATTCTCTGCTCAAGCTTAATGAGGCTCCATGGAATCTCATAGTTGATAAGTATATTTGCGACCTGGAGATTAACGCCTTCGGCTACAACGTCCGTCGCTATCAGAAGCCAAGCCTTTGGATCACTCTTAAACCTCTCCTTGATTTCTTGGAACGCCTTTTCATCGTGGGCTTCCTCAGAGCTTAACGTCAGAATGCTCCTCTTCCACTCGGGGCGCCTGCGCGTGAGCTGCTCAACTAAATATTTGAGGGTATCCCTGTACTCTGTGAAAATGACTGCCTTGAAGCCCTGCTCTGAAACCCACTCTAGGAGCTTGAAGAGCGCGTTAAGCTTAGTGTCGCATATCTCCATTATCTTCTTAGCAGTATCCCTGAGCACCTCTATCTTTGAGATGTCTTCGCCGCTGAGTAGGGGGGATGATTTCTCAAGAAACTCATTGAATATTTCGTCGGGATCCCTCTCTTCATACTCACACTCCTCGTAGCCGGCTCTAAAGAAGGATCGGACTGATTCAACGAGCTCCTTCAGCTCAGCCTCGTCGACTCCAGCTCTTCTGGCGAGGAGCCTCTGCATTGTAGTGTAGGCAGAATAGGGGCTTGAGGAGGCCCTCTTAAAAACGAGGACTGTTAGGAGCGGGATAACCTCCTTGCTAATTAGCTCTCTCTCGTATGCGAGCTCAACGAGCTTGCTTCTTAAAAAGAGCACGAGATCCTCGATGAACTTATTCTCAAGGCTGCTTGCCTTAACTAGGCAGGCGTAGAATCTCGCCGGCGGAAATATGCGCCTTCTCTCATAGATGTTGTTGACGTCCTCCTTAGTTCTCCTGAAGAGTATTGCGCCGTGCGTAGCCTCATAGAAACGCTTAGTGTCAAGCTCCCTCCACCCGCCTAGGAAGGGATCGAGCAGTTTAAGTCTCTCAATATAGTCTCTGGCGTCCCCCCTATGGGGCGTTGCGGAGAGGAAAAGGACGTTCCTCTCTGGGTGGGCTTCAATTAGCTTCTTTCCGATGTTAAAGAACCTCTTAGTCTTGTAGCCTAACCTATGCGCTTCATCAACAATTATCAGGTCCCACGGTGCGTCGATAATCTTCTCAAGGTGCGCCTCTTTCTTCAAGAGGTCCATAGACGCAACGTAATATCCTTCTGGGAAGCCTTGCGCTTCAAGCCCGCGGATAGTCCACCTCTCCAGATGATGTATCTTCAAGGTGGGTATACCCATTCTAAGAAGCTCTCTGCGCCACTGGTAGACGAGGACTCTAGGCACGACGATAAGGGTCCTCTTGACCCTACCGATAGCTTCAAGATACTTCGTGACAGCTATCACTGTAATAGTTTTGCCAAGGCCTATCTCATCCGCGATGAAAACTCTTACCGGCAACCTAGGAGCAAGCCGGGCGATGACCTCATGCTGGTGGAGATAGTGCTCCAGAGAATTCTCTCTCGAAATGTGGAGGAATGGTGCTATGAGCGGGTGAGTGCTGAAGCACTCCAGCAGGCCCGCAATTAAGCCTTGAACGACTTCCTTAAGGGATGGCACACCCCGTCCCCCCGCTTATCTTAGTCCAAATAGTTTTTAAAAGCCTTAACCGCCTTCATCAGCCTGCGGTATCATCTGCGCTCCCATACACATAGCCCCCCTGAAGCGCGACGCCCGGTGATACGCATCCCAACCCGGTCACTCTCTCTAATAAAACACATTAACTCAAAATCTTAGCGGAACTGGCGACGTTGGACAGGATTTCCACGTGGATTATTAACCTACTATATGGATTTATGTCCTGAGCGGTTATCATTGAGTACACGGCCTCACAACTTAGTTCTCTAGCTAGACTGAGCAGCTCCCTTTAGGAGGAAATCTTGACTTCAGGTCCATTTTTCGCTTTCGACTGTTGGGCATAAAGACCAGTAGAACGCCACACTCTTCTGAGACAATCTCACAGTGAAGTAGCTTTTGGGCAGCTCGACCTGCATGTTACGCTTCCCTCTTAACCCTCAGCTTGAAAGTAGCCTTATCCGCCAGGGCGTTGAACACTGATATTCTGTCCGCGTAAACTTCTATCGGCTCATCCATCTTTACTGAGACAAATGCCTCAGCTTGAAGGATCCTCGCTAAATCCGCTATCCTTTGAACTATGAGCTCCGAGATCTTAATGTCGGCGCTCGATCCATTTATAGTTATGTTGCCGCCGATCCTTATGGAGAAGTCTGCTTTAGCCTTGGTGCCGAGTTGAGCAATCCTGCTTAGGGCGATCTGGGCGTGCGCTAAATCTCCCACGGAGACCTCGATGAGCTTGGCTCCAACATGCGTTAGATCCAGCCTCTTAACGGTGACTTCCTCCTCAAGGCTCCTCACATTTATAGAGAAGCTTCCCTCACGAGAGTATCCGTCCGCGCCCTTAGCTTCAACCCTAAGAGTGTGCCTTCCAGCAGGAAGCGGATCAATCCTCCACTTGGCGGTAAATGGCGGGCTTCCAGAAACGGGTTCAATAATGCCTTTATCCGGCGTGAGCTCGACTCGCTCGCTATAACCTCCAATAGGCGTAATGGAGACTCTTACCTCGATGCTGTTGCCCTCATCAACCTCAACAATGCTCGGCTCAACGCTAATTATAAAGCCTCTTTCAATAGTTTCTTCGATTTCGCTGACTATGCCCTCCTTAAGAATCTCAACCCAGCCAGGTTGGCCGATTAGGTCTCTGAGCTTAAAGCGTTGTCCCTCAAACTCAACTTCATACCAAGTTATACGGAGTCTTCCGCCCTCAATAATCTGCCTCTCTTTTGAGAGAAGCATGTTGGCGAACTCTCTAGCTGCGATGTTGAGAGGCAGTATTTCAGCGTCGTCTCTTAGGTGTGCCAAGATGTTCGGCTCTTTGCTTCCAATCTTCTTCCAGTACACCTCACCAGCCATCTTAACGCCAATGTCGAGCCTCCTCAGCCCCTCGCGGATAGCCTCCTCGACAACATCTCTCCTTGTGAACGGCGCGGCCGTGTTCGTGTAGAAGACCTCAAGTATCTTGCCGAACTCTATGGGCCTGTCTCCGCCAACTAAATCCCACTTCAGCAGCCTGCTGAAGAAGCTTGTGAGCTCGTCGAAGCTTATCCTTCTGCGCATCTTTGGGCCCGTTGATGAGTCCTCGAGGGCCGCCTCTGCCTGCGCTATGATGGCGCCCAGCGACGTCGTAACCACATAATGGACAGTATCTCGCCCATCTTCCATTCTTGGGTAGGCAACACATGTCAAGGCGAAGAGCAGTTCGCTGTTAAACCTGTTTTCAATCTCCTGTATGTAGTGCCTTAGCTTCTCCTGCCTGATCTTCGCTAGCTCCTCGTCTCCGCGGAAGAACTCCTTCAGTTCACTGCTTATTTCCTTCGCAGCCTCTATCTTAGCGGCGTAACTGAGCATCTTCTCGAAGTCGGCTTCAACCTTCGGCAGAACTGCGGCGACAGTATTCCTATAGGTTCTCAAGCCTCCCTTAGACCCCAGTATTGCGTCTTCAACTTCCTTGTCAGATATGCTGTCCCTTGGTTTTACGAAGACTATTAGCTGGTACTCGGGCTTATCTTCTATTTTCGGAGGGCTATAGACTGAGGTGCCATACTCGATTATGTACGTCCTTTTCTCGCTGAAAAGGAATGGAGTCCACTCAAGGCGCTCGCCTCTCCTCGGCTTCCGAATGAGTAACTCTTCAGCTCTTTTCGCTAAGGCTTGGTAGAGGTTTAGGCGTGGGCCGCTGAGTATCTCGCTGGCCCTCTTTTCCACCAGGACTGTTATGGGGAGGTATGGGTCAAACCAGTACCTGCCGTCCTGATAGTTGAAGTGGCTTAGGCGGGCAGGCATCTCATCTAGGATGCTCTTTATGTCTGGAGGCTGCAGTCCCTCTGAGGAGAATGTTTCCGGGTCATAAGTCATGAGCGCGGCATCCCTTAATGTCGGGAATGTTCTCAGAGGGATCTTAAACGTCTCGTAAGTGTATACTTTAAGCAGGATTGGCAGTGCTATTCTGAAGGCCAGCATCGGCCTGCTGCACTCAGCTATTAATCCAAGTCTTCCATCCTCGTCAACAACGTCCTTGGAGGCTACATCCCTAAACTCCTTGCGGCTCTCGGTCAAAACCGAGTTCCTTATGTCTGGATCCCTTATGTCTATGTGCCACGGCATAATGAAGGTTGGATCTTCATTTCCCTTAAGGAGCTTCCTAACGACCTTCCTTGTTATCCTTATCGCATCCCTAGTCCTCCTGAGATCTCTGTTTCTTGAAATGAACTCCTGAAGAACCTCGATATACTTCGGATGGAATGGGTAAGTATCCTTAGCCGAGAGAACTCTCCCAGATTCTTCAAGAGAGAACTGCCAGTCTGACTCAGAGCCGAAGATCTCGGGATAATCTCTATATGTAGAGTGGAGTGCGTCCCTGGCTCTACTAGCCTCGTCTTCTGGGATCTCCTGGAAAATCCTTCGCTTAAGTATCTGAACTACATCCGTCGGAGTAACTGGCGTGATGACTCTTGTAGTCTCCCTATGGAGTTCATCATATAATTTTTTAGCTAGGCCTGCATAGGTTTCTTCCTCAATTATTTGGTCTCCTCTACGCTCCATTTGGAGGGAGACAATCAGGGCAATTCCTGGGGTCCTTTCAACAGCCCTAGCTAAGTAGCCCATGAACATTATGAGGTTCTCGGCGTATCTTCTCAGCTCCTCAGCTCTGCTCACGGTGTATATATGCGGGAGTATCTCGTCGATCATTATTAGTACTGGCCTATTAGGCTCCTTTAGGACGCTCATTAGCACGTCTGTGAGCGGTGGGTGGGCGCCTAATTCGTCTAAGTGCATGACTTTAGCGTAGGTTCCAAGCCTATAAGCGAGCATACCCCACAGCGTCTTAATCGTAAGATTGCCGACAACGTGTGGATCCTTCGGGGTTGGCGCCAACTCCCTCCTAGAACCATCTGTGACAACCACAAGCGGCCTTATTGCAGTCACTCTTGCCGCGAGCCGTTCATTAACCTTTTTCAGAGCTTCCGGCTTTGTGAACGCGTGGTATAGTGTGATCATAGCATGCGTCTTTCCCCCGCCATATAGCGATGTCAGCAGGAAGATTGCCCCACCCTCTTTGCTTTCTAGGGCACCGGCAACTTCACTTATTAGGTTCTCCATGGACTTGGTCATGTATGTCCTAGCGAAGAACTGGTCTGGATCTGAGTAAATTGGCTCTCCGCCTCCAACCACGTCGCCTAGATCTGGCGCGGCTTTATCATCAAGCGCCCTATTGAAGACGTCGGGCCAAACCTTAAGCTTTCCACTCTCATACAGGCTGAGCAGGCCCATAATCATGCACCCCAAGCTGAAATGCTGGCGAAATAACCCTTTCGCAGAGGCGCCTCTCCGGATCATCATCTGGCAGAACCCTAGAAAATATTCTTGCAAGGGAAAGTGCCTCATTAACCTGCTCCGGATAATTTTCGCGAAGCTTCTCAAGCCTACGCATATATTCAGCCGCGGAGTAAGCAGTCGCGTAGTACTCAAGCACGTGGAGCACGTCCACAGCGCATCTTACTTTGGGCTCCTCAGAAACACCGATGCCTCTGGCCTCAAGGAGCTCCGCAATTTTAGTCTTCTCCACAGAAAGCGGCTCAAGAAGAATGAGGGTCTTAGCCTTAGCCACCTTAGCGCCAGCCTCTTCTTTAACCTCCTTTAGCAGCTTCCATTCTTTTAAGGCCACTTTCACATCCAGCGATGTCCCTATAGAGAGGAGCCTGAGGTCTGTGCTCTCGATTATCTTCCTCCGCGCTCCGGCGATCAGGCATTTTGCGAGCATGTAGAACATAGCGTCTGGGCTCCTAACACCATCTTTAATCTCGGCTCTTCTGGCGAAGGCCTTTGCGAGACCTATAGAGGCTGCCGGGTAAACGTAATCGTCAACGAGCTCGTCAACGCTGAGCCTACCAAGCGATATGACCTCCCTGTAGCTTGTTGCCGTTGTAAGGGCCGCTGCAAGCGTGTTTATGAAGAGGTCTCTTCCTGTGACTCCTAATTCTATGAGGCGCATAGCCCTCTCGGCGGCGGCCTCAATCATCTTATCATATAGCTTGGATGCCTCTATGGCGCCAGAGGCACCTTTACGCCACACAACCACTATGCTAGTGTCCATTGAGAGCTTGCCTCGCTTAACAACGCTCTGAGCAGACTCGGTCGTTATCGGAAAAGCGTTGGTGACCCTTAAGCCAGCCGCCTCCCACCCAGCCTTAAGCAGAGCCTTCCAAGCGTCAGGATCAGTATGCGCATAATATGTCACAAGCAAACCGCTATCCTCAAGCCTAGAGGCCATAGTAACGAATGAAGCATTCAGTAAATTCTGGAAGTGTCTAACTCCGTCTTCATATGTAGCTGACGCGCCGAGTCTGGGCGGATTAAGGCTAACCTCGCACAATGCATACTTCTCCCACTGCGTCGAAACCTCAATCCAGTTGTCGCCGACCTTCTCAAAGAAAGCTTCAGGTAGGAAGCGCGGAACAAGCCTACCATCTTCAACGTCGCTCAAAGCCCTCTTAAGCCAAACATAATAGAAGTCGCTAAGCTCAGCATAAGGAACATCATCATAGTAAGGTGGATCGGTAATAGTCAAAGTGAATTTTTTATTAGGGCCTATCTTTCCTAAAACAGTTGCATCTTCTAACGAAACATTAACTTTAATAGAAGATTGTTTGTTAACATCTGAGGTGAGATACGTTAAACTGCGAATAATAGCGCTAAACGATTTTCTCCAGGAGCCAGCTAATTCTTTAAAGGGATTTGCGTCAACCCAATTCCATTGCATCGCTATACCTCTCTCAGACATACTTTCGCCTATTTTAATCCACACTCCATCCCATCTATTCACTACAGAATTGAGGTAAGTGAGTTTGCATAGCGCTATTGTCAAGTACACTATTATTGCTTCTACGTATTGTTGTGTTTCTTCTTTAGTGCACCTTTCTTTCAGCACCGCTTCTTCGATTTTCTTGCCCGCCTCGCGTATTAGTTTGACGAGTCTGACGAGTGTTAAAAGCTGACGAGGATTAAACAGCTTATAGAACTTATTAAATCCCCAAATCCATATACTTAGACAACCTCCACCGCTAGCAGTATAGCACCATAAATTCTCTATAGGTATGTCTGGATCGCCTTCTTTTAGCATTTTTTCTATTTCTTTTTTTGCTAGTTCGAGTTTTTGTTGGTCTTTTTGTGTGCATGGCTCGAACTCTAGGTCGCCGTTTTTTACTTTCACTTTTACGAGTAGCTTTTGTCTTGCTAGGGGTGTTATGTCTTCTTGTTCTAGGCTTTGGTTGTAAGTTTTTATGGCATGTTTCACGTAGCCTTCGAGTCTCTCTTTGACTTCTTTAGGTAGATTCTTTTTTTCGGTGTAGTGTCTTCCAGTCTGAGGATCCACTTGCATTATTGGCTGGTGGCAGAGTAGGCAGACGGCTTTTTCGCTTCGTGCGTTGATGTTGCTTTCTGGGACTCTGAACTTCTTATCGTTGATTAGAATTGTTGAGCCGGAGACTTTTGCGCCGTTAACTGCTTTGTCTCCTAATTTTTTGTTTAAGTCGACAACCTTGATTTTGACTTCTTCGCCTTCTACTACGGGTTCCATCCATGCCAGCCGCTCGTAGCTGTTTTTGTTTTTGACTCTTGCAAGCCACCAGTTTCCGACGAGTGGGGTCCAGCGTTCGCAGTGGGGGCACTTGATCTCCCATGAACCTATGTAGACGGCTACGTCCTCATCGTAAAGCTCTCTTATAAGGGGGTCTTCTTTGAGCCGTTCGGTGACCCATTTCCCCCAGCGTTCCACATCTTCCACGAGTTTTCTGCCGTATTTTGCTGGGTACTCTAGCACGGCCTTGAGGAAGATGTAGGCTGTTGGGAGGAGTTCGACGGCGGTTGTGTTTAGTCCTAGGCGTATTGCTTCAAGTGGTATGGAGCCGAATCCGGCGAAGGGGTCGAGTAGTTTGATTCCATTAAACCTGTATGACGGGGGGTTGTTGTGTGCGGACTTTTTCTTGCCGCTTATCCCGATACCTCTTAGGAAGGTGCTTGGGCTTGTGTCCTCGGGAAGAAGGCAGCCTGCAATGATTGCTCTGGCGGAGATGAGTGGCTTCCTAGTCCACCAGAAGACCATTTCCCAGTGGGGTGGCCTTCCAGGCCCCTTCTCAACGCTTGAAGCCTCGCTAACTTTGTCCCAGGGGAACTTGTAGGACTCTATAAATGCTTTAGGTGGAACCCCAGTAGTTTCATCGATTAGCTTGGTTTGTCCATTCAAAAATCACTCCCTCCAACTCTCCTTATAACGGTACCAATTTAACAGTTTGACTGACGCTATCAGCTTGTCATTTCCAACTATACTCTTGTATTTGGCATAATTTTGGGGAGAATTAATTTCGGCGTTAGAATGCCTATATTTACTCATAGTCAGGCACCATATTGTTGAAGTTGTTATGTGCGCGTATTTAAACTTAATTTTTTGATAATTCATTTTTTATTAAAAACATGCAATTTTAAAATTTAATAAGAAGCACGCATTGACGAGTGGAAGGTTTGTCTCTGAGGCGCGTCTGGGGGCTTTATTTTTATATGAAATCTTGGGGGCCTATCGGTGAGCTACGTGAGCTTACCTGGGGGTGTCTTGTCATAGAGGGAATTTGAAAGGGATTGTGGAGTTTTCATGAACATCTGATCGGCTGTACCTGCGGTCGCTTCTTTGAAGGTGACTTGGCTGGTATTTCTCTAGGCCTCAGAAGGGTGATTGGTCTCTTTTTAGCGATATGTTTTTCGGGGTGTAGGAAGCGGCTTCCCCGAATAACGTTTGGATGAACTATGTAGTTCTTTAATTTGAATCTCGGATGGGGTTGGTTGGACTTGTTGGGGGGCTTTCTTGCTTGTTGATTATCTTGAAGTGTGGAGGAGCGAAAAAGCTTAGTTTTCTCTTCTGAAATTGGGGATTCCTTTATAGGAACTCGGTATATTGCTTGATTTATGTGTTCTACGTGATGTTCTTTTTAGTGTTAATGCGTGAGGGGGTTCTTCGTTGAGGTGACATGCGACATTAGGCAGAATTGGTCTTGAAAGGTCATACGTGGATGAGGGACCTATTGTTTTAACGATAAATTTCACTATTGCGAGTTGCTTTTTCTTCTTTCTATGAAATCGTTGATTGCGTTTTAGAGTTTCCCGTTTCGCTCTTCGGCTTCAGTCTAAGTTTTTTGAAGCATTCTCGCTTGTAGGACCCGGGGGACTATGTTCGCCTTGCTTGCAGATTTTGACTAAGTTTCTATAAACTTTACTCGAGTAGTTTTTCGTGGCTCATGAGGGTTTCAGTAGTGTTAACAGGGTTTTGAGGGCTCCTGTCAGCTGGGGCCTTTTTCTAGCATTTTGTAGAGTCAATTTTCATCTTAGGCTTTGGATGGTGCGCGCTTTGCCGCTTTTCCGGGGTCCTTTGCCAAATTGATTAGTGTGTTTAAAAATCCCCTTCATGGGGGGCCACCACCCTGACGTGAATGGTTCCACCTTTCGTTGTCATAGCTGGGGTATTGTGTTGCTGTCTGGCGGTTCTTCGTCAGCTAGGGGCTCGTCTTTAGTTTTTAAGTGTTAGGGTGTTTGCTTCCGGGTCGTATCTTACGGCTGAATCCGTTTTCATACTTCTTCTGTCTGCGAGCGACGTCCTTGGGCTCTTGCCGCATACTGCTGTTACAGTGGTGTTTTTCTTTTGTTTTGTAAACTACGGCTATCCTGCCTAGATCTCAAAGCAGTCTTTAAGTGACTGAGTTGGATGGGCTGTTAATGTGAAGGTGTTCTTTGGACGAGCAATTTGCCGCTTTCTCTTCCTTTACGCGTCTTTATAACTAAGCTTAGCGTGTTTAACGTACGCCCAGTCTCTTTTGTTTTCGCGGTGTTTTCTTTTCTCTGAGCTTTAATGCTTAAAATTCTACATCTCGCTTGTGGATGTTTGGATTGTTTGGAAGAGTAAGTTGATGGAGGGAGGAATGTTACGAGGTTTATAGGGAGGGATGAAATGTTTTAGGGTGAGCGTGTGAATTTGTTGTGTGTCCTCTTTTAGTGTCGTTTGTTTGGAGCTGTCTGCTATTTTTCCCTTGAAGGGTGCCTGTTTGTGTTTTGTTCTTGGAATGTGGTTTGTTTTTTTGGGTGTAGTGGCTGTGTGTTTTGTGTCGTAATTGTTATTAGTCTGTGTTTATCTGGTTTTTTCTGGTGAGGTCGGATGCAGGCTGTTGGTAAGGTTGGGAAGAGGATGGTTTTGTATCCGCCTAGGGAGCTTCTGGAGAAGCTTGGTTTTAGTGAGGGGTGTGATGTGGTTTTCAGGGTTGAGGGGGATAGGCTTGTAGTGGAGAAGGTTGAAAACTTGTGGGAGCTTGCTCTCCGCTCGCGTAAGTGGGCTAAAACTAGTGT
>JAWAJB010000024.1:0-13730 GCA_038888155.1 Desulfurococcaceae archaeon
AAGTATAAGCCGATTCACATTACAGCCAATATAAATGATTTAATAAAGAGGAAACCCCATGAAAAAGATCTGATACTTAGTCTCCTTCCCTATTATGAAGCATTTAGCAAAATTTTAAACCTTAAGGTTATAGACACATCTAAATACAATTTAAGTTACTGCTTAACCTCTATACTAGATTATATAAGGATTCAAGGGATTCATTAGATGAAAAGAAAACTACTGGTTATTTCAATGCCTTTTAGGCTTGGAATAGGCGGTTTCCTAAGGTCATATAACGTAGTTCCCAGACTAACAAGACTACTTGCCGAGAGCGGCTATGAGCTAGAACTTTACATACCTGTTAATGCCATCAGAACCTTCGTCTCCTTCCTTATGAGCACAAAGCTCAATAATATGCCTAAAGGATGTGAAGACTCGCTTGACGAATTATTAGCGCTTGCGATTAAAGATGTGTGTGAAGTTCAAAGGTTGTCAAAATATGCTTTTGCTATTAATGAAAAATTACTAGAGAAAAATGTTGAGTATAATAGGAAGATTATCCTCAAAGAATCTGAGTGGAAGTTCTCCTTAAGTAGTCATATACTATATAGAGAAGAATTGAGACCTTTTTTCATTCATTTTTTTGAAAAAGGATTTGCTGGTATTGCTAGTCATTTCATTAAAAATCCATCATACGCGTACTCCATGCATGAAACTGCAGATGCGATTACAGCTTTAACCTTTTTAAGTTCAAAGGAAACTAAGTCAGCGGTCTTACTTCAATCAGACCTCGGGAAAAAATTCATTCATAGAACTTTCAGCTTAAATTTGTTCAAAAATCTATCTAAAAAGACCAAGCTTTGTGGAATACTCTCAGTTTCACCTGCACCAATAATGGAAACTCCTGAGCTCTTCACTTTATGCAAAAACCTGAAGATCCTCGTTCCTGGAGTAGCTGTAGAGCGTGAGTTGTTTAGAAACGTGCCAAGAAATAAAAGGGCCAATGTTGTCATATATTATGGTCGAATTTCGAAAGAGAAGGGGATATTCGACCTTTTAAGAGCTTGGAATATTATCGAGAAAAAAGTAGATGCATATCTCTACATAGCTGGGAGATTTGAGGATTATAAAACAAGAGTAAAATTTGATGAAACCATTAAAAAGTACAACCTCAAGGCGGTGAAGTATTTAGGCTATTTAGACAGGAATAAGTTATTTAAAATAGCGTCAACTGCTTCAGTGCTTGCATATCCATCCTACAGGGATTCATTTTCCCTAACAGTTTTAGAGTCATTATTCATGGGTCTAAGAGTTGTGGCATATGAGATACCTGCACTAAGCTTCCTATATCGGCAGAACCCAAATGTTGAATTAATCCCTGTAGGGAACTTTAAAAGATTAGCACTGGCAATTATAAGTAACCTAGAAAAGCCCTTTAAAAAAGATGAAACTACAACAAAGTTATTAGATAAGTATTCATCTTGGGAAAAAGTAGCCATTGAAGAGTACAGAAAATTGAGTGGAATGCTAAATACAGCAGTGCATCGAATATGACTGTCAAAATGTTGGTGGTGACACCAGTGTACCATCCTGAAGTGGGCGGGGGTGCCTTAGCAACTTATTTAATAACTGACGTGTTAGCTAGAACTGGTCAGCTAAGATTAACAGTCTTAACTGGAGTAAAAAATCCTGAAAGAGTAAATGGGGTAAATTATATTTATGACCCTCTTATAAAACTTATTAATAAGCGGTATTTCCTCCCATCATTACTCGCCAAGCGATATCAGAAGATTCTCAAAAAACACGACATCATTTACGTTGCATACGCTTTCCCGTTCGTTCCTCTTGGCAAAGCGTATGGAAAGAAAGTGATTGTGCATTTACATGACTATCGGCCAATATCTCTCAATGGGATTGTTCTGGCAGGAACTAAAGGGTCAAGTAGCTTTCGCTTAATAAAAGATAGTTTCACTATTAGATTAATGCAGAAAAAGGGGGTTAAGGACTTAGCTAGAAATGTATTGAATATCCCCTACACTTTGCAGATGCGCAGATGGGTGAGTATGGCTGACACTATATTAGCCGTTTCAAAAAGGCATGCTGAAATTCTATCAAAGTATATGCCTGAATGCAGGAATAAAATAAGAGTCTTATATAATCCGCTCCCGAATCTCCCTAAATTCGAGAAGAAGTTAGAGGAAGCGCCTACATTCTTGTATTGCGGTGGAGATAGCTATGTTAAGGGCTTCCATATACTTATTGAAGCGCTTAAGGCGCTCGGCGAGAATAAGCAGACCCATTTTAAGCTCATCTTAACTAATAAATATAGTCAAGAATCTTTAGGCATACTAAATAAGTTGAAGAGGCGTTACAACCTCGATATAGAAGTCCATGGCATGGTTGAATACAGTGATTTAGTGAAGTTGCATTCTAGAGCTTGGGCATTACTATTTCCCTCAATATGGGAAGAACCACTACCCTACACTGTGATGGAAGCCTTGCTCGCGGGGACCCTTCCCCTAGCATTTAAGGTTGGGGGCATATCAGAAATAGTAGAGAAAACTTGTGCTGAAGATTTTTTAATTCCGCCAAACATGCATAAGAAACTTTTGGAAGCAATCGAGACTATTGCAAGTTATGATAAACGTCATTTTGAAAAATATTTCACTCACAACCTAGTTAATAATTCTTCTATAAGTGTAAAGTTCAGCGAACAAAAGTTATTAAAAGATTTTCTTGATATTCTGCTTACATTTCAGGCCACGTAACCAAAATATTTTCTGAACATACCTATGGACGAGTAGAGCCATGTTTAGGGTAGTACAGCTAGGTACCGATAAGCTTCCTTGCCCTCCACCTAAAGGTGGTGCCATTGAGAGATATATTTACGGAATTTCGAGAGAGTTGGCTAAAAACGGAGTTGAAGTCCATATAATTTCGCTTCTAAGCTGGGAAAAAGTCAGATGTTTAAGCATATAGAAAATGTTATTCATCATCCAATAAACCTTAATCATTATAAGGTTATGTTATCTCAGCCATTACTTGAAGTTAGCTTTTCTGCATCTTTCGGTAAAAAATTTCAAAGATCATTGAAAATTATTGAAAAAGATTATGGAAAATTGACGTAATTAGTTCACATTTTTCCACAACTTCTTTTGACCCATTATATTTAAACAGAAGTTGCAACCTTATATCACGTACACAATCTTATGGAGAAAGCGAATATAGTTTCCTAATTAAAAATACCGGGCGTCAAAGGATATGAGTATCATGACGTCGGAATCAAGAACAAGACGTAATTTTCTTTCAATCTATACATTGTTAATGTTAGTTTTATTTCTCTTTTTCTCCTCCTTGACCTATCAACCAATAGATGAGTTCTGTTTTACCAATATTAATTTAGCAGGACTTATAATGAGAAAAACGAAAATTGAGGTATCTGAACTTGGCGTGTCTGGATTTTTTGTTTCACATATGATAGAATTTCACCATAGATTTTATCCCCATATAATGCTGGCATTCATTGCCATGATTACTGGCGTCAATCTAGAGCACATAGTTTTACTACCTCTACCAATGCTTTTAGCACTCCTTTCAATATGGCTCATACTAAAGACTCTACCAAACCTTTCAACTACTCATAGAATGATTTTTGCCTTAATGTTTGCCTCAAACTTATCCATGAACTTCTTTTTTGAATTCTACTATATTTCTTTAGCTTTCTCTTTACTTCTTCTGTACACTTATATTGTTCTCAAATCTTCATTTAATGATTCGACCCGTGTAGTTGTTTTGTATATTCTACTCTTTATGGCAATGGTTTTTTCGCACCATACTGCGGCTTTCTTAGCCATTATAATCATGTTCATATATAGGCTGAAAAGCAAAAGATTGTCGCTGGTGGCAGCGTTCGCAGTATTATTTATAGCTATAGAACTAATCATTTATTCTCAAACTGCAATTGAAATCGCCTTGGTTAACGCGGCCCGCGCTCCCATCTCACAAATAGTATTTAATGTGCAGGAATACTTCAAAAATCTACTTTCAACAACGGCACAACCAGGTACATATGCCGAGTTAAACCCCTACTTCATTAATCCTATCATTCAGATAGCGGGATCCCTCAATCGACCGCTGACAATCTTGTATGTGATTATAAGCCTTCTAGTATCTCTCAAATCCAAAAACACAATTAAATCCCTGAGAGACTCACATACATGGTTTATTTTTTCATTATTTATAGCGGGAATGATAGAGCTCTTGATTTACCTTTTTATGAACTTTGGAGTACTGCTAAGATTTACTTGGATAACTTTGGTTCTATTTATGGCCTACATTTGGCCTCTTTCACCATGCACAAAAATTCAATTTAGAAGAACAAGAATATACCAGGTCCTAATCTTAATGGCAGTTGTGTCAATAGTATGTATAACAACCTTAAATTTCGCGAAAAGTTACGTCTTCTCTTTAGAATATGGGGTTGATTATAACAATTTTTGTCAAAAGGCGCACCAATCTTCGTTATTTTTCATATTAAACGGAGGAAAAAATACTGTATTCACTGATCACTTCACAGCTGCCGTGATGACGCAAGACGCATTAAGCCAAGGCAGCAATACTAGAATATTAATTATCGTCGAGGAATTGCCAGAACTAGACGAAGGTTACTATGTTCTGCCTTTAGTAAAGGCCTTCAGAGCCGGATGGTTGGGGCACATTTCCGCTTCAAAACTTCACATCACCCTTTCTGGAAAAAATATCCTATATAGCTCTGGATTTTTTAGGATTTACCATGTCCATATAGATGAAACCTAACTGAGACAACATGTTCAGGGATGAAGCGCTATATATCCGAGCAGTCCTAGAAACTTTACTTAAGAAGTCAAAGATCAAATCGGTCCTGGATGTCGGGTCCTCAGATTTAACCTTCAGGACAAAGGTACAACCATATATAGAGGAGATTATCTTTCAGCCTCTAGAAAAATTTGGTTGTCGCATATACCATCTAGATGCTAAAAGCGGGGAAGGAATTGACATCGTAATGGATGCTACGCAACTTTATACACTCAATGCGACTTTTGATCTTGTCTTGTGTTGTAATCTGCTAGAACATGTAACTGACATCCCAAAAACCATCATAGGTCTAAAGAAAATAACAAAAAAATGGCGGCTATTTATTAATCACATCCCCCTTAAAATATGTCTACCACCCCGACCCTATAGACAACTTCTTTCGGCCGGATGTAAGGACCTTGAAATTTCTATTTAGAGAATCATTCACGCCAATCTTCTCCAGAACAATCAGCATAAATGATATAAAGATCAAAGAGCGCCTTCTATCTTTTAAATTTATGACACAGAAGAAGATTTTACGCTTTAACCTTTCACACTTATTCGGTAAATTCAAAGTAACACTCATTTTATTAAAACGCTGCTCTTAATACTATTCTAATGTTGTAATTTAAAGAATAAATCATGGAAGCTTTGGGAAAAGTTTTTAGATTTGTTCAGCCCCCGCTTTCAGGGTTTTGACAATCCATATTACGGAATAACTATTCCGAGAAAACTTAAAAGGCTCTGCTATATTCGATTAGAGCATCGTGCGAAGTAGTTTTTGAGTTTAATGACGATAAAGAAAAACAATCCCTAAAAGGCAGGGAAGACACTAAAGTCGTTTGTATGGAGCCGATGCAAAGGTTTTTATTAAAATGGCCGAGGACTTCTACGATAGAGCGCGCAGAGAATTTAGACTACGCATTCTATAAGTTTAGGAAGCCGGTAGAACACGTTTCAGTGGATATAGATGTTTTAGTGCGCTACGAGCATCTGCCGAAAGCCGTAAAAGCATTGATCAGTAAGGGCTTTAGGATAGAGGTTTTAGAGCCCTACACCGTGACGATGGTTAAGGGCGAGACGATAGTCGACTTGTATACGCACCCCTCATTTGCTTGGATCGTGTACTTAAATGGTGAACGCCTACTAGAGGAAGCAGAGACTATCGAGGTAGAACCTGTGGGCATGGAGGTGAGAGCGTTGACTAGGGAAGCTGAAGCAGTAGCTACGGCAGCACACGCAATATATAAGGAGCACGTCTACCTCCTATCGGACTACTACGTAACGAAGAAATGGCTTAACGGCAAAGCATTAAAACTTGCCGGGGAGCTCCACGTTGAAGAGGTAGTACGGATAAGCCTAAAACTCAATGACCAAATAGAGCAAGGCTTAATCGAAACGCCTGTAAAGCTAAACCTTGCACAAACAATAAAAACTCTAACAACGAAATTCATGAAAGATTCAAGCTTCAGGGCAACAAGCATGAACACAATAAAACTAGCAACAAAAAAGAGAGGAGTACAGCAACTAATTCAGAGAATGAAGAGAAAAGCCTACTGAAACTCAAAAGGAATATAGCTCTCTAGCAGTCATATTTAACATCATGTTTTCCAGAATTTTTGACTCGTTAAAATCATTGATGTTCCGTAACAGGATCTTTTTAAGAGCACTTTCTCTCACAGGATTGGGCAGACTAGCTTTCTGGTTTAGTATCGCCGTGAAACGTTTATCCCTGCTTTACGGTTCTTGGAGCCAAAGAGCAACAGCCTAAACTTACTTATGTTCTAGATTGTTAGAAGCGTCTGCAGAGAGAAATAAGAGAGCTTAAAGGAATTATGTAATTCTTTACGTGGAAAACTCGGATCTAATGTGTAGAACATGCCATGGAGGATGACTATGATTAACAAAGCTCTTAAATATATACTTGAAAAAATTACTAAACGCTACTTCACATTGTTTGAAAAGCTAGGTTTCCACATTTTACCCGTACATTACTATTCACCGATACCTGAAGTTGGAAAGCTGCGAGATGACATATGGTGTCGCCCTTCGGAGTTGATTGGAATAAAAATGAATGAGGAATATCAACTTAAGCTGTTGCAGGATTTCTCAGCACTTTATAGTGGTGAATTTAATAATTTGCCATTATATAAGACTTCGGAGACCCGTTACTACGTTTACAACGGCAGTTTTGAGTCTGTAGATGGAGAAATATATTACTGTATGATCCGACATTTCAAGCCGGAGAAAGTTATTGAGGTGGGTGCAGGCTTTTCAACGTTGTTGGCAGCTGAAGCCATCAGCAAAAATAGGGAAGAAGGTTACGACTGTGAACTTATTGCCGTTGATCCGTATCCCATGGAATTCTTGAGAAAGGTTCCAGAATTAAGGCTCATAGAAAAGGGCGCTGAAGAAGTAGAATTATCTGAATTCATAAATTTGAATGAGAATGACGTTTTGTTTATAGATTCAACACATGTAGTTAGGATTGGAGGTGAAGTAGTCTATTTATACCTTGAGGTTTTGCCCAGATTAAGAAGAGGAGTTTTAATCCATTTTCACGACATATTTTTACCATTAGAATACCCAAAAGATTGGGTCCTTAAACAGCATAGGTTTTGGAATGAACAATATCTCTTACAAGCCTTCCTAATGTTTAATGATAGTTTTGAAGTTGTCTGGGCTGGAAGCTACATGAACCTAAAACATCCAGACAAGCTTGAAGCGACATTCAGATCTTATAGAAGGGGCCAAACATTTCCCGGAAGCTTCTGGATAAGGAGAATAATAAGGTAGCTATGGCCAAACGCTTAAAACGAGAAATAGAATACGTGACACGCATCTCGGATGGCATAAGAGCCCACACTACATTTAATGATTTCGTGGAAGAGCTAAGAGCCGAGGGCCATGCGATTAAGCATCATGTGAGCATACAGGCTTAGGCATCATTAAGAAGTTACAATATGAGGTTTCCATACAAGAAACTCCTCCCATAAATGAAGATGATTATCAAAAATCTAAAAAGTCTGAATGGCTTAAGGACCAGGAATATGGAACGTGTAATCATTTTCAATGAGGATCTCTTAGAGCAAAGATAACCTCTCTTCAGTATGCTACGCTTATTAAGATATAACCTTAAGAGGCTCATTAATTACTTGCTCATAAAATTGCAGTTCTCATCGCGAACCACGAAGGTTGTCGGATACCCCTATGATATTATCATAGATCCTTGCAATATCTGCATGTTACATTGCCCATTATGCCCTACAGGAATGGGCGATACTTCACGTGTCAAAGCTATCCTAAGCTTCGACCTCTTCAAGAGGATCATCAATGAGATGGGTGATTATGTATCCTGTTGACTTCACGAACCGAGGCAAGCCCCTGTCAAATAAACGCCTACCCGAAATGATTAAGTATTGCAAAAAGCGCATAGACTTGTCAGAATCCTTTTAGAGGAGGGCTATTCTGAGTAGAAGCTGTTGCTCTACGAATCTTTCGTCAAGGAAGGGCAGAGGATTCACGTGACCAGGGATATGCGTTAATTTTGAGAAGAAAGGAATGGAGATAAGCATAATCGCGCCAAAAGCAAGATACTGTGGTATTAGCCAATATACTAGGGACTTGTATGAACATCTTTTAAAAACTACCCCTAGCTTAAAAGGACAAGTACGATTTTCGGTCTCATCTTTTACTGTTGGACCGTTTGTCAACGTGATAGGCATTGCCCTCAAAATGTTTGTCAAGTGTCCAAAAGTTTTGCACTTTCAGTACCATCCTGGTCTCATAGCTCCTGTAGTACCAATTGTTGGTCGATGGATATACCGAGCCAACGTTATTATGCTCTATGGCTTAATTCTTTTATATTCATACCTCTCCCGCATATTTCGTTCGCATTTTCTACCTAAGATTTGCATTACTGTTCATGGATTTTCTTTCCCAGTAGATCGAATCTTTCAGAACATGTTATCCAAGTTCCATTACATCATTGTTCACAGCGACTTCGCACGCGAGGCACTGATCAAATGTGGTTTACCCCCCAGCAAGATTCGAGTCATACCACATGGTATTCCTATCTTCAATAAGTACGTAGAAACTACGGTAGGGAAAAAGAAGTTAAGGTCGTTATTTTTGGGTTCATTCATGAAAATAAAGGTCACGATATAGCGATTAAGGCACTTCAATTCCTTCCAAGACACTACAAGTTGCTGATTTGTGGTAGTCCACGCATTCGCGCTCATTATCCTTATTTTTACAAATTGAAAGCGATGGTATCAGCGCTAGGCCTTAACGATCGAGTAAAATTCTTAGGTTTTATTCCAAATGAAAGATTGCAAGAAATTATGAAGGAGTGCGATTGTGCAATTTACCCTTATCTTTGGCCAGATAATTGGATAGAATCATCTGGTGCTTTAGGGATTCCCATTAGTTACGGCTTACCAGTAATTGCTTCCGACACTGCAGTCTTTAAAGAAATCTATAATAAATATAAGTGTTTGAAGCTTGTTAAACGCGGTGATCCACAGGATTTAGCAAGTGCTATTCGACAGGTAGTAGAAGATGAGAAGCTTCGAAAAGAGCTTCTAGATAACATGTCTACTTTTCAAGAAGCTGCATCTTGGAGAAAAGTAGCAGATCTAACTTTAAATACTTATCTTGAACTTATAGTTGACCACCCAGACTATATATATGAAGATGAAAGCCAACGATCACGCCTTACGTGGCTTCGGAGTCAGTGCCAAGGGAAAATACTTGAAGTGGGATGTGCAACAGGATATGTTACGACGTATGTCGGCGCTATTTGTGGTGTAGATATTAGGCCAGATCGACTTTTCTTAGCCAAAAGGAAATATCCTCAAATAGAGTTCATTCTTTCTAATGCCACAAGACTTCCGTTTAAAGACTCATCTTTTGATACCGTTCTCTTGCCTGATATTTTAGAACACATGAATTTCAAAGTAGCAGCAAAAGCAATAAGAGAAGCTACACGTGTATCAAAGCGACTGGTAGTGATAACACTCCCCAGAGCAGAGCATCAAAGTTACAAGACTGATACCGTTACAGGGCGTTTAAACCCGGAGCATTTATGGGATCCTACAGAGGGGAAAATCAAGAATCTTTTTAGAGATTATAAGTACGAGCTACATACATCTTCCGACGGGAAATTCTGGTTAGTAAAAGTCATATTGGATAAAGGTTGGAACATAAAATGAGAATTGCAGTTTTCCATAATCTACCCTCTGGAGGAGCTAAAAGGTCTCTCTACAATTTTGTGAAGTATCTTATGAAATTAGGACATATAGTTGACGTCTTCGTCCCCTCTACTGCCGATGAGCATTTCCTCCCATTAAAAGAGGTTTCTAATAAGTTTCAGGTATTTCAAGTGAAGAGGACGATTACTGGACTTATAAAATCTACCATTCGATATGGTCCATCACTAAGACATCTAGCAGATCTTGAAAGGACTCAGAGACATATTGCTAATGTTATTAATCGAACTGATTATGATGTTGTTTACATAGAACAAGACCGCTACGTTATGTCCCCCTTCCTTCTGAAGTACATTAAAAAACCAAGTATCTACTATTGTCCGCAACCTCTAAGAACTTCAGAGGTTATTCTGCAAAAACTTTCTCAAAAAGTTAGGAAGGTAAGGAGAGAAAACGTCTTCCGCAAGTTAATAAGAGAATATTTCTTAAGGAAGATAGCTGAGATAGATAGGTATAACGCATCCTTCGCAAACCATGTTTTGACGAATTCGTATTTCTCTAGAGAGGCTATTTTGAGAGCTTACGGGTTAAATTCCTTTGTGTGCTATCTTGGCGTAGACACAGAGACTTTTAAGCCTTTAAATTGTATTAAGGAAAACTACGTTCTATCTGTAGGAGCTTGCGATCCAGCAAAAGGGTACGACTTTATTATAAGGTCTCTAGGTTTAATCGATCAAAAAATTCGGCCTAAGCTTATAATAGTTTGTGATAGGGGAGATGACCTTTGGATAAACTATCTTAAACAACTTGCTTCGCGACTTAATGTTAACTTGGAGATTAGAAGTCGGATAACAGACGATGAACTTGTTTTACTTTATAATAAGGCAAAGTTAGTTGTTTACGCTCCTTATCTTGAACCCTTTGGACTCGTTCCTTTAGAAGCTATGGCTTGTGGTGTTCCTGTTGTTGCCGTAAAGGAGGGAGGGATAAGAGAGAGCGTTATTCATGGTGAAACTGGTATACTGACTGAAAGGGATGAACAGATGTTTGCTGAAGCAATTGAGGAATTGCTACTAGATGATAGTAAAAGAGTTCAAATGGGTAAGAGAGGTGTAGATGTCGTTAAAAATTTCTGGACAGCAGAGCATGCTGTAAAAAGATTACTTTGGCATTTAGAACGTGCTATAAATCTATACACATGAAAGGTTGTAGACATAAAAGCACAAATTTAAGAGCTAAAGATAGCTGTAAGGCTTACTACGATGAGAGAGTATCCAGACTAGAGAGTTTTGATAAATGAGTCGTTCGCCAAAGAGAGGCAGAGGATTCACTTGATCAGGGCGGACTCGCACGACCCGAAGACCTTAGAGTTCGTTAAGAGGATCCTTGGCAATGGTAAGCTCGACTTCTTATTTATAGATGGAGATCATACCTATGAGGGTGTAAAGAGGGACTTCGAGATGTACTCTCCGCTAGTTAGGAAGGGAGGCATAATAGCCTTCCACGACATTGTTGAACATCCACCTGAAACTGGCTGTGAAGTAAGTAGGTTCTGGAATGAAATTAAGCACAGTTATAACTATCTCGAGATTGTTAAGAGCTGGGATCAGAAGTGGGCTGGCATAGGGGTCATCTATGTGTAATGTGGCTGTAATAGAGTTCTTCATCGAAAACGTTAGGCCTGAGGAGTTTAAGGATAAGAGGATTTTAGAAGTCGGCAGTAAGTATGTTGACGTAGTCCTCCCCGCTGAGGAGCTAGTTGAATATTTTGGTAGCGAATCCTTTGATGTCGTAATCTCAACAGAAACTCTAGAACATGTTAAGGATTGGAGGAAAGTTATAACGAATATGAGGGAAGTGCTGAAACCCGGAGGCTATATATATATCACAACTCGTTCTAGAGGGTTCTCATATCATGGCTATCCTTACGATTTTTGGAGGTATGAGGTAGGGGATATGAGGAGGATATTTGCAGACTTTGAAATTATTAATCTGAGCGTAGATCATGAAGCTCCAGGAGTATTTGTTAAGGCTAGGAAGCCACTATAGAGAAGCTGGCTGGGTTAACCAACGAAGTATTAAGCTGAGGGGGTCTTGGGCTCAACTAAAATGCTTGTTTGAAACGCACATAGCGTATGAACATCCATGTTGAGCCATAAACATATATTCCAATTACCTTGAGATGCGCGTGAATACAAAGTCTTAACGAGTATTGAGGGGGCTAGGAACGTTTAAAACTCAACAAAGTCCATAAATACTTATATGTACCCGCACAATTTCTTCTGTTAGGCTGATATGATGGGGCATATTTATGTGAAGGCTACATTCTATAATGCTGTCGATTACGTCCAATACTTGGAGGGGAAGTGCAAGTTAGAAGAAGTGAGGAAAGTTAAGGTGGAAGCTCTCGTTGATACGGGTGCGACTTTCCCAGCTCTACCTGAAGACATGGTTATGGAGCTTGCATTGCCGAGCTTAGGCGAACACCTAGCTGAGGGCGCTGGAAAAGTTAGGCTTGCAGCCAACGCCATAATAGAGGTAGAGGATAGGATAGCTCAATCACCCATTATCATTAGACCGAGGGGCACAACTCCGCTCATAGGCGTGGTAGCCCTGGAGCAAATGGGCTACAGGGTTGATCCAACAACAGGAAAGCTTATCAAAGGATTACCGTTTATGCTCTAAACACCTGAAACAATATGACCGGGAACAGGACCGTTATCAAAGCATAAAATTCATAATCTAACATGCGCGCACATTACCTCCTCACAGACCACTACGCAACAAAGCAGTGGAGAAACTACTGTGACTACATGAAAGTTTATGGTTTTTCGTAATGGTTTTAAGTTTGTTTTCTCTTATGTGTAGTGGATTGGGTTGAGTTGGGTTTTTGATGATGAGGTTTTAGCTGTTGTTTTGGCTGTTGTTGTGGTGGGTTTTGTTTTTGGTTTTTCTCAGTTTATTTTGAGTGGTAGGGTTGTGGAGCCTTTTTCTGCTTTGGGTCTTTTGGGTCCTAATATGAGGATTGGGGATTATCCTAGGGAGGTTGTGGTTGGGGTGCCATTTAAACTTTATTTGTATGTTCATAATTTTGAGGGGAGGAGTGTTTATTATAGGATTCTTGTTAAGCTTGGTGATAGGAATTCCACTATTAGTAGTGTTAAGCCTTTAGATTCTAATCCGATCATGGAGTTTAGGAGGGTTTTAACTCATAATCAAACGTGGATTCACCCTGTGAATATAACTTTATATGATTCTGGGGTGAATAGGAGACTTGTTTTTGAGATGTGGATTTATAATGAGACTTCTAAAGGTTTTTCATATTATGGTAGGTGGAATCAGCTTTGGATTAATGTTACTGCTTCACCATTAAATTTAACTTCAACTGGTAAATCTATTGTGCTTCCAAGTGAAGTTGAAGATTTGTTGATTAAAGGTTTTCTAGCTGTTAGGAGGGCTGAAGATTCTGGTGGTGATGTAAATGTGATGGTTTCAATTTTGAATGAAGCATTGGATTATGCTCAGATGGAGGGATATGTTGAAGCTGGGAATTTAGTGGAAAAGGTTTTGTCTATGGAGGGGGAGGTTTCTCGAATAGGTTTGGAGAATAGGAATAGGCAACTATTGTTTAATGTTGTATTGTTTGGGGCCGTTTTGAGTGGAAGTGTATGTTCCTATGCTTATTTGAGGAGGAGAATTTGGATG
>JAWAJB010000025.1:0-13616 GCA_038888155.1 Desulfurococcaceae archaeon
TGGAGGAGGTCCCCGGTGAATCTGCTTCGCCCAAGCTAGCGTTGCTCGACTTGAAGAGGTACCCTGAGCTAGCCGAGTACCTGCCGGACCCCGGTAACCCCGTTTACGCTACTAGCATAGCCCCGTACTATGCTCCAATGGAGCTACCTGACCGGGTGGAGGTTGAGCAACGGGTTCAGAAGTACTTCACGGGCGGCGTCATGATGCACATATTCCTAGGTGAGGAGGCTGAGCCGGAGGCGCTGGCATCCCTGACAAAGAAGCTCATGGACACCGAGCTCGTCTACTGGAGCTACACGCCGGCTATAACGCACTGCAACAACTGCGAGAAAACATACACGGGCATATACCAGGCCTGCCCATCATGCGGAAGCAACAACGTCGACATATGGAGCAGGATAATCGGGTACTACCGCCCACTGAGAAACTGGAACCCGCAGAGAAGAAGAGAATACTGGACAAGGAAGCACTACGTTCTTTAATAACTTCTTTCTAAGTCCTTACACGAAATGCATATAAAAACCATAGTTGCCAAAATGTGATTAAAAGTTGTTGGCGATTTTATCCAATGTAATTCTTTGAGGTTAACTATTCGGCAAGCAGCACGAAAGTACATAGAGCAAGATGCACGGTAAAGTGGTGAACTACGTGATGTAAGGAACAGTTTCCATATTTAATTTTTAAGCGGTGTTCTTAACCATCTGGACACAGAAATACCGAGTACGTAAAGATAAAAGAACTCTTCCTCATTCTTCTAAACTAGAACTTTTAACGTCCCCGGAAAGAAGTCAGTATAAATTCGTGAATTTTTACTTAATTCTTCGTTTAATGAGCCAGTGTTGTTTTATGTCCATTTTTACATGTCACCGATCATAAATCGTTATCTAGATCAAGGAGATCGGTCATAAGGTTTTTAAAGGTGTTTTTGCTGGTTGAACTAATTACGTGAAAGCATGGTTTTAATGCTAAGTGATTGTGCTTTGATGCAATATCGCTCATCCTAGATTACGTTACCCAGCAGGATTCATATTACTTCCCCATATAAATTCTATGAGACCTTAGTAACTCGCTATTGTTTATGCAAAATTTACTCTCGATCAGGCAATCATGCTTAGCGTATACTGGGTAAATATTGGAAACGTGAGTTCTAAGAAAAAGAAATCTACACTATTAACTGTTAGCTGTAGTTGTTATATAGTAAGAATTTGAACTGCATCGATGTTTTGAAGCCAAAGGGTTTGCGATAAATGTTCGGACAGAAACCGGCGAATCTATTGAAGATGTTAAAATTTGTCAAGAGCGGCTATCAATGGGATTAACATACCTTTATGAAACTTACGGGCCTAACTATTTACCTTAAAAGAATTCTAACGCGAGATGATCACTTAAACAAGTACTTAACAGAGTAGTTAAAGCCATCAAAAATATGATGAAAAATGATTTAACAATTTACAGTAGTTTATAATTGGCCTATAATCGTATTTTAAGGTGTTTACGCCTTTGGTATAAGTTTTTCATCGCTAAAAGGTATACAGCTAACTCTTCGCCTATAAACTCCATGCTAATGAAAGATGCGAAAAGCGAAAATTTCCTACACGATTCTCAATATACTATAATCATCAAAAGTAAGCTTTTCTATAACTTTGTAACTCATAGAAGTTTTGTGCAAGGGGCCATGAACAACTACTGTATGGTATTCACCTCTTTCACCAAGAGGGTCAATACCTAAGTTTATTGCTTCCTCAACGAAATTACTAATGTTGTTTACAGTAAGTTCAACACCTAGCCATTTATCAAGGGGATTTATGCACCCAATTACAACAGACCTGATACCCGACTCAAATTCTTTGTATATTAGCTCCAACGGATCATAACCCCACAGGGGTTCAATTAGTGTTGCACTTACTTCTTTAGCTAACTTTTCCATGTAGTTTAAGTGCTCCTCTACGTATACGTCTCCAGCAATTAATATTTCAGCGTCGAGCTTCCTAAGAACTTCAGCTGTTTCACTGAATTCTCTGTTTTTGTTAAGTTTAACCACTACAATGGGTAAACCGCTTAGAAGAAGAGTTTCTATTGATTTACCTATATTTACTATGTGGGGGCTCGGCCTTGGAAATTCGTAGATAAGCACTATTCCTACATCTACCCTACCACCGTAGCGGTAAACAGCATAGTATGAATCTTTTCCTCCTGAAACGAAAGCTACATGTAAACCCATGTTGTTCTGCACCAAACTCTGTACTTTCGATGAGTTAAATGGGATACTTTAATAACATGATATGAGTATGCGAGGCGCATTGTGTGGCGCGCTGTTGATGCTATACATAGCGCTGTGCTTATAAATCTTTCAGTACATACTACATGCGATACCTCATGATACCTCCAATAGAATTACCCTTCCTTTGATATCACATACATTCAGCTTGTGATATTTGCCCATGATATTTATTATGTACATAGTACATATTCTTGCTCTGTGTAGTTTGCCATCGAAAGCCGACGCATAACTTATTTTAAGAGGCATAAGTATAATGTTAGTAACACGATTATAAAGAAGGTACATACGTATATTGATAATTTCAGGGCTTTAACTATATCTGAGTTTTTTGGAAGCGCGTATTCTCTTCCTACAGTATAAGCACCTATTTTCTCAAGCTTAACCTGTATACATCCTGATGCTGCAGATATTACTAATCTGCCATTAATGCTCTCGATGCATTTCCCCTCTTCCCTAATTATTCTCACACTGGTTCTAGGAGAACCTTTAACTAAAATACATAGAGCTATCATTAAAAGCGCAGTTAGCCTCGCAGGTACATAGTTAACAGCATCATCTACTCTCGCAGAGAACCATCCAACTTTAATGAAATCTCTCTCCTTATAGCCAAGAGCAGCGTCCATAGTATTAACAAGTCTCTGGAATAATGCACCAAGAGGTCCAAGAACTAAGTAGTACAGGAGAGGTGATGTAAATCCATCTACTACGTTCTCGAATAGAGTTTCTATAGCTGCTGAAGAAATGTGACCTTCTCCAAGCTGTGAAACATTTCTTCTAACAGCACCACTAATTGCTTCTCTCGCGCAAACAATATCGTTGTTTGCAAGACATACAGTGGTTCTATGGACATGGTCTAGAAGTAGCTTCAAGGATACTGAAACCTTTAGGATATACGTGGCAACAATAAGCCACAGCACCCTGTTCAAAATGTTAAATAGGTACAGCAACATACCATAAAAGCCTAAATGCGTAAATACAACGACAAACCATATACCAACACCTACAGCCCTCGTTTTAGGGAGCTTACGAAACATTTTCAATGCCATGAAGTAAGCAGTATGTACTGGGTGAATTCTGTACAAGATCCCGCGGTGGAAGGGATATACATAATCTAAGACTAAAGCTGTCACTAGAATAATTGAAAACTCCATAGCATTCCTTGGGTATAACCAAGTTAAATCCATGATATCACGCAGTACGAAATCAAAGATAGTAAGTAGAAGAGCTCCGAAGAAAACCCAAGAACATCCCCGTTAACAAATCCCAGAACTTTATACGCAAGAATTCTGGATAAGATTATGTTAAAAACGAGAGATATCAATGTCGTGATTAAAAATCGAAGCGTTGTTTTTGTGATGAACAGTAAAGTAAATGATATAACAAAAGATATAATTGCGCTTAGAATAACGTCGCTTTTACTTAGGTTTTCTTTAAATGCCTTTCCGAAGCCCTCTGGAGGTTCTTTACTGGAGTAGGATAAAATGACTATATTTGTAGTAGACCATACCTCGCTAATAACTAGCAAACACATTAGCTTAATTATCGATAACCTTTCAGTAAGAGCTATGATAAATGAGAATAAGCCTAGTGTGTATATGCAAAATGAAGCTATCGCATAAGAACCTCTATATTTATCCTTAACAACTTTGTAACCATTAGCCCCAAATCTGTGAGCTAGAATAGCTTCTGAGAAATCTATTAAACCATCTGCATGGAGAAAGCCTTGCAATATAAAGTGAAAGGCTACAACTGTGAAAGCTATAATGTACGTACTACTCAACCCTGTTAGTTGGTATATAGTCAAGGGTACTATGGTTATTCCTCCTCTTACTAAGCCTACCAACGGTAGTAGGTACAAGTCTTTGAACATGGAGGTGTTAAGAGGTTTTCTTGGCACAGGTATTATGGTGAAGAAGGATACGAGGGAGAAAAACGATTTAATAATCTCCTTGAAGCTTGCTATTGTATGCCACCTCGGCTAAAGCTTTAATAAGCTCGTTATTCTCATCTACGCTCCTAAGGGCTATTCTAATGTAGTTGGATCCAAGTCCTCTGAAGCTTTTACAGCTTCTAACAGCTATACCCTTCTTCTTTAGATCCACGACAATTTTATCTCCATCAAAACCTAGGTCTACAAGCAAAAAGTTAGTAACGCTTTCAAACACCTTAAATCCCAGTTCTTCAAGAGCCTTGGAAATCCTACTTCTTTCAGATTCTATGTATTTCCTCGAATCCTCTATGAAATTCATCAATACACTCTTCTGCTTTAATAAATTAACAGCTACGCATTCAGCAATACTGTTGATATTCCATGGTGGTCTGAGTATATCTACCTTCTCAAGTAGTTCTTCATTTACTGAGTAGATAAAACCTATTCTAAGCCCAGGTATGGATAACCACTTCGTCAAGGACCTTACTATAGAAAAATTCTCTGGAATGTTC
Source organism: Desulfurococcaceae archaeon (assembly GCA_038888155.1). Taxonomy (GTDB): domain Archaea; phylum Thermoproteota; class Thermoprotei_A; order Sulfolobales; family Desulfurococcaceae; genus UBA285. The sequence continues at coordinate 4,724 of JAWAJB010000025.1, forward strand.
TTTGCAACCTCTATGGAACAACGGGTACAGAGCTCTGCATAAACTTCATCTATAAGTACTTTTGCTTTACAATTTCCAAGCTCGTAGAATATTGCATCGACAGCTGTATAAGAGCCTGTTGGGTTGTTAGGATTCGTGATAACTATTAAGGTTTCTTTATCTTCGCAGAAGTTCTTTAGATCACTAAACTCGATATGGAACCTGTATGTAGTCCTCCTGTAGTAAACACTAATGTAGTTTATACCTAAGACTTTGGCTAGTTCTTCGTACTCTCCATGAGAGGGCTCTACAACAACTAATTTTTTAGGTTTAGTAGCCAAGATAATTAGGTTAATAGCTTCTGCCGCACCATTCGTTGGTACAACGTTTTCAGGGATACAACTGTAGAAGGTGGCTATTGATTTACGTAGATCTCTGTATTGGTAATCTGGGTATCTCTCTATGACACTAAGACCTATGCAATTCGATAATATGCTCAGTAGCTCTTTTGGTGGACCCAATGGATTAGTATTAGAGCTAAAATCTATTTTAGCTTCTCGATCTCCTCCGTGGAACCGCATATGCTTTTAACCCACACTATGTCTTCCATAGTGTCTATATCTCTTAACTCTGGACGTTCCTTAAAGTATACGTTAACCCAACTCCCACCAAAACTCTTAAATAATGATATACCTGATTCCCTACATTCATTATTTCTACAAACCATTAACGTTATTACATCTGCTAATTCTCCTTGAGCTACATCTAGAAATTCCCTCAATACATCTGGGGTTAGGAGGGGTATATCCGCGGGTAATACGAGAACAGGGAACCGTGATAATCTGAGTATGTAGTTCAGGTCCTCAACATATCCTTGACCAGGGCATAAAACAACTTCAACTTTAGAATCCTTCACTTCCCCTATGAAGACTAAGTCTTCTTTAGTTAAGCAAATAAGTATTCTCCCGCTGTTGATTTCCCTAGCTACCTCTAAAGCTACATCGATTAATCTTTTACCACATATCCTAAGGAACTGCTTTTTTACCCCTCCAAGCCTCAAACCTTTACCTCCAGCCATTATGATTACGTCGAGCATCAGCTAATACACCTGTGTAAGATTACTAGGTAACGAACTTTAGCGGTAAAATTCGTAATTTAAGACCTTGAATACTTATCATAGATTTTACTCAGTACACCTCCTACCAGTGCTGCCACGAGGTCATCTGTTATCGGGGGCAGAGCTCTTATCTCTTTCACCTCACCTATTTCCTTTAGTCTTTCAACCCAGTAGTAAGCTAATAAACCTTTGAACCCGTTTATGTATTCTGCGAGAGCTTTCCCTGCTAATTCATCGACTATTATGCCTGGTGAATCCGATAGGTATTCGTCTATGTTTATAACCGGTACAATACCTAAGGCTAAAGCTGCTTCGAGAAGTCTGAACCCTCTTACAAACATACCAACATTAGGGTCATTTATAATCATACTTAACTCATTCTCTATTTCAGCTTTGATAGTTTCATCACTCATTTGAGGTATCTTAGCCTTTGCATACACCTTCATGAGGATTTTAACTATTTCGTCTAGGTCTTTAAAGCCAAGGCTTTTTGCTATATAGCTTCCACTGGAGATATTCTTCAGCTGTTTCGATAACGCGTTCGCAAGAGCTAGAGCTGAAGCTATCCCCACAGGAGTAGCTATGCCAGCAAAATTATCAACACCTTTGGGGGCGGCAACAGCTAGAGCATCCGATGCTGTACCTATAGAAGCTCCAGATACACATGTAGGTCCACCTAGAGCCATAATAGCACCCTTTACCTCAGCTACAAACCTAAAGAGGTCTAAGAGTCCAACTAAGTCAAGAGGCTTGTCCACGATTATTGCTACATTAATTGTACCTACGCTCCTAATAGCGTTTTTCCCTGAATTGCTTATAATGCTTATACAAGAAGGTTTATCTACGCCAAATGTAACGTAAGCCTCCGCCTTCACATTGTTATAGATATACACGCTGTGACTATAAGTTGAAACATTCACTGCTGTAAGAAAAACAGTTGTTTTCTCGTAATCTAAACCTATCGAGTTAGTTAACTCCTTACAATAATTATCAAGGTTCACAAAACCAAAGTTCTTAGGTACATTTCTGAAAACTATGTATCTCACGTACGAGTATGCTTTTGGACATCCAGCTGTCGATAACGCTAAGTACTCGCCTTCAAGGTCTATAACCAGCGTTTTTTCGTCTAGGAGTATCGGTTTACTCGTAGAAGACACCTATGAAGCTGTAATTCGGCAGTACTCCTGATATATATCTTTAATTAGGTCGTTAACATTTATGCCCTTCGTCATGGCTAGGAATGCTGTACCTCCTGCTCCTACCCCCTCCTTAACAAACCCTTCTTCGTAAGCTCTAAGCCCTTGGAAGGGTGCGTTGCTGAAATCTAAAACGCTATATACAAAGCCTATACCAGGCACAGCTGACCTTATAAAATCAAGTATTTCTTTGCCTTTATCTATGAATATCCACTTAGTAGTGGCATGAATGATCTTAGACTGGTCAAAGTCTGGAGATATTTTTTTCATGAGTCCCAAGACAGCTAGCATCTGGGTACCGCCGGCAAGTATAATGATGCTACCTGCATCAATAACTCCTAGCGCGAGACCGGCGACAGATATATGTAGTGGATCTCCCACAATATCATTCAGCATAAATGGGTCCTCTCCTCCCTTAACCCTCTGCAGAGCTTTACAAACAACCGTCTTCTTTAATTCAAGCGGATTTTTGCTCGTTGAACTGCTGACTAGATTCTCTCCTGGATATCCTAGGGCTTGAAGTATGGCCATGGCCGTTGTTGTTCCTGCGGGAATACTCTCTCCCACGAGTACGATATCTGCTATTGTACCGAGCGTAGATCCAACGTATTTGGACTCCTTGAATAGCTTCTCTGAGGTTCCGGGAGGAAGAGCATTTTCCTTATCTATTCTTCCACCTACACATCGGCTAGATAAGGCTATTGTCGGTATCTTCGGTGATACGTAAGAGCCTGCATCAACGACTACAAAGGGTATCCTTGAAAGTTGCAACGAAATCCTTGTTATTATAGCTGGTGTAGGTATGCCTTCAGGTGTTGTAGGTATAGCGTCTAACGTAACCGGTTTACCGTGGTAAAGATACTCTACATCAAGAGCTGGCGTAAATAGCGTCGCTATAGGCATTGTCCCCGCTATAGAGATGCCCGGTATAGTTGAGGTCATAGTTGAGCCAATGACATATACAGCTAAGGTTTTCCCATCTTTAAGTTTGCCTATTGATTCATTGGACTTTACAACTACGTAACCTGAACTACTCAGAGACATAGAATCGCCTCAAGATGTCCCACTACAGTTTAAACATACGTTTGATAACTTAAACAATTCGAACTTTAAAACTATAAAACTAGTTCTATCCTCTTTACCCTTGAACAACCAAAGCACTTTTGGTAGTGTACCTGTAGCGTGAGCTCAATGCTTTATCTGGTTCTTAGCTATATTTTCACTAAGAAACCTTTAGCTTCTTGTGATACTATAAGACGTTTTGTTCTCAAAGGCCGTAGTTTTTTCTTGGTTCTCAATTAATGATCTTGGTGTTTTAATCAAGCCCCTTAGGTTTAAACCTGTACCTACTCCACTATATTTACGTCCAGAATATCGCCAGTACCGCGAAAACCCATGTTGCAGATCCAAAAGTGCAAAACTTTAATCCGGCTACATCAACTTCCACTAGTTTAACCTCTTAATTTAGCAATAAATAAATTCAATTCACTAAACACACCATCCGCCAATAAACTAGCCTATTTTTTCAACACCAGGAAGAATTTCTAGCTACTGCTACTATGTTTGAGACCAACATTAGCAGCACCTGAACCCTAGCGTAAATGGTCTTTACGCCTTACCCCTTGACCTATTTTGAGCCCAACACAGCTTTTAGCACTCAAAGTAATATAGACACCGGGATCAAGAGATATAGTGATTTTACGATATGCAAGTTCAAAATACTTAAACATGATAACTAGGCACAGCACTATTGTAGAGTAAAGAGAACGTGTAAAGTTGAAATGCTACATATCGTGCATTTAACGACTAACTTCACAAGTTATCTTAGGTTTACGGTTAATTTTGTGAACAGTTCACTGGTCCAAGGCTATTAGTTGTATAGCATAGCTGTATTAGGTGTCACACTGTGCTATAATGCTTCAATGCTTATTAGCTTTTATATGTTCCATAGCATTCGTATCTTCTTATTTTTCATGGAATGCCCCTTAAAATTAAGCTCTTGAACTTCGTCCTTAAAACTAGTCTTGCATCGACATTATAGAACGAGGCCTTAGGTCCTTTGCACTACTAGAGCGGTATTTGGTGTTCATGTAATATACTACTTTGTAGTTATACAATTGTAAATAGTTATTAGATAGTTATAATTCATAAATTTAGTAGCTCGTTTCTGTTAAAAACGCTTGGTATTGTAGAACGAAAACGAGGTCTGATAATCTATTCAATAGAATACCTATGTTTTTGCACCATAATTCTGTTTCATTGAAGCAATGCCAAAACCATCTTTCAGCTCTCCTAACAATAGCTCTAACAATAGCAATTACAGCAACACCTCCGTATCTTGAGCTCTTGATATAACTGGGGATGAGAGTTTTCGGTTTAGGCTTTTCGTCGATCTTCTTCTCGATCTCTACTATAACGCTTTCATCAGGACACCAATTATTCTGAAGAGACGTTGTGATCTTTGAAATTAACCCATATACATATTCAAGTTCTTTAGCTACAGATTCGCTAGAATACTTCTCGATAGCTAGACCCGTAAAAGTTAGTGCTTCATCTAGGGAGCCTATGAAATGTATACATGGATGGTATTTGGGAAACTTAATAGCGTCAATAACGGTGATTCCATTATCTCCTTGTCGAGTATAAACAGTCGTGATAGCAGGTGTATTCATCGATTTTAACCTCAGACTTCAAATTAAAAGTAGTCAACCATGGTAAATAAACACGCAAAAGCTGTAGCACGTTTCATTAGCATTAAATGGTTTCTTGCACATTCTCCAGGTCTAAAGCCCTGAGTACAGAAATATAACATCCGCTTCCCTCTTCTGCAATGTCATTGTAATTTCATGAATAGTCGCCTTGGTAAGTCTTGCTATGATGTTTTGCAGCGCTTACGTGCTATGATACGAGTGTAACGTGATGTCAAGCTTTGTTAAGCTATTATCAGAGATCATGGTTATAACTTATATGAGTAGTTATGGCATAGGTAAATTTGAATTGAAGAATGTTGATGTGTATGCGAGTACGTATTCCATGCTATATATACGCAGATTTATTATTCAAAAAACTAGTAAAAGTTGTTAGCATACATGAGTGTGATTGTATAGCTTTAAGCGGAGGTATAGATACATCAGTTATTCTATTGGCGTCTTTAGAAGCCGGGTTAAAACCTAGGGGTTACACCGCTATGTATAGCCATGGTTTACCCAAAGATCTGATGTACGTTAATTACATATCCAAAGTATTCAACATTGATGTGGAGCTTGTTCAAGTATCCAATGAAGCTATTGAAGATCTAAAAAACAATGTCATTGAATGTATCGGCATAGATAAGGTTAATTCTCATAAGAATGGGGGTTGTGTAGAGATTAGAAATGATATAGTATTTTATGCAACACTTAAGAAGGCCAAAGATGATGGATGTAGATGTGTTCTTGTCGGTAGTGGTGGCGACGAACTATTCGCAGGCTACAGCTTTATGCTTAATTTAATTAGCGAAGACCTTGAAGAAACCATCCGTAGGCTCGCTCGAGGCAGGTATGCAGAGCTTGAAATAGCTAAATGCCTGGGTGTAAAGGTTGTTGCACCCTTTCTAAATGATGTCATTATAGAACTTGCTGAGGAAATTCCAGTAGAATGCATAAGGTCGGAGAAAATGCTAGGAAAAGAAATTCTTAGAGAAATTTTAAACAAAAAAGGTCTTTACCTCATTAGCGAAAGAGCTAAAACCCCCGCTGAAAGCGGTGCTGGAACTATTACCATATGTAAATCCATATACGATGAGTAAAACGTTACGGAATAACCCTGTAAAGCCTTGCTCATGATCTTAAATAGGTTCAGCAACAAAGAGGTACTTTGGTTATTATTGTTTAAAAGAACGGTTGATATTGTCTATTGAGACTTGAAATACTATGTTGAGGGCAACGTTATTCGTCGAGTACTATTGATAGAAATACCCAGGATATTCTACGCTCTAAAGCAATAGTAGTGCTGTATTAGAGGCGTTCACTTATCTCCGAGGTTGAAGCTGTTTGATCAAGAGAGGTATATAATGCATAGACCCAAAAAGAGCTTTCGCAGAATATGATAGTAAGCTGGCAGCAAAGCTAATTTAATCAAATATGCCACCAGGAGGTTGAAGAAGTAGTGATTCTGGGATGATCGAGATTATTAGCACGGTAGATCGTCCTTCTGAGTAGATCAAGTTATGAACCAAATAAGTAGAAATTTGCGCGATAGAGTTTAATCGAATAAGAACCATGCAAATTAGCTTTATCATCAATGTTCCCCGCGGGTTATTCTTCAGGGTTTCGAGCGATCGAGAAGTTGCATTCTCCATTAGTATGCTCTCTTACTCTCTTATACCCGTTATATCCTAAACGTCCTTATCACGAAGGCTCGTTAAGCGGTAGCACAGCATCTCAACGACAAACGAACGTTGCGCAGATACAGCATTACAGCATCAAATTATTATTGACTATATATTCAACGATGTGAATTTCGGATTACTACTAAATTGACTTGAGAACTTCAATCTCGTTCCAACATCACATGGATCGCGAAACTAGTTGCTTCGTAATTGCTACTCGCTGCTAATTACATAAAAGACTCTGTTCATGTATAAGATGCCGAACTCAGGCTTGATCGATATCTGCACAGCCAACTACAACAGTTACGACAATAGCTACTATTGGTTTGAGCTTGCGATAGTAATTATTCTGTATATCCGTATAACTCTAAGCATTGTTCACCTTACTAGATGCTGAACTACTAAGTCTCCGTAAGAGTGCGTAAGAGGATATTACCGTTAATCGCGAGAGTGGTATAGCTAAGCAGAGCTTTGCGATATCCCATGGTATAAAGGGCATTACTCCGGTTACTGTAGCCGTTATAATTGCCTGTAAAAAGTTAATACCACCCACGAACACGTACCATGCGGTAAGCCATGAAGCTCCCAAGGCGTATATGATCATTAATTGAGCTAAGCCTGCGATCAGTCCTCGCTTAGCTGATAACGTTCCTTTCGGTACTAGTCTACCAGCTACTAATGTTCCTGCAATAAAACCGATAAGGTACCCAAATGTCGGTGACAGCACGTACGCAAGGCCTCCACCATAAGCAAAGACCGGGGCTCCTATCAAACCTAGTAGAACATACGTGGCCACGTATCTCCACGCCTGTGCACCATTTGTGAATAACAAGCAGTGAAGAACCATTGTCTGAAGAGTAAAGGGTACAGGAGTGAATGGTGCTGTTATCTTGATCCGAGCACCCAAGGAAAGAGTCAATACACTTATAGCAACACGTAATAGCTCCATAACGATAAACCTCTGAGAACTACGGCTTTTCGCGATAACCACGGGGACTACTAATTGCTTTCTTCTCCGCACAGACTACCACCGCTACACCTAAGGCTTTAATTTCTATCCCCAGGGGTTATAAAGTATAATGGATCCTAGATCATGGATTCAACTATCTTAGTCCAATCCTGCATACTTGTCTAATTCCACGTGCACCGTTTCCTCGCACCCCAGTTCTTTTTAGCAGTTTTTTACCGACGTGGCAAGTTCACTAGTTGAAACCTCTAGGTGAGTTCCACATCTGCAAAAGTATCCTGTGAACTCTCCAGTGGGAGAACGCGCTTTTCTCCAAGTTTGCTCTGCTTAGAGCTCTACCTAGGTAGTTCGCTTGAAGCATCATGAGCTATTACGAGGATCAACGCTGATGCGGTAGTGTTGAGAACCTCGGTAAGCTGTCAACAGTTAGTTTTTACCGAGATGAAGATACTACATGCTCAGCACATGTAGCTTCCTTTTGAGCTTCATCTTGAGGTACGCTAATGCGCGTGTCTCTAGGATTCATCCAATAGCTTAATCATCATTTAATTAAATTTACTACTATAACAACTAGGAGTAGTGAAAGTGTTAAGTAGGAACGGCTGAAACTCCGCACGTTGTTTCATACATCTATGTAGTAAAAGACTTCAGCAGGGGTCGGATAAGACATTACTTTTCTTGATTCTTCTCTCTTCAGCTCAATATAAGTCTCCAATAGTTCATCTACGAATACTGGTTTAAGCCACTCATTATCGCATTCAAGTTCATCTAGTGCTTCATCAAGGCTTCGTGGCAGTTCCCGTATACCTAGCTCTCTTCTCCTACTTTTTGACGTTTTGTAAACGTTCTCTTCTATGGGGTCTCCTGGGTCTATTTTCTTTTTAAGCCCGTCTAACCCCGCTAGTACAATTGCCGAGGTAGCCAAGTAGGGGTTTGCGCTGGGGTCGGGCGGTCTGTACTCTATTCTCATAGAGTTTTCGGTTACAGCGTAACCCGGTATTCTTACAGCTGCACTCCTATTACCTATACCCCACACCAGGTACACTGGTGCCTCGTAACCTGGCACGAGTCTCTTGTAGCTATTAACGGTAGGGTTGGTGAACGCTGCCAGTGCTCTGGCGTGTTCGAGTAAACCACCAATAAAGTACCTTGCTTCTTGACTTAAACGGTATCTTTCATTTGGATCGTAAAAAGATGTTTCTTTTGCCACGCCATAGACTTACATGCATGTGCGATCCACTACCGTTATCTCCGTATATGGGCTT
>JAWAJB010000026.1:0-13359 GCA_038888155.1 Desulfurococcaceae archaeon
CGTCAGTGATCTCCAGCTCGCCGCGCCAGCTCGGCTCGATCTCGTCGATCGCTTTGAAGATGATGGGCTTGAAGAAGTAGACCCCCACGAGGGCCAGGTTGCTCGGAGGAACCTTCGGCTTCTCCACCAGCCGCACCAGCCTCCCCCTCTCGTCCAGCTGCGCCACGCCGAAGCGCGTGGGATCCTCCACCTCCTTGAGGAGCACCATCGCGTCGTAACCCTCCCCCAGGAACTCCTCCAAGTACCGCTTAATGCCGTGCTGGAGGAGGTTATCCCCCAGGTAGACGACGAAGCTGTCGCCGCCGACGAACTCCCGGCAGAGGGAAACAGCGTGCGCAATGCCCAAAGGCCTCCCCTGGTGAACGTAAGTCACGCGAGCACCGAAGCGGGACCCATCACCGTAGTGCTGCACCACAAGCTCCGGAAACACGTCGCCCAGCACGATAGCCACATCCCGAACACCAGCAGACACCAGATCCTCCAACACCCACTGAGAAACAGGCTTCCCCGCCACCTCAATCAACTGCTTCGGCCCCGAAAACGTCAAAGGCCTCAAACGAGTACCAGCACCCCCATGAAGAATAACACCCTTCATTGTCAAAGTACAAGCCGCAACCGGTATAAAACCATAAACTTACCCTTTTGCCGCTGCAAGGCAATAATAAACCAGGCTACTCATTTTTGGCGAAAATAGCGTAAATAAAATATAATAAGGAAGTAATTAAACTTTTCAACTTCTATTAAAAGCAATTTCTACTAAAACTTTAACTAAAGCATTATTTCAAAAGTTACATCGTATCATTTACTTATAATCAATCATATTACAAATAAGCGGCTAATGGTCCGAATATGTAACTGAAACTTTCCTGTGGCATGTAAACTTGTACAACGGGAGTGCCCATCTAATGATGTTATAAAAATCCTTCTCTTAATGTAACTACCAGTTTCGCTAAATGTTAAGGAATTATCATCGGTGCGTGACGCTAAACCGCTCGGAAATCAGCAGAGAAGAGGAGGACCAGCGAGTGACCATGAACTTAAATCGTGCACACTGATAACAAAGTATAGGAAGTATATGGAAAAGGGGATTTCTTTGCCGAAACCTCTCAGATAGCTTTATAAGGATAAAAATAAAATAGAAATAATATAATAATATTCGTAATTATAGAATTTCATTATTAACCAAACCCAAAAATAAAAATTTTTAACTAATTAGTCTCAAGGAACTGTTGGTGAGCTGGGCGTGGATCCGCTCATTCGAATCCAGCTCGACCAGGTGTTAGCCGTAGAGTCGTAGTAGCAGTAGTAAAGGCTGGTACTACCGTTACCTTTAACAACCACTACTAGAGTCGCACCAACCACCTTGATAGCTGGTGTCGTATCAGTTGAACCTGTAGGTATTCTACTCCAGCTCCCCCATGAACCGCTCCACGTTCTAATGTAAATCCTGTTATCTCCGCCCCTGACTGCCAACCAGAGCTTGGTTCCGTCACTAACTAACGTTGGAGCGCTCGGCGTCGACCCAGTGATCTTAGCCCAGCCTAACCACTGCCCGCTTGATAAATCGTACTGTCCATGGTAGATGCTCATTCCATCCCCCCCTCTAACGACAATATGCAATCTTCCCCCATGCACAGCTGCTGCAGGGGCGTCAATCGTAGAGCCGGGAAGAACGGTCCAGCTGGACCATGTCCTGGTACTAATCGTGTAAACCCTCAAGTAAATCCTATTGTCACGCCCCCTAACCACTAGGTAGAGCTTGCTTCCATCGGTTGCTAAAGCCGGCCTTGAGGGTGTTGACCCACCTATCCTCTCCCACCCGCTGAAGCTTCCAGTCTGCAAGTCCAGCACGCCAAAGAGGATACCGTCATCCGGCCCCCTGATAACTAGGTAGAGCTGGTTCGAAAGAAGTACAACTCCGGGAGTGTCGGCTGCCGAAGCCGCAATAGCACTCCAACTCTCGCAGGCAGCATCAGTGCACACCCTATGGTAAATCCTATTATCGCCACCCCTCACAACAACCCTAAAACTATAACGTGGTACTTGAACTGTAATCGGGATATCCCTGTAGGTGCACTTCGCTAACTCGTCAAAGCTCGTCGCAGCTGTATCGGAATAACAGAAGCCTACCCTGACGTAATGAACTCCCGCCGGTATGTTCGCTGGCAGCCTCACAGTGAAACTCCTGTTTTGTTCTACACCGTAGTTCCCATCCCTACCATCGTAAATCACAGCGAGTTGTTCGGTCTTTGCCCAGCTACCGAAAGCGTTGGCTTTGACCATGCAACCGTCGATACACTTATAATAAAAGATCCACTTTACAGTTACAGTTGTAGTACCTCCGGGAGGCAACGTACTGGGGCTTGCGGTTAGATGGGTTATCTCTGGATTCAGAGGGGTCGTTACTGTCAAAGCAGCATCGTATGCTTTCCAGTCGAAGAGCATGTCCATCAAGTTCTCGTTTTTCATTCCCCATAGTGCAATTTGCAACTGATGTTGACCTAGAAAAGCATCTTTCGGCATGACAAAATCCCTCTGAACCCAGTTTTCGCCGGGCGCTAGCGTTACCTTTACGTCATATTCTGGTGAATCATATCTTATTTCCCTGGATTCAAATTTGACCAAAGTCGATGCTCCTAACCACACATCTATGTTGTGCCGGAAGGGATTAAGGACCCTGTAACGTATTGTAAACTTTTGCCCGGGCTTAACAGTGGTCGTAGAAAGTTGATACCCTAGTATTCGAGGTCTAGATACTTGCAAATTGTACTCGTTCAAGCCGTGACTTGTAACACGCACAACGCTGATACGATTAGTACGACTTGATGGATTAACATACACATAGTCAGGATAAGACCTACTATTCGACCTCGCAATTAGTTTACCACTGAAGTCGTATACCTCTATGTCAAAATCTGTACCCTCTGAACCTGTAATAGATGCGATAAAGGAGAAGGGTGAATTCCAGAGAGGATGTCTATCCGTAGTGTAAGAATAATAGTGTCGGTTTTCACTACCAACAAAAGTTGCCTCTATTCCCCCTTCTGTTCCACCACTTGCTATAATGATAGGGTTCTCCGAATCTTTGCCCTCATTCGTCGAGGAACAGAGAACATAAAATAGACAAGTCTGTTTATCCCATCTGAGAACCGCTCGGGTGTCAGAATCTGCTTTAATGTCTACATACTTTACTCCTGGATCAGAAAAAGTATACTCGAACTTAAGGGGGGCACTCCCGCTATCACTGCACTCCCTTGTCGTTTCATCGCGTACACATACCATAGCTTTTCCGACATAGTTAATTAATTCTATAACAAGTTTTTCATTACTGTAAACTACTGTTTGATAAGTTATCCATTTTTCAGGAGACAACAAAAGAGTAGTTCCACCAACACCAAGCTGCTGCATTTTTGCATCGGGGGAATATCCATAGGGAGGGTATAACCAAGCCAGAATTAATTCAGAAGCAAGTGGAAGCGAAGCAATCAATATCAGAGGGGCTAACCAAAGGCTCTTAGCTTTCATCGCTACACAATCAAAGGTCTTATTTATATTCTTTACTATTTTTGCATTACCGATAGAAGCCTTCATGTTGTTAGTCGCTCCGGCGACGCAGTAATCGCACGTTAGTCCTATAACAATTTATTTATTTCACAAATTTCAGGTTTACATTAATAACCTTTTTCACTCCCCTATTCTGAGAGAAGGCTTACATCGAGTTAACATGCGCAAACTATCATTTTCCAGATCCACGATAGGCCGATATAGTGTTTCTGAAATATAGTTCATAATTACGTAGAAAAAATGACTTTTCATTGTAGCATTTATAGATTAGAATCTCGTTTCTCAGCAATCTTACTAGTGTTGGAAGCTAGGATGTACGTCGAGAATCCTAAGCGCTTGATCCTGTACCCCTTCCCTAGTAGCAAGCCAATGGTGTTCTTCACGTTTCGAGTAAGCTCGACAACGATGAAATCGGTCTTCCTCAGCGCGTTATCCGCCCCCTTAAGTACCTCGTACTCGGCTCCCTCCACATCAACCTTCATCAACCTAACCTCGGGATAGCTGCAAAGCACACTGTCCAAATCAACACACTCGATATCAACAATAATGGGAAAAATGGTGGGATTGTAGGGTGTTATGTGCGAGTTCGGTCTGAGGTCGTACCGTTGCGGGACCAGCTATCCCAACGGTTGCTAACAAGTGTAGCAGACCTCTAACAGCACTGGCGTGGGCGTCGATGGGGTGGAGCCCGGTAACTTGACCCATGGGGTGAACTCGCGCGTAGAGAGGTTCATGCTTGCGTAATAGATGCTTCTACCGTCCATCCCAACGACTAGGAAGTGGATGACGCCTTTATAGACGAAGATTGCGGGAGTAGTAGAGGTCGACCCTGTGGGGAGTCTCGTCCATCCAACCCACTTGCTGCCATCGTAAATGTTAAAGTAGATCCTGTTATCTCCCCCCCGGACAGCTAAGTAGAGCTTTTCACCATCCGTGGTCAAGTACGGCGCACTAGGCGTAGAGCCCGGTATCCTAAACCATCCACTGAACTCTCCCGTAAATGGATCAACCCACGAGTGCCACAAGCTGTACCCATCGCTACCCCTCACAACGATGTGCAACCTTCCACCAAGATAGACGGCGGCTGGTGCATCTATCGTAGACCCGCTAGGTAAACTCCTCCAACCTCGCCATCTCGCGATCTCGTCTGAAATCTCAAATGAAGTATCTAAGTAGCTGTAGTAAATCCTATTGTTCGAACCTCTAACAACTATGAAAACGAAGTCATAGCTTGAGGTGAGAACTGGTCTCGAAGGGGTGGAGCCAGGCAGCCTACTCCAACCACTGAAAACAGCTCCCCCGCCTGTTGTCTCCATCAAGTACCCAATCCATATGCTATTATCGCGTCCGCGAACCGCTAGGTAAACTCTTCCACCCATCCGCACGTTAAGCACAGCCGCAGGAGCATCAACCGTCGAACCAGGCAAAGTTAGGTAGTAGTGGCCGCAATAGCTGGCATTACAAAGGTTATAGTAAATCTTATCGTTCCCACCCCTTACAAAAATGGTATACATGATATGTTGAGAGAGGTTTATTATGACTTCACTACTACGCGTTGAAATCAAGTTTTTACTAAAACCTCGAACAAGAGTATGGTTGAGGACGTGATATGTAACAATGAAGTTATATTTACCGCTTAATATGTTTAGCATGTGATAATTGGTATACTTATGATAATCATATATTGATCCTTCAGTACCAAAAAAGTAAATGTAGAAACTATTTGAAGGAACACCGAATACCATCCTATGGCTTGTTAACCACGTCCACCAGGGGTGCTCATCTGGCGGTATGTATAGTACTCTTTTCACGTAATCGGTACCCTTTGTTAAGAACCACTTGTTAACATTTACGACGTAGCTAAACCCGCCCCAATGAGTATCAACAAAACCTTGAAGGCACCACAGATAGCCAAGCACTCGGCCATATGCGTCGTACGGCTCTAGATCATCGATATCTAAGTAGCAAGGACGGGGCAAACTTATAAGGAGATTCAGAAAGGCTTGCCTAGCTTCAGGACCTTTGGGTTCACTCAGCTCATAAGCATCGTAGCCCACCAACCGTACTCTTCTACCGTCTTCCAGCTCCACAGTATCGCCATCTATAACTTTAGTAACACGGCAAAACTCCGCATCATCGTCAACCCACTCTACGATATAGACCGTCCACTCTCCCAGAAGTTGAGCTAAAGCAGGCTGTGCTAACAACAGTAAAATTATAAGGGTGAGGGGAACTGTTTTAGTGAACCCCCCCATCAGTTCTCATTAGAAAAGTGAAATACCATATTTAAGCATTACGGGTTAATGAGTTGTAAAGACTGAAAGAAAAAGACAGGGATTCTAGATTAATTATTTTAATATATATTCTTAGGGTGTTGTTGGTGAGCTGGGTGTGGATCCGCTCATTCTAGTCCAACTGGACCAGGAGTTGGTTGTTAGATCTTTGAAGCAATAATAGATGCTAGTACCACCGTTAGCTTTTACAACGACTACCAAGTACGAGCCTATCACTTTAATAGCGGGGCTAGCATCTGTTGAACCTGTGGGTATTCTCTCCCAGCTCCCCCATGAACCACTCCACGTTCTAATGTAAATCCTGTTATCTCCACCTCTAACAGTTAGCCATAATCGGGTACCATCACTAGTCAGTGTCGGCGCACTTAGTGTTGAACCGCTGATTCTAACCCAGCCTAACCACTGCCCGCTTGATAAATCGTACTGTCCATGGTAGATGCTCATTCCATCCCCCCCTCTAACGACAATATGCAATCTTCCCCCATGCACAGCTGCTGCAGGGGCGTCAATCGTAGAGCCGGGAAGAACGGTCCAGCTGGACCATGTCCTGGTACTAATCGTGTAAACCCTCAAGTAAATCCTATTGTCACGCCCCCTAACCACTAGGTAGAGCTTGCTTCCATCGGTTGCTAAAGCCGGCCTTGAGGGTGTTGACCCACCTATCCTCTCCCACCCGCTGAAGCTTCCAGTCTGCAAGTCGAAAGAACCGAAAAGGATACAATCGTCCGGTGCTCTAATAACTAGGTAGAGCTGGTTTGAAAGAAGTACAGCGCCGGGAGTATCAATAGCCAGTGCAGAGATAATGCTCCAACTCTCGCAGGCGGCACCAGTGCACACCCTATGGTAAATCCTATTATCGCCACCCCTCACAACAACCCTAAAACTATAACGTGGTACTTGAACTGTAATCGGGATATCCCTGTAGGTGCACTTCGCTAACTCGTCGTAACTTTTTGCGAAGTTATCGAAGCAGAAGCCCACCCTAATGTAATGAGTTCCTATCGGTATATCTGACGGTAGTTGCACTGTGAAACTCCTGCTCTGCTCATTACCATAATTCCCATCAAGTCCGTCGTAAATCACAGCAAGCTGCGTTGTCTTCGCCCAGCTGCCGAACGCGTTGGCCTTTACCACACAACCTTCTGGACAGCTTCTATAGAAGATCCACTTCACAGTGACAGTCGTAGAGGCCCCGGGAAGTAGCTTATCGGGATTCGCTGCTGTATAAGTTATTTCTGGGTTGCTAGGCACTTGCACGGTGAGAGCGTTGTTGTACTCTTGCGCATCATAGCATACGTCAACACTAGAAAAGTCAGGTGATGCATACCCCCACAAACTTAGTATCAATGTGTAAGATGATGGTATTGCGTCCATGGGTATCGCTACTTTCTTCGTATAAACATTCACGCCCGGTCGAAGCGCATACCAAGTATCGGGTGAGGGTAAACGAAAAACATACTCCCTGCCTGAAATAACAGTTTTTATATGAGCCTCCAAAAACACAAAGACAATATGGTAGAAAGGATTATATATTTTATAACTAATTGTGAATTCTTGACCCGGTTTCAACAAAGTTTCAGACAAACTATATGCCTCTATGGTAGGCCTTTCAATCCGAAGATTATACTCGTTTAAATCTCCTTTTTTAGTAAGAAAGACCTCTAAGAGGTAAGTATCAGTTGTGGCTTTAACGTAACCGTAGTCTGGGTATTCAGTGCCTACAATTTCTTTGACAAGATTTCCACTGCTGTTGTATACTCTAACATTAATATCTGATCCTCTACTACCATTCAAAGAAACAATAAACGAATAGTATCCTCCCCAGATGGGATTCCGATCAGGTCGGTACAGGTAATAATGAGCAGATAGCCTAATGAATCCTGCTTCAATACCTCCCCTAAACCTATATCTAGTTACAGGCATAGGTTTATCTCGCCTCTCGCCCTCCGCCTTATAGAAGCAACCGGTCGGGTCGCAAGTCTGTTTATACCACGTAAGTAAAGCCGAAGTTTCGGTATCCGATCTTACTGCAATAGACGATGTGGAGGAGGGACAATCCGAGGGGATTGTATACTCGTGTTTAAGTGGTGCTCCCTGAGGGCCTTTGCATATGTGGCTTCTAATGCCAGGATCGTAAATACATACCTCCGCTTTTCCAATATAGTTCTTCAGCTCTACAATAACTTTTTCACCCGGAGTAACTTCGATCACATAAGCGATCCATTTATTAGCTGGTAGATGGAGAGTTGTTCCTTCAACACCTAATTGATGCCATTCTTTCGATAGAGGATAAGGAGGATATATCCAAGCCAGTGCTAGCAAGGAAATAAGCAAAAGCGCAGCAATCAACACAAGAGGTGCTAATCGAAGGCTCTTAGCCCTCATCATTAAAAAGCAAACATTCTTCATCTATATAAACTTTACTACTTATAAACTTTTGCAATAATCAATATATAAATTTAAAATTTAATTTTATTATTTTAGCAGTATAGTATTCGATTAAGTTAGTAATAATAGGTCTCCTCAATTAAGACTTTTAAATTAATAATTTAATTTATAATGATTTAAGAGATATCAATTAAACTTACTTCAAACTTGCTTAGAGTTCAGAACAAGTTATTAATGTTTATTTTAAAGCACTTATCCAAAAGTCTTAGCTAAACATTATTTTTAGATTTCTTCATTTTATTGTGAAATTATTTATATAAAATTATCTAAAATAAAAATTTTCAGATTTTGTCTATGGGATTTTTGCTGCAGCTGGTGGTGATGGGGTTGAGCCTGGGATTTGTGTCCAGGGTTGGTAGGCTCCTGTTTCAGGGTCTTTTGAGGTGTACCATATGCTCCTTCCATCTCTACCTACGACGATGAAGTGTAGCCTGCCGCCGCTTAGGAAGGCGAGTGGAGTTGTTGAGGTACGACCTCCAGCTACATTCTCCCACCCAATCCAACCTGAAAGAGGCCTCCACGTGTTAAGGTATATCAGGTCACCCCCACCGCAGACAGTTAACCATACGCTGTACCCATCGCTTCCTAGGTAGGGAGCGCTTGCTGCAGAACCAGGAATTTGCTTCCACCCAGAGTAGGCCCCTGTTGTCCAGTTAAGCGTGGTATGCTATAAGCTCTTGCCATCACTACCCCTCACCACAATATGCAAGTGGGAGAATGTTGCAGCAGCAGAAGTCGAGCCAGTGGGCGAGGCTATCCAACCAGACCAGCTGTTAACTATTCCTGTAATAATAGATCCCGTTATTGCTACCTCTAACTACGAGCACTCCCCTGTAAGGTTAACGAGCGCCGGCTTGGGGAGAGAGTGTTCCTGGGAGCTTCATCTAGCCGCTGAAAGACCCCCCCTAGGTTTAGGCATATAGCGGAATGAAGCGCATACCGTTATCCTTTCATCAATGTAAACGTAGTCACTACGCACCGTACTCAACGCAAAAGAGGGAAACTCGATCGTTGAAGCGGGCAGCTAGATTCAAGCTTCACACGAGCCTGCTCTATAACCTCTATAGATTCCTCTGTAAATCGGCTGACAGCGAGGACACAAAAGTAGGGTTCGGCCCCTAAGTAACAGATTGTTGCTATCATAGCACCTAATCCCCCCTTCCTTACCATGTGTAAGTTAGAGGCAGACTGGCTTCTTGAACACACGCTACAAATGCGCGATTTCCAATCATAACATCCCCTACACGCCATATTTCGAAAACGGAAAAGCTAGCTTATCAAAGCTTCTCCCCTTTCGCATAGCACCTGATGATAATGAATCTGATTCTTATGGTCTTGAAAGCTTCTACGCCGAGACTTGATATCGCATAAAAGCGAAACCGCTCAGAAATCTGCTGGCCTCTCAGCTCTGCACGCACAACCGAGCTGGGAACACCGACTATACTTCCAGCTTCACCCACGCTTTAACCAGTGGGCACCCCTCCAATCAGCCCTAAGCAAATCACCGTTCCAGATCTGCGACCAGTCACTACCGCGCTTCTGAAAACCAGCGTACCGTGCACGGGAGATGTGACATATTAAGACAACTTTGTTGAGATAATATTAATTAGCAACCTCGCTCCTTGACAACCTTACGGCGTTGGAAGCTAGGATGTACGTCGAGAATCCTAAGCGCTTGATCCTGTACCCCTTCCCTAGTAGCAAGCCAATGGTGTTCTTCACGTTTCGAGTAAGCTCGACAACGATGAAATCGGTCTTCCTCAGCGCGTTATCCGCCCCCTTAAGTACCTCGTACTCGGCTCCCTCCACATCAACCTTCATCAACCTAACCTCGGGATAGCTGCAAAGCACACCGTCCAAATCAACACACTCGATATCAACAGTAGCACCCTTTCCTCTATTCAGGACGGCAGAGGCTAAACCAAAGAACTTGCCCTGGGGAATAGCCAACTTCACATGCCCCCTTGAGCTCCACGCGCACTTCCCAACGACAGTCACGAGATCCTCCAACCGGTTAAGCCGGAGGTTTATTCTGAGAACCGCCAGCGTCTGAGGCACTGGCTCCACAGCTATGACTTTGCAACCCTTCCTTGCAGCCAGCAACGTGTAGTAACCAACGTTAGCTCCTACATCTACAAACACGTCACCAGAGCGAAGCATGCGCCTGATCGCTAGATCGACACTCCCTTCCCTCCCAGGAAGCAAATGGTACAAATCATCCGTCCCACCTCTCGCATACACCGTTAACCCCTCAGAGGACAAGTACAAGCCGGATAGAAGCAGTAAGGGATTGCTCGGTTTTACAATTAAGGATGCAAGAATGTCTGCAAGCGCGCTTACAAAAAGATTTAACTGTGAGGTGAGCGTTAAACCGCGAAAGCTGTGAATAATCCTACGCCAGATAAAAGCCCTAGCGAGAGCACGCATTAAGCGCGACATTACGCCTTACCCGCCTTTACGCTCCGATAAAACCCTCTCGTACAATTGAATGATCTTACAGATTCTCTTTTCGATATTAAAACTCTCTTCAGCAAGCCGCCGACCATTCATGCCCATCCTCCTCGCCTCACTCGGGTTATCAATAAAGTACAAAATCCTTTCGGCGATAGCCTGAGAGTCGCGGGGAGGAACGAGAAAACCGTTAAAGCCATCTATTATCTGATCCTTAATCCCACCCACGCTTGAACCGATCACCGGCTTCCCCGAAGCAAGGGCCTCCGTCACGACTAAGCCCCAAGCTTCCTGAAGCGATGGCACAATTACAACATCGCAGGCAGCGTAGTAAAGGTGAAGAAGGGCCTGCGGTATAGCTCCAGTAAAGATAATTCGATCTGCAACACCTAACTCCTTAGCGAGCTCCTCGTGGTATCGTCTCTGCGGACCCTCACCACCTACCACAAAGAGAACGTCCTCCCTACGGCTTACAACGTAAGGGACGGCGCGGATCATGTACTCTATCCCGTATTTAGGTGCATGAGGCCTTACCGTGAAGACTAAGAAACAATCTAAAGGTAAGCCGAGCCTCCTTCGAGCTTCGAGAGGATCTATATTGGGATTGAATCGTTCGAGATCAACACCGTTGAATATCAGATGAACTTTATCTTTACTCTTCATTATCCTTCTAACTTCCCTGTACAGCGCCCTACTATTGCAAATCACAGCATCCGCCGCATTCAGCACTTTCCTGACGAGAAAATCATACCTTTTACTAAGCCTCACTCCGTACCCGATGGATGGCTCCGTCAAAATGTCGTAGCCGTGCACCGTAATAATCAGCGGCTTGCCAACTTTAACCGCTGCCAAATAGCCTACTAACCCCTCAGGATAGGCGAAATGCGCATGGACAAGATCCAGAGCCCGAAGCAACTCCGCAGCATGCATCGCGTAATAACTCTCCAGGTACATATTGGATAAATTCCTAAAAACCCCTAAAGGAAGGTTTCTCATTAAACTATAAATTAAAGCATCCATTACTTTAAGATTCATTTTTGGTTTTATACTGTGAAAATGAACACCATAAGATAGGCAGTACCCACCGGACTTTTCAGGGTCTAACCTAACAACATGAACCTCTACCCCCCTCTTAGCTAGCCTCACCACTTCATCAAACACAAACGAGTATGGTATAGCTTCAGGAGACGTACCGACGCGAGCCGAAACTACCAATACTCCAAGATCAACCAGACCCATACTAAACACTTCGGTTAGATCAACTTTAGTTCACGAGGACTCTTTTTCAAGCAGTATATTCATCTATATCACGAACAACTTAACCATCTCCAGATTTGGAGGGCTTTACCTTGTGCAATCGATGGAGAAGGTAAGAATAATAAATTATTAAAAGTATTACTGTAAGTAATATATATTTAAACGTTTTCGTTATAGAAAAAAGTCATCATACACATTGGAAATTGAGGAAAAATTAATTCTTGAACCAACAGTTGAAATATTCAGATCGTGATAGTTACTATTACCTTGTAAGTACTTGATGTTTATAGTGCCATCTTCTATAAGCATCTCTCCAGTAAAAACGGTCCTGCAAGCCTTTGAGAGTAAGTATTGAGAACAGCTTCAGCCGAGGTAATCGAGAAGTCCCTCGCTAGCAGAGTTAGATTTCCTGCAAGCGATAGAGGCTTATCTAACCTAGGAGTGTGCGAAACCCTTCCTTTGAATAAATAAGAACCGTGCTCTGTGGCGGTAAAGCGACGTTCGCACACTTCGCCTCTACGTAGTAGCCGTAACCACTCGTTATCGCGATGTAGTCAACCTCGAGAAAGAGAGAGCCAAATCCAAAATCATGTCTTTATTGAAATACAGGGATTAAGATCCTTTTGATGCCCGGTTACAGGGTCAAGATGATCGTGAAAGAGGTTGGGGGGACTGTGCTCTTGGCTACAAGCCTGGGGACATGTTTGAAGTAGAGAAGTTCTACATACCGGTGCGTCAACATAGAATCTGCCTGCACTTGCTGATCGGCGTATCCACCCTGCTAGTACCCTTCCTAAAGGGCGTTTCAGCCCGCGACCTAGGGATAGGGAGGGGGGACGACGTGGGGTACGTTCAGTGCCCAGACCCTGGGAAGCCTCACACCAGTGGGGGAACAGTCGTGCTAGAGTTGAGAAGGGAGAGGGTAAGCTAGAGAACCTCTCTCTCAATGACGTTCATAATCCTCTCAGCCGCCCGGCCGTCGCCGAACGGCGACCTATCCGGGAGCTGCGGCGTAGCCGAAACCAACCGTTCAAGCTCAGCCAGCACCACGTTCGGGTTCAAACCGACAACCCTGGCGAAACCCGCGCTGACGGCCTCAGGCCTCTCCGTCGAATTCCTCAACACAAGCACCGGCTTCCTAACCCGAGGATGAGTAACCTCCTCTTGAACCCCTCCAGAATCCGTCAAAGCGAGCACCGAATTCTTCAAGAGAGCTACGAACTCGAAGTAGCCTTGAGGAGGCAGCAGCTGCACGTGATCCAAACCGCTCAACTGCGTGAGAAGGCCCCACTCCTCAAGCCTCCTCCTCGTTCTCGGATGCACGGGGAAAACTATTGGGATGGGA
>JAWAJB010000027.1:0-13257 GCA_038888155.1 Desulfurococcaceae archaeon
CGCTAGCGTACTTGCTCTCCAAGCAGCTCTCACACCAATACTAGCTACAAGACCTGGGAAACTGAGAAGATTTTTAACTCTACTCAATATATTGCACAAGACTAAGAGAACCTTCCTGCTTTTGAACTTAATCCCCTTAAGCTTGCATGCAAGATCGAGCCAACCTCTAACAGGCGGCTCTAGGTACTGCCAAATATTTCTAATCTTCAATCTATGAACTACATTAATTAAATACTCTTTTATGTAAGTTGTAGATGTGTATGAACTGTTAGGTAAGGGGACATATACGTTCATTATATATTATCGTATGTGCTAGCAGTTTATATATTTTTACACTAAATTTATACGTAAAAATAGACACAATCTACCAGCCTTAGAGCATGTAAATCGTGTTACCTGTAGTAGAGTACACTAAATCCCATCCCATCAGCTTCTCT
Organism: Desulfurococcaceae archaeon; assembly: GCA_038888155.1. Classification (GTDB taxonomy): domain Archaea; phylum Thermoproteota; class Thermoprotei_A; order Sulfolobales; family Desulfurococcaceae; genus UBA285. The sequence goes on from JAWAJB010000027.1 coordinate 438, forward strand.
TTCCATCTTCCTGGAAGCTCGACGCCATATGGGCCGAGCACATAACCATTCTTCTCCATCGTTCGATATGTTACTAGAAGCCCGTGAGAAGTACTTCCACAGTTCTCGGCTAGAAAGACGTAACCTTTCGCAGGGTCGACCTTTAAACCAAGATAGTCCCTAACTAGATATGCTACCTTCAAATCACCGTAAACCATTAAGTCTCCACCATACTTCTTGATCCAGAGAGCTTGTTGGAAATCTTGTGGAAGATAAAGCCATTGATAGCCTAGGTAGTTCTCTTGAAGAATAACGGCTGAATAGCTTTGCATAGATATAGCGGCCGCCGAAGATAATATGCATAAGATAGGAATCCACTGAAAAATACGCAACCTTCTATTACCTAGGATTGATGCGGCCGCCATAACTCCTAGGGCAGGGAGTATAAAGTTTAGAAGCCTGTACGTAAGCGTTAACGATATATTTGGCTCTGCGCCGAAAACAGCATAAGCTTCAAGTCCCAGCGTAGATGAAAGCCAGAACATTATAGGATACAGTCTCTTATCAACTTCGTTTTTCTTCACATTATACATTCCGATGACGGCGAGAAATCCTAGAAAGATGAACTGACATGCATAGAAGAAGACTTGCAAAGATAGCTGAGGGGCGCCGAGAATAAACGGTCTCACCTGATTAGATAGGAGGATTGCAAAGGTTGCTAAAACATCAAGTATCCATAGTATGAGGAGAAGCCTAGATACTGGTCTCGCAACAACATACAACATCGATACAAATAATATTACTTGAAAAGCGGATACAGATAAGAAATCTGAGAAGTTTAGAGAAATCTTTAATCCATTCGAAGCATAGATAGCATAGTAAATCGATCCAGCAGTAGCTAGGAAAATGAGCATAGTGAGCTTCCCACCTCCACTTATTTTATGCGATCTTGAGAGAAAGACTTCAGCAAAGAACAAGTTTAACAATACCACTATCAGAACAATATATGTTAAATGGTGACCCATAATGACTGTAAGCGATGTAATCAAGAATCCAAGTAATCTTGGGATACTGCCTGGAAGTAGGAAGAAGTAAAGAGATGCTAGGAAAAGCATATTTGTGAAAGATTCTTTAGTCACACCTGCCGTGAAGATTGCATGTGGACCACCAGCAGCAAACAACAATCCAGCCATGAAACTTAAAAAATCGTTGTCCGACAACCTCCTTACGATGAGGTATATCATCAGTGGGGTTAAGCTTGCTGTGAATGGAATAGTTATCCGCATGGAATCTATAGGAGCTATCGAAAGAAGCTCGGAAGCAATTGCACCAAAAATCTGGCTGGCGGGCCAGTAAATATTATAGTCGTCAAAGTCTCCACCGCCCAACTGAGTTGGAGTATACTCAAGGATCTTTTCAGTGTTTCTCACCAAGGGCCACGAATCAGTTGAGAAGGGTAGGCCTGATATGAGGGTTGGGTAGAGACGCACGAATACCGATGTGAAAAGTATTAGAATTACGTGAATAGAAGTTTTCTTCAAATGCACCTACACCTCCCTCAACCATTCGTCCAGAAGCTTGCTTAGCCCAAGCCATGCGCTAACAGCAGAAATGACCGTTACCGCTATAGCTATCGCAATGATTAGATCGAAGCTAAGTGATGGTTTCACAGTGTACGAGCCCAACAATAAAAGACTATTCTCTGAGAAAACTATAGATAACGCACCGCCTAACACTAAGCCGAGAGTAACAGACAGGATAGAGAACGCAATGATGAGAGCGGTTAACGATGACATTAATTTCTTCTTCGAAGCACCGAGGCTGCTAAGTATAGCGAGTTCCCTTGAATGTGATGTAAAGACCAGTGAGATTGCTAAGTAGATTAGAAGGATACATCCTGAAATAACTAGGATGACGATACCCCATACGACGGCCTCGTTAATCCGTACATTCTTTTCAAGGAAGACCTTCATACTCTCCTCAGGGCTTCTAGCGACGTATTCTCCTACATGCTCTCTAGCCTCTGGAATGGTTAACAAACGTATAATGGATGGTTGTTCTATAGGTTGTTTTTCCTCAACTTTCTTCTCCCCGCGCAGAGAAAGTAGTAAATCTTCTTTCGACAACTTTTCTCCATCAATCTCAACCCTCAATAATGATATAGCATCTCTTGGCAATCCTCGAAGCCATTGTACAGCATAGATTGGAAGAATCAATTCATCGTCTAAAGACGAACCTGATTCAAAGACTCCCAAGATTTTCACTTCAAGAAAGCTATACGTAAAGGCTGAACGTAGAGTGATAAGATCTCCAACATCTACTTTGAGAAGTCTGGCAAGGTTACGTCCAATAACGGCGGACCAGGAATTACTCAGTTCAAAAGAACCTCTAACAATCTTTATGTTGCAGATTTTTTGGAAAGACTCTGGATCAACACCCCTAACAATTATAGCGTCGTCTCCTACTAGAGCGGCAGCCACAACTTCTGGGCTAACGTTCTTGACACCTTCTACACTTCTAACCTTATCGTATAGAGGTAGAGGGATTACGCTTGTCTGCGGGGTTTTTGCATTTGCACCATAGATAATTAAGACATTTTCTCCGCTACCCATCAACTCAATAGCTGTCTGATAAAGACCATTAAAAGAGGCAGAAGTAAAGAAAATTATCGCTGCTACTAAAGTAAACGTTATCAGGAAGGGAATTATCTTTCTGAGAGATATTACGGATATGTAAGCCGCCATGTTAGATCACTTAACCTCCTCCTCATTTCTTTAAAGGCAGGATAGATTACTCCGGCTGTAGATGAAAGTAGTGAAAAACCTATTAGCCAGACTAGATCTAAAGTATCAATGTTTGGAGGAGTATAAGATCCAGTTGATAAAATGATCGATACAAATCTAAAGATGACTTGGGCGGAGACTACTCCAAAAGATATTCCAACAAGAATTCCAAATACAGCTACAATAAAGCATCTATAAAACAAGTATCTAAAGATCTTCCATCGTGAAGCCCCGATACATCGAATTATCGTGACATCTTTCTCCGAATCTCTCGTTATTCTGACAGAGACAACATACACAGCGGTAAGCACAAGAAGGTATATCGGGGTGGACCAGTTCCTTATAGAATTAAAGGTCTTCAAGATTAAGCTGTAAGCCGCTTGATAGAATGATCTCTCTTCAAGGACTTTGACGTCTAAGGAATACAATGTGGCAGGATTTATCTCCTCCGAACTTATAATTTCTATGAGCGAAATCCTGCCTAAAATATCTGGTCTAATATCCCAGACTGTGGAGAGTGGTGCTAGCACTTCTTCATCTGATGGACATCTACAATCAATTATACTTGAAACTCTGAAATCTTTAAAATCTTCATCATGAGAGAAAATTCTTAAAAAAACACCTTTCTCAACACCAAATCTTCTTGCAATTAGAATCCCAATAGCAACTTCAGAACTAGAAGATGGGATATTTCCGTCAACATGGAACCTATTATGCTTAAAATATTCTTCCAGCCGATCAATCCCTCTGACCTTAATATCGAAGAGTTTGTCGTTAAAGAATGCTTTTGAATAGAATATGAGCTGGGGGAAGAATTTTTTGAAGCCTAATGAAACTAGTCGTTCAGTTAAGGAATAATCTAGAAAGCTTTCGTTCAAAGATTTCGCAGAAGCATTAATTAATAAAAACCTCTCTTCTTCAAATTTAGGTAGCATGGTGTAGAGATTCTCAGAATATCCATTTGCTATCACGATAGGTGCTGAAGCAACCGTTAAGAGGAAACCTATTGTTAGTATGTAGAGCATAGACTTACTTATATCGGCGATAACGCTTTTAAAAGCTAGATTCAATAGTGACGTCAATCTAGATACCTTATAGTGTAGAGTTAGGTTATTAGTCTTTTTTATTAAAAATCAAAAATCTTTATTAATCGTGGGCTAAAAAGTTAAACAGAGCTTTAATGGAGAATGATGATACCATAAAAGCAATTAAACTCATGGATGTCTGGAAAGCCTATAATCCGAATGACCCGGTCTTGAAAGGCGTAAATCTTGAAGTAGAAGTGGGAAGTTTCATATCTATAAGAGGAAGATCCGGCTCAGGAAAATCTACTCTCTTAAGGATAATAGGGTTGATTGATCAACCGACAAGAGGGAAAGCAATAATCCTCGGAAACGATTCTTCAAAAATGAAGTGTGAAGAAGCATCTCAGCTAAGGTTGAAACATATAGGATTCGTATTTCAATCCTTTAACCTCATACCGTCTTTAACAGTCTTCGAAAACATAGAAATCCCACTAGCTTTAGCAGGTGTAAAGAAAGATGCGAGGCGGAGGAGGGTGATGGAGCTCCTGGAGAGCTTCGAGATGCTTAAATTTGCCGACAGATACCCAAACCAGTTAAGTGGTGGGGAGCAACAACGAGTAGCAGTCTTGAGGGCGCTCGCCAACAATCCAGACATAATACTAGCTGATGAACCTACCTCAAGTCTAGATGAAGAAAATAGTGAATTGTTAATTGAATTATTCAAACGTATTAACAAGGAGGAACTTGTAACCATAATCATAACGACAGTAAGTCGCGAGGAAGTTCTTCCAACGCATCATGACTACCTTCTTAAGAATGGGAAACTGACACCCCTACGTTAGAAAACTTCGGAACGGTCTAGGCATCGTGTCCACTTTCATGTTCTCTAGAACCTTAAGTAATTTTTCATGGGATTGATGCATTAGATAAGCTTCTTCTAGATTCTTTGCATCAAGCCATGGTTTTAGAGGAGATAATACAATTACGTTCCCTCCAAGATTTGAAAACTCTGTAACTAGATTCTTAACGAAGTCTGAGTCTATGAGGATGCAGCCAACATAGATAACTGTCTTCTTACCTTCTTCAAAAAACTTGCTCAAATATTTTAGGAAATCACTTAACCTCAGCTCAGTAATCTTCATGAAAGCCTTTGACCCGATTTCTCTAGAGATCTTTAATAATGTGTGAGCGGACTTTGGTTCGAAGAGTTCGTAAACACTCCACCTATTCGTTAAGTAATGCTCTAATACGTAGGCTAAAGCAAGCTTTAATGCTTCGCTAGGGTTGAGGTCGTTTCTGTCGATGATTACGTTACTACCATTCTTTACCATAATGCTTATCTGCAGCCCTTCTCTTAAAGCAAAAATGACGGTGGATAGAAAGTATGCTGAGCACTCATCTCCCGTAATAGGACCATGAGCACGGACATCATATATTATCTTAGCCGATCCGTAAGATTCTTCAAGAAACTCTTTTACATATATCTTTCTATGGCGGGCGGAAGCCTTCCAGTCTATAAACGAGATATCGTCTCCAACCTGATATTCTCTACTCCAAAGATACTCGAGGCCTCTACCTCTTCTCTTTCCAGGATGGTCTCCGGCCCCAGCCCCCATCTCTTCTAATAAACTAAGTGCCTCTAGAATCCAGGGGTAGACACGTGGGTAAGCTTTAAGCCTTAATTGGATCGGTAGCTCCAAAGAGGCTTGGAAAAACTTGAAGAAATCGTATACCTTCGTCTTCAAGCTCGATAGTTCATAAACTCCGCTGAGTGTAGGTTTTATGGATAAAGTAACGACCGTCTCAGGCCGATCTATAATCTCTGGCTGGAAACTTATCCAGCTTTTTTCAACATCTATTTTGAATACTGCTTCTGACCGGAATTTGATAAAAGCTTTCCCCTCACTCCCTGCCACCAACTTGAGATCTAGTGTCGAAGGCTCGATAACAGTTCTCTTAACCTTCCTAACCTTCTTTACCAGATCAAGTAACGCGGCCGAGACAAGAATTACTAAGATAAGAAAGCATACTGTCAGCATGATGTCCGAGAAAAGGATAGATAATGTTAAGAGTAGCGTCATGATTATTATAGTTTTTAACCCTCTTGGAGTGGGCTTCAATATAGTGGGACCTCCACTTCTTCAAGAATCTTTTGAATGAGGTTTTTGGCGGTTAATCTATCTGTGAGATACTCGGGCTTTATCTTGATTCTATGTGATAAAACTGGAACCGCCAGCTTCTTAACATCGTCCGGTATAACGTACGATCTTCCCTCGAGAAAAGCTACGGCTCTACTTCCCTTATAAAGCCAGATACTTGCTCTGGGACTGGGAGGAGACTGTACTTCTTCAGCCGATCTCAACCTACCGACGAGGTCTAATATATACTTCTTAACATGCTCAGAGACTTTAACCAATCTAACTCGATCTACTAACGATGCAAGTTCTTCGGGAGAGGTTACAGGCTTGACAACAGGATGTTCTAATTCATCTATCCTTGTAATTATCTCGAACTCCTCAGCCTGCTCTGGATAGCCAAAGTTAACACTGTAAGCAAACCTATCGATCTGCACGTTGGTGAGAGGGTATGTTCCTTCACCATAAGGGATTTGAGTAGCTATTACTATGAAGGGTCTCGGGAGCTCAAGCGTTGTACCCTCGATCGTGACCTGTCTCTCTTGCATGGCTTCTAGTAGGGCTGCCTGAGCTTTAGGAGTCGCCCGGTTGAGCTCATCAACCAGGACAACGTTTGCAAATATGGGCCCCTTCTTCAAGCTCCAGACACCTTTAACGATATCATAGTAAACTGTTCCGAGGATATCTGCTGGCAAGAGGTCGGGCGTCATCTGGATACGTTTAAAGGTTCCACCGATCACTTCAGCAAAAGTTTTTGCAATGAATGTCTTACCTGTTCCGGGTGGGCCTTCAAGAAGGATGTGTCCTTCAGTAAGCATGGCTATAAGCATTAGCTCAATGGTCTCTCTCATACCTATAATATGCTTCGAAACCTCTGCTATGACACGATTAATTATTGGTTTAGCGCTCACTATGCATCTCCCTCCATAGCTTCTCCAATACCTCTCTACTCCATGTTGGATTCCGAATTAATACTTTATCAACCTCACTTTCTTTATATTTGATAAACTTCTCCAACCTTAGCCTCAAAAGTACTAAAACCACACCAATTATAAACGCATACCGTATCTCAAGTTGTGAGAAGAACTGGAGAAATGAGTTTAAGCTTTCTTTAACTATCGCAAATTTGCTCGGCTCCCAATGGGAACGATCAATAAGGCATCTTCTGTTACTGATCAGTCTCTTAAAGAACTCAAAGTTCGACCCCCTAGATATCATGGAGTTTATCCAGAGACTTGAGTCAGAGATTACGATAAGTTTACCCTTACCCATCGCGATCTCACATACAACGGTTAGTGGTCCTCTGGGTTCACCCTCATCCCAAATACTATTTGAGTTAACGTCAAGAAAAGCATAGAAACTGCTATATCCTATAGCTTTCTGACAGCCATCTATTGTTGTCGCATAATTTGCTACCACCTCACTAATGTTCATAGAAGGTATGCGGATCTTCGGCAATACTGCTGCTCTATCCTTGAAAAGCGGATCCAATAATAATGAACCATTTAAACGTGGAGATACTTCAAGTAGCCGTAGAAGGGAATTCCCACTTCCAGATTCATCCATCAATATAGTAATTCCCCCGTTCTCGATAAATGATTTAATGAATTCCGCTTCGACTTTTTCAAATTCTCTCTCCGGACCGATGATGAATAAAACATGTCTAGATGGTTCTGCGATCAGCCTCTCATCAATAATCGAGTCAAGATACTGGATATCCGTTTCAGATGAAAGCTTTGAAAAACCATTCCAGTAAGGATTATAAGGGTTAAAATCATCTAATGGAGGAACACTTATGATAAGTGATAATACTGCAATAATAGCTGCCATGAATCCAGCAACTATTGCATAGATTCTCATATTAACCACCTCAAAATCTGGTCATACAGATGTCTTGCCAGCTCTAAGTCAGGTTCAATTCCACCGTATATCGCAGCTTCAGTCATGTAGCTAAGCTCCTCAAATGCTAAGGTTGCTTTTCCAAGGGATACTCCAGCTTTGTCAAGGAACTCTCTGATAGTATCGCTCGGGCGTCTTTTTAATCCTGTTAAATCTTCGATTACGTGAACAGCGTTAAAGTAGATCTTCGCTATCTCAGCAACTACATTTTCATGTATCAAAACCATCTCAGGCTTCCCAAGAGTCACAACTTTGAACGAAACTTCTTGCATAGCTCTCACCCTTCTTAGTAGACCATTGATACCAACAACCATAAGGTAAGTAACTATTGATACCGGAACAAACACGGTCAACGGGTTAATTAGTAGAACTTCCCTAACAATAGTTTCACCATTGTAGATTGGAGCGCGGGGAATATACGTTATCTTCATGCTAATGTAGCCGCTTGGAGCGTAACATGGAATCGATATATTGAAGGAAAAATCACTGCTTTCTACTACCTCACGTAAAACTCTATCAAAAACCTCTAATACCACATCTCCAGAAACAGGTATTTCCTCATTTAACTCTTTAGCGACTACCTTTCCATGCACCTGTAATCGATAGCACCCCAATACAATACTGGGAACCTCTATGATGAACGATGTATTGATCTTGTAGATCATAACCTCAAGCGATTTGCTTGCTGGGGCTATTATTCCATGAGGCTTTGTGTACACTGTAATCTTATGACGGCCCGTTGGAGCATTCTCTGGAACGCTTAAAACTATTCTGAAATTTCCATTCTCCAGTACATCTGTATTAAAGTCCATTCCCAGGAAGCTCACGCATATCGTTTTCACAATACCATTGGCGCCGATCACTTGCCCATGAATCTCAAATGAGTCAGATGGTCTAACTTCTGAACTATTTAACCAAGCTATTATCGTTGGGACATTATATACCAACCGCAACGTTATGACATTGGATCGAGAACCCCTAAACCTCCCCCGATCCTCTATATCGGGAATATATTCTGCGAATATAGAAATGGTAGGCTTATAGATGTATGGTATCTTGAGAAACCCTTTGAATAAACCTAGTCTATCCGTTATAAATGATGTGACTTTTCGCCCATCAAGATACACTGTTACAGTTTTTCCTAGAAGAGGGGAACCATCCTCTGTACGAAGTGTTCCAGATATGAATAGCTCAGAACCTACAAGAACTTCCGAAACGTTAGTATGGAGTGTTAGAAGTGTGTCTAAAATAATTAAACCCTCCAACCTTTCTAGTTCCAATAATAGATTCTTCAATCTTGCCCGATATTCTTTAATCAATTCTTTCAGCATGGCCACTTTCTCTGAAAGCTGGAGTAAAGGTATTCTGAACGTTTTCGAAAACTCTCTACAAGACTCGGATAGTTCACCGTCAATAAGCTCTACTTCAGCAAGTAAAGATGAAGCTCTCCTAAGCTCGCTTCTAGCATTTTCTAAAACACCCTTAAATAACTCATACTCTGCATTGTCAAGAGAAATTTTTGTCTGATTTAGAATCTTAATTTCTCTATCTAACAACTCATTGAACCTTGAGTAGATATAGCGGAGGTTTTCGGGGATGTAGACGCGTCCTAACTCATCAATATTTTTTAAAGCTAAGCTGAAATTTTCACGTTGAACTGCATCAACTATTAAAGAGTAGATTGTGAGTAGTTCAACGTTTAATGGCAGCTCCTCTGGTACTTCAGAGGGATTCAGATGCCTAGGTAAACCGACGGCTAATGAGGAAGCTGACAAAAATACTATTAACGTAATAATCAATACCTTATTCATGTCAGGATTATCTCAACCACTCTTATTCCAACAATTATAATGAAAACAACGAGTAGTGATATTGCTAAAAAATCTAAAGTTCTTCGTCTAGGTCTCAGGACGGCTAATCCGATGAAGTACTCTAGAGTAAAGAGACTGATGTAGACGTCAAGCCTAGTTTCACCAATAGCTCCAAGCACAACGACTGTGATTATAATCATGGCCGATAAGACTAAGTTGAACAACATGTTCTTATTCATTGTCAAAGAACCTCCAAAACTATTATTTTATCATCATCTTCATCAACCTCGTTCATTACTCTTATAATCCCGAGGAAGTTTGCTAAGATGCATGCTATAATGCTGGCCTCAAGCGAGCCAAAAACATTTTTGAATCTTCCAGCAGAAATTTGGGACTTCACCTTCCTAAGTTTCACCGAGACAAGATCATTCATAATGATTTCTACCGAATCAGCTATCTCCATCAAATCAATCAAAACATAGTTAAGGGCTGATTCCACGTCCATCCCAGATAACTCGGAAGATTTAACGAGTTCTGAGGCTGGCGGGACTAAGACTAAATATTCGAGCTCGCCCTCCTTATAGATCAATCCAGATGGTTCAGAAGCTATACTAGGAGGTTTAGCTTTACCGTGGATCGGTACGTATACATAGACTCTACCATTGGGTGATAGCGCATAATATCCCCTCTCCGAGACATCGAATTCCTCCAATATTGCCTCTAAGCTTAGTACGGACCCCTCAAGCAAAGTTCTCACAGCGTGAGGTGGGATCGCTCTAGCCGGCGTTAATAATATTGAAACAGAAAGTATCAAGAGACCTATTCCGAGCGCCGTTAGGGTGGTGTTATTGAGCAGAAGATAGGCGGAGATCATAAATGGTATTGAAAAGACGAGTAAACTTATTCCAAACATATGCAATTTCTCCAGAGCAATCACCTCTCAGTATTATACCTCGCTACTTGCTCCAGTTTAAGAAATAAGAATTTTCTAGCAGCGGCTCCTAGCCCTAATGCTAAGGTTAGTATGGAGAGCGATATAACTATAGGATGTAATCTTATACCCCATGGTGTGTAGTTTAAGATTAGTCCCACTAGAGGAACTAACGCTAGGCTTAACCCTATCGATAGAGCAAGCCTCTCAAGCTGTGAAAGGTCTGAAGTTTTCGGATAAAGTAACTCTATGAGGGCGGCGCCGGGTAAGTATAAGACGAAGAGTGAACCAAAAACGTATCTTAGATAAGTGAATGGAGGAACCTGGGGGGTGAGGTAGATGAGGAAGAGTATCAGTATGATAAGACCTACCAGAGACCAAAACCAGATAACATGTGAGCTGAGGAGATAGGTTACGAAGGATCTTGGAGGCTGGGGGTCTATGAAACGGATTAAATCTAGATCCTTAAGCTTGTACAGTAGTCTTGCTACTTCATAGCGCTTTAATTCTAGCTTCCTAGAAGCTTCATTTACAATGTCTCCCACACTTCCACCACTTTCTTGAATGATCTTAAGTAAGCGTCTAAGTGGTTCATCTAAGTTTACTGGATCTGGGGGGCGGTCACGTTTAACCATAACTGCACCCACCTTCCATGATATATCACTTCATCGATCTTGGGATCATATACCCACATCTCGAATATCAGCTTAGCGTTTGTAACAGGCTCCGATATTGTGATAGAGACAGGGATAGTTGCATTCGATCCATGGGGTAGTATTAGCTCGTATACGTCGAGTATGGGTGCGTCGGCTGAAACATTTTCACTAATAGTTGTCGATTTTTCTCCAAGCTTAGCATATATCACATAATACATAGTGCGCCCCTCATGATTATCTACATAGAGGTAGAGGTTTATTGTTTGATTCACTAGAACACTTTTTGGATAATCTCCAATCTTCATCTTTGGGCCTAGCAGCCCTATAGCAGAAAATGGTTCAACAACTTTACCACCTGCAAATAGCTGAGCTACTATCAGAGCGCCTGCGACAATTATTATTGCAAGTACAACTGCCTTAACTTCATCATCTATCATGCCTATCACTCCTATCTTTACGACTCTTCTTCACCTCAACAATCCATCTAGACCTGACCCTCAACCAAGTTTCCCAGAAGATCCTCGGTCCAAAACGATAAACCAAGACACCAGTTACAGCGGTTAAAACCCCCGCAGAGCATATTGCAACATTTCTCCAGAACATTTTACTCTCACCTTCTCGAATAAGCAGTGGTATGTTTACGTTAACATCCTCAATTAACGCGTAGGCTTCAGATAATAAAATACCCCTGTTTTCAGGATTATCCCTAGCCTCTCTGATAAGTTGTAGCGCCCTATTCAGTTTTACTGTGACTTCACGTATATCAGCGCCTTTCTCTTCAGCATCTACGAGCCTTGAGTATGTATCTCTAACCGATTTTATTAATGAATCATCATAACATAGGCAAGAATTAAATATTGTTAAAATGATTAGCCAAAACAGAATGAATACCAACAATTTTTTCATGTCTTTTCCATAATTCTCCACTACTCAAATCGATATTAAACTTTCAACCCATCATTTCTGGATACTGCTTCCTGGGCCCCAATTTTAATTGAATTCCATTATCTCCTTCCTTTTTCTTATTAGTAGTTAAAAATCAGGCTAGATTGCTTATACCTCCACCTCCCCCTAATAGATCTAGAAATCAATTTTCAGCCTCTCAAGAATATTATCAATACAAGAAGACTACATGATTGCCAAGACTATAACAAAAAAGATGTTAGCAATTTATGGTTGTTTAAACAAGAGTGGATGTATCTACTAAGAGTTTCTATATTTCCTAGCTTGACTTCTTCAGCAATATTAAACAATCCTTCAGCCGGCTGAACCAATACTATATTTTCATTTCTTCTACTCTAAAACTATTTTGTTTCATCATAATTCTATTAAGTTCCTTAACTCTCACAGAGTTTCTACATTATTAGAACGTATGCAAAAATCACAAGAATTCTAGAGGCACCTCAATATATTCAAGAAGAGTATTGTCAATACGATGTGAAAGTAAACTATTCCTCCTACTCTGAAAGAGTTGACACTTCCTCGTTCTTAACACATATATAGGGATACGTTTCTTGATGAGAGCTGGTGAAGAGAGTACTCGTTACTGGTGGTGCCGGCTTTATAGGTAGCCATCTTGTAGATAGGCTTACATTAGAAGG
>JAWAJB010000028.1:0-13148 GCA_038888155.1 Desulfurococcaceae archaeon
TTTAATATATACGTAGAGAAAGCTAAGAAGTTCTTAAGAGTTGCTGAAAACCCTCACACGGTAGCTAAAGAAATAAAAGAGCTTGCTAAGAACTACTGGCCAGAAGCTAAAGTATACATATTTGGCTCGATTGCCAGAGGAAAATACACGGCGGGAAGCGACATAGACATATTAATAGTAGCTGAGAGCTGTGATACGGAAGAAAAGTACAGATTTAAAGCTAAGATTGCCATGACCACAGACTTACCAATACAGCTACACATAATAACTAAAAAAGAATTCGAGAAGTGGTACCTAAGATTTATTCCTCTAACCGAACTAATAGAAATCTAACAAGAGACATAGACTTAAAATTCACACGATTTACTTTTTAAAGAGTACTAGAGACTACTTAAATCTTGAAGAAGAGAAATAAGACTGAGTAGAGAGTAATGAGTAATAGTAATTGGTCAAGTGGAAAGATTTCCGGCATGGTTTACATCGTATTGTCTTTCGTTCCCTGAATTGTTTACTGGGTTTTGTGTAGCTTAGGATTTAAGCTTGGAGTATTTCTATCTTTTGTGATATCAATCATTCTCATAATTCCTCAGAAGAAGTGGAAAAGTTATAATTTGATGGACCTCGTCTCTCTCATTTACTTCAGTTTGGCTTCTGCAGGCACATACGTATTTAACCTAGAGTTTTTCGTCCAGTAATGTAGCTTCGCAGGTTATTTTACTTTATTTCTGATGGACGCTTTTTCCTTGGTCGTTAAGCGACCTTTCACGTTTAAGGTCGCTAAGAAGGATTGGCCTGAGAGTTACTGGAGAGAGAAATCCTTCCTTCTTATCAACAATATCGTTTCATTAGTTTGGACGTTAATATCTATAGTCAATGCAATCCTCTTTCTACTTACAAGAATGCCTTATAACGTGGTTTTCTCTAACTTATTAGTATTATTTTAGGCATAACTTTTCTCCACTATCTTCCCAGTGAAGGCGCCCTTATACTTTGTTATGAGGGGGTATGTTAAGCCCTTTGAAAGATTTGACTGGAGAGTTGAAGTAAACTCGCTGAATATGAAAGGAGAAGACGAATATGACGTCATAATTGTGGGGACGGGCCTCGGAGGGTTAACGTGCAACTCTATCCTAGCTAAGAAGGGTTATGAGGTTCTCGTTTCAGAGCAACACTATCAAGTCGGTGGATACTGTTCCTCATTATAAGAGGATAAGGTCTCACCTTCAACACTGGTGTTGAGGATCTCAGTGACTTATGGGAGAACGGAACGATACCTCTTTTTCTACGCAGACTTAAATTAAGTAGGGAGTAACTATTTGTAAGAAATACTGTGAGATATATTTTTAAGGGGGAAAAGCTGAGGTGAGGAGCCTAGATGAATTCATAAAACTTCTATGAAATATCTCCTTAAGAGAGGGAGAATATCAGTGCCTTCTTCGAAGACTCTCGAAAAGCTTATATGGAATGTTATAGGGATGCTGAAGTTTATGGTGCGCCCCCACCTCCAGAGCTTATCGCCAAAGTCTTCGGCATGAAGAAGCTCGTGAATTATCCAAGAGAGCACCCACATTTCTATGATTGGATGAGCAAGAGTTTTAGGCAGAAGCTTGACGAATATTTTTCCGATTAAGATTTGAAAGAGCTACTACGCGCTTGTCTAGGGTATGTGAGTACAAGTCCCTAGAAAACCCTGCTTCAGTCGCGCTTACAGCATGCATCTCCTACTATCTGCATGGAGGCTACTTCCTGGAAGGAGGAGCACAAAACTATGCGAACACCTTGAAGAATTTCATTGAAAAGCACGGTGGGAAAGTTCTAGTCAGACATGAAGTCGACAAGATATTAGTTGAGGAAGGTGAAGTGAAGGGCGTTAAGGTTGAAGAAAAGACTTTCAAAAGCCTCATCGTGGTTTCAAACGTCAACGCAAAAACGACATTTCTAGAGCTCATTGGAGGGCAAAACTCAGACAAGGACTTCGTCGAGTATATTAGGAGGCTGAGGATATTCCAGTCTTGCTTCATGATCTTCCTAGAGTAGACATCGACCTCTCTAACTATCCAGTACTCATTAAAAACTTAGACGAGGACTACAAGGTTGTCATCAACTCAAACGCTGACCCGAGTTTAGCGCCCAAGGGTAAGGCTAGTATCACGATACTTACTAACGCCAATTACCAAGACTTTCCAACAAGAGAAACAGAAGAATACTTAAAAGAGAAAGGCGAGCTTGCTGAGGTGTTGATTCAAAAAGTTGAGAAAATTATTCCAGGCTTGAGCAAACACATAATCATTCAAAACGCCGCAACACCAAAAACCTTCGAAAAATATATTTTAATGCCTGAAGGCGCGATCTATGCTTTCGACCAGTCAATAAACACAAAAGACCCTACTTCAAAACGCCGATGGAGGTCTCTATCTAGTAGGGACCTTAACTTTCCCGGGAGAGGAATAGAAGCCGTCACGATCTCAGGAATAATATGCGCAAACGACATATACTGCTGGTAGTAAAATACTATTCCACCTGAGTATTAGCTCAAACAAAAGAATTGCTAAACGACCGTATTAAGTGCTATGCTAAGATTCACTCAAACTAAAATTAGTTAATAAAGTACTTTATTAAGAGACATTAATGAGAAATTTTTACATCAGGAGTAGCTTACTTTCTGTAAGATTGTTCATTGATCCAGTTCATGAAATGCTCTTTGTTTAGCTCTGGACCTAAAACTTTCTAGAGGCTGGCGTCGGGAGCAGAATTCGAACCCGCGCGGAGAACCCCCACTAGCTCTCAAGACCAAGCAAGATTCATCGCTTACCTCGATTGCTGGGATATATTAATTCCTGAGAACGAAAAATCGCTGTAGAGACCGTGAAGAGGCGTGAGCTAATAGTTGAGCTCCCTGTAAGGGGTAAGAACATTTCTCAACGTGAGAAATAGAAGGGGGCGCTGAGCTATTGAGCACATCTACTTTCCGAAGTCCCTCCTCAACGATGTCGCTAGAGTGAAAGGAAAGTTAGGAAGCTACGATGTAATAAGAGACAATCCCTTCGACGAATATAAAGTGAAGACAAAGAATTACCGGAAGCTATTTTACGGGCTCCGCAGAGACAAGGATGTGCCTAGAGAAGTCTGCAACTTCTGCCGGTCCGGGATAACTGGGTTAAATATAGGAGATGTACACTATGACAACCTCCCAGCACGCGTCGACAAGCACTACCCGAAGCTAATTAGCAAGCTGTCAGAGCTACTCGAAAACGTCTTCTAACACGAGTAGCCAAGGAGGCTACAATGATGTCAAACCGAAACAACTAGATGGAGACCTGGAAGGAGGGGTGAATCATCAGATTCTGTCTACTTTACTATGAATTGTCATGGCGGCTACTACTTTCGATATCTCAGCTATTGAATCCTTCGTGTTAGAGTCTGCCCTGAAGTGATGGAGTAGTTATTATCTTTGGCGTTATGAGAGCAATATCCACAAGTATGTGGTTGGTTGAAATAAGCTTACAAGTTTTTCGCGGGCTGTTAACAGAGGATGCTAGGAGGATTAGTGACCTGGATGTCGAGAATTTCAGTATGGACAAATACCTAGAGGTAATTAATAAATCATGTGCTGGAAAATCATTGGGGATGCTTCATGGTTTGCTACTGTCGTTGTTGGAGAAGTAGCGCTTCGCGGGAATCGGCAACTATGTTGTCTTCGTGGTTGCACCGAATAAGCAGTTAGCTGTTAACTTGTACCGGTGCCTTATCGAACTCTGGAATGCCCTGGCTCGCCAAATTATAGAAGAGGGAGAAGTATTTGAAGGAAGTAGATTAAATGGGAGGCTACGAATGGTCTACCGACTCCCTAATCGAGGTGACCTAGCCCTTCGCGTCAGAGTGAGACTATACCTCGGAGTAGCCGTCGTGCTTGCTTAACGAGAATCATCCCATACCATGTTCTTCTGCTGGACTCGTGGATGCTTAAACTTAACGGATACTGTCCGTTCGTTGTCTCCAGGGATAGGGGTTTCCTGTATAATTCCATAATCGTCACCACGTTGCATAGCTTTATATACCATTTTTGCGTTTGGCTACACATTACGGCATAAACAAGGTTATACTAGTTCTCGATGAGATTATTGAAATCCACGAGAAGTTACACGCGGTTATCAAGGAGATTAGTGAAGAGAAATGATGACTGATGAAATTAGAATGAGAATGCGATAGTGGAACAATTGCGTGAGTCGGTTAAGGAGAAATTTAAGGGATTACCACTCAAAGAGATATAAATCCTTAAATTAAAGAGGTTGAGGAACACTGGTCTCTCATGGTTTCCTGAATTCTATACACAGTAGCCTTACGGACACATGTAAGAATGCCAATGGCAGAGTTGAGAAACTTAAGCCGAGCCGTCTAATTAAGACAATGGAGTTGATGTTATCGGGTCGTTCTATATAATCGCGGGCCACGAAAATCAACTGAAGAGAATTGTTCTAAGGCTCAAGAACCTTAAGTGGTGAGTAGTCCTGATAGTATTACCAATAATATGTTGGGAATATTAAGAGAGCACGGTATTAGTTTTGGTGTGATAAGTACATAATTAGTTTCCACAGAGGTTTACAGAGACATCCTTGCTGGTGGGTGGAAGTATCTTCTTCCTTCTAGGGATTTAACTCCCAATAAGAGCGAGATTAATCCTGTTCGTCGCGTTACTAGTGTCAGATACGTTAGTATGCGTAGCGTTTTCATGTTAATTAAAAATATACTTGGTACAGGTGACGTAGATATTATCGTTCTCAGCAAGAATCAATTGCCAACCTTGTTGGAGAACCTTGGTAATGCCGGCATCATTGGAGACTTAAAGAGGGGTAATAGATTACGTTGTAATAAAATCTAATAGAAAAGATTGTATCTACCTAGTATATCCGCATAGCAGATGCTCGATGAGAGTTGACCCTCCTGCACTCAAGGTAGACAGGATATGAATTGTTTGGGGGTGTTCATCGCCTGCCACATACGTTTGTCTAGATTGGCGCGCGGAAGCCAGTCGTCATAATGGAGAATGTTAACTGCATGATTTCAAGAGAGGCAGTAAAAATGGGTAGGTACGGCATACAGCTAGGAAATGGAGAAATATCCACCGGGGGTTTCTGCATGCCATATGGCAGGCACATGGAGATTTACGACAACCGGGATTATCTATTGATGCTTACGTTCTCAGACAGATTGTTGGTAGATAGTTCATTGTCGACATGAAATCCGTTTATCTTTCTCAGGAGCTTTACTGAACATAGTGAGCTTAGTGGATGCGTATCTCATGGGCGCTACCGTGTTGATAAGATACCTTGGGTTATTAAAAATGGGGAAGGAGAGAGGCAGTTGACCTTAAAGAAGTCGATAGGTATCTTAGTGAGTTAAGTATGAGGTATAGGTACTATGTTGTGAATAATCCGAATGAGATTAACATAGCATATTAAGGAGTTACTAAAGCACCTTGAGGTAGAAAAATACAAATCTATTGTTAAGATACCTGCTAAACACATAGGGGTATTCCAGGTTTAATCCAAGAGCAACCTCTGTCAAGTTCTAATCAATGCACGCCGACATAATTATACCCACTAAGGCTCTAGCACTATCGGAGAATAACAAATACGAGATAAAACATCTCTGGGATGGTATCGCATGCGTGTAGTCTTGTTTTATGAAAGGAACTGATTGTGATGTCCAGGATGCTTATAAAGAATAGGGTCAGGGATAATAGACGTTTAAGAATTAGTAATAAGTTTGGCTTAAGTAGCTTGAGTACTTCTGTCACCGAGAAAATCATTGCTCTTCTCCTCGATGAATTCATGAGCATAGGCGTTAACGTTTACTCTCCTGCTGGAAACTTGTGAGCATCATTGAGAAAGGCTTTCCTTGTCATATAGCCTCACCTCAATGTGTCTCAGTAGCTACAAGAACGTCAGAAGGCTAGCCACCTACTTAGTAGAGAACGATGAGCTGTGGACAGAGGGAAGGGAAGCATTTGTTATGAAGCTATACTACTACGAGAACGTGGAAATGGGCGTGGAAATATACGATTACAAGGGCGAAGAACTACACCACAGAATAGCGTTAAGGAAAACGAGGAATCAAGCTTGGTAGAACCTACGCAACATACCCACTCAGAC
The DNA here is from genome assembly GCA_038888155.1 of Desulfurococcaceae archaeon. Lineage (GTDB taxonomy): Archaea > Thermoproteota > Thermoprotei_A > Sulfolobales > Desulfurococcaceae > UBA285. The sequence goes on from JAWAJB010000028.1 coordinate 6,153, forward strand.
ACATAAACGAAAGAAACACAGAACATTTCTACGAGCCTGGAAACCTATTCTAGTTACTAAGACTCTGGCAGGTTCATCCTCGCGGTTTACCGTTATTCGAATACCCCCTATAAAAGCTTGTAGACCTTAAAGAAGGACATCAATTCATAACACAACATTTTTGCCTTTCAATTCTGTTTAACTACCTAACCGCTCATAGCTTTTATATTCTCAAGCTACTAATATATTATAAAAGGGACATAGCAGAGATGCCCGATGCATATCGCATAAGCGTAGTAGTTCCGACTTATAATGAGCGCGAAAACATTGAGGAGCTTGTGGTAAGGCTCTCCGAGGCTATGCATGATGCTGGCTATGGCGACTTTGAGATAGTTGTCGTAGACGATAACTCGCCCGATGGAACCGCCGAGGTGGTTAGAGATTTAAGCCGTAAATATCCTATTAAACTAATAAAAAGACCTGGGAAGCTGGGTCTTGGCTCTGCCATTATGGAGGGCATTAAGACAAGCGGGGGAGAGCTCATAGTAATAATGGATGCGGACCTACAGCATCCACCCGAAGTTATCCCAACTGTCATTGAAAAACTCAAAGAGGGATGTGACATAGTTGTCGCATCGAGATACATTGCAGGAGGAGGTATAGAGAACTGGCCTCTCTCCAGAAGTATAATCTCGCGTGGCGCGACCCTACTAGCATATATGTTACTCCCACCTTGTAGAAGTGTAAAAGATCCACTTTCAGGCTTCTTTGGATTCAGGAGGACCATTATTAATGGTATAGGGTTAAACCCGAAGTCCTTCAAAGTGCTGCTAGAGATACTCTGTAAAGCCAAATGGAAAAACGTATGCGAAGTGCCGTATGTCTTCAGTGCGAGACAGAAAGGTAAAAGCAAACTCACTCTTAGAGAAATAGTAAAATACGTTAAGCATTTGTTAGAGATCAGGAGTTACTGATCATTTGACCAACAATCGCGAAATCGTGACTCCTTTGATATCACGCGCTGTAAGACCTAAAAGTTAACCGATAATTAAAGTGTTATCTTTCTGCAACTTCTCTTAACATTTGTTCGAATTTTGGAAAGACCTTCTCTACATCGTATTGCTCAATAACGGACCTTCGAGAGATCGCACACAAGCTCTTGTACTCATCCTCGGGCATATGCAGGATAAGCAGCGCCTTCTGAGCTATCTCGTCAGGTGTGGAGGCATAGTAGACCGGTAGATTTAAATGTATATGAGATAATATTGGCGTAGTTATAACAGGAGTTCCTGAGGCCATGGCTTCTAAAATCACCCTTCCAAACGTATCGATCCTTGAGGGATAGATAACGATCCAAGCCGATGAGTAAAGATCTGGAAGCATGTTGTCGCGAATTAAACCTAATCCCTTAATAATTCCATCGACAGTACCCTCAACTCCTGTAGCAAGAAATTTAACGTTACCTGTATGTTTGCGAATAATTTTAGCCGATTTTACAAATAAGTCAAAACCCTTCTTAAATAGAGGTCTTCCGACAAAGAGAATTGTTGGCTCATCAGACTTGGGTTTTGTCGGTCTATATAGTTGTGTTGCGTCTATGAAAAGTGGAACCCAATACACATTTGGATGCCTAAATTTCATAGCACGATTTATTATGTGTACGGCGTCAAATCTTCGTAGTTCCTCCTCCTTGAATAACCTAAAGTAATAATAGGTGATAGTGGAGAGAAGTCCGTGGATCTTAAAGAGTTTGATGGGTGACTTAGGGAAAACATCTGGACTCTGTAGTTCTGGAACCAAGGAAGGTGCATGAATGCCTGCTATCTTTGGTGCATCTGTTTTCACTAGCTTCCATATTAAAGGTGCATATATAAAATAAACAACATCTGTATCGCTTACCTTATGAAACCAGTTCTCGATGTAGTTAATGCCTGACATAAGACCCCAAATATGTTTATTATATATATTACGATAAATTGGAAAGGCTCTTATTTCAACATCCCAGCTTTTTTTCTTTAATAGCAAACAAACCTCTATTAAGAACTTCTCCCCACCACCAACATAACTAAGACTAAAGTGGTGCACGAACGTAATTTTCATGCCAATTTACCATCCAATTACACTATAAATAGATTTTAAATTTAAAATAGATTTAAAATTTAAATTTTCATAACGTCCTGGAAATCTCCCGTATATCATTCCCTAGTTAAGCTCGTTATAAAGGTTAACGATGTTTTCTTCCACGATCTTTCATTTGCTTTGATTTTAAGCCTGTGAGCTAAAATCTTCCCCTTATTTAAAGCAATGACAACAGCCTTAGCAAGCTCAGGTCCATTAACATTCACGAACACTGCTTCACTCGGGTCTACGTCGGCATAAAAACGTGGTATTCTTGATAATATGAAAGGCTTACCACAATCCATAAAAAGATGTAAGACGCCGCTACTTTCGAAATAATGGTCTTTATAAGGTAATACTATAATATCACAGCTCATCACAGCCTTCTTGAGTTCTTCTTCTGAGGCAAATCCTATGTGGATTTTCACCATTTTTTGCTTCATTAACATTTTGGCCTTTTCTAAGAATTTTTTAAGCCATTCTCTTTCTGATTCCACTCTTAGCATCTGATGAGGTATAGAGCCCCAAATCTCAAGTTGTACGTTGTACCCAGCTTTAGATAATATTTCTACTGCCTCAATTAACTCATCTAATCCTTTAGACGGTCTCAAGAAGCCATGAAAGAAAATCCTTATTTCATCACTATTACTCTTAATCTCATCCCCGCTGGAAATACATTGATCAGCACCATGTGGAACCATCTTTAGTTTATTAATTCTATAGCAGTCCTTCAATAATCTATATTGAATACTATTAAGAACATACAAGTTCATTGATGCTATTTCAATAAAACGATAAAAAATGGTTAGAAATACCTTTACAAAAAAGCTGGCAATACCCTTACATAAGTGGTTTGGATGAAGAACACCATGTAGCACTACAACCGGCTTTAACAAGGAGATCCTGGCTAATATGAGTGTTAAAATCAATACGATGTGGGTAAATAATGGAGGGCCGAACATGGAGTACTCATATTCTACTATTACGAACTTATGTCCTCTTTTTCGAGCTATCATTACAATATCAAAGGGTATCCCCAAGACGTCCATGATATGAGAAGAAGAGTGTATTATGCTATAGCTGTCTCTTGGAAAATGTGATGTCAATTTTTTGGTGTAGATGTAAGTTCCAGATCTTTGGTGTGCCGTGATGAATAAGAACATCGCTACACCTTCGTTAATCTTATGTATGCCAAATAAATAACAACTCCTTCTGACGCGTTCACACCCATAATCTCAACGTCAATGAAGTCTTCAGGTAGCTCGAACACCAATGGGATCGAAATCCACTGGTTATCGTAGATCATGTTCCTAGTTATGTTGAAGAAAGCTATGGTTGTTGTTCCCTTATTAGCCACCACGTCTATTTGGAGAAGAGGGTCTGTAACATTATCTAGCATACCAATTTTAATATTTAACAGCGCTACATATGTTCCTCTTTTTAATGTAATATAGGGTCCAAACCATAGAACGCTTCTATCGTTTCCAGGTTCATGCAATATAATTCCGTTATAAATTCTCGCGCCTTTCGGTATTAAGTTCGCACTATAGAGGTAAACGTCATATGTGTCAACATATTGGGGGGCAGTATTGGTTAACTCTATTTTCCTTAAAATTAATTTGTCTGTGAATATGTTTGACACCCCTACTATTCTAAACTCGACGTTCCTTGCAACATTCTTAATCGAGAAGTTTAATTGAATAAATTTAAATGAGCCCCCTCTAAGTTCGTGACAATAAACGGGTTTTCGTGATAACACCTTACTACCTATGTCAGAGACCACATCAACAACTCCTACGAGTCCCTCGCATTGATGATCTAGCAAGAGAATTTCATATGTTACCGAATATGTTCCTGGTGGAAGCGTTACATATGGACCGTAAATGAAGCTCTCGCTTCTCCCATCGTAGATCAAAACTTTATCCTCTAGATATTCTCCCACTTTAAAACTCACTGCTGTAATATTCTCGTGCGTGTAAACTATACGCAATGGTACCCATTTCTCCATGGGGCACTTTTCTCTAGCTAGTAGGATGATATTGTAACCGGAGGCACATATCCTATAGCCCTGGTCAATAAGTTTTTCGAATTGCTGATTAAATGGAACGTCACCATGCGCAGTATAATAATCATGCTGGTTCAAGTCAGCTATGGCATAATCAACGATCACCCCTCGCGGTACCCATACATATGCGTTAACTCTGTTAGCAAAATGCGGAAATATGTGGTTTTGCGCAAGTATTGAATCATTATTGCCTACATATCTAATTATTTCGTGGAGAAAGGAGACTTTTGGAGAATAATCGGGTTGAGAAATGTATGAGGCGCCTAACATTATCTGGTTGAAACTAAGATATATATCACTAAAAGCCAATGGTGATACAAGGACAAACAAAATTATAGCAAGACATAATGAATTTATGTATTTATTTTTAGACAAAGCTTTAGAAGAAGCTTTGATATATGATTGAAAACCGTCTATAGAGATAACAATAACTAGCGGGAGGAAAAAGCATCCATGAATGTGCCACCCAGGAGCGACCATCGAATATAGTGTTGATAATAACATAAATAACAATGGCATTGATATCAACCATGAGGAAAGTGGGGCGTTAAATATTGTTGTAGTATATGGCATAAGTAGGAGAAACAATGTTGCCATCTTAAGTAATAGGTTAAACTGAATAGACCTAATTAAAAGATCGGGTTTGGTCAGCACATTAAATAGTATTTCTTTCCATGATTTTCCTAAGACATCGAAAAGACCGCCGAAGCTTAGGGGTTCTGGACCGAACAATGAGATAGTTCTGATAGCTAAGCTTAAGAAAACTAAAGAGAACATAAAGAGAAATGAATATAACACTTTAATCCTTCTCGACTGTGCCTTCACCATGATATACAGAGTTACTGCAGCGGCGATAATTATTGCAAAGTCTATAGTTAGCATCAGTAAAAATATAGATAGCACACTCTTCTTGAATCGAGATGTTTCGAAATAGTAAAGGCTCATAAACGTAAAGAGAGGACAGAATATCTCAATGTGAAATGGAAACGTCAAAGCCATGTGAACAAAAGGATTTAACATATATGTTGCGGAAATAGTAACCGAGAACAAAGCGTCCCGTGTCTTAACTAGCGATAGTTTATAAAGAAACCAGATACTCAGTCCGACAACGATATTTTGAATTATAAATAAGGTTAACGCACTTGGGAACAACCGGTATATGGGAACGAGAGCTAAGGTCAAAGGTGTGAAGTGAACTCCAAAAAATGACCCCGTAGATGTGTGATAGAGGTCAGGAGTTTCATATAGAAATAAACCTTCGAATGCAGTCGTGTACAGAGCTTGCATGTAAATACCTAGATCATAAGCGTACGTCTTAAACGTGTAATGCTGTTCCACGTTGTAAATAGTAAACACAGATACAAATATAGTGATTGAAATTAGAAGGATGAGTCTTATTCTTATCTCTTTACCCACGAGTCTTTGGATAAAATTGTTTATTCTTGAGATGAAGTCAAGCATAGCTTTCTTGACACTATTAACACAACAGGTTTTAAACCTACTAAGATTCGGTGAAACAGTAAACACAATAAATCACCTGTTCATCTACCTAAGATCAGTGAACCGATGATTATTAAGGATACTCCGATCCATGCTTTTAAATCATACCTTTCTCCTAGAACTATTATGCTAGCAATTATTGTCGCCACGGTACTTAGTGATAAGAAGAACCTCCCAGCCATTACACCAAATTCCTTTAATATCACATAACTTAATACAGAAGCAATAAATGCTGAAGCCATCGCTAATATGAAGTACTTGTTAAAAACTAGACGGATGACGAACTCTATGGTGAGTTTTGGGTCTCCTAACTCCCTAATTGTAAATCCCCACGCAATAGCATTTATTGTCGATAAGAATGCTATAACTACGTTAAGCATCCATAGGTCGAGCCTCACGAACACCACCGAGTCTCATATAGTAAAATAAAATAATCTTATTTAAATATAAGTTTAACGCTACATCTTAGCCTCTTGAAATACAATATCCTTACTCTTAAGCACGAGAGTTCTAGGAATGCTTAGGGCACGTTTTTGAATTTATAGACCCATCCTTCAAAGGTTCTGGTTGCATCTATAGTATAGTAGCTTTATTCCAAGTTTTTGCTCGTTATATCACTTTAATATTTTGGTGTGAATGTTGCTTTCATGTTTGGTAGGGCTTTTCTTAGTTATGTAGTTTATTCTTCTCCTTTACTCATACTGCTTAATGCTTCGTTAATTAGCTCTTTGAAGACAACTAGCATATTCCTATGTTACCTTGCTTAACTTTCTTCTTCACGCTAGCCTCCAGATATAATGTGAGGAAATAGCAGGTAATCAGCTATTGCTAAGTACATCCTCAATTCTTCAGGTTCTATGGTTATCTCCCTTCATAGCATCTGATATAAATTTATACCTGTAGGCATGGAATTTCTCTTTGGAGGGATAAAAATGTCCTCTACTTGAAGGATTAGGAGGATTGAAGATAGGCACTACCTTTACCACTAGGATAAGTATACTGGTCCCGTGAAGGAAGTTATAAAAGTTTATGAGGAGTGGCGCCGGGGGCGGGATTTGAACCCGCGCGGGGAATCCCCCACTGGCTCTCAAGGCCAGCCCCTTAACCGCTCGGGCACCCCGGCCAATTAAGTATTTCGTACCAAAAATTAAAAGATTATTTTCTTCTCACTAAATTACTTTCTTAATTCTCTGCTTCAGAGAGTAAGGAGTGTTTTTTAACTTAGTCTGGTTGGTCAGTAATAGCTGTAGTTTTTAGTCAGGAATTTATGAATATAAATATAATAAGTTGATATTGATTTTTCACGATTTTCACGTGTTATCTGAGTAGTTCTA
>JAWAJB010000029.1:0-12294 GCA_038888155.1 Desulfurococcaceae archaeon
AAAGGAAATCGGTTTCATCGAAGAGGCATCGGAGCACCCCAAGAAGTTTAAAGTCGAAATTTACTATAGGTTAACGCTACCATACATATTGTTCAGCGAGCTGTCCTCTCTGAGGGAACGCTTATCTACGCAGATAGATGTCCTTAAAAAGCACGTAGCTGGCCTAATCGACGAAATAGGGGGTATTCTAGCAGAGAGATCTGAGCTCAAGTGCCTGGAGACCGTGCCGGAACATCTCAGGAAAAAGGTGCTACGTAACCTCTCACTGGCGTTGGTAGTACAGGCCTCAGTCATTATTCTAAGGGAGCTCGCTGGGGAGTCTTTTGTTTACGCTTTAATCAACGACTTGGAGGACTAGCAGCGAGCTGTTCTACTGCTTAATCACCTGCATCACGTTCTGCGCTTTTACCCGCTTCACGTTCCCCGCCTTTAGTCCGTGCGCTATTAGTGCCAGCGCTATCGTCGCGTCAACGTGCACCATCTTCTTCTTCGCTAGTGGTGATACCTTGCCCCAGCTCACCGCCTCTTCTAGTGTTGCCCCGCTTAAACCACCCCATTGCGGCATATCCGTTGTGAATTGCACTATGTACTCGAATCCCTTATAGTAGTCTTGTACTCTGTCCTCGTACTCTGCTATTAGCGTCTGTGCTACCGTTACGAGGTTGACGTAGTCCTTGGGTACGCCTCCACCAACGTATATCGCGGACAGCTTCTTACTGCGTCTTCCGATCTCCACTAGCTGGTGGAAGTCCTTCACCATGTCCAGCACTACTCTCTTGCCCTTCCTGTACGCTAGTAGAAGCGCCATGCCGTAAGCGCTATCTACGAGCGCCGGCGAGAATACAGGTACCTCCGCCCTGTACGCTGCGGCCACTATGCTGTCAACGCCCTTTTCAGTGAGGTACTTGCCGAACTCGTGAAGGAACTCAGCCGTCGAGTACACGCCGTCTGGTAGTGTCTCCACGAAGTCCTTTATTAGCAGCTCCATTCTCCTGTAGTCCACTTCGCTCGCGACTGTGTCGTAGAATCGGTCATACTTGAGTTTTAACAGCATCTCATCATCTATGCATGGGTGTACTTTGTAGTACTTGAAGCCCATCGCTTCGTACACGTCTTCGCTTATGATAGCGCCCGTGGACACTACCACGTCTACGTACCTTTCCTCGATGAGCCACCTGATGATCTTCCACATTCCGGCCGTGCTCATCGAACCTGCTAATCCGAGGAAAATTGTGCTGTCGGGGTCTTTGAACATCTCTATTAGTACCTTGTAGGCTTCACCGAGAGCGCGCCCTTGAAAAGAACAGTTAGACATCTCTAGTAGTAGCTCGTGCACGCTCCGATCCTTCACTTCGAGGGCCCTTACTACGCCATACGCGAAGTGGGGCATTTCACCTCTCAAGGTTAACACCCTTGTTAACTAGGAGAGCTGGGTATTTAAAGTGGAGTGCTAGGGAGTGCCGCCGCCGGGATTTGAACCCGGGGCAACCGGATCTCTCCTAGGCCGACTCCGCACGCACTCGTAAGCCCGTATGAGTCCGGCGCTCTGCCAGGCTGAGCTACGGCGGCGCCCCCATTCTATGTATAATGAGTTTCCTTATAAATGCTGTCATCTACGGGGCGCCGCGAACTCCGCTATTACTAGCCCCCTCGTGAACTCCACTCTTCCAATCTGCGTGTCGAGCCCCTCTAGGATACCCCTTATGAACTCCGCCAGGTAGGCCGTGTCCTCTTCGTTAAGTGCTGGCGATACGCAGCGTAGCTTATAGAAGTCTCCCCCATCGCTGACCTCCACCTCGCTCAGATCCCACCTGGATACTTCAAGGAGTGCCTTGAGGGTCTTGACGGGGCTTCCCGACGTTTCCCGTAGGTACATTCCATAGGCCTTACCGGCCTCGCGCCACCTCTTTAGCTTTTCTTCCCGCGTAGTACACGTGTAGCTCTCGAAGCACTCCAGTACCGGTTTGGGCGTGAAAACCCCTCCAAGGGCCTTGAGGTACTTGAACGCCTTCAGCGTTTCCAGCGCTTCTTCGAAGCTGTAACCCAGCTCGTTTACTTTTAGAAAGTGGCTTATAGAGTACTCTACTAGCTTGCTGATGGGTGTACCGCTTCTCCTGGCTACTTCGATGAGCCTGTCTACGAGGCTTTTGGGAACGTATACTAGCTTCTTTTCCTCTCTCTCACCGCTCACTTTACCACCTTCTTCTCGAAGACGACCTTAACGACGCCAGCCGCTTCAACCGTTCCCGCAAAGGAGTACTCGAACTCTTCAAGAGCTCCTTTAAGCATCTCCACCACCAGCTTCGCGAGGTTGCCCGTTAGCTCGGGCCCTGCGATGACCAGGTCTAGGTGGTTATCGCTAACGTGCACTAATACCTCGCCAAGCCAGCTGAAGGCGCTTTCGAGGTCTTTTACTAGCGTGTTTAAGGGGTCTTTCACGTCGAGACTCCTGTAGTACTTGCCTAGTCTCGCACCTACGCTAAGCCACCTGCCCGCGTGGCTTTCAGCACCTTTCTCGTACACTTCCCTCACGGCGTGGTCCCAGAGCTCTCTGGGTACCAGTACGTATCCTGCCCGGCGCACTCTGTCGTAGAAGAGTAGTTTTTCGAGCACGCTTTGAATGTTCACGCCCAGTTCTTCGAGCTTAATGTACGATTCAAAGACGTCGTTTACTAGGCTGTAGAGGCTCGTGCCCTTTTCATTGGCAATGGCCATTAACCGGTCCACTAGATCGCGCCTAGCAAAAAGCGACTTCCTCTCGTTGATGACCGGCAAGTAAAGCACCCAGGTATTAGTAGTAGTGATCTAGTATATAAGCGTGTTAGGGTAGCGCAGGCCATTTTATTCAGCTAGTTTTAGGTAAGTGCAAGGAGCTAGGAGTATGTGTATTTTAAAAAGAGAGAAGAAAAAGTACGTGGTTTGTCTTCAAGGCCTACCCGGCTATTTTCCTGCGTACCGTTATTACCGTAAACGCCGCTAGCGCCGCCGAGATTATCGAGAACACTACTGCAACCCATATGGCAGCTGATAGTCCCGGTAGAGTGCCCGTTGCATCTTTAACCGCCGACACGTCGCCCTTCACAGCCGCTACGTCTGTTTGTATGGTCGGTACTCTGCCCTTGACGTCGCTCACGTCGGCCTTGATCGTGCCAACGTCGGTCTTAATGGTTGCCACGTTGCCGTCAATCCTCTCCACCACGCCCGTAAGCTCTCCCACAGCTGTCTGTATTTTTGCAACCCCGTCCTTGATGTCCGTTACAACGGGCTTAATTGCCGACACGTCAGCCTTGATATCGCCTACCGCGGTCTTGATCGTTACGACGTCGCCGCTTATGCTCGTTATTGTCGGCTTAATGGCCGATAAGTCCGCCTTAATGTCTCCCACATCAGTCTTGATGGTCGCTATAGTGCCGTTAATAGCTGTTAACACAGCGTTACCTGACTCAACAAGGCTTCTAATGGTGGTGACGCTCGCTTCAACCGCGCCAACTCTCGTTAGTAGGGTTGCCACGTTACCTCTAATTTCAGTTATCACGGGTTCCAGCGCGGTGATTCTGGCTCTGATGTCACCTACAGTTGTCTTTATCTCGGCCACGTCGCCTCTAATAGCTGTTAACACAGCGTTACCTGACTCAATTAAGTTCTTGATGTCATCTACCTTAGCTTCGATCGTGCCGATCTTCGTTAGTAGGGTTGCCACGTTACCTCTAATTTCAGTTATCACGGGTTCTAGAGCTGATAGTTTAGCCTTGATCTCGCCTACGTCGCTCTTAACCACTACGAGGTCGCCGATTATCGTGTCGACTTTTCCGGCTAGTACGTCTATTTTGAGTACGCTTTCACATATGGTGTCCCCAGTACATACTACTCTGAAGGTTATGTAGTCGCGGAGTACCCTGTTACCAACACCCGTTGCCGGCGCCGTGTTTTCGTAAAGTGCAACGGCGTGCACTCCTGGCCTGAAGCCGGCTGCAAATAGGGTTATGCTGATACGCCCGCACGAATCACACCTGAGGTCTGGGAACAGTAGCTGGTTGTCAACGGCAAACGTGTAAGTCGTGTCATCGTCTAAGCCCGTACCCGTAACGGATACTGCCCTACCATCACCTGGGAACTCCGCGGGAGTGACCGCTAGTTTCGGCAGTACCCTGAAGTACGCGTAGGATATCGTTGGAGTGCCTGTGCAGTTCCAGTAATTGGCGCATGCCACTATGAGGCGCAGTCCACCGGCATCAAAGGGTACAGTGAAGGTCACCGTTACATTGAACCGGCCGTCCGGCCCCGTTGTGCCGTTAGCTACATTAACATAAAGCCCAGACACATACGCATATCCTGGTATTGAAATTGCCGGCTTTCCAACAATGCCCGGTGTGAGGGGACACTCGTATTCCCACCATATACCAACGAGTGTGTTTGCCGGGAACCCGTACACTCTAACCTCTACTGTGTCGCCTATCCTGCCGGAGGTCGGTATTACTATCATCGTCGGATTCACGTATATGTTAAACGTGTAGTACACTCCGGCGTTTTCGGCCCTAACAGTGTGTATTCCTACTGATAGCTCGGGTACCGTTAGTGTCGCATTAAAGAACCCTGTGGCATTTACGGTGGCTTCGCCTATTAGGGTAGTACCGATGTAGAACTTCACCTTGTCAGCCGGGTTCCACCAGGAGCCAGCTACGACGATTGTATCAAATACGTACACGTTCACAGTTAGTGACGCATTACCGGAGCCCTGCATTAGGCTTACAAATCGTTGCGCTACATCGCCGTAAGTCACTGATCTTAGCTCTACGAAGGCCCTCGCGTACTCTCTGTAAGAGACAGTGCCGACAGTGCCCCAGGCGGATATGTTGTAGAGGACGGTGATATCCAGATCAGCGTAGGGAACACTGGTGTTAGTGCCCACCCAGTTCATTAGCAGGTCTATTACTCTGAACGTGTAAGTGAACCTGCCCTGCGCGTCAGTCCACACCTGGCCTACTAGTACATTTGTCACGTTTTCGGGAGGTATACCAGTTGCCCCCGTGTACGTTACACCGGTATACGTTATGTTTACTAGCGCGTTTGGCCTTAGAGCTACACCTCTAATAGTCACTAACGCGCCGCCAGGACCTGACTTGGGCGTTATGTCTATGGAGCCCAGTATGTCTACCGTTTGCTGCGTTACGGCTACGGCGGTTGCAGTGCCATCAAACACCTTGATATACCTGTACTCTACTGTGATGTCGAAGGGTATTGGGCCTACCACTACAACTGCGTTCTGGTACGTTGCGCCTGCAACGGGGTCTGTGAGCGGCCCTGTCACGATGCCTATGTGGAACATTCCTTCACCGCCCTTGAGTACGGGGTTTCTAATAGTCTTGTTTGCTAGTGGCGAGAACAGCTCGGTCAGGTAAAACGGCCTAGCATACATGATGTCATCTGGGCTTAGTGCTGAGTAACCGTCTTTACTGATGTAGAGGTCGAACTGCGCGCCGTCGAATGACACGAAGCGTTGCTCTGTGGGTTGATATAGGTCTAAGACGAACACTATTGCAAAGTACCAGTAGTAGCCCGTAGCGGGTGTGAGGACGTCTTCTCTACCGTCTACCTTTTCAACGAACATCTCTCCGGCTCTGACCGACACGTTAGAGCTTGCGATTATTATTTGATCACAAGATTGTATTACTCCAGTGCTGGGATCGGGCTGGCAGTGGAGTGCCGCTAACCTGGGGTTTCCTCGTGCAGCGTACACTACTGGCATGTTTACTAGTAGCGGTGTTACGGCTACGAGCAGTGAGAGGGCTACGAGCACTAGTAGGGGTATTGAGGTTACCTTATGGAATACTTCCCTATTCATGGATACACCTCACTCGAAAAATACGTATAGCGAGCTTAGTATTTAAACCCCATGTCTACACCTTCTTGGCACACTCCTAGATCTGTATACAATGAGCGGCCCGGCGGCTGCCTCCAGTAGCGCAGAGGGGTTGGAGGAACAGTGGGGTTTAAAAAAGCTTGGTGACGTGTAGGCTTTCCTACCACACGGTTAGCGGCAGGTATAGCGGTATGCTATACCACTCAAAGTACACTCTCGCCGTCCCTCCATCAATCCAGCCGACAGTTGTTACCGGCATTTTCATCAGCGCTTCTAGCGGTACTATGTACGCGCCTTTCGGCGCCGTGTCAGTAGGCTTCACTACCACCCTGACGTCTAGTACCGTACTAGTTACGCTCACGACTTCGGTGTAAACTACCAGCCCGTATTTGAGCAGGTCGGGTATATAGTAGGTTCCCGTATCCGTGTATACCATTCCCGTGTTAGTCGCGTTCAGTACTGCTGGTAGTAGGTCTTTGACCTGCGTTCTAATACTTAGTAATAACTCGTACCCTTTAACGGCGGCGTTATAGCCTGCTGTAATCCTCGTAACCACGGGTATTAGTTCCACTGTGAATGGCTCAGCGTAGTCTACTCCGCGGAACTGTATATTCCTCACGACAACCCTGTAAACGCCTGGAGTGAGAGCCGGTGACACCACCATCGATAAGCCGGGTTCAACGCTGTCCCAGAACCTAGTCGGGTTGTAGCTACCCCCGCCACGCGGGTCTCTCGAGAGCTCCGCGGCTAGCTGCACGCTGTTAACCGTGTACTCGTATACCCTTAGGGTGGCCGGGTCCACCATGTAGTAGGTGTAGGGGCCGTACACGTGCACGTCCACGTTGCTGGCGTACTCGGGCTTGTCGTACACGGGCCAGGTTACCCTCACGCCGAGGGCCCATGGGTCTCTGAGTGCGGGGTGTACTATGACCTTGAACACCCTCCAATCGCCTGATTCGTACCTCCACGTGTAGTCGAATGCCCCTCTCAAGTAGGTGTTCTTCCTGGGCGTGTTCTCCGTGTAGGGCTTAATGGCGTATATCCTTTCCTCCCTGAGCTCCACGGGCACGAAGAACGATACTGGTACCAGTGCACGGAAACCTTTCGCGGCCTCCTCCACCACTACGTAGCCGCTGTAGAACCCTGGGTTTGCGGGCGCCCTGACAATGAGGTTGACTACTGCCTTCTCACCCTTGCCAACCAGTACTCTCGAGGGCGTCGCGTAGACCTCTGCCCAGGGCTTATACTGGTACCCTACGACCCTTGCCTTGACGGGTATTAATCCCCTATACGTGGCACCTGATACTCCCAGCCTCACGACGAGGTATCTCGGTAGCGTGGTGGGCTCTACGCCCATGTACGCCCTAGCCAGGTGCTCGATCTCGCTGATCTGCCCTTCAAGGTCGCCCATTTGCACCCTGAGGGCGTTTCCTCCGAGTATATTGTAGTATATTCTGGCGGTTTCGAGCCATGAAAACCTGCCATCAGCACCGACGTCGATCCAGTACGCTAGTTCGAGTATGCTCGACGAGATCGTGTTATTGTACGCCCCGGTTCTACCGCCCGCTTCGAAGTACTCGAAGGGGTATATCACCTCTATTTCGAAGTAGTCGTACTTCTTCAATGCTTCGGCGTCTACGACCATGTGCCCGTACACCGTTGCGGCCGTGACGTTTAGTGTGATGCTGTCACCGCTACACGAGGTTATGACAGCCGGCTCAACTACGCCTTTAACCAGGTCACAGAAGCTCCTCGTCTCCACAGCCTCCAGCCTAGTGGAGTACACCTTGTAGTCGCCGGCACCTTCGATCGTGATAGTCCTTGTAACGGCCCTGGCGGCTACTTCGGGTATGAATACTTTTGGCTCAAACCACTCCCCGGACGGAATCTCACCATACGTTACTGAACTGTAAGTGCCAGAGAGCTCTGAGAGCAGGTCTTTTAGCAAGTCCCTCGAGTACACCCTGGGGTATGACGGGTCTAGTACGGCGGTCACGGCCTTGTACGCGTTCACGAAGCCCGCTCCTTGTGATAGCTCGTCAAAGCCCATGTCGTGGGCATTGTTCATCAACACTGTTTTCAGTAGGTATGGCGGTATCCTCGAACCGTACTTGGACTTGTAAGCCGATACTACTAGTGCGCCGACACCGGCGGCCATGGGCGTGGCTTGGCTGGTACCACTGAACAGCGCGTGTACCAGCCTCCCGTTAAGTGTCCTGTAGCCGAGTGCCTGCCACGTTCTACCCGTAGCCCAGGCAAACGCGCCGACGGCGACCACGTCCGGCTTAACCACGCCGAGCTCTGTTGGGCCGCGGTTGCTCCAGCTTATGACCTGCCTGCTTGAACCGGGCCACGCGTAGCCGTAGATCGGCCTATATGTGAACTCCGTGGCCGCGCCAACGCTTATTGATAGTGAAGATGCTGCTGGCGAGGCTATGGTACCGTAGCCCGGTCCGCCGTTACCCACGGCTATGAAGTGAGCCGTGCCCGTTACCAGCGTTGTGTAGTCGAAGAGCAGGCTCTCGGGGTCCATTCCGCTGTTCCAGCCCCACAGAGCCCAGCCGCTAATTCCATAGGAGTTACTGGTTATGTCTACTTGGTGCTGCCCAGTGTAGGTCCATTTCCAGGACCAGCCCTCGAAGGCTATCCACGGGTTTGTTAGTAGCGCTGGCCACAGGTACGTGGAGCCCGTACCGTAGGGGGTCGCGATGTCGAACCCCGTGAAGAAGTACACTGAGACAGCTACCGTGCCGAAGTACAGCGCTGGCGAGGCCGCGATCTTCGTTGCGGGTGCTTGGCCCGACATGCTCCTAACACCGTACCCTGTCTCTGCATAGTAGTCTCTACCGGCCGCTGTGGTAGCGCAGAAGGTCCCGTGGCTGTGGTAGTCGTACTCTATTACGACGTAGTCTCCGTAGGGGTCTAGTCCAGGCCACACGAGTGCTACTGTTTCACCACTCCAAGTTTCAAGTGAAAGCAGCGTGTACGTGCTGATACCGTAGAGTGGCGGTAACGGCGTGACGTGCTCTTTCAAGGCACCCGTCTTTTCGAGTATTATGCCGAAGGCAGCATCGTACACGTAACCTGCTAGCGTGCCAACAGAGTAGTCGTAGAGCCCGTCCCCGTTGAGGTCCCTTGCAACGACTTCGTTACCGTACTTAATGGGTGTTTCGTCAGCGAATGAGAAATCGGGTGATCGGCCCACGTCTCCCGGTATGCTTACACTGCAGGGTGCTGGCTCGAGGGCCCATCTCAACAGGTATAGTGCAGTAGAGGTGTCAGCGTACAGCGTGTCGTAGTACCCGTCCCCGTTGCTGTCGACGACTATTACCGGTACGGTGTAGTATATCGTGGCGATGGCCGTGGACACGTACTGCATCATTAAACCGAACCTTACCACGCCACTACTAGGTATGCTTCCAATGTACCACTTGTTACCTTCAGGGAAGGGTAACCAGCCCGTGAATGCTCTGCAACCGGATACGCTGACGTACAGGCCGGCGGTCCATTTGAATACGTAGTACGGCGGATAGAACAGGTAGAGCTGTGCAGGGTCTACTACTATGTACCCGTCTCCCGTGGGCATCGCCTTGACCGGCGTTAGTACTAGTCCTAGGCTACTAACGTCAAATACCAGTGGTAGCCCGTACTCGTCCCTAGCTATCGCGTCTAGCCCTAACCCGGGTGAAGCGTAATCCACGCCGGTATCGATGATGGCTAATTTTACGTCCTCGCCCCTAACACCGTACTGCGTCCACACATCTATCGCCCCGGTTATGTTAACGGTGTAGTGGTAGCTTCCCGTACCACCGCTCCCTACTTGCAACACCTCGCCCAGTAGCTGGTCGGTTCCGAGCACCTCATCCGCCATTCTCTGCTCCCTATTGATCAAGGCGTCTAGCCTGGTGTCGGGTAGTATGGCTAAGACCCCCGGCGTGCGCGCCAGCTCGTCCAGCTGATCCCTCGTTATCGCCGCGATGACGACGTCGTACACGTGGGTGGGTAGCGCCGCGACGAGACCTAATACCTTGCCCTTTAAGGCGGTTAAGGGAGTGCTCTTATCAACAACAATAATTACCTGCCCTACCTTGACGCCTTCTACCAGGTTAAATACATCTCTGCTAGGCTTAGTGAACGATAAGAGCGCGGGGTCTTCTACGTATGCACCGTGGTTCCAGTAGTTCTCGTCAAGGAGTGCGGGGCTCACGTAAGCTCTACTGTACCTCGGAGCTAGCTCCGAGCCGGTACTTCCCGCCAGGGCCATTGAAGGTGTTAAGGGAACTAGTAGGAGTGATGTTAGAACTAGAACTAACACGTACTTAGGTACTCTGTTGAACGCTCTATAGCTCATTACAGGCACCCCTGTTTATGAGAAAGCATAGAAGAAGTTAATAAGTCTTAACAAGTTTTCGTGTTCACTAAAGCTACCCTCACTGTAGTCCGAGATCGCGTACTGTTCCGTTCTCGCGGATTGTTCCAGGCCTTTCGGTGCCTTCGGGGCGGTTAAATAGGCGCTTATAGCGCGCAGTTGCCCGTGCCCACTAGCTAGGTCCCGTTAGCGCACTCACCAGATCTCGCGTTTCCGGGATCCACGATCACCCGCGGGGAGGTGACCCGGGGAAACCGCGATGAGCCTCCCAGTAAACGTAGAGGAGCTCAGAGCGGGAAAGGCGTTCCAGTCGCCGCGCTAAACACGGTCGGTTACTCGCGGATATGCGACCCTTAGTTGCTCGATACGCTTATTCTCACTGTGAGCGAGCCCGTTAAAGCCTCTACACCCACCACTACGTAGGCTTCTTCCATGGCAAGCTCTCTAAGGCTTATAGTTGCAGAGTATACTTCATTCCAGTTACTTGCCATTATTGGAGCGTCCCTTAATCTCAGCCTGAGAATCCACGGCATTACATAGCGTTCAGGGTACCACACTGTGGCCCAGTAAGTGCTCCCCAGGGAGTAGAACTGCCCCGTGGTTGGTATGGTAGCCGGGTCAACGTAAGTCACCGGGAAGTGTAGCAGGTAGCTGGATTCGTAGACGTACATCACGGGAGTGAAGGCTACGGTAGAGCTGGCTACTACGCTAATGTTCACCTTGATGCTTAAGACGTCCACGCCGCGGACCCTAATGACCCTGTAGACCTGCAAGTACGCGCCGTTAGAGAGCACTTCGATGCTGTCCCCCATCACGGTGTAGTTCACCGATACACCGCACCCGTTAAAAGCACCGCTCACTCTGCTGTAAGTGAGCACCGATGGAATGCAGTACACTGGGTCGGAGTACGCGTACGTAACCCGGCGGAAGAGGCCTACATTAGGAGATTGCGTGAAGAGCTCTATGCCTGGACCCTCGATGAGCGCGTTCACGGAGCTGGAGTTGCCTACGAAGACCTTAAAGCCAACGGGCAACACCGCCCACACACCTTCACCGCTATCGCCGCTTGGAAGCCTCAGGTATCGTAGTAGCTCGGGGTCCACGTAAACCTTGTTCCTTATGGTTTCGGGGGCGCGTGATAGGTTCGGGTCTAGCCTAGGCACGTAGTAGTAGGCTATACCGTTCTTGGACAATACCACTATGCTCACCGGCTCGGAGAACGCTGGTAACTCGACTTCGTAGGCACTCGTTATGAGCATGTCTAGGCGCTCGCAGTGAACTGGGTTATTCAGCGCGTCTTTAACCACGATCTCGGTGACGTGGACTGGGAGGTAGGGCTGTATTACCAGCTTGAAAGAGCTCTCGTTCACATAACGCAGCGAAAGAACGGGCGGGTATATTACGTAGTAGAACCTCTCAAGACCACTGTTCAACTGGCTATTCACGCCCTCCACCGAGTTAGTCATCCAAGCGCAAAAGCCCATGATCAAGCCCACTACCACCATTAACGCTAAGTAAGCACCTACAATGGACTCTACACCGTGCATGGAGCACGCCCACCAGCAACTAGGAGCGGTTTACAAGGAGGAGAGCCTGGTGAAACTACTCTAACTACCCGTACCGTTGAAGGTGAAGATCTGCCTCAAGCCAGCGTATAGCACCAGGTAAGCGCGCGGATGCTGCTCAGGCTTGAAAAGCAGTGCTCACTGCTCGTTAAAAGAGCTCCAGGTCGCTATTCCCGTTTCAGCATTTCTCTCAGTCTTTCACGTAGGCTGCTCGGATCGGTCATGAACACCTCGACCAGGGAGTCTACCGCTTCCGAATTCTCGTCTCCTAGTATGAGTGAAAGGTACATTTTTGCAATGAGTTCCACGGTCTGTAGCGACCCGTAAACCCTAATTAAAAGGGCTTTAAAGGCTTCGGGGTTGTCTAGTAACAAGGCTATGCAATCACTATTGTTAAACTTCATGCAGTATAGGTCAAGGGTATAAGCTAGTCCTGGACTTTTAGCATTAATACGGTTCTTAAGCTGCTTGGAGAAGGTTTCATAGAGTGCTTGAAAGAC
>JAWAJB010000030.1:0-12245 GCA_038888155.1 Desulfurococcaceae archaeon
AAGGAAGCGTTAAAGGATGACGACTTAGAAGTGAACACTGTTGACTCATTTCAGGGAAGGGAGAAGGACGTAATAATCTTCAGCATCACAAGTACTAAAGACTTGGATTTTGTGGATGACGAGAATAGGCTTAACGTCGCCTTTACGAGAGCCAGGAGGAAGCTAATAGTTGTAGGGAACACTAAGC
Source organism: Desulfurococcaceae archaeon (assembly GCA_038888155.1). Lineage (GTDB taxonomy): Archaea > Thermoproteota > Thermoprotei_A > Sulfolobales > Desulfurococcaceae > UBA285. The sequence goes on from JAWAJB010000030.1 coordinate 188, forward strand.
CCATCTCTGCGCGCAGGAAGGGCACGTTGTATGATTTTTTAAGGTATGTTGAGGAGAGGAGAGCCATCTTTAGGCTTAATAATTTTCCAATCCCCTCCAAGTAATAGGACCACTAGGTTCAAAGTCTCTTAGACATCATTTAAGGAATAGGACTAAGCCGGTCTAAGGAGACTCTCATCCCCTCATGCACCTACGATGCTCTAAGCTGCTTAGGGGTTTACGAGGATGCACTAATTCCTCTTCACCTCACAACAAGCAACGTTTCTAGGGTCACTAATCGTTGTGGGTATTTGACAAGGGGGCAATGGAGGCGAGCCATAGCTTATTCTTATGGTTTTCATGCTCTTCTGGTCTACCTAGCCGCCGACTTATTGAAAGAGCTTAAAAGTTTGTAGGTTCGAGGACTTGACCCTTACTCGTTCATTAGTGTACATCATACATGCTTAAAAAATCATTGTAATCCTCCTGCAAAGGCAGGCATGAAGCTAGTTGAAGAGGCTCATTGGTCATATCCAATTTTGGTACGAAGATTCAAAATCATTAAACTAGGCGTTTATGTGCATTAAGCAAGCACACCAATAACTAAGGGATTAAAGGGCTGAATGAAAGATCTTTCCATTGCTACGATCATGCGTCCTGTCTAGCAATGGCTGAGCTCTCACGGTCTTTTAAGAAGTCCTAATAGAATTCTGCTTAGAATCAACTGAGCGTGGAACGTGCTCGGTGTTAACAGTTTGCTTAGCTGTTACTCTCAAAACATCATATTGATGCTTTACCTCAAACTGGCTGCTTAATAGTCATCAATGGGATTTGGAAGGCTCTCCCTCCACGCGAACTTCATGTGGTTGAACTCGTCAAGCAGCTTAGTTAGTGTTTTCTTCGCGTCGGGTAAGCTTCACGGCATAATTCCTCGGCGATCCACCATATGTTTTAATTCACTCTTCTAAGAAGGCGCTGCATAAGCCCACTCTGAACAGGCAACTGCGCACTAAAGCTAGGCTTTAAGTTAATTTACTGTAATTACTTTATATAACCGAGGTCTCTCGCAATTTTAATAAGGTCGTTATAGGCTTTTTCTGAGAAGTCTCTATTTAATCCTTTCATTAACATCTCTCTATATTTTGCCAAGACTTTATTTGCCCACTCTTCCCTTGTTAAGGCTCCTCTTTTCTTGTCATTCCATAGCTCCAGAATGAAGTTTGTGTAAGTTGGAATAAAAAGGCCTTTAGCTCCATGTCTGCGAGCTATTTCCTCGGCCTTTTTGCGTTTCCACTTAAACCTCTCAATTCCTTCTACCCAGAATTCGACTTCAGGCAATTTACTAATTATTTGAGTTATCTCATACTGTTTATCTCTAACTTCGCTTAGGAACTGCTCAAAAATCACATAATACCCCTGAACATTATCCTTAATGTAACACTCCAGAACACTAATCGCTGTTTCAAAGGCAATTACAGGTGCATGCTCTCTCATCATTCTAGCGCTTAGCGTTTCCTTAGTCCTCTCACTTACAGTATATCCTTGAAGGGTATCTAAGAGAATGTGGAGGAAGCAATACTTAACACCATCAGCGCCATATGAGCTGTCTATCTGCACAAGCGCATTCTTTAAAAGGCCTACATCATACTTCCAAAAATCATGTTCGTATCCTCTCCTTATACCATCAAGAATTGAATCTATCTCCCGCATTTCTCTCTCAAGAAGATGTATGCCAAGAACCTTTGCAATGCTCCTATGATGAAGCCATTTAGGCATATCATGTAATCTTTATAAGAGACTTATAATTATCGATTTTGGCTAGGTTATCTAAAGTAGCGTAGCCGTATAGATAGCCCTAAACGAAATTGTCGCTAAATTAAGAGAGGAAGGCATAGTGCTCATAGTAAATGGCGAAAGGCCGGACATAGGCAGGCAAACACGGAGAGGTTCTTTAAACAGCTTGAGGAAAACGTTGATAAGCAAAAGTTCGAATGGATAAAAGAGCTCTACGACGAAGTCAGCCAACAAAAAGAATTTGAAGTAAAATGGAGCGGTGCAGAACCTGGTTTACTATGCGTTTCTTCGTTAAAGCATGGGGCGTCACCCTATAGCAGTTCAAGGAGATGGCAAAATATGGATAGGCTACACCGGAAACCCTGCAATAAAACCATGGTAGCCGTACTCTATTGTGGGCCCAGCTCCTCACAATATCTTTCCTCTCTTATGGCCTAGGAAATCAGCATTTGATGCATCTCCTTATTAATTGCGCTGCTAATACAACTGAGGATGCCAATGAGGTGAGGACTAGCGTTGAGGTGAATGCCATGGCGGCAACTGAAGATCCCGCTATTATGCTTACGCCGGTTCCAGTGATGGCTGCAAGCCATATGAGCGCCGTCAGCTTAGTGGCCCTCTTAGATGGCCACCTTCCTGCGAGGCACATTACGGCTATCGATGGCGGCGCGAAGTATACGAGCCCTATTAGGAGCGAGGATATGATCCCGGCGGCCACCACCCCTGCCTCTGGGCTGAAGCTGAGCGCCTCATATAGGGCTTCGGAGATGCGGAGGATGCCTATTAGCGGGTACAACGCGTACTTGACTGCTTGCCTAAACGATTCATAGGCTTGCATCGCGCTCGCGACGTATGGACTCCACGAGTAGTACCATGCGTTGAACACGTTCATGAAGCTACTGCCGGCAAAGGTCCTCAAGACTACATTGTCCCTAAAGCCCCTGAGGTGCTGGACGTGTGGGTCAAGCTCTGTCCCGAAGGCCGCCGTCGCTATGATGCATGGACCCGGCTTAGGCTTAGCCGTAGCCCTTACCTCTGCGCTCACCGCACCCTCATAGGTTAAGTCCCCCGCAAATCTTGCTGTAAAGCTCCATTCACCCTCCTTATCAAGCTTAATCCTAAAGCCGAAGCTGCCATCAGGGGTAGACGTGGTTGTCCGTGTACCTGTTGTTCCATCGGGCCTTTTAATGGTCAGTTCTATAGTCTTGCTCATGGCCGGGCTTATCGACCCCTTAACTATAACCTCCTCTCCAACGGTAACCTCCCTAGGCTCAACAGAGATCGTTAAGCTCACTGGGATCCTAACAGGCATCATTGTCGCTATTGCGAATATTGAGAAGCCGGGAGTCTCGGCCGTGAACTCAGAGTGTGTTGCGTTTTCACCTATAGCCTTCGTTAGAAGCCTTAACCATTCTCCGCCATGGTACCTGAGCATGACTACATCATCTTTGGTGGCTCCATGGGTTACCAGCCACTCCTTCATAACCCAGAATGTTACATCCGCCTTCTCGATGGAGGCTTCGGGGATATTTACATCGATCCTGTGATAAGCGTAAACTAATCCCGGCGGGCTGGGCACCTCAGGAGGCTTCTCAACGAGCTTTTCAAAGTATATTGTGACGTTTCTGACGATCTCCCTTAGCCTTACGGATATGTTTGAGATGATGGAGTTGCTTATGTTTAGGTTGATGGGCACGTCAACTACATCAATTATAACCGTGAAGTTCCTATCAACAAATATTTCGGGAAGCTCCTTGGGCGTGGTAACGGAAATTGGGGCCTTCGGCCAGAAGACCTTCCTTGGAACCTTGAATGGTATTTCAGGTGGCTTCTGATACGGGTAAATGTCTTGAAGGTTCCAAAGGAGCTCTCCTACCTGCCCTTTAACCTCGTCCTTAACCTGGATAGCTAACTTCTCAAAGTCTATCTCACCCACTTTTCTAGCACTATAAACTATGAGGGCGACGTCATCGGGCAGAGAATCGCTCACTTCCTTAGTTGAGAGCACCTTGCCTAACAGTTCGAAGATTCCAGAAGCCTTAACGAATTGCTCATCCTGATGGAAGCTTGAGATGCCGACCACGAATAGGAGTTCATCACGCTTCGGGGTCACACTCACATCATTCCAGGCAACGAAGCCCTCGAACCTCACATCAGTCACGAGGTTCACGCATCCAACATCTGGGACATAAACCAGGTCCTCACCACATGGAGTATTATGCTCTATAACCTCCTGAACGCTAATGTAACCACCATAGCAATTTGCAGTTAACTTAACGACTTTACCTAGATACCTTTCACTGTTCTTCTTCAACTCCACTACAGACTGCACACCTTCATAAGGTAGATCGGTCTTAACATCGTAGAGAATTATTGAGCCGCTAGCTTTTAGGAGCCTTCCTAAGACCGACATGGACCGTTCAAGCAGCGTAAATATTGAGTGGTTAAGTGGGATCACTATCCCGTTAGTTATAGCTTTAGAGTCATACCAATATTCGTGTTCGAAGTTGAAGACCCAGAGTGTTTGAGGCCCTCTAAGTTCCAGGAGGTCTCTTATAACTCCATCATTGATTCTGAAGGTTATCTCTTTAGCTCTCTCCAAAGCCTTACGGACGATTGCCAGCGGCTCAATGGGCTCTTCAGAGAGGTATCCGATTGTCAGCGGAAACTCGATGTACGGCGGCTCATCTGGATCATAGAGCACTGAAATCTGCCTTCTATAAGCATCGACCTTAACAAGTTTGAACTTGTAGGCTTCTGGATTGGCTAAGATCTCACTAAGAGTTGTTAGCGGGCCTTCTTTCACAAAGGTGACCTGCTTAGCAACAACAACAGCTATGTTTAAACCTGCAAGCTGAATGTGCGTCGGCAAAAGCCAACCATCTACTTTGGCTAAGCCCTTATCGCTTTGCTCAGCAAAAACCAAATAGAGGCTTTCATTAGTTGCCAGCAGGAAGGCCTCTGAAGGTAAACTGATTGGCAATGCCTTCATAATATTGCTTGGAATGGAGTCCCTATACGAGAATACATCATCCTTCAGCGCCTCAGGAACAGCGAATGAGGCTCCTATAAGGGATATTGACGGAAGTGTTGGCGAAGGCATTGGCTCAATAGTCCCTGAGGCGACCGCAGTACTGCCCTCGTATAGTAAATCACCAGCAAAGGTGGCTGTGATCTTCACATAGATCTCAACAGGTGTTTGCGGAGCCGTGTAGACGAACAAAACCTTGCCGTCAGTATCTGTCACACCAATTGGTGGATCAACGGTTCCAAGAGTAGCTGAGAAGACAATAGTTTTGCCAGCCAAGGGTTTGCCATCTGAAAGCAGGGTGGCTGTAAACGTAAGGCTACTGCCTGAAGTAACCGTGAAGTTTTCTGGCGCGAGACTCAGTTGCGTAGATTGCCTAAGCTGAGCTGATCCGGAGGACACCATTAGACCTAAAGCCAAGGTCAGCAGGACTAAGACTAAAACTGGATTTCCCCGCATCTAAACCCCTTATATATCACTATTTCTTACGTGCTTTTTATTTTTGAAAAACATATGTTTCCTTCAAAGATCTCAATAGCGTTAATGGTAGTTGGTTTAATCGTTAGAAGCGCAGGAGGCTATTTCAGAACTTAACCCTCAAAGATTTTGCAAAACCAAACCATATACTTTCTCTAAACTGACTAAATCCTCCTCAACGATGAACCCGCTACTAGCTATCCCTCACCACAAATTTGTGGTTTAAATTAATGGTGATTGAGGCTCTCGATAGCTCTCCATACCCAGATTTGGGTATGAAACCACTACCTTAGCTCGCTCAGGGCTCTAGGCTCAAACCTCCTAAATGAGTTCCTAGTCGATATAATAGGAGTTTACAAATTCATGAGGTCCCTAGAGGGGTCCGGGAGGAATCAAGGATGAAGAGGATGAAGAGTTTCAGGGTTGTGGTTAGCGGCTCTAGAAGTCTTAGGATTGCAAGTGGATCCGCTCGCGGGAAAACTCAAAGAGTTGGCGCTTCCACTCTTCTATCGAAACATAAAAGAATAATTCTTTAATAGCACTCTTCTCATAACAAGCAAATTATTCAAACACGTTATACTCCTTTTCACATACATTTTATAGCTATGTCATGTTTAAAGTAGACCCTGAGGTGTGGGGGTGAGTTGGAGCCTGAAGACTACTTCCTAATATCCTTAGCGTTCTTCATAGCATTTTTGATGACCATGTTTTTCGGACACGTCATTGCAAACCCCTCCTATGCTGGATATGTAATCCACGAAGAGCGCGGCTACATGGGTAGCATTTTACTGGATGTATGGGTGGCAGCGGGTTCCATCGCCTTGCTAACGTTCAGCCTCACGGTGGGCTTCCTCATCGCTGGCGTTATCAAGAGGGTTCTAAAGAGGCGGGCTGGAAGGTGATGAGCGGAAGCCCACGTTAGAGCTAAACATTGGGCTGAGTGCTCAGTTCGTGCGGTATAATATAGCAGGGCTCTCAATATGTTGCTGTGAATATGCGCGCAACGCCAGCGTGATAATGCCTGCATTCGCCACAACAATAAGCATCAATTTCAGACGAAACTTCTGTCTAGTTTTCATCATTTAACCTTTTTCCCAGAGACCCCTTCTCGCTTTCCCTCTGCTACGCGTAGTTTGGTTGCGAAGCTTGCAGGCTCAGTTGCAGATCCTCTGCAACTGCTCACCTGTCCCAGCGCCCCATTTATATTTCTCTCCCATTCTAACATCGATGTTGGCGAGCCGAGAAGACCTGCGGAAGCGCTTTGCATAGCGCTCAGGGAGAGCGTAGACCTTCTCACTCACTTCACTAAGGGGTCCACTAAGCCCGTGGACGTACCTGAACTCAAGAGGAAGGGTCAGGAGGATACGGCTCGCAAAGGCTTTGATAGCCTCTTCCTCCGCGCTCCTCACCACAGTGTCTCCTTCACTTATCGCAATAGCACTGCCAATCGTCTACATAACCCTTCTCTTCAGGCCAAAAAGTACTACGAAGCAACGAAATCAACTTAAACAAACTCGTATAAGAGCTGAGCTCCTCGCAGCGAGAAGAGCTTTAGGTCTCCGTACCCCAGATTTGGGTATGGAGCTGAAGGTTTGCCCTAGGTGTGGGAGGCCCTTCTCCTGCCTTCAAAGCGACGTGAGGGGGGACAGGACCTACATCTACGCAATCCACTACACTGGAGGAGGTAGGAGGAAGTGCTATTTAGGGCCGAAGGGCTCCTACGACTACGTCAAGAGGACCCACGGCCTCGACGAGGGCTCTTTGAGGAACCTCCTAGAGCAGGACTACCTCGACCTAGCACTGAGCTCCCTAATCAAAGCTAAGGAGGAGCTGAGGAGAGGCGAGGTAGAGGTGGAGGAGCTGAGCTCCTTGAAGAAGCTCCTGAGCTCGAGGAGCGATTAAGCTTTTAACCTTTTTAACCAAGACTTTGGTCGTCGAGCTATCCTTGCTTGCCCTCAGCTTGCTCCTCTTCGCGCTCGGACCCTAGTTGCTCGAGAGACTCAGGAAGAAGCCTCCGCCATATCCAATTTTGGGTATGAGAAGTAGGTCTGAAGGATCCGAAGGTTCCAGACTAAAGGAAGTATGCATGGAGCGATGGAAAGGCCCAGGCATTCCATCAGATCCATCAGATAGGCTGACGAGACTGCTAGGTGTCAAGCGAGTATCAAGGCGCTTACGTGAGGGTGCAGTTGATGAAGCTTAACGGCGATGCTTAGGTATTGCAATCCTTAGGTCTCACAATCTTCAGACCTAACCGAAAACTCCGCAGTCGCTCTTGAGGCTTTAGTAGGTTAAGGTAACCCTTCGATCAGGTATTAAGCTTTCAAAAAATAATGGTCTACCCAGTTCCCGTCAGCAGTTGGAATAAGCTCACGTACTTTGTCTTGGTTACCTTCACATATTCGGTAACCGTTTTTGTCTTTTGAACATCTCTATATTCGGTCACGGTTGTCTGGTAGCTCCAAGAGGCGGTTATATGAGGAACTTTATTTGTAAACCAAGAATATGTATTGTCAAGAACAAAGTAGTAGTAATCTGAATGATCCGGCACGAAGCTATAATAGTAAGAGTTTACTCTTCTGGCGCTCACATACGCTGGGGCGGATTTTCCCTCTATCCACATGTTAAACCCTTTCTGGTCAAAGACGTAGAAGTTTATATCGTATCCAGCCGTTTCAACAACTACACCAGAGACGAGGTTCCTTTCCTTCCCTGATATGTCGATATAAATGCGATAATAAAAGTAACGTCCAGCTGGAACTGTAGGTTTATCGTCAATGAGCATTTTGGAAGTTGTTTTGGTGACTTGATAGGGCTCTTTTTCCCAGTACGTCTCTGTTTTTTGGTGTGGCTCTGTAACTTCATACGTAACAGGAATTACAGGTAGAAACAACACAATAAGGAATATTACGACGGCCGTGACGGCCGCAAGCTTCTTATGAGGTTTTGGTTTGGCGGACATCTTCGTTCCTTCGCCCTCTGCTTTGGAAACATGTGTAACGTGGTATTTAAGCTTAAAGGCTTGAAGAGACTCGTTGAGCTCATGAGTGAGTTTGCGTGCTTTTGTGTCGCTCCCTCTGTGCCTCCTGCTCAGCCAGCCAATGCGCAATAGTTCTTCAGCTCCTATCCTGATACTTAGTAGGACCGAATCGCAGTCAATAGCTCACTACTCGACCCACTAACGCAGTTCATGTAGAGAGGGCTCCAATGATTGGAGGAGTTGGGACGGCTGGGACAATGAAGCTCATTGAAGGAGCTCATTCGCTCACCGAAATTTGAGAGCAAATAGCTCACCTCAATCAATAGAGCTCTCATCTAGACCCTTTCTAAGCTGTGCCCAGAACCTCTTAAGGAAGAATTGGAGAGTAGCTGTTGGTGAGTCGCATAGGTTGTAGGCAACCCGATCTCGTATATCTTAAGAGGAAGTTGAAAGAAATGGAAGAAAGAATCAAAAGCCTAGTCCAGAACACTCGTGGAGGAGATGCGAAGTCCTCAAGGGAGGATCGAATGGCGTAAACCTCGCTCACTTACATGTAGAAGGTGCATGAGTGAGCTTGTTCGATGAGCCTCTTAAGTTAGTCCTCAAAATAAGAGGGGATTACACGAAGATTGTCAAAAGCAGGTTCCAAGAGTAGCTGTGCTTAGGTGATGGAGATTTGCTGGTCTTGGTTACGTCGGTTTTGATTCGCTTTGTTTGAATAATGAATGAGGAGTTAACGTTCGGTATACGCGTTTGGCTGTAGGTTGCCATATTTCATTATATAGCCTTAACCCATAATTGTCAAAAGGAACTTCCTTAAACCTGCTAACGTCTTCAATCTTAACCTTTCGAAGTTTCGTACCCCGTAAAACAAAGACTGTTTTCCCCTTTTCTAACGCATACTTTACCTCACTTAATGTTCCGGGGCTCCATAGTATACCCTCTGCTTCAGCTATTAAATTGCGTATTTCCCGGCAATACTCGGCCACCTCCTCATTAGAGGTTGATGGTGTGAGGTAGTCCAAGAATAATCTCTTGATGTTATCGTTCATTATATACCCATGCGCAACTATTATATCGCAATAGTCGATAAGACCATAACAAAAGTGCGGGAATGCTTTCTTTTTAAACATTTCACTTCTTACCCCTATGAGAAGGACATCACTAAACGTCTTGGGGTTAAAAAGAATGTCATGATCTACAACTACGCCAGACTTAAAAGCCCTCATGAATTCGTGAGCGATGCTTTCAGCGTCGGTTTCAGGAATTTTACTTTTATATTGCCTAACCAACTCCCCCATTTTACTAAACAAATTCCTCAGTTTTTCACGAGCATCTTTACCGATCGCACGATATAACTGAGACCAATCACATATGTGATAAATTTTACCAAATTGTTTTCTTGCAAGCTCCTCCGTGAAATTTTCAACGCATGTCCCATAGGTTTCAATAGGGTGAGCATAGTAGATGATCTTGATTTTTCCAGCCTTTTCCTCCTTTCCTCCACTTAGCATATTTTGTTTTGAGGCAATTAGCACGCTTTGATCCTTTAAGGCCCTACCGTAAACTACACCCAGCTGTTCAGTTATAACGACCTCGCCCCCCATATGAGCTCCGTCCGTTGTCGGATAGTTAACATTTGCACATGACGCAGTTGGGCTGGCTAGTAGCCCTCGTAGCAAGGAGAGTCGTAGAGCATTTTTTAGCTGAAAAGTTAATAGCGAGAAGGGAAGAATAAATATGGGGGGCGCGTGAAGAAAGCTTTAGTTTTAACCCTAATATTGGCCTTCATAGGCTCAGCCTTTGCCATTGCCACAAACTGGCATATGCTCGCCGAGATTGTCGGAGTTGTCAAGCCGCCTTCATCAAGGTTAATCCCGATCAGGATTGATTTAGGGACATTGCAGCCAGCTCAGAAGTTCGACCTATGCGTAAACACCACGTTAACTTGTAACGGAAACTTCAACGTTTCAAAGCTCATCATAGCCATCCCATCTTCAGCAAGCGAATGGTACGCTATGGCGGGCGGATTTAAAGACCTCTACTTGAAGGTCACCATAGATGTGACAACGCTTGGTCTGCCAGACATTCCAGTTGTTGCTAATGGGTCTTCAGCTATAAATCCCGGCTCGGATTCAGCCTATTGGAAGTTCGAGTTTCAGGACGCATCTTACAGCTACTATTCTTATAAGGGAGGCGGAAGCTGGAACCCTCGAATATGGAATCCGCTTAGGCCTGGAGACCACATCGTTTGCGTTTGTGTTATGGGCGAAACGTCTACCCCAGCTCAACAAGTAAACTTCCGCATAACTTTGTACCTAGAAATAAGCCCAGTCTCTTAACGTAGAAGCGATTTGATGACTTCGGCGACCAGAGGCTTCCTCGTAGGACTCGGGCTTTGCCTACTCTCAGTCAGCCTTGGAGCTTCAACAGCCCTAGATCAGTTTACAGCTAAATCATGGGTGAAGAGATGAGGTTGAGGAGATGTACACCATCACGCACTCCCAGTATATCGAGGCTTTTTAGATGAGCTTCTATCAAGCAATTATCTAGCACACGCTAGAAGGGATGTAAGTGAGCGTGAAAGCGAAGATCATGTAGCAATGAAGATCTTGGCAATTAAGGACTTGCATGAGAGGTTCAACGTTAAGCTTGATGACATGATCTGCACCTATGAAGTTGGGGATGAGATAGTAGCGGACATTTATGTACGTAGTAAGGCATTGGCGATTGAATGTGAAACGATGCTCGGCACTGCTCCAGCACCCCTCCTCAAAATCTTTGAGTCGGTCAGGAAGTATATCGAACGACCTTTAAAGCCGGACGCGCCTGTTAATGAGATTTGGATCATAGTCCGTAACTGGCCAGCTGTGTTACATCTAGGTGACTTATTCTGGGCTGAAAACGTTTTGAGAAAGGAACTAAAGCAGTACGGCAAGAAAGTGAAATTCTTAGTTCCAGATATTTATAGAAAATCACTTGTAGCAATAGATGACGTTAGGAGCGATTTGTCGAAGTCGTGATCTATGACTCTAATCCTTGCTTTAAAGTGGGTTCTTGAAGATGAAGAGGAATCGTCATCCTCTCCGGCTCTAAGTTTACTGCGGGTCCAGTCAGCTATGAGACTAGAAAGGTGTACTCAACCATCTTTGAAGCTCCATTAAGGTACTTAAAGTTCCTAAAAGGAGTTGCGAGCATATCTTCCTAAGGCTTCCATTATCGAGGTCCTTGCTTTAATGGTATCCTCTTGATAGCCTTACTCGCTCGTATGGTGTTGTTATCACGTATCTTCTTCCTCGCGTTACTACTACGTCGTGGTTCTCTAGTGCTTTGAGTACTTGTTTTGCCTGCTCTATTGTTATTGATGCTTTCTTGGCTAGTAGCTTTGTGACTGTTGTTTTGGGGACCTCCTTGCCCTTCTCGTAGAATATGTTCCAAAGCTTTCCAGCTACCACCTTGGCGTCTATGCTTGGTGGAAGCTCCCCCCTCTCGATTGCTATCTTGAGTTCAACCTCCAAGTCTGATCTCGTCGGTAAGCCTCGCTCCTCGTACCAAGCCATCTCTCTTAGTAGCTCTCTTTCCTCTTGTCTTAGCAGTCTGTATGCCAGCTTGTTCCTATAAGTTGTATACGACAGTAGTGCCACTTGATCCGTCATTAGTATCCAGCATAACTTTAGTGCTTCGTCCTCGCTTATTTTCAAGTTCTTCTTTAAGTGATCGTGGAGCTTTTTCTCTGTTAGGACGTCTTTACCTGCTTCTTTGAAAGCTTTTAGCGTTATTTCTTCAAGTTGGCTAATTGT
>JAWAJB010000031.1:0-11891 GCA_038888155.1 Desulfurococcaceae archaeon
GCTCACACTTGTCGAGACCCTCACGAACCCTATGGTGAGGGTTATTGACGTCAAAGAGATCGCCAAGAGATGCGCCGAGCTCGGAGTACCGTTGATCGTTGATCACACTTTCTCTACACCGCTACTCTACAACCCGCTCGATGATGGTGCTTGGGTCACGGTTCACAGCTTGACGAAGTACATCGCAGGTCATAATGATGTTGTTGGCGGTGCGGTAATCATGGGAAGTGAGGAGGATGCGGAGGTTCTTTGGAACTGGAGGAGAAAGCTCGGATCGATCATGAGCCCATTCGATGCGTTTCTCACGATACGTGGAGTGGCAACCCTTGAGGCGAGGTTTGAAAAGCAGGCGAGGAGCGCCCTCGAGATAGCAGAGTTCCTTGAAGATCATCCAAAGATCGAGAAGGTATATTATCCAGGGCTCTCGAGCAGCCCGTACAAGAGCATCGCAGACAGAATCTTCAAGCGACGGCTTTATGGAGGGGTTTTAAGCTTCAAGGTGAGGGGAGGCCAAAGGGAGGCGCTCGAGGTTCTCAGGGGCACGGAGCTGATCAAGCCCTCGCCGAGCTTGGGCGGCGTCGAGTCCCTCTTAACCTACCCAATCTGGACCGCGGCCAAGAACATGAGCAGGGAGCAGATGAAGATGCTTGAGATAAGTGAGAACCTTCTCAGATTATCGGTTGGTCTTGAAGATGTTGAGGACTTGAAGGAGGACTTAGGTAAAGCTCTCTCGAGGGTTTAGCTTTCTGTAGACAGTACGACAATAATGTCTGAGTATGATTCTTACCTATCTCTCCACTTTAGGTTAAAGGTTACTTGAGGGATGTCTTGAATGGGTGAAGATGGAGACAATTTTAAGGCACTATTTGAGGGAGGATGTTACAAGAGAAATTTCAAGATTCTGCTCCGGTAGATGGGCCGCGTTAGAATGCCGGTCAGGCGGCGATAGTCGAACTTTCTACAGATATTGGCCTAACGGGAGACCACTCACAATCAAAGAGCCCGCCGATATTAAGAGGTTGATCAACAAGTTCGGAAATAGGGTGATGAGGACAATTTATGGATCGGCGAATATCTATAAGAAGCTGGAGCAGAGGGAAGACGTATCCGCCGAGGATAATATTCTCATGAGCACACCAAGCTGGGATGTTGATGGTTCTCTAGAGGAGGTAGAGTTGATCAAAGAGGCGGCTAAGATACTCATCGAGACTCTCAGAAGCGAGGGCGTCGAAAAGTCCATCTACTTGGTCTGGTCGGGGCGGGGAATCCACGTTCACCTGAATGAAAAGGCAGTGAGTGGCGAGATATGGAGGAGGGGACCGCTGAGGGTCTCTTTTGCGATAGCTGAGTATGTTCTCATGCGCGCAAGAGACGGGCTTGAAAAAGTATGCGAGAGATCTAGATCGCCTGATAGAAGGCTTAAGATTGAGAACCTAATGGATATCCAGAGGGTTTTCACGGCACCCCTAAGCCTTCACCGCGAGCTCGATCTTGTCGCCATAACGATCAAGCCTAACGACCTAGAGAACTTCAAGCTTGACTGGGCCAAGATCGAGAACTTCAGATATTGGAGTGGATGGAATGGATTTGAGGATGGTGAAGGTGATGAGCTGGCGCTAAGAGCTCTTGCCGAGATCAAGAGCGACTCGAGGACGATGGTTGGTGAAGAAGAGGCCGCCCCGCTCGCTCGAGTTGGTCATGTTGGCAGGTTCCAAGTCATGGGCCTTCTCCAGGCAGCAAGATACTATGTGCTGAAGGGCGATCTAGAGCTCGCCAAATCGTTCGGCCTGAATAGAGCGATATTTTATGCTTGGGCGAAGAAGCATGGTGTAACCGCGAGGAGGTTTGGAGGTAGTATGAGGGTTGGTCAGCTTGCCGAGAAGGAGGAAGTTGAAGAAAAAGTAGGAGATGAGGTCGCTTATCGATCTCGGAGTGGATACTTCACGATAGGTGGACAGATTCAGAGGCCCACGGATTTTCATAGAATGATAGCGGCAAGGTTCGGACCGAGCTTCGAGAAGTTCTGGAATGCCGCCATCAAGTACGTTAAAAGTTTCCCGGAGAATGTTCTCAAGAGTCAGCGTGACTTCTACGAGAAGATCTACTTACCCGTTAGAGATTGTCCGGAGAAGATCCTTGAGCAGATAGAGCGTGACCAAAAGAGCTCAAGCCTCAATAAATCTCAAGATCCAACATAACCTCACGACTATCTGATGAGTTCAGTCTTAATAGATGGAGGTCGTATGTCAGGGTATCTCAAAAAGCAATGCGGCGGCTTTTACAACTTATATGAGCATCCATTCTTAAAATTAGCTTTAATTGGCACAATAATGATTTTGTTTTTAGATGCTGAGGTTTGCTAAGAGGATACCGGATAGATGCTCAGGATGCAATACGTGCGAGGAGATAGTGGCATGCCCTGCTGGAAAGCTATTCTCAGAAGATCTGTGCTTCGGTTGCGGCGCATGCCAGTTAGCATGTCCAGGGAATGCTGTTAGGATGCTCAAGAGGACAAAAACAAAGGATGTCGAGATCAAAGTAAATGCTGAAAGATTCTGGGTGCCGGAAAGGATTACCATAAAGGCAGCTTTGGAGTTTATCGGGTATAAGTTCTCAAGCTTTCCAGAGAAGGATAGCATATTTGCTCCATGTTCTGTCGGAGGTTGCTATTCTTGTGCAGTGCTGGTTAATGGCGAACTCATGCCGAGCTGCGTCACGGGTATTAAGGAGGGTATGGAAATATCAACGGAGCTTCCGGAAGACTATGTTCCAAAAAGGATAGTGCACAGTTGGATGGGCCATCCCGTTGGCGGCGTAGGAACGCCTTGGTGGTTAAAAGGTGATAGATACATAGAGGTTGCATGCTTTGCATGCGGATGCAACCTAAGGTGTCCGCAATGCCAAAACTGGACGACGACTTACTGCGGTAAGGATAGAGCTCTATCACCTTTCGAGGCGGCGAGAATAACAACTTACATGAGAAAGGTATACCGAGTGAACAGGATGGCAATATCGGGAGGCGAAAGCACGCTCAATAGAAGATGGCTCCTAAATTACGTTAAAGCATTAAAGGAGTTAAACCAAGATAGCGATGCAAGGATACACATAGACACGAACGCAACGATACTTACGAGGGATTACATAGACGAGCTAGTCGATGCAGGAATGACTGACATAGGACCTGACCTTAAGGGGCTGAAGGTCGAAACTTTCATGAGGATAACGGGCATAGAGAACCGTGAACTCGCCGAGAGGTACCTAAGAACATCTTGGGATGCATTTAGGTACCTAGTAGACAACTACAAAGAAAGATTGTTCATAGGCATCGGCATACCTTACAACAGAGTGCTCATTAGCATGGAGGAGATAATAAGGATCGGCGAGGAGGTTGCGAAGATAGACGATAGCGTACAAGTCTGTGTCCTCGACTACAGGCCAGAGTTTAGGAACGTCAAGATCCCAAGACCTAGCTATACGGAGATGCTGGATGTTTGGAAGGCATTGAAGGGGGTTGGACTCAAGACGGTGATATGCCAAACGTCCCATGGCCACATAGGTCCTTAAAATTTCTAAACCTTTATCTTAAGTATTCTCATGGCGTTCTCCATCGTAATCTCTTCCACCTTCTCCAATGAAATCCCTTTTATCCTGCTCACCACCTCTGCGGATATCCTTACGTTGGATGGAGTGTTCACGGTACCAGGAACAGGAGACAGAGCAGGAGCGTCAGATTCCAGCAAGATGTTCTCTAAAGGCACTTTGTTCACGAGTTTTTGTTTCTGAGTACTCCTAACAACGGAGGGCGGTATGCTGAAGAAATAGCCCTTTTCGAATCCAATCAACGAATGTGACGCCGAACCATCAAATGCGTGCATTATCACATTCTTCGCACCACACTCTACTAACATTTCTAACGCATACTTTCCAGCACTCCTGGAGTGTACTATTAACGGAAGGTCTAGATTCAAGGACAGCTCTATGAATTCTTTAAAGACCTTTCTTTGCAACTCTTTATCAGGTCTGACGTTTACATGAAAGTCAAGACCGACCTCTCCTATGGCGACGATCTTCTTAGCACTCTTCTCTATCAAAGAGATTACATCCTCATAACCATCAAGCTTGTACGGCATTATTCCTAATGACGGAAAGATCGTTTTGTAATCGGACACCTCTAATGCTTTTAAACAATCCTCATACCCAAGCCCAGATGTTACAATTATAGCTACTCCAGACCTCTTAGCGTCCTCTACCACTTTTGCTAGGTTTGCCTTTATGGCCTCATCTGTCAGGTGGCAGTGCACATCGACGAGCATCGCTCTTAACCTAGGTTTACGCTTAAATACGCATCATCATCTTAAAAATTTTGGGCCCGTGGCCTAGAATGGATAGGGCGGCGGCCTCCTAAGCCGTAAGTCGTGGGTTCGAATCCCACCGGGCCCGCTATCATATCACACAAAATCTCCACTTCTATGGAGGCCTGGTGCATCTCGAAGGAAATGTAAAACCAAGAACTTTCATAACTTCATTATATGCCAGTCTTAAATAAAAAGAAGGAGTTTAGCGTGGAGTAAGCGATTTTTCCACATGAGTAACTGTTCTTAGTGCGGCTATCTTCTGCATGTAATGTGATGCTACGAGTATCGCTCCCCACACTGTTAAAGTCACGACGGACATTGTTATGCCTACCGTGAGCATTTCATGGAGCATTACTGGTATCTCAACCGGGTTTGCCATAGCCGTCAGGAACGGCGGCCAAGGAACGACCTCGCCATGCCAGACGTGTTCGACAGCCAGCAATATCACTCCGCCCCAAAGCAATACGTTGAGGATCCAGAGTTTAATTTTTCCAGCCAAGTTTCGTGCAGTCTTTTGGACGAGCGATGTTATGATCGCCAGCACCATCGGAACTAGAAAGCACGCCATCTTTACACCCTCTGTAATACTAAATTTAAGAATAGTAACACCTATATAAACGTAACATTAAGCTTAAGCTTATGTGGCTCGTAGTGTTGGCGATGGCGGCTACCCTCTCGACAGCGATCTGGTACTCCAAAGCTGAAAATGACGTCTATATGTTAAAGCTGTTGAGCCTAATATTCTGGGGCGCGACTATAATGGTCTTCATTGACCACGTCATGGGCTACCTCATGGAGGGTGGAGCATTCCTCGAGATGTCCGTTGAAGCTACTGTTCTCGGCTTCATCCTTCTAATATTTGCGTTGATAGTCTGGGAAATAGTGTTGATAATCAAAGACCCTAAGGGTGTGCTGCGCAAAAGCGGATAATCGACCGCAATATTTTCTTAACATTTTTTATACAAAAGACGACTGGTGAAAGGCTTAAGGAGAAGCTTTTTTAATAAATAAGCGACCGCGGTTGGCCGCGGTGAGGTAGCGGTTAGCCTTCCGGCCTGTGGAGCCGGCTGCCTGGGTTCGAATCCCAGCCGCGGCCCTTTTACCTAAAACAGTCGAAGGTGTATGAAAAGCAAAAGGCTTATAGTTGACATTTAAGTTCTAGGAACGTTTTAAACATATTTATGCAAAATATATATAAACAGGCGATGATTACAATAATGTGCGAAACTCCACGGCTCGACGGCGGTACCGCCCTCGAACGTATAGGGGCGTGAAAGCCCATCAGATGTAAGGGCGGCCTCCTAGCCGTGGGACAAGATGAGGACCTAAGCGTTAGGATGCTTGGGTCTAACTATGGGTTTTCAGCCCCCACAAATTCCTAGGGATGCGGCGTACTTCTCCAGGCTTGACTCCGGTTGATCCTGCCGGACCCCACTGCTATCGGGGTGGGACTAAGCCATGCAAGTCTATGGCCGCGGCTTCTGCGGCCATGGCGCACGGCTCAGTAACACGTGGCCAACCTACCCCAAGGAGGGGGATAACCCCGGGAAACTGGGGCATAAACCCCCATAGGTGATGGGCTCTGGAAGGACCCATCGCCGAAAGTGTGCCAGAAGGATGCTTCTGGCACAGCCTTGGGATGGGGCTGCGGCCGATCAGGTAGTTGGTGGGGTAACGGCCCACCAAGCCTATAACCGGTACGGGCCCTGAGAGGGGGAGCCCGGAGATGGACTCTGAGACAAGAGTCCAGGCCCTACGGGGCGCAGCAGGCGCGAAACCTTCGCAATGCGCGCAAGCGCGACGAGGCCACCCCGAGTGCCACCCTCGTGGTGGCTTTTGCCCAGTGTGAACAGCTGGGCGAATAAGCGGGGGGCAAGACGGGTGTCAGCCGCCGCGGTAATACCCGCTCCGCGAGTGGTGGGGACTTTTACTGGGCTTAAAGCGTCCGTAGCCGGCCCGGTGTGTTCTCTGTTAAATCCGGCGGCCTAACCGCCGGGCTGCGGAGAATACTACCGGGCTTGGGGGTGGGAGAGGCCGACGGTACTCCCGGGGTAGGGGTAAAATCCACTGATCCCGGGAGGACCACCAGTGGCGAAGGCGGTCGGCCAGAACACGCCCGACGGTGAGGGACGAAAGCTGGGGGAGCGATCGGGATTAGATACCCCGGTAGTCCCAGCCGTAAACGATGCGGGCTAGGTGTCGCGCCAGCTACGGGCTGGCGCGGTGCCGAAGGGAAACCATTAAGCCCGCCGCCTGGGGAGTACGGCCGCAAGGCTGAAACTTAAAGGAATTGGCGGGGGAGCACCACAAGGGGTGGACGTTGCGGCTTAATTGGAGTCAACGCCGGAAAGAGCCGCGCGTGCGGTTACAAGGCTCCCGGAGACCTTACCGGGGGCGACAGCAGGATGAAGGCCAGGTTGAAGGCCTTGCCGGACGAGCTGAGAGGAGGTGCATGGCCGTCGCCGGTGCGTGCCGTGAGGTGTCCTGTTAATTCAGGCAACGGACGAGACCCCCGCCCCCAGTTGCCATCGGGCCGAAAGGCGCCGGGCACTCTGGGGGGACTGCCGCCGAAAGGCGGAGGAAGGAGGGGGCTACGGCAGGTCAGTATGCCCCGAATCCCCCGGGCCGCACGCGACGTTCAATGGTGGGGACAATGGGTTGCGACCCCGAAAGGGGGAGCCAATCCCTAAACCCCACCTCAGTTGGGATCGAGGGTTGCAACTCGCCCTCGTGAACGCGGAATCCCTAGTAACCGCCCGTTACCATCGGGCGGTGAATACGTCCCCGCTCCTTGCACACACTGCCCGTCGCTGCATCCGAGCTGGGTCTGAGCGAGGCTCAGTCTTGTTGGCTGGGTCGAGCTCAGACCTGGCGAGGAGGCAGAAGTCGTAACAAGGTGGCCGTACGGGAACGTGCGGCCGGATCACCTCCTACCGTTAATGTGCTTCCCTGCCTGGAGAACGTCCCTAGGAAGTGGAAAGGGCTGAAAACCCATAGTCTTTATGATTTTTACACAAAACTTCCATCACAAAAGATGCGAGAGTTATTCCGAAGGTAATGAGGTATTTTCAACTTACTGCCATTTTATCAACTTAGAAAAGAAGAACCTACGGATTAAGTTCAAGCTTTTGCGAAACTTCAAGTCCATTTGTAGCTTTTTAGCTTGACTAGGATTGTATCTACCTGTTAATTAAATTCCTCCAGCCCTGAACAACCCGAGCTCGAACCTTCTCCTAAATGCTTCGTTGAAGTTTTCATCCCCACTACTGTACAATTCAACCTCACATATTGAGATGTATCCAGAAAGGCCGCTTGAGCGAAATGCAGGCTGCTCCTTTATCGGTAAGCTTGTGTAAGAGAGCTTAGCAAGGATGTTTACGCCCTCTTTCTCTGCGGATACGTTCCAAGCCTGTTTTCCACTCTTTTCTATGTTTTTTATATGCGCGCCATAGTTAGTGAGAACACGTTTAATATCATCCAGTAGGGTGCTTGGGTTACAAAAGCCGTATGCCTTTTTGAATATGAGCCGCATATACAAATTATGATTCATAGTGCAATATAACTTTTTAACGCTGTTATTTTAACGACAGCTAAGTCGTGCTGTGTGTCTCGATTATGGTTGTGGGCAAAAGTGGTTTTATTCCAACTTCATCGTTGTCCTTCTCGCCCGTTATAATCCACAAAAGTTATGTTCAACATGTTTAGAACTTTCTAAGCTTTAAAGATATTTGCTTCAGCAAGTCGCGTACGAGTCTGTCACAACTTTCCCTACCGACAAGTAGGACATTCCAATCTTTAAACATCCTCGAAAGTTTTACCTCAAACTTTGGATTTGAGTGACAAATAACTTTTACAAAGCCTAACTCGCGTAGAGGACACTTCGGTGACGGACATACTATCTTGTAATATTCTTCCCCAATCCTTTCTATGATAAGCGAAGAGACATCAACAGTTGCACCACAAATACAGGATAAGTTTCTTTCAGTCACCATCTTAGTAACCTAAATAAAAAGTAATGTAATATAAAAGTATAGATTCAAAATAGTAAGACTTCCCAAAGTAACCTTTATTATACGTCGTTATACCAATCAAGCTGGTTGTGGGTTGTCTACGGTAAGTATGCTGCCTTGGATTGAAAAGTATAGACCCACGACACTCGACGAGATAGTAAACCAGCATGAGGTAGTTTCCAGCCTAAAAAACATACTTAAGACAAAGGCAGTTCCACATATGCTGTTCACGGGACCACCCGGCACAGGGAAGACTGCGACAGCTCATGCATTTGCAAGAGATCTGTATGGTGAGGGTTACATAAAAGATGGTCTATTTGTGGAAATCAACGCGTCCGATGAACGAGGCATAGCAACGATTCGTGAAAAGGTAAAGATGTACGCGAGGTCTATTCCATTCAGTGGTGTGGGCTTCAGGATACTTCTCTTGGATGAAAGTGACCAGCTTACGGATGACGCTCAACATGCTTTTAGACGTGTGATGGAGCAATTCTCTTCGACGTGCAGGTTCATACTCGTGGCCAATTATAGCAACAGAATAATCGAACCGATACAATCAAGATGTGCAGTCTTTAGGTTCAAACCTCTTACGAAGACCGATGTGGCATCCCATTTGAAGAAGATAGCTAAGTCAGAAGGTTTGGAGATAGACGACGAGGCAATCGATGCCATATATGACTTCGCGCAGGGAGATATGAGAAAATGCATAAACATCCTACAAGCGGCCTCTACGCTCGGAAAGAAGGTAGATGAAAAAGCTGTTTACACAGTTATAGGGTATGTGAGTAGGGGCGATGTAAGGAGAATACTAGAATACGCAATGTCTGGCAAGTTCGTAGAAGCAAGGGACGCCCTCAGGGCTATTCTATACCTGCAAGGAATAGCTGGTAGAGACCTCATCTCAGCAATATACAGGGAGATTTTTGCACTCAATATCTCAGAGGAATCAAAAGTTGAGCTACTCGACATCCTGGGCGAGGTTGACTACAGGATAGCGGAGGGCGCATCGGAAGAAGTACAGATTATGAGTTTCCTTGCTAAACTAGCTACAATGGCCAAAAAGAAATAATGAGAAATCTATCCTTTCATTGAATAATGGTCTTTCTTTTAAACAAGTAAGCTACCTGAGGTCATTAACAATACTGGGAAGAAAAGCCTTTATGAATAGAGGTGACATGCAACTAGATGACCAGGCCTGACCTCAAAAAGTTCCGGTTCACAATGTTCGCAAACATCCTCTTTATAAGCGCACCTCGGATGGAATCTGCACCCACTTGGAGGGTTGACTGGACTCGGCGGCTCTCCATGGAGGATTATCCTCTTACGCTTTATCTCAGGATTTGGTATAGGAATTGCAGAGAACAAGGCTTGTGTGTATGGGTGAAGAGGAGATTTGAAGATCTCTTCGGTCTCCGCGACCTCAACGATCTTCCCAAGATACATAACAACAACCCTTGTGCTAATAGTCTCAATTATTGATAGATCATGACTAATAAAAAGATAAGTCAACCCCATCCTTCTCTGGAGATCTTTAAACAACTCTATTAATGATGCTCTTACTGATACATCTACGGACGACGTCGGCTCATCTAGGACGACGAATTTTGGATGTGTTATTAAAGCTCTTGCTATTGCTATCCTCTGTTTCTGACCTCCGCTGAACTCGTGTGGATACCTATATAGATGCTCTCTCGAGAGACCGACTTTCTCAAGCATTTTTAGAACACGTTCATCAGCTTCTTTTCCTTTACAAATTCCATGAACTATTAGAGGTTCGGCGACAATATCCTTCACCAGCATCCTTGGGTTAAGCGATGTTGATGGATTTTGGTAGACTATTTGCATATATTTCCTTAATAATTTGAGCCTCCTTCCCTTGACATTCGTGATATCGTGATTTTTTGCATTCTCTTCAATCTGTGGATTATCTGAAAGAACCCCTTCAGGATCGAAAAATATTTTCCCTCCATCTGGGTCGAGAAGTCTTATGACGGTCTTTCCAAAGGTGGTCTTTCCGCACCCTGATTCGCCTACAAGACCCAAAGTCTCTCCTGACTTTATCGCTAGGGTTACGCCATCTACGGCTTTAACTTCGCCTACCTTCCTGCTAAATATTCCGCCTCTTATCGGAAAGTATTTCTTCAGATCTACCGTGACCACCATATTTCCCATATATCTCACCATCATAAAGCAAGCAAGCTACGTAATGATCTTCAGATACTTTGACAAGCTCGGGAACCTCAAGTTTACAAGCCTCCCTAACGTAGGGACACCTCGGATGGAATCTGCATCCACTCGGGGGGTTCACAAGGTTTGGAATAGTCCCTGGAATCGATTTGAACGGGGAGCCCGGTCTAGGTATGGACTCTAGGAGAGCCCTTGTGTATGGGTGAAGGGGGTTATTGAAGAGCTCCTTAACAGGAGCAACTTCCACGATGTTTCCAGCGTACATTACTGCAACTCTGTCACTTATCTCAGCTATGACTCCCATGTCATGGGTGATGTAAATTATGGACATATTGAGCTTGTTTTTTAATCTCATGATCAAGTCAATTATTTGGGCTTGAACAGTCACGTCTAAGTTAGTGGTAGGTTCATCTGCGAGTAACAAAACAGGTGAGCAAGCCAAAGCTATGGCTATCATTATTCTTTGTTGCATTCCTCCGCTTAGCTCGTGGGGATAGGCCTCGATAATTCTTTCAGGGTCAGGTATTTCCATGAGCTTGAGGAGTTCAATAATCTCTTCTCGAACGACATGTTTAAGTCTGCGAGTCATCAAGTTTTTGATTATAGGAATCCTCCGTAGAATTGCTAGGATTGCGGATTTCGGATTTTCAAGCATCTTTCGGTAGGCCCAAAGTTCCAGCCTCGCTCCGAATCCACTGCGCCCCCTTCTCAGCTCCCCCTCGACAAACTTTATTACGTTCTCAAGAATCTCGGGCAGTCTGTGGGAGAGTATTGCTTCAGCTATCTGATCTCCGACCCTGTAAAGTGGGTCTAGAGCAGCATTAGGTTCTTGGAAAATCATAGAGACCTCTTTACCTCTAATTCTCAGCAACTCAACCTCTTTGAGCTTGATGATATTTACAACATCTCCTTGAGCCCTTCTGAAATATACGGCTCCACCCTCAACCCTACCTGGAGAAGGAGTTAAGGCTATTATCGTGAAGGCGGTTACGGATTTTCCACTCCCAGTCTCACCCACGATTCCTAGAGTCTCGCCCTTTCTCAGCTTTAGGTTCGCCCTCTCAACGGCCTTCACTATGCCCTCATACGTATAGAATCGGACGACTAAGTCCTTGACACTCAACAATTCTTCATTATCTAAGGTTTCTAGAGTCAGCCTCTTCACTTCCTCCGGATCATTGGATCTAATACGTCTCTAAATGCGTCTCCGAGAAGATTCCAGCCCATAACAAACAGGAAGAGGAAAAGCCCAGGAATCACATACACGTGCCAATATGCAAATGGATTCCCGGATGTCCCAGTAATCCAGTTTCTTGAGAGAGAGATAAGCTGACCCCAG
>JAWAJB010000032.1:0-11850 GCA_038888155.1 Desulfurococcaceae archaeon
CACGGGAAGCTCCCTCCTCAGAGCTAGGCACCTAGCCTGGATACGGCTCTACCATCACTTGGAGCTGAGCCAGTTAGCTCTTCCCAAGCTAGAAGCGTGAATAGATAAAAGGTGGGTAGAACAGCTCTGACTCATTATGTGCCCTACGGCTTCAGGAACGTAATTTGAGCCGATAACTATAGATAGGCCCAGCGAGCCTCGCTAACCTCCAAAGCATTAGAGAGTTACCGGCTTGATGCGCGTTAGACCGGGTACCTTTCCGTAGGCTTTGTCGAAAGAAATAATTTTACTCTAGGTTCAGCGCGGTCGCGGCATAGTGCGAGTCAAAGAAAAACAGGTTGAGCGTCTGCCTCAAGTACACGCTCGTAAGCACTACGTCAGGTGTTAGTGCCACGTACTCCACGTTCGGTAGTGCAGCGAGAGCAGCTAAGTCCTTCAGGAGCCTACCCTCCCTCTTCTCGCTCCTGCAGATGGGTTCCACTCGAGTTGGCTGATGCTTGAAATCTCTACGCGGAGTTCACCCCTCCTAAGTTTCTCGAATATCCCCTCAGCAATTTCGTGGTTTGGGTTGTACTCGTTCAAGTATGCGAAGATTACGTTGTTCTCCAGTAGGGGCATGAAGTATCATCTCAGTGCCTCCTCTTCAGCGATGAGCTCGGCTTGCTTTCTCAGTTCTTTAAACGACTTCTCAGTGTTGAACGCGCCGTGTAGTGCTTTAAACGGGTCTGAGGGTATGGGGACTATTTTGATTTGAGATAATCACCGGTATTTATGACCAGAACCTTTTTCCCAATACCTAGGGGGATACTCTAACCCGCTTCGGGATCGTCAACCTGCTGTCAAGCTCCAGTATGCTCATCTCATCTTAATAACATTGAATTCAAAATGTGGGATTTAAACTTTTATCGCTTTTCCAGTGGTCAGAACCTAAGCGTTAGCACTTCGTCTACCGGCCTGAGTACTTTCGAGAGGAGAGCTTAACCTTAGACGCGTAGAGGTGTTTTCCAGAGCTGGAAAAGCCTCGAGAAATCTGGCCCTGGTATAGCTGGAAACCCAGATACTCTCGACAGGGAGACTGCGCTTTTCCTAAGCCTTTTCTCGCTGTGAAGGAAGTTACTACCTGGCGAATCCCGATGCCTCTTTAGCGAATCGAAGCCGGAGTTAACGAGAGCTGAACTCACAATCTCCCTACCGCCTCTGAGGAACCTTATCCTCAGCTCCGCTCTTACCGCAACGAGGGGCACCCCTCTTGATGGGGTAGTTATGGCCGAACCTACCCCTCAGCCCACTAGTGCCCGCGAAGTCCCTCTAGGCTCGCTTTTTGTGATTAATAGTTGTACGTGCGGGCTGGCTTAAAAACGCGAAGTCTTAACACCTCTTTAGCGCTCAATTTCCTGCAAGCTGCGGGGGCTCTCACACCAGTTTCAAATTCTTTCATACCGCTGATCGGGCTTCCCGTCAGCTCGACGTAGCTGTTCATACGCGCAACAGGCTGGGTAAAGTCTCGATCACCGGCTGCTGGAGCTTAGGGATCAGAGTGGGTGGAATAAAAACTCCTTTACTCCTATTTTTGCCTAAAGGTGGAAGCAGGAGGTTAGGGGCTTGGTATGGAGATAATGAACGCGGTACTTCGAGGTCGGACTGGGCTCTGCACTGGGATCTCAGTAAGGCTAGAGATACCAGTGGGGGCTATCCTCGCCACGGATGGAATGATGTACGCCGCAAAGGAGTTTAGGCTTTTCGGCTTGGCCTACTGGCCGATTTCAGCCTGTTCCACGATAGCCCCTGCTCACTCCTCGACTCCGCTGGCATCGAAAAGCCGTACGTTGACGAACAGCTGATTGAGGAGGGAGCGGGGGCTCGAGCTTTTAAGGGTGCAGCCGAGCTTAACTCGCTAATCAGATTGATCTCAACGAAAATGTGGCTGGCTTCCAAGGCGGGTACTACTTCTCCTCCGAAACCTTTACCCCCTAGGCACTAAGGATGTGTCAATTCTCGTCGGAGCCAGAGGATGTGAGAGCATGGCTTAACAGCAAGGGGATGGCGCCCTCAGCGACACAGGGAGCTAAAGGTATCAAGAGTCCATTACTGGTTTCCAGCACACCTGCGAAAGAGGGGGAACGAAAACTGCTAAGTACTAAAAAATAGGATCCAGCGCTCAGCTTCGGCTTGTACAAGAGGAACGCGAGCAAGAGGCTGAGTACCTCTGTGGCAAGTTGATCTGGGTAGCATAATTATTTGAAAGTAAAAAAGAAAGAAAAGGGGAAGAAAAGAATCCTTTAACCTCCTGCCACTCGAGCAATGAACTCAGGGTAGGCGAAGGTGAAGAAGGCTATGAAAGCCGTGATTATGACTATAGCGCCATAGCCAGCGCAGTAACCAGCGGAAAACGGTATCACGTACTTATCATGCAGCCTAGCACCACCAATTCTTATCACTATGAACTTTAGGAGGAATGCTACTAGCCACGTCGGCCACCACCAGTGGGGGAGTACCATCATCCCTATCGGGTTCAGGAAGAACCATGGGAACCTTAACCTAGCCCAGTAAACGAGGAAGGTGAAAATAACCGCTGCAGCTACATAGCCGATCTCCTCCGTTAACGGGATCGGTGGTGGAGTACCGTAAGAGAAACTCCATGGACCACCAAGGTTCCACACGTGGTACTCGATCGCTCTACTCCTAGCGTACCCCCCAACGTACGCGTACCACCACGGCCACGTCAAGTACCCAAATATCGAGGTTGTGATTATCGTTATCAGCGAAACGATAAGGACGTCCCTAGCTAACGTTTTCGTATTGGCAGCCAGCCTATATGATTTGAAGTGATGATGCATAGCGAGCGAAGACATCCTGGCTCCGCCCATACCAAAGCTGTAGTAGAACGCCATCCCGGGTAGAGCCCTAGGGTCGGGTGCCGGACCCCACGCACCAACCGCTTGGCCTATACCATATGCAAGAATGTTATAAAATGGTACGCTTGGCATGAACTCCTGCGCCTCACCCATCATCCGTGTCCAGCCCCACATAAAGAGCACATAAAATGGCACTATAACCACTGCAAAAATGGGGTTGACACCCCCTGCGACCATTAAAGCTACTAACACTATCCACGCGAGTATACCACCCCAGACGATAAGGCGATACGGTACTCCCTCCTCCTCTGCCGGAGCCTTACCTCCGCCTCTAAACCCGGCTCTAAGTACGCTTAGAATATGCTGCCTGTAGTTGATCAGCATCCAAAGGCCGAGGCCTATCGATAAGTGCCATGAGAACCTCATCCACTTCCACGGGCCAACAGTCCAAGCGAACTCAGTGCCAGTTGAGCCTGGAGTGTAAGGCAGGAAGCCTGCCCTTACGCCGATCGTCTGGTAAAGCACACCCCAGATGAACCACCAAAGCACGGCTGTCGCTAACACATCGAGCGACATAAACTGCCCAACGAATACGTCTGTGATGTATAGGGCACCTGCAAACGTTGCTCCGGGGAGAATTCCGCTCGTAATTGCTAGCAAGTCTACTGGGAATTGATGTATGTACCAGAGCCATGGGGAGGGTAAAAAGGCATTTATCACTATTGGGGCACTAGATAATGCTCCCACAAGGAAACCGATCCAGAAGATCCTTGTGTCTAACGAAGCTAAATTGAAAAGTCTTCGCCTCTTATCCTCGTCAATTGTGTAGTAACTTTCCACTATGTAGACTGTCGGCATAATACCGGGGAATGGCATCCTTTCCACTTCTATGAGGGGTTTCCGCAGGGGGAAGGCCCATAGAAGGCCTCCGCAGAACAGTGCTATTGCCCAAATCATCCAGAAAACCATCGAGGGGAGCCACACGGCGAAATTAAAATGACCACCGTAGTAGAAGGCATTTAACTGATCCTCTGCTAGCGGCGCTATATAGCTCGGGAATAGTTTCCTGTAAACTGCGCTGTAAGGCTCCATAAGATTCCCGAAAATGAAATGCGCGTAGTTCCAGGTTATAAGCGGTACACTCGTCCAATAATGCAAGCCGTAACTAACATACATGCTGCCAGCAGTGATAAAGTTGATAACTGTGAATAACGTCATTTCCTGCGGCGATATAGAAACCCTCCCCCTGGTAGCCTTCTCAAGCGCATAAAAGAGTATCAAGTACCATATCATGGGCAATGGTATTATGGCAGGCCACAGCCACCAGCGTCCAAGGCTCTGCATCCAATTGTTAAAGAAGAAGGCGATGGGAGGGAAGATTATCGCATAAGCGATAATCCAAGGCTTCAACCCAGAAACCCGTTCAACAGCTTCACGCGCTCCCATCGTCTCTCATAAATCAAATATGTGACCCCTTTAAATATTTAACTCTAGAAAACTTAAAATAGGAATAGAGCCATTCCATCCTGTGAGAGGTGTTAAAGAAGAAGTAGTACAATGGTTGCTTATTGCGACATGCGTGCTAATAGCCACATCACCCTTGGCGGACTCGATTACGTCACCTTTGATAAGCTCGGGAACTCAGATTAGAGAATATAGGAGTCTTTCCGCTGACGATTTCAAAAAAGTTATCAATATGATTGATTATGACAACATTTTTAAACATATATCCTCTCTTGTAGCATACGAATCCCGTGTAACAGGTTACGAAGGTTGCGAAAAAAGCGCAGAATACATCGCGAACATTTTTAAGACTCTTAATTTAACGGTGGAAATCCAGGAATATAAGGTTCTATCACCAATCGATAAAGGTTCGGCAATACTCTATTCCGAGAACGGTAGCGTAAATGAAATCCCTGCGTATGCTATTTGGCCCAATTATGTTGTAACGGGTTTCGTCCCCTCTTCAAAGCCGATCAGAGGAAGGCTACTCTACGTCGGCAAAGGGGATCTAAAAGACTTTAATGGAGAGGAAGTAGAGGGGAGTATTGTATTGATGGACTTCAACAGCGGAGACAACTGGAAGAATGCCATGAAGCTCGGAGCCAAAGCAGTTATATTCTTGGAGCCGATGGAAACATCATATAGGGAAGCCATATCGAAGTTCTCGTTAATCCCGGTGCATTTCCCAAGGCTGTACGTTCAGCGGCGGTACGCAGCTAAATTACTGGAACTCGCGCTGAAGAGAGCAGAAGTAGAAGTTTACTCAAACATGAAGTGGGAAGAGGTTACAGCTAAAAATGTAATCGGGATAATCGAAGGAAGCGAGCGTCCGAACGATGTTATAATCGTGGCGGCTCACTACGACACATGGTCGGTCGTACCTAAGCTCGCGCCAGGAGCTGACGAGGCGGTCTCAGTGGCTAGCTTGCTCGAGCTAGCTAGAATTTTCTCCATCTTGCGCCCAAAGTATACTATCTGGTTCGTCGCTCTCTCAGGTCATTGGTTAGCTCTCGCAGGGGCGAGAGAGTTTGTTGAAAACTACTTTTTCGACTGGAGCGTCTTGAACGGAAGCAAGAAACTATGGGCTTTTATAGCTCTGGATTTCTCGACTGATAGCACCAAGCTTAACCTCCTGTACGCTGGACACTTTTATGAGTACACAGGTGGTGCGATAACTCCAATTGAAACAAGGTGGACAAGGTGGCTTGAGCCGAAGATTTTCAGGGAAGTTCTCCCGCGACTCGAGGAAGCTACTGGGAGGAGGTACGACGTTGAATCCGGGTTTATGGGTATCTATGGGTGGTGGGGCTCGGTGTACGGCCCCTACATGTTGGACAGTGAGCCGTTCGCTATAGCCCACGGTTTAGGCTTCGCCATTAGAACGGTAGGTTTGAGAGAACACTGGGGTCATCCTCTTAGTACGGTTGAAAAAGTTCAGCTGAAGAACCTCAAGCCCCAGCTGGAGGTTGCAGCTGCCATAGTCTTCGCGCTGGCTGAGGAAGGCGTGGGCATGAGATGGGAGCATGTGTCACCAGCGAGAGCTTTGTACGTTGCTGGAGGGGCGGAGGTAGCAGGTTACATCACATTACACGGGAGGGTGCTACAGTTTAACTATAGCAAGGGATGGTACGACCCCGTACCAAACGCTATAGTTGCTATATTGAGAGGGGGCCCTGGGTACACGTCGTATCCGTTTTCCAGAATCCTTGTGAAAAGCGACGAGAAAGGTGAGTTCATAGTTCACGGCATAGGTGGGCTCTTCGCGGTGTCTCACGCCGGTTGGGGTGGTGCACAGATATACGTTGAAGCTTACAAGATTGATGATGAAACCGGTCTCATAGTTTATGCCCCTGACCTCGGGCAGTACGGCCAAATGCAGATACCCTTCTACTACCAGCCAGATAGACATCCTTTCAACGTCTCTACAGTGGTTTTCGAGTGCTCTTCAATCGTTATTTTTGACGTAGGCGCTCCAATGATGTTAGCTCCAAAAATCTTCTTCGACCCTCGTTTCGAGAGCTGGCACTATGGTGCATGGCATTCGATTCCATTCTTAATCCAAGTATTGGACTTTAACACGCTTGGGCCCTTCTTGAATTGGGGATCCTCCTACCTCCCATTTGACGACATAGCTGTTGTTTTTGTTCCCCCGAATTCACGGGCAGCGATCCTCTATAAGTTAACAGCTGCATATAGGAACGTTGGCATTCTGGTTAACGCCTCTGAGTGGAGCCCAGAGGGCGAGGGGATACATGTAAGTGAGAGAACCCAACTGGTGATACCCTTGACCGCTTATAGGTTCGCCGAGGAGGCTTATTTACTGAGCTTAAATCGTTACAGCAAGCTAACGTCGAGATTCGTGCTAAGCTACGTGGCTGAGCAGCACCTTTCGGAAAGCTCTAAGTGGCTTAATGAAGCTAGGAAAGCTCTCGCTGAGAGAAGGTACGATGCAGCGTACACTTACGCTAAGTTAGCGTGGATACGCGCGTTTTACGCTTATGAAGAGGTCATGAGGCTGTTGTATGATACCGTCAACGTTAACTCTATTTTCCTAATTGTAGCGGTAATATTTGCGGCATTATTCGAAACTCTTGTAATAGGGGCTTCGGGAAAGAGTAAAATGGTGAGCTTAACGGTAATTCTTATAACGTTGATCATTCTCTTTTACTTCGTTCATCCGGCACCTCAAGTAGCATCTGTTTATTGGATGGCGCCCTTAAGCGTTGGCATACTGCTTCTGCTCTTGTTTGTTTCACTTCTCTTCATGAGCAGAGCAAGAGAAATAACTTTAAGTTACAGAGAGGCCCTTGCCGGAAAACACTTTTTCGTGGAAGTTTCCAGGGTAGATCTAATGTTAACGCTTTTTTCAACATCTATACAGTTTATGAAAAAGAGGAAAATTAGAACCATTTTGACTTTAATTATTGTTGTTACGGTAATATTCTCATTGCTGAGTTTAACTTCAACCGTATACACTACTGCTGCAACACTGACTAGACCAACGATTTACAGCCCATCTTATAAAGGGATACTCATAACCAGGCCTACTCCACTCAAGGAACAGGGAACCACCATCCCTGGAGGGGCGGTAGTACCTATCCTAAGCTATGGCGATCTAGACCTGATAAAAACTCTGATAAGATCTGACAAATTCTCTGTTAGGGTATGGTGGTATCCGCAATCAGTTCGTTCTAAGGCAGTTTATGCAACATTGGTAGGGAGGAACGGCTCCTACAATATCAAAGCTATTTTAGGCCTTTCGCCAGACGAAGTCCTTGACTTGCGTCAAGCCATAATAAATGGTTCTTGGCTTCCGAGCTTCGCCGAGAATGTCTGCATCCTTCCCGTAAACATCGCTAAGTCCCTCGGCGTTAGTGTTGGGGATCAAGTATGGCTGGAAGGTTACAATCTCAATTTAACAGTTGTCGGTATATTAGACCCACGAGTAGCTAATGTCATCAAGGACTTAGATGCGTACCCCGTAACTCCGCCTAGCCCTGATTCGATCGCCGCGCTTTTGAGGGGCTTTATTCAGGAGCAGCAATGGTTACCACTTTCATTCGAGGAAGTAATTGTAGTCCCGTACCAAATACTTTTAGATAAGGGCGGCTTTATCGCAAGCGTCGCAGCTCAGGTAGAAGATTTCGAGGCATTAAAGGAGAAGGCGGCAGAACTTGCTATGTACTTCGAACTCATACGTATATACATCTCTGATGGAAAAGATGTCTTAATGGTTAGCCCATTCCTCGCCTTCGGTTTTTATGGGTGGGCTAATCTTGCGGTACCGCTTTTAATAGCTGCTTTAATGCTGACTAACGTCATTTTAGGTAATGTAAGAGAGCGGCGTAGGGAGGTTGAAACATTTTCAGCGCTTGGTCTAGCTCCGAGGGAAGTTAGTTGGTTTTTCGTTGCAGAAGCACTGGTATTCTCGCTAATTGGCTACGTGATCGGCTATCTACTAGGCCTGGTATCGAATATAATACTGTTTAAGTCTAAGCTTTTACCTCCTAACTTCATTGTAAATATTTCATCACTTGCGACAATACTATCATTGATGATTGGCTTACTTGCAATACTGGCACCTAGCGTATACCCAGCGATAATGGTGTCGCGAACCGTAGTGCCATCCCTCGAGAGGAAGTGGAAAGTTCCTACTAAGCCAAGGGGGGACGAGTGGGAGATTCCGCTTCCTTATGCAGCGGTAAGTAAGGAGGAAGCACTCGGATTCCTTGAATTTTTGAGAGAATTCTTTGATTTTCACAGGAAGGAGTCGGTGGAGGTTTTCATCACAGATGATATATCATTCGACATGGGCAATCTACAGCTAGTAGTCGTATCCAGGTTGCAACCACTTGAAAGCGGCGTCGTCCAGAAGGCAACGTTTTCCGCTATATACTTGCGGGGAGAGGGGAGGTACACATTCTTGGCGAATGTAAAGTTGCTAAGCGGAAAGCGAGAAGCTTGGCTAGCGAAAGTTCCCGCGTTTATTGATTCTGTTAGGAAGCAAATGTTGATGTGGAGAGGTTTAACGCCTACCGAAAGGGCTAAGTACGTAGCTAAAGTTGTAAGTTGAGCACGGTGGTAAGCATGGAAAGTAGGGGGACTCTTTACAAGCCAGGTTTCACTTGGAGAGCGGCACTTGCGATTCTTTTCGCTTCGGTAACGATTCTTCCAGTTAACTTATACCTGTCACTTGTTGCTGGTGCTACAATAGCTGCAGCCGCATCCTATATAACGCTCATACTGTTCACTGAGGTAGCGCTGTTAATGGGCTCCTCCATCTCTAAGCAAGAGGCGTTCATAATTTTCACAATGTCGTCCGTCGTGGCGGCGAGCCCCGTATACATAAACTTTGTCTATAGGTCGTTTTTCGTAGAATCACCCATAACGCGTATTTTCAAGGATCCTTATACTGGTAAACCTTTGCCTGAGGTTATACCGAGTTTTTGGGCGCCCCCTCCTTCTTCGCCAGCACATACTGTTAGGTCGTTCCTTCACCCAGACTGGATAGCTCCACAGCTCATCTCCCACTTCCAGTATGGCATACTATTCATAATTCAGGAGATAGCACTAACGATTATCTGTAGCATGCTGTATAACGAGGTGGAAAGGCTACCTTTCCCGTTAGCAGACGTGACAAGCCAGCTGATAACTACGATCGTTGAGCGACCACGCGAGAGAATGGGCATGTTCCTCGCCGCCACACTAGCTAGCGGTTTTTACTCGTTCCTAGCGTACGGGGTACCAACTCTCACTTACGGCTTGTTTGGCGTACAAATGCAACTCGTACCAGTTCCATGGATAGATTTAACGACGGGGTACCTAGGTGTAGAGAAAGTGCTACCGGGGGCTATCCTAGGAATTTCAACTGATCCGATGACTTTCGTAGCTGGCTTTATATTACCGCTTAGAACCCTAACCTACATGTTGATCGGTTCGGTTACTGTGTGGATCTTGGGGAACTGGATGGCTTTGACGGTCTTCCGCGACTTTTTCCCAGAGTGGGCAAATGAGTGGAGCAGGGGCATGAGCATCCCCCTTGTGTTACAGCGCTCTATGCTTAGAGTGTGGTTAGCACCGCACATAGGAGTTACAGTTGGGTTAGCATTGGCCACGCTGGCTTCAAGTTCCAGCTCGATAATAAAGTCACTAAAAACCCTGGCGAGAGTCAAAGAAGTCGGAAGTTATTCCTCCCTACCAACACTGCTGGCTATGTACCTCGGCGCGACATTTCTCTCCGTGCTCATCTTTCACTATCTCGTTCCGGACTTCCCTGTATGGCTCGCCGCTGCTCTCTCGATAGGTTTCAGTTTTCTGAACGCGCTTGTCGCGACCAGAGTGAGAGGAGAGACAACAATAACTATTTCAATCCCTTATGTATGGTGGGGGGCTATACTACTTTCAGGCTACCCTAAGGTCGATGCTTTCTTCTTCTCTCCTGTCATCGGTGGCAGCTTAGCACCTTCGTGGGTGGAATCGCTTCGAGTGGCTGAGCTAACGGAAACTAAACAGACTGACTTTTTCAAAGCATTCGTGTACGCATTCGCCCTTTATACGGTCTTCAGCTTCATTTTCGTCTCCTTCTTCTGGATGATGGCGCCTATACCATCATCCGTTTACCCATGGACAATAATACAGTGGCCGATACAAGCGATGATAGAGGGGATGTGGTACACGCGGCAGATAACGGTAAGAGCCGACCTAATTCTCGGCTTTGCAGCGTTAGCCTTCGCTCTAGGGGTTCTCCAGAAAGCACTTAGAGCCATCGGAATACCTTTCGACGCGATAGCGTTATTAACGGGAACCCAGGTTATTCCAACGTCCACGATAACGATGCTTCTGGGCGGGGTCGTTGGTCACTACTTGCTGAGGAGGGCAATGGGGAAGGAAAGGTGGGAGTATTACAGGCTGACTATCGCTGCAGGTGTAGCAACTGGAATGGGACTAGTTGTCGGAGTTTTGTCAGCATTCGCCCTAATATTTAAGACAGCTTGGATTAAACCGTACTAACAACCATGATAGATCTTTAGGTGATCAAGTGAACTCGTGGGAGCGCGTAGTAAGGGCTATGCAGCACGAGACCCCGGATAGAATACCTATCTACGAGATGCACATACCGCCGAAAATAGCAGCAGTAATACTGGGTAAGAGGCCGGATGAGATCTTCCTCCACAACCCTGAGGCATTCTACAATCTAGTCATCTCCGCTGGTGCGAAAAACGTCGATTTAGGCAAGGTCAATAGGAAGATAGCCGATGAGCTGCTGACGTTGTACTCGAAACTCGGGTTGGACTGGATACGCGTTGTTTGGGCTCACGTGAGAGTGCCAAGCGTAGAGAGGGTTGACGAACGCACATACAGGGTGGATGGGAGGTTAGTTGTGCGTGGCGGAGAGACGCTGTGGGAGAGGGAGGCCTTGTGGGATCTCTGCGAGGCCTACGCTTATGACCCAGATCAAGTGAAAAGGTACTGCGAGAATGAGCGCGTCGAAGTCGATGAGAGGGTTTTCGATATACTGAGGTTCTTGGCTAGTAAGGTTAAAGGTAAGATGTTCCTCTCGTTCGACTCTGATGGAACTTGGGGGCCCATAGTTTCCTCTCCACCATTGCTTAGGAAGGTCCTCGTATGGGCGTACAAGAGGCCGGATGTGGTTGAGGCCATCATAAGTTACTACACACGCATCGCTATAGAGTACGGGAAAGCAGCTATCGATGAGGGGGCCGATGCAATCCAGCTGTGCGTCGATTACGGGAACAAGAATGGGCCTTGGCTCCCCCCAGCCTTGTTCAGGAGGTTCGTGAAACCAGCGCTACGGCAGCACGTCGATGCATTCAAGAAGAGGGGTGCCTTCGTTGTCTTACACTCGGACGGAAACATAATGCCTTTGCTCCCGGATATCGTGGAAGCGGGGGTAGACGCTTACCAGGGTATCGACGTTATAGCGGGCATGTCGCTTAAAGAGGTAAAGGAGAAGTTCGGCGATAAACTGTGC
>JAWAJB010000033.1:0-11632 GCA_038888155.1 Desulfurococcaceae archaeon
TCGGCGCGACGGTGTACCTCTTCGGGAGCTACGCGAGGGGGGACCACACGCTTGAGAGCGACGTCGACGTGGTCGTCGTGTGCGAGCGCTTCGAGGGCATGGAGTACGCGGAAAGGGTTGCGCTCGTGAGGTTGAAGCTGCCGCGGGAGTTTGGCTTCGACATAGTAGCCCTAACGCCCAGGGAGTTCAGCGAGAGATCGGGGCGCGCCTTCTTCAAGGAGGTTTCGAGGTACTGGATCGAGATCAAGCCGTAGCGCTCCGCGGGGTGCCGCGGCACCCCTCCCGGTGAGCCCCGCCAGCTCCAGCCGCAGGGAGCCCGCACGAGCACGCGAGCCTGCCCTCAACCCTGCAAGTTGTAACGGTCTCCCCGCGGTCAAGCTTAAGATCGCGCGCGTCAGCGAGCTGGTGATGGGGGCCGCCGTAATCCCCGTTAAGGTCAGAGCCAGGGGCGAGGTGGTGCTCAGGGCTTCAGTCGACACGGGCTTCTACGGCGACTTGATCGCCAGGCCCGAGGCTGTCGAGGGGGCGGGCGTCGAGCTGAAGCACGAGAGGGTGAGGGTGCTGCCCGACGGTGGCAGGGTGAGCGTGAAGTACGGGGTAGGTGAGGTCAAGATCGAGGGGATGGTGACCGCCGCGGACGTGGAAGTCTGGGAGGGGTTGAAGCAGCGAATTGTTCCTTTGAAGCGGAAGCGGCTGAGGGTTTCCTCGCCGGGTTAAACGACAGCGGTGCTGTTAAGAGTCCCCTTGGAATATAAGTGTTGATGCTCAGGCTTCTTCCAACTGAGATAACATCATGAGAGATAATGTTGTCGAGGATAAACCCTTAGTCTTCGTTCAGGATGAAAGGAATGAATCGTTTGGGATGTTAAAGTAGGGCAGCTGATGGTTGTGAACTCTGGAAATGTTTTAGTGGAGTCTTGACGGTAGTGAAAACGAGCCTAAAGGTTAGGATGTAAACTGAGGAATGATAGTTGTACGAAATTGGATGCTAGAAGACAACACAGTTAGAGTGTACGGGAAGAACCTGAGAATTGTGAGGATCATCAGTGACACGTGATCAAGGACACGAACGGAGTCTAGCTAAACTCCTTTACTAACACGCGAATCTGTGGCAATTAGATTCAACCGCTATTCCTAACGAGGCTTGTGCGCAGGGTCGAGTATACCCTCATCGCTTGATCGGCTTACGGGCTGCGTAGGGCGTTAGTGCTTACATGCGACGTTCGTATGTAATCCTCTCCATCGATAGGGCAACGATTACCAACCGAAACGGAACGATAAAGATGCTTGGAGCTGGTATACGGATAGCAACTCACCAAGATGCTCAGCTTCACTACTGAAAAGCCCGTTGAAGCTGTCTAGGCCTGTGATGCAACGTGAAAGTTTCAAACAAGGAGGAGCCTGAAGTTGGCTGGTACATAGACAGAACCATAGCTGCCGTATAGCTGACTCCAATATCCTACGAAGACTTCTTCAACATGTACGCCTTCGACTATCACGAAATGAAAAGAGAACCTACTTTACGTCGCTAACCTTCAAAGCCGACAGCCCAGCTGCTTATGTCGCGTGATGAAACAGTTCCGATGTATACGTAAAGAAATACATTGGCTTAATCTTATCGTATGAGTTCGCTGTAACTCTTAACCTTTACGCTTTTCTTCGCGGTATGCATTTTAAGTCTTTGTTACATTTTCCACATGTAAAAGTTGCATTTTAAGGCTCTGAGCTTTCTCTGGGTTTCTAATTATTTTGAAATTGTTAATAGAGTGAAGGCCAGAGAGATTCTGGCTCGTCTCTACTACTATTTCATCGTCTATTATAATTAACTTATCATGCCTTTCTCTTATTGGATAGAGGTTAACCCCAGCTTGGCGAAGTAAATTTTCATATCTTTTTATATTTTCTTCCCGCGTTAAAAGCGTTACCTGAATACCGCGTTCCACCACCTTTTTTAAAGCTTTAATTCCTTCATCATCTACGTAGGGAGATAGCACTACGATTTCCCTCCTTGCTATTCTGAAGAGGGGATCGATAAGCTTCCAGCCTCTCCCGTATATCGTCTCCTGCCCTGACAATGCCTTCAGAACCCACATGACAAGGTTCCTGGATGTTTCTAGATTCTGAGTTAATGGACTTATGCAACCTTCGTCCAGCACCACGCACATAGTGCAACCATCTATGCAGTGAATGATGCTCATGTAATCCCTAACTATCGTGTCTAAGTGCCTTTGCAGCTTCGTATCATTCGTGATGCTGAGGGATGTTAAAACATCTTTTAAGGCATTGGACAGCACTAAATAATACGTAAACGTTGGGACATCCATTACAATGTTTTGATCTACTAGATAGTTGTACCATTTTTCTTGCAGCTCTTCCGCAACCATTCTCAGAAGCTTCGTTGAGCCATCAAGCCTCTTGCTTATTTCGGTTAGGGTACGCTTCTTGTATTCGATTACCTCTTGCTCATGCTGATTTAGGCTCCTCTCCATAAAACTCATGAAGCTTTCGATCATTTGCTGGTAGGAGCCAAAGTAACTCAGCGCATGATCGGGCAGATCTATGACGCCATAGGGGCTATTCTCAAAGACTATAATCACAAGCTCATCATTTTCTCCATCGATAAAGCTCAGGTATGACAGATTCGCAGGTTCTATCTCCAAACTATTTGAGATATATGAGTAGAAAAGATGCGCTAACGTATGGCCGAGCACTTCAAGAAGGTAGTTTATGAACTTTTCGATCAGAGATTCATCTTGTTTAATCTTTTGGTAGAATTCAGATATTTTTTTAGCTAATTTCTTTTTCTTTAGTTGAAGTATTCTTAATTGATAGTGTCCTTTACCTGTTAGATAGTAGTACATGAACTTAGATAGGAGGAGTTTATCAAGAGTAATCGAACGCTCCTTCTCGCCGACTACAAGCTTGACTCTTGGCTTAGGCGTAACGCTTTCATCAATCAATTCGGATAAAATAGCCTTCACTAGTGATAGTGGTAGACTAAAACCGATAGCATTAGTGCTGTATAATTCCTTAACTATAGGCTTCTCAAATTTTACTCGTACCAGGTTACCGAGAGATACTACAGTTGGCATGAACCATTGCGCTCCAACAATGTACTCAATGATTCGAATCCCATTACCTACTACCGGTGTAAACATCCCATTTGCTTTTTCATGTTTTAGACCCCTGCCTAGCACCTCTCTCTTTGATTCCACGTAAACTTTGGGGAATAATCTTCTCGATCTCGACCAATTTGGGCACTGCCCCGATCCTCTTTTTTGAAGAAAACTTCCGACATAACAGTCTCTCATGAATGGACACCTGAAATCATATGGGTCCGTGGACATCGCATACCCTCTGTAGCAATACCAGACATAGCCAAGATCATTCACCCTGTAAGCTCTCCGCTTCAGCTTGCTCATCTGTTCAGCGTACTCTTTTTGTATTTCTTGGACTATCTGAGTGATATCAGCTTTCCTTTTAGCTTGCCATGATCGTAGCCTATTAAAGAGTTTCTTTGAACCATATTTAATCCATAAGTTACGGACCCCTCTAGGCCTTGCTGCTACGTTTGTTTTATCATCCTCTAAGATTATCTCGAGGTAAATCTCGTTAAGTTGATCGTTATGCATAAGGTTAATCGTTTCAACCTCAATAAGTCTCACACTATGAACCTGTTCTTCAGCATTCCCCCTTATAACTACCTTATTCCGATCAGTAAAGGGGGCACCGGTAAATCTTACATTCTTTGAGGCGATAAACCACACGTTGCTGCCTATAATACCATTTACTTCGTCATGTATAGGTTCAAACGGGGGATACCTCATGAAAAGGACATCAAGGGGAAGCCTGTTTCTATCCTCGTCTACCTCAACCGGCTTTCCAGTAATTCTGAACGATACTTCTTGAGTTTGCAGCTCTCCTGAAATGCTCCGCAGTCCTGTCAATTGAGATATAAGTTCATGAACCCAAATGCCACTCCACACTAGCTCCTTCAGAAATTTTGCAATATAAATAGCTCTCTCATGACTACTTAGAACCTTGCTCTGCAGTAATTTTTTAGACTCATCTCTTAATACATCCAAACAATTCGATATACGTTGACATTCTATATTAACATCCTCCAAAGATCTTAATGCGTTAGATACCTCATCAAACTTGCTGTAGGACTTGATTCTGTTTAACAGACTCTTAAGTTTGTTCATTGTGTTTTCGCAATCATCAATCAAAATAGAGAGACTTTCGTCAATAAGTCCAATGAGATTATTACTTTGTGATTTCACAACCGAGAATGGATCTGAATTTAAATAAAATATATTTAAAATATTTCGTATTTTTTCATTAAATCTATTGAAATATTCCATAAGATCACTTGATATACTTTTAACTTTTGCTGATTCAGGAATTTTTTCTAGTTCTTTTAAATTATCTACTAACTTTAATAATTTATCATTTAATTCAGAATGTATATAATCAAGAGCTCGGAATAAGCTGCAAAGACTATCGGCTAAATCTAGATCGCTTTCTTCATCTAAGAGCTTTATTACTTCGCTAATCAAATCTTCGATTCTATTGATTTTATTTACAACTTTCAAACAACATCACCCATTTATTTCTTTTATCTCTACAAGAATATTGTTCAAAAACTCCTTAATCTCATTGATGTCATTCAACCTTTTTCTGCTCGCATACGTGTGCTCCCCCTTCAACGCGAGGGAAGCTATAGCTTCAACGAGTTTTCTACGATCCTCTATCTGAGGATTACCCTGTGTGACAAAAAGCCTGAAACTTGCGCTGGGTTCCAGGTTCAAAAGCGACTCCGAGTAAGCCTTATCATAGAGGAGAAACGCCTCTGAGATTGTTGCTCTTGCAAGGATTATTCCTAGGACGGTTCTCATGGTTTTAATGCTGCGTCCCCCCCTGCCAAGCCGCTGTAGCAGCGATATGGGGTTCTCTAAGCCAGAGTTCAATATGAAAGTTACACCTCCGTAATCAACACCCAACTCGA
This sequence comes from Desulfurococcaceae archaeon, assembly GCA_038888155.1. Taxonomy (GTDB): domain Archaea; phylum Thermoproteota; class Thermoprotei_A; order Sulfolobales; family Desulfurococcaceae; genus UBA285. The sequence continues at coordinate 5,009 of JAWAJB010000033.1, forward strand.
GAGATGAAGTGGAGAGGGCAACCAAATTTTCATCACTTTTCAGCCTGCTTATGTTCCGAGTCCTTTCACTCACATCTAGCTCGCTCAACATGAGAACCAGCCTATTTTCGAGCTCGCTGCACAGCTCTAATCTCTCTACTTTCCGTCGAACCTCCGCTCTGAGCTGTGGTGGGATGTAGTGCCAATAGCAGAATGGATCTGTCGCACTAAGCTCAGGGCTTAGATGGTCTTTCGGCTCACCTAGTGACAAGTTGTTTAAGAAACCACTGCGTACGCGCTTAAGCTCCCTGATGTTATTAACAAAGAGAACACTCTGTATAGCTGGTGTTGAACGGTATTTTTCTTTGCGCAGCGCAAAACAGTAGCTAAGGAATGTTGTAAGAACGAGCCAAAGCTGACAGTATGTGTTCCAGGAGAATAGCGGGTTCATGCTGAAGAGACCTAGTAGAACCAGTCTCCTCCCAGATATCGCATTCTCACCGTGAATCTTATCAACATCATTGTAGCTGATTACCTGAAGTTGATCCTTAGGCACGTCGGTCAGCTTTGAGGCAAAATCGTCTGGTTGAGGAATAGTCGCTGATGAAAGGATTATACGTAGGTCAGCTTCACCTTTTTGTGAAGCCCTCCTCACGTATCGCACTATGTCGAGTAGAGCGTTGAAAAGCCCCCCTCCTAAACCCTTGTATTCGTGTGCTTCATCAATCACGATGAGTTCGACTTCACTCATTGTTCTTACGTTAACGTCACTTTGGTTACTATCCATCAGCCTTATCTCAAGGGACCATGGGTTAACGGCTATAATGTCGGCTTCTGCGGCTTGTTCACGTGTTGCTTTTATAAAATCGAAAGAAGTTTTACAACTATTGCAGACAACTGTAAACTTTCCATTCTGGAGCTTTAAAATTAGCTTATCTGTACAGATCGGGCACGTAGTTCCACGGAAAACCAAAGCAGCTTGCCTAGCGATTTCCCTTTGAAGATCGATTTGCCGTGGAGTATCACCATCTCTTATGGCAAAATTGAAGGTAACATTATGATTCGAAGATATATAGAGGAGCTTGATAATGCGGTTTGCTTGATCCACTGTAAGAGCCTTCCTAGGATATATGAGTAAAACCCTGCTAGCTCTACGGTGAATATACCGCTGCTTCATGAGCCACGCTAAAACGTATGTCAGGAAGATCTCCGTTTTTCCACTCCCCGTCGGAGCCACCAGAACATAAGCGCTTTTTCTGGACCTTAGAAGCTCGCTCAACGCCAACGCTTGATATGCATCAAGGTAGGGAACGAACTGCCCCGCTATACGCATAAACAATAAAGCCAGATCCGCACGCCCCTTGAAGAATTGGTATATAGTTTTCACTAAGTCACTATACGCAGGATAAAGTGGATCATCGGTTTCTAGAGAAGCTTGAGGGTTAAATGGTATTCGTCTATCATTTTGGGTTGGCGTTTTCACAAAGTTGAATGCCAGTTTCGTGGAAATGAGGTAGCTGGTCGTATCGTATGCTGTTCGAATCTCGGAACTTCTACAAAGCACATCCATATGAAGACTTCTGTACCCTAGCTCATCATCGTCCGTCTCGAAAGATCCACTGAGAGGTATCAAGAATCCCCTTTCCAGCAACTCATTGAAGATCTGCTGAGCATCTCTGCCGAAGTCACGTGCTAAGAATCTGATAATGTCCTCCTTGTGCACTGTGTACCTAGGTTCGCTTATGGTATACCATATTCCTTCTTTCACCGATTTTTGATTTACCGCACGGGGGATCTCAAGCTGTGTAATTATCTGATGATAGGCCCTGGTCAGCTCTTCTTCATTCATTTTCAACTATTTTCGTGGGATTAACTAAATAAAAATTTTTTGCCAAGATTAGTTTTAAGGCCTCCTTAATTCTCCATCGAAGCTGAGAGCCCCTACATGATGTATCCAAGGGCAAATTTTGTCGCTAGATTCAGGTTCATGCTGAACGCTCTAGCCCAAACGTAAGAATAATCCCTTAACTTACAATAAATCTTGCGAAGAGTTTGATCTTTTTCAAACATTGTAATAAGCTCAAAGTCTATATTTATATTTTTTCCTTCAGCTTTTGAAATTATATCTATTATATTCCAAATCGATTTAAATATTTTATCTGTAGGAATATTATCTAAAGTAGCCATGGTAATCAAGGGAGGAGAAAGATAATACTTGAAACTCTCGCGCAAATAGAAGAATTCTTCGAGAGGGGATGAAAAAACATCGATAGTTTGACTCTGTAGTAGATTTTCAGCTCTTGACCTGTGAACGATTCTTTGTATTTCGCTTAGAAAGCCGCTTCTTGCACGCTCAAAGGATTTTACATCACAACATAGCGCTGGGTAAATCTCTCTTCGACGTTTCCCGTCTAAATTAACTCTCCAAGGCTCTCCCACTACAGCCGCTATCTCAACGTCAAAAGGAATGGAAAGTTCTGAGTACACAAGAAAGTACCCACGATTTAGATTAAACGGATAGCTCAGTAGGTAGGGATGGTCCCGATCGTTGAAAATAAAGATACCAGAAAAATAAGCTATTAGATCATTATTTTTTAAGGAATAAAAAAGATGCGTAAAATCTCCAAACTTCTGATCGAGAGGAATGGCTATGGGGAACGGGCCTATTTCCGAAAAATGAAAGTTGCTACTGATTGGTGTACAGCTTATTAAGTTACCTTTTATGATTGCTACCCTAATCCATTCTTCAGAAATATTTAATTTTTTCACTTCCATGCTTCGCGAGTAAAGATGAACAAGCACGGCTGATGGAGATGCCCATGCGCGAACATCGGATCCGTTAGAGACATAATGGTATGCAAACATTGAAAGAGGTGAAGGTATTACTGCAGAAATATTGCGCCTAAAAGTTATAGCATAAGGCCTTATCAAACCCAGAAAAGCACTAATACACAATTGAAGATTACTCAAATTCTCGCTTTCTATCTTGCCGAAGGTTACGAATGAGCCTAGCAGTTCCTCTGCGATCTGTGTTGCATCTTCTCTACACCTTTGTAGTTTTTCAAATTTAAATGAATCCCTCTCATCAAGTCTACCTACGTTTCCAGAGAATCTAATAGCCCTTATGACACCAAGCTCTGGGAATATCACAGGAAAATAATTAATTAATGTTCGGTATACATCGTACCCTAAACTATCTTTAATTAGAAAACTATGCCATAGCTTAAATGAATAGCGGGGGAAAGGTCGCAAACCGTGTACTACCGTACTACCAACGTGCCTCTCTATCAATTCATCAATGATTTTAGACACAGATATGACATAGCTTGATGTCTTGTTCAACGTCTCTAGCGCTGCATTGAGACCACTTCCGTAATTTGTAAGCATGGGACCGGGATTCATGTATTAGCGTTTTATTTTACTTTTTCTCTTTAAGCAACACTCATAAACTAGAATTTTGTATATCGGTTGTGTGCTTCTAGACTCGCTCCCGGATATGGTTGTAGCGAAAGCTGTTGAGTTGTCTTCCCGTGAAAAAGCAAGGCGCTTACCGATCCATATGGTCCACAGGTGGTGGTCACGTCGGTTTGCGGCTGTCTACAGGATGCTCCTCGCAGCCTATCTTTACGACGATGCTGAAACGATCCTTCGCGCTATCGAAGAACCCTGGACGATGCGTTCTAAGGCGAGGGGAAGGGTCTTCTTTGAGCCGATGATGGGTGGAGGCACGGGCCTAGCGGAGGCTGTGCTCGCCGGCTGGGATGCTTACGGAGTAGACGTGAATCCCGTCGCTGTCCTCGCGGCGAGAGCGAGCTTATTCATCGCCGCCAAGGGTCTGCCCAGCGACTTCGAGAGGACGGTTACAGAGATCCTCGATGCAGCTTTCTCTAGCGTAAGGGAGCTGTGGAGTTATAACGGCGGCATCGTCTGCCACATCTTCGTCTCTCGGGGTAAAGCTCCTACATGGCTGTCCTTTAACAGGGGGAGGCTCGTCCTGTTATGCCCCAACTGCTACACGATCTTCGAGAACGATAGCAGTCCCACCTCCTGCCCCTCGTGCGGTGATAGGGTGGAAGCCTCCATGGAGCCCGTTATCGATCTGCCACCGGGTTTACCGGAGGAAGCGCCGAACTGGAGGGCTTTCGCCATCGAATTGAGGGTATTGAGTAACGAGCGTTGGAAGAAGAGCTACGTCAGCGCCGTAAAGGACCCACAGCTCTGCAGATGGCTCTCAATTACAGCCGCGGTAGCCCGCGAGAAAGCGGTCACAGCAGTGGAGGCCATTAAGGAAGTTTTGGAAGTAGAGGAGCACGACCGTCTCTGGCGCGCGGGGATTAACTACTCGTATGAGCTGTTTACCCCGAGGCAGTTAGTCAGCTTTCAAGCCTACGCGAGAGCTGCGCGAAGGTTCGAGAGGATAAACCCAGCGTTGCTCGCCGCGGCAGCGAGCGAAGCCGCAAAGAGCTGCTGTCTGCTCGCCAAGTGGTACCCTAAGCTGGGCGAGATTGTGCCGGCTGGAGGGGTGAAGGCACACTGGGTTCCCGAGTACACTGCAGCAGCAAACCCCTTGGCCCACGCTGGGCTAACCCCCCTCGCGAGAGGGGTTATCGCATCTTCTCTTCGAGCGCAACTGCGTGCTAACCGGTATGTCCAGAAAGCAGGCGGCCCCAGCCGCGCGAAATGGGTTGCAGCCACAGGCGACGCGTGTGAAGCAGCCCTTCCTAGTTCCATAGACCTGGCGGTCTTAGACCCGCCGTACGGGAGAGTGAAAAGCTACGCTTCGCTGAGCGCACCCCACTTCTACGCCCTGAAACTCTTTGAAGCAGCAGCGGGGCTCCAGCTTACAGACCATATAGCGCTCAAAGATGTCGAAGCCCGCGAAGCGACGCCGAGGACGAGCACCTTCCACCAGGTGATCGAGCGCATAGCCGAGAGAGTGGCCGTGCGCTTGAGGGAGAAAGGGCGAATCGTGCTCATGTATAACGCATTAGGCTTCGAAGAGTGGGTGAAAATGCTTAGCGTTTTTAGAAACATGAACCTCCACCCCCAAGCTGTGTACTGGGTGCTCGGCGAACCCCCGAGTGGCATCACCACCTCAAGGCTTAAGGGGATGCACCTCATCGTCTTCGCTAAGAAGCCACAGGCACAAGTGCACATCGTCTACGATGAACCATTACACTCAGCGGAACGGATAGCAAATTTGAACGAAGAGCTAGAGGGGCATGCGAACAGAAACTTGATACGTGCGCTAAAGCAGATCTATTCTGTCGTGCCCGGATATGAGATCTATTAAAGCAGTTCTTCGTAACGTAAGATAAATCAATAAGTAAAGCTTTACGCACGTGCAATCAAATCTATTTGTTAAAAAAGGTTTTACTAATTTCATGAACTATAGATATTCTCTAAAGTATCATACTATAACATACTCCTAACTTTTATTCTAGAAAAGTAACATATCTTTTCTATATACATTTGTTTAAAATTTTATTAATTCAACATTTTGTTATAGAATCTTGCCAATTCAAGGATTCAGGAGCTGCAAGATGTTTCGCCTTACGATTAAGCTCCATTGATCGATACGCTCGATCCCATTGGTTAACTCGGCCGCGATATTAACACTGCTCAAGGCACCCTAGGTATCCATACTAAATTTCGAGCAGCTGGAGAGGGTGGAGCTGTACCTGCTGTGAAGCAGGAGTCCGAGACCGCAGCTGGGGTGCGCTGCCGGCGGGGTTGACGAGCGGCGCGAGGAGCCACGCTCTTCGATCACTCTATGCTGGTAGCTGCTCGAGAGCCGGGCGCTGAGACGCTACGCTACCTTCCTTGCACCTACCTCTAGGTGCACCCGGGCTTTACCCATGCACCAGCCGGGAGCAGCCTCGGCGAGGGTGCTTTACAGGCTCTGAGGCTACGCTGGCGCGAAGTTTATTAACGGTGGTAAAAAGTATTACAGAGTATGACCACTGTTAAGGTGAGTATAAGCCTCCCGGAGGATCTCTTGAAGAGGGTGGACGCCCTCTGCAGGCAGCTGAAGATGTCGAGGAGCGAGTTCATAGCGAGGGCTCTGGAGGAGAAGCTGAGGGCGGGCGAGAAGGGCTCCAGGTACCCCACGGTTTTGTGGAAGCTGAGCACGACCGGCTACCTCAGGCTTAGGTCCCCGCGGCTCCGCGGCAGGTCGATCAGGGAGGGGTGGATCGTCGAGGAGGTTGAAGAGGGGTAAGGATCAGCTACCTCTACGCCGAGGACGGTTACACCGATCGCGGGGAGAAAATACCGGATGTTCCGGTCGTCTACCTCGCCGTTAGGGTGGGCAGGCGCCGGGCGCGCGGGCCAGCAATCATCGACACGGGCTTCGACGGCGGCATCTACGCTAATTTAGAGATCGCGAGGATGTTCGAGGGGGTTGAGCCGGTGGACAGGGTTCTCTTCGAGAACCCCCTCTACGGTGCCTCCGAGTTCGAAGTATACGTGGCGGAAGCCTCCCTCTACCACGGCGCCAGCCGCGTGGACCTCGGCAAGGTCAGGGTCTACATCCCCACCGAGCCGGAGCTCCTGACAGGAGAGGTACTGGTGGGCAGAGAGCTTCTGAACAGCAAGGTGAAGACGCTGACACTCGACATGCTAGAGAGGAGAGTAATCCTCGAG
>JAWAJB010000034.1:0-11591 GCA_038888155.1 Desulfurococcaceae archaeon
ATGATGATTTCAACCACGTGTCCTCTTGGACCATGCACGTTTAAACCTAGCGTTATAACTTCGCCGGGGTATACTCGAATAAGTTTGCTGATTGTTCTTCTAGCTACAACTCCATCTTCTTCCAGTACTAGAGGCATGTATCCCTTTATGATTAGATCCGGGGTGTGCGTAAATATTGTCCTAAAGCAACCCCTATTTTAGTTTTATTAGAGGGCTTAGAGGTGCTGACCCTTTGGATTTTTAAGCAATACTCGGTGATTCCGAAAATACGTGTGTTACATGCTTTAACAGCGTGCTCTATGGTTTGTATTCTCCTGCTTCTCTCTAGAGGTCATTTCCTCCTTTTTCCTCTTCGTCTACACACAAGATGTTTTCTATGCTAGCTTGTCTTAGGTAAGCAGTCATTAAAATGCTAACCATGCTAGCAATATCTCTTCTACCTACTACAAACATTGAGATAACACGACGAGGCTTCATTGTGGTTACCAGCCTTGGTTCTCTCGTTTTTCCTCCTCCTTGCCTTATTCTATAGTACTTTGCACAGCCTTTCCAAGCTCTCATTCCTAATACAGCAACCAATCTAACAGGTTTACTCAAGACTAAGCATCTCAATAAACTTTTCTTGTTTTTCCGAGGGTCTTGCAATTGCTTTTAATGCTTCGTATTCTTCGCTGCTGATCAGGTCTCTTACTTCATCGACATACTTAAGGTTCCACTCGAGCGTTGCGTACTTCTTCTTGTAGAGGTCAAGGGCCTTCTTTAACTCACTTTTCTGCGGCTCACTCCACTCGATCTCAAGACCCAACTTCCTACTTAATGTTTCTGAAATTGCTTTATAGAGTTCCTCAGGTCTCACGATCTTTCCAAGTACTTCACTGAGTGTAGTTACTCTTTTAATTCTACTTCGAGTAAACTTCTTGCCAGAGAAGTTTTCTCTAGAAATCTTGAGGACTCTCCAGAGTATCGATATATCACTTGAGACTAGCATAGCTCCATGTATAAACATCCTGTCATGTGATCTGCACGCAGCCATACCTGACACCTTCAGTCCATCAACTTCTATATCGTTTAGAGGACGGTAATACACTTTATCAACTCCTAAGCTACTTAAAGCCTCAACAATGGCTGATCCAACGATACTGAAAGATTCTTCAATACTAAGATTATGACCCGGTAAAGTCAGAGCGTAATTCAAGTTACCTAAGTCATGATATACGGCACCACCGCCAGTGAATCTTCTCACTAACCTAACACCGAGGTCTTTAGCTTCAATAGCGTTAATCTCAAGTGGGGGACACTGAAACCTCCCTATAACTACTACCTTATCATTGCGCCAGAAACGGAGTGTAGGTTGCTTAGATTCAGTGTAGAAGGCTTCCTCGAAAGCTAGATTAAAAAACTGGTTCTCAGGCCACTCAGCAACGAACACTCTTAAACTTCTGGAATTACTCATAGACTCCCTTCCCATTCTTAAAATACTTAAATAAAAACTCCAAATATTTCAATAAGAAGACCACAAATACCCTTAAGTACTTAAAGAATCTCTCTAATACTTCTTACGGCTACATGGGCTAGGGCAAAATAATATTTTAAAGAGAGCGCTGAGAGCATAACTGCCTTAGCTACCGACTTGACTATGTTGGTTAAGTCATCTTCCACCGCCTCAAAACATACAACGTCTATTCTACTGTCTCTCGTTAACCCTACATAACATAATCTCTTGTTAGCTTCGATGAAGAAATTCTCTTTATATTGCTACCGTTATAATGTTTAGGTGTGAATATTGCCAGATCTGCTGAATCACTATGTCTTAAGTCTCTTTCCTCGTTTTCAGCGTGTTCACTAAGCTTAAGTACGCTTTATTACTTGCGATACTCAGTTTATTGCTAAATATCAACGTATTGTTCCGAGTTCATGGATAGTTTACATGCAACTTAATACTACTTGCTTGTATAGCTTTAGTCACTACACCAGCAATTCTTAAACTCAAGTGCTGTTTCTTAACCCACGTATTTCTATTTCCTATCTCATACGCGCTTCATGTAATCTCAAACCTTCTGATAGCGTTAACACCAATGCCTTGATCCCTGGTGGACGAGTCATATACTCCTAGAGCACGTTTTAAGGGATCCGTGTCTGCTGATGATACAACACTTGCACCAGTAATGGAAGCGAGAACCGTTACTGTAGACCTCACGTCAAGAACATTATTCGAAGGGTCGATGATATCTAAGACTAGAATAATTACCATAATAGCAGTAATATTACCCCTCTCAACTTAAGCTATAGTAACAGAATACGAACACGCAGGAAATTCTAGTAAAGAACATAACGATGTCCTGTTAGTAGTAAGTAGTTACCTAGCTTTGACCTTATAAAGGGGGTTTATTAGAGATTCGTTCGAGGCTTTTACCTAATGAGTTATTAGAGTAACAGCTACTCATAGGATAACATGCTTCGGCAAGTAGTTCATCATAGTTTACTCTGCTACTAATTACTAAAGCCAATTAATAGTTATCTTCCTTCAGGTTCTGGAGAATAAGTGATAACAGGTAAACATACAAATATATATCAGATCGAAGATAAGTCATTTTGGTGAGACGTTTGGTAGATTATGAAGCTCTTCACTACGACCTTGTTAATATCGTGAAACTTAAGGGAGAACCGGTAGGGTTTAAACTCTTTAAGGAAGTTGTTAAGGACCTTCCCTATCTTGATAAAAACCTGGCTTTATGTTAAGTAATTAAGTTGGCAGCTGTGTATGGTAAAATCGTAGGCATTAATGAGAACAACGTTGATGCTTGCGTTATCGGCACCTACATCTCAGGCTTTAAACCACCGCCTGAAGACCTTATGAAGAGGTGGATAGAAGGTTTCGCATTCACTGAGGGGCTCTTTAAGAAGCTCGTGGGGGCATTCACGCTATAGAAATGGGTAAGTATAAGTCAGGACTCTTCGCACCTCTGAAGTATTTCAAGGAACTGAAGTTAGATCCAGACGGAGTAATACTTATAATTAACTCCGCCCAAGCATACCTGTTGTTGGTAGGATATTTTGATAGTGTTGGGATCAAGCCGGTGTGCGATTTCAATGGTCATGCTACATGCGAGTTAGTTGCTACTTTAATGAAGGGTAAGAGTCCGTGGTTAACAATACCATGTGGCGGGGCTAGAGCCATAGCTGAGGCGCAAGATGATGAACTATGGCTTAGCATGAAGATTGACGACCTACAGAGAGCGGTTGAGAGATTGAAATCTATTGGTTTGAGATACCCACCACCAGTTTACCAAATGTTAACTATACCACCTGCTCCGGAACACCCGTTGACGCGCTTAATAACTAGGGAGGTATCTAAATAGAGAGTTCGTTTTTAACCCATTTCTCTGTAACCAATTTAGAAGCTCTCTAAATCATTTTAGTTTCTCGTCAACTGAGATAGATGACATAACTATGGGATTCCCTGCTTCTGTTTATCGGGATACCGCGGAAGTTTCAGCACGATTTTTACTACTACTTTGTTTTATCTTAGAAGATTTAATGTTTGTTTTCTATTAGAAAACTTTGGTATTTTTGCAGGATAGCAGAGAATGAATTAACTTTACGGAACAGGACTATCATCTGAGATAAAAAGACTATTTCTGGTTAGTTTGGAATGCCGCTTCTATGATTATTCCTAAATCACAGTAATTCCTGCCTCTTTACTAAAGACGAAGAGATAACAAAAACTATTGTCAATGAAAGATCTCAGTAGAGTACTGAAAAGAGAACAGCTTCACTATCTTATATGTTCTATACTTCATGCAGTTCGATTTAAAAGAGAAGCCTACAACTCTACTTGTTACCTTTAAAAGGAAAGTTTATAAGATTAAGCAGTGATATTTCTTAGCGAGAGGGGTAATTTGTGAAGGCCGCTTTACTTCGTAGGATTGGCGAACCCTTAAGTATCGAGGAAGTTCCGGATCCTAGACCTGACTACGGTGAGGTTCTCATAAGGATTAAGGCTGTTGGAGTGTGTTACTCGGATGTGGAAATAATAGATGGTAAAATCCCACTACCTAAACCATTGCCGCATATCCTAGGTCATGAAATTGCTGGTGTTATAGAGAAGGTTGGCGAGGGTGTTAAGGATTTAAATGTTGGAGATAGGGTTGTCCTTTCCTGGCTCTGGTGGACCTGTGGTAAGTGCAGGTTCTGTCTAGTAGGTCGTGAGAACATATGCCCTAACCAAAAGAACACCGGCTACAGTGTTGACGGTGGTTACGCTGAGCTAGTTAAGGCTCCGGCAACCCATGTCTTAAGGATACCTGATAAAGTTTCCTACCTTGAGGCAACTTCAGCTACAGATGCTGTAGCTACCCCTCTCAGGGCTCTAACTTTCGCTGCCAGGGTAATGCCTGGGGATCTTGTAGCGGTCTTTGGTATAGGTGGCCTAGGATTAAATGCTGTTCAGATAGCTAAGGTGTTAGGTGCTAAGGTCGTTGCCATAGATATACGTGACGACAAACTCGCGCTCGCCAAAGAAGCCGGTGCCGACTACTTAATAAACCCAAGGCTCGAGGATCCTGTAAAGTATCTTAGAGACCTAGGTGGAGTTGACATTGCATTAACGACCGTGGAGTCGATTAGCGCTATGAGACAGGCTTACGAGTCACTAGCCCCAGGCGGTACGTTGGTCTTAATAGGCTTGCCGAGAGGCGAGTTATCGCTTCCCGTGATTGATTGGATACTTAGGGACATAAGGGTGGTTGGCAATATAGGGTTCACTAGACGCGAAATAGACCAGAGTCTCAAACTTATAGCTGACGGTAAGATAAAGCCTAGAGTAAAGACGTACAAGTTTGAGGATGTTAATGAGGCTATCAGGGACCTCAGAGAGGGTAGAGTTCCTGGAAGAGCCGTATTAGTGTTCTCCTAACCTAAGTGTTTTTTTATGAAATTGTGATCCACGGGTACTACTGAACTTTTTAATTTTTAAATACTTGAATAAAAAAAGATTATATACCAGGCAGTATTATATTCTTCTTGGGAGTGATATGTCAATTCCTATACCTCGTGATAAACTAATTGAGATGTACTATAAAATGATTCTTATAAGAACCTTCGAGGACAAAGTTCACGAGTTATTCGCTGCTGGTAAAATACCTGGCTTCGTGCACCTCTACGCAGGTGAGGAAGCTGTAGCCGTCGGAGTTATTTCTAACCTTGTGAAAGGTGATTACATAACAAGCACTCATAGAGGACACGGTCACTGCATAGCAATGGGATGCGATATTAAGGGAATGATGTCCGAGCTTTTCGGTAAAAAGACGGGCATATGCAAAGGTAAAGGTGGATCCATGCACATAGCAGATTTCGAGATAGGCATGCTAGGCGCTAATGGTATAGTGGGTGCTGGAGTCCCCTTAGCTGTTGGGGCTGCCTTAGCACTGAAATACAAGAGTCCCGGAAACGTGGCAGTAGCGTTCCTCGGCGACGGCGCGATGAACCAAGGTAGCGTTATGGAAGCTCTAAACCTAGCCGCCATATGGAAGTTACCTGTAGTGTTCGTAGTAGAGGACAACCAGTACGCCATATCTATGAGGAGTACGGCACCTACGAAGTTGCAACCACGCATCGCAACTGCCAGGTCCTTCGCAGAAAGGGCTATAGGATTCGGCATACCCGCTGTAACCGTAGACGGAATGGACGTGTTAGCAGTTTACGAAGCTGCTAAAGCAGCTATTGAGAGAGCTAGAAAAGGTGAAGGCCCCTCTCTCCTAGACTGCAAGACGTACAGATACTATGGTCATTTTGAGGGAGATCCTATGGTGTATAGGAGTAAAGAAGAGATGGAAGAATGGAAGAAAAGAGACCCAATACTCCTGTTTAAGGAGAAACTAATCAGAATGAGTGTAGCCGCTGAGCAAGAGCTTGAGGCATTACATAAGAAGGCTGTGATGGAAGTTGAAGAGGCTGTAAAACGTGCCGAAGAGGACCCATACCCGGAGCCTTCCGAAGCCTATACGGACGTATTCATAGAGCCATACTACTAGGAGGTGATGTGTGTGAGTGAGAGAATAATTACATTTGTTGAAGCATTGAATGAAGCACTAGCTCAGGAGATGGAGAGAGATCCGAACGTAATAGTTATGGGCGAAGATGTGGGCGTGTATGGAGGAGTCTTCGGAGTCACTAAGGGACTACTAGAACGGTTCGGAAGCGACAGAGTTATCGATACACCTATATCTGAGGCAGGATTTATAGGTGCGGCAGCTGGTGCAGCAGCGCTTGGTCTGAGGCCTGTAGTTGAGTTAATGTTTGTTGACTTCTTCGGCGTGGCTATGGACCAGATCTACAACCAGGCTGCTAAGATGAGATACATGTTTGGTGGTAAAATTAAAGTGCCTATAACCATACGGACAACTATAGGCGGTGGTCTCTCAGCAGCGGCTCAGCACTCACAAGTTCTTTACTCGATATTTGCTCACGTCCCTGGTTTAAAGTTGATAGTTCCCTCAACACCTTACGACGCTAAAGGACTATTAATCAGCGCTATAAGGGATGATAACCCCAAGATATTCTTTGAACACAAACTGCTGTATGGTATTAAAGGCCCTGTTCCCAAGGAACCTTACACAATACCTTTCGGAGTTGCCGATGTGAAGAGAGAAGGTTCTGATGTCACTGTGATAGCGCTGGCTTACATGGTTCACGAAGCTCTTAAAGCTGCTGATGAACTAGCTAAAGAAGGTATTAGCGTAGAGGTAATTGACCCAAGAACCATAGTTCCATTTGATAAAGAAACCATATTAAAGTCTGTTAAGAAGACAGGAAGGGTTGTCATAGTCGACGAGGACTATGATAGATGCGGATTTGCATCATGGGTAGCAGCTATAATAGCTGACGAGGCTTTTGAATACCTTGATGCACCGATTAAGAGAGTCACTACGCCTAACGTTCCAATACCCTTCAGTCCGCCACTAGAGCATGAAGTACTACCTAATGCTCAGAAGATAGTTAAGACAATTAAACAGATCGTTAGAAAAGGCTAGATTTAACAAGCAAATATGGTTTTAATTTTTCCATTTTTAATTTTTTTGTCTCTCTTATTGACTAAAACTTTCAGTGGAGGGTAATATTGTCCAGGTCTGGCTTGATCATAAACCCGGATGCCGGAAAAGATGTCAGAAGGCTTCTCTCTCCAGCTAGTTACTTAGGTAATTTCACTAAGATAGAGCTAGGGAAGAGGGTGGTTTTAGGTTTAGACAGCGCGGGTGTAGATGAGATCCTTGTGATGCATGATAACAGCGGGTTAGGAGAGGATGTTGTCACTTCCTTGGAAGGTAAGATCTCATCAAAACTGATCCTAATTCCCAGCAGGGGGACTGGAACCGTTCTAGACACTATAGAGAGTGCTTCAAAAATGCGAGATTTAGGCGTTAAGTCTCTGGTAGTCGTCGGTGGGGACGGTACTTTAAGAGCAGCTTTCAAAGGAGCGCCTGATGTTCCTTTAGCCGTGGTGAGCGCAGGAACTAATAACGTTACTGGCGCTTTTTACGACGCATCATTAGTTGGTTATGCGGCTGGGTTGGTAGCGGTCGGGGAGGTTGAGTTAGAAGACGCTGTCAGAAGAGTTAAGTTATTGGAGGTTTTCGTTAATGAAAAACTGCGGGACGTAGCTGTAATAGACGTTACAGGAGTTAAGATTCCTTACGTGGGAGCTAGAGCTATATCCGATGTTGAAAGCATAATGTTTGCTGTGCTCAGCAAGGGGGAACCAACAGATGTGGGGCTCGCTTCTATTCTAGGCTTCCTCAGACCAACGGATTTTGATGAAGATATTGGTTTCTATGTGGAATTCGGCGAAGGCTTCATCGAAGTTAATGCCTTGATAATGCCTGGAGTCTTCAAGAAAATAAGCATTAAGAAAGTAGAACGGCTAGACGTTGGGAGTTTTGTTAGTCTTCCGTCAGGGACATACACGCTAGCACTAGATGGAGAAAGAGAATTAGAGATATGTAGTAGCGACAACGTTAAGGTAATGCTTTCTCGTAGAGGTCCATTACTAATAAATGTTCCTAAAGTGCTAAGGAATTACACAGAAAATATAATTAAAAATATAAAATAAATAAACCTATATAATCATAAATAGTATTGTGATGGTGTGATGTGTGGTTGTTGAGATCAGGATGCCTAAACTCGGCTTAACTATGACTAAGGGTGTCATTAAGGAGTGGCTGAAAAAAGAGGGTGAGAGAGTAGAGAAAGATGAGCCTCTGTTCATAATAGAGACTGAAAAAATCACCTCGACAGTGACCTCACCTGTTTCAGGCTACTTGTTGAAGATACTTGCTAGAGCAGGGAGTGAAGTTCCTGTTGGACAGGTGGTTGCTTACGTAGGCGAGCTTGGAGAGAGTATATCCGGTGTTGCTCCACCTCCGACTATTCAAGCACCACCCACTCCTAAAGTTAGGGCGACGCCGAGAGCTAAAGCCTTAGCCCAGAAGGAAGGAATAGACTTAAGTCTAGTTAAAGGTACAGGTCCTGAGGGCTTGATCACGGAAGAGGATGTGCTAAGGTATATACGTGAAGCAAGAGCTAAGACCAAGCTCGGTCTCAAAGTCAAAGAAGTAATACCTCTAACATCCTTAAGAAAAAGTATAGCAGAGAGAATGACTACTAGTTTAAGGGATATGGCTCAAGTAACTTTATTCAGGGAAGAGAGTGTTGAACTAGTAGTTAAGTTGAAGAACGAGTTAGACCCCGTCATATATAGTGAAACCGGTCTTAAATTAACGTACACACCGATCTTTATAAAAATAGTTGCTGAAGCCCTTAAGAGGTTTCCATTAGTTAACTCAACACTTGAAGAGGATGCAATTAAAATCATCGATGAGATAAACGTGGGCTTTGCCGTAGCAATGGATCATGGTCTCATAGTTCCGGTTGTCAGAAACGCAGATGTAAAAGACTTAAAGACTATAGTTGTTGAAGTTAACGAGTTGATCCGCAAGGCTAGAGAAGGAAAGCTAACGTTAGATGAAGTTCAATGTGGGACATTTACGATAACTAACTTGGGCATGTACGGTATTGATGGATTTACCCCGATAATAAACCCACCCCAAGTAGCTATCTTAGGTATAGGCAGAATCGTCAACAAGCCGGTTTTCATAGGTGATAAGTTAGTGAGTAAGCCTATGGCAGTATTCAGCTTAACCTTCGACCATAGAGTTATTGATGGTCATACCGCAGCGCAATTCTTAGACACAATAATAAGAATTATGCAATCAGAGGAGGATCTGCGTAAGGTGTTAACGGGACCTTCCAGTTGAGGCTCTTACATAATCATGACCTAATCGGAACTAAGGAACATGCGATCATGTCTCTCATAGAAGTTACAATACGACATCACATAATAGGTATAAACAGCGAGTCTTTATTTACTGGCTTAAACTTGCATTTCCCATATTCGAAGATCATGCATACTTGGGCCCTTGTAACATACTTGCATTGTAAATTTGTCTGAGAAGTGTTATGTGAAGAAATTTTCATGACGAGGGGATTCAGCCCCGATGTAGGTTTATGTTGGTTGATGTCATCGCCTCATTCTTGTTTCCCTGCATCGATCTTGGGTTTTCATCGCTCTTGGAGACATTCAGGGTAACCCCAGACACCTCACATCTTGAGTATCTCCAAGGAATAGGTTTATGCATGCTACTACATCCCTATCACTTACGAATCCGCATTTAAAGTATCGTAGTATTCTACCACCGTTGTATCTGAGCTTGTTTCCACGTTTAGGGCATGTGGATGATGATTTTCTCGGGTTTACGTATCTAGTCTCTAGTCCTCTCTCCAGTGCTTTGTAGCTGACTGTGAACTGTATCTTTCTGTAGAACCATAGCGATAACTTCTTGCTGAAGGAGCTACTATCGTTAACTCTATCCCTCAGGTGATTCGAGTCCTCTAACACTACAATAGCTCTGTACTTTCTAGCTAGCTTAGCTACCGAGTCTTTAATTTTATGAGCGTAATCCCAAGCTATGCTTTTAATCTTCTCACCATGTCCCTTAATCGCTCTCCTAACTCCCTTGATGAATCTCCAAGATTTCGGGTACCTCTTCTGAATCCTCTCAATCCATACCCTATGCATCAACATCTTTCTGAGAGGTGTCTTGTACCGCTTCAGCTTCAGCAACTCTCCACTAGGTGCAAACACGGCTAGTGTAACGTTGTCTAAGTTCACATCAACAATCATAACTGTCTTGGGCTTTCCAAACTTAATAACTTTTCTAAAGTAAATTGATACGTAGACATCGTCTTTAACAACCTTCACAGATACCTCGTAGTTGCTTCATTCTCTAAATTTCTCCACTCTTTCACTAGATGTCAACAGCTTTAGCTTAACTTCTCCACCATTGTGTACCTTTAGAATAAGCGTTCTATTTTCTAAGTCGATTCTATAATCATATTTGTCTACTCCAGCTGTTAATCTTCTAAGAATAGGCTTCCTACCATCATTCCCCTTACTGGACTTAACAGTAGCTCTGGCATATTTGTATATCTGCTTTAGGTGGTGTGCTCTGAAACCGTGCTTCCTCAACTCTGAATAGAACATTCTGTGTAAAACACTTATCGAAGGAACTTTATCCAAGTTCCACAACTTGTTGACAACGAATTGCGTTACATCAAGATACAACCACGGAAACTTAACTAATTTATCATAGTCATTGCTACTCTCGGGAAGCTCTCCCTCATCGAGCAACTCACCACATCAAGAATTGCAGTGCATGATTTACAAGGTTCTCTCTCTCCATTATCCGTATGGGTGGATATATGTGGCTAGAGTCGAGCTGGTTAGATGTAGTATTATAAAGTACAGGAGAGGAGACTGCGTCCTCTACCCGCTGGGAAGAGACAAGGAGAAGATCAAGCACCTCCACGGAAAAGAATTATACGCGCTGATCATAGCTGAAGAATAACATAAAACAATAATAAACCAAATATGAAAACCAAAACAGCTGCGATAGGCTTAATCAAAACATCCTTCAGTCTCTGGAACATCAGTGAGGTACTTGAAGCTCTAGAGTTTAATTATCTCCTCTGCTGGGACTCCTCTCTGCTTCTCTAGTAGTAGTAGTGAGATCAGCGCGAGAGCTGTTATCCACGATATCTGTGTAATCCATGCATGTAGTGGTTCTACTGGAGTGTAGTCTGCGGTTGCAAATGCAAGGGGTTGATCTAGTGGTGGTTTAACCGCTGTGTAGTAGTAGAATATTAGGTTCATGGAGGATATGAATGGAGAGTAGTGGTATACTTCGCCTCCAATGTAGACTGAGATCATTGAGAAAGCCAATGATAATATGAGTGGTATAAACGTTACCCTGAACAGTAAACCTGGTTTTCTGAGAACCACGACTAGTAGGCCGAGCGCCATTGAGAACAAGTAGATGAATAATCCGTAGGCTAAACCCGCTGCTAGTAGTCCAGCTGGGTTTTCCGGCAGTATCAGTTGACTGAACCTGTGGCTAAACATCAGCGTTGTTACAGCTAGTAACATAATGAAGCTAACTAGTAGAATTACCAGGGAGCCCGCGACGAGTTCCAGTAGT
>JAWAJB010000035.1:0-11023 GCA_038888155.1 Desulfurococcaceae archaeon
ATAAAACCCAATGATTCACACACGCTTCACGGCCTGTAAGGGTTTGTCAACGCCCCCAACCCCTCTAGAAGCTGTGTCAGTGTCGCTAGCCCGTGGTATCCATGCACCTTCCCTGTTCACCGACCTGATTAAGACGCTACTCTACAGGTCGCTGGGCAGAGTGTAACCGGCTCGATACTCGCTGAAACCAAGCGTGCAGCCTGCAACGGCCGCCGGCCAATCCGAAACCCTAATACACAAGCCAGCCCGAAAACAGTAATGAGAGAGGCACACCCTCCCAGAAGATTCAAGCACTCCCTAAACCACTCCTCACTCGCTCTAAAAACCTCGGCGACACCTCTCTCAAGGCTTAGAGTATCTCCGACAAGTCGGAGCCGAGTACAACCTTAAAAATAGCTGGTATAGACCCTTGAAAACTCGCAAGTGATTTGCCGAGAAAGATTTGGCTTAACGAGAAGACTTTTCTAACCTAGGCTGGATAAGAAGCATTAAATGAGGGAGTGAGGTGGCGCCTTGTGGCAAGCTATAGGGTCAGGGTCACTGTGAGAGAGGTTAGAGGGTATTGCGCTTTGGGCTTAAAGCCCGGGGACGAGTTTATCATCGAAAGGTATTACTTTTTAACTCAACAGAATACTAGGGTTTGTCTACACGCCTTAGTGGGGATGTCCAGCCTTTTACTGCCGTTTCTGAAAGGAGTTTCAGCTCGCGAGCTGGGCATTGGCATAGAAAATGATGTAGGGTTTGTTCACTGCCCCGATCCTGGAGGACCATACACTACAGGCGGCACAGTAATTTTCGAGCTGAGGAGGGAAGAAATAGATTAAGACACTTCCTTCTCAACAGCATCCACTATTCTCTCCGCCGCCTTACCGTCGCCGAACGGTGACTCACTCGGTAGCTCGGGCGGGTGGGAAAGCACTTTTTCCAGCTCTGCTAGCACGACACTTGGGTTCAAACCAACTATCCGAGCGAAACCCGCTCTAACGGCTTCAGGCCTCTCGGTGGAGTTTCTCAACACTAAGACGGGCTTCCTTATTCTTGGGTGGGTTGCTTCCTCTTGTATCCCGCCCGAGTCGGTCATAACAAGTTTTGAGTTTTTCAACAGGGCTAGGAATTCGAAGTAGCCTTGGGGTGGAAGGATCTGTGCGTGCTCTAGGTTACTGAGAGTTGTGAGAAGTCCATACTCTTCTAGTCTCTTACGCGTTCTCGGGTGAATAGGGTAGACCACTGGAATAGGGGTTTTCTTCAATATTTCTATGAAGTTCTTAAGATTCTTCGGGTCGTCAACGTTTTCAGCACGATGAAATGTTACTAGGACGTATTCGTCAAACTTTACTTGGCTCATCACGTTAGTCTCTACATCTAGTATCTTATCAAAGTATGTTTCAAGTGCGTCTATTACTGTATTACCTGTTACGTAGATTTGACCGAGAACTTTCTCCTCCTCTAGATTTCTCTTATTTAGTTCTGTCGGAGCGAAGAGGTAGTCCGATATGTGATCAACCATTCTCCTATTATGCTCCTCGGGCATTCTCCAATCGTAGCTTCTTAGACCAGCTTCTATGTG
This sequence comes from Desulfurococcaceae archaeon, assembly GCA_038888155.1. Classification (GTDB taxonomy): domain Archaea; phylum Thermoproteota; class Thermoprotei_A; order Sulfolobales; family Desulfurococcaceae; genus UBA285. The sequence goes on from JAWAJB010000035.1 coordinate 1,568, forward strand.
GCCAATCCTTATGCCGAGCCTTAGGGATGTGAGAGCTGTAGCTAGTACGCTATTTGTATCACCTTGGACGATGGTTACACCAGGTTTTCGTCTATGGGCTTCTAACGCCTTCTCTATCCTAATCATTATCTCCCCGATTTGAGCGGCTGGAGAGCTGTTCTCGAGTTTAAACTCCACGTGCGGGTTTGGCAATTTAAGCTCTTCAATGAATCTCCTACTCATTTCGTAATCGTAGTGTTGCCCCGTGTGAACGTATATAAACTCTACTCCTCTCCTCTCTAGTTCGCCTATGATTGGAGCCATTTTGATTATCTCGGGTCTTGTGCCTGTGAATGCAAGTATGCTCATGCTCTCCACGCTCTACCGTAGCCTACTCCATAGTATTTGAACCCAGCTGAGATAGCCTTACTCGGCTCGAAAACCCTTCTTCCGTCAACTATTATTCTATGTCTTGCAAGCCCGCCCAACTCGTTCAAGTCGAGATGCTTGAACTCTGGGTGGTCAGTAACGACTACAATCATGTCAGCGTCTTTGACAGCTTCTTCCAAGTTCTCAGAGTACTTAGCTCCAAAGCTCTCGCGCGTGTATGGGTCGTGAACAACAACTTCTTTAAACCTCTTAGCTAACTCTACGACTACTACTCTAGCTGGAGACTCCCTTGTGTCGTCAACACCTCCCTTGTAGGTAGCTCCCAATATGGCCACCTTAGATAGAGATGGATCCAATCCCTCAAGACCTGCCGCTCTCTCGACTATTTCAACCATATGGTATGGCATGAACTCGTTAATCCTCCTAGATATTTTAACTAGCTCTACGCCCCAGAAATCGGGTAACAAGGACGCGAGCATACAAGGGTCCTTAGTTAGACAAGGACCTCCAACACCAGCACCAGGCCAGTGTATATTCACCCTAGGGTGAGTGTTAGCCAACCTAATGGCCTCGTAGACATCTATTCCCAGCTTCTCAGCAATCAAAGCAATCAAGTTAGCGAACGCTATATTTAAATCACGAAAAGTATTCTCAACAAGCTTGATAAACTCAGCAGTAGTGGCATCCGTAGGCAGTAAATTAGGATTAACCCTCCCGTAAACCTCCAACGCCCTCTCCGTAGAGCGAGGACCAACACCACCAATAACCCTAGGCGCATGAAGCAATTCCTCAATCGCTCTACCTGGAGCAATCCTCTCAGGAACATGAGCAAGATAGAAATCCTCCTCTACCTTAAGCCCCGAACCCCTTTCCAACATATCCCTAACTAATTCATTAGTAGTACCTGGGGGTACAGTAGATTCAATGACTACGAGCATATCTTCACGCAATTTCATAGCAACAGCTTGAGAGATGTTGACGACATAGCTTAAATCAACGACACCTCCATTAACTGGGGTGGGAACATCGATCAAAACAATATTGCACGAATCCAAAGCTTCCTCAATGCTAGAAGTAGCTGTTAGCCTTCCCTCGCTAACAGCCTTTCTAAGAAGATTATCAAGACCTGGCTCTTTTATATAAGGCTTACCTCTACCGATCATTGAAATCTTAAATTCATTAATATCAACGCCTATTACTTTATATCCATTATTAGCAAAAATAATAGCCGTAGGAAGCCCTACATAACCTAACCCCATGACACATATAATCTCGTGCATGCCATCCATACCCCATGTCCTTATCTAAATTGTGAGAGGATATTTACATTTTACGAACCACTCTTATTGATATTCAAGTAGATTCTGCGATGTTTTTCCTATATCCTCTTAAGGGGTTTTCATTAGATCGATCTCTGTTCATATTTCAACTAGTTTCAAACTCATTTGTTCTATGAATATTTTGAAGTCTTTAATGGTTAAATAATGCAGATGTGTAAAGTTCTGTCTAGGGAAATATCCCTTTACCAACTGAAGTTTCCATTTAACGAAACCGTATTTAGTGTAGTAATAATTATACCTTTTTCACATGAGTGCACACCTCCTTCAATACCACATATGGAAACTTCAAACGAAATAAGATGTGGTCATAAATTCCTGTCTCTAACTTCAGGCCTTCTACGTCAACATCGCGAATATAAGTATCGAACTCCTTTCTCTAAGTTTCTTGACTATTTTGTGTGAAATACCAATACCTCATACGACAGCTTCCTTCTCTTTGTTTAATCTCTCCATGAAATGACCCTTACCGCAACCCTATATCAAGAATTAAGCCCGAGGCTTTACCAGCGACCTTATTGGCTAACATCTAATTTCGTATTAAGAAATTTAAGAGAGAACGTTCGCGATATTCTTCATAGTCTTTAAATAGCTTAAAATAAGGTGGTTTTTCGGTTAAAGCACCGAGAATTATTTTCATCAGTAAAGGGTCATGATTTTTACCTTCTATGAAATCGAGAAACAACGTTATATAGTTCTTCTATATCTTTAATAGTTTTTTCTACACAATAGTTAGAATGTCTAAGATTTTCAATAATATTTCTTCTCAATGTCTCTACATAAGAGTATTCTCCGACTAATTTCTTGACCATCTTAGAAAGCTCCTCTACACTATTAACAGTAAAACCCATGTTCTTACGAACTATCTCGCTGGCTCCTGGGAAGGGATAAACAATAGGTATTGCACCAGAACTCCATGCTTCTAGGATAACTGTGGGGAATCCTTCTGGCCACCTAGTTGGTAGGAGCAAGATATCTATAGTTCTCATCCATGAGTTTTTCTCTTTATCTGTTAAAGGTCCTGTCAATACTATATTACTTAATTTCCGAGTATTTACCTCATCGTGAAGTCTACGTTCATCGGGACCTCCACCTATGAAAACTACAAATATATTGTTCCTTAGGCTTTCCTCAATGCTATGTACGGCTTCTATTATATCAAAAATTCCTTTCTCTGATAAGATTCTACCAACGTATCCTATTACTAGTCTATTTTCTAAGCCTCTGGTTTTCTTAGACATGTGTTTTTCGTTGTTGATTATCTCAAAGCTCTTATTCATTATATCTAAACATTCTACAAAGTTTGGGATCACGATATATTTCTCCTCATAACTGTACAATTCTTTTAAGAAGATCTTTTTTACTTGTGTGAGCACTATAACCTTGTCGGCAAGATCTATGATTTTCTTTCTCGTTACGTATTCTTTCAACGACTTTGGATATGATGTATCATATCCGTGAGTTGAGACCACGACTCGTAAACCACGTTTCATGCCGATCGTTGCTGCTACAAGAGATCTTAGTGCAAGGTGATTAGAATGTATTATACATGTATTCTTGTCACATTCTTTTGCTATAATACTATCTATCATTGGTGCTAAAATAATTGCGCTAAAGAGTGCCCTAGGTTCTATAATAAGCAGGGGTGTAGTTTTTAATAGTAACCATGTATGGCGTAAGCCAAGAAGAACTAATTTTATCTTGTCTCTGCTTCTATATGGTAACCTGTACAAGGCTAAATTATCTGAAATGATGATATGAGGTCTTATATGAGGTCTTGTTTGCAGTATTACAACACTGTGTCCTCTTCTTAAAAGAGCTCTTACCAACGTGTGGATATAACTTGTAACACCACCTATATCAGGATAATAATCACCTAAAATTATTACTTTCATTTTCATCACGCATAATATTTTGTCGCTCTGAATACCTTAGCTATCAAATTGGATAAGGTCGTTCTCGTCATATATTTGGGAACGTACCGTCTCATCATTTGTGAAATTGAGAATATATCCACGTAACTAAGGCAAAGACTTTTTATCTCGATATGAGGTTTCAGGTTCAGAAATCCGTTATCTATGCTTAATACGGAAGGGTTGCATAAGATGCTGTAGCCGTAGGAAGTATTATGAAGACCGACCTCTTCTAGAGGATAATTCAGTCCAGGTATTGAAGTAGCTAAGTTGAGATAATGTATCAAACCTATTTCCGTCATTAATGCTGAACCTATCTGTACATCGATGCCCATTTTTTTGCATAACATAGCTGTTTCACGCGTTATCCTTAAGCATCCAAGCTTCGATGGATGAAAATTCACTATATCAGCTACCTCAAGTTCAGCAAATAACTCAATGTCTTGAGGCCTAGTTAGACTTTCATCTAACATTATTTTAATAGATGGATGGAATACTTTTCGTAGTTTCGCAGTCTCCTTTAAGGCATTCTTAGGCAGAGGTTGTTCTACTATATCGATGTTATATCTTTCCATAATTCTAAAGGCCTTGACGGCCTTCTCATAGTTCTCTAGACACTGATTGGCATCGACTCTAAGTATAATGTCTGTTTCCTTTAGCGAATCTCTTATGATTCTTAAAGTTCGCTCTAAGTCATCTAAATTACAAGGAATCTTTATTTTGATGTGTCTCACTCCTTTTGATATCCACTTGTTTAATTCTTCAACCATGAAAAATGGATGCTTGAGGAATACCGTGCCCACCACTGGTACCTTATCTCTATACTCACCACCGAGTAAATGAGCGATTGATGTTTTTCTTCGTTTTGCTAAAGCATCTAATATGGCGCTCTCCAAAGAGAGGAATGCCCCATAAGTAACTCTACTGGTACACGAGAGTATATGGTACTCATATTCTTTCAGAGCTCTTAATGCTTCATCTAAACTGTAACCTATGATCATCCTCCTAAGCTTGACTATTGTAGAGTAGTCTTCGAATATATTAGTTCCGTAAGGAGTCCCCTCGCCAACGCCATATACTGAGTCCTCGGTCCTTACGAATGTTATCAGATGCCAGGACTCTCTAATAGGTTTCCAGCCAGAAATAAAATGTGAAGTTGGTAATTTCAGTATGACAAAATCGATCATGCTTATATATTCTGAAATGAAGGATCACCTCCTACACTTTCACTTGATTACGAGTAAATAGTATAGGTTTGAATATATCACGCCTTCCCCATTATCAATGACATAGTATAATGGTCTGCGATAGAGGCTATAGTAGCCTAAAGGTCCTGGGAATACTTTATCGGAGATTGGCATTGGAATAACTACGTTTGCACGCCTCTCTAGGAGTTCTATCATTGCTTCCGATGCCGTGAGTTCTGGTCTAATGAAACCGTGTGTAGGAATTTTTGGCTTATTCCATAAGAGGTCACATAACCCGAAGCCTGTGTACGGCTGAACACAGAGAAACCTGTAAGTACTATCTTCAACTAAAGAATTATTCAGGAACCTTAAGGTATCGAGCACGAAAGGCGAGATAGCTCCTTGGGTCCACACTGGGTAGGTGTATAAGTCTCCTTCTAAGCTCGTAATATAAGGACCTATATGTATAGAATAATTCGCGATAAACCCCAGAGAGAGGAGTATAAGAGATAACGACCCAACGATAAACTGTCTAGAAAAACCTCGAACCTCGGGTACTTTATATTTAGCTAAGTAATAAAGAATGTTTACGGTAAAGAAAAATTGTATCAAAGGTAAAGCTCTACTGCCACTCATAAAACTCCCTACTCCAATCCATCCCACTAACCACGTTAGTGACGATGAAATTAATAGAGTAAACAATGCGAACCTCTCGGTGTTTACATTGCTGGCCTGGTACTTTTTCCCGGGATATACTATATGTTTAATTACGGAGAGAGTGTACAAGCCAATACCTCCTAGTATGATAAGATTCTTTGTGTATTGACTAATCAAATATTTAACCAAGTCTACAATAGAAATATACGGATTGTACTCAACGATACTTCTTGCAATCTCTAACTCGTATGCATACAGTTTAACGATCCTCTGAACACCTTGTACAAGGGTTAGCCCCATTAGATAAACGTCAACGAATATCTCGTATACCAAGAAAAGTGCTCCAACCACTATTAATGCGCTGATCAATCCTCTTATACCTATATGAAGAGACCGGTTCCTAATTAATACCAATGATGCTAGAGATATTAGAGCAATGAAAAACAATGTTATTGTAGCTGTTGAAAGGTGGGTTGCTAGAAGTCCTAAGTATGCGATAATTAACATCAGAACATGCCTTGTTGTAAATCGGATCTTTGATATGAAAGTGATTGTTATGTAGTACGCTATAAGAGCCACATACGCGTAAGCTAATTCGACTCCGCCGTAGTAAGGCAGGTACAACGTGAAAAGGGTTAGTAGTGAGAGTATCAATAGATGAATAGACTTGTTGAGAGCATTTGCTGGAATAACTAAAGCGGTCAGTAATGTGGCGTACGTTATGTAAGACGCTAGTAATACAATAGACATCGACACTGGTAGAGGAGTTAGCTGGCTGATTATTTTAAGTACCGCTGGCAAAACACCATTTCCAGGATGATGACCGTATTGGTCTGAGTAAAACAGTTCATTGTTAACTGGTATGTATCCTTTCTCAGCAACCCATAAAGCAAACGAATAATGAGCAGAGGAGTCCCATGGACCATACAACCATGAGTCGTTAGGGTATTTTAAAAGAGGTAGGTAAATAACCATGGCAACCATAATAATATACGTAGATAACACTGATGCTTTTACTGTTTGAAACGCGTGTTTAGCTATTAATGAGATAATGACTAGAAAAGTAATAGTCTCTAAAACTATATTGTCCAATGGCATTGCATCTACGAAGACTTTGAATTTTATTAACGATATGGTAATAATATAAATTGTTGTTACAACCAGTATTGTAAAAAACGAGAGAAAGCTTTTCTCTCTCATATCCCTTAACCCTTGTCCAGTAAATGCTTTATGATAATTAATAGTATACGTGCCCCTAAGACTCTGTCCACTTTGCTTCTATAATTTTCTACCTTAATCTTGATCCTTGAATGTGCATCTTTTAGCATCAGAGTCTTTAATGAATGTTCAACACAGTCTAAATCACTCGGTCTGCAAACAAAACCTAAACCATTTTCTTCCACTAATCTCCACAGCTCACTATCCTTGTCGCAAAGAACTAAAACAGGTAATCCAAGAGCGATATACTCATAAAACTTTACTGGGATTGCGTAATCAAAAATAGGAGAAGCAGATAATGGAACGATACCGATGTCTGACGCCGATAGAACTTCAACAAGTCTTCTCGTGTCTAGGTTGCCAAGATAAATAACTATATTTTCTGATACTAACGAGTTAATGAGTCGTTGATGCATCTTATCTACGATGGGGCCAGCTAATATTAATTTAATTTTTCGATTGCTAAATGTATTCAGCTTTCTTACCAAGATCATAACCTTAATTAACTCATGGTATCCGCCAATCATACCTGTATAAGCTATAAGGAATGTGTCATCATCCATTCCCAACAACTGTCGTGCGACTACCCTATCTATACTTTTAAATACTGCTAGATCAGCCCCATTCGGAACGACCACTACATTTTTCAACGACTTTTTTTCCAATCTCGCCTTAAGATTCTCTGTAACTGCTGTGACAAGGTGAGCTCTTGAACATATGGAGTAGTAAACACGACACAAAGTGTTGATAAACTTAATGATTAATGTGTTTTGACCAGTCCGCGTCAAAGTACTATGAAATGATGTTTCTGGAGGGTCTCGTATATCAACAACGAGTTTTGCTTTAACTATTCTAGCACCTACATAACTTGGTATTAATATGCTATACTCAGGCACACTTGCTAAGATTATTTTTGGTCTGAGATGCATAATGTAGAATACAAGAGGAAATGACAAAACAACGTTCAATAAATTGGCCAACAAAAACCTCGAAGAAATTAAGGGAAGAACATAGGTTAAGCACTTGCTAATTGGTTTTAAGACTTCATAACTATATAGCATTTTAAAACCAACACATGTCAAATTCACATTATTCCTAGACAGAAAATCTAAGAAATAACCAATCCGCCTATAAGCAGCTGTACCTCTCAAAAAATATGTACTTATGACAAGAACATCACCAGCTCTTCTCATAATCCCATCCTTTTACTGTTAATATTGACTATCAAACACTAGTGTACATCAAGTATACTCCAATATAATAAGTATCTAAACTAGTGTGATATAATCTTTTAATTTTTAATTTTAAATCAATATAACACATTTCTCAACATCAACTTGTCAAGAAAACATCTCTTTCTAACATACTTTAATCAGTTGACAAAGAGTCTTATCTGTATTTTTCTCAGATCTGATGGAATAGATTAAGCTATTACTTATATCAGCGATCACGGCTTCGGATATTGGTGAATGGATTCGGTGTCATAATGGATTCCTATCGAGACTCACGTCTCCTCTCAGCTAGGTTTAACATATACGTATATATTTTTCATAAAATGATTGCGGGGATTAAAGCTCTCTATAAACTTCTTTTATTCTATCCCCCCGTTTTTTCTGTCAAAATTTTTAATTATTTGTTTAAGTTCTTCATATGAGTTAAAAATTAGTTCGTTATCTAAATTTTGACTATTTCCGGCAATCCTCCTTTGTTCATTGTTATTACTGGTGTTCCCACTGAAATAGCTTCTAATGCTATCAATGTGTAGTTCTCTGGATATATGGATGGCACTTTCAATAGACTTAGATTTTATGCATACTAGGAGATGAACTTTATTGTTCGATTTATGACTGTTAATAAATTCGGATACTTTAATTTTAGACTTCCGCTTCCGGCGATGAGTGTGTTGTCATCAATTTCAAGTGTTGAAACTATGAAGTAGCTTATTAATGAACATTTTTAATCCACATACGTTTAGTTAGATAACCATTTTTGCTAAGTGTGATCGACACAAGTGGGCAAGTAGATTTTCCTGTTCCATCCGGTCCGCAAAAAGCGATCACATAGGTATTAGGGATCTTCATTTATTCCATCGACCATAAGTCGTAGGTATTTTTCCGCGTTTACCTGCCATGAAAAGTGTTTTCTAACGTGATTTAAGCCATTGACGGAGAGTTTTTTTCTTAGATTTTCATCGGCTAGTATGGATTCCAATGTTTTAGCAAGCTCTTCAGGATTAGGTCTTTCAACTAATAGGCCTGTAGCCTCGTGTCTCACAACCTCAGGTACTCCGCTTACTTTTGTTGCGACGACTGTGGAGCCGCAAGCCATGGCTTCTAAAATGGTTGCCGGTAGGCCTTCAAAAACGGATGGTAAAACGTATACGTATGCTAACGAATAGAGATATTTGAGGATAGACCCAGGCACTTTTCCGATGAAAAACACGCGATTCAAAACACCGCATTTCTCTGCTAGGCTTAAACACATCTCTATGTACCGTGTATCTCCACTACCTGCGATGATCAATGACCACGACTTATCATCAAGCGTGCAGAGGGATTTAATCAATAAGTGTAAACCCTTACGTGGTTCAAGCCTGCTAATGAAAAGTAAGATCTTCTCGCCACCCGTAAGTTCCTTATATCCCCTTAAAGCCAGTAGTTTATTCATAATTTTTAAGGCCTTGTTCAGCGGCTGAGGCTTGAACGTATCAACGTCTACGGAGTTTGGAATCATTGCAATTCTCTCTCTAGGGATTTGATAAAGACTCGTTAAGAT
>JAWAJB010000036.1:0-10922 GCA_038888155.1 Desulfurococcaceae archaeon
ATCCGAATTTAACGATGAAATAGTTATCGGTGCCATTGCTCGGATCTCACCAGAAAAAGGTCTGCATAGGTTAATAGCAATAATGAAAAAAGTTAAAAACACATCACCAGAGATATTAAAGAAAATTCGAGTATTACTAGCTGGAAGAATTGATCATCAGAGATACGCTTTTCAAGTACTAACCAATCTAAGTAAACTATTAAAAGAGAAATTTTCCTATGTAGGTGAAGTGGCTTCCCCTTATAAGTTCTACAAAATGATTGATGTTCTAGTCGTGCCATCATTAATCGAAACTGGTGCTATAACCGTTTTAGAAGGTATGGCAGCCGGAAAGATCGTCATTGCTAGCGATATATACCCTATAAACCTCTACATAAAACATGGATACAACGGTTTCCTATTTAAGTCCTCTGAAGATGCAGTTAAAATTCTTCATCAAATCATCTCAATGGGTTCAGAGTTTAAAATTTTCGCTAAAAGAGCTCAAGAGTATGCACGAGAGCATGATTACAAAAATGTGTGTCAAGCGCTTGAAAGAATATACATCAACTCGAGTGGAAGATAGCTGAAGACGCTTTACCTGAGCCATCAACTTCATATGCGAATAGCTGTGTTTACTCCTTATCTCTATCCATTCCAAATAGATATGCTGGAGACTTTGAGAAGGGTAACTTCAACAAAACTCTTTACTCTTGGAATTTATGGCAACTATCCGTTCGAAGAATTTTTGAAATACACCGTACTTTTTAAGCCTGTTATTAGAGTACTAGGTCAACCAATGTTCTCACCTTTGGATATACTTAGATTCATTCAGTGGAAGCCTAACGCAGTAATAATTTACGGTGCGGAAAGTATTTCAGGTCTGTGCATCTTCTTTATTTCCAAACTTATAGGTGCTAAGACGCTTGTCATAGTGGAGGAGAATAACATAACTTCGCTTAATAGCATTATCTTGAGCTTTATTCAAAAGATTAAAAGAGCCATAGTCAAGTTTGTCTATGAGTTCTCAGATATGGTGATCGCAGAATCCTCGGCATCAAAAAGATACGTCGAGAAGATGCTTCACGTAAGGAGAACTAAACATTTCTACATTTACCCTCATGGAGTTAATGTAAGACGTTTTGCTGAGAACAATCACTCTAAAAATGGTATGAAAGCAAAAGAACAGCTATCGAGAAGTCTTGGTTTATCAAAAGACCTAATCGAAAAACTATGGATTTGCTTTATAGGAGAGTTATCTTACTGTAAGGGCGCTGATGTACTGATCGATTCAATAGAGATCCTTAGAAAGAGAAATGTGCTACGTAAGTACAACTGCGTATTTTTCTTACCTGGGAAATCTAGGCTCTTATCAGATAGGCATGATCTTAGGCACATATATCTACAGAAGCTGGCTAAACTTGTTAAGGAAGGTTACGTCGTCTTGTACCCCCCAATAGCGCATAATAAAGTATCCTTGCTCTATCGCTCAGCTGATATAATAGTTCTCCCATCGAGATCGCTCAAGTATACGAGTAGTGATAGAAGCCCAAATGTTGCGTTAGAAGCTCTTGCTACCGGTTCGCTCTTGGTAGCCTCTTATGCGGGAGGTATACCAGATATTGTGGGCGATGCCGGCATTCTAGTCAAACCCAACGATCATCAGGCATTAGCTGATAGAATAGAGGACGTAGTGAGAAATTACGAAAAATATCAAAGCTTGAGGGGAAAAGCACGTACAAGAGCTATCACAAATTTCGATATCAGACTTTACGCCTTTACCTTAATAAAGAGCTTGTGTAAAGCTATAAAAGAGCTCCGGGAAATGAGCAATATGCGAGCTTGAAGCTTATTGTTAGGGGATTTAAGACCGTGTATGTCTCCAACAATCCCATTTTACACATTTATAGAGAAGATAGCCTATCTAGGATTAAAGATAAACGTCTTAAGAAGGAAGTTGAGGGGGAAGCTCGATTGATGAGGTCTTTATACTTGAAGCTACTTTCACAGAATTCTCAATAAAAGTAAGGTTCTTCTGAAACTACAAATATAGATAAAGTATAAGGAAGAGAGTTCAAATGTGTCAGCTATTTGGTTTTTATGACTACGGTTGTATTTGCAGAGTTACCGTAGAGCTAGCATTAAGGCTTAGGTCTTTAACGTCACTTCAGCATGCCGCAACGTCTTAAGAAGGCATTGAGGTCATTGAGTTAAGTTCAAAAATACAGCAGGCTTATGGAAGAAATTGCGAAAGTTGCAATTTAAGACTAGGTAGCATGTATAATCTTTTGTTATGAGGCAAATTATTTCAAAAGTAGTTTTGTTCTTCTCCTTGCCCTTACTATTGATTATGCTTCTTTATAGGGAGCCCATGATGGAAATTTTTGGAGCTGTTGTCTCCTACCTAGTTATCTTTACATTCGCTCTCCTCTTTCTATGGTCACTAATATACAACGTCATTAAACCCGGTGAGGTTAAACGGATTTTTTGGAGTGATACCATCGTTCCTTCAATTCTTTTGTTCTATCTTTGTCCTTCTCTGTGTGTTATCTCATTCTTAACATGCATCCTATTGAACGCTCGGTCAATCCTTTTAGTTGTCCTTTGTTTAGGGCTTTTCCTGTCATCTATTTTGGCGGTACTTCTTAAAGCTGCAAGTAATGCTACATTGTTTAGCATCAATACTCTACTCTTAACACTTATACTATCTACATATTTGTTCTATCCTCCATCGCTTGGTAACGACACTTGGAGAGATGTTGCTTGGGCTGAAGCTATAGATAAAGATGTTAGTTGGCCTGAAATTAGTCCATATCCTCTTCCAATAATCCCTGTATTATACTTGATATCCTCTAAAATTATTGGTCTTTCAACTGTGGAAGCGAGTGCTTTAATAGGTCTCATCTACATAGAGTTGGTGGTTATACTTGTTTATGTTTTGAGCCGCATATTGGCTAGATCTACTACTTCATTATCGCTCATGATTATACTTCTAATAACCTCAAATCCTCTTATCACACTTTGGAGTGTACATTTTATTCCGCAAGCATACGCCTCAGTTCTTTCCTTATTCATCGTATTGTTTACAGTTAAAGAGATGAGAGGTGGTCGAAGCCCTTTAGTCTTGACGCTTCTTATAACCCTCTCTTTAGTATTTAGCCATGCAGCTGTCAGCATCTCAACAGCATTTCTGCTCTTATGCGTGTTAAGTGGCGTGAGGTTCCTTCAAAAGGGGGAGGTTCCCAAGGTACATTGCCAATACGTGAAGTCTACTATTAAGCTTCTATTCATGGTTTTTTCGGCTTACGTCATATTCACTACTTTAATTGAGGTTTTAGTTATGGGTGCAAAGAACATCTTAAGCGTTTTTTCGAAGGTTGTTATGGGCGTAGAGCCACAGCGAGTTAGTATCGTAACAGCGATGGGAAATCCACTACTTACAGCATTACTTAGTTATGGCTCGTTGGCTGTTTGTGTAGTAGGTGCTTTCTTCGCGTGGCTTGATAATAAACCTTCAGGGAGCATTAAGGCAACCATCACAGAAGCAGGTTTCTTTTTTGGACTTATCTTATTAACCGTAAGCGTGCTTGGGCTTGTATATAATCCTGAGTTGGTTCTTGACAGATACTTAGGATTGCAAGCATTACTCATCTTAACTATATTGTCAGTAAATGGATTTGATACATTATTAAGGAGAAACGGTGCTGGGAGAATCCTTATTTTAGCTATTGTCATTCTACTGGCAGCCGCAACAGTTTATGGAGGTACTTTCACTCCAGACCAAGACTTCCTCAATAAATCAAATATGTATGCTGTGCATGCCCCAATAAGTTGGAATGAAAAGACTAGCATAGATTCAATGGTACCATACATTAAAGGTTTAACAGCTTATACTGATTGGAGAGTCCAAACATATGTTACTTGGTACAGCATAAAAGATAACCAGGTCTTTGCTATAACACGTTTAGGATCACCATGGAGGGTAATTTTGGATTTTCACGACTTTACGCAACTCACGCTAATAAGCCTTGGGACTTACCACCTTCGTTTAACTCTATTAAATGATGGAAGCATCGGATTAACATATACCGGTATAACTGAAAAAGCGAATGGTCTACTCATTTACAGACCCTACGCTTTTGAGGGCTTAAATATCCTTTCAGGGAAACTTAACGAACAAATTCTTTATAAGAACGTCTGCATCCACAACAAAATCTATGATGGACCAATGGAAGCTTTTATAGTAGGTTAAAAGAAGACTTTGATATACAAAATAATCAACCTACACGAGATCTCAATCATTCCTACTTAGCCTTTGTAGAAGCTCGCATGCTTTCGTAAAATTCAAGGTATTAGGAGAGAATGATTATCAGCATATCCGCAGTTATAAGGATTTCTTGGGCAGAAGTCATTTTGTAAATAATCTTAGTATAGGTGAAGCATTATGGGAAGTATTCGGATATGTCAGTTATTTGGTTATTATGACTACGGTGGTATTTGCAGGGTTGCTGTGGAACTAGCATTAAGGCTTAGAAGGGTCTTTGACGTTACTTTAGCATGCCGCAAGGTCTTAAGAAGGCCTGAAGAAGGCATTGAGGTCATCGAGTTAGGCTCTAGAAGCACGGCAGACTTATGGAAGAAATTGCGAAAGTTAAGAGAACTATTTGACGTAATCCATACACATGACGTGTACTCCCTTCCAGCTTTGGTGAGAGGGCGGCGTAGGGCGAAGGTGGTTTACACAGATCATGGGCTCGTTCCCATTAAGTATCAGAGCCATATTATGAGGAGTTTTCATGGAGTTATGTTTGCCCACTTATGTAGACTATTTGCTCGATGGGCAGACGTCTCAGTTGGAATAAGTGATTATATTGTTGCTGAGCTAAAAGAAATTGGTTGCCTAAATGTGTTAAAAGTACCTAATGGGGTTGATCTTGAGAGGTTTAGACCTATTGAGAGGCTTGAGGACCTTCATAAGCTGAAGATCGGGGATCCAATGTTGCTGAAAGTTGGACTAATAGAGAAGCATAAAGCTGTGGATTATCACATTGCGGCAATGCCGTTCATTTTAAAGAGATTCCCGCGAGCACGTTTAGTGTTCATTGGCACTGGCAAAGAAATTGATCACTATAAAAGATATGTTAAGATGAAGAAGCTCGATCGCTTTGTACATTTCCTTGGTTGGGTTCCTGATAATTTATTACCCCTCTATTATAATGCAGCGGACGTAATTCTCCAAGTTGATTATTGGCATGGTTTTGGCCTTCCAATTTTAGAGGGAATGGCTTGTGGTAAGCCGGTTATAGCCCGTAACGCTTACGCCATGAGGGAACATATTCTACGATCAGGAGCTGGCGTTTTGGTTGAGGGGAAGGACCCTCGAGAACTAGTGGTAGCACTAGAACAAATCCTCAGCAACTATGAGGATTATTCATTAAAAGCAAGGAAGTATGCTGAGCTTTTTGACTGGGATAAAGTGGTTGCTAAGTACGTGGAAGTTTATGAGAAAACGTTGGGGCACTCTTACCAAAATAGAAGGTTTGCTTAGGTTGCGAGTATATTGGGAGGGTTAATTAAGAGAAATACTTGTATTAAACTGTTCGCGTATTCCATTTTAATAATTTCGCTGTTCCTGGCAGTATTTTCCCCGATGTATTTTCAACTTGTGGGGGGTTACGCCGCTCCTACAGCCACCTATGCATACATGTTAATAAGCAAAACTGAGATACCCAATGAGACCGATTACTGGTCTTATGCTTTAATGGCTGAAATAGAGTATCCTGCTCCATCCATATTTCTCAGCATATATTGCGAGATTCTAGGATTACCATTAAGCCTGAGAATGTTTCAACCAGCAATGAGTTTAGCTTCTTTAGTTTTTCCGTGTTCGCATTGAAGATTATGATGTTGAGAGGAATTAGGCACGAGCACGCTTTGTTCTTATCTGCTATATATTATCTATTTATCGTTACAGATCAATTAATCGCCCATTATATAGGCAGAGCAACTTTTGGAGTATGTCTTATAGCGTATTTTCTCTTAGCGCTTCTGGTACATATAGGTTGCTACAAGCGAGAAGGACTTAACTTTATTACTTATAACGATTTTGTTAGGATTTACATACTATACAAGCACGTTAGCCATATTCTTGATAAGCATATTTTCATATCCATTAGTAAAGCTAATCAACTCAAACGGACATCACTTTAAGCATTACAAGGAATTGTACGTACTTTCACTCCTGACAATTGTTCTCATAATTGTACGATCCACCTCTACTCTTACACTTCTAGCAAGTATAAGCTCAGAAAAGTTTTATTATATTTGATCGAATATTTAAAGGCTCAGCTTAAGATAGAAAAAGCTTCTGAGGCATATTATCTTTTTGTAGGAGTTGGTGGGGAAATAGATCCTATTATCAGAGTGACTCAGATATGGTTACGTACTTTCGTAAAGCTGATTGCAGCCACAACATTGCTCATTCTATTTTTAAGAGAAATCATTAAATCATTGCAAAGAAAAGAGAAAATTGATGCAACTCGCTTGAGTGCATATATTATAATAGCCTTTGTGTGTTCTTTGTCGGAACTCACTCATACATTTATAGCTCCTACATTCTCCTTAAGATTCTTTACTATGTTCGGGTTACCTGCTTTCATATTACTAACGTATTCTAGAGTTACTTTAAAAACCGCATCTAGCAGTGTTTGGAATAGCGCACGCAAAGCTATATTAGCAACAACCTTGGGACTATTACTTATCATAAGTATGACTTCTACGATTATGCTTCAACATGGTGAGGTAGGGCATGCAAAGCTATACGGCTATGAAAAAGTTCAAAGTCTAGTTACTTACTTAACAGCCGGAAATCCTTTAAATAGGATTATAATAGCTACTGATGCTTATTATTCTGCGGTTCTATACTATTTACTAAGGATCAGTAACAGCAACGTAACAGTGGAGCCTTTAGGTCCCACATCGATAGCTTTGTATTACGCATGCAACAACACCTCGCTATACTACGATAACCTAATGTACCAACTCCGTTCTCGACAACTTCTCCTAGTGCACGATGAAACTATTTTTGGTGATCCATGGGGCTACGCTGTGAGAATTTGCAAGTGCGAGCTTGCGTCTATGTTCGATTTAACGTATTCTAATTCAAAATTCACATTACTAACACGATAGAAATGCACAACATTTTAGCCTTTGCACATGGTCTTTGTTTAGGTGGAGCCCAGGTATCTACCCTAGAGTTCCTTGAGTTGCTAAGAGGCGAAGTGGATTTAAAGGTTGTTGTCTGCGAGAATGCTAAGGAGGAGTTCCTCAGGCAGCTTCAAAGGCTTAACATCAAATATAGAGTAGTTCCTTGTTCTACAACCTTAGGAGTGCCAGGCATGAATGTTAGTTTAATTAAAGACTGGGTTAAGTGGTCTGACATTGTGTGGATTACCGATATTGAATTCTCTATAGCGCCTAGGATCAAAAGGATTAGGGAAGTCCCCGTGGTTGCGCATCTCCACAGCTACCCGCTCCTCTGTCCTTGGTGGGGGCTCCTCTACGACATGAGGAAGGTATGCTATAGAGGTTGTAGTTTATCGAGGATTGTGAGGTGTAAACAAGTGTTTAATGAAGAGCTAAGTAGACTCGGCATCATCGGCAGCTTCAGGAGCTCTGCATATCAGGTACTGGACCTTGTTAAGGGGCCTCTAGATTATCTCAGCTGGCGACGAGTCGTGAACAGGGACTTGATAGACTCGATAGATGGCTTCATCGCAGTCTCGAACTTCGTCAAGAGAGTTCACGAAGCTCTTCTACCAGTCGAGGGTAAACCGATCGAGGTCGTATACAACCCAGTGACGTACCCCCTAAAGTACATTAAAGACGTTAAGCCGAGAGAAAACCTTGATGAGAACCTCATCGTGTACGCCTCCGGCTCAAACCCCGTTAAGGGTCCGCACTTAGCTCTTCAAGCTCTAAAGCTACTGTTGAATGATGGTATGGACCTCAAGCTCATCATGTTTGGTTGCAGGGGCTCTTGGGTAGAGGAGTATGCACGTAGGCTCGGGATCAGTAGGTCGGTAGTCTTTGTTGGGAGGGAGTCCTTCGCCAAACTTTACGAAACTATCTCTTCTGCTAGCGTGGTGGTCATGCCCAGCATATGGCCTGAGCCCTTCGGCAGAATACCAGTAGAAGCTAATAGGTTAGGAGTGATGGCCGTTGTAACGAATAGAGGAGGGCTTCCAGAAACCGTAGTTCATGGCGAGACAGGCTACGTAGCTAACCCCCATCCTGAGGATATAGCAAAGATGCTGCTGAGAGCGCTGAAGAACGCTAGAGGGAAAGCGGTCAAAGAGAAGTCTCTGAAGACCATTAACCCCCAAGCGAGCGTGGGCAAACTACTTGACTATCTGTCTAAGTTCTAAAAGATGGCTATCGCCAAGAAGTAAAAGGTGAGGATCCATCAAATGGCTAAGGTAGGCATTCTAACCTTTCACTGGGCTAACCACATTGGCGCAGTTCTTCAAGCCTATGCTTTGCTTAAGGTGCTCGAGAGCTTAGGACATGAGACTTACGTAATAAATTACCACCCAGGTTTAGAGCTAGTGGTTTCGTATGTGATTAGACCTGATAAGTTGGTAAAGAAGTACGGACTATTACGTCTTCCATTTCGGAAAACGATTAGATCGATGTTAGGAGAAATCATTTACTATTTGCCCGACTTATCTAGCGAAACTAAGAAAACGCTAGCTTTCAGTTCCTTTAGAGAAAAACACCTTAAGATTAAGCCAAGGAAGTGTGTGGTGAACGTAGAAGAGTTACGACAAGAATGCTCTAATTATGAGGCAGTTCTCGTAGGGAGCGACCAAGTATGGAATCCAGAGTTTCTCAAGTACTCTGACCATTGCTATCTGCTTCCGTTCAATCTGAAAAACACTATGAAGATAGGGTTCTCAGCAAGCATAGGTGTAGGGTTCTCAACACACAAGGAGCTGTTAACATTATACAAGTGGTTTCTTAAGGACTTCAAGTTCATATCTATTAGAGAACGCCGTCACGCCGAGGAGCTTTCGAAAACCCTAAACAGAGCTGTTTACCATACACTGGACCCTACTTTGCTTGTATCCAAGGAGGTTTTTGAGGAGCTTTCCCGCAATCACTTTAAACCAGTACATGGAAAGTATATCCTCTTCTACAACCTAGATCCAGGCTTGCTTCCCTTTACCGAGGTGTTAGAGAAGTTGTTAAACCTTCCAGTGATCATATACAAGGCTCCTACCACTATTCGTGAGAAATTATTGTACAGCAAGTGGCTTGAAAACAAGGCTTCATTTTACCACACGGGTCCCCAAGATTTCATATCACTTCTCAAGCATGCTGATTTAGTGTTTACTGATAGTTATCATGGTCTAACTCTGTCGGTCCTCTTTGAAAAACCAGTTTTAGTAACGACGTTAGGTCCACCTCATAGAGCTGGAGTTAAGTCACGTATTGAAGACCTAGTCGAACTACTTGGTTTACAAGATAGGGTAGTTAGGAGGAAAGAGGATATAGTGAAAACACTTCGCAAAGACTTGGAGGATTACAGCGCTGTGAGGTCTAAGCTGAGAGAGCTTAGGAGAACCTCCATAGAGCTATTGAAAGAGGCTCTTAGACCTTGAGAATAGATGTTTCAAGCGTTTCTTGCTCTGGTTGTGGTATATGCGTAGTTCTATGCCCACGCGATGCGTTGAAGTTGAGCTTCTCAGCAGTGGGACATTTGAGGCCGACCTTAAACAAGAGTCTCTGCGTTGACTGCGGTCTCTGTGCGAGAGTATGTCCTTTCGTGGATGTAAGTAGTGAGAGAGAAGTAGTGCTGAGCAGTTTTACGGCCAGCTTGATCGGCAAGTACGTGAAGGTAGGGTTAGCTTGGTCTACCGATGAGAGAGTTAGGTTCAATTCGGCTAGTGGTGGTGCTGCTACCTCGATTCTTAAGTACTTGCTTGAGGAGAGGATGGTTGACGCGGTTCTCGTTCCGAGGATTTGGGTAAAGCGAGGTATGGTCTTCGGCAGATACGAAGTGGTTTACGACCCGAAGGAGGTAATAAACTACGCGGGCTCCATCTACGCTCCAGTCGATATCACTAAGGCGCTTAAGGAGGCCTTCAAGAAGGGGTTGCATATCGCCTTAGTGGGCCTACCGTGTCAAATCAGAGGACTACGCAAGTCTTTCCAGTACCTGCCACGCCTCAAGGATAACATAAAGCTTGTTTTAGGTCTCTACTGCAATAATACACCCAGCTCTAAGGCTGCGGGATACGCTGTCAAGACGCTACTGAAGGTAAACCCGGAGAAGGTCTCACGTTTAACCTTTCGGGGACACGGGTGGCCTGGATATGCAGTAATTGCTACTGATGACGGTAGAACGCTTAAAGTCTCGTTCCCAGTCTTCTGGGGCTCTGGGCTTGGTCAATACTTCTACGGGAGGTCATGTCTCGTATGCCCTGATCATGCTGCTGAGCTTGCCGACATCTCGCTCGCTGATCCATGGACTTACCAGAGAGGTATCGGTACTGGTAAGACCCTCGCCGTTATCCGCACAAAGTTAGGGCTTGAGGTCCTCGTGAGGGCTGTTGAATCAGGGTACCTGAGGTTTGAGGAGATTCCAGGGTTCTACGCAGTCCAGTACACTACGCTACTCAAGGAGACCGTGAAGGTGATAGGTGGGAGGAGTTTCAGGTACCCCTACGTTATTCCACCTAGCATCACTACAGTTCTCCACGAGATTGACTATCTAGTGGGTGGTGTTCTTGCGAGGGACGAAAGACTATGGTCTCTCCTCAGGCTCTACACGAAGGCTCGACACTACATATTCAAGCCGCTGGTTGCCCTCGACTATTTCTTGAAGCTAGGGTTCTCAAGGGTACTGGCCAAAATCTCTAAAGCATGGATCGTTAGCTAAC
>JAWAJB010000037.1:0-10568 GCA_038888155.1 Desulfurococcaceae archaeon
TTTGAAAAATGGTAGACCTGCTATTCGTGGAAAATGCTCAGTATGTGGAACAACACTATATAGAATAGGGAAGTTATAAGTGAATTAAACAAATCAAATAATTTTTTTAACGTTTTTATAAACAGTTGACTTTATTTTCCTCAAGGGTAATTCTTATAAAAATAATCTAAAAATGATTTTTTAAATAATTCATTTAAGTTTTCTCTAATACTTCCTTATATAAATGTCTCTAAAAATATTGTTGAAGAATCTAGGTAGAGAATAAGAATCTCTCTTTAGGGTATAAAAAAGGGTATAAATTTAGTTATATTTTTTATAGCAGAACCACCAATCTATACACTTTATTTCTCCAGCCTTTTCTTGTTCTCTCCTCTTTAAGATCATGTCTATAGTGTTTGCTGGTGGGACTATTACATTATCGCCTATTATCTCATTATTTGGCCAATTAGCTGGTATAGCATAACCTTTATCGGCAATTTGAAGTGCCTTAACCATTCGAAGTATTTCATCCATGTTTCTACCGAGTTCCATCGGATAATAGAGTATTGCTCTAATAATACCCTTAGGGTCAACTATAAAGACTGCTCTAACAGTTTGCGTTCCTGCAGCTTGTTTATGGCGCATACCTAATCTTGCAGATATTTCACCAGCATTATCTGCAATTATTGGAAATTGTATTTCTATGCCAAGTTTTTCTTTAATCCATTCTTCCCATTTTAGATGTGCAAAAACCTGGTCTATACTCAATCCTATCAACTCACAATTTAACTTCTTGAATTCTTCATATCGTTTTTGAAATGCAACAAATTCTGTAGTACATACTGGCGTGAAATCCGCTGGGTGACTAAACAAAATAAACCATTTGCCACTATAATCTTCTGGAAGTTTAATTATACCCCTAGTAGTTCTAACTTCCATATGAGGGAAACTATCACCTATTAATGGCATTTTATACTCTTCCATAAATTCACCGATAAAAATTGAAATATGAAAATCTAAATATAAGATTTTCCCTACGAAAACCCGGATTCCAAATTATTGCACATATATCCAATAGATCCTGAGGGATATCATCTCGAAGAGTGGCACGCTAGGTTAAAGAGCCTTACAGTGGGTAAGGGTGGAGATATTCTCATTAGGCTCGATAAGCAGGAGATAAATATTCCAATACCAGTTAGCTACGACTACTCTGATAAATCATTAAAGACTAAATTTAAGGATTTACATACCTTTGGGAGTTTTAAGAAGGACATTAAGGTTTTCTCTTGTAGAGGAAGATTGCCTGAAACTACCAACGTAAGTTTCTGCGAGTATCTTAGTTGGAATGAGAAGAATAAGGTAATGGCTCTCTTCGGTGGGAAGAACGGCGAAGTCATACGCCTCTATAGGCATCAACTTGAAGCGCTAAGAATACTTGAGGAGTCAGGACCAGAAAGGCTTTGCCTAATACTTGCATCCGGAATGGCTAGTGGAAAAACTGAAGTTGCCATTTTATATTTATTGAAGATTTTCAAGAAGTTGGGAGTAGTAAAGCCTGGAGGACATATTGTAGTCGTTTATCCAACACGCGAACTATTAAGAAACTAGTACGCTAGATGGAAAACTTATTTTTATGGGCACATGACTTAGGTTATCTTTCGTCACGTGTTGAAGTAGCCAAATTATATGGAGAGCTGGCCCGTAGAGACCCGGTAGAATATGAAAGGGAAAAAGAAAAACTTGAAAAATCATACGCATAGTGTTGACAACGGCTTCAACGCTTTTTGGATGGGCCAATAAATTAGATAGCGTTCTAAATTATACTGTACCATCGGTTATGCTATTTGATGAAATACACTTTTACACAGCATTAGACTTAACGCTAGTAATGGAGCTACTCAATTTTATACTTAACAAATATGGTGGACTAAACAAAATACTTATGTTCTCAGCAACTATAGGGGAGTTAAAGGAATTTGCTGCAAATGTTGAATTTTTCCTGAATGTAAAGACAGTCCCTGTCAGAGGGGAATCCCTCCAAGGACAGAAAACCACGTACTCAATTGACCTTTCTGAAAAAGATGATAAGCAGCAGGAAGCTGTAATTAATCAGATCTTGGAGAACTATGCTAAAAGGGGATTCTATGATAAGACGATAATTTTTGCTAAGGACAGAAATGAAGCCGAATCGCTGTACAGTAGACTTAGCCGATCTTTTAGGAGGATGGCATGCTTACATTTAGGAGATATGGACGAACTAGAGAGGAGAAAATCTGCAAGAGACTTTATGCTTGGAGAGCGTAAAGTCATAATAACCGTTAAAACTTTAGAGGTTGGAATAGATATAGGCGATGTTTCCAGAGTTATTCATCTAGGCCTTCCACCATCACTTAACGATTTCATGCAAAGAGAGGGGAGAATTGGAAGAAGAGGACAGGAATGTGAATCCATTGTGATATTAAGGGATAGCGGCGAAGTTAAGAGGTTCAATAAGTGGATTGAGGAGTTAAGATATGAACCAATCCATCTCTGATGAATTCATGTCAAAATTAGAATTTAATCCTTATTGTGAAGTAGCGTCACTAATAAAGCGGAAAATAAGAGCTGAACATAAGTTCCCGGAAATAATAAGCTTAGGTGGCTTTAATTTTCCATGTAAAGTTTATTGCGGCCTTACTTCGCTGCCAGTTGAATTAAATGGCAGGAAGGTAAAATATGTTTGGATTAATGATGTAATTTTCAGATATTTGCCATACAGCATTAGAATGGTGCGTGGAAAGCGCTGTATTGTTAAAGAAATAAAGCTTGCCGCTACAAAGGAAGGCTATAAACTGAAGAACATAGTTATGGAGGATCTTGAAGTATCTGACCTAGTAAAAGATGATCTTAAAAGGCAAGTTCATAAAACGACATCCTATGTTAAAGTAAATATAATTGCCGCTGACAGATTAAGTGAAAACCCCTATCAAACAATAATTGTAGAATATGAGCCACAATGCGTGAACTACGTGGCAAGGAGGGAAAAAGAGATACATGATGAGAAAAGTGGGCTTTCCCTAAAAATTCCAGTCTATTACATTATTAGCAGATATCCAGTCCAAAAAGATTTGAGGGGTGCTCTAAGAAAATACTCAAGAGATTTCACACGAGGTTTCAAACTAGAGTTAAAATCGCCAACGAAATAGTAGACGCATTTCCTTGGCTGCCTCTTGAGAGTAACCTGAATCTGCTTTTGGATCTTATTAAGACGCCTGTAGACGAATACGCTCATTTAGCCACCCACTTAATACTTAATCGGGTAATTGAGAAGGAAAAATGGAATCCTCGCGATGTAGATCATTACGTTGATTCAATGATTAACTTGGATGAAGAATTAAAACAAAGATTAAAAGAAATGCTTAGCAGACCTGCCGACGAAAATGAGAAGCGTAAAAGGCTCATTGAATCCTTACTACCAAAGATATCAATAACGGTCGTTGTCGGCAGTAAAGTTGATTTGCTCAAGGGCTTTGACTGGAACGAGATCAACTCAATGACTTAGAGAAATTAAGCAGTACCGATCTTGAATCAGAGGCGACATTTCCACGCTGTCCAATAAAACCGGATTTCGTTCGTGAGGACCCAACAGCCCCTAGGATCATTAAAGGCTTATTTAAATTACTCTTAGAGGAATTAAAGAATACCGCGAATAAAGTCAAGACCTATTAGGGAAGTTATATGGGATTTAAGTAGGGCCATGCAATTGGGGCCAAAGATCATAGGCTGCACAAAAATGATAGAAACTGAACTTGCAAAGAAAATAAGTTCGATGGTCGCTGGGTGCTTTGAATTACTCACCGCGGAATTTCTCTCCCACAAAGTCGAATTAAGGGAAGTTGCTTATGACGAACCTATTTGTCCTCCATGTGTATATTGGAATGGAAGACTTCTCGAAGAAATGCCGGTGAGCGCGCCGAGCGGAGTAGCAGATATTGAAATATACTTAGACCTTAAAGAGACATGGATAGTTGATGTCACGTTAAGCTCGGATAGTAAAATCCAGCTGTTTGAGGTTAGAAGGTTAATGACACATAATCCATCATTAACAGTTTCGCCGAACGTTAAACGGATACTTGTTGCTCCAAGAATTAATGTGAAACATCAATATATCATTCCTATTGAAATAATGTCTGAGATTAAAAACTTAAGCTTAGAAAGACCAAAGATCATTAGTTACTGGGATAAAGTGGAAACGAGGATCCGAGCCATCATAGGAAATTAACAATTCAAGAATATGCTCCCCCCATATTAGTCTCATCATTCTCCTCAGCACTAAAAGTGCTCATAAAATCTCTCACAAAAGAAATAAAACCCAACGCGCCTAGAAATATTTTGTGGAATTTCAATTGTGATAGAGCATGAAAGTTTTTAGGGGAAGTGCCAATTTATGAGCGAGCAGACTAGGACTAAGCTTTTGGGGGATTTTGGCGAGTATCTGCTTGCGTGGCTTCTTAGGTCGAGGTTTGGTGTTAACCTAAGCCTAGTTAAAACTGAAGGAGTAGACCTACTTTGCGTGGACAAAGATGGGGCGCTCTTCCCAAAGAATGAAAACATAGCGATAAGCGTTAGAACCCGTGAACGAACAAAAGAGAGGGTCTTGGATAATGTGAATGCTGACTGGAGCAAGATAGAGGAGGCTGCTGAGAGATGGAATGCTAAACCATACTTCGCCTATATAAGGATCACACCCGAGAATGGAGAGATAAAAGTCTTCCTACTACCAGTAACTAAGGCAAAGACATATGGTAGAAACTTCAACGTCAAGAAAGCAGAGCTAGACCCATCAAACATACTCTTCGAAATGAAATTCGAACAATATGTTCCTAAAAAGCAAAGTTAATGAGTTATATTAAAAGAAACTCAGTGAACTATGCAGGAGATATAAAGTGAGTTATATCTCTGACTTGGAAAACCACTAGAAACAATTCTTAACGAATCTGAAAAAGAGCTAATCGAACAGCTTACTGCAAAGGGACTAAAGTATAAAGAGAAAGTAATAGTAGATTAAAATACTGAATAATTTGAAGGGAATCCTCAGATATAGGCTTATTTAGCCTATAATCTTTAGCCTGACAGAAGAATCTCATTGGGAGTTTTCTTAGATTTTTAGGTAATTGAGGATCCTATCGATTGTGCTCCTTAGGTCTGGGTTTGTGTAGAATGTTGCGTCTGGGTGGTTTGCTGGAACCCTATCCCTGCCATCCTGCTTTAGCATCCCCATCTTTTTTAGCTCTAGTATATTGACTGTTGTCTCCTCGATGCTTATGCCGAGCCCATTCGATATACTCCTTATCGAGACTCTATGTGAGCTACTCCTAACATACTTAAGGATAGTCAGCTGCTCTCTGCTCAGGTATGGTAGGCCGTCCTTGAACACCATAAGTCTCCTCTCCGGAAACCTTATCCACGCCTCGCTCGTTAGCTCCCTTGTAGCGATTATTGTTGCCACCTCATCCTCGGCCTTAAGCTCGCTTAAGTCCACTTCGAAGTCCTCATCAAGCAGCTTTACAACTCCCATGTGCGGTGGGACTCGAATAATGTAGTATAGGCTTGAGTATCCAGACCAGAACGCGTAGAGATGTTCTCCATCACTCATTAAGAAGTTGAACCCGCCGTAGCCGGCGAACTCGTTAGCGGCACCCTCTATGCATTTAACCCTCTCATATATGCTGGCTCCCCTCCCAAGCTCCCTGAGTCGGTCCAGTATTAGGCAAAAGGCTTTTTCGGAGTCCGTCTCACCAATTGGTTCGTAGAATCTTGGGTTCGGCAGCTTTCCAATAAGCGTCCCATTATGCGCGAATACCCATTCCCTACCAAAGAGTTCCCTAACAAATGGATGAGTATTACGGTACGCTACTTCACCTTTAGAAGCCCACCTAACATGGCTTATAACAATCTTACCCCTAACAAAATTAGCAGACTTTAAAAATGAAGCCATAGTGCTGTTCACAGAGGGATTAGGCTCCTTAATCAAACATATAGAACGCCCATCCGGGTAGAAGGCGACACCCCAACCATCCCTATGAACCCTACCCCTAGCCAGAAAACCACGCCAAGAAAAGCCAATACTAATAGACCTATTACATGAGAAACCAAATAATTCACACATAAAAGCCCTCCAGAAAAATCATTACATTTAAAGCATTAAAAGTTTATTAGACTCATGATTTAAGTGCTTTTCCAATTTCATTCAATAGGGTGACGAGGGCGGCAACAGATTTCTTAGCCTCAGCTACAGTCTCCGCTTCAATAACCTAACACCTTGCGGCAAGACTTCTGAGCCTTACTGATCTTGTCTCTCCCAACAACCAGGAACTTGACTGCGGCGTTAACTAGGCTGAGCTTAAATAATGCTTCCTTTAGGTTTCCCATCAAGACCACTTCGAAGGCAGTTGTGATAGCTCCATCCTTAATATAAGCTGCGTCTAGCCTTAAGTCGTCGACGATTTTATACTCAAGGGAGACCTCGTAACCCTTAACTCTGCCTATCTCAGCTATGATTGAACATACTTCATCATGCTCGCCTATGTCGCCTTTAGCACGAAAAACCCTATCCACAAGTATTTTAACTTCATTCATAATAGTGTCTGATATTTTACTTAGATCAACCTCGACGAGATCGCCCTCTTCCACATCGAATACGTAACTGAGCAATTCGCTCGCCTTAGCTATACAACTTTTCTCCTTTGGAAACCTTTGTCTGATAAAGGTTTTTGGGGAACTCAGCACAGCACTTCTGGGTCGACCCAATAGAGCCTAATGTAGGCTACGTCATCCTCTTCAACTTCAACTGCCAGAACCAGGTCTTTCAGGGAGCTGCGTGGAACAATCAAGTACTCAGCCAGCTCCCCTACAATTGATTCAACGGCCAGTTTTCGCAATCTGAAAATTCTCATGCCATCCCTAACAAAGAAGAAGTTTTAAAGACATGGCTTAAGGCATTTGGAGTGCAGGTGGTTAGATTAAGGTTATCCGGCCACTACCTACCATATCAATTCCGTAACATAATTGAGACTTTGAAATCAAAAGATATAATTCCGCTACATACAGAAGAAGCTGAATCCACGAAAAAGATATTTCAAAAATTTATGCATCAGTAAATTTATTGCGCAAAATTGGGGCTGGGGGGACATTTTAAGGGAGTAGAAGACGGATATTCTTAGCGCTCTTTTTGGAGAGAAAGGTGGTGAAGTTCTACGTCTCTATAGACATCAGCTTGAAGCGTTAAGAACCTGAGCTCAGAAAACCAAAGGGACATCAGTTATATGAAAGAAGGCAGAGACAAGATTCGAGCCATGATACGAAATTAATCATTTAGAATTAATATCAAATCAAAAATCGTTATTCAAAGTCTACGCTGAAGTTGAAAAAGGGAAAAGGTTACGTTAAAGCGTGAGCCTTTTAGTCGGAAAATCTGCTCTGCTCCAGAGATAAGAGGTATGCCTCAAGATACAAACAGTGGCTGTAGAGATCAAAAGGTAAAACCGTAGTCATGTGACTTACCTGAATCCGTTATACTTCGGATCCGCAATTATGCCAAATCAATTATAGGAGTTTCATTGTTAAAGATACTTCTTTGCAACAGCTTCCAGCAAATCTCTTATGGGTGTAAACGGATCTCTCCTAAAATGCTTAAGAATTTTTCTTTTCATTTTAAGATCTTTTAATAGATCTTCCTTTATTTTGGCTTTCTCCTTGTCTTTGGGGGTGGAGTGGACAATGGCTCCTCTCAAATCATCATGCTTACACTTTTCACTTTCCCACGCCCATACTTCTTTATTCTTTTTCTCGTCCCAGACTCGTAAGAACTCCAGTGTTCCAGTTGCAAGAGTGACATAAGCTTGCTCATACTCACCCCTTTCTATATAGTTTAAGAATTCATTGAACCTAAATCTAACAAACTCTATTTCTTCTTCACTTGTTCTGTCACTCTTTTTGAGGATTTCCTCAATGAAGTCTGCAGGTTTTTTAATGTCTTTAAACCTCAACAAAACCTCTAGTAATGTTGTTCTATTCATGGCGGCGCAAACATATCTCAACATAAATAACATTATAAAGGTTCCAGCTATCCCAATAAGGTGCTCTCGTAATTGGGTAAAGCCGAAGCCAGCCAACAGCACAATAACTGTGAGAAAAATAGCTGGAAATAAAAGATCAAGTGAAATGATGTATCGGGAAAAGATCCACTTAATATCATCTACGAATAGGAGAGTGGATAATGTGAGGGGAATAGCTACTACGGGAATATAAGCATATGCAGAAAACTGAACAAATAAGGCTATAAAGAAAACTCCGGCAAGCAGAAAGAAGATGAAACGCCATTTAAACTCGGACTTAAACCACATTTTTGGCAAGCTAAATAGTGATACGCAAGCCATCGCTAAGGAACAGTAAACATTAAACGTAACCATTAAACAGGTGAAGGATAGAATGACAAAAAATGTAAACGAGAACCAATCCGCGATCTTGCTAATATGATCCTCAATAGAAAATACCCTAATATCCATAAAGCCATAACCATAAACTTAGTGGATTTTAAAGTTATATAAACTTTAACTAATTATTTAAGTATTAATGATGGATGGTCGGAGTGGATAAGTTTAACATCAAAGAATTGAGATTCCTAATAAGCATTCCATTATATGCGAAGACCCACTCCATATTAAAGGCTTCTCGTCGTTTTCACCTCAATTATATCAATATCGCTGACGAATTCCTGAAGCTCATTGTCAATAAACTCATTAAAGGGATCAATGTACGAAGCTTTTACTTCTTCGATGCTTAGCGGTTATCCCTTTTCAAGACCTTCTCAGATAAAGATAGAAGGCTGCCAAGCATGAAACTTAAGGCGTGTCCAGGAACATGGACCCTTTTTCCACTCTGCATAAATGGTTGATAGAGAAAACTAATCATAATGAGGAGGAAGAGCGTGAAAAACACCAATGAAAATGCCAATAGTGATGTCAAGGATACCTTCTTCATTGTTGTTGAGGTTAAGCTTACAGAGTTGGATATCAAATAGATGGAGTAACCAAAAAGACAGTATACCGATATTGAGAAGCCGCAAATAGTGAGGCTTCATAGAATGACGACGATTGTATAAATAGATATAAAAATGGGGCCATGATTAAAATGACAAAATACATGAGTAGAAAGCACTTTCTGCTACCTTCAAGTAGCATTGTTAGAAATGCAAAAAAGAAGATAAAAGATGATATTACCAAGTAAATGATCCAGCTCAAAATGTATGTATTTTGCAGTAAGCAATGGCCATGGTGTAATGTTCTTTGGATGAAGGGCTAAAAGACTCTTGATATCGCTGGGAAGCCGGAAAATACTTAACAGAACCAGAGGAACCACCAACATCATTAGTAAAGAGTCCTTTCTCTTAAAGGACAAGAAATTTTCCTTAGGTCTTTGTAAAATAACATTAAGCTTTGGCGTTTTATCCATAATGCTAGCCATACATTGGAAGTTTCTTATCATTTGCACTCTTCCGCTTTTCGTCAACGAAGTATATTTCTACGTCGTCCAGCCACAGCTCATACTCAGAGCAGCCTAGCTTCTCCCTAAGAAACTCTAGGCTCATTATGTCGCCAACCTTAAGCGCCTTTATAACCTCATCCCTAACTGCCTGGAGCTTGGACGCGCTGAATTATCGGCGTAGACTTCTTGGCGAAGATCTTCTCAGTCCTCTCAAAGGCTTCTGGTATGGCTTGTTCCTTAAGGTTTAGATGGGTCGATCCAGGTGATAATGTAGCCCTCCCTAAAAGGCGACTCGCGTCCCTCACTCCTATAACCCCTAATGTAGACCAGGCCCCTACGCTCAAGTCTTCTAACATTAGACATGACGTCCGGCGGCCTAACCCCCTATCAGCGAGAAGATCCGCAATCTCACGCGCAAAGAAGGCCTTATCACGATCCTCCTCAAGAA
The DNA here is from genome assembly GCA_038888155.1 of Desulfurococcaceae archaeon. Lineage (GTDB taxonomy): Archaea > Thermoproteota > Thermoprotei_A > Sulfolobales > Desulfurococcaceae > UBA285. The sequence continues at coordinate 9,953 of JAWAJB010000037.1, forward strand.
ACCTGTAAATTATCTGCGCCTTACTCTCAGTCCTACCATTAGCCCGGGAGGCAGTAAACCCAACAAACCTAATACTGTTAACTATAGCTTCGCCACAACCCTTAGGCGCAACAACATACAGAAAATATTTCCTAAGGTTTCTCGACGCCCCAGCCCTACCCTTAAACATCTGCTCAGACTCCATGGACGGCTTCTCAGACCGTAAGACTAGGCTCCCCCTCCAAAGCCTATATAAGCAGCCCTCAAGCCCAAACCAGTAGAGACGACAATATCCCTATAAGACCGCGGAACACCATCAGAGAGAACCCTCAAAACAGCCTCAACAGTCCGACCAACCAAACCCAAACATCAACAATAAAATAGTGTTGGCCAAATATTTAAAAGCGTGGGGTTCAAACCGAAAAGAAAAATAGAAACTCACACAAAAACAAAGCAAGAATTAAGCTCGTTTCTTCCCGAAAACAGCCAAAATGAAATGAGTAAAAGATATGGTGCCGGGGGTGGGATTTGAACCCACGGCGGTCCGGTCTTCAGCCGGATGCTCTCCCAGTCTGAGCTACCCCGGCTAAAATTATTATCGGAGTATTTAATTTATTTACTTTTCTCTCTTACAACT
>JAWAJB010000038.1:0-10216 GCA_038888155.1 Desulfurococcaceae archaeon
GATCACGCGCATTCTTGTGGAGTTCCAGTAATTCACCTGGTCGACAGCCACTTACCGACAGATCATGAGTTAAAGATATGGGGGCCTCATGCAATTAAAGGCTCTCCAGAAGCTAAGATAATTGATGAATTAATGCCTATGGAAAACGACTTAGTGTTATTTAAGAGAAGCTATAGTGGTTTTAGAGGCACAGGTCTCGACGTACTTCTACGAGATCTTGGCGTTAAAACAGTGCTCTTAACAGGCATACATACGCACATATGCGTATTACATACTGCTTGGGATGCATTCTACTACGGCTATGACATTTATGTCGTTAAGGACGCTGTAGCCGCGTTCAGTGAAGAAGATCACGAGTATGCGCTTAACTACATGGAGAAAACTTATGGAGCAAAACTCATTACAACACAAGAAGCAATAGAATTTATGAAGGCTACAGTAATTAAAACTGGTTCTACATAGAAAAACCTATGGAATACAATATATAAGACTTTAGACTCTTCATAGAATCGCTGACCCACTGATTAATGTCTCGAAGATCGAATTATGACTAAGTTTATGAACTAAGAATTTTAAGGTTACATTGCATGCATCATTAAAACTTATTTTTTAAATATGAAATGTAAAGAAATGCATCAAAATTTTTAGATATAAGGACCCCAATGTATGATATCCACATTTATTGGTATGTCTTTTGAGCTCTTTCCCTAATCTCCTTAAGCATTTTCCTAACATCCTCTTCTAAAGGTTCAGGTCTATGAGTCTTAAGTATTTCTGCAACTTTCTCTCTCGCCCTCATCAAGATATCTTTTGCACCTCCACTCTCCCATGATTCTCTAGAGAGTCTATCACTTATTTTTGGTATGTAGTGTTCTTTTCGTAAGTATTTTAATGTATGTTTTTGTGTTAGAAAGTTTCCTCTTGGACCAACATTCATTATAACATCTAACGCCAAAGTTTCTTCATTTACATTAATACCCTTTAAGCTGTGAAGAATCATTCCGATAATTTCATCATCAATAACCATTTGCTCAGGGCTTATACTAAGTATAAAATCGAGCATTCCGGTGGCAAGGTGAATTAAATTGGCTCCACCTAAAGCATTATATAATGCAGTGATAGCCTTCTCATACCCTGCTTGCTCATCTGGAACTTTAGAGTCACTTATTCCTCCCGCCCCTACATAAGGTATACCATAGAATTCACGGAAAATTTGTGCAGCTCCAGCACACATTAAACCGGTTTCAATAGAGCTTAAGACAATGTTCGCCGTTCTCATATCCATAATAGCGGGAAGAGTACATGCTATTGTTGGTGCCCCCTTCTTCAATAATTGAGCTAATACTAGACCGCTTATAACTTCGGCACACTGTTGAACTAATGAACCAGCAAGCGTTATAGGTGCTGTAGCTCCAGAAATAGTTTCACTTGATATTATGGCTGGAACGCTCTTCTCAGCGCATGCCTTTAACACTCCCAACGCGCTTTCACTCCATGTAAATGGGCTTGTAATGCATGGTGCGAGTGAAATTATTGGGCATTTTCGAAGATTGTCCTCTCCTCCAACAACTATTGAAGCCATTTTAATTTGATCAAGAGCGCCTTCATAGCCTTCAGCGTCATGATAGAAATGTTTCTCAGTATAGTTTAACGCGATTTCACACTTAACACGATCTACCCCTCTTGGAGGCACATCTTGAGGATAGACTGGTGCTAAATAGCAATGTACATTTTCAAGTGCATCAGCTAATATAGTCAATTTTATTAAATCATCGGTTAGGGCCTGTCTACTTTTAAATTTTGTTCCATCAAACTCTACAACTCTAACAGCGTTAGCTCCTCCAGCAAAGTATACTCTAGTGCCTTCGAGCTTTAAGTTATACTTTGGATTGCGTCCACATAGTTTTATTATTCTTGGAGAATTATTTATGGCCTCGTTTACTAAATGTTCAGGGATATAGGCTCTTCCAGTTTTGTAATCTACGTGACACCCATTCTCATTAAGCAAGTCTAAAGCCCATTTACTTTCATAAACTACTCCAGATTTTTCTAAAATTGTAAGAACTGCGTTATGTATCATGTGTATTTCATCCATGTCTAAGAGTCTTAAAGGCTTGTGAACGATCATGCCTTCTTGCATTTTTATATCACTCTCCAATGTTAAGAAGCTTCTTTACTTTAACTAGAGCGTCTTTCGCGTCAGCCCCCCAAGCATCAGCCCCTATGCTCTTAGCAAAGCTCTCACTTGTCGCAGCACCACCAATAATGATCCTAACCTTGTCTCTCAATCCAGCTTCCTTTAATTTTTCAATAACTTCCCGCATTTTTTCTGCAGTTGTTGTCAGTAAAGCCGACATTCCTAAAACATCAGGTTTAAGTTCCTTTACTTTTTCTACAAAAGTGTTCACTGGCACATCAACTCCTAAATCAATAACTTCAAAACCATTTGCCTCAAGAAAGGCCTTAACTATATTCTTACCTATATCATGTATGTCTCCTTCAACTGTACCTATGAGAACTCTTCCAAGCATAATAGGCCTTCCCCCCTCTTTACCAGCAATAAGAGGGACTAAGATCTCCATACAGGCTTTCACAGCTTCCCCAGAAATTATAAGTTCTGGCAGAAAAACCTCTTGTTTGGCGAACATATCGCCAATTCTATTTAATGATCTAATAAGTGACTCCATGATTTTATTGGGATCAATGCCTTTTTTTAAAGCCTCTCTTACTAGAGAAATGACTTTATCTGAATCAAACTCAAAAAGTGCATTCTCGATGCTACTTATGACCTGCCTTTCATCCATGAAAGACACCTCAATTCCTTTGACTCCTAGCGAATTTATTCCCCGTAAGGCTTTAAGTCCCCTTTCTTGAAGTTTTCAAATGATCTTAGCTTTTCATAAGCATGCTCTGAGCCTTTAACAATGAAGTCAACCATTTCGCAGTAGCCATAATCATAAGGGTCTCCTCTGCACATAGCTTTTTCTTGTACAAACCTTAGTCTAGGATTGATCTTGCGTAAGTAAGCATCGGCATTCTTTGCACACCATGCTGCTAAATCTATTTTCTTCTCTAACCCGAGCTTTATAGCCACGTCAAGAACAATGCATCGACCGCCTTCGGATGGACCGAGCCCCTTTATTGCCGTACGTGTTGGAGTATATTCAGTCACTTCATCAATGTAGCCGGGCCATGCATTTACTCCAGCAAAGGCCTCTGTGGAAGCCCATATTCTTGCATCATTAAATTGAAGGTTTGCTACCTCTAAGGCTCTTAAAACACCAGGCCATCCTTCATCAGCGCTTTTAAGCAAAGCTTCATTAACTTTATCCCATCCTAAGCCCATATCCTCAGCCATAGTCTTACATAGTCTAAGAAAGATTTCTATCCAAAATTCAGTCGAATACCTCCATTGCTCTTCAGTAGTTAACTTAATTTTTGAAATCACATTTTGAGAAAGCTTCGCGCTGTTCAAGCACAACACCAATTATTCTTCCTTATTAAGGTAATAGACTTTAGCTATTTCAGAGTGTGGAGGGACTGTAACATAAAGGTATCTCATTGGTTTTTTAACAGTTATAGTAACTTTTGCGCCTTTCTTCAGAACTATAAGATCCCCTTTACTAATGTTGTATTCTTCCCCCGTTCTTCTTTCTTTTACTGTCGCCTCACCATCAAGGATTAAGAGAACTTCGTAATACTGCATTTCAGGCCCTATGGTTTTACCACTTAAAATGTCAGCTATACCGGCTGATAGAATGCCTGGGATATATATGTAGTCATCCCATGCCACTTCAGCCGTAGGTGCTTCCTTCTTTGACAGTTTACTTTCTATAACATTTTTATATACTTCAACAAATGACATATATGCTTCTCCCCAAATGTTTTCTAGATATTGAATAAAGACGAAGTATAAAAAGTTTAATTACTATAATTGTAAGTCAAAGAAAGTGACATGCCACAAAATGGCCTGGTCGGGCTTCTACTAGATCTGGTGCTTTCATTTTACACAACTCCCTAGCAAATGGACATCTGGTGCTAACCACGCACCCTTTTATATGGTTCATTGCTGCTGATGATACGTCTTTCAAAACTACTCTCTCTTTTGGTACAAAGCCGGGCTCAAGGATGGCTGAATGTAGGGCACGTGTATAAGGATGCAGCGGATCTACAAATATGTCCCTTTTTGACCCCATTTCCATTACTTTACCCATATAAAGTACGACGACCTTATCGCAAATGTATTTTACAACTGCTAAATCATGAGAGATAAAGATCAGCGTAAGGTTAAGTTGAGTCTTTAAGTTTTTAATTAGTTCTAATATTTGGGCTTGAGTAGATACATCTAGTGATGAAGTTGGTTCATCGGCTATAACAAGCTTAGGACTGGTGATAAGAGCTCTAGCTATTGTGACCCGTTGCTTTTCTCCACCGCTAAGCTCATGCGGATACCTATCTAAATATGAGGGAGGTAAAGCAACTAGATCTAGAATTTCCCTTGCTTTTCTAAACATCTCTCTTTTCTCTAAATTCTGAAGTTTTAATGGTTCACTGACTATTTCTGCGATTGTCATCTTAGGATTTAATGCCGAAGAAGGATTTTGAAAAATCATACCCATTTTTTGACGAACCTTTCTTAACTCTTTCTTACTCAACTTAAACATGTCATAATTCATAAAGCGAACAGTTCCTCCGTTGGGCTTCATTAATCCCATGATCAGTTTCGCAATAGTAGATTTCCCTGAACCTGATTCCCCAACAAGACCTAAGGCCTCACCTTCATTAACGGTAAAGCTCACGTCATCTACGGCTCGGATATACTTCTTAGCGAATATCCCTACTTTGATAGGGAAGTATTTCCTCAATTTTATGACCTCAAGAATTGGTGCCTGATGCATATTTTCAACACACTCACTAAGTTTTTATACGAAAGCACGCAACTGCGTGTTCAGAATTGACGTTCGTCAGCGGCGGCTCCTCTTTTTTACAAATACTTTCAGCGCAACTACATCTTGGGTGAAATCTGCATCCAGGAGGAGGATTACTTAAATCCGGTGGTTTTCCTTGGATAATGAATAATTTATCAACATCCCTATGTAAGTAAGGCACAGCATTCAAAAGACTTAATGTGTAAGGGTGGCTTGGATTCTTCAATAATTCTTCTCTATTAGCAATTTCAATGATTTTCCCCCCATACATCACAGCAATCCTATTACATATTGAAGACGCTACACCTATATGGTGTGTTATAAGGATCATTGAGAAATTTATATAAGTCTTTAAGTTTTTAATCAATTCTAATATTTTAGCTTGAGTAGATACATCTAGTGATGAAGTTGGTTCATCGGCTATAACAAGCTTAGGACTCGCGGCAAGTGCCATGGCTATCACTACTCGTTGTCTCATGCCAATGCTAAGTTCGTGGGGATAGCTTGAAAATCTATGTTTCGCATCCATTATACCGACTTTATTAAGAAGATCAATCACTTTTTCTTTAATTTCTGCATTAGATTGTACATCTTTACAATGCTCTTTTATTACCTCAGCTATCTGTTCACCTATTGTTAAACACGGATTTAGTGAGGAGGATGGATCTTGAAAAATCATGGAAATTTTTCCACCTCTAATTTTCCTCATTTCTTTCTCATCCTTTCTAACAATGTCCTCCCCTTCGAAGAATATTTTTCCAGAAACTATTTTGGCATAGGGAGGTAAAAGTTTAATTATAGCTCGTCCAAGCGTGCTTTTTCCAGAACCTGATTCACCTATTAAACCTAAAACATCTCCTTCTTCTAAGTGTAAGTTCACTCCATCAACAGCTTTAATTACGTTTTTTGGGAGATTATAGTAAACCTTTAGATCTCTGATTTCTAATAAATTTGATGTTCCATTCATAACTACACCTTTATAGCTAATAAATCTGAGAGAGCATCACCAATAATATTTAAGGAGAGAACTGTTAGAAAAATAAAAACTCCTGGAAAAATAGAAATCCATGGATAACTTGATAAAAATCCTCTACCGATATAAAGAAGTCTCCCCCATGAAGGTATAGTTGGATTTCCAAGACCGATGAAGGAAATAGTCGCTTCATAGAGAATGAACCAAGCGGCATCAAATGTTAGTACAACAATTATGGGCGATGTAATATTTGGTAAAATATGCTTGAAAATTATATACATGTCACTGAAACCCATTGCTTTTGCAGCTATTACAAAATCCTCTTCTCTAACTCGTAAGGATTCACCTCTAATAATTTTTGCTAACCAAGGCCAATTGATAAACCCCATTACTAATATTATAGATAATAGTGATTGAGCTCTAAGTAATGTAACAGCAACTATTAGTAGGACTATGGTAGGTAAAGTTAGTACAGCATCAGATATTCTCATTAATAGCTGATCGATATATCCGCCAAAATAGCCTGCGAAGAGACCTATGGGTAAGGCAATTAGTAATTCTATTACTATAGCTCCACAAGCTATCATGAGAGAAGTCCTAGTGCCCCAAACGATTTGACTAAAGATATCGCGCCCAACGTGGTCTGTACCCATGAGAAAATCTAAAGAAGGCGCCATACCAGCTTTTCCTGAAAAAACTCTATTGGGATCGTAAGGTGCTATAAGAAATGGGAAAAAAGACATTACAACTATTATAGAGACCCATATATTTGCAAACATCAACAATTTATTCTTCTTTATGTGATAAAAATAGAGCTCTACAGCTTCACGAATACTCTTCATTAGTATTTGCCTCCTTCTAATTTTATTTGAGGATTAAGGTATATGTACAAAACATCTATCATTATGCTTGAAGCAATGACCATTACTGCTGTAATAAAAGAAACCCCCATAACTACCCAATAATCTCTAGCAATAGCTGCAGATACTAATAAAGAACCTAGACCTGGCCAAGCAAAAACAACTTCTACAACGTAACTTCCACCAAATATTAATCCTAGGGACGTTCCTATTGCAGTAACTGTAGGAGCAAGGGCATTTCTTAGAGCATGCTTATAAACTATTACTTTCTCACTTAAACCTTTAGACTTAGCTGCGAGTATATAGTCTTTTTTCGAAACTTCTGCCATGCTTGCTCTAAGTAATCTAAAGTAGTAAGGCGTAAATCCAATTACAAGGACTGTTGTAGGTAATACCAAGTACTTCAAGTGATCAAACGGAGTAGATAGTGCTGTTTCTAATCCCATGGTAAATGCTCCAACGGGGAACCACTTAAGAGACACGGAAAACACTAGTATAAATATTAAGCCTAGCCAAAAGTCAGGAATAGAGTAGCCTACTAAAGCCAATAACGAAAGAGTTTTATCTAGCATAGAGCCATGTTTATATCCGGATATAGCGCCGAATATTATTGCAAGGGCTGCTGAAATCGATTGGGAAAGCAACATGAGTTCCACGGTATACCAAATCCTTGAAGAAATCAGTTCAACAACAGGTCTACCCGAGACGGAGAAGCCTAAATTGCCAGTAAATACATTGTAAAGCCATAGAAAATATTGCTCATGCAATGGTCTGTCAAACCCAAATCTTTGAATTAAAATTTCTCTTATTTCTCGCGAACCTTTCGTAGTTGCTAACATAATGTCAATCGGATTACCAGGCGCTACATGGAGGAGGAGAAAAATTATAGATGTTACTATAACTAATGTTGGAAAGGTAAGCAAAATTCTTATTAGCAAATATCTCCTTAAGCCAGGCATGTAGCTTATACACCTATTTTCTCCGCCTTGATTCTACAATATGCATAGATATAGCGCCTACAGCTAGACCTCCTATGAATGTTGTACCAACGTATAAGTACACTCGTTCAAGCGGCACGCCATAAGTCCTTAAGGTGTACCCTGCTTTTGCAAGATATTCAAGCGCTTTTTCAGGATTATATTGAGCTAATGGCGGTATGTCAGCATTGTATGCCCAGCTGCCAGGATATATCGGACCATTAGCAGGTCTTCCATGGCCTTTTAGAACATCATTAATGATTGTGTCTATAGGAATTAAATTAGCTATAGCAAGCCGCACATATCGATTATTTAATATTGGATGGTTAAGGTTAAAACCTAAGTAAGCCACTGCTGGAAACGGGATAAATGTTGCATTAATATTTGGATTAGCTTGTAGCGATGGAAGTTCAGCATAAAGTTCGGGCCCGGTATATTCTGATATTATTATGTCAACTTCGCCAGTTTTAAGGGCTGAAATGGCGGTTGCAACTTCAGGAATCACAACTATCTCTATTCGATCTACGAATGGTTTACCTTTCCAGTAGTTGGGGTTGGCTTCTAAAACTACTCGTTGATTAGGTACAAACTCTACAATTTTATAAGCACCTAAGCTTACAATTTGTTCGGGACGAGACCAATAACCCCTCCACTGCTCATACGGTACTTTACCGAATATGTGTGCAGGGACTATGCCTCCAGTACAGTACCCTCCAAGCGCAGCTAAGATTAAAGCATTTGGCTCTTTTAAATGGAATACTACCGTGTAGTTATCAGGCGTTTCTATACGCTCTATCTCCTTTAAGTCTGCAAGTGCCGGTATACCTGTAGCTGGGTTAAGCATTCCTTCATAAGTGACCTTTACATCTTGTGCTGTGAACGGCTGACCATCAGACCATGTAATGTTTTTCCTAAGATGAAATGTTATGGTTAAGCCATCCTTAGATATTTCATAAGATTCAGCTAGGTCAGGTATAAGCGTGTAAGTTCCATCGGGTAACCGCATACTTCTCAATAAATTGGGGAAGACGGGAGCTATTGCCACATATTGAGGTATGGAAGTTGTCATACCAAATAGCGGATCAACATAATTCTCCATGAAAGGAATAGCAACTCTTATTACAATGTAATCCTCCTCAGTTTTACCCCTTACTCTCCATTCATCGGCATTTTGTGTCCACAGGATGGGGTCGTAGTTTTCGAGATCGGCTCTAGCACATGTGCAAACGTCAAAATAATATAGAGGAATGAAAGGTGGATCTTGCTGAAACTCTATTGTAAATTGTGAATAGTACTTTACTCGCTCATTTTTATCATACGTTTTTCTAGCTTTCTCTAATAACTGAGCAACAACTGCATTATTGTAGCTCCATTCATTCCAACCTCGAGGGGGAAAGCCGTCTGGAGTAAAGCTTGAAAAGAAAAGCATGTCCTCAGGTCTCCAATACCACCAGTAAGAATCTGCATCAAACCCTCCTTCTTCATAAGTAAGTCTAAATGTTTCTGCTCCCCAAACCTTACTAAAGAAGGTACCTGCGTCTTCACGAACTATGTCCATTTCGATGCCAAACTTAGCCAGAGAGTCTTTGATTACTAGCATGGCGGCATATTCTCTTTCATAACCGATTGGCACAGTAACTGTAAAGCGGAATAAAGTTTCAGTACTTGTTGCATTAAGACTTGGCACAAACGGAAGAATAAGGCATAGAAGTACTAGAAGTAGAGCTGTGAGTGTTTTAGTTTTCCTCATGCTCTACCCCCATGTACTAGTAAGTATCCACATTAAAAACTTTTTCAACTACGTCAAAATAATTTTTATAGTAAAAATCGGGTGTTTTAAAGTTTATGCATTAAAATTTACATAAGATAATTAATACAAAAGCGATGCATAATAAACTACTATCTATACACTGTTCAACATTCATTTCAGAGTCCAGTAGTGTTGGATGTAGTGAAATCTAGGATAATCTAAGGCTAAGGTTAGCTAAAAGAGATCTTAACGTAAACTTCAATTTCGTTAAATTAGTAGATAGGGATTGGCATCACAGTTTCCTCGACATTTAAAACTCTAAATTTAACTCCATATACTTTTGAGAGTACTTCCTCCGTTAGTACTTCTTTCACGCTTCCTAAGGCCACCCCCTCTCCATTGTTTAATATAAGGACTTTAGTAGCTGTGTTTGCTGCAAACACTACGTCATGTGTAGTGAATATTGTCAACACTTTGTCCTTAAGTATTTTTAGAGTCTTTGAGAGTTCTACCTTGCTCTTAATATCTATGTGCGCATCGGGTTCATCCAATAGCAGTATTTTCGGGTCTTTGGCTAGTGCCATAGCTAACAACACCTTCTTCAGTTCGCCAGCGCTTAATTCACTCAACTTTCTGTTCTGTAAACCAAGTACTCCAAGCATCTTCATTACTTCATGCGCCCTATAGAAGTCCTCGCTGCTTTCAAGAAAGCTCTTTGAGATAGGGTA
>JAWAJB010000039.1:0-10119 GCA_038888155.1 Desulfurococcaceae archaeon
CGTAAGAGGGCTTGGACTAGCGTGGGGAGTTGAGTTCGTAAAGAACAAGAAGACGAGAGAACATGACCCAAAAACCAGAAACAGAGTAGTTTATGAAGCCCTAAAGAGAGGGTTAGTACTTCTAGGGTGTGGAAAAAGCTCAATAAGGCTAATACCTCCTCTAACAATTACCGAAGAACAAGCAAAGATAGGTCTCGAAATATTTGAAGAAGCCGTAAAAGCTGCTCATTAACAACCTCGGCATTAAGCTTATTACGTTTTTATTGTAGGTTTCTGTGGGCGGGGGTGCCCGAGCCAGGTCGAAGGGGTCGGGCTGAGGCCCCGATGGCGTAGGCCTGCGTGGGTTCAAATCCCACCCCCCGCACCAATGCCTTTCTAAACCTCTATGAGATTGTATCTACCTATCGGCCTAGACTTCCTGGTCTTCGTCTAGGTGTCATATAACTCCTTGCTGAGGTGTGAAGACATCATCTACTTTCCCTCTGCTTCTTTATTCTGAGATTTTGTCACAGCTATTGCCCATATCTAATTGCCTGATATATCCATACGTCTCTTACTGGAGAGTCTGAACACTTTGAGAGGTTCTCGATGAAGTCTCATACCCTGACGATTCAGTTACTCTAACTACTTCTCCTAGAATAATGCCCGAGTTAATTAGACCACATTATTGTATGTTGTGCCATTAAAATAAGAAAGGACTCTTAGCGTACATGACCAAAGCTACCCTAAAGTTGATAGCTTTAGGCTCTGGTATTGATACCGTCGAGCTGTACAAAGCCTCTGCTTGTGGGCTTAAAGCATTACCACTAGCTTTAGGAGAGTAGGCTTATCGGAGTCTGAAGCCTTTTACCAACAGTACTTTCCCTGAACCTAGTTTCCAGGTCTATCCCATTGAGAGTTGATCTACTCAAAGAATATCAAAGATTACTCCACTAAGTTCCAGAAACTCTTTTACCCTACTTAGCTCTACTGCGTCGGATCTCTCCCGGACAATGTTCTTAGACTCTCTGAGCGCAAAGAGCCTCCAGCTATAGCAAGAGCTCTCCAGATACTGGTTATCGAGAAGTCCAATAAATTGTAGGATCTTGGGAGAGCGACAATGCATGTCAGGACATGGCGGGCGGCCACGATTAACTTATTCCTTTTCATAGCATGGGATCCGCAGATGATCATTAAGCTGACGATATACCGCATCGTGTGTATAGTCACGAAAAGCAACTAATACATATGCTAACGTGATACTGCTAACTAATGGTATCACAGTTTAGGATGACCCCTAACTTAACTCACTCATAAGTCCTCGCATTTAAGACGTTGCCAAATCTGTTAAGGTATACAGATTTAAGTGAGAATGCCCTACCTCACTCAGTGAGTAAGTTTGCCGATTACCACGCGTGTCATAACAGTCATAGCAATCGTTGTAGTAGCTACAGCGCTTACATACTTGGCATTAACTTCCCTAACACCTCCTACAAATGTAACTTCACTTACAACGACTTCGGCTACAGCCTCGGTCTCATCACCGACAACCCCTACAATATCACAAATACAACTCAGGTGGGGAACCGCATCTGCGGGAACTACTTCTTACCAAGTGCTTGGACTGATAGCGGATCTCGTAAGTAAGTACTTGCCCGGATATGAAATAATTGTCATGCCAACAGCTTCGTCCACGGCAAGTACAAAGCTCTACGCTAATGAAGAGCTGGACGGATGCTACGCTGGTAATGCCATAATGTACGAAATACATACAGGCACCGGGAGATTTGCGGGGTTTGTTCCGAAAAGATTACCAGTTCACACATTTTGGGCGTATGAACATGAGGTAACAATAGCTATTCTCCGAGAGAATTTAGGAAGATACAAATGCTGGAGTAGTCTTAATGGTAGTAAGGTATTTCTTGGCAAATCTGACTGGGATATGCATGTAGCTCTAAGAGCAGCTCTTGAAGCGCTTGGCATCAAAGTCGAGCATGTAGAACTTGAAACAAGTATGGTTGCCGATGCCCTTCAGAGGGGTATCATAGTCGCGACCATGATTCCTACAACATCAGGTGTGACAACGTCACCGTGGGTTAAGGAGCTTGAACTGGCAGTACCTTTGGCCATACTTAACCCATGCCCAAAAGAAAAAGAACTTCTGAAAGTAAAAGCTAAAGAAATCGGTGTGTTTGCCTATGCCGAGGATTATGCGGATCCAAAGAATATCTTTGTTACGAACGTCATGCTAAGTGCAGGAGACAAAATGTCTGGTATAAAGGTTATATACGGCTTTCATACTGGACCTGAGCTCCCTGAGGAAGTAGTGTACAGAATACTCAAAGTCCTTTATGAGCACTCCGATGAGCTTGTAAAGATGTATAGTGGTTTCGCTTTGCTTAAGGAGAAATTCGCCGAATTTCAGGCTGAGTGCATCGATTCTCTCCCAATGGTCCCAGTGCATCCTGGGTTAGCAAGGTTCCTGAAGGAAAGAGGAGTATGGAGAAGTGAGTGGAAGATTGCGGAAGGTTAGGTGGAAATAAGATTGATGAAAATATCGTTAGCGATCTTCATTAAAAAAATTATTTTTTTAGTTTATGCTTTTATGATCCTTGCGTACTTTGTAACAGGATGGGGGGGTTCATTAAAATTCGCGGTTGTAATGCTTCCATTCTCAGCAATTATATGGGTTATTGATTCTCTTTATAAAGGAGGGTCAATAATTCCTAGAATAAAGAATAAAATAATAAATCGATGTATTGGAATAGTAATCATTCTGCTATCTGTCGTTGCTGGGCTTTACCTAGATAGAGAGTTCTGGGAACTAGTAACGAAGAGGTCCGGATCACCCGCACACGTAGATCTTCTGTTCGGGGGAGTACTGATCTTCATAATATTGCTTCATGGAGCTATAAAATACCCTGTGATATTTGCCATAGTGATATTTTTCATGCTGAATGCTCTGTTCGGTAAGTACTTCCCTGGCATACTACAAAACCCTGGGATAGGTTACAATAGGCTCTTATCAGCTCTTAGTGTTGACTTCTATACAGGTATATTTGAGTCACTAACACAAATAGGACTCACATACGTAAGTGCTTTTATGTTGTTTGCTGGTGTGATTAAAGAAATGGGACTTGTTAACTCTATAATAAATATAGCGCTAACAAAAATAAGAAAGTCGCAGTATATACCCTTACTAAATGCGATCGTGGGAGTCCCTGTAGGAATGGTTGTAGGTAGCGCTGCGGCTGGGACTGCCGCTGTAGGCTCTCTCACGATTCCCCTAGTTAACAGAATCGGTATTCCACTGACGCAAGCAGCCGCCTTAGCGGCGGCTGTTGGTATAGGAGCTTTGCTCATGCCTCCCATCATGAGTGCGATCGCTTTCTTAATGGCAGATGCTCTTGGCGTCTCCTATTTCGAAGTAGTAGTACGTGGATTCGTACCAGCATTGGTATACTTCGCCGGCGTGGGAACATCAATTTACTATATAACGAGAAGGCATGTAGCTACTCCAAACACAAATAAGGTAGAGGGTATTGGAACTTTAAATAACGACGTGTTCTCCCATGCTTCTATTCTAGACTACATTAACATAGCAATCTTTCTATTCGGACTGACACACTTAATAGTAACAATGGCTAGTTGGGTTTATCCACCCATAGCAGCCATAAGGGCAGCTTTCGTAGTACTGCTTATAACTTTAGTGACCCATTTTGTTTACTCAACTATGCGTGAAAGACGTGGAATACGCGAGGTTGTAAGTCATGTCGTTGGAAGACTGTCTAATGTCCTCGAATATTTCGTTTTACAGACAGTTGAGATAGTTCTGCTATTGTCCTTATTAGCAAACATCAAGGCTCTATTTACTATTACAGGTCTCTCTCATAAGGTGGGAACATCCCTAGTCAGATTAGGAGGTGAAAACTTCTATTTGATACTCATACTTTCTTATCTCTACGCATATATAGTAGGAGCAGGTGTCCCCCCGTTAGGTACGTATGTCATAATATATACGACTGTAGTTCCAGCAATAATAAGGGTAGGGTTAGACCCTTGGGTCGCACAATTTGTAGCCTTCTTTATGAGTGTTCATGCCGAATTCGCTCCTCCAGTATCAGTGGCCGCCGCAACGGCGTCAAAGATAAGTAAAGCTCCTTATCTGTCGGTTCTCAAGGAATTAGTTAAAATGGGAATAGCCTTACTAGTCCTAATTTTCATAACCCCCCTAAGACCTGAGTTAGTAACGTCTCCAGGATTACAGCAGTTACAGACTGGGTTAGAAATAGTTCTAGGCATTGTCGGTCTGGAGACTGCTCTTTACGGGATATTATACCCCAGAAGACTTCTTGACATATTTCTTAGATTGTTGTTAGCGGCAAGCTCAGTGCTATCTTTTCTAGCTGGAGGGGTGCTTCGACTCTTGTGCTTAGGATTTACCCTACTATTAACGGCATACGCTTTCTACGCTTCTACTCGTTTTAGCCGTATACGGTAAGGTATTCTTTAACAACCTTTTTAAGCGCTTTTCTCAGATGCTCAAGAATGGCCGCTTTAGATATATTGAACGTTCGTGAAAGATCTTCGAGCGAACATCTTTTAGGCCACTCAAAATACCCCCTGATATAGGCTTCCCAGAGAATGCGGTGCTCTAGTGTAGTAAGACCCTCGTGATGAATCATCTCCCAGTTACTTCCAGGGGCACTTTTCTTGTTTAAGATGGAATTCGCGTGATGACGTCTCAGGATTGAGGGTTTCAAGCTAAGCTTCACAGAAACTGTCTCCTCGCCTAATAACAGGGCGTTTTTCTTAATATTGCTGACTAGAGCATCTCTAGTATGACATGGCATTACCACCATGAAATGCTTGTTGCCAGACACGTCATGGTATATAATGTTAGGTTTGGGAAGACCGAGCTCCATAAGGGCCTTCTGAATTCCAAAACTAAGTTTTCGCATATAGAAAACTGAAAGGTCTTTACATAGAGGGGTTAACTCCTTAACAAAGCTAATCGAGCTAGCTATGTCAACTATAGCGCCAACTAATTCACCATCATTTACGGGAAATACTAGCAAGCCTACTGTATCACCCCCACTAAGATAAAAATGCGTAAGGACACTAGGATATGATATGTGTTTACTTAAGATAGAGATGAAGTCATTAGCGTGACGGACTCTAACGTGAGCTACGCAGTATGACACTTTCTAATTCCCCCATTGTGTGAATGAACAATAACGCTTAAAAATACCACTTCAGTAAACATGGTTTCCCAAACATGTTAAGGCATTGATTAAAATGTTCTACTATCGATTGCAAAGCTGAGGTGATAATAGTGTTAACATCTGGAGCTAAAGCCTTTCGAAGGTTACTTGAGAAGGACGGATCGATAGTTAGACCTTGTGTGTTTGATTCCCTCTCTGCTATAATTGCCGAGAGAGTAGGATTTGAAATAGTTGGAACCACCGGTTATGGTATAGCGGCCGTCCTGATAGGTCAGCCAGACATAGGTCTAGTTAGCTTTGGTGAAATGCTCGAAAGGGTGAGAACCATAATAAACTCTGTTAAGATTCCTGTGGACGTAGACGCTGATACAGGTTATGGAAATCCGATCAACACTTATTGGACAGTTCTAAACTTTGCTAGAATTGGGGCCGCTGGAGTGAGGATTGAAGACCAAGTATGGCCTAAGAAATGCGGACATATGCTTGGTAAGAGGCTGATCTCCAAGGAAGAGATGATTCAAAAGATTAAAGCAGCCATAAGAGCCCGGAATGAGATAAACCCTGAGTTAGTGATCGGTGCCAGAACGGATGCAAGAAGTGTGGCTGGATTCGATGAAGCATTAGAGCGAGCTAAGGCATACGCAGCTGCTGGAGCTGACTACGTCTACGTTGAAGGACCACAGACTTTAGAAGAGGTAAAGAAACTTGTCAAATCAGTTCCAGTACCTTTAGCATTAAATATAATTCCAGGGGGTAGAACCCCACCGTTTCGGATAGAGGACTTAAAGAAAATTGGTGTTAAATATATATCAGTCCCCATGATAGCCCTATATGCTGCCACTAAGGCAATGTATGAAGCTCTTAAAATGTTGAAAGAAGGACATGACATAGATACCCTAAAGAATCTAGGCGTAACGTGGTGGGAGTTCGCGGAGCTTATAGGTCTCAAGAAATGGAGACAACTTGAATTAGAGCTTTTATCCCCAGAAGAGTTGAAGGAGATGTATGGAACGACTAAGCTAGATGAAATCGTAGCTAGAGAGTTCGAAGAAACGACAGCAAAGTGGAAGAAATGAATGCTCAGAAACCCTGCTCCCTAACAGCAAGAATTCTTGCCCAAGCAGCTGGAAAGAATAAGGTTGAAGTAGGCGAAACCGTCATAGCGAAGGTTGATAAGGTAGTAATCCATGAAGTAACCGGGGCCATAGTACTCGATATAATAGAAGATCTTAACATAAAGATTGTTCCGGATCCTGAGCGACTTTACGTATTCCTGGATCACTATAGCCCACCTCCATCAATTAGGGTAGCTAATATTCATAGAAGGTTTAGACTTTTTGCCAAGAATCACAAAATTAAAAACTTCTACGATGTAGGCACAGGTGTTTGCCACCAAGTTATGGTCGAAGGTTTGGTTAAACCCGGAGAAGTGATAGTGGGAGCAGATTCTCACACTACAACTTACGGGGCCCTGGCAACTTTCGCTACTGGTGTAGGCTCCACTGAAGCAACATATGCGTTACTGACCGGGGAGCTATGGTTTAAGATACCCGAACCAATATTCATTAAGCTAACTGGCGCTTTACCTACCTACACTAGTGGTAAAGATGTAATACTTTACATACTAAGTGTATTGGGTCAAGAAGGGGCTAACTACAAATCCCTGGAGTTCTTTGGTTCGGGACTTAGATCTTTAAGTGTTAGCGATAGGTTAGCTATAGCTAATATGAGTGTAGAATGCGGTGCCAAGAACGCTATTTTCCCTCTTGATGACATCCTTGTAGATTACCTTAAAGAGTTTGATGTTCAATTAACGCAGAGAGATGTTGAACTCCTTAAACCACTCGAGTCAGAAAACCCTGACATAACTTTAAACCTAACTACTGTAGAGCCTATGGTAGCCAAACCGCACAACCCAGCTAATGTCGTCCCAGTAAAGCTCGTAGAGGGAGAAAAAATAGATGTAGCATTTATAGGTTCATGCACTAATGGGAGATACGATGATCTGCTAGTAGCAGCTAGAATATTAAAGAGAGGACGTATACCTAAAGACGTGAGGCTAGTAGTAACCCCTTCGTCTAGGAGGGTGTTTATGAAAGCCCTTGAAAGAGGAGTAATGCAGATATTACTAAATGCCGGCGCTATTATAACCCCACCAGGTTGCGGGCCTTGCTTCGGTGATAACATGAATGTACTTGGGGACGATGAGGTAGCTATCTCGAGTTCTAATAGGAACTTTTTAGGTAGAATGGGTTCTCCGAAGGCGAAAATATACTTAGCTTCTCCAGCCACTGTAGCAGCTTCGGCTCTTAATGGATCTATAACTGACCCAAGAAAGTACCTTGGAGAGGGGTGAAGCCTTGGAGAAAGTAATAGTCGGTAAGATTCTAAAAGTTGGAAATAACGTGGATACAGATGCTATAATCCCAGCAAAGTACCTAGTCACAACCGATATGAAAGAATTGGGAAAGCATGCTTTGGAGGGTTTAGATCCAATATTACCAAGCAAACTTAAGGATAGACCCATAATAATTGCTGGTAGAAATTTCGGTTGTGGCTCGAGCAGGGAGCACGCCGTACTGGCTCTCTTGGGTGCTGGGGTTAAAGCTGTCATCGCCGAATCCTTCGCCAGGATTTTTTACAGAAATGCTATAAATAGGGGCTTGTTAGTCATAGAGGTCCCCGGCATAAGTTCCCTAGTTTCCGATGATGATACTATAACTATAGACTTAAACAATAATAAAATAGCACTACATACTACACGTCAAATTATATGCTTTAAGCCGCTCCCTGAGGAGATTCTTGAATTACTAGAACTTGGAGGTCTGCTGGAGAAACTGAGGGTAATGTTCAAAGGTAGAGAACCTTAAGTAACCTCAGTTTTTGATAATACCACATAACCATGCAGTTAGGAAATAACAACTGAGGCTTGCCCATTAGAGTAATGCTGAATAGCATATTACGAAATACATAAAGAATTTTTGGTTTGTCTGAATTCCGCATTTTGTTTCAGGAAAGTCCTTAAACCAGGACATTTTGAGTGATATGCGGATAGCCCGATGAATGATCTCTTAAAATTCTTTAAACCTGTTGATGCCATTACTTCGGGATCCATCAAATAAGACAGTGTCACATATCGAATAGAGTCGCTTACTGGAACCTCTGCTTAAGCTCACGATCTAACGGCATCTAAGGCTGCTAGCATCACACTTGTACTCTTCAATGTTTGTCTCACGAAGGCAGTCAGCATACATCTTTCTTCGCTTTTCTTTATACCTTTAACGCGATCAACGTTTGTAGACACTGCTTTTCTACAAAGGATTTCGGCAATTACATATTTCATAGTCATTCCCATATTTGAAACCCGGGTCCCACAGCATTGTGCTATTAAGATGGGAGAGAAGAAACTATATTTGCCGGCAGGTGTATAGAAAGTGGGATGCATATATCTTATGAGTGCGCTAACCCCTAGACCTCATGTTTGTCGGCTTTAAGCTAGAAAAAATGACAAACTACTAAACAGTAAGTGACGCTTAAAGCTATGGCATTTTTCCAGCTATTATGTAATCTATGTAATCCGTAACAGTCTCTCGCTAACAATCTGCTCAAGGATCAGCTCTTCAAATTCTGCGACTAGCTCACCAGTTAGGGATGAACCATCAGTTTTCTCATTCGTTCTGAAACCAGAGACACCATCATCTCTGTAATAAAACTGGTCATAGAAAACATGGGAGCGTGTGACTAAGGCCCTGATTGCGAGCCCGCGTGAGTTCGAATCCCGCCCCTGTACTCATCCCTAGCTAAGGTAAGGCTCTTTCCTAACCTTATGCTTACTCGGGTAATTTAATCCATTTGGTCCGAAGAACACATCATCTAAGTCCCATAGATTCTGTTGCGAGCCAGAAAGATAACGCTGGCGGAATATCCTATTATACTAGATGCGATACCTTGGAAACAAAAATGACCATCAACTTGTTCTCAAAGTGTCCAAGATACGGGAATTCGGAAACGCCTCTGAACCCCGTTGAGGGTGGAACAAACCGGAACCTGTGTGAGGAAAATTGGGTGATGAAGCCGATCCATGTAAACCGATACAGTGCTGAACCTTTTGTCTCTCCAAGTAGCTTAGCGCCTTATGTAGCATTTTATAAGCTAGGAAGAAACCTACCACGAAAGCTCCGCACATAGCTCAGTATGTAGTAATTATAGAGTCATGTACGCTTGAGCAATGGTATCTACACTAATAACTTGCTACCGCAAGTAGTAACCTCATGCTCTTCAGGGCAGGGAGGAATCGGTAAAATGCGGTAGTCACGCTTTTATTTTTGGTTACCAGCAGGTAGATACTGCTTGGTGGTGGTATAGGAGGTTCTAGACCTCTCAAGATAGGTGTTTACATCCCTGGAGATTTAGCCGATGAGATATCTAAGGTCATGAGGGATGCTGGAATAGGCTCTATCTCGAGGGTAGTGCAGGAGAGTCTTAGGCTTTATCTCGCAGAGCATAGCTGGAGAACGGGTGGTGATGTCGTTGGAGCTTTAGGGATAGTATACGACCATGAAGCTAGAAATGTTGACGAAGAACTAACGGACATACAGCATAAGTACTTAGACGTTGTTGTCTCTTCTCTACACGTGCACTTAGACCAGAGAAACTGCCTACTCGTAGTTGTAGTTAAAGGCTCTTCTAAAGCTGTTAAAGCACTCGTAGACGAAATCGAGAGAGTTGAGGGAGTTAAAGTAGTTAGATTAGCACTCATGTCTAAGCAGCCCGAGCAAGTAGAGAGTACTTGAAGTCTGCGACTAGATAGCAGAGTACTCTTATCGAGTATATGTAGTGAAGTAGAGCTTACTAAATTTTATAATCTAAGTTATGTAGCTCAGCTTATAGAGCTATTCTGAAGTTAATTTAGAGT
>JAWAJB010000040.1:0-9623 GCA_038888155.1 Desulfurococcaceae archaeon
AATGATTTAGTACCTGGGAGGTGAAGGGGTGAGTATGATGAGGGCGATAGGCAGAGCGCATCTGTCGGTTCTGCTAGCTCTTTTAGGCCTGTTAGCAATACTATGCTTGCCTGATGTAAATGCTGGTGTGACACAACAAAATTGGAATTTGATATTGGTTGGTTATGGCTATCAAAGTAGTTCTTATGGTAACATATATTATTACTATGAAGTATATAAATTCGCTGGATATACACAGGCTGGATATCATGAATGGTATGCAGTGTATTTGAGAGATATTGTCGATCCTGTAAATCCCTCAAGCAATAATGATGGATTTACTGTTGCTGGAAAAGCAGGTCAAAGTGCTACTGGTGGAGGCGTGAACCCAGTCATATGGGCTATCTTGAGAGGTGTTTATTTTGCTGTATCAATTGTAGTATTGCTAACAGGAGTTAGAATGTTTGTCTCGGAGATAATTCCCGCTTTCAGAGGATTTGCTATGAAAATAGTGCCTGGAGCAAAGCCAGCTGTGGATTGCCCCGTAGTGTTTCCTCAAGCACCAACAGCTGTAATAATAGGTTTCATTAGTGGATTAATAGTGTTTCTAGTATTTATGGGAATATTTCTAGTTACAGGCTTCGCCGTGATCGTTCCACCAATGATAATGCTATTCTTCCCTGGAGGAGCTGCTGCTGTATTTGGAAATAGGAGAGGTGGGTGGAAGGGAGCAGTACTAGGAGGAGCCATAAATGGATTAATATTAGCTATTGGGCAGGCACTAACGTTGCCAGCGTTAACACACGCTCCTGAATTAGCAACGCTAGCTGACCCTGATTGGTACGTAATAATATGGTTATTGAAAGGTATATTATCTCCACTCATGAAATAGCTTTTTTAACTTCAACCGGTTATTAACCATCCTTTCTCTATTAATGACTTAGTAAGCTTCTCCTTCATTTCCTTCTTATCAATTAAGTTCTTTAATCCAATTACAATTGGTGCAGAGCCTCTAAGCTCTGGTTCGTGCAGAATAGAGCATATGATGATATCAGCTCCTCCTGCTTTAGCTGTTAGTATTTCTGTTGATTCAACCTTAGCTGGTATTTTTAATTCCTTGAATACGTCCTCGGCAAACATCTTCATTAATAATGAGCTACCTTGACCAACACCACAAACCGTTAAGACTTTCAACGCCCTGTTTAATGTGTATTTGATTTGAGCACTCATATAGGGTCCTCCCTACTACATTTTTGAAAACAAAACTATGGATATTTAAATTCTTTTTAGGTAAATGGAGAATTCAAACAACTAGATGTTGTCAATATGTCTCCGTGAACAAAATGTAAATTATTTCACTTATAAGGGAAAGGTAAATAAATTAATTCTTGGATAATATTTATATGTAAGAGGATATATATGGACACGTTTATACGTTATAAGAAAATTATAGATGAAATTATTGAAAGAATAATAGTTGAAGAGAGAGAAAATCTGGAGAAAGCAACTGATGTTCTCGTAGAGACGATCGAGAAAGGTGGATTTATCTATGTTTTCGGAACTGGTCACTCCATGATCCTATCGTTGGAAATGTTCTACAGAGCAGGTGGATTAGTTAGAATCTACCCTATATTCGATTTGTCAATATCAGCTATGAATGGTGCTTTGAAAAGTACTTATCTAGAGAGAGTATCAGGCTATGCTAAGGCACTTCTAAATAGCCTACACATAGTGCCTAACTCTGCTTTAATAATCGTATCTAACTCGGGTAAAAACGCTGTTCCAGTTGAATTAGCATTTGAAGCTAAGAAAATGGGCTTAAAAGTAATTGGATTAACATCGGTAGAGTACTCTCGAAGCGTACCTCCAGAAAATCCACTTGGCATGAGACTATATGAAATAGCCGATGTTGCGATAGATAACAAAGTTCCCGTGGGCGATGCAGCATATAAAGTGGATGGTTTTTCACAGCCTGTTTCACCAGTTTCAACCATTATAAATGCATTTATACTACAATCACTAGTGGCTAGAGTTGTTGAAAAGCTTGTGGAAAGAGGTATTGAACCGGAGGTTTGGATGAGCGCAAATATCCCTGGAGGTATAGAGAGAAACAAGAAATACGTAGAAAGGTACATCAGCATTATTAAGCCTCTATAAGGCGATTACATGGGCATCGAGCTGAACATTTTAGACCTTATCGATGACATGATCTTAATTAATGCTAATGCTACTGATTGGAAAGAAGCAGTAAGATTAGCGGGTAAGTTACTTGTCGAGAACTCTAGGGCAAAAGAATCCTACGTAGAGGCTATGATCAAGGTGACTGAAGAACTAGGACCATACGCTGTCATAGCTCCAGGCATAGCTATCCCTCACGCAAGACCAGAGGACGGAGCTTTAAAACCGGGATTTAGCATAGTCGTATTGAGAAAGCCTGTTAACTTTGGATCTCATAATGATCCTGTGTATATTGTAATAGGCTTTACAGCCGTGGATAAAACAAGCCATCTAAGAGCACTTCAAATACTTGCAACATTGATCTCTGATGAGGAGTTTAAAAACAGAATTATAAATGCCGCTTCAAAGGAAGAAGTAAAGGAAATCATATGGGAATATGTAGAAAGATTACTTCGTAATTCAAGTAGATGACTAAGAACATATGGGATTGATGTATTTTGAAACAAGCCCTACTATTAAGAAACGCGAGAATATACACACCATACGAATACATTTACCCAGGATACATAATTATAGACAAAGGAGTAATAAAAGAGATCGGTAGAGAACCGTATCCACACAAACTGGAAGATGTAGAGGAGCTGGACTTAAATGGCATGATCTGTGGACCAGGCTTCATTGATACTCATATACATGGCATCTTAGGTTACGATACGATGGATGGAAGTAAAAAATCCTTCATTGAGATGTCAAAATCACTTGTTCGATATGGTGTGACGTCATTTATTCCATCAACGGTCTCAGCTCCTCATGAAAAACTGGTCAAGGTATCCAGGGTATTGTATGAATCTATCTCGGAGTGGAATCCCAAAGTAGGTGCAAGAATACTCGGTCTGCACGTAGAAGGTCCGTACATTAATCCAGTTAAAGCAGGTGCGCATAATAGACAGTATATTAGGGAACCGTCGATCGAGGAGTTTAATCAATACTATGAAGCATCTGGTGGATTCATAAAAGAGCTAACATTAGCCCCGGAACTCAAAAACTCACTAGAACTTATAAAGCACGCGGTTTCAAAGGGTGTTATTGTTCAAGTAGGTCATACAAACGCAACTTACGATGAAACAATTAATGCTATCATTTCTGGGGCATCAAAGGCGACTCATATTTACAATGGAATGCGTGAAATACATCACAGGGAGCCAGGAGTAGTCGTGGCACTTCTTCGTTCTCCTAGTATCTATGTAGAAATAATAGTTGATTTTATACATGTTTCGCCGCAAATGGTTGAGTTTACAATAGATTATGTAGGTGTTAACAGAATAGTAGCAGTATCAGATGCTATTTCAGCAACCGGACTACCAGATGGAATATATAGTCTCGGTGAGCTAAAGATAGAGGTCAAAAGGGGTATTTCACGACTCGTTGAAACAGGGAGCTTAGCAGGTAGCACCTTAACTATGGATAGAGCATTCAGGAACCTAGTATCTCTTGGATATAGCATAGATGAGGTGTTCAAAATGACAAGTACTAATCCTGCTAGGTCCATCAACGCTGATATATTGGAAAAAATAGGTCTATTGAAACCGAATTATAAAGCAGACATCGTCGTTCTAGATCAGAATCTGGAGGTAGCTATGACCATAGTTGAAGGCAATGTAGTGTATCAAAAGCAAAATACCCGGTATCTCTGAATTTCACGTACACTACAACACTGCGTGCTGCTGAGATCCCTATATTAGCTAGTACACCACTATAAGTAGCGATCCCTCTGGAGTACTTCGCTTGTTACCAGACCCAAGTGATCTGTTTCAAAGGTTAAAATGTTCGTAACTCCCATTACGTCAGCTAGTTGATGTGTTACGGGGATTTTCTTGGACTTCACAGAGGCTCTAGTGCTGTCCCCACTCTTCAAGACTTCAGCTATAAGCTTGATTGTGCACCCTAACTCTATTTCTATGGCGACTAGGGTTCGTCAACGAGTTATTCAATGCTCATATCTCAGATCCCTTTCAATATACTATATAAACGCATAGTTTTAAATATCATCTCATTCCATGAAGATTTCCGAATTCCGCATAGTGTTTCTTCTTGCAGTGAAGTCGTTCTTTCGGGGAAAGTCTATGAATGTCATATTGTGGGTAAACAACTATATCAATGTTGAACTTCTCGAGTGACTGGTCATAAAATATTATAACAAGATGGATAATTCGATTTATATTTCCCTGCAAGTATAAATTGGGATTGGGATCATGTATGGATATTAATAACTTAACTATCGTAAAGGAAATACAAGATATACCTAGAACACTTAGCTCAGTCAAAAATCTATATGATAAAATAGAGAAGTTAGCGATGAATATTAGTAGAGAAGAAGTATATGAGTTTATATACACAGGTTGTGGTAGTAGTTACTATGCTGCTATTAAATCATCCTATCCATTATTATCTTCATCTACAAAAATCCTTGCTCTCCCCGCATCTGAGGCGCTATGGATAACGTCGCGAAAACATCGTGAGAAGTCAGCTCGAAGAGTTATCATGGTATTATCAAGATCTGGTGAAACAGCTGAAATTAAAGCTTTAATAACCAATGCGAAGAGCGATAAGAGCAACATAGTAGTTGGTTTTACTTGTAATCCAGGAAGTTTCTTAGCAAGTAGCTCCGACTATGCTATTGCTATAGAGGGTTGTATGGAAGAAAGTGTTTACATGACGAAGTCTTTCGTAACACTTTCACTGCTTGGAACTATATTTTCTGCTAGATTGATGGAGTATCTTGGGTATGAAAAATCCATGAATGAACTAGAAGACGAATTGGAGGCATTAATAGAGGCTTCTAAAACGTTGGTGTCAGATTTTAACACTCCTATGCAACTATCTAATATACTAATAAATAAGTATCCAGTAGTAATACTAGGCACAGAGGACTTATACCCAGTAGCACTCGAAGCCGCTCTGAAGTTCATTGAAGTTTCATATACAATGGCCATTGCACTACATGCTCTTGAATTTAGGCACGGTTATACAGGCTTACTTGAATACCCTAATCTCTCATTAATTATTTTATCGAATACTAATTCAATATCATACCCCTATGTTGAAAGACTATATACTGAGTTGAAGTCTGCAGGTATTAATGTTGTTCACATATCAAACTCGAAGAGCGGGGATTATGTTATCGAGACAAGGAACATGACTCATTTAGGAACGTTAGCTTATATTATACCATTGTATTATACTACTGTATTTAGAGCTCTTGGTTTGGGATATAATCCCACTGAGCCGAGACATGTGGTGAAAATAGTTAATCGTTTTTAATTGATTGTTAAGAGAGGCTGATGTTCATGTATAGATATGAAGGAACATTTGAGAAGATAATTGAAAATCTTCGAAAAAAACGTTCAACACTTCTAGGTATATCACCAGTATCAGAGTATGTAGTGATCTCGACTTTGAAAGTCGCGAGTAGGCTCAACGCACCGATAATATTTGTAGCATCTTTAAACCAAGTTGATGTATACGGAGGGTACACCGGGTTTACTCCAGGTAGCTTTGTTAAATTTGTTAATGATAATATTAAAAGCCAAGGTTTAAATTCAAGGGTAATATTTCAATTAGATCACTGTGGCCCATGGCTTAAGGACGATCACATCGCGAAGAATTACAATTACAATGAAGCGCTCAATGATATTCTGAGGTCCGTAGAGGAATTTATCAAGGCTGGTTTTCAACTAATACATGTTGATACAACAATAGACATTGAGAAGACAGATAAAATAGCAGACGTAGATACAGCGATCAAGAGAACTGTTCAATTAATGGATCTCATCGAAGACATTGCTCGTAATTTTGGCATAGAAGTATATTACGAAATAGGGAGCGATAGATGGGGGTTCAAGCCTGTGGAGATATTTGATAGTTTTGTATCACATGTCATTTCCATGCTCAAAAGACAAAACATAAATCCACAGAAAATAATTTTCGTAGTAGCTGATGTGGGAACAAAAGTCCAACCAGGTAATAGGGTTAACAAAGAGGTTCTCGAGAAATTTTCGAGAACAGCGTTGAAGTATAATTATTTATTGAAAATCCACTCAGGTGATTACTTAGAAAACCCGGGTGTCTTGCCACGTTACAATGTAGGTGGAGTAAATATAGGTCCCATGTTCGCAGATATTCAGTACCAAGTCGTTAAAGGAGCAATACTAGAGATCAAGGAGCATAAATTACTGGAGAAGTTAAATAGTTTAATTCTAAGCGGAGACAAGATAGGTAAATACATGCGAAAAGGAAAAATCGAGGATTATGAAATTGGATTAGCTTCAAGGTACATATGGTCAAGCCGAGAAGCTCGAGAATTAATCAGTGTAATAGAGCGTCAAGGCGTCCCTCTCTCGAAGAGGATTCTTGAAAATATGGAAAACAAAGTTGAGTTTTATTTGAAAGAACTAAATCTAGAAAATTATGTCTCTTAGTTTCAATAACTTCTTTGTCCTTTATTAATTTTAGTAAATCCATTCTTGGATTAAGTAATGAGGAAGTTGAGGGTAAAAAACTAAATTACGCACCGAATATGAGTCTTAGTATAGCACCGTATATAATGGCCCATATTCCGCAGTCAGCACTCATGCTTAATCCTGTTAAACCTAGTTTCTCTACTCCTAGGAATGGATATGCCCATATTGGTAGGAACATATACCAGAACGCTGAAAGTATGCTTCCAACTATTACGCCAGGTATACCTCCTTCCTTATCTGCTAAGATACCTGTTGTTGCACCTACAAAGAACATGTATACGGCATTAGGCAATATAACTAGTGGTAATCTAAGAGCTCCTTGGATAATAGTGGTTAGAGGAACTATGATCACGTGAACGAGCACACCTAGCATTAGTGCCATGGGGCGGAATGGATAAACTGTTGGCACATCTAGTGCGGGTATTGCTCCTGGTATTATTCTTTGACTTATACCTTGAAACGCCGGTATTATCTCGCCTAGGAAAGTTCTAACACCGAATAACAATACTTCAATGCCAGCAGCGAATGTCAATGCTTGAACAATAGCCCATACAATGTAATGGGTGCCTCCACTGAGCTCGGTCTCTACTACTCTAGGTCCTAGGTATAAAGTAGGGATTAAGAACACAACCAACATTATTAGCCCTGACACTATGCCTGGTTGTTTAAGAAACGCTAATTGCTCTGGCATTTTTAAAGCTTCTGCCTCGATTTTAGAGGCTTTACCCCCAGTTATCTTATTGATAAAGCGTGGGATTAAGCCTCCAAAGATCATTAGACCGAAGTTTTGAGTATGACCTATATTCCATTGGTCGTTCGTTATTTTTCTGACAAATGGCCAGACCATCGCGGGAGCAACGGTTAGGTAGAATGCTAGGAGAAATGCTCCAAGGACCGCGCCTGTGCCTCCTCTTAATCCATAGTTGTTTAATACAAGTGCAATAGAGCCCGCCATCGTCCACATGACGTGTCCTGTTAGGTATACGTGTTTAAACGGTGTTCTTGATGCTAGTATTCTAACTAGTAATAGGTGAATAATGAAGCCTACTCCAAATATTGTTCCTATCTCGAATCCAAGTCCTGCTGCCATGGCAGATGCTGTTGTTACTTCCTCTAAAGTAAATACTCCTGTGAATCCGAATGCGCGCACAAATAACGTTGTTAATGGGTTCAAGGCGTTAACAATAGTTATTGCTCCAGCAACTACTATCAATAGAGCTATAAATGTTCTAATAAAGCCTGTAAATACCTCGTGGGGTCTTTTTCTCAAAGCAATTAATCCAACAAGAGCTACTAGTGATATCACGAATGCTGGTGTTGCTAATATGTCTAGAAAGGCTTTTATAACATGCTCTATCATGATCTTCTACCACAATTACTATAAACATATGAGGGGGGTTAAAAATTTTAAATATTGATTTGAAGAAATATTTTAAAGAAAAGTTCCAATAACTTATAAACGACAAGTATATTTTTACATATGGGTACAAGTGTATGAGTGTTCCCAAGAAAAGGTTAAAAATTATAGCTGTTTGTGGAATGGGTATGGGAACCGTGTTTCTTATTAAAATGAATCTTGAGAAAATCCTTAAAGAGTTAAAAGTTCCAGCAGAGGTGGAGGCCACGAACATATCAAGTCTAAGTATAGGACCAGCAGCTGATTTAATAGTTGCTAGCATGGATTTTGAAAAAGTTCTCGCAGGTAAGAACATACCAAAAATATTTCTCAGAAACTTATTAGACACACAGGAACTAAGATCAAAACTTGAAGCTTTTCTAAGAGAACATGGATATCTCTGAGACGCCTAATATTTGCCCAGTTCTGGACCTCTCATTTGAAGGATACTAAATCTCAATCAACCAGGACACAGGGTGTCATTAATGGTTACAAGGCCAATGTTAGAATAAAGAACAGTTCAGGTTTGCACGCTAGGCCCGCGGCGATTTTTGTTAAGACATGTGTGCAGTTTAAATCAGATATAAAGATCACTAAAGGAGGAAAGCAAGCTAATGCTAAGAATATTTTGCAAGTACTCGCTCTTGGAATAGATCTGGGTGATGAAATAGTTTTAGAGATTAATGGTGATGATGAAGATAGAGCATATCAAGCATTAATAGAGGCTTCTAGAAAAAGAATTGCCTGAAATAGTTAAGTAGTACTGGTGAGGCTTTATCTATGAAGATGATTAATGGTCTAATAGCTTCTCCAGGGAGCAGTAGGCGTTTTAAGAACTCTTGATGAAAAAATCATTATATAGATGCTAGTATTACTGCGTGCTAACGTTAGTGTTGGTTTCTCGGGTATGAGTCCCTGTGGTCTGAAGAGCGTTATAAGTATCAATGCCATTCCTATTAGTATGTACTCAAGCCACTCAGGAGACATAGGTATTATAACTGCTAACGCGCTCTTGTACAATATTATTAACGTTCTCACAATGGTGTATATTAGTACACCTACCAGCACTCCGAGGTTGTTCCCCACACCACCTAGCATTAGTTAAAAGCCCCGCTTCCCCATAGTATTTTCCGGCACGGTGTCTTTGTTGGAAAGAATTGTTGTTTTCACGCTAGTGCTCTTAGCTGGATATGCTACGCGAGTTTTGCTCGAAGTTGTTTTGAAGAGTAGTCTCTACTACAGGTTACTCGTCAGCATCCTAGTTAAACTGGTTTACTACGTACTAATACCACTAGCGTTCACAGCGATCTTTTCTGCCCGTGGACTAATGCTAAGCGATATCTACGTATTCCTGTACTTTGTTTTATTCATGGTTGCCGCGTACTTCTCGGTTAAGAGGATCAAGAGAGAGCACTACATGTCTCTCTTTCTAACATCAAGCTTTCCGAACAGCGTCTTCCTCGGCTTTCCTGTATGCGAGGTTTTGTTTGGTAGAGTTCACATAGCTGCTCTCTTCGGTGTAGCAACAATTGTCTTAAACGTTGTTGTTC
>JAWAJB010000041.1:0-9615 GCA_038888155.1 Desulfurococcaceae archaeon
ATTATCTCCCCGATCTGCGCCGCTGGAGAACTATTCTCCAACCTAAACTCTATGTGTGGATTCGGTAACCCAAGCTCCTCAATGAACCTCTTGCTCATATCGTAATCGTAGTGTTGCCCCGTGTGAACGTATATAAACTCTACCCCCCTCTTCTCTAGCTCTTTTACTATTGGAGCCATCTTAATTATCTCAGGTCTAGTGCCTGTGAATACTAGTGTACTCATGCTCTCCACGCCCTACCATAGCCTACTCCATAGTATCTGAATCCAGCTGAGATAGCCTTACTCGGCTCAAAAACCCTTCTTCCGTCAACTATTATTCTACGCCTTACAAGCCTGCCCAACTTATCCAAGTCAAGATGCTTGAACTCCGGGTGGTCAGTAACAACTACAATCACATCAGCGTCTTTAACAGCTTCTTCCAAGTTCTCAGAGTACTTAGCTCCAAAGCTCTCACGTGTATACGGGTCGTGAACAACAACTTCTTTAAACCTCTTAGCCAACTCTACGACTACTACTCTAGCTGGAGACTCCCTTGTGTCATCAACACCTCCCTTGTAGGCCGCTCCCAATATAGCCACTTTAGATAGAGATAGATCCAATCCCTCAAGACCTGCTGCTTTCTCAACTATTTCAACCATATGGTACGGCATGAACTCGTTAATCCTCCTAGACATTCTAATTAGCTCTACACCCCAGAAATCGGGTAATAGAGATGCGAGCATATACGGATCCTTAGTTAGACAAGGACCTCCAACACCAGCACCAGGCCAGTGTATATTCACCCTAGGGTGAGTGTTAGCCAACCTAATAGCCTCGTAGACATCTATACCAAACCTCTCAGCAATCAAGGCAATCAAGTTAGCGAACGCTATATTTAAATCACGAAAGGTATTCTCAATAAGCTTAACAAATTCAGCAGTAGTAGCATCCGTAGGCAGTAAATTAGGATTAACCATTCCGTAAACCTCCAACGCCTTCTCCGTAGAGCGAGGACCAACACCACCAACAACCCTAGGCGCATGAAGCAACTCCTCGATCGCTCTACCAGGAGCGATTCTCTCAGGAACGTGGGCGAGATAAAAATCTTTATCGGCTTTAAGCCCGGAGTTTTTCTCCAGTATCTTCCTGATTAGCCCATTAGTAGTACCTGGAGGTAGCGTAGACTCGATTACAATAAGTGTATCTTTCTGCAATTTCATGGCTATATTCTTTGAAACCCCGGTAACATGGCTCAGGTCAACAACACCAGCTACTACTGGTGTGGGAACACTAATCAAAAATATATTACATAAATCTAGGGCTTCGTCCATGTCGACTGTGGCCCTAAGTTTACCTTCGGAAACAACATGGGTGATGAGCTCGTCCAGACCGGGTTCCCGAATATATGCTATTCCGTTATTAACTGATTTAACTTTTTTTATGTCAACGTCGATGCCAATAACATTAAATCCCTTGTTAGCAAAGATAGTTGCGGTTGGCAAGCCCACATATCCTAAGCCAATGACACATAGATTATTATACGAAACCATCTTTCCCACCCACTAACGAAACTCATAACTAACATAAGTTTAACAGTGCCAAGCCATCATCTTTTCCACTATCATACTCCACATATTACCAATACACATAAATGATCTCCTCTTTAACACAGTTTCTTTTGCATTTCTCGCAAGTATATCTCGCATTTCTTTCATATGTAATACATAATCATAAATTTTTTTAACCATATCAGTATCATGCTGAGCTAAAATTCCATTAAACCCATCGATTATTTCCTCATCTAAAGAGTTATCAGTATATTTGGCAATGGGTACACCTAATGAAACGGCCTCTATTACGGCATGACCTAACTCCGGCATTGTGTAACCAGCTATAAACAGGTCAGAATATTTCAGGTAGCATACGTAATCATTAGTGTAACCCATGAGTCTGATGACATGAGAATATTTCATGCATATTTTTTCTAACCATCTTGGCACATCCTTCCCAAAGATAAGAAGAACTGCTTTTTTCCCGTCATTTACCAAGAGCTTATTTAGGAGTAATATGGTCTTAATTAGCCGAAGAATACTTAGAAATTTTCCACCACCTATACTAACATATGTTGCGATCCATACTTCATTATCATCTTTATTAAATCCATAACACCTCCTTAATTCATCTTCAATGTAGTATTTAAAGAAATGATTTGGTATTACAATGGCACGAACCTTATTCTTTTTTGCCGTAATTTTTGATACAGCTGTTATCAGATGGATAGTGAATGGTATGAATACAAATTTGTTAACAAGATAGACAATTATGGTAGTAAAGGTAGACAGTACGCGCCTTATAAGAGATAAATTATCCATATATCGCAATTTTGTTAATTGTTCCTCTAGAACCCATCCACGATAGGTAATTATTCTTACCGATCTCGGAGCTTGAAATAGTAACTTAATGTAATTTAAAAACATAGGTCCCTGGACATGTATAACATCACAGAAATGTAGTGGAATTTTTCTGGAAACTAGAATGGATGATGGTATTAGTTTAGCGTTAAAACCTAGATATTTATATAAGAGCACCATATTCAACGTACTCCTCGATACTCCTCCCTTACCTTTATATGGACCTATCACACATACACTGATACTGGTTGGCTCCATGCATTTTTCCATCCATGTCACCGCCATAGTGGTTGTTCCACGGTTGATAAAAAATTTATATTTAAGTTAATTTAAAAGTACATTTTTCACAATTGCTTTTTGCAATATGAGGTTCAAGGTATTACTCCGATCACGTTTTTTGAATGTAGTAGCAATATATCGCTATTTCGTATTATATCACTATAAGATTTTTCGATCATTGAGATCTGCATGTATTCTAACGCTTCAGGTCTTAGTAAAAGTATCCAATTCCTAACTCTAATCTCGGAAAGGACATTACTGTCAAGTACCCAGCCATATATCCCAAGAGATCTTAAGTCTATGTACTCATCGTATACTATTGGTAAGTATATTCCCATCGGATGACCAACTATCACGCCATGAATTAAATTTAGGGATGCTTGTGTTATCCCTGGAGCAAGTCTTAAATCTGTCACAATAGTTATGTGAGGCTGTGAAAACGTTGTTATCATACGGGATAAGAACTCGGTCTCACTTGTGCTAGGTGGATAGAACGGATATCCACGTCCGCTACCTATGAGATCAAGTGACGATATTATAGAACCATTCGTGAGCATAGCTATAACAGATAATGCTACTAGTAATCTCACTAGTGCCGTTCTTTTTGTGAATATAACTCTTCTAAAGTATATTGGAAGAAAAGCTATGGATGGCACAATAAAATACCTGGTTAAGGACATGACTGGATCTGTTGATGTTATAACGCCGATCGCTATCCAAGATACTGTGTAAAGAAACATTATGTCCATTAACTTATTATACATATCACTATTGTTTTTCATAGTGAACTCTATAATAGACAACACTAACAAATTAGCGAAAGGCAGGTAGAACCACATCATTTTATAAGGATCCTCCAGGCGAGCTGGGATCGTTAATATATACTCCTGATCGCCAAAGAGAACATTAATAAAATTCTTGATAAAAGTCAACAGTATCCCTTGTACTTCTGTCGTCCAATTTATTATGGTCGTTGAGGTCACATAAAGCATCGTTGTGAATAAGATAATAAGTGTTATTTGATATAAGAACTTTGAATATGAAGCAGCCCTTACGTTCCTGTGAACATAAAGTAATACAATGAGAAAGAATGCCGTAATATATAGCGATAGAGAAGGATGAGTTATCGACAAAATTACTCCTAGTAGGCAGAGAGCGATCGTATTACTCTTCAGGTTTACCATATTCTTTTTATTAACTATTAGCATATAGAAAATTATGAGTGCTAGAAGTAAAGCTAAAGTTTGATTAATAAACCATGACGCCAACCAGATTACAAATAATGGTTGAGCCAAAAGCATTAATAGTGATGCCACATGATTTCCATTATGATTAGCTAGGTTTTTCACTATACGCACGTATATGCCAGTGATAGAGATGATGAAGGCTATTTCGAGTGTTGAAACCACTATTGAAAATACTCTTGGATTCGCTATTAACAAAAGTATCGAATATATATATGTAGCAGTATTTATCGGATATACCGTGCTACCTCTATAGTGTCCTGTTAGAAGAGTGTTGAACGCGTAATAAAGGTCTCTATTAGTGTCGTTCCCTATGTAATAAGGATAGCGAAACCATATATACAATGGTATGCTTAAGGCTATAAGAAGATATGAGAATATACTTTCGAATGTAGCATTAATTGACCTTAGAATAATTAGGATAAATATAAGTAATGTACAAGCTATAATTGCCTTAATCTCCTTAATATCCAATGGTATTTCAAGGTAAAGAATGAGTAGTATAAACATAACTAAACTAAACAACCTAATGTATTTAGGGGGAAGACCTATTTGAATCCTCTGTAAGAAGAATTTATTATTCCTAGTATTCACAAATATCATATCATTTACTAAGAAAAACAAAGTTAAACCAGATATGTAAAGAATCAACACAGAGTGTGCTGGAGATAAAACCATGAAATGCGTCTTCGTTATAAGTGAAACAAGTGACGCCGGAATAGATGCTGTTATAATCAGCACAACTAAAAAAATTCTAGCTGGTAGCTTTTTCCTCAAAATAGCCCTAACACCTCATCAACATCTTTCCGCTTGTTCCTACATGATTTATGAACCAGCATCTTTATAGTTTTTATATTCAATAATGTGGCTACCAAACCATCATATAGTGCCGGTCTTATAGAATACAATATTGTCGTAGCATTTATAGGTTTTTTTCCCAGTAAGGGATAAAACACATATGCGAACCACAACGGTATCACACAAAAAGGACCCATATCGTAAAGTGTTTTTCGGACTACGCTTTTTACTAAAGGTTGATCGTATTGCTGAACTTGTATTTGAGCATATTTTACTTGTTTTTGACTCCACAATCCTTCTTGCCATAAGTGAATAATCAAATATTCGTCTCGAAGCTGAACTATGTCACCCTTTACTATCGGTTGTTCGTGAATCTTTCCTCTATAGCGTACGTGTGCTTTTTTGAAGATTCTTACTTGAAAATCATCCCAGTAAATACCTAGTAACAATTTGCCTGTTCTAGTAACATTTACTCTCCTTATTCTAAAGGCGCTACACTCTTTCTTATAATGGTCTAAGATATTTCTTAACTCATTTTTAAGTTTTTTGTTCAATCTTTCATCAGGGTCTAGGTAAAGAATCCATTCATGACGTGCTTTAGATATGGCAAACATTCTCTCGGGTTCTACAAACCCCTTTGCTGGCCTTAGATAGACTGTAGCATTATACGATTCAGCAACCTCTATTGTTCCATCGGTACTGTAACCATCCACAATAATTATTTCGTCAACTACATCGTAGATATTTTTCAATAACCCCTTTAGCAGCGTCACGTTGTTATATGTAAATGTTATGAACGAAATTTTTACCGTCATTTTTATACCCACTGTCTTGTATGAGTGTAGAACAGCCTTTCGTATTCTTCCGCGGTTTGCTCCCAAGTTGTAATGCGATGAGAGTCTTCTTTACATATTTGTTTGTAATCTTTTGACATAAGCTTAAGAACAGTTTTGACTATGTCTTCATGAGACAAGATACCATAACAACATTTAAATTTTGCAGAACATTCTATTAGTGCCGCCTTCTTTTTCACTATAACAGGTAAGCCTAGTTTTAGCGATTCATATGCTACAAGCCCGAACATTTCACCTTCCGATGGAAATACTAGTAGATCAGCGCTACAAAGAAGGTTGTTTAATAATTTCTTCCTCTGAAACCCCACCCATTCAATATATTCTGTCGTTCCAAGATCTGTAGCTAGCTTCAGTAATTGCTTTTTATAAGGTCCGTCTCCCACTACTATCAATTTTGCTTTTATGTTATACTTGTTGACAAGTTCAGCTAACGCCTTTATAATATATTGAACACCTTTGTATTCATAAAGATACCCAACGTATATCATCCTAACCTCTTCACGTTGCTCAATTTCATCAACGATGTTCGTGTCGCTGTAACATTCATGACCATGATAAGAAACACCATGCGGTATAAGGTACATTATCGGCCTTATACTACCACCTACTTCATTTATCAAAGTTTTTAGCTCAAAAAGCGAGCTAAGGATTAGTGCGTTGGCAGAATTTAAGAGTATTTTTCCCAACGAGACATTATATAGTCTGAAAAAATACTTTCCGATAAACGTTGAATGACCAAAGATAGAGAAATGTGGTGATAGGACTATTGGAGTCTTCTTGCTAACGATCCTTATTAGTAATGTAGCAAATAGTGGAAATGGATTTTGGTATCCATGAATGTGTATTATGTGAGGTCTAATTAATTTTATTGTTTTTACTAAAAATATGAGGTTTAAGATATTAAATCCGTATGGCATGTTAATATATTTTTCTCCCTTTATAATGGTAAGTTTCCCATATTTTAGTGAAAGATTTTTTCTTATGACTGATTGTGTAAATACGTAAACTTCATGCCCTTTTTTAGCTAAATGAGTGGCAATTTCTCTTACTACGGTATTTATCCCGCCAGGCGTTAATACGTCCATGAAATCTATTAACAGGATCCTCAACCTCGTCCCCTCTAACTTTTAAGTAATGTTTTAAATATTATTGAGTATTTTCTACTAATTAGGTCCCATGAAAAAAATTTCGATTGATTCTCGTAATATGTTATTTGAATATCGTCCTTGATCATGCTTATCGCGTTAGCAAGCTCCATTACTGACTTGAAGTATATTCCACTACACCCTAGAACTTCCCTATGAAATGCTGTATCATAAGCTATAATTGGTCTGTCATACTGGAGTTGTTCTAGTAGTGATGGATTTGTCCCCCCGACTGTGTAGGGATGTATATAGGCTAGACAGTATTTTCTTAGCGTAGCTAATGTTTTCATATCGTATATCGAACCAGTAAACATAATCCTTTTATCTCCTTTCTTAAGTTTAAAGAGATATTTTACGTAAGGGTCTCTTGGATCTGTAGGTCCAACTATTACGAGTTTCTTATTTAAGCTTGTTTTTTTAAACGCTTCTATCTCTAGATGAATGTTGTTTTCTGCTACTATTCTACCTATTGTTAGGAAGTATCCGTACGGTTCAAGTCTTAGCTTAGATAATATCTCTCTGGCCTCCCTTTCTCTGACATCTGGTAACTTTCTTATACCATATGCAACGTATACAGTCCTCCTGGATCTCCATGTACGCTCTAAATATTCTTTGATTGCGATAGAGTCAGCTATAGTTACATGAGGTATTTTGCATGAAAGGAACTCCATTACAAGCATATACATGGCTGTGGCTAGGTATAGCGGCTTTAGATACCAAGGGACAAATTTAGCTCTTTTGAGTAGTCTCTGCCATTCTATACCATCAGTGTTCACTATAACCTTTTTTCCGGCTAACTTAGCAAGTACAGATGCCAGTACACCGTCGGGTGCAACATAGTAAAACAGCTTTACATCTCTCACTTTTTTCAACATGTATAAAGTTGCGATGACATCATATATTGATGGAATGGTTATAGTCGGAGTGTGGTGTGCCCATATATGGACTCTCTTAATTCCTTCAAACTCGTCAATTCCGAACTTGTTGGTTTCGCACGTTACGTAAATCTCGAACGTCTTTTTAAGACGTTTGGATAATTCATAAACAAAAGTTTCAGCACCCCCATATCTCGGGGGAATCCCCCGAGAGCCTAAAATCGCTATTTTCAACATCATAACATATTTCCTCCTCTTGGATACAGGTTCACATATCACGTTGCGTGGATGTCGAGTTCTCTATAATCACTCTGGTTATTATTCAGGCGTATGTAAAGTTTTAGGTTGTATAGGTATGATATCCCTAGACTTAGTAGTCCCCTTATGTTGCTGGGCGCTTTACGGAGATCTATTAGGTATTTGGAGAAGTTGTTTCTCGATATAATATCATCTCCGTAGAGGAGAGTCCCGTCTACGAACGTGTTAAGTTCTATCTCGATGTCTATCTCATCAAGAGTGGATTTAAGTGTTTTCAATTTGCTCTGTCCCCGTCCTTCTAGGTTAAGATTGACACTCTCCTTCGGTTTTAAGGTTTTTCCATCATCGGGTTTGGAGACCCCTCTGAGTGACCCCTCGGTAAAGCTTGGCATGAAGATCTCTGGCAGTAGTTCCTCGAGGAGAAAATGCATAGCTCTATGCGTTAGATCTAAATATGCTGTGATGAGGTCTGCCAGCAAGCAGGCACTAGATATCATTCTCAACTCCCAATAAAACTCTAAACCCATTGATTTAAAACTTCGTTGGAGTTTAGAGCCTCTACCTTCAAATTGAGGTCTTCAGCATTTTCCACATTTCATTCTTATTTTGTTTGTGACTCGACTCCGGTCGTTGGAGCATGTCGAGCGTTGAGCAGGAGTATCACTCTCCGCTTTTAATTATGTAAATTTTCCTAATTACAGTTGTACATTCTGCCAAAATATACTTTGTAGTGACATGAGGATTTTATGATAGCAACTTATCCATGACTAACATCTCATTCAACATTATTAACAGCACTCTTTATAGACATCGAATCTTTTAGGAAGGATTCATGGATAAAATTCATTTCGAGTATTGCAGAGAATTATCATAAGAAATAAGTTTTCATTTCATGAGAGCAGTAAAATACGAAGTCACTGCCGAAGCGAAGAACATGATTCGTGAGCATGATTTTCTAATAGTAATAGATAATCCCGTGGCGTGCATGCAGGTAAGCATGTCCGAGTAACCCCGGTAGGTTTTAATCCGCCTTTCCATATTCTTAAATAGCAAGAGTTCCAGCTACGAGGATTCACTATCAAAATAATCAGTAGAAGCCTGTGATGACAGCCAGTGAGCACATAATTGAAGACTTCGTCAAGAGACTTAACAGCATCATTAGCTGGTTAACCTTCTTCGAGTAGGGTTAAGCAAACGA
Organism: Desulfurococcaceae archaeon; assembly: GCA_038888155.1. Classification (GTDB taxonomy): domain Archaea; phylum Thermoproteota; class Thermoprotei_A; order Sulfolobales; family Desulfurococcaceae; genus UBA285. The sequence goes on from JAWAJB010000041.1 coordinate 9,044, forward strand.
CGTGATAAGTCTGAAAAATTTTGTTAATGCTATTTTAGACTGGAAGCTGAGAAAATTATTTAGATTTATCCAGAAGCATATCTCGCGATAAACCCTTCTTGTTCAAGTAGAAAGAATGCTTGATCAGAAACTCTATGACAAAGTAGCTATGTTTTTCATGATCAAGAGGTGAAAAGTAAGCCTAGGTTAAAGTGGATAATCAAAATTCGTTTCCGCACTCTGTAACTGCGGACACTTAGAGTCTTTTTCACTCACTATCACTTCTCCTTTAATTGGCCAGTCTATTCTCAATTCGGGATCGTTCCAGTACACGCACCTCTCGTAGTGAAGACTATATTCCTTTGTCACAAGATATAAGAAGTATGAATCCTCTAGTGCTTGAAAGCCATGTGCGAACCCAGGGGGTATCCATAGTGCGTATCCAGGTTTCAAGACCACTCCAACGTATTTACTGAACCACGGAGAACCATGCCTGATGTCGACTGCTACATCATATACCTTTCCACTCACTACGTAAACAAGTTTACCTTGCTCCATGGGCTTAAGCTGGTAGTGTAATCCTCTAACAACAC
>JAWAJB010000042.1:0-9603 GCA_038888155.1 Desulfurococcaceae archaeon
AAGTTCAAATCCTGTTATGTCAAGCTACAGGGCTTACATAGATAGGTTAAAGGGATTAGGATTCACTTTAAAGAGAATGTTGATCACGCGAGACTTAAGTGAGTAATGGCAATAATATCAGTTAAAGTAAGTGGTAAACGCCAGAGGCGGTTGAAGGAGATTTCTCTAGAGGCCTTCTACATTTAGACTTGATATGACAACTAATTGCTATCGGAGCTTATTCAAGGAAGTATCCTAACGCACCTAACTCTTCCTCTTAAGATATTGGTAGTTCGCGTTGCGCATCATATGCATGGAAAAGGGGTTTGATGTAATTCTAAGTTCGAAACAAAAAGTACGCATAAGAGGAACCCCCGGTGCTCATTTATGGAGTATCATAGCATTATACACAACTATCGGAACGAGCTCCCGCGAAACTGGGGAAGCTGGTCGAGAGGATAATGTAACGGTATTTAAACATTTTTAAACATTTAGGACTCGTAAACTTCCATGAAGGACTAGTCATGAAGATCTGCTTCATCACTAGCGAAATATTTGTCGGTAGGAGACGGGGTGGCTTCGGTAAACTAGTTCGTGTAGTTGGAAGAGAGCTTGTGAAGAGAGGGTACAACGTTTCGGTGATTTGCTGGAGAGAACCAGATACAGAGTTCTTAACGGAGATAGATGGAATGGAGATACTGAGCTATCCTTATGACTTCACTTCCAGATCATCGCTTAAACACCTGATTGACTATACTAAGGTTATTCCATTAATTAGGAAAGCAGATGCCGATGTATATGTCTCAATCGACTGTATGGTTGAGACCTACCTAGCGCAGAAGGTTATGCCTGATAGAAAGCACGTAATATGGGTTCAGGATCCGTTCGACTGGAGCGACTACGAGCTTCTAGGCTCAATAGATCCAAACTACAGGATTAGCAAGCTGAAGTTCTGGACTACGACGAAGATCTACGAGAGAACCTATAAAAGGGCTGACCTAATACTGACGCAAGCAAAGTACTATATACCGAAGATAGCTAAACTGTACCATGTTAACCCCCATAGAGTCATATACCTGCCTAACCCCGTCGAGCACATACCAGGCGAGGATTCGATAAGAAAAGCTAATGAACCAACGGTATGCTTCTTAGGGCGGATGGATCCTCAGAAGAGGTATTGGATATTCTTCAAGCTGGCTAAGGAGTTTCCAGAGGTGAAGTTTATCGCAATAGGCAGGCCGAGCTTTTTGTACGAAGAAATATATAAACAGTTCATCAGGAAATACCAAGACCTTAGGAACTTGAAAGTCATGGGGTTTGTCGATGAAGAGCAAAAATCAGAGATTCTTTCAAAGAGCTGGATTCTATGTTTGCCAAGTATACGTGAAGGGTTACCGATAGCCTTCTTAGAAGCCCTCGCTCACAAAACTGCAATCCTGAGCTCCGTGAATCCTGACAATATAGTAAGTAGATTTGGATATTGGGTACAAAATGATGATTTCAAAGATGGTTTATCCGCTTTACTTAGCAGTGATTTATGGAAAATGAGAGGAGAGGCGGGGTATAAATATATCCAGACGACACATAAGCTAGACAAAGTAGTCTCGAGACTCATAGAACTTGTTTCTTGATGATAAAAATGAAAGCTAAAATAATAGCGGTTGTGGGCCCTGTAGGTGTAGGTAAGTCAACAGCTATAAAAGTTCTCATGCGTTTTTTCAGTAAAAGCGGGCTTAAAGTAAAATTTACGTACATTAAGGCATTTCACGGCCCATCTTACCTCTTATGGAAAGTTATGAGGCACGCATTAGCACCTAAAGAAAACAGTAGATTAGCCCCATGGTATGTTATAGGTAGAACTAATCAAAGAATAGCTAGGCTTCTCTTACTAATATCAATATATCTTGATAGTATCACAATCCCACTCATGTTAATGCTAAAAGTAAGGTTGCCAAAATATCGTGGAATTATGATCCTTGTAGAAGAGTACCTACTAGGTACTTTACTTGAATACATTTATAGCTTTTATAAGTCAGAAATGATAGGTCGCCTACATCATCTTCTACCATTCAGAGTGTTAATGTCATTATGCATCAAATATAAGCCCGATTTTACAATACTCCTTGATGCGGATCTTCGTGAAATAAGAAGGCATTGGGATATTAGAGGTTATGGAGATCCTCAGACAGAATATGTCTTCTTTCAAAAGCGATTTCTTCCAAAGCTTATTCAGGCCTTATGTAAAAATCACGTCATAAAATTTGATGTAGCTTCGGTTTCAATCATTGATATGGCGAAAATAATTACTACTAAGTATCTTGCCGGATAATAATTACGTTTAGTACCTACGATTTTGCAATGGCTCAATCTAAGGAAGTTATGTGGCCCACATCGTGTTCTAGCGCATATGTTACAGGCACCATTACATTGCGCCCTCGCTCACACGATAGTTAAATCTTTGCCGTAAGTATTAATATGGGCCAGAGGTTTATTAACATATGAAAGAAAGTAAGGTTTTACAGGATCTTAGCGCGTGCACGATATCATACAAGAAGAAAAAGCACGTAAACGTGATAGCTGATTTTATCTCGCTTGACATAAAAGCTTTTGTGAGGTTTTTGAGAGCGTATCCTCGAAGTACCCTTCATGAAGTCCTCGTAAAATATGGTATCTCTCCATTAACTAAACTGTTACAAGGTTGGCATAGACTCCCTTCATGGCTGGAATTGTTTAAACTAGTATTGAGAAGGGACTCCTTTATTTTAATAGTGCTTGATGCTTGTCGTTATGACCTCTTCTCTCTAATATATAAGAAATATTTCCATGGAAGGCTTATAGCCGTAAGATCACCAGGTGCGCATACCTATGGATGGCTACCTAAGGCGTTCTTTGACCCTGAATTTAAAGATATTAGGGTATTCTATGCAAAGCTAGCGATAAACACACATGATGTAAAGTTAGAAGAATTCATGCCAACTAATAGAGGTATAGAGGTTATTAAGATTAGACCTCGGAAAAAAAGTGATTTGAGAACAGTATCACCTTGGGAGGTTAACAATGAGGTGCTGAAAAGAGGCTTAAGTAAGCGAAACATTATATGGTACATGCAACCTCATTACCCATGGATACGACATAAAGAGCTCTCACTTAAACTAATAAATGAAGTTACATGGCAGGACTTCACGCCAAAAGATCTGGTTAAGGAGGCACTTAAGCGTAAGGGAATAAGTAGACAAGAAGTGATAAAGGCGTATTTAGCTAACTTAATAGAAGTACTTAGAGCCTCCTCCGCACTTATTAAGGAAGTTCAAGGCTACGTTGATGAAATAATCATAACATCAGACCATGGGGAATTGCTAGGGGAGTATGGACTTTACTTACATCCGCACTACGAGTTACCTCAGCTTTGTATAGTCCCTTGGCTTGAAGTAGAGGAAGTTACATGAAAGCATTAATACACGGCTACTTCGGCTTTGTAACGTTGGTGATGAAGCGATCTTAGCTACAGTCATCAAGGAACTAAAAGACAAACACCTAGTACCAGTGGTTCTCTCATTGAACCCCGAACGAACAGCTCAACTTCACAACGTCGACTCTTGTTGTGAGAAGATGCTCTCGCTTAGATTTTGGAGGAACTTTCTTGAATCTCGCATGCTCATATTTGCGGGAGGTGGGAGATACGGAAAGGCAACTATAAGAAGAATGTGTATGTTAGCTCTCCTAGCTAAAGCTTTAGTTAAGAGGGTCGAGTTTAGGGCGATTGGAGTTTACCCATACGAGTGGAGCGGGCTTCCTGTAATCACAAATTCGCCTAAACCGTTTAACGACCTTCTTACTAGAGTACTAATAAGAGTGGCTTTCGGGTTAGCGGATAAAGTAAGTGTCAGGGACCGTTTCTCAAGGCGAGTGCTATCCCTTTCAGGAGTGACCAGGGAAACAGGCCTCGAAGAAGATCTAGCCTTTAAGTTGAGCCCCTCCGACTTGGAAACCTCACTAAGCATTCTTGCTGAGCATGGTGTAAACATACAACACAAGCCTCTTGTTGGAGTAAACTTGCGAACTCTACACCCAAGTGTAAGAGGCAATATCGTTAAAGTTATGGCAAGCTTCCTTGACTGGCTTATTGAAAGCCATAATGCTGAAGTATTATTTGTACCGTTCGGCTACGGTAGCATTCGTGGACGCTTCTTCGATGACGACCTGATAGTAGCCAAGGAGCTCAAGCGCTCAATGAAACAACCCAGCAAACTTAAAGTACTCGAAGAAGAACGTAGACCTCAAGAAATCCTCGGTATATTCAGGTTCTTCGACCTATTTGTAGGTATGAGGTTTCATTCCATTATCTTCTCTACTATGATGAGAGTTCCGACCATAGCAATAATATATGATACTAAGACAGTTGAACTATTGAAGGGCAAGGAGATAAGTTGTTGCTTTAGTATTACGATAAATGAATTAACTACGGATGTGTTAAAGGATGCCGCGAGAAATCTACTCAGTCACGGGAGACTATGTTAATAGTAGCATGAAAGGGACTCACACATTAGCCTCATTACTCGCCCGACTTCTGTCTCAACCCTCTACTTTTAGGGAGATTGATAATCCGTACTACGGTATATTAAGAGTAGTTCCCACCGTAGAGGTTCTCACTTTCCATTACCTCCGAGCTTCTCTTTAAGACTTCTCCAAACCAGTGCGCTAATGTTCGCTTTAGATCCGAGGCTATGCTATTTGGACTATTCTTCAGCTCTGAACACCACCTTCTAAGCAGCTTCCCAGTGAGCGCTCTATGCTCCACGAGAGGCGCATGTCCCACCGTCTTACACTTCATGCAGGGTATGTATCAGGAGCTTGCGAGCCCTATCAGCCTATTCTGTAGACGAAGCCTCTTACTTCCTCGATTCTTCTCACCTTTCACGCCCCTGACGATCCTTTCGGTGATGAGCCTCGGTAGCTCACCACTCACAACGCTCTCTACAACCTCGCTCACGTCTTAACCCCTTTGCAATCTCTTCATGGCCCCTAAACAGCTCTCCGCCCGGTTCTAGCCCAAGCTCATAGAGCTTCTCCTTAAACTCCTCCTGCTTAGTCATCATTCCTCTTGGCGCCCTGAAAACGTTACTGTTCGTGTCAACCTAGACATTCCCTTTTTCGAACTGCTTCTTAAGCCTCCAAATCTGCCACCTTGAAACCCTAATACCGATTTCGGTATATGTAAGCAGCTTTAGCCGAGAGGCTAAGTTTGCGAGCCTTTTCCAGAAGATTATTTAAACCGCAAAAAACCGCTGGAAAAAGCTTAAGGTAGCTGTTAAAAAGCCAACTAGGCTTAACGTGCTTAGGGCGTATCCCATCGTGAAACTTACCCTAAGCCCGAGGATGCGCATAGCAGTAGTATTGGAGAAAGAGAGGATTACTCAACTTAAAGGAGTTGAAAGATGGTAGGATAAAGACCAAGATTTGGAGCAGCAACAAACATTGTAAAACAAGCTTAAGTTGAGAAAGGAAGTCGGAATTTTCTGACAGCCTGGTCTGATCGATTATGCCAGAGTCGTGCGAAGTAGTTTTTGAGCTTAAATGATGATAAAGAAAACGATCCTTGAAAGACAGGGAGGACACTAAAGTCGTTCGTACGGAGCTGAACGCGGAGGAAAGGATAAGCGAGTTGAAGGGCTGGAGATCTTGGATAGATGCATGGCCAGGTGTAAGGTCCTCCACGGGGAGATGTTTTATGAAGGGGTCGTGGACATAGAGCAATTGAAGACAGAGATGGAAAAGGTTCGCAAGCTAATAAAGGGCATTAAATTGTTGATAGGCTAATGTCTCATGTGAGGAGAAATTATGCGACTAGGATTCTACGCAAGCGATAGAGGCTTTGATGGAGATGGGAACGAGTATGTGGGGGCTAAGAAGTATAAAGCGAGTCCAAAACCAGAGAGTAAATCCCAATTCTTTCGACCACGTGCAAGTTTAAGACCCTTTAAGTAACTTGTATTAGAAGATTGGTACCGAATACAATACACGGGGTCTAGCTAGATGTTCACGAGGCTTCACGTTCGGAACTTCCTCAGCCTGAGGGACGTCAGCATAGAGCTCGGGAAGGTGAACGTCCTAGTAGGACCAAACGCTAGTGGAAAGAGCAACGTAGCAAGAGCCCTCCAGCTAGTAGCTAAGCATGCGAGAGGAGGCTTACCAGAACTAGATGGTTATGAAGCCTTAAGGGACTTGTCCTTCAGCTTCGACCCGATCGTGAACATAGAGATAGCTCTTGAAGCCCTCATCGAAGGGGCTAAGTACGGCTTCGCCCTTCAACTAACGAATGAGAAGTACGTGGAACAAGTGCTGAAGGAAGGCGAGGAAATCATGTCTTACGAAGCGACTTCGGCGGCTACATCTACGTTTAGATTTAAGGGAAGCGATAGAACAGACGTCTTTCCCCCTGTAGGCCACTCCCCCTACTATGGAAGAAACATATATAAAAGCATACTAACGGTCCTTCCTTCGTACGTAGAAAGGGGGGTTCATCGCCTAGCCTCAAGCTTAAGGAACATATCGGTTCACTCGTTCTCCCCGGGCAACCTTCGACTGAAAAGCGACATTAACGCAGAGCCGCTTTTGGATTACTACGGTGGGAACCTAGCCCGCCACCTGCTCTACCTGTACACTGAGAGGCGTAAGGACTTCATGCGTGTTGAAGAGGCGTTGAAGAACATGGTCCCGGAAGTTGAAGAGGTCATACCCCACATAGAGCAGACTAAAGTTGAGGTATGGATTAAGGTTAAGGGGATGGATGAGCCCTTGAAGCCTCACAACATTTCGGACGGTACTTTGAGGCTATTAGCGATGACCACAGCCCTTTACGGCGGCTCCAGCTTGGTGGCTCTTGAAGAGCCCGAGAACTGCATCCACCCACACCTTCTCGAAACATTCATGCACTTGGTTAGAGAGGCACCTTCCCAAGTCATCATTATTACTCACTCGCCCTACTTGCTGGACCACGTTAAGCCTGAGGAGGTTTACGTAGTACAAAAAGAGGGCTTGGAGACTAAGGTGAGGATGTTGTCGAGGACTGAAGAGGTGGAGGAGGTAAGGCGGTTCTTAGAAGAGGGTGGCACCTTGGGAGAGGCGTGGTACTCGGGAATGTTTGGTGGAGTGCCTTGACCACGCTAGTAATTGTTGAAGGAACGACCGATAGGAGCTTCGTTGAAGGTATAGCTGAGAAGCTACAGATACGGTGTAAAGTACTTCAGGTGAGAGGGAACAGGCCGGAGAAAGTACGCCGCCTCCTAATAGCTCACGCGGAAGGAGTAGGGGAAGCCGTAGTACTTAAAGACCTACACAGGGGGTATGAAGAGACGACGGCACTTATAGACCGATTAAAAGAGGAGATCAGAAGATTAGGGAATCGAGGAATACGAGCTCAAATCGTTACCGTCAAAAGGAGCGTTGAATCGTGGATTCTCGCTGGGCTTTCCGTAAACAACCCTGAAGAGATTTTGAACCCGGAGGAGGTGCTAAAAGAGATTATGCAGAGAAGAGGTAGATATTACATTAAAAGCCCCGAGGTCTATAGACAGCTAGCGAGAGAGATAGACATAGAAAAGGCCGCTTCAAAATCCGAGACCTTTAGAAGGTTTATAGAGACCCTCAAAGCCGGAGGTGAGCCCGCACGTAACATCGTACTGTAACAGTTCTAATTCCTCAAAGGAATTTCTAGTCCCTCTTCAAAGCCCCCGACGTTCAGCTTCAGAGCACCAACTTGGGTAAAGCCGAGGATGTGTGTCCCTCGCCTCGTCCTAAAGCCTTTAATGAGCATTGATCTCATCAGTATTGTGGTGGATAGAAGCTCCTAATCCTCCTGTCCGGATCGGCCTTTAAAGAGTATAAACCTTCGCTTACGTCCTCCAACGCTATTCCATACCTCCCAGCTAGCATTAAGACTTCCTCCTCTATCTCGGATACCACCGAGTCTGCTGCGTTTTGACAGAACACCCTTCTCTGCCATAGAGACCTCTACGACGTTTAGTATCAAGTAGTTTCCCACAACCCCTTCGCGATTCCATAGGCTACTACCTTGGCTCCAGGTAGCATGCAGGCCATATCGCAAGCTCCTCAGCAAGTCCACGAGGCATTAACAATTGAGGAGTCGTAGTTTCAAAGTCCAGAGTTAACCAAAGCCGTAGTTTCGCAGGACTCCTCAAGCCTTTAACCGATATTCTCAGCTTTACTCTTACTTTAAAGCCTATGAGGGCTTGAGGACCTTTAGAGGGACTGTGAATATAGACACGACGGTCCTCGTAGCATTCATTCAAGGTTTCGCTAAGAACGTATCGAGCCTCACTATCATAAACGCCCTCATAGAGGGAGGGTTGCAGCTGGATCATACCGCTAAGCGTCGCGCCGTTCAAATTGGAAGTAGGCCTTGAAGATCCTTTAAAGTACGAGTATAGGCTTAAGTTGGCTAGTAGCATAGGAAGATTTGAAGGCTTTAAACAGGGGTACAGAGGTGGGCTTCACCTACGTAAAAATCAAGGTCTTTAGCCCAACGGACCTGTCAAGGTTTGAAGAAGTTGAGCTCATGGTAGATAGCGGTGCACCTCATACGAGCATTCCTAGGAAAAAACTGGAGGCACTCAATATAAAACCAGTGCGAGTAGGAAGGTATAGGACTTTTGAGGGAAAGGAGATTGAGAGGGCTGTTGGCGAAGCCCTCGTCGAACTTATGGGAGAGAGGAGGCATGTTCCAGTCGTATTTGCTGAAGAAGGAGATGCAGCTGTCCTCGGGGTAACAACTCTAGAGATCTTCGAGCTTAAGGTGAATCCATTAACAAGAGAGCTTGAACGAGCCACATACCCGCTCATTTAACGAGGAACCGTTGAAGGACACGACCTCATTCATATGCATGATGTCCTTAAAGCAAATAGGCTAGAGGACACAACAACCGTTGTGTTGCGTTGGGTTATTAAAGTTCTTGTGGGATCGCTTTAGGGTTAGATGAAATTCCCACGCTGTTGGGCTTGAATGCTGTCCAAGACCTCCCACATGAAGTGACTAGTAACCACAGTAAAGCACGGAGCAAAGACGTGGTCTGTCTTATGAAAACCTATAGAAACTTGGCGGGAAATTGTTGGAAGAAATAACGGCTGAAAAGTACTGAGCGAAGCAAGACTGGATATTAAAGGTGGAGAACGATTGTTAAGGCGGTTTCGGCACAACGATTGCATATAGGTCTCTGGAAGTAGTGTGAGCCTAGGTCGTATGCGATTGAGGTGATAGGTATGACTGTAAGAGAGGGTGGCGAATTGCTGTGAGAAATGCCCATCGAGCATTCACAATCTATCTCTTTGGACCGGATGGCTCTGGTAAAAGTACTCTGGCTAGGCTTCTAAGGAGCTACTTGTATTCGCGTGGTGTTTATGCTCATGTTTCATGGTTTAGGGGTTCCCACTTACTTGCTTCGGTTCTCGCAAGGTTTTTCTCGCGCTTCGCGTCGTTTGGGGGTATGAAAACCCCTATTACGGGATCGCCGTACCTCCAAAGCTTAGACCCCTGTGAGTCCTCGTAGAGTTCTTCTCGCTTTTACCCTACTATCTTCTAAGAAGGTTTCTCTTGCTATTCCAACCGGT
>JAWAJB010000043.1:0-9586 GCA_038888155.1 Desulfurococcaceae archaeon
AGGCTCGGCTCGCCCTCAGCAAAGCTGCTAGCTTCAACGTTGGAAGCCGTCAAGGAAGTGGGGCTCAGCATCGGCGGCCGGAAGAGCGCGGGCCTCGGCCTCCTCCAGCTCGAAAGCGCGGAGTTCCACGTGGTGAAGCTAGTGGAGGACAAGGGCGGAGTTGGGCTGGCGAACCCCCTCAAGACACCGGCAGTGAAGCTGGAAGATTTCTTAAAACTACTCCGCGGCTGAAAACCAAAAACCACTTTTTCCTCTTCTCAACCAAACCAGAGCAGCGACTGCGCGCCGCAGGCTCGGCTGCCCCAGAGATAGCTCGAGTGGGATCGCTAGACAGCGTGGTAGCCGGCCACCGGTTTTAACGTCCATCAAGGTTAAGTTTTGGTAGCTGCAGCCCATGCCGCTCAACGGGCGAGCGCTCCTGTAGCCTTGCTAGCGGCTGGGTGTAATCTCAAAAGAATTGGAAAGAGGAAGGTGATTCGTGAACTGGCTCTACCCACCGAAAGGGAAAACATACCTTGAGTGCGAGATAGCCGCCGGAATCGGCGAGGGCTGCGAATTCCCGAAACTAGTGGCATTAAGTTCTTTATGTGCCCGTCAGGGATTCCCCCACCGAATGTCCTCCTATACATTGAGTTGGCCTGCGCCTCCTTCCGCGTGGCTTGGCGTATCTCCAAAGGAGTGGTAGAGGGGTAGCCTGGCGGCTTCCTCTATCCTAGCGATCTACTCCGCCCTCGCCTGTAGCCTCTCGGAATTTGGCCGACAACAATCAACATGTCCACGTTTTTCGCGCTCCTCGCGACCCTTCAGCCAAGCTTCCGAGCACACAAAGGCTGAAGGAGCCCAGGGTTTCAACAGCGGCTCTAGCTATGGCTTCAACCCAGAACCGCCAGTTGCACGCAATCCGAGTGATCTCAGCCCTGGCCCTTAACAAAGGAGTCGATAAACTCGAAGTTGCTTGCAGAGCGCGAACATGAACTACCCAACCGTGCGAGTGCGGGACACCCCACTTGTCAGCTTTAACACCACGGACTTCGAGAGCAGCAGGACAGACTGTTCGGTCAGGAAGGCAGCTACGTCGTGGCGTGCCTCGCTTAAGCACCTCTTACTCGCTTCAAGCATCCTCAGCGCTACTTCCTGAGCAGCAACCTTGTTGCTGCTCAAACCAGCTGGAGCGCTTCCGCACTATCACACTAAGAGGCAGGTCATCCCCTACTCGCCGGATTTGTAGTTCCACTTCTTCGAGGGTTTAAGCTTACCCCCCTCTCGGATTCTCTGAAGCTGAGCGGCATCTTTCTAACGTTCAGCTCGTCGACAGTTCCCCCTGTAAGAGGATGAGGGCAACTTCACAGTAGTTGAAGAACGTGTGTCGTGGGGCAGAGTCCGACCTCGCTTTGTTCCAGCGTTCACACCGACACCACTCATCAACCGTCAGATCTATTTAGGATGCTAATGAGGGGCAACGGCTAACCTCGTCAACCCGTATGGAGATCTTCACCCAATATGAGCGATAGTCACGATCTTTAAACAGAATTCGTGGATCTTCCAATTTTCTTAGAGGCTTCTGAAGAGAAGACAATTGGGATGCATCGTAGCGATAAATATTTAATTCATTCCCATTATTTTTTCCTGGGTTGAGGCCTTGCATCATACCTCCTCCAACGCAGCGAGGAGGTGCGGAGTCTGCGGAAAAAGCACTAGTAAACTTTACAACGTGGATGGAGTGCATACGTGCTCTGATTGCATTAGACACATAGCCTTTTACCAAACTATTAAGGAGGGTCACAGGGATTCCTCGCTTCGTGGAGATGTCTTAAATGTGAGCTTAGATATTGGAAATATAGTTACCTATAATCCTATTTCATACGCTTGGCTTTATCCTTTATTCATATGGGAGTTTTATAAGACTATAGGGCAGCCTTTTCTATTGAATGTGTTAGAAAAGGGATGGAAATATAAGACGCCGCTCGAGAAAATACTTCAAATATATTTGGAAGAAGAAATATTCAAGATAATCGAAGCAGAAGGTGGAAGGAAAATAATAATGGAAGGTAACTTATTGGTCGAAATGCTCAAGAAGTACGGTGATAGATCCGATGTATTCGACATCGTATGCACATGGGTTACTGGATTAATCGTCTCAAGACTGCACAAGGAGCCCGATGTACCCAGCTTCAGAGCTGTAAGGGCTATCATTAACTGTATAGCGGAGGAACTCATCAGCCCCGACGGCAGCGTAAAAGCAGAACCCCTTGACAAAGTTATAAGCTATAGATGCAAGGTATGCGGAAGCCGCTTCTCCTCAAGGGAAGATATCAGAAGGCACGTCACATACACGCATTTGACCCCATCGGATGAGATTGCAGCATATATAGAGGAGGAAAAAACTTTAATTGGTTACTTTCTAGACTTGGAAAGTCTTATTAAAGCTCTAAGAAAAGAGAATGTTGATCCGGAAACATTTTTTACTAGAATTCATAAGTTCCGAGTACTGGTTCATGATGACGAGGATGTCCCGTGGATTGTTGAGCGTAACGGTCGGAGGTATCTGATCATAGATCCATCTTGGGTGAGGCTGGTTTCTAGAACCAGAGAATATGAGAGAGAATTAATGAGGGGGAGAGAAAGGTGAGAACGCATTTACATCAGAGTAGAACCATTGCATGTTACTTGTGTAACAGATTTTATAGAGTTTATTCTGGTGAAATTCTCACAGCTAACTTAGATGGTACTGAGAGATGGGTGTGCAAATGGTGCTTTCTAGCATACGTGTTTTATAACACTGTGAAAGATATGCTTGTAAACGGCAGCAAGGAAGACGTGGAGCAAGCAGTTAGAGTCTTGGAAGGGATAAATGATCTAGTTGAAGAAAATCCGCATGCACAGGCAATTAGGTATGTGATAGACAGATGGGCTCATGAGTATCCTAAAGTAGTATCCCTTGATGAGCTAGCGAGTGAGTGGAGATTTGCAACAAATATGGATAAAGTTATAGAGTACCTCGAGTCAGAAGGGATATTGCCCTCAAGGGCTTCTGAAGCTGCGGCCCCTTCCTTCGACTTAATGAGTAGGCTACTTCAGATGTTTCCTTCACAAAAAGAGTTCTACTCTCGCATTGTTAAAGCTGTTACTGGCCTAGCTGTAGCGAGGTACCTAACCGATCCCCATAATCGTAGGCTCAGAATGATCTACGCTACTCTTCAGGCTATAAGTGCTCACTTAAGTGAAGGAGATAGAGAGCCCGTACACGAAATAAAGGGGTACAGCTGCAAGATTTGCGGTAAAACCTTTTCCTCATTTACCGAAGCGAAGAGCCACGTTCAGCATGAGCATGACTTTGAGGTAGAGGATGAGGAAAGTGCTATCGAAGAGATACTTGGAAGAAAGTTGGGAGAATGGGTTAGGCTCTCATTCTTCTGCGAGAAGGCCTCTTTATACGGCGTCAGCGATTTCTATAAGTATTTAAGGTATATGCTGACGAAAGGAGCTTTAATTCCTCAAGAAGAAAATTTTATGATCAAACGACGGGGAGGGGAAGAGTATATCGCCGTAGATGAGGCATGGATAAGAGTGAGAGAACGCATGAGAATTCTCGAGAGACAGTTGATCAGGAGTAGGTGAGCTGTATGATCCAAGAACCATTCGACTTCAGGATTAGAATGCCCAAAGAGGTGCTCCTCCTAGTAGGGGATTGGTACAACAACCTTGTTAATCAAGTAGCGGCCGTAGCACGATACCAGTGGAGACAGAAGATAGTAGATGGCATTAGAGGCTACATATTTTACGGGGAGCCAGGAACAGGCAAGACCTGGGCGGCATGGAAGATAGCCGAAGTGCTTGGGTTGATAGACCTTTGCAAGAAAGGTTACGAAGCGGTAGTGTTTAGGGATTGCGCTGATCTCGCTTCATGGAGGTACGGTGAGACGGAAAGGGAGATAAGGAATGTTTTCAAAAAGGCTTATGAGACAGCTGAAACTCTCACTAGAATGAAGAGAGATGCTGGTGTGCTTCTGATATTTGATGATGCCGAAGGACTTTTTCTCACGCGGAGCTATGGCTCAAAGCTGGACACATGGTATATAGCACAGCTTAACGTCTTCTTCCACGAGATAGATTTCATGGATACATCTAAACTCTTCGTAATATTAACCACGAATAGGATAGATTTATTAGATGAGGCGCTTAAGGACCGCTTCGTTTCAGTCAAGTTCGAATTACCGCCAAAGGAAGTACTGGTAAAGTTTGCAGAAGAAAAGCTCAGGAGATTCGGAATAGACGATGAAGAAATTATAGAAAAGATAAGGCGTGAAGTGTTTGATAAAGCCAGTACATTTAGAGACGTCCACAGGCTTATAACACAGGAATACGTAGACTGGATTGCGAAGAAATATCCTCTTTAATAAAGGAGCGACAGAAAATACATATCTTTCACGCCACTTGGAATGAGAACGTACGGAAACTTCTTTTAACTCTCTACAACATGCTGCAATGACATGCTGCTGGTTGAAGTACTACTGCCTAAATACGTGCATCGTCGGATAGCAAGTAAATTACTTCGCCAGCACCGGGAGGTCGTAAAAAGTGTGATCAGGCATACGAAAACACGTACTGCGTACGTGCTTCTTGAGGAGACTCCTAAAGGATGGTGGTTGGCACTTAGAATCCTTAAAGAAGGGGCGGGCAGACTTTACATTCTTAGGGAGGTGAAATACCTAGATATACCTAGCAAGATTATGGAGTTATCCTTTAAAGATGCTTGGGATCCGGAGTATAGTCAAGTGATTGAAGAGGAACTCAAGAAATGGGGTGTAAGGAATGGGTAAGGATTCAAAAGCTAGAGTAGTAGAAGCTCTTAAGATGAAGGGTATAGATGTTTTTGGACTGGAAAGAGAATTAATGATGATGCTTAGAAGGGGGATGACTTCAATAGAGGTTTATGAATTTCTTAAGAAACTAATAGAAGGTGAAAAAAGATGAAATCTATAAGAATCATCTTAGAGAATATAGGTGTGTTTAGAGATCGAAGAGAATATATTCTTTCTACTGGTTTGAATATAATTTACGCACCTAATGCTAGCGGTAAAACAAGCTTAATTAATGGTCTTAAAGTCTTAATGCTTCCTTCTTTAACGACGGAAGAAATAGCCAAAGCACTTAATGACTACGAAGAGAGGGGACGTGTAAAGCTAGTAATAGATGATTCTGAGTTCTCGGTAGATCTAATCAGAATGCCAGACGGTACAGTGAGAGCCCAGGGTAGGAGATTTACTGAAGACAGCCTCATAGAAAGAGTAGCTTTTATCGATTTAGGGAACGATTTAGTAGCTGCTATCTTAGCCGGAAATCATGATTTGGTTAAGTCCATCTTGAGAGAAGTGACTGGTGTTTCGCATGTAGAGACGATACTCGATACTTTAACTCGTTTAAAATCCGAGTATGAGTACTCTTTCCAGGCAAGAAGGAAGGAATATGAAAGTAAGAGAGAAGTGTACGTTGAACAGCGTCAGAGGCTCATGGAGCGTTTGGAGAACATTCGTAAAAGAATTGTCGAAATACTTCAAGCACCGCAGTTAGAGCCTGCTAGAAAGAAAATGGAAGAGCTGGAATCTAAGCGCAATACGCTTCTAGAGATACAGCGGAGGCTCAGGGAGCAGAAATTGGAAATCACGAACCGTATAGGCCTGCTTAAGCGTGATTATGATCTTAACAAATCTGAGTTAGATATTTATAAAAGGGAAAGGGAGAAAATCGTCAAAGAACTCGACGAACTGAGGAGAGCTGGCCCCGACATGAGGAGAGCGCTCGAAAGACTTCTCAAAGAAGTGGAAGATCTTCAGACAGAACGTGAAAATATCATCGGTGAGATACGCGAAAAAGAGAGGATCCTTGAAAGGAGAAAAGAAGTTATTAATTATGCTGTCTGTCCCTACTGCGGCGCACCTATAGAAGAAGATAGAATTCGTAGCGAAATTTACGAGCTTGAAGAAGACCTTGAAAAGCTTAGAAGCGAACTGAAAAAAATCATTAATTCTATTGAAGAAAAAAGAATGGAAATCAATGAAATAAGGGAAAAAGCCGAAAGAAGATTAAAGGAATTAGAAGAAGAACTTAAGAAAATTGATGAAAGGATAGTTAACATAGAGAAAGTATTAGATACAGTAGATGGAAAAATAAAACAAGAAAACAAGAGGCTAGCCAAAATAGAAGATGAAATAAAAGATTTGGATAAGGAATTGAACGTAGTTAATGTTCAGCTTGAGGTATTAAGAAGTGAAGTGCCAATAAATCTTATTGAAGAGTATAGATACTTAACGAATGAGGAGCAAAAGCTGTATGAAGAACTAGATAGCATCAACGCAAAGCTCCGTCAACTTGACGAATTATATAACGAACTGAGAGTGTTAGAAGATAAACTTGAAAGGGTGAGACTCCTGCAAGAATACTTTCAAATAAGGTTAAATGAGCTCACACGCGCGACTGTTGAAAGGATTAACGAGGTAATTCTCAAACATATGAAACTTTTAAAACTAGCTGAGCTCGAATATCCAGTACTAGTCGAAGATTTCACACTTACTCTCACGAGGGCAGGCGGGACTCCAACGACGCTTGCCGAACTATCGGATGCTGAAAAAGCGATTTTCACAATCCTGATGACTCTTGTCTTAAAAGAATATGTAGCAGGAGAATTTCCTTTCTACGTTGTGGACACTTTAATGGAATTTATAGACGATACTAGGGCAGCGGAGGTGCTGAAGTACTTAATGGAGGCGGCTGGCAATGATAAAGTAATAATTGTGACCAAGACAAGACCCTTTACTGGTGAGCCTAGGCTTCTATCTCAAGAGGACATATTAGTGAATACCATTCCGAGCGCCCTTACCCAACCTTCACGCTAGATAGAGGGATCGTAGAAGTATAACGGGCAGGCACGGTCGCTGGAAACGCGACCTATTTATGCGCAGCCTAGCCTACTGCTCACTTTACATAACGGGCCCAAGTAGTATTAGGCATAGGCTTCGGAATCATCATCATCACTGTCAGCCTGACGTTCCTCGTCTTTTACATTCTTAGTGAAACTAGCGCCGTCTTCGGGTAACGGTATCTGGATGCATAGTTTTATGTATGTGAATTTTCGTCGCCATACTGTTCCCCTAGCTCGTAGTAGCCGCATCGATTACACCTATTGCTCCCACCGCAACGAAGATGCACAAAACGAGGAGGCAGAAGATTCAGGCTGTATAGAGGAAAGCCGAGAGTTCAGCACATGAGCATAAAACATCTGTTCTTCAATCTATAGTACACTACGAGTTGCATCGTGATCTCCTGTCGGAGCTGCAAAAGATGAAAGATTGTTCGCCGGCGGAGCTGCAACCCCAAAGGAGACGCAGCCTCTACTTTCCCAGATATCAGTCCCTATTCGCTGAAGCGCTTTTACGCTGTTCTAAGAGACATCGACTTACTTCCTCTAGGATTCTCCGAAGCTGAGCAGCGTCGCCCACGCGTTGAATTTGTGAGAGTGGCCGGCTCTTAAGCGTATCTAAGCTCTCAAGCACGCACGCTGTTGTTCAGGCCCGTTACTCTTGCAGCTGGAGTGTCAAACTCCGACGCAACTGAAAAACGCACGGTGAGGGGTGTGCTTAACGGGCTACATATGCCTCTGACTAGCAGACGCGAGCTTGCGCTGAACCGCACTTCGAGACTAGTCCAGTAAGCGATTCAAAGGCCATCTTGATTCAGCTGGTGCAGTCACGACTGCTATACTCGTGAAGAAAACGTGACTCATTCCTCTTCATTTCGCTTCCTCATGATTACTCTCACCTCCTGCCTTTCTACTGGCAAGCAAACCACGAAGAACTTGAGCACCGGTACCGTTTAACTCCTCTAGAGGCGCGCAAAGCCCGAGCTACCGCAGAGGGCTTTCGATGCTTTAGTCTCTTGAGACTCCATAAGCACCGCATAAAGCGAGTTGGAAACGGGGAAACCTTAAGCTCCATGAGAGCAGCAGAGCACCATACTGGAGAGCTCAATCTGATCGATCGGTTCTTGACTTAAGGCGAAGAGCCGTAGCTTGATCCTTGCCAGCTAGAAAAGCCGTAGGATAGCGTGTGTAACGGGGAAGCAGTACTTTATCGGAGCGGGTTCACCGTGCTAAGGGAGTGGCGCGCCCACAAGAGGGAGCGCAGCTTCACTATCAAGTCGTAGTCCCCGTAGAGGGCGGCATAGGTGAGTATCCTCTCAGCCTCTTCTCTGGTTGCAAAGTTGTGCAGCTCTCTCAGCCCTCTGCACAGATCGATGAACGAGGACTCCTCATCCCATCGAGCCCAGTACTTGGCGGCTGATATCGCGAATGCCGCAGCGAGACGCCATTCCACGCGACCGTTCAGGCACAGGACAAGCGCCAAGATCTTAACCAAATCATAGAGAAGGTTAAGGAACCTATCTTCCCGGGTACTAGACCCTCTTCTCTCGTCTACGGCAATGAGCGTTACTTCTATGTACTTCACAAGCTCCTCTAGCAGCTCTCTGAGGGGGGCGATGCTGGCCACGTGAGCGAGTATATACAACAGCGCTGGAATAGTCCCGTAAAGTCGCTCTCGAGAGTAAAAACTCCCCGACAGCGCTTCTAAGATCCCTCGGATGTTTAACCTTTCCTTTAGCACTTCTTCAAGAACTTCTAAGTATTTAAACGCTTCAACAAGGTCGACTTCATCCGTGTTTACCTCCTCTCGGAGATACCGCAGGAGGTAGAAGATCTTACCTTCGCTGGCAACTCTGTTGAAAACTTCGACGGGAGACGATATGGCCAGCGTGTGGTAGAAATGGTAGACGGCGGCAAGCCTCCTCAGCATCGCGTAATCTTCTCCATAGTTCTCAACTTCTTCTATCGCCCTTTCCGCCCCCTTTAACTTCCGGCGGAGAAATATGTCCGATCTCAGATCTCGAACTAGCATTTGATAACCTGGATGCTCTTCTATTTTACTACATACCTTCCACACCTGCTCCGTTGATCGCTCATCCTCTATGCTTAATAAGGTGATGAAAGGTTTGGGGCAGGACAGAGATAGGATCTCCAGCAGCTCTTCAACGCTGTCGAGCAGGCTCGCTATAGACTCCGGGTACCTTAAACATTCGATGCTTTGTGTGTACGCACTCAGTTTCTCGCACAACTCGAGGAGTCTCTTGGCGTGGGATTCGAAACCCGCTTCGTACAGTGCCCCGGCGAGCTCCCGCACTAGCTTCAGCAGTTCCCCCTGCAATAAGACAAAATCTTTCTCAATCTTCTGAACCAGGGAAAGCTCCAAGGACTTAAGCTTCCGCCGAACGTATTCCAAGGCTTCACGTGCATCAGCACACTCGGGGGGTGCAGCTATAAGATTCTCCGCGATCTCGCGTATGAGCTCATCCCTCTCCTTACCCAACTTAAAGAAAGCAATCTCTCCAGTCACACTACCGTCACCTTTACCGGACTTATTGCTTCGGGAGTTCTCGGAACTAGCAGCTCGAGAGCGTGTGCTTCGCTCAGCCTAGCGAGGAGCGCGAGCCTCAGGAGGGATTCAGGCTCTCTGCTTTTCAACGGATCCGAAAGCAG
>JAWAJB010000044.1:0-9132 GCA_038888155.1 Desulfurococcaceae archaeon
AGATGTTGACGTGCTACCACAAGCAATGTACTTCGAGCAGGCGAAGAACGGCATGTACATCAGGATGGCGTTAATAAAGGCAATACTGGGACTGTGAGTGGTTCAGAAACCCACCGTGTCTTCACCGCTCAGGCCCAAAAGCCATCATCACAACCACGCTCCAATTAAAACAACGTTTTTACCTATATATCCTCTAAAGCTGAAGCCTCCTACAACGCCGTTCGTGATATTTGTAGTAGTTTCTGCTATGTTTTGGCCCTAACCTGGTTGTATACCCCTAGTATAAACACCACAGTGCACAGTACTAGCGCCATCACCTCGTTTAAGCCTAGCGCCACGAGCAGGTCCACGCTCCCGAATAAGTGAAGAATGAAGTAACCCACTAAGCAGGAAACGACTAGGGCCTCCAGCGCAGCCGTCACAAGAAGGGCTGGAACCCCCTTGCTCCTCCCAATAGTCCACGCGATCGACCCCGCAACGAAATTGGCTAAACACCCGAAAGCCACGTCGACTACGCCGAAGGGCGAAAGAGCGTTCGCCACGGCGCATCCAATAGTTAAACCGATGACACCCGGTAAACCGAAGAAGTCCAAAAAGGGGAGCAGTAGAAGCGCGTCTGCCACTCTGACCCGCACAGCATGAAAACTTATCGGGGCTAAAAGCAATGACAGCGACTCGTACAGTAACCGCTAACCTCATCGCTAATTACCTCACAACAATGATAGTAGTGGGGCACGTTAAGAACTAATTAACGAGTCCAAAATTAAAAATATTGTTTGGTCTAGCTCTCCAAAGCCTTCTTATCGAGAACTAACCGGGTACCTTTCTCTGCTTCTTTTCAACATATTCGAGATAGGGGATCTTTAGTCCCTTTTCTTTAGCTATCCTCCTAGACTTTTCATACCCGGCTATGGCGTGACGCACTATACCTATCCCGGGATCCGTTGTGAATACCCTCTCGGCTCTTTCATCCATTTCTGGTGTGCCGTCCAATACAACGCTTACACCGGCATGGATGCTGTAACCGATACCCATACCACCACCGTGGTGTACTGCTACCCACGTTGCGCCGGCGACTGCATTTATTAACGCATTCAAGATCGGCCAGTCCGCGATCGCGTCGCTTCCGTCGAGCATACCCTCCGTTTCTCTGAACGGCGATGCCACGCTTCCAGAGTCTAGGTGATCTCTTCCAACCCATATGGGGCCCGAAAGCTCGCCCGTTCTTACCATCCTGTTAACCGCTCTACCGAATTTTGCTCTTTCTCCGTAGCCTAGCCAGCAAACTCTGGCGGGCAAGCCCTGAAACTTAACATACTGCCTAGCTTTTTCGATCCAGCGAGTTAACGATTTGTTATAGCTAAATTCCGAAAGGATCATTTCGTCGATCATATATATGTCTTTTTCATCGCCCACTAGGCTGACCCATCTAAAAGGACCACGGCCTTCCTGGAACAGGGGCCTAATGTAGGCGACCACGAATCCCGGGTATGCGAAGGCCTCTGCGTACCCTGCTTCAAATGCACGTTGCCTGATATTGTTACCGTACTCGAATGCTATGGCACCTTTTTTCACCATGTTAACTATTGCCTCTACTTGCCTCTTCATACTTTCCATAGACATTTTATGATACTTCTCCGGATCTCTCTCCCGTAGTTCGGCCGCTTCTTCCGGAGTGTAACCCGAGGGAATGTAACTCAGTGGGTCGTGTGCTGGGGTCTGATCCGTTACGACATCGGGTATTACGCCCTGCCTCACTAATTCTGTGTAAACGTCGGCCGCGTTACCTAGCAACCCTATGCTAAGAGGCTCCCTCTTCCTCTTAGCTTTAAGCGCCATGTCGAGCGCTCTATCCAAGCTATCTGTCCATGTATCGAGTTGACCTAGCTCCATTCTTCTTTGAATCATCCTTTTATCTACCTCGGCTATTATCGCGACGCCCCCATTCATTGTTATGGCTAGGGGTTGCGCCCCACCCATTTCACCCAAACCGGCTGTTAAAACCAACCTGCCTTCAAGAGTGCCATCGAAGTGAGTGTTGGCAACTGCCGCGAATGTCTCGTAGGTGCCTTGTAGTATTCCCTGCGTGCCTATGTAGTTCCAACACCCCGCCGTCATTTGTCCGAACATTATTAAGCCTTTACGCTCTAACTCTCTGAAGTACTCCCACGTAGCCCACTTGGGCACGAGCATCGCGTTTGTGAAAAGTAATCGTGGGGCCCACCTATGAGTTTTAAATAAAGCAACCGCCCTGCCACTCTGTATTAGTAATGTCTCGTCCTCGTCCATAGATAGCAATGATTCAACTATGGCCTCAAAGTCTTCCCAACTCCTAGCGGCCTTACCGGTACCACCATAGACTATTAGGTTCTTAGGATCCTTTGCCACCATGGGATCCAGTACGTTGAACAGCATCCTCAGGGCCCCTTCAATTTGCCAGTTCTTGCAATGTAGCTCAGGACCCTTTATTGCCCTAACGGTTTTCGTCACAGGATCGTAGTAGCCAGCAGAGATGAGATCCTCCAAAGTATACTTGGACACGGCAACGCACCCGTTTTCTTTATGCTCACCCAAATTTATATATTTTTTCTTTATCTCACAAATCCCGCATCGCCTTGGGGCGCTGGTTAACGTTTTTGACCACAATCACATAGGTGGGGAAAACATTTTTAAGGCCATTTGCACATATATAAAATTCACAAAACATCTCTGTGATACAATGGTAAGTCGCAGCGCCCTTATAAGTCTCATAGTGGCAATAGTGGCCGTGGCAGCCATCATTGCCGGCCTTGTAGCCATGCTATACGCTCCTCCTGCACCATCACCAACGCCTTCTCCAACCCCTTCGCCCTCACCAACCACTCCCACAAGCCCGCCTCCAACGCCCACAACGTCTCCATCCCCTACGCCTACCCCTGTAGAATGCGTAATTAAGATAGGCTTCTTTTCGCCCATTACGGGTCCGGCATCGGCAGATGGCATTGCTGCCAAAAACGGGGCCGAATTGGCAGTCAAGCACATCATGGAGGCCGGTGGAATAAGGCTACGAGAAAGGACTTGTCGCGTCGAGTTAGTTATATACGATGACCAGCTGAGTACGGACCAGGTAGTTGCCGTGGCTAAAAAGCTAATACAACTTGACAAAGTCGTTGGAGCGGTGAGCGGATCGTATAGTGGCCCTACACTTGCCGCTGCACCAATATTCGAGGAAAACAAAGTCCCCTTGGTGGTAGCGTACGCTGTCAACCCCCTCATTACAAAGGATAGAAAATACGTCTTTAGGGTCGGAATGCTTGGCGAAACCGAAGGTAAAGCTGCAGCGCATGTTGCACTAGAATACTTTATGGCAAAGAATATAGCTATACTCTACATCGATAACCCCTTTGGTAGAAGCCTTGCCGAAAATGCCAAGGCATATGCAGAAGCGCGCGGTGCGAAAGTAGTCTATTACGAGAAGTTTACCGACGACACCAGAGACTTCACACCGTGGCTTAGCGTCATTAAGGGCGTAAACCCGGATGTCCTATTGTTCTTTGGCTACTACTACCACGCAACCGGTGTTAAGCAGTTAAGAGAGATGGGTATGACCATGCCGGTGATAGGTATAGAGGGCTTCGATTCCCCGAAGTTCATAGAAATCGCGGGAGAGGCCGCCGAGGGTGTTCTGATAGTAACGGACCTTAATAGAGATAGCCCAAGCCACGTGGTCCAAAGATTCTTGAGAGAGTACAAGGAAAAAACGGGTATCGAGGCCGATATGGTTGCGGCATCGGCCTACGACGCCGTTATGGTCTTAGCCAGAGCCATCGAGATCGCACAGAGTACTGATCCCGACGCCATCGTATCGGCAATTGAAAATATGAAGAACTACGAGGGGGTAACGGGGCTCATTCTAGAGTTCACGAGGGGGCATAACGCTGTCAAGTTGTTAACAGTTCAAGTAGTCCGCGAAGGCAGGTTCCGCTACTTCTCAGACATCATAGACCCCGAAATCATTGTTCCCAGCGAGTAGATCCAATCACACCTCACTTCTCATTTTTTAAGATTTTTAACCCCCTTCGATGATACTCTCTTATGCCACGAACTTATGGGGATGTATATTGGCCGAACTAGCGTTGAGTTCCGTGGTACAATTATTGATCTCAGGGCTCTCTGTAGGGGCCATATATTCCGCAATGGCCCTCGGGTTGACAACGATATATGGAATACTTAGGTTACTTCACATAGCTCATGCTGGAGTTTACGTGGCGGGAGCGTACTTCGGTTTCATGCTGTATATATTAACGGGTAATATCGTACTGTCTTTTGGGGCATCGGCTCTAAGCTCGATGGCACTAGGCTATGCAATAGAGCGCGCTCTTTATCTGCCTCTAATAAAAAAACCGAAACACATACTGTTAGCTATCAGTATAGCGATGTTCATGCTTATCGAGGAACTAGTTGCAAACGTTGCCGGGCATTACCCTAAAGGTTTTTATACTAATATACCAAACGTCATTATAAACCTCGGAGAAGTTGTATTAACAACGTATCAGATCCTGGTTGTGGGATTAGCCTACATCGCTTCATTAATTGTGTGGGGCATTTACTCCAAAACGAAAATAGGCATGGCCTCGAGAGCCTTGATCCAGGATATGGAGATCGCGGAATGCATGGGCGTTAATAGTAAGAGGGTTATAGATTTCAACTTCCTAGTGGGCTCTGCACTGGCCGGTATTTCAGGTATTCTGGTGGGAATATATTATAGTAGCATCTGGCCGTACATGGGAGATCCCGTGGCCTATAAGGCCTTGGTGGTCATCGTTTTAGGTGGCTTCGGTAGCATTCCTGGCGTAATATTAGGAGGCCTGATCCTGGGTGTTACTGAGTCCTATTTGGTAGCGTTGCTTGGACGTCTACTTCCCAAAGACGCATTCGCGTTCATAGTACTCATATTGTTACTGGTATTCAGACCTCGGGGCTTATTTGGTAAGATCGAGTAAGGTGAGACCGTGAGCGAGTACGTGATAACGATACTCGTATATACTGGTATATATGCCATAGCGGTCCTAGGTTTAAATATTACCTGGGGTTTTGCAGGGCAGGTAAACCTAGGCCAGGCGGCTTTCGTCGGAATAGGGGCCATGACCTCCGCAATATTGACCATGCGGTTAGGGATCCCCTTCTGGTTGGCGCTAATAGCCTCGGGGTTTTCGGCCCTAGTAATAGGGCTTCTGCTAGGGATGATCAGTATTCGACTAAAACATGACTTTTTGGCGATAACAACAATAGGCTTCAACTTCATAATTACCGGGATCTTTCAATATTATGATATCTTTGGAGGCACGATCGGCATTATAGGGGTACCACCCCCCGAGTTATTCGGATACAAATTGAGAAGTATCAGTTACCTGGCGTTGGTGTACGCTATCTTAGTAATAGTTATAACCATTACACTGTGGATAAAGAAAACGTGGATCGGAAGGGCCTTCGAGGCTCTTAGCGAGGACGAAGTAGCTGCGCAGAGCCTGGGCATTGATGCCAGGAAGTATAAGATCCTGGCTTTCGCTATAGGAACGATGTTTGCCGGTATTAGTGGAAGTCTACTAGCGCACTTTAAAACATCGATAACCTACGAAGATTTCATATTTCCAAAATCTATAGAAATACTCAGCATGAGCGTTCTCGGGGGGATGGACTCCATACCAGGCGCTTTTCTGGGGTCTTTTATAGTTAAGCTTCTTCCCGAAATTATTAGGCCTCTAATGGAGCTAAGGCTAGCATTTTACTCGCTAATAATTTTAGTTGTGTTGATATTCATGCCCGAGGGTATTTTAGGGAGAAGGAGCATTCTTTCAAGACAGCTAAGTAAGCTTATGAAAAAGCATATAGGTCGGGAAATTTGACGGAAGTGATTCTTGAAACAAAGGATCTGTGCAAGTACTTCGGCGGAATAAAGGCCGTTGAGGGAGTAAATATTTTTATTAAAAGAGGGGAGCTCCTCGGCATAATAGGTCCTAATGGCGCCGGTAAGACGACCCTGTTTAACCTAATCACCGGTTACCTCAAGCCAACCAAGGGAAAGATCATTTACGAAAGACGCGAAATACAGGGCCTACCTCCCGCAAAGATAGTCTCCATGGGCATTGCCAGAACTTTTCAAATAGTGCGTCCATTTAAGAACTTATCGGTCTTCGAGAACGTGTTAATAGCGTGCGGGCTTAAAAACTACTATGGACTATCATTCGTCAAGAGATCGGATGGTGACGAATACCTAAAGAAAGCGGAAGGCATAGTAAAAAAATTAGGGCTCGAGGATTACGCGCATGTCCCCGCCAAGAACCTGCCCCTGGGATACCTTAAAAGGCTCGAAATAGCAAGAGCGTTAGCACTAGATCCCAAGCTCCTGCTTCTAGACGAAGTTATGTCCGGCTTAAATAAAATCGAGATCGAGGAGGTGAAAGGCGTCATAAAGGAGGTGAGGTCAATGGGCTTAACAGTAGTACTCGTAGAACACAATGTTCCGGTAGCAGTAGAGCTATCCGATAGGATGTACGTTTTAAACTTTGGAAAGGTCATAGCAGAAGGCTCTCCCGAGGAAATCGTTAGAGATAAAAGAGTTATTGAAGCGTACCTAGGCGAGGAGTATGCTATTAAAAGCTGAGAACATAACCGTGTATTACGATAAGATCTTGGCATTAGAAAACGTTACTGTCGAAGTTGGCAAAGGAGAGGCTATAGCAGTACTGGGGAGAAATGGCGCGGGCAAGACTACGTTGCTTAGAGCTATTATGGGCATTGTTAAGCCCAGATGGGGCAGGGTGTTCATTAATGGAATTGATGTAACCGATCAGCCCCCATGGACCAGAGCCAGATACCGCGTTGGTTACGTGCCCGAGGGGAGAAGGCTTTTCCCTTATTTAACTGTTGAAGAAAACCTGGTGCTCGGAGCATACATTATCAAAAACAGTAAGAAAATCGAAGAGAGATTAGAATACGTTTATAACATGTTTCCTAGGCTCAGGGAGCGTAGAAGGCAACTGGCTGGTACCTTGAGTGGTGGAGAGGCACAAATGCTTGCAATAGGCAGATGTTTAATGGTTGATCCTCTCATAGCGCTAATGGATGAGCCCTCGCTGGGGCTGGCCCCAAAGATAGTCGATGAAGTGTTCGCGACGATTTCTAAATTAAGGTCTGAGGGCGTGGCAATATTGCTAGTGGAGCAAAATGTTAAGAAGGCACTTGAGGTGGCTGAAAGAGTGTACTTACTTGAAACTGGTAGGCTGGTTTACCACGCACATGTAGAAGAGGCCATGAAGGAAGATAAGATAAGGCAAATGTATTTGGGCAGGTAATACTGCGCAAACAAAACCTTTTCCACTGAAAAACTTTAGTAAACGTGGTAGTAACTTGAAATAGCAAGTAGTAACTTTAATAGTATAAGTATTTTTGCCTTTCCCACGGGGTCACTATTAAGCTGTATTCGCGCCACTCCTCCCTCTTCAATTCCAGGAACTTCCTAAAGGCCCTTTCTCCGAGTGTTCTCTTGGCAAGATCACTTTTCTCGAATACGTCGAGGGCTTCTTTGAGAGAGCTTGGAAGAACCTCTATACCCTTAGCTTTCCTTTCTTCTTCGGACATTCTGTAAACATTCTCTTCTAGCGGTTCGGGCGGTTCGATCCTATTCTTAATTCCCTCGAGTCCTGCGGCTAACATTGCTGCAAATGCAATATAGGGATTACACGTACCATCTGTTGCGCGGTATTCTATTCTAACTTTCCTCGGGTTTGTT
This sequence comes from Desulfurococcaceae archaeon, assembly GCA_038888155.1. Lineage (GTDB taxonomy): Archaea > Thermoproteota > Thermoprotei_A > Sulfolobales > Desulfurococcaceae > UBA285. The sequence goes on from JAWAJB010000044.1 coordinate 7,772, forward strand.
GTCATGGGAACTCTTATCAGGGCTGATCTGTTGTAGCGAGCCCACGTAATGTATACTGGGGCCTCCCATCCGGGCACTAGTCTCTTGTAGCTATTTACAGTAGGATTAGTGATAGCGGTGATCTCCTTGGCGAACTTCACTAGGCCTCCAATATAATAAAAAGCCGTATCCGAGAGGCTCTGCTTGTCTCCATAGAACAGGTTGACCCCTCTATTCGAGTCGTAGAGACTTTGGTGCGTGTGCATTCCAGCGCCATATGTACCATAGAAAGGTTTTGGCATGAAAGATGCGATCAAGCCATAATAGCTAGCGATCGTTCTTACGGTATATTTATATATGAGCACATTGTCAGCCGTTGTTATGGCATCAGCGTATTTGAAATCTATTTCATGCTTTGCCGGTGGAACCTCGTGGTGGATTTTCTCGGGGTAAATATCCATACTTTTCAGCGCCGAGGCTATTTCAAGTCTGATCTCGTATCCAAGGTCCTCTGGTGGCGCTGTGAAATAGGTCCCCCGATCGTGAAGTTCCACGTCCCCCGAGGGAGTCGGCTTTAAGAGCCAGAACTCTATTTCAGGGCTTGTGAGATATTCTACGCCTTCGCCCAAGGTCTTTTTAAGCTCGCTTATAGCGCTTTTCAGTACGTTTCTCGGGTCAAGCTCGCTTGGCGCACCCCCCTCATATATCTCCCCAATGGCAATTGCCATAGGTGGCTTAGCCCACCGCGCTATGCGTAGCGTGTTCGGGTCGGGTCTCAGGAGCAAGTCACTCTTTTCGACCTCGGTGAACTTAGCTGAAGAGCCGTCAAAGCCTACACCATATTTGGTAGCATCCTCAAATTCGTCTATGGGTATTTGAACGACCAGCAACCTACCGGATAGGTTCGTGAACAATATGTTTACGAACCTGATATTCTGCTTTAATGCCTCTTCTAAAGTCTTTTGCCACTTTTCCACTATAAGTCACCTTTAGCGTCGCGCCCTCCTTATAGGATAAAGAGCTAATAAACATTTAAATATGCATCACTTTATAACTTTATATCGTACATCACCGTTTGATGTGCAAGGTGATCGCATTTGAAGGCCGACTACGTAATAGTACACGCAAACGAGCTACTTACTATGCGCGGGTTCTCTAGTAAGCCAAAAATAAGAGATGAACTCGAGGACCTCGGAATTATCAAAGACGGAGCCGTAGCGATAAGAGGAGGTAAAATAGTAGCTGTTGGCACAACTAGAGACGTCCTTAACCGGATAGAAGGTAAATATGAAGTGATAGACGCCTCGGGAATGATAGTTACCCCGGGTTTCGTCGATTCACATGTACATTTAGTATTCGCCGGCTCGAGAGAAGACGAGATG
>JAWAJB010000045.1:0-8976 GCA_038888155.1 Desulfurococcaceae archaeon
TCTCTTATAAGCTTTCTTGGTGTAAGCCTATACGCCAATGCTCTATCCTTAAGCAGAGAAAGCCTTCTGTACATAAAGTGCGATATTGATCTAGAATACCTCCTCTCTCAAGACCTCTGCAAACCTTAAATCAGAAGCTACCTTAATAGGCAGAGATATCGCAACATTATTATGGAAGATCCTTGCCAGTAGCTCAATATCTTCACCGTAGTTTAAGTCTTTATATCCACCAATCCTTAAAAGAAGTTCACGTGGACAGACCAAATGAATGCCAGGATTTGCAAGTATTAGACATTTATAGACCTTAAGTGCTAAATATTTTAAAATAATCTTGGCTAATTTATCGGCATCTATGCGAATATCCAGGTCTATGGGGACCACATAATAACCTCTTGCTAATCGCATTGCTAATTGCCGCCCAAGACCTCGAGATGACCTTAGCCTTACCACCAAGAACCTCTTGATATTACGAGTATTCAACGCCTTAATTTTGAAATTCAGCAATTTTTCGTAAGTTTCATCATGCGAAAAATTGTCGACGATTACTATTTCAAAGCCTAAATTAGGGAGTTTCTCAATAACTTCGATAACGCCTTGTAAGGATGCTGATACAGTGTCTACCGAGTTATACACGGTTGCTATAAACGAAACATCAACTATTGTATAACCTAGAAATTTAACTAAGAGCGAAGCCTTCACCTGTTCTAAATTCACGCATTCTCGTAACCCTGATGCTTATTTACTAATTAACTGGTTTTCTAACACACTTACAGGTGTTAGAAGCATTATTGATCTAAGCATTCTCCATACTAGCGCTACTGCCGAGTAGGCTAAGGATGCGTGTAGAGCTTTTGGATTCCAGTACTCTCTCAAGGTATCGATGTAAAGAGTCGAGCATGCAATGAAAGAGAATAATGCTATACAACTTTATGCTGAAAACCTGTTGAATATCTTCCTTTCCCTCATTTTTCATTGGTTATGTGTAGAACCTCCTCGAAGCCGATGATTAAAGCTCCGTATCCTCTGTTTTTAGCTCTCGCATAGCACTCTATATCCTCAGCTATGGTGAACTGTGGCCTAAGCATTTCATTAAAAGATTTAACCTGATTATGGCGTAACTAATTATCGCTGATACATGTGTTACTCTATCCTCTCCTTATTACTCTCATCATCTTTTTATAACACTCTCAGGGTGTGTTAAGTAAAGCGGCATAACAGCGACAACATTTTATGGCGAATTGCTTAGAAACTTAGAAATTTAAGAAAGTTTGCTTGGATGAAGAAGCTGAACATGCTCGTGAACGTGCTGAGCCGTTTTGAGTGATTATTTGCCCTAATTAACCTGCGTATGTTTTTAGTAGAAGTTCACGTGCATCTCCGTGTTGGAATAAACTCCTCAGCCGGTAAGAGCCGTCACATTAGATACTCCTACCATATCACCATTGTGGTATAAGAGGTTAAGGTTGGGTATTGTATCCTTGAAAAATTGCTGGTAATTTAATCTGTACACTAAAGGCTCGCCTAAATAGCCTGCCTTAAAGTCGGGAGTCGGCAGTAGAGTTACTACGTTATATGAAAAGCCAGAAAGAATGGGGGATGCCCATATGTAATTCTTGAATAATTGTGGCGCGTAGCCCATTATTTGCCAGCCTGTAACATAATCCGACGAGAGTTTAGCATCAGATTGCAAGTAGATGGCCGCGAACGTAATGATGTTAACTTTGTAAACTGTGTTCACGTTGTGATAAGCAACAACAGGCTGTCCAGCTATTTGGGGCATAAATAATGTATTTCCAGTAATGACGTTTGCTACGATAACTAATAGAAGCAGGAGGTTTCGTATCTTCATTCTTCGTTCTATATCTAGAAAGAAACTAGTTAGATCCCGGAGGCTATAGATTAAAAGCTGTGTTTTCATCGAAAACGCCGTATAGAGGGAACCCTGTAGAGAGAGAATAAACGTTATGAGTAGAATTAGTAAAGCAGTAAATCGAAACGAAGAATCTAGTATTGAGTCAGACTCGTTAACCCTATTTTTAATCCTGAGGTTGCTTACAAAAGCGAGTGTCAAGCTGACTACTATGAGAGAATATATTAGCGTATCCCCTATAAGTCTTATAATAAAAAGACTAACATGGTCAATAAAGGATAATCTTTCTTTAACGATAACAAGACTCTCTACTTGAGGGTTTAAAATAGATCTTCCAAAAAGCATTTCATAGAAATTCCATACTATATTGAGTCCAATAGTGTAAAATGTCTTAAAGTATTTAAAAGCATCATATAAAAATTTGATAAAGAATAAGGCAATAGAAAACGTCATGATATTTGTGAGGTATCTTGGAACACTCTTATTGGTAATAGCTTTGGCAACAAAATTTACGGCTAAAGTAATTGAAGCGAACAACGTGTATATTAGTGAGGTGACTGAATGAGTGTTTACCAGCACAACGTTCAGTAGTATTAATAGCGATAGGTCCTGTTTGCTAGGATTCCTAGCTATACGGATTAAAAGGTAAACTAACAATGTCGAGAAGGGTAAAGCATATGTTTGTAATGTTAGCACATGTGAAAAGCTTACGAAAGCCGAGAAAGTAATCAATAATAAATTTAAAGCCTTGTTATTTTTAGAGCACTCTTTAGCCATAAGCAAAAAGCATAAATACAAGAAAATTTTTAACGAAGTCTCATAGAACTTTATCGAAGCATCTAAACCAAGCGCTTCACCGATACCGCTGATCATCATCCAGGCAGTTGTGTGTAGAGGGCCTACGAATAATCTGTTATATTGCCCAGCATATTCGATATAAAACCCTGTAGACGGGATGCCACCTGAGGATAAAATATCGCTGAAGAGACCTCTTAAGCCGGTAGTGTCAAATGGGTTCGTTAAATAGGTATATCGAAACTTTTGCGACATATCCAAGGCTAAGAAGAAGTACAATGGAATAAACAGTTTATATTGGTCGATTTTAGATGTGTTAAAAACCGCGTATAATAGAAATGCCAAATTAACTACGATAAATAGCATTAACTGAACAGGACTATCAAAATACCATATTCTCTGCGAGCATGAAGGACTGATCGAGCTGATAAATAGGAGAATACTCGTGAATGTCATCAATATTAGAACTATTAGAATTAAGAGGATCTTCGTAACAGTGCAATTATGCTTTATCACTTATGTTCACCTACGTTTTCATTCAGCGATCCTATGGAGTATCTTGCTAAATTTCTTCTTAAACTCCTCCAAGGTAAACCTCGTGCTTTTCTTAATGGCATTTAAAGCAATATGCATATACAATGCTCTATCGTTTATTAGGGTCCTAATTTTCGACGACGCCATTTCAGGTGAAACATAACTATATCCATATAATCCTTCACTACATTCTAATATATCTCTCCACGGACCTCCACTACGATGAACTACAGGGACCAATCCTTGAGACATAGCCTCAACTATGGCTATGCCGAAATGCTCGTAAGGCATTGTGTGCAGGTATATCATGCCTTTCCTCACTATCTCTAAAACCCTACTTGCAGGCGCATTTGGACGAAGTTCTACGTTGCCTATTCTTCTAGCTTCTTTGTCAAGCTCCTCATAGTAAGCTTTATCCCTCAGTGAACCTATTAAAACGAACTTCGCTTCTGGCGTTAATTTAGCTACTTCAAGCAGGATCTCCAGCTTTTTCTCACGCGTAAACCTAGAAATAGTTACAACGAGGGGTTTTCTTTGATGTAACGTCTGTAAAAAGCACGTAGGATCTAACGGTTTAACAGTTATGGGTGGATAAAGTATAGACGTCTTTTTACACAATTGAAGAGACGTATTACAAATGATCTCTTTCGTGAACGAACTATTTGTCAAAATGATCCTACATAGTTTTAGAAGTTCTAAAGATATAGCCTTTCGAACAACAGATTTAAAAGATGAACCAGAGTAATCTTTGACGGCAAAGTAGGGGAAATGAAGATAGCAGACATGCGCTGGTATGGGATAAGTATCGGCGTTAAGATTAATTACTAGATTACGAGTCCCAAGTATGTCAAGTAAAGATGATGCAATTATGTTAATAGGAATAGCTCTATGAATGCTCTTTGAGGCTACTAAACCTAGAGGATTCCATATAACTCCACGTATCGCTAAGCACATATTTCCGAAAACTTTGCATAAGCCCTTCATGTCCGGTATATCAAGAGTTTTCAGAAACATCCTGCTACTAGGAAAGACCTCCTTTAGCGTCTCTAGAGATGCTAATGTTACTAACTCTCTTCCTCCAAATGCATTTAGAGTTCCAGCGATAACGGTGATCGTACGTGGATCGATCATCGTGAAAAAATCAGATATAAGATCTCTGTATCATCGCCTTGTATCTTTTTTACAGGCTTAAACCCTAGGTCCCTTAACAAAAGATAAAAGTTCTTTTTATCAACAACATTGTGAAATTCGAGGACTAAGCGTTCAACTCCACCTTTCCCGAGGAATCGTTGACCTCCATGGAGAAATTGAAGTTCAGCGCCCTCGATGTCAACTTTAGCTATATTGATATATAGGTATTAAACCCATCTTAAACATGGAATCTATTGTTAAAGTTTTCACCTTTACATACGATCTATGATACTCTTGATGCCATTCACTTACTAAAGTCGAACCACTTATTAGGTAGTCCTCAATAAGCATGCAAGCTGAACCATCACTATCGGAAACAGCAAAATTGTATGTTATAACATTGTTGAGATCGTTAAGTTCTACATTAGTTTTCAGCAAAACATATGATGCTGGAAGCGCCTCTATGGAGTAAACCTTTTGGACATGATGATGTTTTAACGTGTAGAGACCTATGAAAGCTCCTAAATCTAAAACTATGTCGGTGGGTTTAGGGATGAACATTGGATGTTTTTCGTATATTTTTTGAATAAATATTTCGTCAAAAACAGAATGAAAAGCTCTGCGAAATGGTAAACTATCGAATATTTTACTATCTTTAAACCATTAGGTAAGGTTAAGAACAAAAGATCTTTTCGCATTTGAGCACTATAATTTATTATTCTAAATTATTATTCTATAGTAATCATGTATCGATTTAAACACATTATAGACATTTCTATGTTCGAGCAATAAATCAATAAACTTTCGAACCTTCCTCTGAAATTTGAAAAGCATTTTAGCTCTCTAACAGTTTCTTCAGCTTGCTAACGAATAATGCGTAATCATAATCGCGAGCCCTCTTGATAGCTAAGCTATGAAATCTTAACCAAAAATATTCGTTGGTGAATAACTCATCAATATATTTAGCAAGATCCTCTGGCGTGTCGTATACAAGGCCGTAGTGTCCTCTATTGGTAATGCCAAAGTATGGCTCCCCAGACCTATGAACGATAACGGGAGTACCTAACGCCATAGCCTCTACAACCGATATTCCAAAATGCTCTGCACGGGTGTTGTGAACGTAAACCGTAGCTTTTGAAAATAATTTCCATTTCTCTTTTTCACTAACGTTGGGTATAACCTCTGCTTTTATGCTAAGAAGCTTAGCAATTCGCAGAAGATGCTTCAAATACTGAATGCTACTTTTTCCCTCAATACTTCCAGCGATTATAACTTTAGGTTTCGCTTTAGTCATCGACACAGCTTTAAGTGTATCTTCATACCTCTTTTCCGGACTTATTCTTCCAAAACATAGCACATAGTCAAGCCTACCGCTTCGCCCCCTTACTAAGCCACTTAGCTTATTGAGATGTACAGGAGGACTAAGTACGTGTGCTTTTTTCTTCCAATATTTCTCAGCTAGCAATTGCATATAGCTGGAGTTAACTAGTACTTTGTACGCGACAAGAAAGGGGTTCTCATCATAAGTAAGAACCTTGTTCATAGCTATGTTCATAGCTAAGTAAAGCATTGATAAGTCATACCAGCAGTACCTCCTATAGTAACCTCGAATTTCATAATACCATGGTGCTAGCATGTGGTAGTAAACATAAATCTTAGATGACCGCGCCTCTCGTACCATTAAACGAGGTAGAGAAGACATGAACCATGCTATGTCTGGTCTTAAAGATTTTATATCGGGGTGTCTCAATAGATGTTCAAACTGTCGTAAAAATAAGTTCATTTTGTCATAACTGAGTGAATTCCTATTAGCAATTACATGCACATTTTTACTACTTAATAAATCCCTTAATTCTTCTGGCTTTTCAATTTTTCCCATTGCTACTGTATCTGGTAAAATTAAGTAAGTCTCATAATTAAGGTCCATAAGTGCTTTCACTATTTGTCTTTCAACGTGTCCAGCTCCACCTGGTTTATGTATGCTTGTTGCAAAGAATGCAACACTCTTGCTCATTGTGCAAATCCTTTAAACTATTTGACAGGGTTCCGCATCAAATAAGTCTTCGGTACAATTCCATATACTTTCTTACTACCTCATTTATGTTAAAGAGCTTACATATGTTCTTCAAAGATTCTATCATTCTATAGACTAGTTCCTCGTCATATAACATGGACAATATGGCGCTAGCAAATTTCTCAACATCCCTTGTATTAACAGTTACGCCAGTATTCAGTTTCTCAACAAATTCCTCAGAGTAAGGGGCCTTATGAGCAAGCACAGGGGTTCCCAACAAAGAGGATTCTATTAAAGTTAAGCTTGCACCTTCGTAAAGACTAGGGTGCACTAATACATGGCTTCTGGCTATGGCTTTTAAGAAGGCTTCTCGGTTGAGTTTACCATGGTAATGAATGTTGGATATTCCTTGATGCTGCATATTTTTGATCATTCGCAATACCTGCAATCTTAAAGGTCCATCGCCACATATACGTAAGCTTATCTCTTCATTCTCCTTCCACGCTAACTTAAATGCCTCCAACAAATATTTTACCCCTTTATATGGGACAAGTCTTGCACCAAAGATTAACGATTTTGGCTTTTTTAATGAAGTTTTACGTCTTAATTGTTCGAGGTAATCTGTTTCTATACCTGGATATATAACTACGTTTATCTTTTCTCTTAATTTTTCGCCCACTTCAGAATACCTTAGGTTGTAATACATCACATGCTTCGCTACATGAACAGCCGCATCAATGTATTCTAAAGAATCTGCAATGTATCTACCCAAATGAGCGTGAACGTGAAGCGCTAAAGTCCATATCACATCGTATATAAATAGGTCCCTTAAGTCCTCATAGAGCCTTGAGAATGGGCCTGGAGATCCATGCCATACCTGAACAATAGCAGAGGTTAGGCTACTCCTTCTTTTCAATATCTTTAGAAACGGGTTGAAGCTACTGTTTAACTGTATTACATTTGGTTTCTCTTTCTCTACTATGTCAGCTATTCTTTTAGCATTGTAAATGTGGAAGTAGAATTCTCTAGGTCTTAACATAGGAGTCTTTAAGAAGTACACTTTAATTCTACGATCCTTTAGTATAAAGTCACTATTGCCTCCAGCAACTACTGTAACATCTATGTTACTCCTAGAAAACCCTTTAGCAAGCTCGTAGTTAAAAGACCCTATACCTCCAGATATGTTTGGCGGATACTCAAAAGTAATTAGCATTACTTTCATAAACTACAGACTACCCTACAACTTAGTATTGTTAGGTAAAGCATTTGCGTTTTAGACTATGCCACGCCTCACCTAAGTCTAAGGCGTCCACGTAGCATAATAGGTTTAATTTCGGCCCTCCTCAAGACGTTCGTTCTCATTAGCTATACAAGGTTTTGATATAAAGGTCTACTACTTGGCTCCAGCTTGGAACCTTTGGCTTAGGTTGCTCTCTAGCCTCTTCCAGAAAAGTAGCTACCTCCCTGGCTATTTCTTCATCCCTCCTGCTCAGCTTTACTATTAAGGTTCTGGTTCTCTCCTTGAAGTTCAGTCCCCAGGGTTCAGCAATTACTACGGGTACACCTATAGCGTTTGCTTCGTTTACTGTTTGTCCAAAGGCTTCCCTTTCTGAGAGTAGTCCGAAGAAGCTGGCTCTTGAGAGGTAGTTGATGTACTCGCTGTAGGGTTGCGGAGGTTTAAGCTCGTACTTGACTCCGAGTTTGTCGAGGTAGTGCTTGAGTTTTTGCTTGAAGCCTCCTTCCCCGAAGACCTTCAGCTCTAGGCTTAAACCCATTTCGTTTAAGTGCTTTACGATGTTCGCTAGTCCGTGGACGTTCTTGTACTTCTCGACTCTTCCACTGTACATAGCGTAGCCTGAGGGATTCCAAGGTACCTCTAAGATCCATTCCTCAACACCGTGCTCTACAACAACAGGCTCAATCCCGAAGTCTCTTGCTAGTAGCTGCTTCTCATACATTGAGACCGAGTGAACAAGATCAACGCTTGTCATGGCTCTCCTAACGTACCTTCTCCAGATGACCCACAGGGTTCTCCTGAAAAAAGTGTGCCCAGTGCCATGGTAATGAGGAGTTAAAACCCTATGTACACTGCTGTTCCTCAAGATACTTAGAGAATACACTGTGAACACACTGTGAACACTGTGGAAGTGCACTACATCGATCTCCCTAGCTGTACTCAGAAGCCATTGCTCAAGGGCTTCCCTAATCCTCGGAAAGTAGTAAGCACCTCCAGGAGCCCATATAGGCCACCTAACCACGCGAACATTGTTGGTCCATTCTTCTCTGGGGTTATCGATACCTGGCTCACCGCAGAGTACTGTGACCTCGTGTCCTCTCCCAGCAAGCCTTTCGGCTACCGATTTAACAACGTACTCGACTCCGCCGATGTGAGGATAGTAGCGCGGAACCACGAAGAGAGCTCTCATCGCTTGAAGAGCCGGGCTACTTCTTTGCTAGGAGCCTCAGAGTATGGTCTCCTCGCTTTTCAGGACTGCTAGCTCGTCTAGCGTTCTCATTATCGGTGCTTCGTAGAGTCCCGACCTCTTCTCCAGGAGCACTTCGCCCCTGGTCAGTACGTAGTGCCTGAAGCTCGGTATACCTCTCGGCCTCACCCATGCTCTCGTAGGGTCTC
>JAWAJB010000046.1:0-8881 GCA_038888155.1 Desulfurococcaceae archaeon
GAACTACTTGATCTAATAAAGAAAGTAACCCCCATCGTGGGCAAACTAATCTTAACGAGACTCTCGGAAGAACAAATCCAAGAGCTGGTTGCATTTAGTAAAACTTCTGAAGATTTCGAAATAAATATAAACAAGATAGGAAGAACATGTGTTATTAAATTAAAGGGATATAAATATTCTCGTACACTCAATTGCAGAGTAGGCGTCATAACAGCCGGCACTGCTGATATAAGAGTTGCTGAGGAAGCACGTACGATCTTGGAAGAGAATGGTTGTAATGTTATAAGTATATTTGATGTGGGTATAGCCGGCTTACATAGAACTATAGAAGCTATTAAGAAAATCAAGGAAGAGGATGTTGACGTCGCTATAGTCATCGCGGGAATGGAAGGAGCACTACCATCGGTAATAGCGTCTATGCTGGATATTCCTATTATAGGTGTTCCAACTTCAGTAGGCTACGGCGCAGGAGGCAATGGGGTGACTGCATTGCTCTCTATGTTACAAGCATGTCCGCTAGGATTAACTGTTGTAAATATAGATAATGGTGTCAACGCGGCAGTTTCAGCTCTATTAATATGTCAGAGAATTAATGCTAGGTTAGCAACTAGAGATTTATAAACTCCTACTCGAAATAATACTGGTGGATCAATCAATGCCTCTATTTAAGGAAGCTATAAAACCCGCACTTACGCCACTTCCACCCATTCCATCACCATATGGTGTAGACCCAGGTTCTGTAAAGAAAAGAGCCGCTGAATTACCTGACATGGTTTCATTAGATCTCACGAAGATATTTAAATTTCCACGACCTATCTGGCCTCCGCCTAACCCTAATGCTGTGAGAGAAGCGACTAGAGAGGCATTGAAGAAAGTTGACATGTCAATGATAAAACCCCATCATTCAGTAAATATTCTTGCTTCTCATCATGGTTTCACATTACTCGGAGGAGAACCATATGCTGAGATGTTAAAAACTACGAAAGACGTAATTGAGGAGAGGACTGGAGCAAAAAACATTAGATTAGTTGCTGGAGTTGGATTGAGACATAGGGAGAATGAAATATATTTCAAGAGGTTTAAGTTAGATGAGTATTTCAATAACAAGGTTTATAATATATCACCACTAGATCCTGGCGTTCCTATAGAAACGGAGATAGGTACCTTTTATGGAATAAAGTTAGCATATAGTGCTGATAAGATAGTTCACGCTCACAACTCTGACATTAGAGAGGTTCATTTTCATAGGGAAGTAGACAGATCATTTAAACCATTCGGAATGTCATATGCCAGGTTAGAGACTAGGTCAGCTTACCATCAGAATCTAGGTCCTCGTGCATCTAATTTTGTCGCTAGGGCTATATTTAACTCAAAATTCGTTCAAGATAAATGGACATTCGCCGTATTTTTAAAGGCATCTCCGGTGGGCGTTTTAGGGGTTGATGCTGATAACGACCTGAATAGCTTAGACGAGAGACTTACAATAGATAGTTTAAGATACTATGGTAAGGTTCTTAGGCTACTTAGTAAGATTGATGAGTGCATAGTTGTTCTCGATTATAGAGCTCCCATACCGTATACTTTCGCTGGAGGAGTAATATTTGCTAACTTTACAGGGGCCAATATTGATTTATTTGATTTAGATAATCCGTTACCCCCCTACACCTGGTATACAGAAGCATATTATGATGAACATGATAGACCTCTTATACCTGAGGTTCCGCCAGTAAATCCTGCCATTAAAGCACTTGTGATCAATTATGCATGGAAAGGTTATCCAAGTGTGTTCTGGGCTAAGGCATTACCTGTAATCATTGTGGGTAAAGAACAAGCAGAACTATTCTATAGAGACCCTCAAAACACTACGTTTCTGAAATACTCCGTAGTAGCAGAGGACCTCGAAGCGGCTATGAATTTCGCATACAAAATAGCTAAGACAGATAAGGTCTTAGTCTTCGATGGCGTATTTGGAGCAATTAACATGAGTAAATCATTAGCAGAATACTTGATTGAGAAAGCACCAGAGGTAGAAAAAGAAGTAGAAGAATATCTGTTGCCTAAGTGGCTAAAACAAAGAGGCATATCTCCAGAGAAGGCGATCTCTTAAACTAGACAATTTTTCACTAATCATATCATAATATTTTTAGATTATTATAATTATTTAACGCTAAAATATTAAGTGTTTTAAGAGCCTAGAATTTAGGATAAAGCTTATATTTACTTCCTTACATTATAGTTGGTGATTCGTAAATGCCGCTGGGTACCCCTTGGTTTTCGAATACTTGGTTTGTAAGTCAATATGACTATGAGGTTCTTAAGAGCTTGAAGATCCCCGAAAAAGTAAGTATTCATGACACAACACTGAGAGATGGTGAGCAACAACCTGGTTTAGTTTTTAGGAAAGAGGAAAAACTTGAGATAGCCCTCGCCTTGGATGAAGCTGGCGTAAACTTTATTGAAGCTGGAATGCCTGCTGTCTCGTTAGAAGATTTTGAAGCAATTAAAGAGATTACTCGACAAGGTCTTAAGGCTAAAGTAATGGCGTTTGTTAGATGTCTTAAAGAAGATGTCGATCTGGCTTTAAAAACAGAGGTGCCTGGATTAGTTATGGAGTTGCCATCAAGCGAACACATAATACGGTATGCTTATAAATGGCCTGTAGAGAGGGCGCTGATAAGAGCCCGTGAAGCTCTTGAGTATGCTAAGCAACATGGTTTGTATGTTAAGTTTTTCACGATTGATGCTACTAGGTCTGATATGGATTTTCTCAGAAAGGTTATAGAGAACGTTCATGACTTAATGGACGTCTTAGTAGTAGCTGATACATTCGGAGTTATGCATCCATTGGCCATTGGCTACTTCATTGAAAAACTGAAAGAATTTGTTAGGAAACCTATAGAAATTCATGCACATAACGATTTTGGTTTAGCAGTAGCAAACTCTATGTTTGCAGTTATTAAGGGAGTTTCAGGAGTTCATGTTACTGTTAATGGTATTGGAGAGAGATCTGGGAATGCTTCTTTAGAAGAGACTATTCTCGCTCTAGAATTATTATTAGGGATTAAAACAGGCATAAAGCTAGAGAAATTATATAGTCTCTCTAAGTTAGTAGAGAAGTATTCAGGAGTAGCTTTACCACCTAATAAACCTGTTGTAGGTGATAACGTTACGAGAATAGAGTCTGGGATAATAGCGGACTGGTGGCTTAACGTAAAGGATGTAAGACCTGTAGAAATACTCCCTTATTTGCCTTCCTTAGTAGGGAGAAGTCAAAATATCACGCTACTCTTGGGGAAGAAGAGTGGCAAAGGAACTATAATTGAAAAACTAAAAGAAATGTCTCTAGTGCATGACGAGACTCTCGTTATGAGTATTGCCGAGAAGATTCTTGGTGAAGTGAAAAAAGAAGCAATTATGAGAAAAAGACCTCTTACGGATGACGAGTTTAAAGAAATAGTCACTCGCGTTCTTAAGTAAGTGATTTTCAACGTCTAAAGTAAAGATTTACTTCTGTAATCTTCAATTCATGTTCAGAGTAAAGTTCTGAGATTTATGAAATTTTAACATTTATTCTAACCTGATAAATTAGTTCCAACAGTTTTATTGATCAAAAGCTCCTTCTTGATAGCCGTATAGGTCTAGTGTTACAAATCTGTATCCTAACTTCCGTAATTCAGTATATAATCTATCCATTATATTCTCATCAAAGAATTTTTTTCTTTCATTTCTACCAACTTCTATTCTTGCGATTAATTCATGATCTCGAACTCTTAGAACCTCTACTTTAGCAATGTTTTTGACAAGGCCCTCAGCTTTCTTAATCCTCTCTAGTTTTTCTAATGTTATTTTCGTGTTGTAAGGTATTCTAGTAGCTAAGCATGGTGATGACGGCTTATTCCATGTAGGTAAACCCCATTCTCTAGATAAGATCCTTATCTCTTCTTTAGTCAGACCTATCTCAGCTAGGGGGCTTTTAATGTCAAGCTCTTTTAAGGCTTTAATTCCTGGTCTGTAATTAGGTGTTTTAAGGGTTTTATCTATGTCGGAGGCATTAGTAGCGTCGAGTATTACATAGTCATGTATACCTAGCTTATTCTGAACATAATTCATAATGTGTCTAAAGACTTCTTTTTTACATAAGTAACATCTATCAGGTGGGTTATCCCAAATTTTTTTATTATCAAAATCTTCGAGACGCACTATAACGTGATTTAATCCGAGGGCGCTAGCAATATTGTTAGCGTCATTAACTTCCTCCTCTGTTATGAAAGGATGCTTAACTGTAATGGCTATAACTCTATCAAAACCCAATATTTTGTAAGCTACAAAGGCCAAGAAAGTGCTATCAACACCCCCAGAGTAGCTTATGACGACGTAATTGTTATGCAGGTTCTTGAGAAAGCTTTTGAGAGCATCTAACTTCTCTTCTGGAGTCAATTTTGCTTTTCCCTCAAAGATCTAACTTTAATCAAAAATATTAAAGTTGAAGAGAATTACTGCGATGCTTTCTTCAGCTCATCTAGAACTATCTCACTCACTTTTCTTAACGAGATCCCTGTCTCAAGTGCTATATTTTTAATACTTTCGTATTCCGGTTTCATTGAAATGACGTTACCGTACGAATCTAGACTAACTTTTATTGACACTTCATATTCTTTATTATTCAGTTTAATTTTTATTTTTCTCATTTCTCGCTTAGGCACTATATGTCTTACATAGTGATAATGTCTAACTCCAAGAGAACCTGTTTCATTCATAATGATTCTTATAAACTTTTGATAATCTTCTGGGTGGGAAATAACTCGTACTAAATACCCGGCTCTATTTTTCTTTCTATACGTAGGAATTACACTAACATCTTTTGCTCCTTCTGTTAATAACTTGTCTATGAGATATCCAATTACTTCTCCTGAGACATCGTCAACATCTGTTTCTAAAATTACAATTTTTTCTTGTTTTAAGTCTTCACTAGCTTCTCCTAAAACGATTCTTAGTATATTAGGTACTTCATTAAAATCGTATTTGCCTGCTCCGTACCCAATTTTCTCTATAAATATTTGAGGATAGTATGGCACAAATTCATGTACTAGGGAAGCTAGTAAAGTTGCGCCTGTTGGTGTAGTTAATTCGTACCCTAATGGACCTCCCTCAACTAAAGCTTTTCTTTTTTTCAATAATTCAAGCGTAACTAAAGCTGGACCAGATATTAGTCCATGAGAGATCTTTATTCTACCGTTCCCTAATGCTACAGGAGTTGAGTATACGTAGGCATCAATTAAGTTTAGTTCTTCTAATGCCATAACGCTCCCAACAATGTCTATAATAGTATCAGCTGAGCCTGTCTCATGTAAGTGAACTTCATCTATGGTTTCTCCATGTATGTAAGCCTCTGTCTCGATAAGAGTTCTCAAAGAATTTAAAGCTATTGTTTGAGCTTTCTGAGAAATATTCAAGGAATTTAAAATAGTTTTGGTTACCTCAATTAATTCTTTTCCATGAACATGATTCTCTTGATCAACTTCGATATTCACTCTTTTTGCTCTAAACTCACCTCTCCTTACATCACTGACTTCAATATTAACTTCTTTAACTTTTTTAAAATATTTCAGTATGGGTTCACGTAGACTTAAGAGAGTGTTTTTATTAGCTCCTAAATCTATTAAAGCGCCTAAGAACATATCACCTGAAATCCCGGCAGTACTACAATCAATTACTAAGATCTTTCTCATTTTATTAGCCCAATGGAATTGATATCTTAAAGTTTATAAGTCTCAAAACTATATTTATTGGTTGTGGGACCCCAAATGCATGTTAAAATACCTTATGAGTCCCCAGAAAAGAGATTCACGCTAGATTTCGAGCTTCCAGACAATAATATTGTTGGCGTGATTTTGCCTAAAGTGCCCTTACCTCTTGAGCCTCTTGAAGACCATGTAGTTAACGCTTTGAGTTCTCCAATAGCTGGACCTAAGTTTACTGAGATCCTAGGTTATGGTAGGAAGTTAACCATAATTGTAGATAATCAATTCAGACCTACGCCAGCACATAAAATCTTACCACCACTATTAGATATAGCGTTAGATAGAAAAGCAGATATTAACCTAATATTTGCGTGCGGAGCTGTTCCGCCATTAAATGACGAAGAGATATTGAATAAACTAGGTTCTAAAGTTGTAAACAAGTTAGGAAAGGATCGTATACTAAATAATGAAGCAAGAAAGAGAGAAAACTATGTCTTTAGAGGCATAACTAGCTTTGGAACTCCTGTGTGGATTCATAAAATAGTAGCTTCGGCTGAAGTTGTAGTCGGTATAGGACTAGTTCAGGCAGAACCCTTTGCTGGCTATGGCGGAGGTGGAAAAATAGTCTTACCTGGAGTAAGTAGTATTGACACTATAGAAGCTAACCACAGAATGACTATATCACCTAAAGTTTATCCCGGTGCCTTAGAAAACCCTGTAAGACAAGACATTGAAGAAGCAGCTGATCTAGCCAAACTAGACTTCATACTCAATGTTGTTATGAATATTAATGGAGATGTAGTAGGGGTATTTACCGGTGAGCACAGACAAACTTTCAGAAAAGCTGTTGAATACTATGATAGCTTATATAGAGTCAAGGTACCGTTTAACAGACCTGCAGACGTAACAATTACTGGTACTTTCTGGCCTACAGATCATTTATATTTCCACACAAATTGGGGGGTCGCTAATAGTGACCTGATAACTAGAGATGGAGGAACTATAGTTCATGCAAGTCCTTCCCCAGGATATAGAGACTGGCATGGCTTTGTCTTGATGGATCTTATGAAGGATTATATGCCGCCAACTAGAGAAAACCATGAAAAAGCGTTGCGGGATATACTACTAGGCAAAAAGGAAATGTGGTGCGGTTGTATATGGTATAAGTTCTATGAGATACTTACCAGGAAAGACGTCGTGATAATCACTGAAAAAGAGAATATTTCTGAAGCCCGCAATATTGGACTTGAGGTCACCAATAATATAGATGAAGCGCTAAAGAGGATTTATAGTAAACATGGGAGAGATGTTAGAATAGCAATAATGCCTTATGGAAAATGGACCTTACCAACTTTTTAATAACATTCCATTATTTTTGTTTAACAAAAAATAATAAGTTACTGTTGTGCTATCTTCCGTAAAAGTTTTTCGTCTTCATCAAAATAGAAACCTTTTAACTTGTATTTTTCTCTTATATCTTTTGGTATTTCAAAGACTGTAGGCGTCAGGCCATACCAAGCATGTCTTCCAGGTTTAGGCTGTGGCATGATCCCGGCGGCTTTAAATAACCTTAAAATTGGTTGTATACACTCTACCTTACAACCTGTTCTAGCACCAGTCATTCTTGATACATCTTCTGGAGTCCTAGCACCTAATAGTATCGCTGCAGCCACTTCTTCAGCTCTTGTACCAGTACAAAAACAGATTACTTGCTTAGGATGCAGGGTTGCATTTCTACATATTTCCTCGATTTTCTTGTAATCTACTGTGCTAACATCTACTTTAATCATCTTAGGAGTTTGAAGAGGAATTAGTTCAATAGCATATGAAGGACATCTTTCTACACAGCCCCCACATCCAGTACATGTATCCTTGTCCACAACCGGATAATCTCCAGGAGTCCATGAAATTGATTCTGTTGGGCAAATAGACCAGCAAGTACCACATTTAGAGCACTTTGCCACGTCAACCTCGGCCACGGAAGTAACCAAGCGAACCAGAAAAATCACCATATAAAACTTAATAGTCAGGGGTATATAAAGGTTTCGTTATCTAATCCAGCGCTATCTGCTCAGAAAACGCTTTAGATTAGTTACTGAGATGGTAAGTTTTTGCCAAGATGTTTGAGATGAGAAGCCTATAAATTTTACAACTTTATATTGAAGAGCTCAAGAGCGTTAAGACCTAGAATTTTTTCTTTCTCTTCATATTTGAGAAGGCGTGAATTATTTATTATTCTTATTGAAGTTTCCAGGTATTCTAGGTAATCAGAACCAAATAATACTCTGTCAAAACTGACGTACTCTCGGATTAATTTTACATATTTCTCATTGTCTAGTATATATGTTACAGCTGAAACGTCAAAATAAACATTATCGTATTTTTTACCTAATTCTAATGCTTCTTTAAACCATATTCCAGGCACAGTAGCGCTGTAGTAGCCAAAATGAGCTACGATTATAGGAACCTCAAATTCTCGTGCTATTGGCTCGAGATAACTAGGTCTAGCATACTCAGAGAGCTCTGGTATTTCCCAAGGACCAGGACAAGTTCCTGTATGAACCATGATTATCTTATGGGCTTTAGAAAATCTCTCAGCTACTAAACGGAAATTCTCAGAAGTAGCAGGGTTAAAAAACTGTAGCTGAGGCCAAAACTTAGCTCCAGCAAGACCTAATCCAATTATTTCTTTAATTTTATTCTCGACATAATCACTACCTTTTGATAAATCAATTGACCCCATACCTATAAAACGTTGAGGATGACGTCCTACATATTCAGCTATCTCAGAATTAGTTGTGACTCTTGCAAGTCTCTCCTTCATTAAATAAAGAAGTTCTTCGAGATGTAACACATCATCAATCCCAAATCTATCGTATAAAGGACTACTAGTAAGTCTTTCAATGATATACCTTCTTATTTCAGGCTTATCTATATTATTAGGGTCTGTATCACGTCCGAGCAAGACCGAAATTCGAATACAAAACTTATCCATTAATTTTAATATCTCATCTAATATTGGAACATTTTTTCTCTTTGGATGAACGTGAACATCAATTACTGGAGTAGGGAATGAATTTTTCTCACCATCCATTATCTGACCCAAGATTTAACGTAAAGAATTAGTTTTTATACTTTAT
>JAWAJB010000047.1:0-8704 GCA_038888155.1 Desulfurococcaceae archaeon
CAAGAAGTACAGGTACGTGGTCTTCTCGCAGAGGAAGAAGAATTATCTAGGCGTCACCGATAAGGGCGTCGTCGATGTCAAGGGGCTCACGGGAAAGAAAGCCCACATCCCCAAGTTCATAAAAGATTCTTTCGAGGAGATGCTGGAGATACTCGGGGGGGTCAGGAACGAGGAGGAGTTCGAGCGCGCGAAGAGGAGGATCGAGGAGCTGATTCGAGCCAAGTATCAGGCCCTTAAGAAGGGGGAATACAACTTGGAGGACTTATCCTTTCAGGTCATGCTTTCTAAGAGCGTGGACAGGTATGTGAAGACGACCCCGCCCCACGTCAAGGCCGCCAGAAAGCTCATCAGCCGAGGAATATCTATTGTTCCCGGAGACATAATAGCCTACGTCAAGACCAAGGATAGCGATGGCGTGGAGCCCCTAGAATTCGCTAGAAAAGATCAAGTGGATGTCGATAAGTACGTCGAATACCTCCTATCAACGTTCGAGCAGGTCTTGGACGCGCTTGGAATAGACGTGAACAAGATAACGGGCACGACGAGCCTCGAATACTTCTTATGAATTTTTGACTTTATCATAACACTAAATAGCCGCCATACGCCAGCAAAAATTCGATGGAGTTAATTGTAAAGAGAGTTGTGGTTGGCCCGCTTGACACGAATTCTTACGTGATTTTCAACTCGGAAACTGGAGAGGGGATTATCGTGGATGCCGGGGGCGACCCGCACAAGATCTTGTCAGTTGTAGCGAGACACGACGTGGAGATAACCGGGATATACCTGACTCATGGACATTTCGATCACGTCCTCGCAATTGATGATTTGAGAAAAGATTTGAATTGTCGATTTTACATCCACGAAAAAGATAAGGAAATACTTTTTCAAGCGCCTTTAGACGCGGAAAGTTTCTTAGGATTATCCATTCCAAAGCCTCCGCCTCCCGATGGACTAATTGAAGAGGGAGATCTGATAGACATAGGCGGCCTAAAGCTTAGAGTTCTACACACCCCTGGCCACACCCCAGGAAGCATCTGCTTTGTCGCGGATGGCTACATCTTCACTGGAGACACGCTTTTTGCGGGCTCTATTGGAAGGACTGATTTGGTGGGAGGTGATTTTGGAAGCCTAATCGACTCTATTTTAAACAAAATATTCACACTTCCAGACGACTACGTAGTTTATCCAGGCCATGGGCCGTCAACCGTGCTCCGCGTGGAAAAACTCACGAACCCATTTGTAGGTGAGGGGGGCTTATTCAAAATATGACCACTTGCATTACTTCTTTAATGCGGCAGAATCGAATTCGATTTCTGACGTCCACAGTACTTTCAAAAGAACCTAAAAATATGCTAAGATGGCCCTTTCTCAGGTAAAGTTGCTAAACTTTCATTAGTGATTAAGAGTCCACATGACCTAATTGAGATGCTGACGATAATGGATCACACCACTCAATTAGAATTATTATGCTATGTTTTATGCAAAAACCATGAATAAAATTTAACCAAAGATTTAAATTTCAGCGGAAAATAATATTTTTCGAGGAGACTGAGAATGTGTGCGGAAAAAGTTAGTAGAAGATCCATGCTAAAAATGATTGGTGCGGGAATAGCAGGTCTTGCAGTAGGATTAGGGGGAGGTTACTTCTTAGGCTCAGCTATGGTCGAGAAAAGGGTGGAAGAAGTTGCTCCAACAGTAGCCGCTCCGGAGTTAGAGAAGATTCCATTACTGCCTCCCGGGGTAAGGAATCCTTGGCTTTATGATAGGCTTAAGGGCGCTGAGGTTAAAATGATGGTGGACGCGTGGGCTGGAAGGATAATAGAATGGTATGCAGATCTGCTAAGAAATGAGGTAGGGGTGGAGATAGGGCCTAGTAAACTGGTAGACTTGCCAGTAGTTAGGGAGGAGGCCGCCAGCCTTCTGGACGCGAATTCAAGGGATTATCCATTAATAATGATAAATCCCAACTACTTACCAGACTTCGTCTTAACAGGAAAGGTCGAAGTGCTAGATCCTTATTACAACATGTTCTATGGTGTCGAAGATTACTTTAGAGAAATGGCCCCCATATACGATTTCTACACAACTTATCAGGGAAAGAGATATCTTGTATTATTTGATGGGGACGTTCATTTATGGAATTATCTCTGGCCATTTTACGAGAAAGAGGAATTCAAGAGTGCTTACAAAGAGTGGCATCCAGATCGCAAACCTCTTATCGCTCCACCCGAGACGTGGGATGATTGGTTAATGCAATGTAAATTCTTTGCTGAAAAAGTATTGCCAGATGATAGGACAATTCCCGGAGCTGAGGTACTTTGGCCGGCGCTTTTCTGGGCCACACCTGACTGGAGCTGGGCTTTCTGGTTTAATATTGCGGCGAGTTATGGAGTAAATTACTGGGACCGAGACATGGTTACGCCATTCTACCCGCAGGATCGAGCTGTGGCCGCGCTTGAGATGCTTCAAAAATTCGTTCCATATTTCCCAGAGGGAGCTGAGAGTATTGGAGGTGCTGAGACTGTTGAATACTGGACAGGAGGGAAAGTTATCTCACAAATTTGGTGGATAGACATAAATGAATGGGCCCAAGAACCTCCTGTCAAGGGATACTTAAGGAATGGACTAATGCCTGGATATGCCGATCCGAAATTAGGAAAAGTGGTTCATAAGGCCATGACCCCCTATAATAGATGTTGGCTTATCCCGAATTATATAGATGAAAAAACTAAGCTAGCGGCCTTCTATGTAGCATATCATGTATCCCACTGGCACTATAGCATATGGAATTGTGCAGACCAGGATTGTGGAATGGATCCATACATGTGGATTCACATGAGCCCGGCTGGAGCTAAATGCTATATGGAGAGCAATCCGTACAAGAAGCCGAGTCCGGAGTGGCCACATACAGGCTCACTATTCCCGAGCTATGAAGACGTACTCCTGCATCTAGAAGGGGGAAGGAGGAACTTGGAGAACGCATTCCCCATGCCCTGCATACCTGGATGCACAGAGTATGCGGATACCCTTGGTAGAGAGGTCCAGCAAGTAATAGCAGGAAAAGATCCAAGGAAAGCCTTAAGCGATGCAGCCGCAGCTTGGGAAGATATTAGAGATAAATACATGGGACTATTAGGAAAAGACACGTATCTAGGAATTTGGAAAGACTTCTATAACAAAATGGTCGAATTCGGATTCTTTGTCTAAAGAGGTGTGCTCCACAATGGGTGTAAGAAAAGGCTCCTCCATCCCTATTTTTTTACAGTTACCTGCGACAATAGTAATCTGGTCTCTTGTAGGTTATGTGTTAATTTGGCTCTTATACAGCATCGTTCACAGATATGTTCCAGGTAGCTCTCCAGAGTTTATTGGACTAGGAAACTTCTTAGAAATGCTTTATGACGCCAGATTACATAGTGCAGTTCTAAGAACGATATACTATGTTGGAATTGGGGCCTTCATTGAGGTCTTTTTAGGAATGATTATCGCACTAGCCCTAGTAAATTACATCAAAAATGATACTATTCGGTTCACGTTACTCATACTATTCATAACGCCCATGTGCCTTGCCGAGGCCGTTGTGTCAATAATATGGCTCATGCTGGTTACCCCTGAAGGATACATAAACTGTTTCCTCCGATACATGGGGCTTCCCGGAGTTGGGTGGTTATCCGAAAGCCTTGCACTAACAACATTGATGATGATAGATGTTTGGCAGTGGACGCCACTACCGCTCCTTCTAGTTTATGCGGCAAGATCATCCATACCAGTAGAGCTGTATGAAACTGCTGAAATTGACAGACTTTCACCATTTACTACGTTCAGAGTTGTCACATGGCCGTTTATAAGAAATGCCGTACTCGTCTCAGCGATCTTGAGGGTAATTTTCATGTATATAACCATTGACAAATTTATAATGATAACAAAAGGAGGGCCTGGCTTTGCAAGCGAAATTATAGGATATTATGTATTCGTGCAAAGCTTCTCTTACAGAAATGTGGGGTATGCGGCAGCACTTGGATTCTTGACAATGATTATTGCAGCAATAATAACATACTTCTTCTGGAATATGCTCAGGAGGAGAGAGTAATGGACGTGAAGAAGTTATTGGTATTTATTGGATTGACCATTTATGGGTTATGGGTGCTAGCGCCATATTACCTAACAATAATAACATCCTTCAAGGAACTAGTTGATGTTTTTTCCATACCTCCAAAGATAGTGCCATTTATTGATTTCAAGCCAACCTTAGAAGGTTACCAAAGGATCTTTGTCACAAAGTCGGGCTGGACTTTCATTACTAGCTTAATAACAGCTACAACAGCCACAATCTTGGCTCTAATACTCGGCTTATTAGCTGCATATGGGTTTTCAAGGTTCTCAAGGGCTCCTATGAATGATGAACGATCCTTCTTTATACTCCTGACATTGAGGATGTTACCACCTTTTGCCGTAGTTTTACCCATCGTATCGTATTGGGTATTCTTTGGGCTTGCTGATACATTTTTCGCCCTGATATGGACCTACACAATATTTTCAATACCGTTAACAGTATGGCTTATAAAGGGATTCGTTGACGAAATACCTAAAAGCATTGACGATGCCGCAAGAGTTGATGGTTATTCATTTTGGAGGATGTTTAGGAGAATTCTGATACCATTACTTGGAGCCGGATTGGCGGCAACAACAGCGCTTGTCTGGTTATTCTTATGGAATGAGTTCCTCTTCGCATTAAAGGTAGCCGGCGGCAACGTTGTAACCTACACAGCACATCTACCTCAACTTAAGCTAGGACAGAGAACGTTGTGGAACGTATTTGCTGCCATGGGGGTAATCGGGTCCATACCCCCGATTATAATTCTCATACTCTTCAGAAGATATATAATAAGACTTTACCTCAGGTAGGTGGGTGAAATGCCTGAAATAATATTGCAGAATGTAAGTAAATCATTAAATGGGAAACCAATACTTCAAGATATTGACCTAGAGATACCTAACAGATCGCTATATTGCATACTTGGACCTCCTAAATCTGGAAAAAGCATGCTCATGAGACTTATAGCAGGACTCGAAGTACCGGACAGAGGTAAAATATTATTCGATGGCAAAGATGTTACAGAGCTTAGCCCTGTCGAAAGAAAAGTCGCTGTAGTATTCCAAGACTTTGCATTATATCCGCATTTAACAGCATTCGAAAATATAGCTAGTCCCTTAACTATTTCAGGACTTACAAAAGATGAAATTATAAAAAGGGTCGAAAAAGTTGCAAAATACTTGAAAATAAGCCATAGACTAAACCACTACCCTTCCGAGTTAAGCGGAGGAGAACTTCAAAGAGTTGCGATAGCTAGGGCTTTAGTTAAAGAAGCCATGGTTCTACTTCTAGATGAACCATTTGTGAGATTGGATTATAAGGTTAGAGAAGATATGAGAGCAGAACTCTACAGACTCCAGAAAGATATTGGTATAAACGTGATTCTGATAACAAGCGATCCGCTTGATGCTATGTCACTTGGAGATAAAATAGCTATAATTAATGAAGGTAAAATTCTCCAAGTTGGTGATAGAACAGAAATTTACGAGAAGCCTGCAGATGTTTTTGTAGCAAGATATTTTGGGGTGATTGAAATGAACTTTCTCCCCGGAAGCGTGTATAAACGAGGTGATGAAGTGTTATTAAAAACTAAAATCTTTGAGCTAAGGCTGCAGAATGTCAAAAAACTTTTGGAGACTGGCGAAGTACTAATAGGATTGCGCCCAGAACACTTGTCTATAACAGAGTTTGGGAAATTTGGGGGAATATCTTTAAAGGGGAAGTTAATACTAAGCGAGGTCATAGGATCAGACACAATATTGCATTTAGATGTCGGGCTTAGTGAACCCCTGAAAGTGCTAGTTCCAGAAATTTACAGAAAACATGAAGGCACGGAGATCGAAGTAGAGTTCAATCCAGAAGCCCTGTACTTTTTCTCCCTTAAAGATAATAAGCTTATCGCCAGAGGAGGTGATATAATTGGTTAGGGTTTTCCTGGATCATGTAACAAAGGTTTTTGAGGATAAGAAAAAAAGAGTGATTGCAGTGGATGATGTAACCTTAGAAATACCTGATGGTAAATTTGTTGGGATATTAGGACCATCCGGATGTGGTAAGACGACCACTCTTAGGATAATTGCGGGGCTTGAAAAACCTACAAAAGGAAAGGTGTACTTTGATGATAAAGATGTAACTCCTCTGAGCCCCAAGGAAAGAAATGTAGCCATGATTTTTCAGTTTCCCGCACTATATCCTACGCTCACAGTATATGACAATATAGCATTGCCATTAAAAGAGGCCAAGCTGTCTGAAAGCCAGATCAGAGAAGAGATAAAAAGAATGGCGGAATTCCTAGGCATATCGCAATACCTCAATGAAAAACCAGCTAAACTTGATATGAGCACTAAGCAGAAAGTTGTTATAGCTAAAACATTGTTAAAAGATCCTTCGCTCTTCATACTAGATGAACCATTAACGGTGGTAGATCCCAAAGCAAGAGTTGAAATTAGAAGTAGATTGAAGGAGATTCAGCTTGAGTTAAGGAAGACCATGATTTATGTAACTCATGATCAAACAGAGGCTTTGACATTGGCAGAACAAATAGCTGTGATGAACGAAGGGAAAATTGTACAATTTGACACTCCTGAAAATCTGTATAATAGGCCCAAGAATACGTTCGTTGGCTGGTTCATAGGTAACCCTGGAATGAACTTGATTGAGGTGAGCACTGCGGAAGAGAACGGCAAGCTATATCTAGTAACTGAAGGCGGTTTTAAATATGATGTAAGTTTTCTGTCTGAAGAATTTAAAAAAGTAGGTAGCCCCGAAAAAGTTATTTTAGGAATAAGACCAGAATTCGTGCAAATTGGATCTGGACCAATAGAAGCGAATTGTGTTCATATCGAATTTATGGGCAATAGACTGATAATTCATCTAGACGCATATGATAGGCGAATTATAGCAAAGGTCTCTCCAAATGTTGCTGTGAAACCAGGAAGTAAAGTCTTACTAAATTTCCCAAAAGAAAAGATAATGATCTTCGACGCGAAATCTGGTAACTTATTGATCTGAAATCTTCTCAATTCATTAGCTACATTAAGAACAGTTTTTTCTAGAAAAATAATTTATTTATGGAGTAGATAAGATTATTTTCAAGACATTAAGGACTCGGTCTGCTAATAAACTAAAATAAAACTATATAAGTTGCTAGGTATAGAAGTATATACATGTACGGTTTCAGGTATAGCGTTGGTCTTTGGATTTTTGGAGTGTTAGCTGATAGATTTTCCACATATAAGCCTTCTAAAACTCTAGAGGAGAAGTTTGCAGAGGTTTCTAAGGTGAATGGCCTTAGGGGCGTTGAGATGATATATCCCGCTGAATTTAAATATGATGAAATAGACAAAGTTAAGGCGCTTCTCAAGGAGTATAATTTGGGCGTTTCAGGTATATTGGTGGAGTTATTTACTGATCCTAAGTGGATTTATGGTTCATTAACTTCCAAAGATGAAAAAATTAGAAAAGAGGCCATAAAAGTAGCTACCCAAAGCATCGATGTGGTAAAAGAATTAGGCGGCGATACTATATCACTATGGCTGGGACATGATGGTTACGATTATCCCTTGCAAGTAGATTATAATAAAAAGTGGGATATGCTTGTAGATGGTATAAGAGAAATTGCAAGCCACGATGCTAATGTAAAGATAGGTGTTGAGTATAAATTGAAGGAGCCAAGAACTCATATTTTTGTTGGAACTGTGGGAAAAGCTCTGATGCTAGTAAATGAAGTAGGTTTAAAAAATGTTGGCGTCACGTTCGATTTAGGACATGCCTTATATGCTGGTGAAAGCCCTGCTGAGTCTATATGCCTGCTTAGTAGACATGGAAAGCTCTTCCATGTGCACTTTAATGATAATTACCGAGATTGGGATCACGATATGATCGTGGGAAGCGTAAACCTGTGGGATGTACTCGAAACCATTTATTGGCTAAAAAGAATAAATTACAATGGATGGATAGCCCTTGATCTCTATCCTTATAGAGAGAATGTAGCAAAAGCATGTGAAAGATCGATCGAGAACATAGAACTTATGTTGAAATTGATTGATAAGATTGGAGCTGAGAATCTTGAGAAATGCTTGGAATCTGAGGATGCTACCGAAATAGCTGCCATTTTAAGGAGGGTGTTTGTGTGACATTCCAATAGAAACCTTCCTCTTATTTTTAATTGCCGAAGTCCTCTAACTTCTCACCTCGCATATGGGGTTTTCAGACTCCATGAAGATGTCGAGGGAGAGCTGCGCTATCCTCTGAGCTATTGACTGGATTATAGTTAGGGTGGCCTCAGCTTGAGCTATCAAGGCTATTAATTGCCTATCCTTCGGAGGAGTTTCCTCGACCTCCTCCCTCAGGATCCCCGCGAGGTGCTCTTTTGGGAGGCTTAAAATCGAGTGCGCTTGCTCCGGATCTAAGGAGAGATAGGCTCTGATAGCTCCATCAATGAGTCTTGATGACTCGTCGAGCGCCCTCCTCAATCCATTGTACGTCGTGGAGTCCGCCCATACCTTCTTCCCCAGCATGGATGCTCGCTTGGCGAGCTCCAAGATGACCTCGGCGAGAGAATCCATCAAGTTCTCCAGGATTATCGAGGAGTATATGTGGGGCGGGTTT
>JAWAJB010000048.1:0-8648 GCA_038888155.1 Desulfurococcaceae archaeon
TTTTTACTTATGTAAACACATTATAAACGGAGGTCGGGCCCGTGGCCCAGCCAGGATAGGGTGCCGGCCTTCGGAGCCGGTGGTCCCGGGTTCAAATCCCGGCGGGCCCGCCACACCATAGGAGCTGATTACTTATAAGCTCATCGTTTCACGATCATCCCTCGCATCCATGAAACGTTTTAAATGTAGAGCAGTAATTCTTTATAGGTCTGATGATGATTAGTGTAAATTTGAGAGCTGAATCCATGAAAATCTCGTAAAAGGACATGGGGATCTTGCATAGCGGCGAGCAAGAGTATTATTTTGGCATCAAGCTAAAACTGCGGTGAAGTTAGTAGTCGCTTTCAGACCGCTTTCAAATTAGTAAGCCTATGAAAGCGGACTTTCCATTAAGCACCGTGTTTGTGGCAGGCGAGCTTCAATGGTTTAAAATTTAATTAAAATTAAATTAAAATTAATTTAGCCTTCTAACTCATAAACTCTTTGCTTCAGAAACAGAGAATGAAGAAGATATTGGTTATAGGCGCTATCTTCTATACACTCTACGTCGTAGCTTCCGTACGCATATTGCCAAACATGTTGAGCTAGATTTAAGGCTTAAGGTCGTGTATCAAGGAGTGCGTAGACCATTAGGTTGCGAGCCCGTCGAGCATGGACACACTTACGAGAGTAATTTTCTCGAGAAAAAGGAATCGCAGGTTTACGTACGGCGGCCTTTAGTTTGCTAAGGGACGTTAAAGGACAAGACGAGTTAAGTTGTTGTCTCTAAGACGAAGTAGTTAACATTGGTAACTTCTCCTAAAGATGTTTTGGCTTGAAAGAACTTCTTTTAACACCTATGGAGTAACGCCTTCACACATACGTTGAATTGCGCTCTAACAATAAGCTACTAGCATAACAAGAAAGTTTCACACATAGTCGTTACCTTTCTACGCCGCCTCATTCGCGTGAAAAACGTGAAATGTAAATTCAGGCTTTATGCAAGAATCACAAGGTATAAGAGGCTAAACTTAGCTTAGATTTAAGTGCTTAATTAAGTGTTTCAAACCTTGATATCACTTAATTGTCATTCATATTCCTCAGAAAGAGGGTCTATAGTCATCAATGAATTTTGATTATTTAGAGCTTATATGCTTTCTACCTATCCGCCAAGAAGTAGTCTTACTATAGACATAGCGGCGTCAGGGAAAACTACTATTATTGCTACTGTTACTAACATTAGTAGTATAAACGGTATTACAGCCTTGTATATGTCCGTTAGCGGAATATCCTGATATATCCCTTTAAAGTAGAAAATTCCCATACCCACTGGTGGAGTAAGGTATGCTGTAAGTAGTGTGGTACAAAAGACTAATCCCCACCATATTATGTCATATCCTAAGCTACGTATTACCGGTGCGAGGATCGGACCAACGACTAGAGCTATTGGGGCAGTATCGAGGAACATTCCAAGAAACACCACAAAAGCTATAGATAATGCGAGAGCGGATACCTTAGCCTGCGGTAATGAGAGCATAAATTCTGTCACCATTCTTCTACCGCCGAGAGCTGTAAAAATGGATGCGAACCCTTGAGAGCCCGCTACTATCCAACAAACCATCGCTACTACTCTTACAGTTGTAGACAGCGCGTCAATAAGTATCCTTCTGTTGAGTCTCTTCAACATGACAGCGTAGATAACCGTTAAAAGTGCTCCTATACCTGCTGCCTCTGTTGGAGTAGCTAATCCAGCGAATATCGAACCTAGAGTGCCTATGATGATCGCTAAGGGGCCGAGTGCATACCTCATTGCGGTGATTCTCTCTTTGAGCGTTCCCCTGAGTTCAGGTGGAAGTACTGGTGCTTTGTCTGGATGAAGATAGGACCAAACAAGCACGTATATAGCAAATACCGAGGCCATTATTGCACCTATCCCGATCCCGCCAGCGAACAAAGCTGCTATGGAAGTTCCAGTTGCTACACCATAAATTATCATGTTAGTGCTCGGTGGTACCAGTTGCGGTAAAGAGCCCGCTGCAAGGATCACACCTATAGCAAGTCGCTTATCATAACCGTATTTCAACATTAATGGGTATAGCAATAAAGCTAGACAAACCACTCCGGCAGCAACGACTCCTGACATAGCTCCTATCAAGTATCCAAGTACTATGGCAATGACAGCTAAAGACCCTCTCACTCCCCCGAGGAGTCTATATATGGCTTTAAACATATCTTCAGCCAAGCCGCACTTCTCCATAAGCGCTGACATGAAAACATATAAAGGCAACGCCACTAAAGGCCAGTTGTTCATTGCTGCCCATATTCCATTAAATATTATGTCCAAGCTTCGCCATCCCCACACATATAGTCCGAAACTTAATGAAACCAAAAAGAGAGCAAATGCCACAGGCAGGTTGAACAAAAGCAATATAAAAAGGGTTACAAACATTAGAAGGGGTACCGGCAACACTCTAAACACCCTTTAATCCTCTGGTATTTCTGCCTCTTGTTAGTTTTTGTTTCAGTAGGGCTAGCGCCTGAAGGCCTACAAGCAAAAGCGATGCAGCCAGTATCCATTTGTACCACCAAATTGGTGGCGAGACCTCTAGCACGCTGGAGTCTACTTCGAGTATACTTGTAGAGTACCATGCTTGACTAACAGCATTTATCAGTATAATGAAGCAGATTATAGATATCGCCACCAAGTTAATTACTTCGACAAACGTCTTAATTCTACGTGGAAAGAATTTAAAGACAGCGTCCACAGATGTGTGTCCACCTAAGTAAAGAAGGTACGCACCCCCTAAGGAAAAGGAGATCCCATAAAACCATATAGAAAAATACCATAACCACATATTGGGAGCGCGAAACACGTACCTTAACATTGAGGAGACGACTGTAGACACGATTAGGGGTAAGATTAATGACGCGCATAAAAAAGAGTATATTTTTTTGTTTAGCTCTGTTATCATTTTCTCTATCCCCTTGGTATACTATATTAGTCCAATTTCTCTTAATTTTTGCTCAAGGGCACTAGCCCAATCTTTGTAACCAAGATCTCTGGCTACTTCTATTATAGCCTTAACCATTTCTAGTGCTACGGCATCTCGCTTAGCTTGCTCTGCCAATGCGGTAACCTGAGCTTGCTTTATCGGTTCCCAATCCTCCTTTGGTAAAGTGTAAATTACGTTTCCAGCTTTAATCCACAGCTCCTTGCCCCAGACATGCTGGTCTCCCCAGAACTGGTAGCTCGACCAAAAGAATGCCGCTTGAGCTGCTACTCTGATCACAGTTTTTAAATCATCTGGTAATTCCTCCCATGCTTTCGGGTTAACGACTAACGGGTTGTCCAGAAATACTCCAGTGTGAATAGTCATACCAGGTGGTGGATCGAGAACGTATTTAGCAACCTCGTGAAAGCCTAATACGTAGTTAGTCACGTAATCGTTCCACTCGGCGCAATCCACCGTACCAAGCTGTAGGGCGGTGTAAATCTCGCCAACCGGGAGTGTTATTGCTTTAGCACCAAGCAACTCGTAAACTCTCAGACCGATACCGGACGACCTCACGATTCTTCCTGCGAGCTCTCTCACTGAAGTTATAGGTATACGACACATTAACGACTCGGCGGTAGCCAGAGTTAGGGGACCTATGTACACGAGTCCAAGCTCCTCTCTGAAGAACTTCTCAGCTATAGGACGCACTTTCTCTAAGTAATGCCAGAGTCCATGAGGCTCTGTAACGGGCCACGGTATTGCTCCTAGGAGAGCCATGACAGAGTACTGGCCAGCCCAATATCCCGTATAAGTCGCCGCAGCCTCGATAGTACCTCTAGCCAGCTGGGTATAGGTTTCAATCACAGGGAAGAGTTCACCGCCACCGTATACCTCTATGATCAGTCTACCACCTGATAATTCTCTTACTAGCCTAGCGAAGTAGTGAATGGCTTCTGCCCTGCGTTCACCAGTAGCTAGATGAGTTACTAAACGCCATCTATACACTTTTGTAGGCTCGGGCGCCGGAGTAATTGTCACGGTAACAGTTCTTACTTCACCTGGTAACGATACGGTAACGGTTCTTACCTCAATTGTAGCTGGAGGGGTAGTTGTTGTGCCAACGAAGTAGCCCGCAATACCTGAGATCACGATTAGGATGATCAAGAGCCCGATCAAAGCCTGTGGACGCTTTGATGCAGACATTGTGAGAGCACCATGCACGTCATGTATGTAAGTATATAAGCTTTTCGATTTACTGACTCATGTCAGTATTTCAGGCTTTCTTTAACTATCCTCCTGAGCAATTCCCTGGTAACGGTTACAGGACTCTGCGCTAATAGCCGCTTTTGTATGAGGGCTCCTTCAACGAGTTTATCGACGTCTTTCTCCTCAATACCTAACTCTATCAGCCCGCGTGGCATCTCCAATACCTTCATCAGGTTCGCTAAAGCAAACGAGGCTTTCTCCGGACTTACGCTCCCTTCTGGTAAGTAATCTTTAAGTAGTTCAGCTATTCTCAAACATTTCTCCGGAATGTATGGAGCTATCACTTTAAGGAGAGCTGGTCCCGTTATGGACACAGCTAATCCATGCGGTACCTTAACTCCCTTCTCTTCATAAAGTATACCAGCTATGGGATAAGCTAACGCATGCGAAATGTGGGTTCCAGCATTGGAGAATGCTATCCCGGCTATATGAGATGCTAGCAGCATGTATGTTCGAGCTTCGAGATCCAGGCCGTTGCTAAAGGCTTTAGGTAAGTATTTTCCGATTAAGTGAATAGCTTTCTCGGCAAAAATGTCTGTAATAATGCTTGAGCCTTGGTAAGGCGGTCTTTTTGAAGGATCCGGAGGTTCTTCACGCGTATTATAAGGCTTTGCCGTAAACGCCTCTACAGCGTGCATGAGAGCGTCCATTCCGGTATCAGCTGTTACTTTAGGTGGCATGGTGACCGTGAGTAGAGGATCCAGTATTGCGAGGCTGGGTCTAAGGTAATTGTGAGACAAACCAAACTTCATGTACCTTCCATCAACTTTAAACGTTACGACAGCGACACTCGTTACCTCAGAGCCCGTCCCAGAAGTTGTCGGTATAGCTATTAGAGGTTTTATCGGACCTGGAATAGGCTTGCCCTTACCGATAGGTGGGGCAAAGTAATCCCTGAAGCTGTCAGTTGGGTAAGTCGTGTAGAGGTCTATTAGCTTTGCTGTATCCAGAGAGCTCCCACCACCCAGACCTATGAAAGCGTCATACTTCTTCTCGCTAGCATAATTTATTCCCCTGATAATTGACTCCTCAGAAGGTTCTGGCTCGACCTCATCCCATACATCTACCTCAATACCAGCGCGCTCTACATGCTCGACCACGTAGTCTACGATTTTGGTGTTTTTACGTATGAAACCATCTGTTATGATAAGCACGTTCTTAGCCCCCATCTCTCTAAGATCATAACCGACCTCAGTTGAGGAATTTACACCGAACTTTACAGGAACAGTACGTAAAACGAAGACTTTTTCTACGGATGCTAAAGTTGAACTACCCATGACTACCACGTTAAAGACCCCTATATCTTCAGCAGTAAATTTTTAAGCTTTTTGCCTTTAATTTTAATTACCTTTAATAACATCGCGTTTAAATAAATCTATTTTACGGTTAGAAGTGGAAGATAAAAATGCCCTTCGGGTTCAACAGTAAATGGCTCAGGGTCGATCTATCTGAAGGAAGAATACAAACCGAGGAAGTTCCTGAAGAGGTTTACAGGATGTTCCTAGGAGGAAGGGGCTTAGCAGCATACATTCTGTTTAGAGAACTAAAGCCTAGAATTGACCCCCTTGGCTCAGAGAACAAGCTGGTGTTCGCTACCAGTGTTATCACGGGTGCACCAGTACCAGGAGTTAATAGAGTTACAGTTGCTGCTAAGTCCCCACTTACAGGTACGTATGGTGAAGCAGAGGCGGGTGGTTTCTTTGCGCCGGAGCTCAAGTTCGCGGGCTTTGACGTAATAATAATCGAGGGAACCTCAGATAGACCCGTCTACTTGTGGATTAAGGACGGAAAAGCTGAGCTCAGAGATGCCTCTCACCTTTGGGGTAAGTTAACTAAAGAGACAGTCCTAGACATCAGGAGGGAGCTAGAAGAGCCCGGAGCCAGGGTGGCGTGCATAGGACCAGCTGGAGAAAAGCTAGTAAGGTTCGCTAATGTCATGTTTGATTGTCGGTATGCCGCCGGCAGAAGCGGAATAGGCGCGGTCATGGGGTCTAAAAAGCTGAAAGCAATAGCGGTGCGAGCTACAAAAAGGTTTATCAAGTTCTACGATGAGAGAAAGCTCATCGAGATAATAAAGTGGTACAATGAGAACTGGAGGAAGCATCCTGGAGCGGTCTCCAGAAGCACCTATGGAACTGCTGAACTGGTAACACCCTTAAACAAGGACGGTATTCTCCCAACCCTTAACTTCAGGGGCGGTTCATTCGATAGAGCTGACAGTATAAGCGGCGAGACCTTGAACGCAACTGTACTAGTCAAAAGGGATGGATGCTTCGCTTGTCCAGTTAGGTGCAAGCCCTCAGTGAGGGGGCAGCCTCCGTATGAAACGGACCCGGATTATGGAGGGCCGGAATACGAGACCATAGCCGCCTTCGGTTCACTCTGTGGAATAGACGATCTGGGTGCCATCTCTTACGCTAACCAGATATGTAATGCGTACGGAGTGGATACTATAAGTGCTGGAGTAGTCATAGCCTTCGCTATGGAGTGCTTTGAAAGGGGGATCATAAGTGAGAAGGATACCGGCGGTTTACGATTGAAGTTTGGAGATGCAGATGCCATGGTTAAGATTTTACTAAAGATCGTTAATGGAGAAGGATTCGGTAACATATTAAAGGAGGGGGTTAAAAAAGCAGCCGAGATTATAGGTAAGGGCTCGGAGAAATATGCTATGCACGTTAAGGGTAAAGAGGTGCCAATGCATGAACCTAGGGGTAAGGTGGGTGTAGGTCTTGCTTATGCTCTCTCACCATCAGGTGCCGATCACATGCAGTGCCCTCATGACCCGACTTTCGAGAGAATTAGTCCTGCACTAATATCCTTAGGCATCACGAAGCCTGCCAATAGGCTCGACATAGGCCCGGAAAAAGTGAAAGCTGTCTACTATGGTATGCTATGGTGGGGTCTCCAAGATTGCTTAGGTCTTTGCAAGTTTGTATACATACCGCACTCAGCCGGTGTGCTAACGCCAAACCATGTAGTGGAGACCGTGAACGCAGTAACAGGGTGGCATACAAGCTTGTGGGAATTAATGAAGGCAAGTGAGAGAGCTTTTAACCTGGCAAGGGCTTTCAACGTTCGTGAGGGATTCACTTCAAGAGAAGACGATCTTCCAGCAAGATTCTTTGAGTCTTTGGAGTTCGGTACTAGGGCTGGACAGAAAATAGACCGTGAGCTATTTGCTCAAGCTCTGAGACTGTTCTACGAGATCGCCGGGTGGGATAGCGAAGGTAGACCCACTAAAGCTAAGCTCTATGAGTTGGACCTCGGATGGGTCGTCAATGAACTCTATGAGAATTAGAGTACGGTTTTTGTCTCCATATTTACAAGCATTAGCTAAGGTAAGCGAAGAGGAGTTTACCCTCGAGGAGGGCTCAACTGTGCAGAGTTTGCTAACAAAGTTGTCTGAAGTACACGGTCGCGAACTTTACGAACTGCTGTTCGACGATAAATGGAAAGAGCTTAGGAGCGGCGTTCTGGTAGTATTAAACGATAGGATAGTGCAAAGCGTTAACGAGAGAGTGAAAGACGGAGATGTAATAGTAATCACCATAGCTTACGAAGGAGGATAAGGCGAATTCGCTTTAAAGTTTAACAGAAATAAATTCAAAAAGTTAAAACGATAACCAGTAAACGACTTCTATATTATAAGTCATTAAGTAGTAGTAATAATAAGTTATTTTCTGTTAAAGCAAAAATAAATATTAAATAAGTTATTGCCGAATTACGAGCTTTTACTTGCTCTACTCTTTAGCCCCTATTGCACTTTTCGCACTTTATTAAGTTTTTCCTCCTACTTCTGCTCTTAAATAAAGATCTACATTTACGGATAACATTGGCCCCTATTCTCTCTTATGCATTTTGCGATAACTCTCAATAAAAATTTGAATTTGACAGTAAGGGAGTTAGATTTATTCCCGGATTTCATTAAACCACAATCTTATTCATGATTAATCTCATGTAATTTAGGTCTAAGGTTAACCATAGAGCTAGGAGTTATTCTCAGAGAGCGGAGTAGAGGAGCTTTCTCAAAGCGCTTTGCCAGAGGTTAAAGAGGAGTATGTCTTTATTAAGTTGCCGTCCAGAGCTAGTTTGACATACTTCTTTGGGCGTTCTATCAGCTCACGCACTTCGCTTTCCAGCTCTCCGCGGCTCATAGTCCTTCTGGCTAGCCCCAATTCCATGGCTTTCTCGGCAACCGCTATGGCCTCTAATATATATGCTTCCTCTTCGTCCATCCTGGGTATTATGTACTCTTCGTGAATCCCCCTTTCCTCAGCATACTCAGCTAACGCTCGTGCCGCTGCTACGAACATTTCGTCAACCATCTTTCTGGCTCTCACGGTTAGAACGCCTCTGAAGACTGCCGGAAACCCTAGGCTATTGTTTATCTGGTTCGGGAAATCT
>JAWAJB010000049.1:0-8604 GCA_038888155.1 Desulfurococcaceae archaeon
CTGTCCAGCTGTTATAAGAGTTAAGGTAGGTGACAAGCAAAGTGCAGCTTCTGAAGTGGTGAAGCTGCTAAGAGAGCAGCACGAGCTCGAGAACTTAAGCTCTACTGCTGTGAAATGGTGCATCGAAAATAGCTGGGGTAAAGTGGCCCTCAAAACTATTACTGCTTGCCTGCAGGCGATTCGGTTAGCCCACGCTAGCGGTAGATAAAGGTAACGCGTTATAGGAGAGCGCCGAGAGACACTTTGGGGGTGCTCGTTAAGCAGTTACCTTCAAAGCACACTTGCATCTTAGCTGAGGGATAAGGTATGACAATTTTAAATATCTTGGCACTAGCTTTAACAGTATTTTACCCTAGTAAAATATTACTGTTAAGGATGTTTTCTCGAAGGTTTGGCCTCTTTGAAGCACATATCATATCAGATACTTTTTCATTTTTCAATCTAATTCTTCTGGCTCTTTTTTCTCATAGATTTGACATTAATCCTACCTTAGTACTCTCATCGTACTTAGCTTTAGTCACAGTTGTTGCAGTCCTATTTAATGCGGGTAAGCGTCACATCAGCTCTATATCAAGTATAATTTTCGCTATGCAGGTTGCAATAACGATTGCGGTAGCGTACTTTTCAGCAAAAGTACCTAGAACTTACCTGCCAGATGAAACAAGCTACATATATGCTGCGCAGTTACTGGAGGCACGTTTCACAACATTCTCCTTACGCTACCCTATTGAGACACCGTTCGGGAAGTACTTTGGGTCGCGCGCCCTGATCGTTGGTTACCTATACTCACTGAAAATGCTGCTGAACATACCTTTCACTGAAACTCACATGGCTACATCGCTTTTTGTAGCCATGATGGTTCCAGCGGTAATGGGTATACTTCACGAGGCATTTGCGATAAAGGATGAGAAATTTTTGACATTGTTTACGGTCTTCTCGGTTCTCTCGCCCGGGGTAATCCTATGGGGGTTAACGGTGCTGCCAGATGTTCCCGAAAGTTATTTTATATTATCGTTCACCTACATATTTATAAACACGATTAGAACTGTTAAAGATTTTATGACAATAGATGCTCTAAGAATGCTAGTAGCTGCAAGTTACCTCTATGCAATACTTGTGCTTCTAAAAGGTAACATTCTTTTTGTTACTATAGTGTTTTCTCTATCTATTTTGTATCTGTTCAAATTAGTAAGAAGTTACTCAATGAGTAAATCGATGAAGATTACACTTGTTTTTTTGAAAATTGGATTTATGATATTATGTGCGCTTCTGCTGCTAGATCTTTGCTATTTCTTAAGCGTTCACGTATTGAAGAACATATACTTGGCTATCAAACTTAGGCCTTACTTAATTCATACCTATTTGTTATATGGATTATCGCCTATTGAAACCTTTCTAGGATGGTTTGTAAGCTATCCCTGGAAACCTCAAACCCTAATGACTCTCACCTACGAGGAATGGATAAGCCGACTGAATTTCGCAATTAGCCCAGAGCTAATGGGTCCGGTAGGAGCCGCAATGCCACTCTTTCCATTACTTTTAACGATGGGGAAAATTAGCAAGAAAGCTAAGATTCTGCTCTTCTCATCTCTTCTCACATTCTGGTTATCCTTCTTCCATTTGATATTACACGCGAATTTCCACGACTTCTTCAGATATAATTTGCACATCTATGTTCTATTCTCAGCATTTTCTATTGTTGAAACCTATTACGCCTTATGTAAACTTATTAACTTTTACGTATTTATCATAAAGCTCTTTATACCTCTCTTCATCAGTTATGGTGTAATGCTTTGTTGTAGAGGATCCACGTATTTTTGGTTAATGGAGAGTGAAATCAAATCTTTTAGCTATCTATTTTTAGAATTACTGATTTTTATGGGTATTATTGCACTCTGGGAAATTAATAGAAGGAAATGCAATTTCAGATTTTCATTTATCTTAAATTTTAGTACTAAAACTATTAAAATTGAAAATAAAAAACATTTTCTATTTATGTTTGTCTCTATTTTAGTTGTTTTAAGTTACGTCTTTGGGTTTCTTTTTTCCGCTCTGGCTATAAAGAATACTCTCCTAATGTTCTCTCCTCGGAATCAGATTTTAAGCGAAATAGCGAGTAAACTAAATGAAGAATTAGTCACAACCAGTTCAGAAGAAACAATTTACGTTATCTCGAATTTTCACATGTACTTACGTAACTATATTAATTTATCAAGAGTTACTATTTTACCTATGCCTACATCTTTTAATGAGTTTTTAAGATTAATAGACTTACTTTCTGGTAAAATATTTATAGCAATAACTAATGATTATTTCATATCGTATTATACTATGATAAACAAAGAATTAAGAAACATACTTTTTTCGGACAATAAGATTCTTCACAATTATGAACTGAGGCAGATTTATGATACTCGCTGGCAAGAGTACCGGTACGCCCTGTATTTTTATGAAAGAGGTAAAGATAAGATTACTGGGTTAGAGCTCGCTGGGAGTGAAGTTCATGTTTTAATGTACTGGAACTTTAGCAGCCGAACGTGTGTACTATTCGTAGATCGGTTATCGAACTCTTCAATCATCTTATCTTCTCTAAAATTTGCTCGCATCATTACCTTGAACTCCTCTACCCACTCTTTTCCGTTGAACGATCCTCAAACAACGATGGATGTAGCCTATCAAGTGTGTCACTCCTCGCTTATCATCACTGCAACTTCGGTGAAATATGCCGGTTTCAGTATTTTGAGCTTTTACGAACTATTTTCTAAATTTGCTTTGATAAACGTTCTTCTACTTTCATGTATTTATTTCGGAAAGAAAAGCTTATTTCCTCCTAAGGTACTATATACATTGTGGCATCTCAGGCGCCAGTGGACGGAGCGTCGAACAGTTTTGTGGAAAAGTATCTTTCGCATCATTTCATTTACTGTAACCTAGCTGGATTCACTCCTCTATCACT
Source organism: Desulfurococcaceae archaeon (assembly GCA_038888155.1). GTDB lineage: Archaea > Thermoproteota > Thermoprotei_A > Sulfolobales > Desulfurococcaceae > UBA285. Next base: position 2,957 of record JAWAJB010000049.1, read on the forward strand.
TTTGGAACATTATCGGGAAATGGCTCGCTGCTATAAACGCTGGTACGGCCCTTTTCTCCCTGAAGACAGGGATGCTTGGATTTTAGACATAGGCTGCGGGATGGGGCACTTCCTTTACTTCCTTAAAAAAGAAGGTTACAGGAACTTCTTGGGCGTGGATATCAGCAGGGAGCAGGTTAACTTTGTCAGGAAGTACATTACTGACAAAGTGGTGGAAGCTGATGCGTTTACTTTTCTTGAAGGCGCGCCCTTTCAATTCGACGTGATTGTCATGAACGATTTCCTCGAGCATATCCCCAAGGTTCGCGTACTGAGTTTTCTTTCCCTCGTCTATCGCTCGTTGAAAGAAAATGGAAAAGTGTTTGTGAAGACAATTAACGCCGCTAACCCCTTTAACCTTAGAGCGAGATACATGGACTTCACGCATGAAACGGCATACACGGAGCACAGTCTAGCGCAAGTGCTTCGTGCTTCCGGATTTAAAATTATAGCGCTCTTTGGCGACTACTGCCCTGGGTCTAGTGTTCGAGGCTACTTGAACAATATCATACGAAAAGTATTTCTCCTTATGATAAGGAAAATGTTTATCCTGCAAGGAATACCACCTCCAAATATTTTAGATAAAAATATTATTGCAATTGCTTCCAAATGATAAAGGAAATTAATAAAAAACGAAAATTGAAAGTTTGTATGATCGTACCAGGGGAGTTCCCCGCTTATGGGGGACTTGAAAATTTCGTGTATAGTTTATCGGAAAGCCTGGTGAGGAAGGGCTTCGACGTATGCATCATCGCGCCCAGGCCCGGGTTCTCTAGGGGTGCGCCCAGGGGGGTCAAAGTGTACGCTCTTCCGAAGAAGTCAAACACAACCGTTAGTCTTTCACTACTCAATTCATTCGCTGAATTTTTAGAATGCTTTGCATGGATGATTAGGGTATGCATCCTCGCTCGCCGTGAAAGAGTGGATATTCTCCATGCGCACCAGTGTTTCCCCAGTGGGCTTTACTGTCTTCTCGCAAAGTTGGTACTTAGAAAGCCTTTGATCTGCACTTCCCATGGTGAGGATATACAGATGGATCTACAGGCTAGGTACGGCATGCGGCGCAGTAAAACGTTGTCTGCCATTCTTAAGGTTCTGCTAAAATTAGTTGACGCTCATGTCATTGTAAGCAAAAGTATGCTAAAAGACGCGCTCTCAGCAGGGTCGCGCTATGACAGAATTCACGTAATATACAACGGCATCGATACCAACCTAGGTTGCAGTGAGCATGAGAGCGAAGCAAAGGAGGTGCTCAAGAAGCTTCGTATCGAACCCAGCGACTTCGTCATCTTATTTTTAGGCAGAGTGCACCCCAAGAAGTGTCCCGAGCTGCTGATTTTAGCATTACCTGAGATTCTTAAGAAGGTTCCCAACACGAAGGTTATTTTTGCAGGGCCAGGGGATAGAAGAAAACTTGTTATGCTTGCTGAAAAGCTGAAGGTTCTGGATAATATTATATTCACGGGATTCGTTAGTGAGAGATTGAAGTGGTTACTGATCAAAAGATGCGACGTGTTTGTCCTACCATCTAGAACAGAAGCCTTTGGGATCTCTTTGATCGAGGCCATGGTTTGCGGGAAGCCCGTTATAGCCACAAAGAAAGGGCCCTTCCCTGAGATCATTAGAGATGGAATAACGGGGGTTCTAGTCCCAGCCAACTCACCCAGAGCTCTTGCAGAGGCTATAGTGAGCTTAGCGGCAAACTCTGACAAAAGAAAGGAGCTAGGGGAGAGAGCTGCAAAAGATGCTATTGAGAGATTCAACATAGATATTATCGCACACATGCATCTGCTACTCTACACACGTCTCTGTGGATGCGATAGTTAAAGAATTATAAAAAATAAAGGTAAAAGATAAAGGATTAAATCTTGATACCCCTCTGGTAGAGGGCATTAATATGGAAAAAATAGCAGTTGTTGGGGGGTCAGGGTTTATTGGAAGTTGGGTGGTTAAAGGGCTCAGCAGCGACTATAATGTAGTTATCGTTGACGTGAAAGAGCCTCGCGCCGGCAATTATGGAGCGGACTTTCGCCGGTGTGATATCAGGAGTTACGCGTCAGTTGAGGAGTGCTTAAGAGATGCCGATTTAGTAATCAACACGGCTGTTGTGCAGATACCGAAGATCAATGAGGAGAAAAAGCTTGGCTATGAAGTGAACATAGTCGGAGCTCAAAATGTGTGCGAAGCCGTTTACAGGAATCCCAGCGTCAGAGGCCTAATCCACGCAGGATCCTGGCATGTCATCGGAGAAGTAGGTATAGTTGGTACAGTTGATGAAGCCTTCGGTTATAGGCCAGACAAGGTTGAGGATCGAGCTAGACTCTATGTGTTATCCAAAATCGCCCAAGAAGTTATCGTACGCTACTACGACGAGATGGACGGTAGTAAAGTCTACAGCGTCATAAGATTGGGAACTGTTCTAGGAGAAGGCATGCCTGAAGGAACTGCTGCGAGTATCTTCATAAACCGAGCACTAAAGGGTGAGCCAATAACACCTTTTAAGCACAGCATGTACAGGCCAATGCTTTTCGTTGATATCCGAGATGTGGTAGAGGCGTTCCGTCGGCTTGCAGCCAAGATACTGGATGGAGAGCTTAGCGGGGAAGAAAACAGTATAAACCATGTCATAAACTTCTTTCACCCAGAACCTGTCACAATAATCGAGCTTGCTCATATTGTCAAAAGGGCGACCATCGAAGTAACAAGAGGCGCTATAGACCCGCCAATCCAGGTGGTCGACTTAGGGTATCCGCAACTTTTCGAAGAGAACTCAAAAACCCATTTTAGGGTTAACATTTCTAAAGCGCAAGAATTACTAAAACTAGAAAATCTTATTCCACCAGATGAAAGCATAAAAAGATTAGTTAAACTTAAATATTCAGAAAAGATTACATTACATTCCCCGGACAAATAAAATAACAAGAGAGAGAATTCCTGTGGTACTCGTAGTAATAGTTTGATGGAAGATTTAATTAGTTCTAACTAACTAAAAAGATATACAAACCTTATTTTTAAATCAGGCATATTCTCAAGCATGAATAATTGAGAGAGTAGTGATGTAAGGCCTAGAATTTCTTTTACGGTTTTCTGAATCTCAACTAGCTGATATCTACGGTCAGTACCGAACATCTTCTTTGTGGCGTAAGCGGCGTGAGAGTTTTTGGACTTCAGCTGGAACGAGGCAAAAAGATCAAAGTATGGTATTGTAAAAATACTTTCCCTGTATTTATCTTCTATAGTTAGACACTCATCTATAGAAAGAGAGCTTTTTGCAATGCTATACATACTTGCTTAAATTCTAGCTAATAAATGTATCCAAACGGTACGTGTAAATCGAGGGTTTACATATTCTCTCGCTTTTCGTAATCCTGTCCTCCAAAATAATGTTAAAAACTAGAAGGAAAATATATATATATGAGACTTCCATGACTCATTCGTGCTCAAAAAGAGCAAACTGGTTTGGCTAATGATGCTTCTCATAACCTTACCTTTTGGTTTGAATGTCACCTCACCTCTAATTGAGAGCTACTATCCTCCACTGCTCGCGCTGGCTAACCCTAATCCGGTTAGCGGCCCCTATCTTGACGAAATCGTCATCTCCCAGACCCCTTTCTCTGATATACAAAGCGGAATCATACACATTTACCTTGTCTCGGTAAGTTTAGAGCAGGCCTTTAATATTCTTTCAACTGGTAACTTTTCATACTTTGATGTTCCCGGCTTGTACTATGAATTAACGTTTAATCCCGTTGGACCCGAATTCGGTAATGGTTCCCTCAACCCGTTTTCGGTGGCAAGAATTAGGGAGGCAATTAACTATCTTGTTGACAGGATGTACATCGTGCAGACTATTCTAAACGGTTCTGCCTATCCTAAATGGGTTCCATTAGTGAGGTTCTTCCCCGAATATTACAGGTACCAGTATACGATTAGAAGCATTGAGCAGGAGTACTCTTACAACTTCAGTAAGGCTGAGAGTATAATAAGAGAAGAGATGATTAAGCTGGGGGCGTCTTACAACAGCACAGAAGGCAAGTGGTACTATAAGGGTAGTCCGGTCGTCATTAAGTTCTTGATTAGGGTTGAGGATCAGAGGAGGCAGATTGGCGATTACGTTGCTGACCAGTTGGAGAAGCTTGGTTTCACCGTTGAGAGGATGTATAAGACTTCGCGAGAAGCTGCACCGATCTGGTTGAGAGGGGATCCGGCGGATGGCCAATGGCACGTCTACACGGGCGGCTGGATCACCACCGCTGTGAGCAGGGATGACGCCGACGTTTGGGCTTTCTTCTACACACCGTTGGGCAGGCCGGAGCCCCTCTGGCAGGCCTACAAGCCCGACCCAATCTTCTACGAAGTCGCTGCTAAACTGTGGAACAGGGAGTATAGATGCCTTGGTGAAAGAGACGCGTTAATGGAGCAGGCTATTGTGTTATCGTTAAAAGACTCAGCTAGAGTTTGGCTAGTAGATACTAAATACTATATAGTTTTCCGGAAAGAATTGAGTACCGATGGGGGACAGGCTTATGATTTATGGTGGTGCAGGACGTTGAGGTGGCTAAATGGCTCAGGGGGTCGAGTTGTAGCTGGCCAGCCGCAGGTTTTTGTGGATCCTTGGAATCCTGTTTCAGGTAGTAATTGGGTTTATGACACTTGGATTCAAGGGTGCACACTCAGCTACGCGTTAATCGATCACCACAGTGGGCTTCCGGCTTCCGACATGGTTCGCTCGGCGAGCGTTTATGCGCTGAAAGAGCTTCTGATAACTTCCTCGTGGGTGAATTTGACATTTGTTGATAGGATTGATGTTCCGCCGGATGCATGGTACGCTTACAATGTGAGTGGGGGGCGCATTGTTACGGCGGGCGAGGCTGGGATAAGCAGCGCGAAAGTAAAGGTTGTTGTGAATTACGGGGACGTAATCGGGAAAATCAGGTACCATGACGGCAGTAACATGTCACTTGCAGACTGGATCCTGCCCTGGCTGCTTAGATTCGCGAGAGTTGACCCGAATAGCCCGCTCTATGATGGGGCCGCGGTTCTAGGCTTCCAGAGCTGGAGGTCGATGTTCGCCGGTTGGAGGATAGTAAACCAGGATCCGCTCGTCATCGAGTACTATGGCAACTTCACCGCCCTCGACGCGGAGCACATTGTGAGATACTACGCTGACTGGCCTAGCGTACCGTGGCACGCGCTCGCAATAGGCATTAGAGCTGAGGAGAAGGGTTTGCTCGCCTTCAGTTCCGATAAGGCTTACAAGCTAGGGGTTAATTGGACGAACTATATAGGCGGGCCGAGCCTCGAGGTTCTCTCCACGATGCTCGACGAGGCGCTTGCGGAAGGTTACATACCCTTCAGAGAGTTTATGAGCCAGTACATTACTGTAGAGGAGGCTCAGGCTAGGTACCAGGCTTTGAGTAGCTGGTTCCAAGCTCACGGGCACTTCTGGGTCGGTGATGGACCGTTCTACCTCGATAAAGCCGATACCAGCGCTGGTGTAGCGGTTCTTAAGGCCAATAGGCTGCATCGATACGCTGAGGATTACTATACTGGGTTATCGAGTCAGATGCATTCATTCATGCTGAAATCTCCCTATGTTCTCGCTGTTC
>JAWAJB010000050.1:0-8569 GCA_038888155.1 Desulfurococcaceae archaeon
GCTGAGGAAGACCGATTTCATCGTTGTCGAGCTTACTCGAAACGTGAAGAACACCATTGGCTTGCTACTAGGGAAGGGGTACAGGATCAAGCGCTTAGGATTCTCGACGTACATCCTAGCTTCCAACTATATTAAGATCGTTGAAGAAGGGCAGGGATGCTAGTTTTACGAGTGTTACTTTCTCAAGTGTCTGAATACATTCCTTTTTCCCGTGCGCGATACGCCGGCTTCAGAAGCGCTTAGTGGCTGATCGCGGGTCTAGAATGGTGATTTCGAGGGGCTGATTCGATTAGGCCCACCAGTTATGGTAGGATGAAGTCAGCAGTGTGTCGAGCGCTTGGTATAGTGGAGCTAAAACTAAGTGCTTCATGTTGTGGGTGCTAGACCGAACTTTGTTAAACTTTCCACGGTTTACTCCGCGTTGGGAGGAATTTGCGATCAGCTGATCGTCCACACCGGCCAGCACTACGATTTCGAGCTCAACAGGGTTTTAAGAAGTTGAGTATCCCCGAGCCTGGCAATGATCTTAATGTACATACAATAACGTTAACTTAACCAACTATGCTGGAGCTGGATGCGTAGATACCTTCTGCCTATGTTACCAGTAGTTTACAGAAACGAGGAAGTGGTGATATACAGCGCTCCGAGGGTATCTTTTCCGCAAGAGGTCTCAGCGGTAGCACTTGTCACGCCTCTCGATAGCTCAGTGGATTCTGGCGAAGAGTATCTTTATGCGTACGATCACCTTTCCCATGAAGTGTACAATTACACAGTTTTCTACGACCTGGATCCTTCGATATTCCTCCACGACACATTAATTCATAGACCCACCAGAGGATACCGCACTTAAGAAGAAACTTCAAGAGGAAGGTGAGGGTATCTAATGCAGGGTCAGTTGGATCGTCTTTGGAAATTGAAGATGCACAGATCTCGGTCTTCGAGTTGATAGGGCCGGGATAAATTGTTGTGATAACTATAAGCCCTTAGCAGCGCAGAACTTCACAGCAAGTCTTACCTTTAGCTTTTAGATACTGATCTAAAGGTTGTAAATTATGTTTTAATAATCTATGATTAGAAGAACAAAAATTAATTTAAGTATGCTGGGTTTATGTTTGACGGTCGCGGACTGTGTCCGCTTTTCTTTTTCACCTAAAGGATGCTAATGTGGTTTCTTATCCAAAGTAGCCCGGTCTCAATACGGGTTTGAAATGGGGTTTCGGAGATACCTTTAATCTTACCATTCACAGTGAATGGAGAGAAGGTTCAGCTTTACGCCAATGGGATACTTAATTTGATAGTCCTCGGAGTCAGAGTAATTAGATTCTGAATGTTCACATTACGTCCTTCAAAGTCGAGGTCTCGGCGAACCCGTGGCTACGAGGCGTTTCGGAATACCTCGAATATGTAAAGAATGGCGGTAGTTAGTTGCGCTAAACACAAACGAATTTGGGTATTTCTCGAATAGAATGTTTTCATCAAAAATCTTCTCTCAAGGCTTGTGAGGTCAGCGGTTATACGGAGATCATATTCCCTACGGTTTTAGAGACACCTGTTCTGGAGCCAAAAGCAATGTGGAGTCTCTCGTCTTTTACAGATCTGCAATGGCTTCATCAATATACGCAGCAAGAGAAAGGTATGGATCAGGTGAGATAATTTACATCAACATCTACTCCGTGGTATCTGCTTTTAAATCAGAAGATAGATCCTTAAATTTTCTAGTTATTCTCTGACCTTTTAAAGGCCATAGGTCTGAGCATGCAGAGGTCTAGCCACGTCATACCCCCACTTGCTGCAGCTTTCAGAAGCCATAGTATAACCGGCGATATCGAGGCTCGCTCGTCTAGCCTCATTTTCCTGCCGCGTGAGAAAATCGCGAAAGCTTGAAATCTTACTGAGGAAAAGTAGTAAAATGGAAGTTTACAATGCGTCCCTTACGGTAATCAACTGTGCTTTGGTTCGCGTTACCGGAGGCAACTTCGTAGTAGGCAGTAGAAGAGGTTTCTACTCGGCGCTGGTATTCAAGAGTGGAGCCACTGTAAAATTCCCCAACAGCGCAAAAATATTCATAAGGATGCAGAATGAGGAGTGTGCACAAGCTGGATCGAGTCGGTAAGATGAGGCTTGAGGACGAGTCAGTAACTCTGTTAATGCGCCAACCAGAGATAATGGCACAGGGCGTAATCAACTTAAAGGGGAGTAAATTCACTTAACTGTTGAGGTATCCCTCCATGGTAAGGATAATAAAAAGAATTTTAATAATTCCTCCCAATTATCCTTCGGAAAGTAGTAAGTATACCTTTGCATTTGTACATGCAAGAGCTAAAATTTATAGTAATGAAGGGCTTAAAGTTAAAGTTTTCGTTACTTCTTCTAAGACTTTCAACAAATACTTTTATGAAGGAATAGAAGTGTATAAATCACCCTATGAATTACTACCTAAAATAGTCAGCAACTTTGATCCTGAAGTTTTAGCAGTGCATGCCCCCTCTCCCTTTTTGCTTGCAAAGTTAACAAGCCTTGGGCGACCTATTGCTGTGTGGATTCATGGGGCGGAAGTTTTAGTCAGAGCTTTTCATCACTACTTTTCTCCATTTGGCATTAAAAACAATGTTAATAAGGCGACTAGTGTAGTTATAGACAACTTTAGAAACCTATTATTAAGAAGTATTATTCAAAAAGCAGGTGCTATGATTTATGTTTCGAAGTGGATGAAAAATATATCTGAAAAATATCTTTTAATTAAGCATCCATATAGCTTTGTTATACCTAACCCTGTAGATACAGACTTGTTCAAGCCTCGCAGAGCAATCTATGAGAGAAATAGGGAAGGAATTTCAGTAAGAGCTCTTGAGTGGAAATATGGATTAGATATAGCAGTTAAAGCCTTCGCTAAGTTACCTGTTAAGTTAACTATTATAGGTAAAGGATCTCTTGAACATTATTTGAAAAAACTTGCATATGCTATAAACGCGAATGTTGAGTTCAATACCAGTTTTATAGAACATAATAAATTACCATTTATATATGACAATTATTCATTCTTTGTAGCTCCAAGTAGAACTGAAGCGCAAGGGGTTGCCATGTGCGAAGCTATGGCAAGTGGTTTACCCGTAGTAGCCACCAATGTGGGTGGAATTCCGGAATTTGTCATAAATGGTTATAATGGTTTGCTTGTACCAAAAGATGATCCTGGTCGCTTAAGGCGAGCCGTGTTAAAAATTATTAACGATGATGCATTGTATGCTGACTTATCCGATAATGCGAGAAAATTTGCTGTAAATGTTTTGTCTCATAAAATAATTTTTGAAAAAGAAATGAAGGCTCTAAAATCAGCAGTAGAAAACTTCAAATGAACATCTATATAATAATTCAAAAAGTTTATATCAAAAGAGAATAACGAACCGGTTTAAACTACACTTGATGTCTCAGATTGCAGCAAGGATAAGGGAACTTTTAGTGTCAAGCATGTTTACTTGGTTGTTAATCAAAAGAAGATAAAGTAGGTAGTTTCATAGAGGGAAGATTGCTAGGGGAATTCAATATTGAAAAATAAAAATTGTCAGCTATACAAAAAGCCTATAAGTTAGCGATAGCATTTTTGAAGAAATATTATAGGATGAAAGTACTTCGGGAGGGATGGAGGAAGGATCCTCTTATTTCTGTCCGTATTTTTTAGCATACTAATTCTTCCAAATACAATTTAGAAATTAAAAGGATGCGCAGTCGATAGATAGGTAAGAAGGGTTCAAGTCCAAGAAATTCTATTAGAAATCCATAACCTGAAGACCATCCTAGTATTGGTAGCGCTAGGAGGTCATTTTGGTTTTATTGTAAGCAGTAAGGCTTTTGTTGTCGGCGTAGATATAAATAGAAGCATTGAAAATAGCTAAAGTGAAAACGAAAGATGTAGAATTCGTCTGCGCATCGATAATTTATTTACCATTTAGAAATGAGTGTTTGGAAGCTATATCTCTGCTAGGGGTACTTGAGCAACATTTCAGAACTTATCAAGCAAGAGAGAGTGAAGGAAGTTGACAGAATGTTAGGTGGCAAAGGGGCCCTTGTGATAAGCGTAGCCTAAAGGGAGTAAAGCAGTTTACACTTAGCGCGTGCACTATAGGAGGCTCACACCTCTATGGAGGCATTTACACTCAATGGACAGGAATCTCTGACAAGCCTCTTAAATAGAATGAATGTTTAGAATTTTAAGTAAGTATATGTTGCCAAATTTACAGCTAGTATTGATATCAAAAGTAATTAATAAACGTTACATTTAAGTTATGTTTTATGCTAAATAATGTGTCAGATGAAATACGTAAAGATTATTGTTTTTACTAAAATATAAAAAGAGTGATCTATCCGCAGCCTCTGTCAGCCTAAGCCAGTTGCAAGTGGAGAACTCTGGACCTGAACAATGGTTCAGCATAGTCGGCTGAGCAAGCCAAGGGTGAATTGCGGCACGCCTGAGAAGCATGCTGAACGCTAACATTATAAAGTTAACATGTGAGAAAGCAGGTCTAGTAAACCCTCTGAGTGAGAACTTAGTGCTTCACGTTGTGGGTACCAGGCCGAACATCGTTAAGCTGTCCGTAGTTTACTTTGCATTAAAAAATATCTGCGAGCAAATAATCATTCATACCGGTCAACATTATGATTACGAGCTCAGCAAAGTATTCTTCTAAGAATTTAGCATTCCTGAGCCCGACTACAACCTGAATGTGAGTTCCGGCCCCCATGAGTACCAGACTGATGAGATGCTCAAGCGTGTGGAGGAGGTTCTCTTGAAGGAGAAGCCCAGGCTTGTTGTCGTCTACAGAGATACCAACAGCACCTTGGCCGGCGCCCTGGCTTCCACAAAACTGGACGTTCCTGTCGCGAATGTGGAGGCTGGCGTCCGCAGCTACGAGAAGTACATGGCCGAGGAGATCAACAGGGTCATCGTGGACCATGTCTCCGAACTCCTCTTCGCACCCACTGAAAGGGCTGTCAAGAACCTTCGCAGGGAGGGTATCACCGAGGGTGTCTACCTAACCGGGGATGTCATGCTCGATCTCTTCCTGAGTGTTAGAGACAGGTTCAACGTGAGAGTGAGGGCTTTGTGCTTGTAACTGTCCACAGGGCCGAGAACACGGAACCCCCCGCGAGGCTTAAAGCGATCCTGGAGGCATTGATGGAGTCTAGGGAGAGGGTAATTTTCCCGATGCACCCGCGTGTGAGGAGGCGCGTCGCGGAATACAGGTTCGAGTTGTTCCTGGGTGCGGAAAACGTCGAGATCGGAGAGCCGCTCAGGTACTTAGAGTTTCTGGACGTTATGAGCAAGGCGCGGATAGTTGTTACGGACTCCGGCGGTGTTCAGAAGGAGGCATATTTTATGGGCAAGCCCTGTGTAACTCTTCGCGAGGCGACGGAGTGGATCGAAACTGTTGAAGGGGGGGGAATACCCTGGCTGGCGCAAATAAGGAAGAGGATTTTAGGCGCTTTGAACAGTTTTAAGCCCAAGGGCGAGCCTGACTTAAGCATTTTTGGCGATGGTAGTTCTTCTAAAAAGATCGCTTCCATTATCGCGAAATGGCTTGCTCTAGGCTCTACCCGTAAGGTAAGTGCCCTCTGAACAAGAATAGTCGCTGCTTCACACAGAGAATGTTTTTACTATGGCTTAAGGCTCGGGAGGTGAGGGCGGCGGGTTACAGGGTCACGATAATGGTCAGGGAGGGTCGTGACCGCTGCCCTTTCTACGAGATGGGGGACAGGATTGTTGTTGAGAAATTCTACATAAACCCAAAGAGATCCGGTGCTGTCTGTATGGGCGCGTTTGCTGCAATATCTACTCTGTTATCAGCTTTCCTCCACGATGTGTCGGCCGTGGAGCTCAGTATAGGCTCTGAGGAGGATGTAGGCTACCTTCAGTGTCCTGACCCAGGGTTTCCGCACACTAGGGGCGGTGCTCTTTGAGCTTAAGCGAGAATAATTAGAATAAGCTGAGGCGATCCAGGAAATTCTTTTTCCGCCTCTTTGCTGACCGTTAGGAGGTAGAGGGGTAGTGAAAAAAATGGAGAGCGCCTGGGATGGCGTGAGCGACGGGAAGCCCTTTGTAGTAACTTGTATCCCGGCCTACAACGAGGAGAGGAGTATCGTGGGTGTGATTTTGCGAACTATGAGGTACGTGGATTAAGGTTGTCGTGTGTGACGACGGCTCGAGCGACTTGACTGGAGAGATCGCCGAGAGGCTTGGCGCTGAGGTTATTAAACACGAGAAGAATCTCGGCTATGGGGCTGCCTTGTCCAGCCTCTTCAAGAGGGCCAAGGAATTAGCGCAGATGTCGTGGTGACTTTGGACGCGGACGGCCAGCATGACCCGAGTTACATTCCGAGGCTTGTAAAGCCTATTCTGCGCGGAGAGGTGGACATCGTGGTCGGCTCTAGGTTTCTGTTCAGAGAGACGGGAGAGGCCGTGCCTGCCTGCAGGCGTTTCGTGATCCGCGTGACTAAGTGGCTAGCGGAAAGGGCTCCGTACAGGGGGCTGACAGACGCGCAGTCGGGGTTCAGGGCGTATAGCAGGAGGGCAGTCCCGCTTGTCAGGCAGTCGGAGATGGGGATGGGCGCCAGCGTGGAGAACCTGCTGAAAGCTGAGAGAGCGGGGCTGAGGGTTGCTGAGATCCCGGTTAGGGTGTGGTACGGGGAGGGTACCTCTACGCATAACCCTCTCGCGCACGGATTAGGTGTGGTTTTGAGCCTTGTGAAGCACTACTCGATCAGGCGCCCCCTCTTCTTTTACGGAGTGCCGGGCTTCCTGGCCTTGCTGGCTGGCCTGGGCTTCCGGGTGTGGACGCTACAGGTTTTCGCCGCTACGAGGCAGGTTGTGACGAACTTCGCGCTCATCGCTCTGGGCGCGACTCTTATAGGCCTGATACTGCTAACTACAGCTGTGATTCTCTGGGTTCTAGTAAGCATTTTAAGGGAGAGGCCTCAAGTATAGGCTTGTGGGTAAGCCGCAATGGTGGTGATACTCATTTACGTGAGGCTTAGTGTCGCAGTAGGTGGCTTAAAGTATGCATTATGGAGTTCAGCAGTTGAGCGGGAAAGCAGTGTACTTTTCTTCGTGCTATTTAGTACTTAGAAAAGGTATTCGTCGAGGGAGTTGCAATGTTGGTGGTTGTCGCGGGAACGAGGCCTGAGGTTGTGAAGCTTTGGCCTGTGCTGAAGCATCTGGATAGGCTGGGTGTGGAGTACTTTTTCGTGTGGAGTGGCCAGCACTATGATTACGAGATGAGTAGGGTTTTCTTCGAGGAGCTGGGTATGAGAAGCCCGGACGTCGACCTTAGCGTGGGGAGCGGTAGCCATGCCGAGCAGACGGGTAGAATCATGCTGGGCGTTGAGAAAGTGTTAGGAGAGCGCAGGCCTGCTGTGACTGTTGCTCAGGGGGATACGAACAGTGTGCTTGCCGCGGCGCTTGCTAGCGTGAAGGTTCGCGTACCTTTCGCGCATGTGGAGGCCGGCCTTAGGAGCTGGAGCATGGTGATGCCCGAGGAGGTTAACAGGAGGGTGGCGGATGCCGTCGCTTCGCTGCACTTTGCGCCCACCAGGCTGGCGGCGCTGAACTTGATTTTTGAGGGTGTGTCCCCGAGGGGTATTCATGTGACTGGGAACACGGTGGTGGACGTTATCTACGAGCAGGGGAGTAGGGTGGACGCGCTAGCGGAGAGGCTGCTGGGCGACCTCGGCTTGGAGAAAGCGGGGTACGTTCTCGCGACCCTGCACAGGGCTGAGAACGTGGACGATCCCGCAAGGCTGGGTTCCATTCTGAAGGCGTTGGCCGTGCTTTCGGGGAGCTACCCGGTGGTGTTCCCGGCGCATCCAAGGACGCTGAGAAGGGTTTCCGAGTTCGGCTTATGGAGCCTCCTAGATAAGGTTAGGGTACTGAAGCCTCTGGGATACCTCGAGTTCCTCTCCTTGCTGAAGAACGCAAGGGTGGTGGTGACGGATAGTGGTGGTGTACAGGAGGAGGCTTTCACCTTGAAAGTGCCTACAGTAACCGTGAGGTATAACACCGAGAGGCCGGAAACGACGATGTACGGGATTAACGTGCTCTCAGGGGCCGAGTGGGAGCGCATAGTCAAGGAGGCGCTGAAGCAGGCGGAAAGGTACGAGCGTATTAAGAAGTTAGACTTCGAGAACCCTTTGGGCGATGGACGCGCCGGCGAGAGGATAGCCAAAATTCTGAGGGAGTTTGTAGAGTCAGGGGAAGGGTTCGAGGAACCGGACTTGAGGAGGACTCCTTTCGTTTTGTACAGGCTCACGGAGGGCGTGGTGCTGACGGGCGAGGTCCTGGCCTGCTTCGACGAGAAAGGCGTGCCCAGAGTGCCGCCCAGGGGTCAGGGGTGCTGGAGAACGCTCTCGCGCTTCCCCGTAAGCGTTGAGGATCTTCCTGAATATTTAAAGTGCTGATGTGCTCGAGCGTTAGTTACCTCCTCCGGGAGGGTCGAGCAGAGAATCCCTGTGAAGGGTGTAATCTTGACGGCAGTGGCTGGAACGAGGCTTAGGCCGCTGAACGTCGGCGGCTTTAAGCAGA
>JAWAJB010000051.1:0-8469 GCA_038888155.1 Desulfurococcaceae archaeon
TACTGTAGTCAGCAGCTATGTGTTAACTTAGAGAACACGAGTACCTCTTAATAACCGTGTAAGTAGTATACGTCGGGATTACGGCACAACGTCGTTAACCGTTCTTATCCTAACCTCACACACATGTTTCAAATTTACCATCTCGATTCGAAAGTTCTTTTAGCTTACTACGTGAAATAAATTAAGGGAAATAAAATTAGAACAATTTAATCATAGTTTTAGGCTTAGCTAACCTGAATAAGAAACAGCCCTACTTACCTCACTCTATATGTAGCAAGATCTCACCATAGCTAACTCGGGGTTTGGGTTTCATGTTGTTTGATGTGGTTTGATATCGACCCTTGGTTTCATCGACCTTGGGGCACCTTTCATCGGTGCCCATGTCATCGGTCTCCACCCGTTCAGGGTAACCCCTACCCACAGCTCCCCTTCATCTAGCTCGAGTTCATTGCTGTGGGGAAACCCCCACATACTGGCGTTGGATGCCCCTACCCACTCAGGTCTCCACCACAAACCCGCATCGCGGACGGGCTCATCATCCCACGGTAACACAACTTACATCAAACCTTGTAAACCTTCATGAAACCCGAAACAGCTGCGCGAGGTGGTATTGTGGTTCTCGAGTTGAGGAGGAAAGATATACGTTATTTTTCGATAATACTCACTATTCTTTCCGCCACCCTACTGTCACTAAACGGTGACTCACTAAGTAGTTCTAGTGGGTACGAAATCACTTTCCAGCCCTGCTAATACAACACTTGGGTTTAAGCTGATTCTTGGGCACACTCGCTCCAATAGCTTCACTTCTCTCTGCAGGGTTCTCCAGCATTAAAACAGGCTTCTTTATTCCGAGGAAAGTAGCTTTTTACGGCATCCTACCCAATCACTCATGACGAGCCTCAAGTTTTCAATAAGGTCAGGAACTCAAAGTAGCCTTGCTGCGGAACAATCTGTACGTACTCTGAGTTACTCAAAGTCGTGAGAAGCCGTATTCTTCCGGTCTCCTACGTGCTCTCGGCGAATAGAGTAACTACCGGAATTAATATTCTCCTTCGATGCCTCTATGAGGTTCTTCAAAACTCTTTCGATCGCTAATCTTTTAATCTTACAGTTTACATGAAAACGCAACTCTATCAGCTAAGCGAGTAACAAAGAACTCCAGTTCATCTCCCCTAATCTGGATGTGAGGCTTTATAATGTATCAGCAACAACTCACAATGTTCGTTATCTCTACAAAGACCAACTTATCCTCTTCGGAACCTCTTTCCCCTCTTCTTCTATCTCAAGTAGCTCCACTATAACGTCCTATTCTCTACCACAGTAGTTTAAATATCACAACCAAAGAAAGTGATTTACACAAATTAAGATCGCCAGGGGAACATACACTTGCTAAGAACAATAATTCTTGACAACAATAGCAGACCTTGAAACTATGCGAGCAACGTCACATACGCGGATAATGTGACACATAAAAACGGTCCTGAATTAGCAAACAATGACAGTTGCTAAGACTCAAGAAGACAAGTTACATACCTATCAAAGGCGATGAAGATATAGTTCAAGAACAAAGTATACTTGATCAAGCGTGCGCCACTATGAGAACGAGAGAGGAGCCGTAAAGATACCAGGCTACAAGAGAAAAAGTCTATATACAGCATAGATGTAAGAGAAGACGAAGATCCCGACTTGGTGGAAACGCTTGCAGCACATCTCTTCAGGCGCGCAAATAGAAGTAATCCAGAACAGAAACATATTTTATAGAGCGGGAAACCTGTCTTGGTTACTTGAACTTCACCGAGTACGTCCACATGATTTGCCGTTGTTCAGAAAGACCCTATAAAGTATGTAGACCTTAAGGAGAGATATCGATCGTAATACAACATTCTGTTTTAAATTTTGACTAGCTGCTTACCGCTCATAGCTCTCATATTCTCAGCAAGCTATCAGTATAGTACAACAGAGGATACCAAAGAGATGTCCAATACATGTAGCATGAGCGTAGTAGCCCCGACGTATAATGAGCTTGAAAACATTGAGGAGCTTGTAGTAAGGCTCTCTAAGGCTACGCATGATGCTGGTTACGGAAACTTTGAGATAGTTGCCATATACGATAACTCGCCCGATGGAACCGCCGAAGTGGTTAAAGATTTAAAAAGCTAGCTAATAACTAATAAAGGACCTGGAAAGCCGGGCCTTGGCTTTGTTATTAGGGAGAACGTTAATGAGTGTGGGGAAGCTCATAATAACGATGGACAAGGATCTACAGCACACCCGAAGCTGTTCTAACCGTCAGTGAAAAACTCAAAGAGTGATGTATCATGGTTGTCGTATTGAGATACATTGCTGGAGAAGGTATCGAGAACTGGTCTCTTCTAAGAAGGATAGTCTCGCGTGGTACGACACTACTAACACAGATGCTACTCCCACCTGTAGAAGTATATAAAGATATGGTTTCAGGTTTCTTCGGGTTCAGGAGGAACATTATTGATGGTATAGAGTTAAACCCGAAGTCGTTCAAGATACTGCTAGAGGTTTCCAGCAAATTTCATATTATTTTACAATTTTACATATGGGGGTAATGCTGAATAACTATATAGGTGATTTAGGAAATGAGGGTGTGCTTAGTCACCTCGACATTTTTACCGTCATTTACTGGTGGAAGAGAGATCCACGTATATGGACTGGCAAAAGCTCTCATTAAACAAGGCATTGATGTGGTTATAGTGACTGGTGATAATGTTACTAACGTGCTTCAACACCAAATTGAGGGTATAACAATTTTCAGAGTACCGTACATCAGAGAGATATCACTTAAAGGTGCTAATGAGGAGATACCGTATCGTGTTATATCTCCTCAACTATTTAAAATCTTCGACTTAGTTAAACCTGACATTGTTCATGCTCATGACATAAAACACTTCACTTCGGATGCCGCAGCTATATGGAGTGCTATCTCCTCTACACCTTTCGTCCTCACAGTACATGGTATTTATTACAAACAATCTAAACTCACGAAGAGTCTTTACCTCATCCATGATTTAACGCTGAACTTAATTACTCTAAATGTAGCAAGAAAGATTATAGTTGTTTCAAGATCGTTAGTAAAATTCCCTCTGACGCTATTCAGACACAAAATAATATACATTCCTAATGCAATTTTATCAGACTACTTGTCGAATGAAGAAGTATATAACGTAAACTTTAGGAGAATTTACGGCATTCCCGACGATGCTCTTTTAGTTATAACTATTGGCAGACTTACATACCAGAAAGGAATAGACCTGTTAATAAAAGCCTGGAAGAAAATTTGGAAAGTAGCACAAGCGCCAAAAGCCGTACTTGTCGTAATCGGCCCGGTTGTTTCACAAGAATATTACAAACAATTATTAAAGTTAGCAGAAGGCGCAGATAATGTAATCTTCACAGGTAAAGTGTCAACCACTTTATTAAAATCAGCTCTAAGAGATGCTGATGTCTTTGTTTTAGCTTCACGAGATGAAGGCTTTCCAACAGTATTGCTTGAGGCCATGTACTATGGAAAACCTATTATAGCGACATCTGTTGGAGCCATTCCCGATATAGCACATAATATGGTCAATTCCATATTAATTAAACCTAATAACATTGAAGATCTCGCTAAAGCTTTGTCTGTTATATTATCTGATGACAGACTTAGAAGGAAATTATCTATAAATGCCAGACTTACGGGCACATTCTTTTGTTGGGATAACCTAATTAAACATATTATCAGAATATATGAAGAGGTGCTACGTAGATGATCAGTAAAGCATTATCATTAATACCAAGGTTTATGCTAATAAAGTTTAAGGAGGTCAGTATTCCATGGCGTATCAATCTTTCTGTAACTAATTTATGCAATGCGATGTGTAAAATGTGTAATATTTGGAGAACTTATAAAGAACACCCACAACTTATTAACAATGAGATGACAGTTGAAGATTATAGAAAACTTTTTGACGAAGTAAGCTCCCATCTACTATGGCTTCATATAACTGGAGGGGAACCTTTCCTAAAGAGGGATCTCACAAAAGTGGTGGAAGTTGCTGCATCTAGGTGCAACAATCTAGTTATCGTAGACACATCTACGAATGGGCTTATTCCCAAGCATATAGTAAAAACTACTGAACGTATTTTAGAGATATTGCATACTAAAAAGATTATTTATGGAATAGGCATTAGCATAGATGGACCCCCAGATGTACATGATTCAATTAGAGGTATTAATGGGGCTTGGGATAAAGCTATAGAGACTTTGATAACATTAAAAAAACTCGAAGCATCATATGATAACTTCTTTGTTCATGTTAATTACACAATTACACAATATAATAGCGGGTATTTAAGGATGACATACGAGTTACTTCAAAAAGTGGCTGATTTAAACTTAAGCGACCTCTCTATATCAATAGAGCACGTCGGTCTGCAGTTCCAAAACTTTGCTGAACAACCAAACCATATATGGGCTAATAAAAAGGAAACAATGCTAGAAGACCTTAAATGGCTCCTAAACAATATGAAAATGGTTAAGCTTACAAGAGAGAGACTACCTGAGAGACTCAGGTTTAAATTTAAAGAGTATTTCACGGAATTAGCTACTCAATACATTATTGACCCAAGTAAAAGATATTTTAAGTGTGAAGCATTACGATCAAGTGTGTTCATAGATCCCTATGGTAACGTCTTTCCATGTACAATTTGGAGCTTTAAGCTCGGCAATATAAGGGAGGAGTCCTTGAAAAAGATACTGTATTCACCCCCATCACTAAGAGCTAGGAGGCTTATAATTAACGAGAGATGCCCTAACTGCTTAAGTGGTTGTGAGATATGGCCTTCATTATTACTTCATAAGTGGGGTCTCATACTCTCTGAGGTGATTTAAATGAGTAAGAGAACACACTTCGAATTATTAGCAATAACTAGCATTCTCGCAGTTTCAGCCATTCTGCGCCTATGGAATATAGAGGGATATCCGCGATGGTATTGTGATGAAGGGACGAACGCTCATCTAGGTCTCAATATACTGGAGGGTGTGATAGGTTATAAAACATGGGGTCCAAACTTTTTCCCGCCACTTTTCGACATCGTACAAGGAGCATCCTTATTATTGCTTGGTAATAACTACTTCGCGGTCAGGCTTCCCGCTGCACTATTTGGATTGCTTTCAATTATGGTGCTATACTTTATCGCTAAGAAGTTCCTAGATGGGCTTTTTTGGGTTTGGTTGACATCCATGCTGTTTTCTCTTGGATCCATGCATATTAATCGCATGGGCCTTCAACATAATGCTTCGCTTCTCTTCATACTACTAACCATGTACCTCCTTCTTAAAGACGCTAATCTTGGGAAACGATGGTTTCTAGCAGGTTTCTCAGCAGGTCTGGCATTTCTTTCACATTATACAGGTGGCGTAATAGCTGGCATTCTCATCCTTCTAGTGTCTCTCTATGAAAAAAGATTGCGTTGTCTATTAAATTCCATGATCGGGGCATCGCTTCCACTCACTACTTTCTTACTCATGGGGATTCTGACAGCACCGCACTGGTTCATCTATGACCTTATACAACAAGGTTCGAGAACATTCAGTTTATTCAAAATTTTGGTAACTATGTTTGTTAGTACCCCATTTGGATGGGAGTTCAAATACCCTCTTGGTGGAGCACCTATAATCATTTACGGCTTAACGTTAGTTGGAGCATTAGCGTCTATTAGCTTGCTATTTACGGCTAAACAAAACCCCATGCTAATAGCTTTCATAAGTGCTTCAATAATTGGCTTAATTCTATCGAAGGATATATGGTGGTCCTTCCTCCTTTACCTATATCCAGCTTACACCATATCATTTGTAGTCTTGCTTAAAGAATGTTACCAAGAGCGAAAGATCATGACGATGGTCTTATTTCTTACACCATCCATACTTCAATTGTTGACTCTGTATAACCTCGTCGATGCAGGTTCTTTCTTCATTTTTCTAGTGCTAATGGCTCTTTCACCACTCTCACATTTTATACCGAAAAAGGTTGTAAGGAGCGCTAAATTATTCTCGAAGGCGCTACTATCAATAACTGTAGTACTTTATACGGTAGTTTTGCCGCTATCATTAGACATACCGCTAATATTTAGTGACACTAATGCGGATAAAAGAGACCTGCTAGATATATTGAATATCATTTTAGAAAATGGTGATTTAGTAGCATCGCCTCCAGAGTTTTTGCCTTTGATTAGCAAAGGTATTGAAGGTGTGGACTTTGCGCATCTAGCGTTTTGCTATACCAGGCTTCCGCAATTTCTGTATTGGGATGTAGAGACTTACTTAATGCGCATTAAGCCTAGGTATTGCGAACCTTTAAACTACAAGGCGATAATTCTTACATACGATTATGGTTTACCGATAACTGAAATGACTGGGAAAATGCTAATAGACGCCTTACTTAATAAATGGCCTTCATTTCTTGTAGGAAGACATATACTGTTTTTGAACCCTATTAGTTTACTTAACGCGTCAGATTTAGGAAGTGTAAGACTGAATGTCCCATTTACCAACGTTACTTTCGCGTACGCTATGGGAATCGAACAGTATAGTATAGAGGTACTGAATCAAAGCACGCTTCTATTTGAGTTTACTCCAGCAGGCTCTCACGGGTGGTTTTTCCTGAGGATCTCATTTCCTGAACCTTTTAATGCACATGAAAATTTGCTGATAGTAGCTAAATTTAGCTCCTCTACGAACATGACCAGATTCGTAATAAAACCACTGGACATTGCTGGACATGAAGTTCTTCCATGGGCCACAAAGATGATTCAGCAAGGAGACTCTGATCACTTGTTCAAATTCTATCCTCTTAGCAGTAATTCTTTAAAAGTAGGTGGATTAATTGTGGGTGTGGACTGGAGCGATCCCAGAATGGTTGACTTCGTATTGTCGAATACTACGATAAAGGTGCATGTAGATTATATAGTACTTATCACACAAATCGGCTCTAGTATTACAAGCAAGTAAAGCTATTCGTGGTTACGGTCGAGATTAAGTTTACTTTATCCGACGCATAATTTATGAAATAATTAAAAGACCTCATAATAGTCTTTGATTGGCAATCTTTATCGGTACTAAAATAATTTCTATGTAGAATAGAGATGTAACATAGAAACAGTACAAAACCTAATATGCAAACATCGTCAACAATTTATTGATATATTGATATTGGCTTAATGTCGAGAAGGGTTGCTACCTACCAAGGATCATCGCCCCTGCGATTATCAATACTATTCCAACTATCTCTACGACGGATATTCTTTCGCCCAAAACAAGAAGGCAAGCTAGTACGGTTGCTACGATGCTTAGTGATGTAAAGAATCTTCCGACCAGGACTCCCATTTCCTTAATTATTACGTAACTCAGCATTGATGCAGTAAACGCTGAGACCATTGCTAGTATAAAGTGTTTGTTAAAGACGAGACGAATTATAAATTCCATGCTAGGTTTCGGGTCTCCCACTTCCCTGATAACATATCCCCAGGCAATAGCGTTTACTGCCGATAAAAGTGCTATAACTATGTTTAGCATCCATAGTATGAGCTTCACGAGCTTCACCAAGATATCATACTAGTAATGATCCTAGGACCGGCAAAATAAACTTTGCACTCAGTCCCACTAGTACGGTAATAGTTGTAAATTTAATTTCTTGTAAGACAGTCTACGACTGGTTCTAGTTGAGGAACCAAGAAGATGTGAGGCTTCTAACAACCCAAACAATGAAGCTATTATGTGTATGAATATGAGTATAAAAAAGGTAAGTTAACACTTAGGGCCTAAAGTGTCATATGGGTTACCCCTTTATTTTTACCTCGGTAAGTGGTTTATATCCCTGATACAGCGTTATTCTATATCGGAGATAACCATGCCCTCTATCTGGAGGGTTAAGAGGGTTAAGGGCAAGTATTACCTCTACCACCGCGACAAGTACGTTGGTCCTGTGGAGGATATCGTGGGTGTTTATGAGGAGTGGCGCCGGGGGCGGGATTTGAACCCGCGCGGGGTGTTCCCCCACCGGCTTAGCAGGCCGGCGCCCTGGCCAGGCTAGGCGACCCCGGCCCAAGCTATTTTGTGGTTTAGAGTTATAAGTGTTCGTTGTTTACTTCTTTAACTGACTTATAGCTGTCTCCCTGTTTCCGCTTATATACTCGATTAACTGCGTTAATTTGGTGTTAGAGTTGAGGAAGCCTCCTTGCGAGGTTAAGGTTAAGTACGTACTTCCCGCTATTAGGACGGCACTAGTTACTATTCTCGAGAGAGACTTAGGGTTGAGTACGTACCAAATAGCTAAGGTCTTAGGGGTTACTCCTGCTGCTGTATGTAACTACAGGTCTTCCCGTAGGTCGAGTAAGAAGGTATACGAAGAGTTAATGAGTAATGAAGAGTATGCTGCGGAACTAAGGAAGTGGGCTAGAAAG
>JAWAJB010000052.1:0-8423 GCA_038888155.1 Desulfurococcaceae archaeon
CCTCTACACTGGGCCCTCCCACCAAGCCCAATACTCCACCATCGAGCCACTCCCCCACCACACTGTGCCCCCTATACCGCGTGCACCGCTTCAGCTCCCCTAGACAACGCCCTAGCCTCCACACCAGCGAATTCCACCTCGACACCCTCCACATCTTCCAGCAGACCCACCATCAAGTAAACAACCCGGACAAACGGGGGCCGCGTGCACAAGTCCACCATCGCCTCACTCCTAACCATGGAACAGTACAGGGTTCCAAACCCCTCTGAGCCTCTACCAGCCGAGGCCCCTACGGCTCCCGGAAAGGGCTCGCAGCGCACTAAAACCTCCACTGAAACGTGTATCGGCTTCCTGAGCTTGAAAAGCACGCCTGCGCAGCAGGGTCAGCCTTAACGTAGATGACACCATCCCTCGCCACTAGCCTAGCGAGAAAGCTCTACAGAGCCGTTGAGGAACCGGGAGCGATCGAGCGTTACGAGAACCCAAACGATGAAGCCCAGCAAGCCGCGTTCACCGACCACCGGGTAAAGAAGCGAGAGAAGCCTCCTCCGCAGGTAGTGCGGCAGAAGGGAGGAGAATTCCACGAAAACTCACAGGGATCTAAACCTCATAGGTGTGGTGATCCCGAAGTAAGGATTACCACCCCCTTATATGCTACCCACATGTAGACTCCATAGTACTCGCCCCTGCTCTGAACTTACCCAAGCAAGGGACAAGCTCGCAAGCGCGAAACCGATGCGGAGCGTTCAGCTCTGAAAGCCGCGAGCGCTGTTGAAACAGCGCCAGCAAGCAGAAAAGTCATCGCCGCTAGACACCCCCCGACCGCGCTGTACCAGCCTTCAAGGCTCCCACCCTTCCATGCCCGGCTCATCCACCCTCGAAGCCACGCACACGCGGGCACGCCGACGACTTCCCAGGCAACCTAACCGGCTTGGGGCTACCGCAGTCCTGCAGCCGAACCACAAACGCTTGCACACACCCCGCTCAACCGCAGCCCTAACTGCCACAGCATTCAGCCCAAGCGAACTTTGGTTTCACACCCAGCTGCCCAGCCACCCAAAGCCATCAGAAAAACGGCGGCAGCAAGCTTACAGGACCATGTTCAGCCTAGCCCCCATGCTCAATCTTTCCTTTATGTAACACTATCAGATCTCCATCTCAAACAAACCATCCGGAGTGATTTCATCAAATAATGCCTAGCATTAACAACGTGTGCTCAAGCTTTGGGACTGTCGAATATCCCGAAAGATTTGTATTATTAAGCAGGCTTCAATCAAAGGGTGCGAAGATATTTTAGGGGTAAATTGGTGTCATCAAAGATTTGATCGTGTATTTTACGGATTTATAAGCTTACCAGATGATAGAAGCAGGGTCGGATACCTAAAGTTTACGCGAGAATAAATGTACTAACTGGGACTTTCAAGACGTTGCATAAGGTCGTTCACGTTTTAAGCGTATTGAGCAGAGCTCAGAGTATAGCACGGCTATTGGGGATACCTCACTCGGTGACGCGACCTTCCGGTTTGAGTTCCAGCTACGTATGTTGGTACACCTACTAGGCCTCTTCAAGAGAGAACGTTCGGCGATAAGGACTGATATTCTCGTAGTTTATTAAGGAGCTTTACGTCAACTATGGATATGATTAATTAACTTCACTTCTCTACACTTCTCTATTACATCATTCTATAATAGAGCAAGAAAGCTCGTAATATAATTCGGGAAGGAAGATATAGGCCATGTTTCAGACAATATGATGTACCATTACGACATACGCATGTCTCGCAAGTTATAACAATGTTAACCGATAGTAGTTTCAGAATCGAGGTCTTAGAATCTACACCGTGAGGATGGTTAGAAGTGGAACGATTGTCGACCTGTACATGCACCTCTATTTCGAGAGGACTGTGTATCTAGATGCGAGCACCTGCCAGAGGGGGGCTAAGCCTTTGTGCGGGGTCGTTTACGGCTCATCCGTGTTCAGCGTCGATCACACTGTTAACGTCGATTTACAAGAAGGTAAATGCTTTCAGTCTTCTCTTCAAAATCATCTGTCAAGCTAAAATTAGGGACGCAAAGTTGATGCATGCTAAGCGATTACTAAACTTTATATTGCCGCAGTACTATCGGAGCTTGCTGAAGTCATAAGCGTGAGAATCGTTTTAGAGGTGGTTCTGACCAGCCTATGGTATCGCTACCCGTGCTTTTAGACTGAGTAATGCTCTAGCGGGAAGGCTTGATAGGATCCTTCAGGCGGCTGTCGCAGGTGAAGTTCTGGGACTTGGGAATGCGCTAGAAATATCATTAACCCTGCTGGTGGCTAAGATGAGGTCTTAAAGCGTTGTAGAGCGTGATTTTCTTAACGTTATAAATTGGTTTCTAGTGGGTTCCCTCAGATATTTTAAAAAGTTAATCTAAAGTCGATGTAGTCGGTAATTCGACCACCTTCTAAAGCTTCTCTCTATGTGTTAGAGGGAGAAGAACAGAGAAAACATCATATGAGGCTTGATAAATTAATTGATGAATTAATGCGGATTCGGTAACTGCATATAATTAGTTAAGATATCACATACCTCACTATTTACGGGCGAATGATTACCTACGGGTTCTAACGATCAGTTAACGTAACCAGAACCATACAATGGAATTATCTTAATTTAAATAAAATTTAAAATAAAATGATAAAGTAGAGATATTGAACATGCTCATAGACCTATTAATTCGTGGGTCCGGGACGCCCTTCGGGACACCCGTACCTATGTCTCATGCGATCACAGACTTCACCCTTACTAGCAAGTACTCGACTATAGTCCCCTCTCCCACATCAAATATGACAATGTTAAGCCCCTAGTTATGTAGTCGCAAAATCTTTTACGTATATCTTAAGTTCCCTGATCATGAGCAACAATATCAAAGATCTTGTGAAAATCACTTGAGGGGATTATCAAGACGCCCATACATGTTTAATTTCATCTTAACAGAAACAACTTTTAGTTTTAGAACTAATCAAAGATTTAGTAAGTTGCATCGACTTTTCTATGTAACATGGTTAAATTAATGCATATAAATTTCAAATGTAAAAGACGATTACTTCACTATTAACATAAATTATATTATATCGTTGAACTACATTTTTATAGGCATCCACATGTAAGAAAAAGTAACCATTAAATCCCCTAACGATATACTCCATTTCTATTCTATATATCAGTAAAGTATTTTTTTGTTGCGGATAATCTTCAAATGCTGATCTCAATTGATCTAAAGAGGCATCAACTTGTAATGGATGTTTTGATGCTATAAGATATGAGCATAAATCTCCTATGAGATTAATATGTGGTGTAGTCCCTAAGTAATGAAAAATCCAGTCGATAGCTTCTATTTCTGATTTGAATAACTTATATCTGTATTCACCTCTCAAATACTCATACCTATCTATAGAATATGGCGCAATAAAAAGTGATGAGAGAGCAGCTATCTGAGATATTAGGTAAGATACTATGAATAAAATCATAGTAATAGTAACTGCCAATTTATTATGCCCAATAACATTTAACGTAATTACGCTGAACGCCGCCGGCACAAGAGTAAAATATGCGTAAAGCCACACTCTTGGCGGAAGGAGACCGGTAACTATGGAGATTAAAATTAGAAAGAAACCGAAAATAAAAAATCCAAACACATTTTTTCTTTTAGTTGATAATTTATTCTTTATATGCATTAAACATAATATCCATGCGGATAGCCAGAATAATGATCTAGTTATCAAAGAAACTTGCTCCTTTAATGTACGTGTTCTTAAAGTAACAGCGAAAGATAACTGAGATTCTTCTAAGCTTAATATTTTTCTCAAATTATAATTAATTACAGTTTGGCTATAATAAATTTCATATATCAAGAATACTATTAAGGCAAGGAAAAATAAGTTTAACATTTTTGTCCATTTAAAGTCACCAAAGATATAACTTGCAATAGCTATGCAAAAAACGAAAAAGGCGAAGATAGCTGAGGAAAAATCATGAGTTAAAATTAACGTTAACAGTAATATGTTCTCTAGGATTATATCTGATCCTTTCAGTTTCTCTCCAGAAAAAGTACGTCCTACCAAAAAGAACAGAGTAAGCATTAGAGGAAGCGCTAAGGTGCCTCTTGAATACGGATCATACACCAAAAGTGTGGAAGTTAACGTAATGAAAAAAGCTGAAATTAATCCCACTTTTGATGAGAAATACTTTGATATAACTATATGGAAAAAGAGAGGTATAAAAATTGTAAAAATATAAAAGAAAATAAGAATGAGATTTTCTGGATCCGTAAGATCAAGTATCTCAATAATAAATATGCTTAACATATGAAGGCCTGGATGTTTCGAATAATATAGTTGATAGGAGCTAATTAAATTGATAGGTGGGGGAAAACCATACAACCTTATTTTCTCAGTAGTTGCCATCAATGCAGGTGTATCTCTGGACCAAAAGAGTGGCAAGTGAAGGATACCCTTAATAACGGAAGTGTGCATTAAAAGCAATAAAAGTCCCATACCATACTCGTTATTCTTCACCAGACGCCAAATAGATAAACCTGAGATGCAAATTATCATAATCAGTATCGTATACCCAAAGAAGGATGTGTAATAAACAGTCTTATAAACAATAATATGCGTGAAGATTACTGTTAAGATAACAAAAGGAGCGATCTTCAAAAATTTTAGCATCTATACAATGTGGTTATTTATATAGCATATAAAGTTTTTTTAAATATAACTTAATCTCTGCTTTATATTTACAAATGGTAAACAAAATATGACTCTTCAACTTAGCCTCTTCTGGCTGCATAGATCATATTTCCCTTTATAATATAACGGAAACCACAGATTTTTAAAGATTTTAGTAAATTTTTTAAACATCTTTCCTTATTGATTTCGTCTCTTATATGATATTCTAATATTATTTTTCTAAATCTTGGTAAAACATCGATAGAATTAGAAATGACGTCAAATTCGCACCCCTCACAGTCCATTTTGAGAAGATAGCATTGATCCAGTCCAAGCTTTTCTAGTACATCTCTTAAGCTCCAGCAGTCAACATCTATTTCGTTAAAGCCACTAAATAATGACCCAAAACCCTCGACCTTATAGAAGTCTTGATTGAAGCGTATTTTCAACCTTCCAGAATTTTTTGAAATAGCTATTGGATAAAGTTGAACGCGATCTTCTACATGATTTATGATACAATTTATTTTAAGATATTTAAAGCTGGTCGGAAATGGTTCAAAAGCATAAACATATGCTTTCTTCTTAGCAAACCATACTGTCGTATCACCTATATACGCCCCGACATCTACAACTTCTTTGTCTTCTACATTTTCATTAAAGACTCTCCTAATAAAAGTCCAATAAAGAGCGTGAGGTGAATAGGGAAACGGTAAAATCATCCTTACATTTACACCTGTTCTTGAAAAATCTATAATGAAATGCCGCTCATCAAGACTATAAATGGAACAACCAACCCGGGACATTTTTTCTAAAACATCCAACATCGATACAAGCTCGTAAAGCCAGCTTAGCGGCATAGTAGCTTTAATTCCACGATAGTTAAAGATAACTCTTTTATTAACTATTCTTAGATATCTTTTCGAAGTAAAATACTTCAAATTCAAAATATTCCAAAAGCCTATAGCCTGGATATTTACTGGATGTTTATTCTTTAAAAGAACCTTACCAATAAATTGTTTAAGTAGTAAAGATTTATAGGGAAAGTAGGATAATGATTCATTTACTCTTAGAAGATTCTCCATTAGTTCAAATAGATTGCGTTGAATTTCAAATATCATTTGATTTCACCTTTTTACTTTAGTATACTCTTCCTTTAATATTTTGTATAATTTAATTAAGCATTTTGCTATACTACAATATGAGAAATTACTTATTGCATATGTAGAGATTTTGTTGGGATCAACCTTTACATTTCCCAATAAGTAAGTTTTTATAGCTTTTGCTAGTGCTCTAACATCTCCTTTAGTTACGATTAAACCCCCTCCTGATGGTAATAATTCCTTCACACCTCCAGAATCATATGCTATAAC
Source organism: Desulfurococcaceae archaeon (assembly GCA_038888155.1). Lineage (GTDB taxonomy): Archaea > Thermoproteota > Thermoprotei_A > Sulfolobales > Desulfurococcaceae > UBA285. The sequence goes on from JAWAJB010000052.1 coordinate 6,082, forward strand.
AGGCCGACCGCACGCTAAGCTTTCCAATAATACTGAGGGGCATGCCTCTTCAGAGAGCGATGGTAGTAAAACTACATCGGAGATGCAATATAAACTAGGGAGATCCGAAATTGAAAAATAACCAAGATATTTAACCATATTATCTAAATTATACATAGTTATTAACCTTAAAATATTATTATAGTAATTCTCATGAGTTTTATAGAATTGTCCTTTCGGACCTACGACTAATAACCTAATTTTATTGAAACCTTCCTTTTTCAGCAAAATTAACGCTTTAATAGCATGATCTAACCCTTTATCAGGAGTAATTCTACCTACAAATAATAATATAAAATAATCTTCTAAACCGTATAGTTTTCTCAATCTTTCTCTATATTCCATAGGAAAAGGTTTGAAAATGTTACAGTCTATAGCATTATAAAGGACTGTTACACGGTGTTGTGGCAATCCCAAATCGTTGATGAGCCAATCCTTAACGAATTTACTTACTCCACATACGAGATCGTAACGCCTTAACACATATTTTAAGTAAATCCTCATTAGTAGATTGCTAATTCGCTTTCTTCCAAAAGTATTGTGTATATGATGTAAGATGACAACTTCTGTATTATTCCTTTTAAAATATAATGGACCGAAAGAAGTTGTGGGAAAATGTGAACTAATAAAGTCAATTTTTCCATAATCTTTTTCAATTTTTTCAATAATTTTTGAAATTTTCTTACCAAATATTTTGGAGAAATTAAGTTCAAGTAATGGATGATATGGTATAGTCTTATAATAACCAAGGTTTACTGGATGATGAATAACATTGTCTATACGCTTAAATATAGGACTTTTTTCCCAACCGGGAAGTGAAATTATGTGGACTTCTATTCCATTTTTAGCCAATTCTCGTGAAACCCCATAGATGTATCTCTCTATGGCACCACCCTTAGGTGGAGGGCAAGGAAGCTTATCGGTTCCTAGCTGCACCACCCTAAACATGCTCTAACTGTCCGCTAGCATGGTCATTAAAATATTTTGGTCGTATGACCTGAATGAAAGCTTCTCAAGTGCACCTAGCTAAAATTCTCATAGCATCGTTTGGTGCTGAAAATAATCAATATTCTCAATATCATATATTTTAATGAAAACTTTTTCATTTCTACTCCTAAACTTAAAACAAGACATCAAGAAAATCTTCTAATAATTTTTGTTCATTGAACTTTATACTTATAGAATGAGCATTAATTAGTTTATGAGTAAAATGATTTTCAAAGTAATGTTTATCATAATTTGTAATAGTTTCTATTGCTTCCAAAAGCCTTTTATACTTGTTCGGCGGGATCAAAAATTCTTCAGCACAAGTTTTCTCTACTAATTCTGGTACACCTCCAACACTAAATGCCACTGGAAGGGTTCCCATAAGTAATGCTTCCATTATTGTATAGGGTAATGGTTCTTCCCATATTGAGGGAAATAGTAATGCCCAAGTTCTAGAATGTAGCTTTATCAAATCGTTATAATTTACCATACCATAAACTTCTATATTGAGATTATAATGTCTTCTCAATTTATTTAAGATACTTAAAGATTTTTGTCTATATTTATTAGTAAAAATAAGCTTGAAATTAGTCTGTCTCTTCTCACCAAGTATCTTAAGTACTTTGATAAGTACATGGAAACCCTTAAGATAGTTATCGCCACCACAATATAGGAATGTGGGCATAGCCTCTAAATTTTTCTTGAATGCAGGGAGTTTTGGGGGTGGGTTATATAGGACTCTCATTTTATTATTGCATTCAGGCATATAGTTTGTTAGCAATTCAGCATGCCTTTTTGAAACGGCTAATATAGTGTCAGCCATGCACACCCATCTGCGTATCTGCAAAGTATAAGGAATATTTAATACATTCTTGATTAGGCTTTTAACTCCTCTTCTTTGGATTAAAAGTGTATAAAATCCTTCTTTAAGCAATCCAAAATTACTTAAATTAGTCGTCCCCGCTAAAACTACTGCGGAAGGGGATATCGGTCTATAGTCATGTAGATGTACGATTACCTTTTTACCAAATCTTTTAGCTACAGGAATCAACGGAAAAGCATTAACAATATACACTATATCATTACTTTTTATGATGTCTCCATAACGCCTATTGAGCTGGGAGACAGGAATATAGCGTTTATCTACGTGCTTTAAAAGAGGATCATAAATGTATTTTACCCCATAAATTCTCTTAGGATTTTTAACTCCAGTCAAAACCGTTAGGTGAATCCTTTCATCTTTGGCTAGTAAGTCTGTTATTAAATACGTCGCTAAAGCAGTCCCACCTACTTCAGGATAGTATCCAGGTGTTACT
>JAWAJB010000053.1:0-8394 GCA_038888155.1 Desulfurococcaceae archaeon
AAAGCGAGCCGGAGTTCTCGTTCACGGGATCCCCGTGGGAGCGCGTGGAATACCGTGTTTCCGCCGAGATCCACCTATCATTGAAACTGTGGAAAACTCCTCCACACCGGAGTAAGTAGCGTGAGAAATAAATACTATATGAAAAATGCATAAAATACGTATGCGACGCATTAGGGTGCTTGAATGAGGGGAAACTTAGTTTTAGCTTTAGCCCTGCTAGCCTTGGCTCTAGGTTTAATAACGCCCCCTGGATCAGCTCAACTTAGACGACCCACGCAACTGATTCTTGAACCAGGAAACTTTACGGTCGTTTCAGGTGGCAACTTAACGTTTACATTTACTGAGAGGCGTGGAAGCGGTGATCGACAAGGACCTGGGCGCCGAGAGGATGGCCACAGCCCTCCACGCAGATGTACTAATGATATTAACGGACATTGACTACGTATACCTAAACTATGGCACTCCCGACGCTAAACCACTTAAATTTATTAAAATTAGTGAGTTACTAAGTTATTACAGCAAAGGACACTTCAAACCAGGGAGCATGGGCCCTAAGGTGCTCGCAGCCGCTAGGTTCATCCAGAACGGGGGGGAGGCTGGCCATTGTAGCCCACTTGAAAAACGCATACGAGGCGCTGAAAGGGGAAACGGGTACGTTGATCATGCCGGACTAAGGAGGCTTTCCCCGACGCCGCACCCTGCGGCCCCGTTTTCCCACGGCATATTACAGTGCATTTTTCAATGGCACACCCTTGATCAACACCGTTTAACCCGGTTACGTGAATATTCCGAGAGAAAGCGCCCCGTTCGCACTTTAACAACCGTGTCGACGTTGTGCTGGCGAAGTTGAAGCAAGCGCCTCACCTCGTGCCGGCATTTCAAAGGAGTGGAAGATCTTGGGCGAGATGCGAGCGATATGAAAAGCGACTTAGCTACCATGGTATACGCAATAGAGGCGATATGCAGGGCGGGGTACAAGTGCAGTGGTATGGTGGAGTTTAGTTTTGTAATTCGCAAGGAAACAGCTGGTGGAAAAACGCCGGAACATACTATCCAGTGGAGCGGGGATGTGTCAGTAAAACGGAGGGACCACGTGATCATACCCGAGCCCGGGGACCAGTCAAGCTAGTATAACCTCGTGCAACGTTTGTGAACAAAGTTTATTGATGAGTCTGTTAACAAAGTAAGGTTTATAAATTGGAGAAACCATTAAGGCAGAGGGGATATATGATATGAGCAAAGTGTACAGGCCTGCCCTGAAAAAAGCCCTTACAAGCATTGACGTCTTCGTCACGGGCTTCGGTGCCCTCATAGGCTGGGGCTGGATCGTTTTATGGGGGGAGTTTATATACCGCGCGGGCGTGTTAATGACTGTAGTTGGCTACTTAATAGTCCTCGCGCTAATGTTATTCATAGGCTTTGTTTACGGAGAACTCGCATCAATGATGCCCGTGGCCGGCGGGGAGCTGGCCTTCGCGTTTAGGGCGTTCGGGCCAAGGCTGTGCTATATTACTGGGTGGTTTATGGCTGTAGCGTATATCGCATTAGTGATGTTCGAGGCCGCTTCCGTGCCGCACATCTTCGCGTACCTCTTTCCAGAAGTATTCAAGACCTCGCCGTTATATAGCGTGGCCGGTTATAATGTGTACCTGCCAATGGTGCTTTTCGGGGCAGCCCTCGGGGTACTCTGGACCTTTGTAAACTACATAGGAGCAAGACCGTACGGAATCGTTATGACTGCGATGACTCTACTTTTCGCAGCAGTAGGGTTCTCCACATTCTTAGCCGGTATATCTCAGGGGATCGCCACGCCCCAGTACGTACATAACTTCGTCACTAACTTGACCGGCGAGCTACCGCCAGCACTCGGCCTATCGCTTGTACTGGGCTTGGCTGGCTTCTTCTACATAGGCTTCGACATGATACCGCAAGCCGCCGAGGAGTATAAATACGAGAGCAGAAAGCTTGCAAGGCTCATAACCTTCTCTATAACTATTGGTACCCTCTGGTACCTGCTGGTTACTCTACTTGACGGTTTCCTGCTACCCCGCGAGATCATTCCTAAGCTGGATATGCCCACCGCCGATGCCGTAGCCACGGCATGGGGCCCACTCGGAAGATACGTGGTGGTTTTCGTGGGAATATTCGGTATATTGACCACCTACGTGGCATCGTTCTACGCGGCGGTTAGGGTGATATTCTCCCTAGCGAGGGCGAAGTTACTCCTTGAGTGGTTCTCGAGGGTCCATCCCAGATACGGTGTGCCTAGCTATGCGACACTGTTCGTGGGTGCGCTAGCCGTGATAGCGACGCTGTTCGGGAGAAGATCGCTTGTGTGGTTCGTTGACGCAACATCGGCATACGTTGCTTTATTGTATCTAATGACGTGCTTGGCGTTCATAAAACTACGTAGAAGCGAGCCCCAGGCCGAGAGACCCTACAGGGCGCCCTTAGGCGTAATAGCGGGTGTGATCGGCGCGATTGCCAGTATTATGATCTTCGTTTCCGTAATAACACCCGGCTTTCCAGCGGCACTTGTATGGCCCGAAGAGTATGTTATATTCCTCGTGTTCTTGGTGATGGGCATTGTCTTTTACCTATTGACCCCCTATGCTAGGAGAAAGATCTCCGCGGAGGAGATCGCGCACTTGGTACTCGGAGAATATATGTCAAAAAAGCATAGTTCAAGATCATCGATGTAAGTCTCGGGGTTGCGTTAACCTGTAACTTTTTTTATCCTTTTTTATCCGGCGATAACTGAGTCGTGCTTAAAGTTAACGCACCTTCTCGTAAGGCTACGCGGCTGTATTTGTTCTGTGCTCACCACAGTTCTCTGGTAACGCACCTAACCCCTCCCCCGCCGGCTTCGATCTGCGGTATCTTTACTTCTATAACATCTATCCGAATACTCTCTCCATGTACCTGTTTACCGAGCGATCGTATTCGTCTGAAATCACCTTACCCCCTCCCAGGTTAAGCACGTTAACCATGGTTATCGGGCTAGCCCCTTCTCGCGGTGGCTCTGCGACCTTTACCTTGAGTTGCTTCATAAGGGATAGAAATTCTAGTAACTTGAATTCCCCTTTCTTCCTATCATATTCTAAAACGGAGTAAAAACCCATTCGCATGGGGTCCACTAGGGCGCACATAGTATCACCCACGAGCCCCAAGTACGCGAAAACTACGTCAAGATGCGCGGCCCCCATCTTCCAGTCATTTACGTAGCCGGCTATTGGAATGGCTACTATTCTAATGTCCTCCGGTAAAGCGTTCGCCAGGAAGTCTATCGTAGCTAAATTAGAGCCCCTGACCCCTACCCCGGTTAAAAGAACGACCTCGCTTTCGGTTTTAATGACGAAGAAATCCCCCCTCCATCGACGCCCTCAGGATCTTGCCGTTGACCAACCCCCACCTGGCCCGGACCATGGGGGGTTTGCCAAGCTTATAGTACACCTCGTTTATCACGAGCTCTTCACCCCTCCTAATGCCCAAGGCCATATTACATATTATGGGGTTCTCGAACCACGTAACGCTCTGGTCCCTCACGTAGCCTATTTTGGCCATGTTCTCCGGAATCTCGACCTCGAGGTGCGAGAACCTCTTGGCAACGTGCTTATAGCCTTCGTAATCGCCGAGGCTATCTATTACAATTATGGGTTTCACCCCCCTCGCTCTTTAAGACATCAGCTATCTCGGCCACTTTGCTGATCCAACCATTGGCCCTGGGCGTTTTGGAACCATCGTAGGCCGTTTCTCTCCACGCCCACGAAGTCCATTTACCTTCAACAACCTTCAATTGCCTCTCGGAGGGGGCGACGAGTAAAACTGCTTTCTTACGAGCGTCCTCGGCCATCATGTCTCTTGAAGTAACCTTTAATAACTGCTTAATACTGCGAGATATGGTGTCCTTCCACTCGTAGAAAAGTTCCAATTTGCGTTTATCCTCGAGTGAGTGCAACTTAACATAGTCCCGATACGTCATTAAAGATAAAACCTGGTCAACAGCGAGGAATAACTTTACCGCCTTAGGGGAACCCGTCCTGTTTTCCAGCTTTACCGGGTCTATGTATTCTATTTTAGGTTGCGGTGGTAAGACCGGACCAGGGACTGAGTATAGGGATTCGCCAAGGTCAACCGTATCTACGGGGGGTTGAGAGCCGTATCTATTAGTTTAACGAGAGTCTCTTCGTTAACGGAATCGAGAAGCTCCATGTCCGGTAGCATGTGCAAACACCTGCGGTAACCGAGTAAAAAGGTGTTGTAAAGACGAACTTGGGCCTGGTTCTACTTAGCAGATTCCAGTTCCCTGATTACCCCAGTCAGCACCTCTAGCCCCCTTTCGAGTAGCTCTTTCGTGATGACTAGCGGTGGTAGCAACCTAATCACATTAGCGTAAGCCCCCGCTTTCCATAGCAGAATCCCCCTCTTAAAGCACATTAGTTGCACTTTCTTAGCCATTTCAGTAGCCGGCTTCTTCGTGACTTTGTCCTCGACGAGCTCTATCCCGATAATCAGCCCCTTGCCCCTAACCTCCCCAACGCTCTTGGATTCCTGGGCGAAGTCTTTGAGATACCTTAGGGCATCCTCGCCCATTCTCCTCACATGTTCGAGGAGGTTTGTTTTCTCGGCGAACTCTATCGCAGCAGCGCCAGCGGCCATGGCTACCACGTTTCCTCTAAACGTACCTATGTGCCCGCCGGGGACCCAGGGCTCCAGTTCCTTTTTATATATAATGCCGGCTAATGGTAGGCCTATGCCGCCCAGGGATTTGGCCATGGTCACGATATCGGGCGTCACCTCCTCATGTTCACACGCGAACCAGGTACCTGTGCGGCCCATGCCGGATTGTATCTCATCGATTATCAATAGAATGCCGTTTTCCCTGGCAAGTTTCTCAACTCTCTTTAGGAAGCCGGGTGGAGGCACGATAACCCCCCCCTCGCCTTGCACGGGCTCTATTAATATTGCAGCTGGCTTAGGTAACCCGGAGTATGGGTACTCGACCACGTGCTCCAGGTATGTAAAGCACCTCATTTCGCATTCCGAGTATTCCAGCTTAAGGGGGCATCGATAGCAATAGGGATACGGCACGAAGTGCACCTCAGGGCCTAGTGGCCCGTAGAGGTCTTTGTACTTCCTATTACTCGTCACAGAGAGAGCAGCCGTTGTTTGGCCGTGGTAAGAGTTCTCAAACGCTATTATGGCGTGCCTCTTAGTAATGTATTTGGCTAGCTTGATGGCCCCCTCAATGGCGTCGGACCCCGTAGGTCCCCCGAACAGTACTTTGGAGTTATTCCTCATGCCACCTGGGGCGATGTTGACGAGCTTCCTGGCTAGCTCTTCCCTGGCATATGTTGGGAAATCTAGGGTATGTGTGAGCTTCTTCATTTGCTCAATAGCTCTCTCGAGTATAAAGGGATTACTGTGACCAAAGTTCAGAACAGAAATTCCGGAAAAGAGGTCTATGTAAATGTTACCATCTACATCCTTTATGGTGGCTCCTTTAGCCTCTTCTGGGACAAACGGTAGATCTGGGGGATAAAGTACAGCACTGCTTTCTAGCTCTTTCTGTAAATTAAGTAGCTCCCTGGCCTTGGGACCGGGGGGTTCCACCGCGATGTAAGGAGCGTTTGGAAAATGCAACTCCTCGAAAGGGTTCAAGAACTTTTCACCCAGTAGAGTTAGGGCTTGGAAAATATTTATATTTTTATCCTTTTATATTTTTATCCTTATTGAAAGCCACCGGAGCGGGTTCGCAACGGCGCTTGGCGCTAATTTAGCGGTAGTTTGCGTGGGGGTGAAGGCGTTGGGGAACAGAAGATCGTGGGGAGCATTAGTTGTTCATGGCACGTAAGAAAGGGAAAAGACGGTTCTTTAAACCCCTTCAGCCACTATTAATGCGAGTATTGCCTTTTGCGCGTGCAATCTGTTCTCGGCCTGGTCGAATATAACTGAATGGGGCCCATACGCTATGTCCTCGGTGGCCTCGTTACCCCAGTAGGCCGGTAGGCAGTGCATGAATATGAAGTCCTCTTTAGCGTGCTTCACCACCTCGGCGTTGATCTGGTACGGCCTGAAGTCCCTTAGTCTTTTGTCTTTTTCCATTTCGGGCTTGCCCATGCTATACCACGTGTTCGCGTAGATCACGTCTGCGTCCTTAACCGCCTCATTATGTTTGGCGTGATGACGAGCTTTGTCTTGTACTCCTTCGCGAGCTTAGTGGCCTGCTCCAGTATCCTCGGATGCGGCTCGTAGCCCGGAGGTCTTGCAATGTAGAGGTCTACGCCCATCTTAGGAGCGGCTAGCGCCAGGACTGGGCGACGTTCCATATGTCTCCGGCGTACGCTACCTTCAACCCCTCGAGCCTTCTCTTTTTCTCCCAGATGGTCAGTAAGTCGGCGAGGATCTGACAGGGTGCTCAAGGTCCGTTAATGCGTTAATAACGGGTTTCACCATCCACTTAGCATACTACTCGACCTCCTCTTGCTCGAAAGTGCGGATCACTAAGGCATCAATGTACCTGTCTAGCACGCTAGCGGTGTCCCTAATTGTTTCCCCCCAGCTAATTGCATTTTCTCGGGCCTGAGGTAAAAGGACTGGCCGCCTAGTTGCGCCACGGCAAGTCTGCAATATGGGTCAGAAGCGCAGGCGACTTCGAGAGGGGCTTTACGATAATAGTATGCAGGGCCTGTAAAGATCCGCCTTGTACTAGAGTGTGCCCGGTGGGTGCGCTAAGGATCAGGAGTGGCGGAGGAGTTTTCCTCGAGATCAGCAAGTGCATTGGTTGTGGTTTCTGCAAGGAGGCATGCGACATAGGGGCTGTTCAATGGGACTACGAAAACTAAAGCCGGTCATATGCGCACACACTGCGGGTATTGCACATCCTTCTGCCCGCATGGCGTACTTGTGCTCGAAGGGGTGAGGTAAGTGAATGCGTGGGAATTCATTTCAAACGTATTGTATATAGACTTGACCAAGAAGACGCACTGGGTTGAGCGTAGAGAGGACCTGTTTAGCAAATGGCTAGGGGGTATAGGCGTTGTAACCCGGTTCTACAAAGAGGAAGTAGGCAGAGAGGCGGATCCCCCTGGGGCCGGAAAACGCCATAATATTTACCGTTGGAGCAATAACCGGCGCATACCCGCCCGCTTCAAAAACCGTGGCCGTATTCAAGTCACCGTTGACTAACTGCTTTGCTGAGAGTCGGTAGATCGGCGCTCGCGATAAGATTCGCTGGTTACGGGGCAGTGGTGATCAAGGGTGTTAGCGAGGGACCTTTGTACTTAGTTATCGAGGACGAGAGGGTTAAATTTAGAGATGTGTCAGCGCTCTGGGGTATGAGGAGCACAGAGACCGTGGGCAGAATACTAGGGGAGGTTACGCCGGGAGCGGGCCACAGAACGATAATGAGAATAGGTAGAGCTGGGGAAAGGCTCTCTGTCGTCACAGAGACCTATAGGCACTTCGGAAGGCTCGGGCTGGGTGCCGTCTTTGGATCCAAGAAGCTAAAAGCGGTGGTGATCGTGGGGCGCAGGGGGTTTAGGGTATTTGAGTCACCGGCCTACCGAGAAGCTTATAAGGAGGTCTACGAGCTGACAGCAAAGTCTCCCGCGATGAAGAAGTATCACGATCTTGGTACGGTCGTCAACGTGCTCGCGTTAAACGCTATTAAAGCGCTACCGACCAGGAACCTCACCTCGGGTTAATTCGAGATGGCTGAGGAAATTGGCGGGGGGAAGTTAGCCGAGACGGTGCTCGCTAGAAGAGTAGCTTGTGCCGGTTGTCCCACGGTCTGTATACACTTAGCGGCCCTTCGGGAACCGTACCCCGACGAACCCTATTTTTACAAAATAAAGTTCATATCGTACGATTACGAACCACTTTATGCACTTGCATCAAATCTCGGAATGAGGAGTAAGGAGGGTTTCCTGAAGCTATTTGACGTGATCGAGGAAGAGGGCTCGATGCCATATCAACGGGCGTCGTGTTGGCGTGGGCCACAGAGGCCTATTTAAACGGCCTCGTGAGTGAGGAAGAGCTGTTGATAAAGCTGAACTGGGGCGACCACGAGTCCTACATTGGGGCTACTCGGAACATAGTTCTACAGCCCAACGAGTTTTACAGGACCCTAGCACTTGGCGTTGAAGAAGCGGCCAAGAAATACGGGGGCTTGGACTTTGCCATATCTATCAATAGGGTGGAGATAGCCGGCTACCACACGGGACCGCTGTACTACATTTCGCTACTGATAGGGTCTAGGCAAAACCACCTGGACGCCGGTGCTTACTCGATGGACCAGGAGGTCCTGGCGGGCAAAAGACCTCTACCATCCCCCAGGAGGCGCTCGAGTGGATAGTCGAGGAGGAATCCTGGAGACAGGTCCCCAATAGCCTC
>JAWAJB010000054.1:0-8355 GCA_038888155.1 Desulfurococcaceae archaeon
GATGGGGATCGGCTTGGGAACTCCGCGCAATCCGCTTGCGCTAATCAAGAGACCAGAGGGCGTTAGGCTTGTGGACACTGTTAAGGGCGCTGATTACACAGATCAACTGAGCTCGTTCTCAGAGAACCTCATCAAGAGCTTGCCAGAGGTAGATGGAATTTTGCTGAAATCCTCGAGCCCATCGTGCGGCGTTAGAGATGCTAAGCTTTATGATCAAAGCAGAAGGGTACTCGGAAAGCGCGACGGGCTATTCACAGCTGCATTGAGGGAGCACTTCAAGTACCTCCCAATAGAGTCAGAGAAGAGGCTAGTGAACTCGGAGGTTAGGAGAGACTTCTACACGAAGATATTCACAATAGCCTACATTAGGGAAGGACTTGAAATATCCGCTAGGTCTGACGACCTCGTTGAGCTCCACCGAAGTTTAAAGTACCTATTGATGCTATACCACCCCGGCGTGCTGAAAGAGCTCGGAAGGATGGTAGCTCGGAGGTCTGAAGCAGATATAGAAGAGCTTAAGGGGGGGTATAGGGCAAAGGCCTTGAAAGCGCTATCTCGAAGACCAAGCAACAACTCGTATCTAAGCGTCTTCCTGCACATATACGGTCACTTGAAGAATAAGCTGGCAGAAGAGGAGAGAAGATACGTTCTAAAACTACTAGAGGACTTGAAAACGGGGAGATCGGAAGTGAGAGCCCTCTTAGTGTACTTTAAGGGTTTCATACATCGATTTGGCGATGCGTACCTAGCCGAACAGAGGTTTCTGCAACCTTACCCAGAGGAACTAGAATGATCTACAGCTGCCCGCTAGAGTTTTTTAGTCCTCAACTCGGCTATTCTCTTCTTTACGTATTCAGAGAACTTCTTCGCGGCTTCATAGTGGTCAACTATAAGCTCGTAGTAGCCCTTTACCCTGTAAGACAGCGGGTCTTGGAGGGGCCTGCAGTCAACGCCCTCTAGCTCTGGGATGTACTTCTTGATGTAAAGGCACATTGGATCGTACTTCTTGGCCTGCTTTATTGGATTGAACATCCTAATGGGTAGCGGGTCTACGCCCGCTGAGGCTGCCCACTGCCAGTTGCCAGCGTTTAATACCCCATCGTAGTCTAGGAGCCTCTCCTTGAAAAAAGCAGCCCCTGCTCTCCAGTTGACGCGGAGATCTTTTACAAGGAAATTGGCCGCTATTAACCTGATTCTGTTGTGAATCCACCCCTCTCTCATTAGTTGCCTTATCCCAGCGTCTATTATCGGGTAGCCTGTCTTGCCCTCTGTAGAGCACTCGATGTAGTACTTGTTGTCTTCCCACTCAAACCCCCTCATGTAGTCCTTTAACTCTAGCTCGTTAATCCAAGGGTAGTTGCGCCATAGAGCGAAGTAGTACTCCCTCCAAGCTAGTTGCCTAGTGCACTCTTGGGAGCAACACGCTGCCTTACTGTACACTTCGCGAACTGATAGCGCGCCTTGATTTATGAAATGGGATAGCCGAGACACTCCATCAACGTACGGGTAGTCTCTCAGCTCGTCGTATTTATTGAATTTAAATGAGCCTAGCCTCGTGTGGCCCCACTCCACTCTAGTATGCTCTAAGTCCCGCAGCTTCGCACCTAGCCTTGGGGCGACTTCGCCTAGCTCTAATCCACCTATTTCGAGGAACTTCTTGCGGGGGACAGCCGCAGCCATGGATGCATCTATGTTCTTTATCCACGACCTGTAGTAAGCGGTGAAACTTGTTAATGGATGCCTGTGGAACGCTGTGGACAGCACGTTATCCAGGATTTCAAAGTATCTAACTCCATGTCTACTGCACACAGCTCTGACGCTATCAGCCATTGACTTCTCAGTCCAAGATAGGGGGACAGCGGTGTAAATTGCGCCGACCTTGTACCTGCTTAGTATATCGTCGAATACTTCCCCTACGTCGCCTCGGAACAGCGACACGTTGACTTCCTCCTTGAGGGAGCCCAGCGCGTTAATTAGAAAGGATAGGTATAAGGCTATTGGACGAGAGGTCCCCGACGAGCTTATTATCGAGTACGTAGACTCCTGCTAGCTCATCGCTCTCCTCGTAGGCCTTTGCTAGGGCCTTGTTGTCATGTACTCTGAGGTCGCGCTTAGACCAGTAGATGCTCCTCGTAGAGAGCACCTTTGTTAAAAGTATGCGCTCGAGCGATTTATAATCTGAGGAAATAGCTCCTCATTGTTATTTAAACTGGCTCGCCGTAGTGCACTGGAGCTTGACCTCTTGGCTGTTGTCAACAATAAATGATAGGGTAAACCACATCAATACATTACATTTCAACATTGTTTCGTTTAATCACACTGGGCTGAGACCTATGTGGGTATTTTTTGACCCTTGACCTATTGCTGGCGGTATCTTATTGGGTCGTAATACACGAGCGCAATACTTTTATCCCCGATAGTTAAGTTTTGGGGACTAGGGCTATTATCCCCGTTCACTAATGTGTTGCGCAGCGCTGTCTAAGTAGCTTAGATGTACTTCAAATTACAACAATTGTTTATTGCCTACGAGGTTTGCCTAAAAGATGTTGTCACGGCTTTTTGAGCAAATCTATACTGCAACTATTGAAAACATTGTTAACAGTGCCCGTGTCGTAAGCGTGGTACAGCAGATCTAAGAAAGGTAGATCAAAATTAAATGACTTGTTTCTTGCAGCGTATATGCTCTGATAACTAAGTAGTCTAAAACCGAAACAGTTTGCAATACACTGCTATCCAACAAAGCAACTCTGTAAGCCTGCCAATAGCGCAGCTGATCCCTGCTCTATTTTATGAGACTTCTCCTGAAGGAGTTTTTCAAGCGTAGCCAGCGCTCTACACTTTATTAGAAGTTGAGGTTTTGTGGAGGCTTTCCAGGAGCGAGTTTCCAAGAGTTCTGCGGATCTGGCGCTGGAGCGATCTTTAAACAGGCAGATAAATGATCGCGGGCCCGCCGGGATTTGAACCCGGGACCTCCGGCTCCGCAGTCCTGGGACGCCCGTAGATCTGTTTCAGTAAGCTAAGTAAAACTGAAACATTAGTGCATAGCTGAAGGCGGATGATGATATTCTTCTTTGAAAACTGAAATGTTAAGGCTGACTGATGAATACTAGGCATAGAGCTTCAAGCCAGTTACTTAAAGTCGTTATGCATGTAGTGAAGCGTATCAATCTAGGTGTATGTACCCGTAGAGTACGTCTTAAACAACGAAATGCGTAAAACAGTTGCCATAGTTAGAATCTCTTCCTTCAAGACGTGGGGTGAGAAGAAAACTTTACACAACTACTGAAAAGCGTTGTTAAAGCTTAAGTTCCCGAGCACTATTGACAAAGCAAGTATTAGAGACTCTTAGTGAGGACTGAGAAATCTCTATCAACACCTATGTCTTAAAGTTCTTGGATAAGCTTCATAACCACATCTTTATCTATTGACTTATCGTGCGCCTTACATTCAATAATAATCCTTGAAACATGTAAAGGTGCTTTGTATTCCGCGTAAGCGTCTATTTGATGTTCAACCCTGATCTACCCTGAAACTTCAAATTATGCTTAACATCATAACCCTTAGGTAGAGAAAGACGAAATATAAGCTTCTCGAACTTCACTCCTTTTCATAAGTACCCATTTTCCCAATAACCCCCTTTATCCACAATTCATATACAAGAGTTACGAATCTCTCAATGGTCTAAGTTCGTTGAGTCTGGCTATCTACTCGATAACTTCTTCAAATGGTACTCATAGTTTGTTGTAGGTTCAGCTTCTTATCATTATCTTTCCTCTCTTTATTACCTAGGACATCTGCGTCTGATGCATCTCCTTATTAATTGTGCTGCTAATACGACTGAGAACGCCAATGAGGTGAGGACTAGCATCGAGGTGAATGCCATGGCAGTAGCTGAAGATCCCGCTATTATGCTTACACCGGTTCCAGTGATTGTTGCAAGCCATACGAGCGTCATCAGCTTGGCGGCCCTCTTAGATGGCCACCTTCCTGCGAGGTGCATTATGGCTATCGATGGCAGCGCGAAATATACGAGCCCTATTAGTAGCGAGGCTACGATCCCAGCGGCCACTACCCCTGCCTCTGGGCTGAAGCTAAGCGCCCCATATGAGGCTTCGGAGATATGGAGGATGCTTATTAGCGGGTATAACGCGTACTTAACTGCTCGTCTGAGGGGCTCGTAGGCTTGCATCGCGCTCGCAACGTATGGGCTCCACGAATAATACCATGCGTTGAACACTCTCATGAAGCTACTGTCGGCAGAAGTCCTTAAGACTATTCTGTCCCTGAAGCCTCTGAGGTACTGGACGTGTGGGTCAAGCTCTGTCCCGAAAGCCGCCGTCGCTATGAGGCATGGGCCTGGCTTAGGCTTAGCCGTAGCCTTTACCTCTGCGCTCACCGCCTCCTCATAGGTTAAGTCTCCCGCAAACCTTGCTGTAAAGCTCCATTCACCCTCCTTATCGAGCTTAATCCTAAAGCCGAAACTGCCGTCGGGAGCAGACGTAGTTATCTGCGTATCTGTTGTTCCATCAGGCCTCTTAATGGCCAGTTCTATAGTTTTACTCATGGCCGGGCTTACTGACCCTTTAACCACAACCTCTTCACCAACAGTAACCTCCCTAGGCTCAGCAGAGATCGTTAGGCTCACTGGGATCTTAGTTATGGTTATTGACCCCAACGTCTTCAAGGGCTCTGACACAACATACCCCCAGAAGGTCCTGTAAGAATACGTTACTGTTATTAAGCTGGTTGCGGCGATTTCGGCTTTGAGCCTAAACATAGCCTCCGCAATACCCCTCGGATTAATAACCCCTACTGTTATTTCGGTTGGCCCGATGGCAGAGGTGCCGAAGGGCATGGGAGCGAGACCCTCAAGTCTGATATAGGATGCCTCTCCTCATTCCTGAACCTAAGCCTTACGTCAAACTCGTCGCCTATCTTAACCTTTGAGGGAACTGTGAGTTCAACCGAGACCAGGGCTTCGGGCGCGTAGATGCTAACGCTAACAGTCTTAAACGTTGATCCTGGTCATTCGAAACCAAATTTATCGATAACAGAGCCATCCAGGATAACTTGGAGGGAGTATCCTTTGGTCTCTCCGGGAGCGTGGAGGCCGAATCCGTCTAGCACCCCGATGCTGATGGGCTTGCTGAAGACCGTCCCGCCAATTGATGTAGCGAGGTTTATTGGAACAGAAACCTTCACATTTGCTTCCGCCAATTCTAGAGTGAGCTGCCTAAACTCAATTTTCTCCTTTCCGCCCATATCGCTTACCACTACCGAGACTTTTTAGCAATGCGTCGTCCCCGATCTCCCATGTGAGGTTGCCTAAGATGGCGATCTCGAACTTCACGCCGTACCAATCCTCAGAGAATTCCGCCAGAGCCTTTTCAAGCCTAAGGTCCACCCGCTTAACCTCTCCAAGCGTTAGTGAAACTTCTGCCGACACATCAGCATAACCGTTAGCTAAAACAACTAAAACGTAGCTCCCGGGTGCAGGGAAAGCGAGTAGTGACCCATATCGTCCGTTGTAGCCTCAGTGCGCGCTAACGTAATAACCTTTGGCAACGCTATTATTCTGACACCCTTAATCGGTTTTTCCGGTAGCGTTGTCAAAGACGCAGCCCTCAACACCGGTCTCCACAACTCTAACAGGTACTGTTATCGCTATTGCAAATATTGAAAAGCCGGGAGTCTCGGCCGTGAACTCGAAATGTGTTGCGTTTTCACCTATAGCCTTCGTTGGAAGTCTAAACCATTCTCCGCCATGGTATCTGAGCATAACTACATCATCTTTGGCGGCTCCATGGGTTACCAGCCACTCCTTCAAAACCCAGAACGTTATACCTGCCTTCTCGATAGAGGCTTTAGGGATATTTACATCGATCTTATGATAAGCGTAAACTAATCCCGGCGGGCTAGGCACCTCTGAAGGCTTCTCAATGAGCTTCTCGAAATATATTGTGACGTTCCTGACAATCTCCCTTAGCCTTATGGATACGTTTGAGATGATGGAGTTGCTTATGTTTAGGTTGATGGGCGCATCAGCTACATCAATTATAACCGTGAAGTTCCTATCAACAACTATTTCGGGGAGCTCTTTGGGCGTGGTAACGGAGATTAGGGCCTTCGACCAGAAAACCTTCCTTGGAACCTTGAATGGTATTTCAGGTGGCTTCTGATACGGGTAAATGTCTTGGGGGTTCCAGAGAAGCTCTCCTATCTGCCTTTTAACCTCGTCCTTAACTTGGGCAGCTAACTTCTCAAAGTCTATCTCACCAACCTTTCTAGCACTATAAACTATGAGGACGATGCCATCAGGTAGGGAATCGCTTACCTCCTTAGTTAAGGCCACTTTGCCTACTAGTTCGAAGATTCCAGAGGCCTTAACGAATTGCTCATCCTGATGGAAGCTTGAGACGCCGACCGCGAGTAGGAGTTCATCACGCTTCGGGGACACACTCACATTATTCTAGGCAACGAAGCCCTCGAACCTCGCATCAGTCACGAGGTTCACGCATCCAACGTCGGGGACATAAATCAGGTCCTCACCGCATGGAGTATTATGCTCTATAACCTCCTGAACGCTAATGTAACCACCATAGCAATTTGCAGTCAACTTAACGACTTTACCTAGATACCTTTCACTGTCCTTCATCAACTCCACTACAGACCGCACACCTTCATAAAGTAGGTCTGTCTTAACATCGTAGAGAATTATTAGGCCGCTAGCTTTTAGGAGCCTCCCTAAGACCGGCATGGACAGCTCAAGTAGCGTGAATATTGGGTGGTTAAGTGGGATCACTATCCCGTTAGTTACAGCTTTAGAGTCATACCAATATTCGTATTCGAAGTTAAAGACCCAGAGTATTTGAGGTTCTCTAAGTTCTAGGAGGTCTCTTATAACCCCATCATCAATTCTGAAGGTTATCTCTTTAGCTCTCTCTAAAGCCTTACGGACAATTGCCAATGGCTCAATGGGCTTCTCAGAGAGGTATCCAATTGTCAGTGGAAACTCGATGTACGGCGGCTCATCTGGATCATAGAGCACTGAAATCTGCCTTCTATAGGCATCGACCTTAACAAGTTTGAACTTGTAGGCTTCTGGATTGGCTAAGATTTCACTAAGAGTCGTTACCGGACCTTCTTTCACAAAACGTGCTTAGCAACAACAACAACAGCTATGTTTAAACCTGCAAGCTGAATGCGTGTTGGCAAAAGCCAACCCTCCTCTTTGGCTAAGCCCTTATCACTTTGCTCAGCAAAAACCAAGTAAAGGCTTTCATTAGTTGCCAGCAGGAAGGCCTCTGATGGCAAACCAGTTGGCAGCGTCTTCATGATATCGCTTGGAATGGAGTTCCTATATGAGGATACATCATCCTTTAGCGTCTCAGGAACGGCGAATGAGGCTCCTATAAGGGATATTGACGGAAGCATTGGCGAAGGTGTTGGTGAAGGCACAGGCTCAACGGCTCCTGAGGCGACCTCAGTACTGCCTTCGTATAGCAAATCACCGGCAAAGGTAGCTGTGATCTTCACATAGATTCTAACTGGTGTTTGCGGAGCCGTGTAGACATACGAAACTTTGCCGTTGGCATCTGTCACACCCATAGGCGAATCAACGGTTCCGAGAGTAGTCGAGAAGATAATGGTTTTTCCAGTTAAGGGTTTGCTATCTGAAAGCAGGGTAGCTGTAAACGTAAGGCTACCGCCTGAAGTAGCTGTGAAGTTTTCTGGCGTGAGACTCGGTTGTGTGGATTGCCTAAGCTGAGCTGATCCGGAGGGAACCATTAGGCCTAAAGCTAAGGTCAGCAGAGCTAAGACTAAAACCGGGTTTCTCTTTGTTTAAACCCCTTGGTATATCACTATTTTACGTGTTTTTTAAACTTTTTTGAAAATAGATGCCTTCTTCAAAGATTGTAATAGCGTTAACGATAGTTGGTTTAATCGTTAGAAGCACAGGAGGCTATTTCATAACTCAACCTTAGATCGAGTACTATGGTGTAGTAAGGTTTATATTATGAGTAATATATATGAGTGCTACGTATATTTCATGAGGTGATAGTACATATGAAGGGTTTAATCGTTTGTGTTTGTCAAGGCACGTGTCCGTCGTTTCACAAGATGAATGTGTTTGAAGTAGTTAACTATTTCAGAAGGAATAAGAAAGTTGACTTCGTAGTGATTCACCCGCAACTCTGCGCAACCGACGGCGATAACTTCTGGAGGGCGTTGTTGAGTGGTAAATGGGATGGAGGGATTGTGGTGGCTGGCTGCGATCCAGCAATGCAGCGGAAGATGTTTGGATGGGTTTTCCGAGAGTTGGGTTTCGATGAGTCTAAGTTTAGAGGTGTTGAA
>JAWAJB010000055.1:0-8269 GCA_038888155.1 Desulfurococcaceae archaeon
CTTGAAGTCTGTTATCTTACTTAGTGCATCGAGGTATAAGTCTGTAAATAAAGGCTTCACTGTGTCAAAAACTACCGCTCCGCTGCTCGTTGTAAGGACATAGGAATTGTACGTTACTCCTTCGGGTATTTCCCACATCCCTTCAAAATACTTGGTTTGCCGGTCAATAGTCCTAACCAAGTAGAGGTCTCTTGCAATCTTGGTAGTAATAACATTGTTCAAGGCTCGTCCACCCCCATGCATGCTCATAGTTACGAGGCAAAATAAGCAAGACTTGCATAGATGGCTATCACAGCCACGAAGTAGAGGCCCTGTTGCTATTTTTAGCTAATTTTATTCCGAACCCGCGTATTTTCATTAGCTCCGTTACCTCGCCCATGGGGTCTAGTCGCTTATCCAAAACCGCGTCAATGCTATTCTTCACCTCATTGAAGTCCCTGGCCATGTAGGATGTCGACTTAACGCGCCCGTGTTCTATGACCTCCATAACCCAACGGACGGTGTTTACGTGGTAATCGGTGTTCCTCGATAAATAGACGGAGTACGAAATGATCCACCTGTAACTTGGTGTGTTGTGTACATTAACGTAACGAGTTCCGCGGCGCAGCCTTTTACTTTCAAGAGGCTACATGGGTCCCTGAACAACTGGTGCTTTTCCAGTCCCAATAAGCGCTCAGTCTCCGCGAAACTCGCCGCGGAGCTAATCACGCATTCCGTTTCCAGCATGTCTTCCTTGAATTCGCACCTCACCCCCCTGGCCGGGCCCGTTATGAAGCCGGTTATTGATAAGGGGAACACTATGTCCACGAAAGCCCTAAAGCTTCCCGCGCCGAGGGACGGCGCAGCCATAACGTATTCCTCGGGGATGTTTTCGAGGGCGCTAGAAATCGATAGGTACATGAATGGTAGAAATAGCTCAGTGAGGCCGAGTTCAACTGCAACATCCGTATACAGGATTCTTAACGGTATCGACACGATGTTCAAACTAAGAAGGAGTGTGTTCAGCAGGCCTTCCCTGCCCAGTATGATCATCCAGCCGAATGCCCTTATTAAAGGGTAACCATTAAAGGCGTAAAGACTATGACGTCGAAGAAACTTTTCAGCTTGGGCGACTTGAACCTCCCATAGATAGCCAGCGGGTAGCTCAGTAAAGCGGTGAGGGCAATAACCACGAAACCTATTTTGATCGTGGTTAAATAGGCTGATGCGAAGTACCTGGAGGTTACGATTTGAATGAACTTGCTTGCGACCTCGTTAAACGAGATCGCTAACGTAGCGGTTATGGAGCCCATGAGCACTAGCGCGAGAAACGCTAGCGATGGGATCAATAGCAAAAAACGTGAATTTGGAAGCGCGCTATCCCATGAGCTCTTTCCATTTTTCAACCCACTTCGCGAGGTTTTCAGCAATTACTTTGGGATCTAGGTATATTGGCTTATTGTAAACGCATGATAAATTAAACGGGTGATCTGGAGGTAATACCACGTTTTGGTTTATGGGCGCATCCACAAGGGCCTCCGCCAATTTTCGTTGCGATTCCTCACTTATCCAGTAGTTTATGAATTCGTATGCTAAATCAACGTTCCTGGTACCATTTACCATTCACTATGGATATTACGTTTAACACGAAAATAGAGCCCTCGGCGGGACACACGATCTCTATCGGCAGAGGTAAACTCTTTAGGGGCCCCCAATTGTATCTGAGTATCGGTGCTAACTCGGTTTCACCGCGCTTAAAATAGAGCTGTGGGTCGCCGGACCTTGTATAGAAAGCCACGATATGGGGCTTTACTTTAAATCTACGAGATAACTAAGCGCGGCCTCTACGTTGTACAGTTCCCCAGTATAAGCTAGGCTCGTCATGGCCAACGCCATGGGCCCAGAGGTAGCCGTTAGAGCAGGCCAGATTATCGTCCCCTGAAATCGGCTCTCCAAATATCCTTCCACGATGTTATGGGTTCGTGCCGGTCTTTTCTGTAAGCGAGCCCGAGATCCTGAAGAGTGTGAGGAACGCCATAGTATTTGATGTACTCTGGAAGCCCATCTCTGATGAACGAATGAATTTCGTTGTAGTTACTTAACTTATTTGGGTCAATCTCCATTAGCAGACCCTTTTGCGTTGCCATATAAGCATAGTAATCAGGTAAGAAGATGACGTCCGGTATAGGCTCTACTTGGTTTACAAGCTTCGTATACCTTTCACTAGTCGTGCCGGAGATCAATACTACCTCGACATTGTACTTTTCTTCGAATGGTTTTACAATTAGCTCCTTAATAAGGTCCCAGCCGAATCCCCAGTGGCTGACATAAAGCTTCCTTTTCTCCGGCAGTGTAATCGTGGGTGTTGGTGTTGTCGGCGTTGTAGTTGGCGTAGTTGCTGGTGGTGCAGTTGTGGGCGTAGTTGTCGGCGTGGGTGCCAGGGTGGTCGGGGTCGGTGTGGTCGTTTGCAACGTGCCGGGGGGCGTGGATACCAGGAGTGCCACCGCAATAGCTATCGCGATTACAGCCACGATTGCGATCAACAGGGTACTGGTTTTCATTTTAACTACCCCCGTTATTCATAACCCAGCCCAGGGTTTATTAATAATCCTTAAAGATATAGCCGGCAACCCTTTCGCGTAATTCGCAGAGGAAGTGCACGAGTGTACTGAAATGAGTTAAGGATGCTTGGGCATTGTTGGAACAAAGTAATGCCGAAATTGGAGTGTAACATGACGTCACTTTAGTGTTTCATGCGAAAGGATTTCAACGGGCAATTGTTCAGGAGGTTCAGGAAGAGTTTAAAGACCCTGGAAATATGGAGGACGAAAAAAGTGTAGGAAGTTCAAATCGCGCTGACCAAATGGATCATATTTAAGTCCTTGGCTTCTTTCTACGGGATACGCCTATAGCTGCGATGATCGCGTATGCAGCCATTAGCACAAGTATTCCCGCCATCCAAGCTATGGTTGTAAGTTCTAGTATCACACTACTTCCCCCACTCCTTTATCATGAACTCTTTCCACTTTATAAATTTAGTACCTATAGTGAAATATATTATTGTTAATGCTAGTACCAGTATAACGTTATGCATTATTACATTTAGGGGAAACTGGGGCACGGATGCATCACCCTATTCAGTTTCAACCACATACCTCTTGAGTGGAGGTTTCCCAGGCAAGGCGACATTTAGTATCGGGCCCAGTATTAGTGTTATTGCTAGCACTAAATAAACGTTGTGGAACCAAATCGGGGCTTGTAGCACTTCCGGCAGAGGTGTAAAAGACCATAGGCAGTTGGCGATCCACGACACCACCATAGTAATAAACGCAGCAGTGGGCGATCTCTTCCAATACAGGCCGAAGATTACAAACCAGAACACGGGGACCATCCACGAGAATAGCCACATTAGTGCAGCGATTATTGGTGGTAATGAGACAGCCGGAACTAGGGCAGCGATAGCTAATATTATGAGTATTATTCTGGATAGCTTAGCTAGGTACCTCTGATCGGCGTCAGGTTTAATTAGCGGCACGAAGATATCGTTCACGAATATTAATGTGGGGGCTAGGAACGTTATGGCATAGGTTGACAATATTGCCGCGAAAGCCGAAGCTAGGAACCACGCTGCTGCCCACGGAGGTAGTATTGATACTAACAGTGAGGGCCCCCCAAGCTTAGCTCCAAGTTGAGCGAACTCTGGGTGAGCCCTCGCGGAAATTCCGACTATAGCCGTAAACATAGCGTAGAGGCCGTTCACCGGCAACGCTATGAGAATGGCCTTCCTCAACGTATCAACGCTTTTGGCCCCGAACGAGGCATAGGTCCCCATTTGACTTATTCCCTGGAAGAAGGTGGTGCAGAGCACGTTCACTAGGGCAAATCCTAGGAATAGGTTTAGATCTCCGTAGACACTAAGATTCACCGACATGTTGTGGGTTGTATAATAGTCTTGTATAGCTCCCCATCCTCCCGGAAATGCCATGCCTAAAAGGGCCACAGCCATCACCGTTCCTATGTACAATATAATGGAGTTGATGACGTTAAGCCAGGCCGTCTGAGCCAGGCCCGCTATAATCACGTAGAGCAATCCCAGCACGAAACCTATGTATATAGCTTGGGTTAGGGGTATGCCGGTAATGGCGGCCATGACTATGCCCACGCCCTGCGTCTCCAGGGTCCCAATACCCCACACAGTGGCAGCCATGACGGCAGCCACGGCGAGTCTCACTTTTTCATCGTATAGTCTACCCAGGAGCTCTGGCACAGAATTAAACCTCAGGGCCCGGGCCCACCTACCTGTTAGTATGCATACTATACCTAGCTGCACTACATGCGCTATGCTAAACCACGCGGCTATAGCGCCTAGATCGAAAGCCGATTCCATGACTCCCAGTATGTGAACTGTGCCAAGCACCGTTAATGCCAGTGTTGTTGCCGTCGGAAGAAGCCCCAAACTTCTATCGGCGATCAGGAAGGCTGTACCCCTAGTGCCGTATCTTTTGGCCAAGAGGGTCCCGATCAGGAGCATTAGGACGATCTCGTATGCCACTACCGCTATCAGTATATCCCAGCGCACGGTCATGGTAATTACCTCCACACCTATTATAAAAAGAAGCCGGGTTTAAAAACTTTATTAAGGGGTTAGCTCGATGGAGGGGTCGAAAAACGGAGCAACAATTAAAGCTAGCTCCTAACCGGCACGGAAATTAACCTATCAGCTGGAAACTTTGTTATTACTTCTCGTCCTGTTTCCGTTACAACGACCTCGACCTCTATTCTAGCTGCACCTGTACCGTCTCTGGAGGGACACCAGGTTTCTAGAGCGAAGACCATATTTTGTTGTATGAGAACAGGGTTTTTGAATGACACTGCCCTGGATATTATGGGTTTCTCCCATATACTGAGACCTATTCCATGCCCGTATTCCAAGAGAAATGCCTCATCTTCGTCTTTGAAACCTATCTCTTGAGCCGAAGGCCAGCAACTCGCCACATCGGCCGTGGTTGCACCCGGTTTTACGGTGTCAATCGACTTCTTGAGCCATTCCCACGCCTTTTCGTATGCCTCCACCTGAGACCTAGTTGGTTCGCCGGCGACGAAGGTCCTATAGTAACAGGTTCTGTAGCCATTATATGAATGCATTATATCTATGTATATCATGTCACCTGGCCTTATGATTCTATCGGAGAACATGTGGGGGTGAGGTGCCCCCCTCGGCCCGGTCACAACGTTTACGCACTCCACATGATCAGATCCCAGCTCGTAGAGCATTTTGTTTACGAAGGCCACGACCTCGTTCTCTCTAACTCCGGGTCTCAGGAAGCTCATTAATTCTGAATACACGGCATCGACCATGCTTGCAGCTATATTAAGCAGTTCTATCTCGTCTCGCGTCTTAATGATTCTAGCGTCTAGTAAAGCTTCCTGCCCATCTACGATTCTCAGCCCTCTTCGTTCAAGGGCTTTTAGGAGACCCGTCTCTATCACGTCAACGCCTATAGGCTGATCTAATGCCTTGAGCTTTGTCAACGCATCTTTGATGATGTCTGCAACCCTCTCGCTCCCCAGCTCCGGCGGAAGAGCGCCTCTGAGCGTACCCACGATCGGATACACCCTATCAGCTATCCACGGACAATACTTTCTCTTAGCGGGGGCTGCTGGGTCGAATAGGGCTGTCTCGCCATCGGCCGTTAAAATGGCAAAACGAGCCATTTTGTCCCTAGCCCATTCGCCCAAATGCGTTCCAGTAATGTAGCGAATATTATTAAAGTCGAATACAATAACGGCACCTAGTCCGTACCGTCTTAACTGTTCGACTGCGCGTCTTTTCCTCTCTTCGCGTAACCTATCGAAGTTCACCCTAGCCTCATAATCCACAGCCATAACTCCAAAGCTCACGATTAACACCCCGTGGAAAAATAGGGAGCGTGCATTTATAAACTTTAATACCTTAGAAGGGGTATAGCAAGGCTTATTAAACCCTCTCTTTCTCTATAAGTAATGGAGTGGTGTACTACTCATGGAGACAAAACTCACCGTCGGCTTCATTGGACTAGGGATGATGGGTCGTCCTATGGCCATGAACATTCTCAAGAAGGGTTACCCCCTCGTGGTGTGGACGAGAACTAGGGAAAAAGTGAGGGAGTTCGTGGAGCAGGGTGCTAGGGTAGCCGAAACCCCTAAAGAGCTAGCACAAACATCCGATATAGTGATCACGATGCTTGCAACGCCAAAAGCCACGGAGGATGTTGTATTTGGCAAGGAGGAGTGGAAGGGGGTTGGAGTAATAGATGGGCTAGGCCCCGGCAAAATACTGATCAATATGGCCACGGACCCGCCAACACTTGGTAAAAGGATAGCGGAAGAGGTTGCCAAGAAGGGTTGCGAATTCGTAGACGCACCGGTTATAGGGAGCGTTAAACCTGCAACGGAGGGTAAGCTGACGATACTTGCGGCGGGTAAAAAAGAGGTCGTTGAAAAAGTAAAGCCTGTCTTGGAAACCATGGGCAGGGTAATGTACGTAGGGCCTACTGGAAGCGGCGAGGCACTAAAGCTGGTCATGAACATGCACTTAAACATAATCACGGCCGCATTTGCGGAGGCGTTTATATTTGGTGTAAAGCTCGGGCTGGATCCAAAGGTTATAGTGGACGCGTTTAACAATTCCGTATTTAAGACCTATATAACTGAGACCAAGGGTCCCAAGGTGTTAGCACGCGACTGGACCCCCGCTTTCCCAGTAGAGTTAGCTTACAAGGATGTAACACTCGCCCTAGAGGCGGCCAAAGAAGCAAACGCGCCCGCTCCCCTACTAAGCCTTGTTCGGGACCTCTACAGCGTTGCACTAAACCATGGGGAAGGGAAGCTTGACTACTGCGCTATGGTTAAAGTATACGAGAGGCTGGCTAATGTAGAGGCGCCAAAAGTTTTGTGAAATCTCAATAACATTATTATTTGTTATTTTTATTATTTTTATTTAATTTTTTATTTTTATATTTTATTGCTGCTCTTGCCCCGCCCCACAACCACGTCTTCAATATCGTCGCCGCTTTATTTGCCAGTTGGGCGAGGGGGTTCCTTTGCGTAGCAAGTGTAATAAGCAATGCAAAAACGCTATAGGTGTAAGGCCTTGCCCATGGCCACTAGCGCGGCCTCCTTGACGGCCTCGGACAACGTTGGGTGCGCGTAGTAAAAGTTGACCAATTCTTGAAGTGTGCTAACCCTCCTAAAGAACGGCGATAAGACGTGTATGATCTCTGATGCCTCGGGCCCTATAATGTGAACGCCGAGCAATCTACCCTTTTTGTCTGCAATCACCTTAACGAATCCCTCGTAGGAATTCAGCGTTAGCGCCCTGCCGTTAGCTGAGAATGGGAACCTGCCTATCACCACCTCGCCAAGGGAGCTCCTAGCTTCCTCCTCGCTCATGCCGATGCTCGCGACTTCGGGATCAGTGAAGATCACCTTCGGTACGCCCTCGTAGTTGATCCTGGTCTCTAAGCCCATGGCATTTTCGGCTGCCACTACGCCCTCCTCGAACGCTGTGTAAGCTAGGTAATACTTTCCTACAACGTCTCCGGCCGCGTATACGTCCGGTGCGCTCGTTCTCATGTGCTCATCTGTTACTACCTCGCCGCTACTACCGAGAACAACTCCCACTTCTTCTAAACCCAATCCGCCGGAGTTAGGCTTCCTGCCCACGGCCATTATCACGCTATCTACGGCTATTCTATCACCGCTGGATAAGTACGCGAGCACGCCATGCTCTCTTTTCTCGAATTTATTTATAGTGGTTCCGGTGTATATGTGAATCCCGTCCCTAGATAGCATCTTCTGCAGGGCCACGGCCACCTCGGAGTCCACTTGCGGTAAAACGTGGGGCATTATTTCAACTACGTACACCTCGCTACCCAGGGCTTTGAATATCTGAGCTAGCTCAACCCCTATGGCACCGCCGCCAACCATCAGGACCCTGGCCGGCACATCGTGCACATTAACGGCATCATCACCGCTAATGACGTTCGCCTTATTTAATCCAGGTATACCCAATATCTTGGGCGACGAACCCGTGGCTATTATTAATTTGTCAAAGCTCAGGGGCTTTTCAAAGCCCTCAACGTTCACAAGACCTCTCGAAACTCTCTTAACCTCGCCCCGAACCACAGCGACGCCATTTTTCCTTAAGAGGTACTCTATGCCCTTGACCAACCTGTTTACTATTGAATCCCTGTGACGAAACAGCGCCGCTTTGTCGATATCCAAATGGCCGGCAAACACGCCCCTCTTC
>JAWAJB010000056.1:0-8224 GCA_038888155.1 Desulfurococcaceae archaeon
GGCGGGACCCTTGCATGCATTGTGAAAATCAAGGAATACATACTTACCTTCTGAGAGAATTATGTGAGTGAAATAAAATTCTCCATGAAGATTAACCTCTGCGAAAATTTCATCATCTATACTACTTGTTTCCTCAACCGCATCATGAATCGTGTTCATTAGTCTGTTGTTTAACACATGTAAAGCCGCAAGTTTTCTAGATGTATTAGAAATTTCAAGTCTAATCTTTTGATGCGAATTCGGGAAAAACCCATTACGTAAACCTTTTAATGGAGAATAGTGCAACTCTCTTAATGCTTTCCCAAGACCATTAAATACTTCAAGAGCTTTATCTTCTCCGAATAATAGGTATTTTACGATATAATTATCGAGGGAGGTACCTTTAATTCTCTCCATAATCATGAGAAAGCCGCTGGAATTTCTGTAAGCCTTAAACACTCTAGGTACACGAAAACTAATGGGGTGGGTATCTGCAATTTTCTTTAATACATTGTACTCATATACACCCTCAAGCTCATTCATATACCTTTTAACGAAGAAGTCTCCATTTCCATAGGCTTCTCGACCAGTGTGAAACCTAAAGTTTAACCTGAAAAGATCGCGTAATGAAAAGTTCATTTTACCACACTAAACAAAACACTAGGTGGTCACACTTATTATAATCCATGTACGTTACTTAATGAGCTTGCCTTGTCTATGTTTCTCGGAAAATGCTAAATTACGATTAACCCCTTAATGAGGTCAAAGAGCAGCTAGCACCTCTCTTAGAACCCCGCACCTAGAGAAGTGAGTGGTAAGTACACTGCTTAATGATCGAGTTCTTCTCAGAGGCGCATTTTACCGTGTTAGGCATGTACGTAACATTACTCTTTAGATCATATAGTACGACCTAGCTGTTTTAAAATACTTCAAACTTTAAGCTAAGGTGTTAATCCAGCTTCTCGTTATTTATTCGGCAAAATGGTAGAATCATTGGGTACTGGTTGATAGTTAAGAGATTAATCACAACTCTTTTGATAAGTCTTTTAGCAACCGTTATCGGTGGATAGCAGTATCTGAGGATATACACAACATCAGAACTGCTGATAAGCTCACGAACAATGTTTCCCAACCAATATTGAGTAGTTGAACCAAAGCCTATGCTTATCCCTCACACTCAAAAGGCTTGTATAGACGTAGCGAACACTGCTAAGCTTTTCAGGCTCTCTAGCACCATGAAAAACTGTTAATTCAAACCCTGCATCCCGAAGAAGCCTGGCTATGAGGTGAGAAGCCAATACACCACCTGTACCGTCAGGCCACCAACGCTCAGATACGATCAAAAATTGTTCATAACCTTCTTGATCCATTAATAGCGTACCCAACATTATTAAGGACTCTCCTTATTACGCCACGAAAAGCTAGAGTTTGACATAGATGTTTAACGTTTTTGTTAAAGTTTAAGTAACACGCGTAGATTATCTGGAGGTTTAAAGGTGTAGACGTATTCACCGTTAGTAAACACCTTGGAATCTTTCATTATAGGATATTTAGCGGCTTTGTCCTTGATAATCGGTCATTTTCAGCAGAAACGTTCTTCGGGTATTTAAGTTTATCTAATTCTGTCTCCCTATGCTGACCTTTAAGAAAGTTACTTGATCCAAACTCAGATTGCTTTATAAGTGGTATAGAAAGTTTTAGCCTCTGTCCCACGTGTCTCGTCAGACTCTGATCCAAAGATACTAACTTCTAAGGCATGTCTCGCTGAGTCTTTACTAGGATACAAGTGGGCTCTTCCAGAGTAGTTGGACAACATCAATTTTACTGCGACAATATCTTTGTCAAAAGCTTACAATTGAAGGGAATTAGTTTTATCACAGCTATGCTTCTTGTTAACGCAATAAACTTTATTGACGTATAACGACGCCTTTTCGATAGCTATCGATGCTGAATCGGCCACATATATGGCTTGCTGAACTTGCTTACAACCTAAAAGTCTTCTTGCGGACTCAAACTTGAGATGACCGTAAGTATCCTCACTAATACCTAATATTAAAGGTCCAAAAAGTCTTAGTCTAGTAGCAATACATCCCTCAAACCCTAAGCGATTAGATATTAGCATTGCGGGAACCTCTATACAAGATGTTAACATAATGAGAGTATATCCTTCATGCTTCAAACTTCTGAGAAAATTTAAGACGTCGACGTTTACATTGCTTAAAATGTAGGGTAACCAGCATTTGATAGAGTATTTAACGAGATCTTTTATGTTCAGACCGACGGTACATAACGTAATAAACAGCTTTCTCAGAAATACTTCATTTCTAATCACCTTTGATAAAAACGAAGTAAATACCACTACCAGTCTATACCTCACAATACCAATAACTCCATATCTATATCTGAGGTATTCCCTCAAAAAGTCAAATGTATTGTTTATTTTTTCATCTACAACCGTACCATCTAAATCGATAAGGGCTAGTTTAAAGTTAGCTGAGTCAGCATCCACCATTTCTTTAATACCCACTTAAACACATTTTTCATGGAGTAAAATAGCGTATAGTAGATCGGAAGAAAGGCTGTTTGAATTATATGAAATTTTAAGTCAACTTTAACGTTAAAAACTATTAAACTAAGGAGGCTTAAACATACGTATAAAGAACATGTCCGAGTGATAGTATGTCCTATAAATCTGTGCTTTGACTTTGTCAGAAGATGTTGATTCATCTTCAGCTTTAACAATAAATAGTCTATACTGTAAGAGATGCCTGAAGCAATAGCATACATGAATACTATACTCTTACAATAAGTAGTACTGAGAAGTGGAATAAACCATAAAATCCGTGTGATTCTTAAAAGCGGTAATGTTACAGAGGCTCTGAAAGATCTGTCATGTATAAGACTATGAAGAGGGAATATCAGAAGCAAAATTAAAGTGTAGAGGAAGTTTATATGGAATCCGATTACAACCATTAAAAACCTAATAAGAAGCGCAATAATGATCTCATTCATACTGAATGATTTAAGTCGTTCAATCTTCATTTCTTGAGGTTCGATTCTTGCGGCTAGATCATTAATTAGGTAGCCTAGTTCATAGATTAAAAGCAACATTATTGTAAAAAGCTGAAAAATAAAAATTGAGGAAATAACGTCAAATATAAAAGTACTATAATGAGATAAACCTTCTATTAACATAATTGCGAAGATCGGTCCAAATTCTTTTAGAAGATACTCGTGCAGCATAAATTCCACACAGTTTAAAGTCGTTGGTTTTTCTGCTGATCCGAAGAATTTATTGTAACACGTGTAGACGAAAGGAAGCAAGTATTTAGTTTTTCCCATTAACTTGATTACCCCTAATTGCTAGTTTGTATATGGATCCGTCAAAAACAAATGTTTTAAGAGTCTTGAAACCATATGTGGTTAAGAGCTGTTCACAACCAGTACTATGGGTTGCTTCATAAATTATCTTTTTAACATCGTATAATTTTATGCCAAGTCCTTCTAATACAAGCCTTTCGGCACCTTCAACGTCTATCTTTAACAAGTCTATTTGTTTAACTCCTAAGCTTTGTAAAATGCTGCACAACCTTCTTGCTTCAACTTTTATATCCTCATAATCCCATCTAGGTTTAATTGTTGAATGCCAACCATTATGCGGGCCCTTAATCTTGTAAAAGGTTATCATATCATCTTTATCTGATGCAGCTATGTTTAATGCCGTTACATTGTTAAGCCTGTTAAGGCTTACATTTTCCTTAAATTTTCAAAATTACCTGGCTCAGGCTCAATAGCTATAATCTTTCCTTCTATTAACTTTCTTCCTACCATAATGGTGTATTTGCCGATATGCGCACCAACGCCCAAAAACACTCCCTTGCTTTAAATCAAAATAACTGCGAAGCGGTTTTCAAACTCTGGATCTATGATATAGATGTCCTCTGCTCCTCTTCTACGGTAAAATACAACATCTTCATTCTTTACAATTATATTTGATGGAAGCAAAGAAGGAACTATTTCCCAGGTTTTTATTATTTTTAACCGAGTAGAAGACGATATATGTTTTTGCCGAGAACAAAAAATAAGTGCTGCAGACTTTGACTTTAATCCAGCAGCATCTCTGACAAGTTGTTGTATGTGGAAAAAGCCCTTTTACCACGTGATCTAAAACAAGCATATTCCTAATCTTTGACATGAAGTAGACCTCACACCATTAATTTCTACAGTTGCAACTTCTGAAGTGAGTAGTTGAGGTCATGTTTACGAGTTTTAGGCTTTGACATTCCATAAACGTTTCGCTCATAAGTTGCATTTGCTGGCACCAAAAAGGCCTAACAGTACCCAGCAACAATACATTTACCATGTTATCTTACCGCCAGCATATGCGTGATATTCACAACTAACCTCTTTTCCAAGATTGTAACAATAAGTAAAGGATAAAGGCTGTATGCGAGATGTATGGTATTAGCAAACTTTTAATGCTATGTCCTTTGAAGGCTCTGTAAATTCTGTGGATAAATGATGGCGTTATGGCTAAGATTGCCAGATGCGTTTTCAACCCTATTTTAGAATCGTTATTACCCAATGTTACTCGTAAAATTTTGAGATCTCTTTTAATTGGGTTCTCACATAACTAGGTGATTTGTCTTCCTCTATTGATTTAATTGCTAACGGAAGAGCTAAACTAAATGACTCTATAAAAGGTGATGACCTTTTCGCAAGTTTTTTAAACGTCTTTACAGCGTTAATAACTCGAAGATAGTTTTTAAGTCTTTTCAAGTTAACATATCCATAAACTTTAAAAACGTTATATGGGGCAATGGCATGTTCAATAAGCGTAAGATGGGGATCTTTGGGTCTCGAAAGGGATTCACGCTCGCAATGGACGACTCTGATATCTGAGGTAAGTATTGTTTTGAAACCTTTGAGTATTGCATGAAGAGCTACCAAAAATTCATACTCTGATCCCCTAATTGTTGAGCAAGGAACCTCAAAATCCGTAAAGACCGCCTTCTTAATACTCATATTTGCACCAATCACCCACATGGTATACCTTGTTTCTCTCATAGAAAGTGGGGGGTCGTTAAATACGAATAAACCCATGTCATTATAGTAACTCAGGTATTCCATAAGATGCTTATTAAGATGCTTATAGTAACCTAAAGTAATGTTGACCAATCTTAAGAAATCAATAAGTGTACTCTTCTGTCTCTGAAATGATTGTGGAAAGACTCTGCCGCCAACAACACCTACCCTAGGATAACATTCATGTAAAGAAACATGTTTTCTAATAAATTGACATTCTGGAATAGCGTCATCATCAGTAATAATTAAAACATCCTCTTCAACATTTTTAAAGATAATATTCATCGCTTCAGTAACATATCCTTCCTTCTGTACGACTACTTCGATATTCAGTTTGTTTCTATACTCATCAATCACTTCAAGCGTAGTGTCTCCTGGAAAAGGTTTGTAGACAATTAAAACTCTGAAATCTTTATACGTCTGCGTAGCTAAGGAATTAAGAGTTCTTGAAATAGTTTTTCCAAAATTCTTATAAGTTGGAATAGCAACACATACTTTCATAAATTAAAACCTTAGTTATTTTTTTACAAAAAACATATTGAATTTTTTCCAATCCTTATGGTAACAAATACTCTGCAATTTATAGCCTTTTTTCCCTAGTAGCTCTTTTACGCCTCTAATATCTGAACTCTCAATGACCAAGTATTTAATATTAGCTAGTGTTAACTCCATTCCTCTCAATACTCTTTTTTCGAAGCCCTCAACATCGATTTTAGCTACAACAGGGTGTTCAAGGTCATTAATGTCTATCACTTCATCAAGAGGTTTTATATCTACTTCCACGTAACGGGTACCATCTTGCTTCATCGATTTAACAGCGCTTTTATCATAGTCCATGAGTAACAGGGCTTTCTGGGTTGTATCACCAGCAGCCATTTTAAGCGATATATACGAAGAACACTTGTTTAGCTCTAAATTTTCATAATTGATTATAATTCTCCGGGTTCGGCTCGATAGCTATAACTTTAAGACCTGCTTTGCAGGCGCGCACGGCATAGCCTCCTATATAGGCTCCTACGTCTATGAAACTTTTAGCTTCTAAGACAATCTTTTTAAACCAATTAAACTCGCAATCTTCAGTAAACGGTAAAAGAGGCCCCAATAAAAAATCGGCAAGAACCATATCCCTACAAAACCATCTTATGCCTTCAAAGTCTACCTGAAAACCGCCACGAGAGCGCTTTATAATACCACCTTTACCTTTTAGCAATAGAAAAACCATAAACCAGTTGAACAACTCTAAATTTCTTAATATATCATCGAGTTTCCAAGAAAGCACGCCATTTAATATGCGGATTTGAATGGTATTTCCCTTTAATGAGTACTTATTTCTATTTTCTATATAAATACAAGTTCTTAATGACGTAGATGAAGGAATTTATGTTCCTAGGTGTAAGGGTAACATGAGAATCTTCTCCTATCTTTAAACGCACGGTTATCGCGTCCCTGCGAAGCAACCTGAGCCTAATCAAATGAGGAATTAACTGAGGAAATTTCTCGAGACTGTTTCTTAGCGCAATTATACATTCCATTTTGCTTTTTATCCACGAATAGCACATAGACTAAACTCCTTACATAAAATTATAATGTTAAGGTTTCATTATTTTAGTCTATTTACGAGGCTCATTAGTTTAAGCTTGAAGTCTTCGTAACTAAAATCCTGAGCTCTATTACGCAGCATCATAATTTTAGTTAAGTGCGAATAGTCACTTAATACTAACATTATGAATGAAACCGCTTCTTCCAAGTTAGTATATGCAAAACCATATATTCCCTGCTTTTTGCCTAAAATATCTTCCCATGGACCCCCACTCTTATGAACTATTGGGATGAGCCCCGAGCTCATAGCCTCAACAATCGATGCGCCAAATTGCTCATTTTCTTTAGGATGAAAATATGCTTTAGATCTACTCATAAGGTATGCCTTTATTTGTTCCGAAGCATTTGGAAGGAGAAATACATTTTTAATATTCTCTTTATCTATCAAGTGCTTCAAACACCAGAAATAATGCGATTCATCTTCCGAATTAACGCCTCCACAAATAAAGAATTTAGCGTCTCTCACCTGCTTTGCTACCTCTAATACTTTATTGAGTTGCTTAAACCTGCTAAACCTTGAAATCGTCAAAACCCAAGGTTTGTCGTGGAGGCCACAATTTCTATATTTATGCATATCTACTGGCGGGTAAAGTACTTGGCTGTCTAGTCCTGTTAGACGCTTAAGTTGAGTGGCACTAAAATTGGAGTTAACTACTACTAAACTTTTCCCATAGAGATTAACTAGGTTTTTGGAAATGATATTATGAGGGATATAATATGCTCTCCTGACTATGGATAGAGGTGAATGTCTAACGAACGTTGAAACTAATAATTCCGGGTCATGAATGTAAACTATCCTAGTTGGTAAAAAAAGCCATTCTCCATGGACATTAAAAGTTAGAATATTGTTTTGTTCAAGTTGTGCATCTAAGCGTTTAAAACAAGTATAATCAAGTAATCTACCTGATAGATTCCCATAAATAGTTTTACGAGCGACAAAATCTCTTAATTTACGCATATATTTACGATCATTCCAAGAAAATTCGTATGCTCTAATACCTAAATCACTTAAGGCTTGTTTAACATAATCTTTAACCGCCCTTATACCACCAAATTTCTCAAGTTTGTAGTAAAAAAGAGCTACCATCATAGCCATCTAGCTATATAGACTTTAATTAAGTAGAAGATAAAGGCTATATATGAGATATACGGTGTTAGTAGACTTTTAGCGCCGTGTTCTTTGAAGGCTCTGTAAATTCTGTGGAGGATTGACGGTGTTATGGCTAGGAGTGCTAGCTGAATCTTTCCAGTAGCTAAGAGACCCATAAATGCAGATAGGGAGAGTGCGTGGAAGAAGCAAATGTACGCATCTTTAAGCTGCGCTTTTCCGTGCTTTATGAAGTTTTTCGCCCTAGTTTTACCGTCCCTCCAAGCTTTATGTAGCCTAATTCCCCTAGTGAGGTGGTAGACTATGGCTTTGGGGTTTCTATATACGGTGATTTTAGATTTTTTCAGTCGAATGAAGAAGTCTAGGTCCTCCCCACCCTCATTAAACCATGGATCGAAGTTGCCAATAATATTTATAACTTCGCGTTTAAACGCCATATTCTGCGTGAATCCA
>JAWAJB010000057.1:0-8130 GCA_038888155.1 Desulfurococcaceae archaeon
ACTCCTTAATTATCGGCTTTTCGAACTCCGCCCTAACTATGTTCCCTATCGATACGACGCTTGGCATGTACCACTGCGCCCCTTTGTAATACTCAACCACCGTGATACCATGGCCGTAAACAGGGATGAAGACCCCAACTGGATTATCATAATTCAAGTTTCTGCTCGACGTCCGTCGCTCCGACTCAATGAAGACTTTCGGGAAGAGCCTCCTCCTATAGAGCCAGTTCGGACAAGACTCTCTCCGTTGGTTTTTTTCCTTAATTATTTTACCGATATGGCAATAGCGCACGAAGGGACAGGCTAGATCAAAAGGATCGGTTGACATCGCAAGACCTCTCTTACAGTACCATACGTATCCGAGATCATTTACTCTATATGCCTTCCTCCCCTGTCTGCTTAGTTGCTGTTCATATTCTCTCTGCAGTTCTTCAAAAATATCCCTTATAGAAGTTCCTTTAACTTTTCTATCTTTTAGCTTATTCATCAGCTCATTATACAATTTTTTTGAGCCATACTTTATCCAAACGAAGTAGGATTTTGCTCCTAAATTGTGAGGTGACTCAATTTTAATTGCAAGTTTAATTTCTTGGTTTTGATGAAATAAGTTTATTGTTTCAACTTCCAATAACCTTATGCCGTCAAGCACCTCTTCATAAGTTCCTTTAACGACAATTTTACCCGATAGAGAGAACGGACCGCTAAAGTGGAACTTAGTGTTTTTGGTAAGAATAAACCACACATTACCACCTATTATGCCGTCTACTTCGTCGTGAATAGGTTCGAATGGAGGATATCTAGTTAGAAGCTCATCTATGGATAGCGTGAGATCCTCCATTTGATCTTTCTTACTCTTTCCGGTAATCCTAAACGTTACTTCTTGTGTTTTCAAATCGCCAGCAATGCTTCTTATACCCGTGAGCTGGGAGATAATCTGGTGAATCCATATTTTTTCACCTTCAATACTCTTAAGAAACTTTGAAATTTCAAAAGCTCTTTCATTATTGATTTTGGCCTTAATTTCTGATAAATTTTTTATATAATCAATAATTTTATCTAAGAATTTCTTTAGGACTATACATTTTACATGAATATTATACAAAGCATCCGAAAATTCTTTAATGATATTCTCCTCTTTTTCTCCTCTTCTTGTACTGAGTGAAGGATATTTGAGATCCCGCATCTCTCTCAATATATTTTCTAGTTCATCGATATTTTTTATTAATGTATTGTTGTTAATATATGCGTTTTTTAAGATTCTAAGAAAATCATCTGTATGTAATAAAATTAGTGATAAAAAGTTTTGGCGAGAGAAGAAATTATTAATAACATAATCAATTTCTTCACATAATAAATTGAAACTTTTTGATAAATTTATGAATTTTTCTTCAATTTCTTTATTTTCTTTAAACTCAGAAATTTTACTCAGATTTGTTTTCAATTTAAATATATAGTCAAATTCTCTTTTGAAGTTATCAAAGTAGTGGCTAAGGGCACGGAGCTCGCTGTGAATACTATAGACGGCCTCTAGTTCCTGCTTTCCCGTCGTTAAAAGTTCGATTGTATCTTTTATTAGATCTTCAAGTTTCGCTCCAGTATGATGAGAGCTCATAGTTAATCACCAATATTTCGCAACTTAGTTAATATTTTTTCTAGAAGTTCTACAGCTTCATCGACACTCTCGATAGCTTTCCCACTCGCATAAGTTTGCTCTCCATCTAATGCTAGAGAGGCTATTGCTTTGAGCAATTTTTCACGAGACTTCACTTGGGGGTTATCCACAGTGACGAAGAGCCTGTAGCTTGAACCAAGCTTCATTTTTAAGAGGGCATCCAAGTACTCTCTATCGTAGAGAAGGAACGCCTCTGTAACGCTCGCCCGAGCTAAGATAATCCCAAGGACTGTTCTCAAGGTCTCAGCGCTACGCCCACCTCTGCCGATCCTCTGTAGCAGCGATATTGGGTTCTCTAATCCAGCATTAAGTATGAACATTACGCCCTTGTAGTCAACTCCAAGCTCGAGCGATGAAGTTGATAAGACGGCCAGGCCCTCGCCTCGCCTAAGTCTACTTATGATCTGTGTCCTTTCGTCGGGCTCAAGCTCACTAAGCATCATTACCAGCTTATTCTCAAGAACCTTGCGCATGGTCAGGTTTTCTACTTCCGCTTTTACCTGCTTCCTAAGCTGTCGAGGGATATAATGCCAATAACAGAAGGGGTCGTTGGCTGGGATTTGGGGATTCAAGTGATCTCTAGGCTCTCCCAGAGCTAGGTTGTTCAGGAAGCCGCTGTGCACTCGCTTTAATTCTCTAATATTGTTAACGAAGAGCACAGACTGGATTTTTTGAGTAGATGGGAAGATCTTCTCACGCAGCTCGTAACATTTACAAAGGAATGTTGTGAGAACCAGCCACAGTTGGCAATACGTGTTCCATGAGAACTGGGGGTTAATGCTAAAAAGACCCAATATGACCAGTCTTCTCCCAGATATTGCACGTTCTCCGTAGGCTCTTTTCACGTCATCGTACGTGATGACTTGAAGCTCGTTTTCTGAGACTCCGGTGAGCTTCGATGCGAAATCGGATGGTTCGGGAATAGTTGCAGACGAGAGGATAATCTCTAGATCGCCCCCTTCGCGCAGAAGGCTCCTTACATACCGAATAGCGTTGAGAAGAGCATTGAAGAGCCCTCCCCCAAATCCTTTATACTCGTGTGCCTCGTCGACAACGATAAGGCCTGTTTCTCCTACCGTCTTAGAATTGATTTCGTTCGGGTTGTTGTCAAGTAATCTGGCTTCGAGAGCCCACTGGTTAGTGGCTATAACATCAGCTTCAGCTGCCTCCTCGCGAGTTATTCTTACAAAATCGTAGTTTTTACCGCAGTTCCCACAAACCACATAACTATTTTTACCGTGAAGTTTTATCATTAGTTCACCATCGTTACAGAGAGGGCATTCGATTCCGCGAAAAGATAAGTTGCTAGTTCCTCGTAAAAGATCGTTTCGATGCGGAGTATCACCGTCTCTTATGGCGAAAATAAAGCGGAAGTTGTTCTTAGAAGAAATATGGAGAATCTTTATAATGCGGGATGCCTGGTCCGCGGTAAGCGCTTTCCGCGGATATACAAGCAAAACCTTACCCCGTTTATTGCAAATATACCGCTGCTTAATTAGCCATGCCAACGCGTATAAGAGGAAGATCTCAGTCTTGCCGCTACCCGTAGGAGCCACTATGACGTGAATTTTTTTATCGGATCGCAACAATTCTCTTAAAGCTAGAGCTTGATAGGCATCAAGACCTTGAACGACCTGTTTTAACATGTTCATGTACGATTTGGCGAGATCTTGGTGCCCTTCGAAGAAGTAGTTGATAGCTTCTGCGAGGCTTCTGGACGCCAAGGATAGAGGGCTTTCATCCCTGAGCTTAGTTGTATCAGGGAGCACGCACCTGTCATCTTTTGTAGGCGTGGTTACGAAGTGATAAGCGAGCTTAGAGGATAGTAAGTACCTAGAGCTATCGTATGCCGTTCGGATCTCGGAGCTCCTGCACAAAACGTCCATATGCAAGCTTCTATATCCCAGATTATCATCGTCTGAGTCGAACGAACTGCTCAGCGGAATTAAGAAGCCTCTTTTCACTAACGTATCGAAAATGTATTGTGCATCACTTCCAAAGCTGCCCCTCAATAAGTCGATCACCTCCTCTTTTGTCACGGAGTACGTAGGTTTGCTTATAGCGTACCAATCCCCCTCCTTTGGTAACGTATCCTGCTCAACAGCGCGTGGAATCTCGAGTTGTGTGATTATCTCATGATAGGCACGTATTAGCGCCTCTTCATTTAAAGGCACTTGAAAAGGTCATTTCAAAGGTATAAAAACTTGTGGGGGCGACGAACTTCTGTGAGCGATTCAAAAGTAGACGTTTAAGGTCGTTTCTATTTACATAACAAATCCTAAATTGAACTTCTTTGCTAACTCTTCGTGCATTGTATATGCTTCAGCCCAAACGCGAGTATGGGGTCCTATTTCTCTAATAATTTTCTTAAGAATCTCATCTCTGTCGATCAATGATATAAGTTCCCAATCAGAAACTTTTTCTCTAGTGTTAAGAACCCTAATCACTTCATACAACGATCTGTAAATGCTACCGGCATGAATGTTATCTAATATAGTGATTGTTATCAATGAAGGAGATAGATAATATTTGAAAACTTCTCCTTTATTGAAAAAAGTATTTAAAGAAAGTAAGAAAGCTCCAACAGTTTGGTTCTGGAGAAAATCTTCTGCTTTATAATCGGTTTTTAACCTGTAGATTTCCCTTAAGAAACGTCCTTTAACGCGATTGAAGAAGTCTACGTCGCCCTTTATCGCCGGATATATGCGTTTGTCGTACCTTCCGCCCAGATCAATTTTCCAAGGCTCACCTATCATGGAGATAATCTCAACGTCAAGCGGAATAGGTAGCTCTGAGAGAGCCAGAAAGTATCCTTGATCAGGGCTCATGGAACCGCTCAGCAGGAAAGGATTACCTTTAAAGACAAAGGTGCCAGCCAGATGCGCAACGATGTTATGGTTCTTCAAGGCATCGATTATGGAGATCACATCGTCTAAAAAATCCCTCGA
This sequence comes from Desulfurococcaceae archaeon, assembly GCA_038888155.1. Taxonomy (GTDB): domain Archaea; phylum Thermoproteota; class Thermoprotei_A; order Sulfolobales; family Desulfurococcaceae; genus UBA285. The sequence continues at coordinate 4,621 of JAWAJB010000057.1, forward strand.
AAGCGGGAATATGATCGGGAATGGCCCAACCTGCGCAAAAGATAAACTCTCGATACTCGGTTTGCAGCTTATGAAGTAACCGTTCGTGACAACCCCTTCAATTCTCTTTCCCAATATGTGCAGTTTCCTGGTCACTACACTATTGCTAGAGAGGTGGACAGTCACTGTGGATGGCGATAGCCATACCTGTTCCGTGGATCCATAACACTTGAACGCAAAGAGGGAAAGCGGCGAGGGGATTATTGCAGAAACGTTTTTGGCTAGAATTTTTGCGTAAGGTCTTATCAAACCCATGAGAGAACCTACGTACAGCTGCAAACTACTTAAGTTCGTGTTCTCAATCTTACCATAGGTTATAAAGGAACCATGAAGTTCTTCGGCAATCCTTGCGTTTTCACTTTTGCACCTTTTTAATTTCTCCAATGTGAAAGAACTTCGGGAGTCCAAGCGACTTATGTCTCCCGAGAACCTGATAGATCTTACGATACCTAACTCCGAAATTATTACAGGGATAAAGTCGTAAACTGTCACGCGCACATCGTATCCGAGCTTATCCCTAACGATGCGCTCAATAGACACTATTGTCGAGAAACGGGGGAAGGGTCTCAGGGCGCGGCATACGGAGCCTTCCCCAACTCGTTTTTCCACCAATTCATCGATGTTCTTGAGTGCCGATAAAACATTATCGGATATGATCTTAATGTTATGCCATGAAGTTGCTCCACCCGTGTGACTAAAGGGCATTTTCCCATTCCAAAAAATACATTGGGTTTCTTATTTGTTTTTTGCTTGATAACAAGCGCAGTTTAATAATGGTTGGAAATACATACCCTAATAGGTGAGAAAGAACCTGTGCTCTTAGACTTGCTCCCTAGCAATGTTGTCGCAGAGGCTGTGAAGCTTTCTTGGCTTGAGAGGGGTAGGCGATTGCCCATACACACCGTTCACAGGTGGTGGTCGCGTCGATTTGCAGCCGTCTACAGGATGATTCTCGCTGCCTACCTGTTCGACGAAGCGGATCACGTAGTGAGAGCAATGATCGATCCGGTTTTAATGAGAGCCAGGGCGAAAAATAGAGTCTTCTTCGAGCCGATGATGGGGGGCGGTACGGGTTTAGCCGAGGCCGCACTCGCTGGCTGGGACGCATACGGAGTGGATGTAAACCCTGTCGCAGCTTTAGCCGCTTACACCAGTGTGAGCATAGTTGCTGAGGGTCTTCCAGACAACTACGCTAGCGTGGCTGCAGCCGTTTTGGAGGAGGCTTCAAAAAAAGTGGAGAGCTTCTGGAGGTTCGGGGGCGACCTGATATGCCACATATTCGTTTCCAGGGGTACAGCACCCACTTGGTTGTCTGTAAACAGGGGTAAACGCGTTGTTCTATGTCCAAAGTGTTTCGCGATTTTTGAGTCTGTCAATGGGGAGGCAATATGTCCCCTTTGTAGCAAGGAGTTCTGCGCAGATATGAAGCCGACGGTACGGCTCCCCTCAGATCTGCCTGAGGAAGCTCCTAGATGGAAAGCCTTTGCCGTAGAGGTAAGGCGTCTCGGGGAAGGCGGATGGGAGAAGCAATACATTAGTGTTCCACACAGCCCGCAGCTACGAAAATGGCTCTCCTCCACGAGTGCAGAAGCCCGTGAGAGAGTGAATTTCCTCATAGAGGCTGTGAGGGAGGAGCTGGACGTTCTAGAGTCTAGCCGCCTCCGCTGCGCGGGAATAACCTTTTCACACGAGTTTTTCGCACCAAGACAATTAGTTAGCTTTCAAGCCTACGCGGGAGCTGCGCAAAGGATCAAGAACATAAACCCAGAGTTGTTCGCTGCAGCCGTTAGCGACGCGGCAAAGAGCTGCTCACTGCTTGCTAAATGGTATCCAAGGCTAGGGGAGGTTACACCTGCAGGAGGAGTAAAAGCGCATTGGGTCCCCAAGTACACAGCCGTAGTTAACCCATTGGCTTGTAGTGGGCTAACCCCCCTTGCAAGAGGTACGATAGCGTCTGCACTTCGAGCCCAACTAAAAGCGAACGAGTACGTTAAGAAGGTAGGAGGGTCTAGCCGCGTTAAGTGGAGAATCGTCACGGGCGATGCATGCAACGTAGAGTTCCCTGAAGCCGTAAATCTCGCCGTCTTTGATCCTCCTTACGGAAGGATAAAGAGCTATGCTTCGCTAAGCGCTCCCCATTTTTACGCCCTGAAGTTCTATGAGGCTATTGTAGGGCTCGGGCTTACAGGGGGCGTTAAGCTCAAAGATGTTGAAAAGAATGAGGCTGGAGCTCGCAACAAAGCTTTTCCACAGGTAATCGAACGTATAATAAAGAAGCTTGCAGCATGCTTAAAGGAGGATGGTCGAATAGTACTCATGTATAATGCAACAGAACTTGAAGAGTGGATGAGAGTGCTTCACCCCTTCAAAACTGCGGGCCTTCAACCCCGAGCTGTTTACTGGGTTCTTGGCGAAGCTCCTAGCGGAATAACAACGTCTAAACTTAGAGGGATGCATCTCATAGTTTTCGCCAAAAAACCTTCAAGTGAAATTCATATGGTCATTAGAGAGCCATTGCTTCAGGCTAAACAACTTACCAATTTGGTTATAGAGTTAGAGGAGCTTGCTAGTGAAAACCTAGCACAAGCACTTAATCGTATTTACGGTTAAAGGAAAGAAGAGCCTGGGATTGCATCGGTCTCTCCTAACTCGTGAAGACTGAAGATGTGCCCTCTTTAGCTACATAGGATCAATGGTCAGAATTGTTGGATCAGTGTACGTTTAGTATTATGGAGCTCTTTAAGAACCCTTCAGCTGCCAAAGCTCCGCTTACTCTAACCTGCAATATTTTAGGAGTGCGTTTGCCGGATTCTTCGCGTGCATGAACTTTACTGATATGTATCCTCGCTGTGGCCGTCCTCGTAGTTGAAGAAGTATTCCAATAGTGAAGCCTATAGAGCAGATGAAGGTGGCATAGTGCTTCATCACCCTGACCAGTCCCAGCTCCTTTTCCACCTCATCCCTTATACTATTAAGGGCTACGCTGTCAGCATGCGCTCCATTAGAACTGGCTCTTGAGCTAGCAAAAAGTGCTGGCCTCAAGTTGGGATTTGGAACACCTTCTATATGGAAGTCAAGGCAATTGTACCAGGCGTACTAGCGGAATCCGAAAAACCGTGAGTGCTGGGGCTCTTAGCGAAAAACGGCTGCTCGAGAGGGTCCATTAGCGAAACGAATGCACATGCCTTAAAGGGGCTTCAGTTAACACACACGATTAAGTAAAAAGCCCGCTTACAGCTGACTTCTTTCTTAAGTTTCTAACCGTTTTCGTTGATTTCTGCTCTGCGAAACGCTTCCTCTTTAACGCAATCTTAGGTCAGTAAAACATTCGATGCTGTCCATCTTCATTAGAAACTCAAGCATTATAATAACATCATGTGTACCTTCCACCCACTCTTTCATGATAGCTTCTCTAGTCACCTGATCCTGAGCTTCTTCACTTCGGGAAGATTCTTGTTAGGCTTCCTTTAC
>JAWAJB010000058.1:0-8067 GCA_038888155.1 Desulfurococcaceae archaeon
TAAACACCGCTAGTATTGTAAAAATAAGTCCATAGAACACTTCCAGCAGTAAACCTATAGTATATGGATAACCTATGAGTGGTAGTAGTAGCTCTAACCTTACGTCTTTTTTGACTAAACTTAAAGATGATTTATCGAATAATCTACCGATATTGGAGATTGGTAGTAAAGAGTAAGTTACAACATCACAGTACTTTCGCAAGAATTTAATTAACTGGCGCTCATTAATGCTATCGCCAGCAGACCCGATGATGTTTGGCAACATCGCAACTACCTTAATGACTTTATCGATAGTAGACACCCAGTCAAGTAATTCTCCTCGTGTTTTAAAATAAAAATCTAGCTATCGAGCAAACTTATAGCTATCATTTAATCTGTTGTTTATTGCTATGAATAGGGCATATTAATTAAGGTCTCCTAGAAACTCCCTACCCCATCCACCCCAGAATCTTTCTCAAAATTAACTTGCCAAGAGAAATACTTACTAGTACACTTGATCCATCGACAAAACCTTTATCTGTATTTCTTTACGGATCTAATAGATAGAATTAATTAAGTTATTACTTATTTCGGCGATCACGGCTTCGGATAGGTGAATGAATGGATTTGATGTTACAGTAGATCGCAATCGACACTCACGCTACCTCTCAGTAGGTGGAACATATACGTATATATTTTTCGTAAAAGGCTTGTGGGGAGTAAAACTCTCTATAAACTTCTCTGATTTTATCCCTCTGTATTTTTTTCCTGTCAAAATTTTTAATTATTTGTTTAAGTTCTTCATATGAGTTAAAAATTAGTTCGTTATCTATATTTCTGACTATTTCCGGCAACCCTCCTTTGTTCGATGCTATTACTGGTGTCCCCACTGAAATAGCTTCTAATGCTATCAATGGGCAGTTCTCTGGGCATATGGATGGTATTATAAGGGCTTTAGCGCCTTTCAATAGACTTAAAAGCGCGTCGTATTTTATAATATATCCTAGAAGATGGACTTTATTACTCAACTTATGTTTACTGATAAATTCAGCAACCTTAGTCTTTAAACTCCCACTCCCAGCAATGAGTAGGTTATCATCAGTTTCATTTACGATCTCTTTATATGTCTTTAAGAGTTCTATTATGCCTTTGTGTTTTTCTAGGACTCCTGCGTAAACGAAGTAGTTACTGGCTAGTGGCTTTATATCAGTAGGTGGTTCGGGGACAAAGTTTGGTATGGTCACGGTTTTCACTTTGTATTTTTCAAGTATTTTTGTTTTTAAATAGTTGCTGGGAGCGATCAAATAGTCTATTTCATTCTCAATGAGCTCCTCAAATCTTTTACTATATCTCCATAATTGCGGTGGCTTTCCATGAAATAGGTTACATAGCAAACATCCATCTCCTTCACACACTTTAGAGTCGTATTTTAGTAAGTTGTTTCTTTGACATATTAGCCAATAGTCGTGTGCTGTGTAAAGGTTTACATAATTACCTCTTTTCTTAAGTAGGGAATACCCCAACAGCGAGATATTGTGATGATGCACCACATCAGGTCTAATACGGTGAATCAACTCTGTAAAAGTTCTAGATACGATCGAAGAATTACCTAACATGTAAGCCTCATACGCGCTTGAGTTCAATGCGGTCTTTATTCTATACGTGTAAATACCTTCCATATCCGATCTTTCTGGATTATCCTTCCTTTTAATGTAATACGCATCTAGGCTATGTAGAATATGGACTTCGTGACCTCTCTTAACGAGTTCTTCGGCAAGGTACTTGACATGTAGAGCGTCTCCTCCTATGTGATAAGGCGGAAAGAATGAAGACGTTAACAAGAAACGCATAGTTTCCACGATCGCATCCCCTACTTTATTTAGCCCTGTGAGTACTTATCTCATTTATTAATTAAATCGTCGGTAAAGATGTCCCTGTTCATAACCCCACACCCGGAAGATGCTAATGTGTATGTGTCATCTTATTTATAAAGTAATTGTGAATTATTTTTAACACGTATCTCGCAGCAAGCGGGAAATCATCTGGATGTTTCATTACATGGCTAATGTTCTGCATCCACCACTTTATGTTGAAATATAATGAACGATAAGCCATGAGTCTCGCTCTATTTAAGTCTTCATAACTCATTTCATCCGTACGCATAATAGCTTCGTGCTGATACATGTGACGCCAGCTAACTGTCGGCTTGATCCAACCTTTGTCTTTAGCGATCTTATATAGCTCTGTTCCAGGATAAGGAACTGCTACATTGAATTGAGCTCCTGTTGGTAATGTTCGTTTAACGAAGGCGATGGTTTCCCTAACTGTTTGCCAATTCTCTCCAGGAAGCCCAAAAATGAAGCTACAGTAAACCTTAACTCCAGCATCCTTAGCCCATCTAATGGCTTTTTCGGCCTCCTCAACAGTAAAGCCTTTTTTAGCTAAGTCAAGTATTTTCTGGCTACCAGACTCTATTCCATAACTTGTACCTCTACATCCTCCCTTATAAAGCGCTCTCCAGAGCCCAAGGTCTATCAAATCAACGCGCGTATTACAATACCATTTTATATCTAGGCCCTTATTACTTATAGCTAGTGCAACCTTCTCAGCCCTTGACATATCAAGTGTAAAGGTTTCATCAAAGAACGAGACAAATCTTACCTTAAAATAATTCTTCAAGTACGTTAACTCCTCAATAATTCTTTCTGCACTCTTTGGTCTCCACCTAGTTTTAGCTACGGTGCAAAATATACATTGAAAGGGACAACCCTTACTAGCGTAGATTATCATAAAAGGTTTACCGTGAGGAGTGTTAATGTAATATGGTTTAAGCGATGGTAGAAGATCGAAGGCTGGAAGTGGAAGATCTTCCCATTTCCAATTTACAGGAGGTTTCCCACTATACACATAATTTCCATCATCTAGGTAAGCTAGACCTCTAACACTTCTTGGTTCATCTTTACTTTCTAGTGCATTAACAATCTCTGGTACAACGATTTCGCTCTCCTTTGAAACATAAAAATCCATAAAAGGAGCTTCCTTTAAGACTTGTTCAGCGAAATCCTCAAGCGTCCAACAAATCCCTATAGTGTAAATCTTCGGGTTTACTCTTTTAGCTATCTCAGCAACTTTCACATCATTATCAAAAGTTGTAGGCGTAAAACGAAAAACAACAACATCAAAATCTCTTTTAAGTAAATACTCGTATAGGTAATCGTAGCCCAGGTTGAATCCATTCGCGTCAATAAGTTGGACAGAATGCCCTTCCTTACGCAAGACTGCACCAATTTGTAAGAGACTATATGGTGGCAAAACAGAGTAACGCTCGGTTATCTCGCATCTATCCTCTCTGATCACAGGAATGCCATTAAAACGGGGAGGATTTACTAGCAGGACCTTCATCCTTCATCTCCTTTGAACATGCTCACCAGGTCCAAATTAAAGTATGAGTTGAGTTAATTTAAATATCTATCTCGGAGCTCACGTAGCAACGAGTCAACAAGTTTATAAGAAATTCGGTAACGAGGAAGCTTCCCTCCAGGAAACTCAACATTCAATTCGAAGACTCAGAACGATTTTATACTCGATTAATGCACTCTTAGAATAAGCTTCCTCATAGCACATTACGAGTTTTATAAATTTCCTTCAAGGTTCGAGTTGCGTGTCTATAAAACTACAAATGTTTACGAAATATTTGCTAAGTCTTTGCATGATGATCCACTTTTAAACTTTCTTTCGACTTTTATCAATCATAGGTATTTTCATCCTGCGCAAACAAAATACTCTACAGCGTCTATTATACACTATCGTCTATGAATGTAAATGAAAAATAATAACCGAGTTCCCTTCACATATACACTGAAAGCTTTTATGGATGATCATTTTTGCCTCGTTTTTAATAAATCTTCATATGTTTGAACTATTTGTGGAATAACCATGTTCCACGAGAACCTTTCTTCTATGGTTTTACGTGCGTTACGGGCTAGCTTCTCTCTAAAGTTTTTATCTTGGAGAAGCGTTATGATGGAATTACTGAGAGCATTCAGATCACCAGGATCGATCAAAATGCCGTTCACCATGTGCTGTATTACCTCGGGGATCCCCCCTACGTTAGAAGCTATGACTGGTAGTGAACATGACATTGCTTCAAGTAATGTCATTGGTAAGTTTTCTCCATAGGATGGAAGCGTTAGTACAGTTGACGCACTGTATAGTTTGATAAGCTCATGTCTTGGTAGGTATCCAACGAACATGTAGTTCTTTTCTGGTACTCCCAGCTTTCTCAGCATTAATTCGATTTGCCCCCTCTCTCCGGTCCCACTAAAAACAAAAATGGTTTCCTTATTATCTCTAAGTATTCGTGGAATAATTTTGACGAGATCGTATACACCTTTTAAAGCTAATAATCTACCGACGTATAAAACAATGTTTTCAAAACCTATTTTTGATTTTAGGTCACAACCTCTCTCACTCTTCTTCCAGAATTCTGTGTCAACAGCATTGTATATTACTTTGATTTTTCCGTGTAGATAGGGGTATTCGTGTTCTAACCATTTTTTCATGTGGTTAGATGGGGTAACGTATATTTCTCCTTTTCTTAGGTAGAGCTCCTCAGTTATTCTCAAAATGGGGTATAACAGTGACGTCATCCTCTCAGATTGACTCATTTTAGAGAAGCCAACCCCAGAGCTCCTCGTGGCTTTGTACTGGCTTTTGATGGTGGTATGTATGGTCGTAACTACTGGAACCTTTACGCGATTAAATAGTCTAAGCAGAACATCTGGCATATGTGCTGTATGAGAGTGAAGGATATCTATCTTCTCTCGCTTAATTAAGCTTGGGATATGGTTATACACTGCATACTGAAAGCGAGCATTATAGAAAAAGGTGTCTTTTGCTAAGGTAACGTAGTGTACACGTATGTTATCACCAAATTTGACATAGCTCGCCACGTTTTCATCCTCCTTGCCAAAGGACACTCTATATGGTGCTATGACGTGAACCTCTATCGATCTGGGTAGGTTTGTCACCAATTCAGTTATGTAGCTCCCCACACCACCCCAAACGTTCAAGAACTCTGGCGCAAGCATGGCAACTTTCAACGTTGATCACCTAGGACTCTTTTACAATTCATTACACAAACATTATTTCACCACAAGTTAGGTAGAAGTGTTCGTTTTCTAGGTGTTCGCTTAGGTGTGTGGTATGCCACGTCTTGCACTTTGGGCAGTACACTCTGTATATGCTCTTCTCAGGGTTTATTACTTCGGCTACGAGTATAAGTCTTTTTCGGGTTAGCCATGGCTTGGAGCTCACTGTCAGCCTCTTTGCGGAAGCCTTCCTCAATGTGCCTTCCTCTAATTGTTGCTAGTCTGGTAGTTTTATTCCGAGCTTTTCTTTAGTGTATCTCTTCATTTCTTGGTACTTCTCCGGTTTGAATGTTGCTTTTACGTTTTGGAGGACTTCTCTCATTATGTAGTTTATCGCTTCTTCTCTGCTAAGGCTACTTTCAGTCTTAAACTCTAGAGGCATGTCATGTATGATACATTTACTTGACAACCTAGCTTTATCGTAAATATGGAATCTAGCAACATGAACTTCAAAATTCTTACCATCATGTATCCTTTCAAATATTTGATTATGTCTCTGCGGAAAAGGATGCCCCAAATAATCGCTACTGGGAATCAAAAGAACCCTAATCATGCAACCATCGCTCTAAAATCCTGAGCATCTTAAATAACGAAACCCCGAAATACGTAAGCACAAGGCTAAAGACGATAACTCCAGCATCAACAGCTTAGCCCATCTTCTGCAGTAGAAACATATATGCTGGAGCCCATGGTATTAGCCTCATAACCTCGATATGGTAAATTTTCACGGTTTTCCTTAGCGTGAAACCCATGGATAAAAGAAGTTTCAGGGCACCTTTAATTGTTAAGTTCATGTTTACATATGCATACTCCAATTTTCTGAAGATAAGTCTTTGGATTTTCTGCGGCAACAAGAAGAGGAAGGGTGCTTTGCTGTGGGGTTCGAAGAAGTATTGTAGGTTTGGAAGTTGCAGTATAAGCCACCTGCCGCGTTTAACAATATTCCTTAAGTCTTCCACATGGCCAACGGGATCCTCCAGATGCTCCATTAACGAGAGAGAGAACGACGTCGAAGCTTTCTGATTTGAAGGGCAAATAATGCGCGTCCGCATTCACTACGGCAACAATTTTCTTAATTGCTCTTAAGGGTTTACGGTCAATGTCCAAAGCTACAACAAAATTATCCTTAGCCAATGCAATGCTGAAAACTCCTGAACCGCATCCAATATCCACAATGGTCAATTTGGATAAATCTCTGATAAACTCCTTAATAATGCGAAGATATGCTTCCGTCCTATGCTCATATACCCCTATTCTCCTTAACAAACGTGTTGATAAGTGATAATGCCACCGAATAATACAATCTCCAAGACAGGCCTTTTTTCCTAATTCCATTAATGTCCTACAGCTCCTCCAAAGGAACCGCGATTTTCACTCACTTATCATTAAAAAGTATGGCATTTAAGCTTTATGTAATACAATTTTTAGAACTTTCCAACATGAAGCCACCATGCATCTGTATAGTTATAAGCATCTCTTAAGCCTAGCCAACAGTTTCTCGCAAGGCTCGCTTGGGAGGCAGGATCCCCCATTATAATTGAATCCAGCAAGTAGATCGAAAACTTCAGCAGCACTTGCAGTCTCAGCTTCCAAAAGCTTATACTCAACAATAGGTGTCTCCCTCAGGTCTGGCTCAACTATGGCTAGCCCAGATTCAATAATCCCTTTAAGTAGTTTAGCTATGCGTTTCCCAGATTCGCCGTCTCCAAGTGGATTCTTAAAGTTTAACTTCCTTATCTCCTCAGCTCTTTCAGCTTGCATCGATGCAGATTTAACTATTCTATCCTTATCTGCTCCCGCGAGCACATTAACACCGTGAAGCGTTGTTTCGGGGCGTTCAGTATTATACCTAAGCGTCACTATGGGAATCTTCAATGTGAATGCCTCCTCTTGGATGCCACCACTATCGGTGAGCACAATCCTACAGTTTGAAAGTAGAGCTAAGAACTCGAAGTATCCCAAGGGCTCTATCACTCTTATCCGGCTTAAATGCTTTGACAAGCCAAATCTAGCTACAGCATTTCTAGTTCTAGGATGTATTGGGAAAATTATGGGATAATGTTGTGAAATTTCATTTAAAGCTTTAAGAATGGATTCAAGCCTTTCGTGGTTATCTGTATTTTCAGCTCTATGCAAAGTTACGAGAATGAAGTTATTTCTTTCAAGACCGTACTCGCTTAGAACATTATCACTAAGATTAGCTACTTTACTCATAAATTCTTGAAGGGCATCTACAATGGTGTTTCCAGTTACATGTACTGTTCGGCTGGATATCCCTTCAAAGAGAAGGTTTAGTGCAGCCCATTTTGTCGGCGCGAAATGTAGACTGGCAACAGCATCGGCTACACGCCTATTAACCTCTTCAGGCATAAGCATATTCCAGCTCCTTAAACCAGCTTCAACATGGGCGAAGGGTGTTAAACACTTAACGGATACAAGAGCGCTAGCTAAAACAGTATTAGTATCGCCTTCAGCTACAACAACTGTTGGAGAGTAATCCTTGATAGCATGTTCTAATCTCAACATGATCTCAGCCGTCTGCATTGCATGAGAGCCACTTCCAACCTTAAGATCTACCTTTGGCTCAGCTAACTCAAACTCTTTAAAGAAGATTTGGCTAAGTAAATAATCATAATGCTGCCCGCTCCAGACAAATAAGTAGTCTACGTTTTCCTCCTCCAGCCCACGCAGTACTGGAGCCAACTTAATAACTTCAGGTCGGGTGCCTGCAACAACCATAACAGGCTTCATTTAAAAGCCACTTCGAAAAAGGCTTCTCACCCATTATGGAAATACCTGTAATGTTTATGGTTTTTCACTTTTAATTTTTTGTATGATTCTTGTTTCCATTCTTTTTAGTAGGAGTGTTATTGTGGAGATGGTGAATCCTTGTAGGCCTATTACTAGGAGTGTTAGTCCAAGCCATGCCCATCCATAG
>JAWAJB010000059.1:0-7938 GCA_038888155.1 Desulfurococcaceae archaeon
GGGCATCGAATTAGTGATTCGAACGTAAACCTGTTCAAATGTATAACATGCATTAGGAGTAGGCGTAGAGAACATATTGTCGCTGATGCTATAGGTAAGATCTTTCAAGGGTATTTTCGCAGAAATACGGTTGCCTGCTAGTGTAGCGAGCCTTATATAGGGGTGGGCTAATTAAATTACGATGTCTCACCAGTTTCTTTACAGTGCTTTAGGTGCCTTCTCGCCACGTGACGAGTTTGCAGTGACAGCTAGGATCGACTTCCTGCACGAGCTGAGCAACTTTAGGGTTCGCTTTCTAGGAGTCGGCGATCTCGATGGGATGTGGAACTTATACGCTTCAACCTTATTCGACAAGGCTTTCTCATCCTTTTACGTTACGTCTTACGCGATCCTTATCGGGGATAAGATCTACGCTGCTGGTGGTTACTGCTACGCTATGCTGAACGGGAAGTGGCGAGAGCTCACGCAGCCTCCTCAATCCCAGCTTAGTATTGCGAGCGGCTGGTTAATTGTTTCAGCAGAGAAACTTGAGACGAACGAAGCAAGGAAATTCTCGAAATATTTGGCTGAAAACCCTATACCCGAGTATGCGGCGAGACTTATAGCGGAGGAAGAGAACGTCCCTGTAGCGTTGGCAGCGATTAGAAGCAGGATATCGATTGATCGGATCAGGGGCTTAAAAGCAATGTGGTGCCTAACTGATAGGGGAATGGTTAGAAGGAATAACGAGGATGGTGTCTCGTGCCTATCTTTCAGAGTCTCGGACAAAAGGTCGAGCAGAAGCTACCGTCTTTTAGCCGTCTCAGATGGGGCTGGTGGACACGGGCATGGAGAAATTGCGAGCTGGGAGACCCTTCGAGAGGTGACATATAGGACTGGTGAGGCAATTCTGCTAAAGGGGGATTTAACGGGAGAGGAACAACTGCGCCGTATTGTTCTTAGCGCAAATGAGCGGGTGCTGCAAGCTAGGCAGGCGAGAAGCTCAAATATGGCTTCCACACTAACAATGATGCTAGTTACAAATGATAGCTTTTACACAGCACATGTCGGAGATAGTAGAGCCTACTACATAGACCAGAACGGTATCGAGCAGCTTACAGAGGATCACAAATATGTCGAAGAACTAGTAAAGAAAGGAGTGATAACAAGGCAGCAGGCACGTTTTCACCCGCAGAGAAACATAATAACAAGCGCCATAGGTATGCCCCATCCCAGAGTAGACGTGGTACGCCACTCGAGAACCTACGCTCCGGGGGCTCGACTTTTAGTCTGTAGCGATGGACTCTCCGATCTTCTCGAAGACTGGGAAATCCATAGAATTGTTATGGGCACGATGGCTCCTAACCTCGCGGCACGTCAGCTCGTGACTGCGGCCAACCAGCGTGGCGGGTATGATAACATATCCGTGGCCTTAGATTTCTTCTTTTAAATACGCTAAGAGAAGCTGACTACACGGTGATAGGTAGATAAAAAATCCTGTCAGCCAAAGACTGATTTAGGAATGGGTTGGTCAATCACCAGTGTGTAGCTCCCCCATCGCAGGGAATCGGACCCTTGTTGTCTACTCACCCACAGTAAACCTGAGCTTTCAATAGCTTTTGCTCATTCGCAACTTAAAGATCTCGACACTAACTACGCAACATACAATGCAAAGCCTGGATACATTCCTGTTCCAGTTTCGCATCCTTGATAATTTAGATACAAATCTTTCCAATATAAACTAAATACTCCTTTCGCAGGATTATTCGTGCTAAACTGCCAGATCCGATCTTATGGGCTGTACAAGATGCATCTGAAGCTGAGAAAAGCATATTAATACACCAAAGCGATCATTTAAAGCATGTGCGCAAATATATCACAATACTACACATAACAATAACTCTCATATTTTTAATTATACTTATATGCAGCTCTCACCCTGCAGCGTGTCAACCCCAAAGATCACATGTGAAAATTAACCAAACCCAAACAGACAAAATATACTTAGAAAACACTACTTTGCTTGTCGAAGTTAGCATTAACCTAACAAGTATAGCGATAAAAAATCCTATAGATGATGTAAAATTGATTATTCTCGTTCCCAAATTTCTAGAAAAACGAGTAACAATAGAAACTTTTTCATACAGGATAAAAGATGATACCATTATCTTCGAAAAAACTGTGGCAAGCAATGTTAACCTAACAGAGCAGAAGATATTTCAAGACAAATTTGTTGTTAAATTTTCAAATATTACTTGCGAATTAATTTCAGAAATTCAATTAAAAAACTATTTTATGCAGTTTTTTATTGAACTAAAAAGAAATGAAATTTATGAAACATATATTAATCTCGAAATAGATCAAAGAAGGTTATGTTACGATTGTTTTCAGAAATTTATAGATTTAAAGAATATAGTTGGTCGATGGATTGACGGAAACCTTAATATATCGTTAACAATCTCCTTTAATACAAAATGTAAACCATCGGGCAACTTAGTATTTACTGCCAATGGATACGCTATTGAAAACTGTTCGCCTAAAGCTATCTGTGCTGTCAAAAATGGTGTAGCTGTTATTGATGTAAGCAAAATCACTAACGGGGATATTCACTTTACTGTTTTGTTTTCAAAAGAAAATTCAATAGAAATTTTAAAAGATAAAAAATTAGTACTATCAGTGAAGTTTGATGAAAAAGAAATTGTAAAAACTATTCTTAAAGCAGATATAACATTCGAAGGATTGTCTTTTAATGAAAGCACACTTTATTTATATCTAAAAAATAGAGGTAATTTACCTTTTAATATTTCAAAATACAGCTTTGAACATCCTACGAATGTCATTATCAAAGAATTGGACATACCAACAGAAGAGAAGATCATAAATCCTAATGTATCTGTTGAATTAAGGAATAATATAGTTATAAAAAATGATAAAGATCTATCAAATAACTTACGAATTAAATTTGATATGACTGATAATATATATAAAGAAATTGTATTTAATATTGAACTTGAAGAATCATTAGTGCAACTCGTTAGAAGTGACGAAGTTGTAGTATCTATGAAAATAAGCACGAGCAACTCCAGTTTACGTCTGTACATTCCAAAGGACTATCCATTGAGAATCAACATTGAAGGATTAGCCATACGGAATTGTACTTCAAATGAAATAATTTGCGAAGTTCGAGATGACGGCGCTATAGCTTATGGAAATGTAACGTTGCCTGCGAATATAATTCTTAGATTATCGGTTAGGGATAAGGGTGGTCCCGAAAACCGCAGCGTTACCATTTTCCTTAGCGAAAAGCTTCAGTCACAAACAACGGTTAGGATCCAGGGACAGAAGCAGGAGATTTTGAGGCCGGGTCGCGATATGCTTCTATTTTTGGGTTTAGCAGTTTCCGTGGCTATAACCATAGTCGCGTCAGTGGTCATTTTGTCGAAGAGGCGTGTGAGCAGGGTTCCTGCTAAAGCACCTGAAGAAGAGGTTGAAGAGCCTTTCTTCGACTTTGGCTAGGGATAAAGCAGCATGGGGGTGTTAGAGGAAGAGTTAATATCGCTAAAAATACTCTACGTGAAACATACTATTGCATCATTTTTTGAGTAGCTTAAAGTTAATGTAATGCTTAAGATATACCAATAACAATGATCAATCTATAGGTTTACTTTTTACTAAATAAGAGGAGTTAAACCTAAGAAAATTTCTGCTAGGTTCAAATTTATTTAGTTTAGCTGGCCCCTCTGAAGTTTGAGTGAATTTCAGTAAATATATAAACAGGATTTTAGGGTAAATTATGACATAGTGCTTTAACAACTCAATTATAAAATAACTATAAATTAAGGTAATAGGAAGTTTTACATTTTTTTGCCGTATTCAGTTACTACTATCGCTAGATCCCTGTAGTCTATTATTCCATCCTCGTTTACATCCGCATCATAGTTGTATTCGGGTTGTCCTATGATGGATCCATAGCTAGATACGAGGATAGCGATGTCCTTATAGTCAACTTTCCAGTCGAAGTTTATGTCGCCAAGCAGGAACACTGTTACGTGGAGAGGGTAGGTTATTGGAAGATAGCCTTCCTTCATTACGTATATATCGAGCTTATGGACGCCCGCATCTAAGCCGGTCAGTACTGCCGTGTAGTATCCGTCCCCCCTATCCTTAAAGACGTGCATATTTCCCTCAATTGTTGCGGTGACACTAGCTGCTTTAACGACATTACCTTCGATATTAAATACTCTTACTACAACCTCAAAGGCTTTGCCCGGTCTCAGCCTTGTGGTGTTGACTATGGCTGTTGCAAACAGCGCATCAAATGTGACAGTGACCGGAATATACACTCTAGAGGCAGCCACTGTGACCGCTAAGCCACCAGAGTATAGCCATAGGGATGGAGACCGAGGTGCGGTGAATTTGATCTTCACGGGGATGTCCTGTCCTTTCTTTACGTTAAAGACCTGTTGAGGCTCCACCGACGTTATAACATCCTTTACATTGCCCACAACTGACACGTTGAGGGAAGGTAGGTCCATGGTTGCTTTGAGCTTCAACACTACCTCTTTGCTCTCCCCGACTCTCAGCTTCAGGTCTAGCCTATCGACATAGGTGGTTACGCTCGGCTTCAGCAACACCATCTGGTACTCTAAGCCCTGCTGTGGTGTTTCTACTCCCCGTATGCGGACCTTCCAGTTCCCTACCTCAGGGTTGTGCACGGAGACTGAGATGTAGCCGACGTCCTCAGTGTAAACAACGTTACTCTCATAGAATGATAGCTTGTACCCATTGGGGGATACCAATTCTACGCTCAACTTGCTCCCACTGTAAGATAACTTAACCCCAAGGTAGGGTTCACCGGTATTCACTGTTGCTACATACTCCTTCACTTCTCCGGCTTTAATGCTGTCCAGCACTATTCTTTCAGCAGAGACGCCGCTTATCATTTGAGACAAGCTGATGTACAGCATTCGGAGGTCTTCGGGGCTGGGCGAGTAGAAGTACTGTCCACCGGTCATTTCAGCAACTTTTTTCATCCTCTCCTCATCTATATCCCCTTTCTCCCCGAAACCGAGAGTGTAAACCCTTATCCCCAACGATTTTGCTCTAGTAGCAGCCTCCTCCGGCGTATGCTTACCAGCGTTATGCATTCCGTCCGTTAAGAGGATGATCGCTCTCGCACCTGTGACTGCCTCCAAGCGATCGAGCGCCAGCCATAGCCCATCCCCAATAGCTGTTCTCCCACCAGGCTCCAGGCCGTCTATAGCCTTGTACAGCGCACTTTTATCACTCGTTAGATCGCTCTCGAGCTCTGCTACTGTTGAAAACTTGACTAAGCCCGCCTGGTCGTGCTTTGACATTAGGGAGACAAAGCTCTTGGCAGCTTGTTTCGCCGCATCTATTTTTCTCGCACCTTTGAATTGATCGGCCATGCTCCCGGAAACATCGATTACCAGAAACACTTTGACTCCACCTTCAACTGGCTCTATTTCCCCTCTCCTCCTCGCCATACTCATCCTGTACCTGGTGAACTCATCGTAAACCAGGCATGTGTATCCTATGATTTTTGCTATTACTGAATCCCTTGCATTCTCGTATTCTTCTAGCATATTTTGAAATCTATTACGTATTTCGGTTGGGTCGGAAACATCCCATAACCTTAACACTTCGGAGTACATTTTTCCAAGTGTTTTATCGCTAAGGCTAAGCACGCCTTCACAGTATTCGATGAGGACCATGTATAACAGGTGCTTTAAGTATAAGAATAGCAGTACGTTTTCAAGCGCTGGTACTTCTTCGTGATTATACAACTTGTGGAGTTTATGATACATAGAGTTATAGAGTTCTCTTGCTACTAAGGAGTGAGATGTATGCAAGCCCAGAAATGTCGTGAGATCGTCATTAAGCGAGACTAAGTAATCCTTCACAATACTAATTAATGAGCCCA
This sequence comes from Desulfurococcaceae archaeon, assembly GCA_038888155.1. GTDB lineage: Archaea > Thermoproteota > Thermoprotei_A > Sulfolobales > Desulfurococcaceae > UBA285. The sequence continues at coordinate 5,924 of JAWAJB010000059.1, forward strand.
ACGCTATATTCCTAAGAGTATTTAATGCATTTGCTTTTATGAATGCGTTTAACTCCATGGGCTGCAATTGACCGCTCCATAGTTGTGATGATAAACGAGAATACTCGGTGAAAACAATGGGGTCAGGGCTGTTACGGAATAAAAAGTATGTCCCTGCGCTTCTCAATACCCATTCTCCTACTAATCTCTCGACTTCCCTGATAAGTCCTGGATTAGATGCAGCAGTAGTGTACGCAACCATAAAAATGTACCCGATCAGATCTGAGGACTTATCGAGAAGATCGAGACCATCTCGAATCTCTTTGATCAAATCCCTGTATTTCTCATCGGTTGTTCGCTTTAAGGTATTCTCTAACTCCTTAAGGGCTTCATCGTCAAAGCCTGGCATGATGGCTAAAGCCCAAAATAGCTTGGGATACTTCTCTGGAGTTAACTTGAACTTCTCCTGTAGTTTGTTCAGATCTGAAATCAAGTCAAGCGTACACGCGGCTATCAGCAGCGCCCAGCCGATTACTCCCGCGGGTGGTATCAAGGCGGCGAGTACGATTCCAGCTCCTACGTTGATGAAAATAGTCCACCACTTTTCCCTTTCGTACAGTTGCAGACCTGTCTTATACCATTGATTCCAGTGTTCTACAAGATTGTAGTAATTGTGAATGTTGTTGAAGTCTTCTTTAAGGGGTTCGTGCTTGCTGTATACGATTAGTGATATCAGCTGGAGTGCCAGACTATCAGCGTTAGGTATTGTCATCCATTCATTCCCTAAAACCACCGAACTGTGATTTCGAGAGTATATTATGTAGTGCCCAGAAGATAGGTAGTACACTATTAATTCAATGTTTCCAATCTTAAGACTTCTTTTTTCGGTTATTGTTTCACCATTTAATAGGTACTTTTTAACTTCTTCATCTATGCTATCAACAGAGCGTGTTAGAGGTGGTGGGATTATTGCAGAGTGTAGCAGCAACAGTACGAGTATGGCGGCAGCAAGTTTCCTAGCGTTTTTTCCACTCAATCCGTTAAGCGCGTTGCAACTAGCCACTTCCGCTCACCCTGAAGTAGAGATCGAACACGCCTTGAACGCTGATGTGATCTCCGTCATTGAGCCTAACGTAGCCTCTACCCTTTATCGGGATCCCATTGACCATGGTTGGGTTTGTACTGTAGGCATCGATTATGTACCACCCATCGCGACCTTTGATTATCCTGAACTGTCCACCCTTAGCTCTTCTTGTGATGTAGACAAGCTTGTCAGGTGTCAATACGCCAGTGAAGTCTTCTCTCCCGTACACCCTGTCGTTGCTGGTTGTGCGGAATACGACTCTGCCGCTCCCGTCGACGAGGATGTACGCTGCCGAAGTTTTCTTCATCTGGCTCAGGGCTAACGCCGCTGCAACTGCCGCCACAGCGGAAATAACTATGACAGCGATCCACGAAAAGGGCAGTTCTCTTTCTCTCTTGATTATAACGGAAGGTGTCTCTCTTCCTGTGCTTCCCCTCGCCGCTCTTACTTGTACTGTGCTTGATGTAAGTATTACTTCAAGTTCTTTTCCTCCGGTGCCAGCGGCCTTAAGGTAGAGGAGCGTCACATTAGCTGGTGTGTCTAGCTTGTACCTGAATTTGAGCTCAGCTACTTCTGTTTTTTCAGGTTGAGCTTTTATAGTATAGAAAGCGTACATATTCCTCGCTTTCATTACTTCCCATTCGTTGACAGAGGTGATGCTTAGAAGTTCTAGTGAATCTGTGGTGTATGATAGGTTAAATTCACCGGCTTTTACGAGGCTTCCCCCCTCAAGTATAACCAGCTTCAGTATGAATATACCACCCGGTTCAACTTCGACCTCTTCGGGGATGAGTCCAGCTTTGACACTGATAATGGGCTGTGAAAAGGAAACGGTGAGGATTGTTAGCAACAGCGTGCAAGTAAAGATACTCTTCCCCCCCATTATGACCCCCTAGCTTCAGTTAGGTCGATTTAAGTTTGAACCTAAACCGAGAAATCCTTGAAAAGGTAT
>JAWAJB010000060.1:0-7936 GCA_038888155.1 Desulfurococcaceae archaeon
AGAGGCTTATCATCATTAGAGCTATTGCTCGCAATATACTCAGGGTTAAAGACGCTTTACGACAAGTTTTTATGGGAGATACTGTCATAGATATGGGACCTTTCTTGGAGCCGAAAGTTTCGATTTTTTGGATTAACTATAATAGCATGCATGTAATAAACATTATTAAAGCGTCATTAAATGCATTGATGTGCTTGAAGTATTCAAACTACGAAGTCATAGTTGTGGATAATGGTTCAACAGATGGAAGTCTTGGAGTCATTGAAGATCACTTAAGAAAAATAGGAAATAGGCACGAAGTAAAGCTAGTGAAGTTGAGTCGTAATATAGGCTTTGCTGGGGGAGCTAACGCAGCCTATAGAGTAAGAGATGAGAGGTCAAAGTACGTAGCTATAGTTAATAACGACGCTATTCCTTCGTTAAATTACTTGAAGGAGTTAGTGACGTTTATGGAGGACCATGAAGATGTTGGTGCGGTGCAAGGCCTAGTCTTAAGACTAGATAGCGATAAGATAGATAGTGCTGGAGGCTTCATAGACGATTTCCTTAATATTCACTTCCCACTCACCAACAAACATCCGGAGGCCATCCGTAAGCCCATTTACGTTTCATATGTTGAGGGAACAATGCCGCTTTACCGCGTGGAGGCGATCAAGAGGTCTCTCAAACATACCAGATACATGTACGTACCCTACTGCTATTTCTATCATTTAGAAGATTTGTTTTTATCTCTCATGCTTTGGAACAATAACTATAAGTGCATTGTGCTTCCCACGATCGCTGGAAAACACTATAGGCAGGCTACACTCAAGAAGTATCAAATTCAAGTAAACTTACCATACTATGATACTCGAAATAGTCTAGCACTGCTCTACATGACGAATAGTAAGGAAAAGCCATTAATAATGTTGAGAATCCTAAGACAACTACTATATAGCAGACTAGCGAGGTGGAGAAGACGAGAACTAATCAACATACTACGCGAGGCATTTGAAATCGGAAGAAGGCTCAAAGAAGAATACGGTACGATAGACATCTACAAGGCACCTCTCTTAAAAACAAGTTTAAAAAAGAGGCTTAAAGCAATGCTAACACTCTAGCAAGTCCGAAGCTTTAAAGTGCTTGGATTTCTGCAATAGCAATAGTACGTTAGCATGATTAAGTTCTTTATTGAGATATGGTCATCACTAACTATTAATGTGGAGTATGACGTATGGTGTAACTCAAGAGACCTACGACGAGAAATATGGAAATGGTAAGAACTTAAAACATGTAATCCCGACCTTCATGCATAACTTACATGAAACTAGAGAAACCACGAATTTCACTCATAAGATAGGGTCAATGCCATGGGGCAGTTTCTGCGAGAATCTCATGTAGAGAATTAATCAAGGCTAAAGACTATAAACAAGGGATACGCATCATCTACATGTAGACTCGAAGTCCTGAAGTCCCTCAATGAAGTTCTTATTATGATATAAGTATAAAAAGACCCCAAAAAGATCTTAAAGAATGATCTGCATTAGTTATAGTCATGATTTGGTAAGGCGATACTATTCTACCCACTATAAATATTTTATGCCTAAAACGGAAAAGGAGTGGAATTGGGTTTTAAGTAGGATTGACCTAAATTTTGGTGATATCTTTTCTTCACTTTCGAGAGAGTCTTATATTAGATGTTGGTTGTGGTGTTGGTTTTCTCGAACATTACCTCTTGAAAAAGGTTTCACAAAAATAGATGCCATCGATCTCTCTGAAGAGCAGATTCGGGTTGCCAAAGAGAAGTTAGCAGAGCATAGCTTTGAATATACTAACAAAGTAAAGTTCTACGTTGCTAATGCTTTTGATTACTTAAGGGAAGCGAAAGGTTACGACGTCATTAGTTATGATCGATTTTTTAGAACACTTCACTAAGGATAAAGTTATCAGCCTTTTAGAATTATCGTATCAAGCTCTTAACGATGGTGGTTTCATTATTTTAAGAGTTATTAATGCAGATAATCCAATGTTTGCACGCTTCTTTTACCACGATTTCACTCACGAGACCGCTTTTACCCCCGATAGCATACGACAGTGTCTTTTGAGTGTAGGTTTTAAAATAGTAAAAATAGATTATGAGAAGATTCCCTCGCAATTAGGGCTTAGGTCATGCATTCACACCTTAAAATTAAAGATTCTAAGTAAGCTTCTCGACATACCTGTAGAAGCTTTCTCCGAAGATTTAATAGCTGTGGGAAGAAAATGAAGATCGCAGTTTTCCATAATCTACCCTCTGGAGGAGCTAAAAGGTCTCTTTACAATTTTGTGAAGTATCTTATGAGATTAAACCATACTGTTGACGTCTTCGTCCCCTCTACTGCCGACGAATATTTCCTTCCATTAAAAGAGGTTTCTAATAAGTTTCAAGTATTTTGGGTGGAGAGGACGATTACTAGACTTATAAAATCTACTATTCGATATGGTCCATCACTAAGAGATCTAGCAGATCTTGAAAGGACTCAGAGATATATTGCTAATGTTATTAATCGAGCTGATTACGATGTTGTTTACATAGAACAAGACCGCTACGTTATGTCTCCTTTCCTCCTGAAATACATTAAAAAACCAAGTATCTACTATTGCCCGCAGCCTCTAAGAACTTCAGAAGCTATTCTGCAAAAACTTTCTCAAAAAGTTAGGAAGGTCAGGAGAGAAAACGTCTTCCGCAAGTTAATAAGAGAATATTTCTTATGGAAGATAGCTGAGATAGATAAGTATAACGCATCCTTCGCAAACTATATTTTGACGAATTCGTATTTCTCTAGAGAGGCTATTTTGAGAGCTTACGGGTTAAATTCCTTTGTGTGCTATCTTGGCGTAGACACGGAAACTTTTAAGCCTTTAAATTGTATTAAGGAAAAACTACGTTCTATCTGTAGGAGCTTGTGATCCAGCAAAAGGGCATGACTTTATTATAAGATCTTTAGGAGGTTTAATCGATCAAAAAAATTCGGCCTAAGCTTATAATAGTTTGTGATAGGGGAGATAATTTTTGGATAAACTATCTTAAACTACTTGCTTTGCGACTTAATGTTGACTTGGAGATTAAAAGTCGGATAACAGACGACGAACTTGTTTTACTTTATAATAAGGCAAAGTTAGTTGTTTACGCTCCTTATCTTGAACCCTTTGGACTGGTTCCTTTAGAGGCTATGACTTGTGGAGTCCCTATCGTTGCCGTAAAGGAGGGAGGGATAAGAGAGCGTTATTCATGGTGAAACTGGCATACTAACTGAAAGGGATGAACAGATGTTTGCTGAAGCAATCGAAGAACTACTACTAAATGATAGTAAAAGAGTTCAAATGGGTAAGAGAGGGATAGATACCGTTAAAAATTTCTGGACAGCAGAGTATGCTGTAAGGAAACTATGGCATTTGGAGCGTGTTACAAATCTATACACACGAAAGATTGCAGACATACGAGCAATAAATTAAGAGCTAAAATAGTTGTAAGGGCTTACTACGATGGAAGAGTACCCAGACTGGAGGATTTTGATATATGAGTTATTCGTCAAAGAAATGCAGGGAATTCACCTGATCAGAGCAGACTCACATGATCCGAAGACTTTAGAGATAGTTAGGAAGATTCTTGGCGATAGGGGACTCGACTTCCTATTTATAGATGGAGACCATACTTATGAGGGTGTAAAGAAGGACTTCGAGATGTATTCCCCACTAGTTGAGAAGGGAGGTATGATAGCCTTCCACGACATTGTTGAACATCCACCCAAAACCGGCTGTGAAGTAAGTTTTGGAATGAAATTAAACATGGTTATAGCTCTCTTGAGATTATTAATGAGTGGAATCAAAAGTGGGCTGGCATAGATGTTATCTATGTGTAATGTGGCTGTAATAGAGTTCTTCATCGAACACACTAAGCATGAGGAATTTGAAGGAAAAGAGAGTATTAGAAATCGGTAGCAGATATGTGAGTGGGAGTGCGCGCCCGTTGATTGAGAAATTTTACCGACCTAAGGAGTACATTGGGGTGGATACCGAGCATGGTAAATTTGTCGACCTAATCCTATCAGTTGAAGATCTCTTAGATCATTTCGGTCCTAGATCTTTTGACGTTTTAATTGCTATAGAACTGCTTGAACACGTCCTGGACTGGAGAATAGCATTAAATAACATGAAGTTTGTGTTGAAGAGTGGAGGATATATTACATCACAACTCGTTCTAGAGGATTCTCATACCATGGTTATCCTTACGATTTTTGGAGGTATGAAGTAGAGGATATGAGGAGAATATTTGCGGACTTTGAGATTATCAATCTAAGCAGAGATCATCATGAACCAGGAGTATTCCTTAAGGCTAGGAAGCCAGAAAATTACGTTCCAATAGATTTATCAGGTATAGCTCTCTATTCTATAGTATTAGGTAAAAGGACAAAAGATATTCCTAACTTTAAAGAGGTACCACTAACTAGGAGACTTATGGCTAGATTTTCAAGTTCGAAGGTTAGGCGGCTATTACCGGGAGCCTTATGGAAGCTCTTAGAAAGGCGCTACTTAACATAGAACTTAACATAGACCGGAACAACATCTTTAGAATGTAAGGTAGTACATCAGGTGAACCTTACGAAATAATAAACGTACTTGTACTATAGATAATAGAAGAATATGTGATAATTAGTGAAGGATGTAATTTCACGGTGGTCTGGCATTAGGCTTAGGTCTTTGACCTTTAACGGTCCTAAGCAGCTAGTATCAATCACTAATAGTCTGTAAGTCGGTAGGTGCTTGAGGATCTTAGGGATGCTGGGGGTTAGAGACGTAGCTATCGTGTTATTGTGTTAGGTGAGATGTTTTCAGAGCTTGTACGTGAGTATTATGGTGATGGTCTTAAATTCGGTATTAGGGTGAGTTATGTGTATCAGGATAGTCCTCTCGGTATTGCGTACGCTGTTGGGCTTTATGAGGAATTTGTCGGTAATGAGGAGTTTATTCTACATAATAGTAGTAGCGGAAGAATAACATAAACTAATCATATATCGATGTGCAATCTGAAACAGTTTTTATGATACTCGTATGATAGAGAAGATTTCAGCAGGTGGAGCTGTATAGATCATACTTGTAATGGGCGAAATCAGGGCAATTAGCTGGAAAGGTTGAGGAAGGTAGAAAGCCTGCCAGGATAGGAAATGATAATATATAGACTTTAATGTTTTTAAACAATTCTGAGAAAGAGAGTAGATAAGGGACTATGACTATATTGTGAAGGTATGTAACCCAGTAGACCTAGTTGTAGCGATAGAGTCCTACTATTTAACTTCACCGTCCTCGCAACTAATGTTTAGACTTTAAGGACTGTGGCAACGTAACTTTAGTCGATGAAGCAGTTGAAGTATTTTGGGCTCGGCTACCAATGTTTGTGTTTATGAGAGACTATTACATATCCCCTCTTAGGTCTTTGTTAATGTGGGAGTTCTAAATACCAGGAATTAGAGTTGAGGTAGTCATCTGGGCATCATTTAGGTATGCTCACTTAAACTGCATAGTTTTTCAAGATAGATGCAGAAGGTATGTTGCAGGATCCATTTCGAGAGTGTTAAATACGGTTAGGGGGGACTAAGAGTCTCCTCGTAGAGTTATTAAAATGCTACATGAAGGGATGTAGAACTCTCAAAGCTTTAGGGTTGAGTTAGTTGATAGGTATGACTATAGTTACTTATTTTAAAAGTCATAGAGTGAAAGTAAGGGGAAAAGCCACTTTAGCAAACCACCGTGTATTGTTTCAATAATGTTTGGTTTATGAAAATTCTCCAAATCGGAATTTATAGCGTTTAAACAGTTATGAAAGTATTATTTAAAGGCTCATCCCATAATATATTTTATACTTCGAAGTTCGTCCTTCCTACTTGAGAGTGCGGGTATGAAAATACCACTTGATATAGCACGAATTGAGTATATGGAAATTTGCTGTGGGATTAAGCTTGGCTTACACAAAGTAGGATTTAAACCAGAAGAGTAGAGTCTACTTTAAGGATTTCTATCACAATCAACGGTAGATAAGTAAATAAGTAAATTGCGATTAGGATTATTTTGAGGTATGTGATTTGAAAGGCCTTATTTTAGCTGCAGGTGAGGGTTCTAGGCTGAGACCCTTCACGTTTTCAAAGCCTAAGCACTTAATTCCTCTTCTTGGTAAGCCAATGATTAAGTACCCTATAGAGGATCTTGTTTCAGCTGGAGTTACCGACATAGGAGTTGTTATAGGCTATTTTGGCAGCATGGTCAAGGAGGTGTTGGGGGATGGCTCTACGTTTAACGCTAGGCTTAGCTACATAGTCCAGGAGAGGAGGCTTGGTATTGCCCACGCTATTCATAGAGCTATTGAAGAGGGCTTCATTGATGGAGAATTTATTGCTTACTTAGGTGATAACATTCTCGGCGATGGTGTTAAAAAGCATGTTGAAGAGTTCTTAGAGTCCCATAGCGATGTTCACATACTGCTTGCGAGGGTGAAAAATCCTAGCGCCTTCGGTGTAGTAGTACTAGAAGACAATAAAGTGGTTAAGCTCGTTGAAAAACCTCGAGAGCAGATCTCAGATTTAGCAGTTGTAGGTGTGTACATGTTCCGAGACCCCGACTTAGTTGAGAAAGCGTTTAAAAAGCTTAAGCCGTCGTGGCGTGGAGAATACGAAATAACGGAGCTAGTGCAGTGGTTCATAGATAATGGCTATGCTGTAACATATTCTAGGATAAGCAGTTGGTGGAAAGATGTTGGAACATATGAAGGTCTCTTAGACGCTGTATACCTTCTCTTAGATAAGGTTAATTCAAGGGTTGAGGGTGTTGTTGAAGGAGAGGTAAAAGGCAGAGTCATCGTTAAGAGAGGAGCAGTAGTGAGAGGTACTGTCATCGGTCCAAGCTATATAGGCTCTAACGTCATTGTGGGAAGAGAAGCTCTTATAGAACATTACGTCTCAATCGAAGATAGCTCCACGATACATTCCGGACGAATAACTAGGTCCTTAATAATGGATAATGCAGACATTAATATAAATAATGCAAGACTAGTTGATAGCGTTGTCGGTAGCTACAGCAAAGTATTCTGTAGAAGAGATATTCACAGCGATTTAAAGTTAGTCTTATCAGACTATAGCGTAGTCAATGTATGAGGGTGCTATATGCGGGTTCTTGTCACCGGTGGAGCTGGCTTTATTGGAAGTAGCTTCGTTCGATACGTAGTAAGTGTAAAAGACTGGCATGTACTGGTATACGATAAGCTTACATACTCTGGGAGGCTGGAGAACCTACGCGAAGTAATGAACCGCATTGAGTTGGTGAGGGGGGATATAGCAGATGAAGCTATGTTAAATGAAGTAATAAGCAGATTTAAACCAGATGTAGTAGTGAACTTTGCGGCTGAAACGCATGTCGATAGATCGATAAACGATCCAGCACCATTCATTAAGACTAACATCTTAGGAGTCTACACAGTATTAGAGGTTTTGAGGAAGTGTTCTAGAGAAACATTACTTTTACACGTATCGACTGATGAGGTGTATGGGGACATGCGGAGTTCCGGAAAATTGGCTGATGAGGAATACGTCCTGAAGCCTTCATCACCTTACTCAGCTTCAAAAGCATCTGGCGACCTACTAGTAATGGCATATGGGAGGACGTACGGCATTAAGTATAGAATTGTAAGGCCATGCAATAACTACGGTCCTTATCAGCATCCGGAGAAACTGATCCCACGCGTAGTCATTAGATTACTTTACGGTAAGCCGGCCGTAATCTACGGCGACGGATCTCAGGTGAGGGACTGGCTCTACGTGGATGATACAACGAGAGCAATAGTTGATGTAGTGGAGAGAGGTGAGAATGGAGAAGTCTACAATATTTGCGCAAACATGTTCGCATCAGTGAGAGATGTAGTAGGGAGAAT
>JAWAJB010000061.1:0-7922 GCA_038888155.1 Desulfurococcaceae archaeon
GAAGATCAGAGTTCTGAACATCAGGTTTGGAAAGAAGATCGAGGGTGGAGATGTTCAAGACCCCACACGCTACATTGTAACAGGTGTTAAGACGAAGAAGCCACCAAGATCAGCTGTTGTAGTAAGCGAGGAGGTTCTTCCACAGCAGGTTAGAGAACTGGTTTACACCGTTTAGCGTGAGTGCTTCTTGACAGAGGATGTTGTGAACCTGGTAAAGAGCCATCTAAGCAAAGCAGTCCACGAAAAGCAAGGACGCTACACGCTGATCGTCGGTGAGTTCAACGGACTTAAAGTAGTTGTTTGCATAGCCGAGAACTACGCTAAGGTCATGCTCGAGGAAGACGTACCAACACTCAACTGCAGAGAAGCCGAGTACAGTCCAGCTGGTTTATACGCGTTCTCCGAGAAACCAGAAAACCTCGCATCAAAAATAGTAGAGAAAATGAATATACTGGTCTCCAGAAAACGAAGACTCTCATAGCTTAAATACTTGGTGTACTTAATATGATCCGCATATCTTTCTCCGAACTCAAGCTTAAACAATAGAAACATACATAAATATAGCACTTGATCTTTCTAGGATAAGTATTAATTATTAAAGAATTTAACGATTTGTACGGTTTAATGTGCTATTTCGAGCGGAATGTTCTGATACTTGGAGAATTATTATGTATTGTGGTTACTATGGAGAGAACATGATCTTCTGGTAAAGCCCAGAAGCGTATTCTAAACAGTATTATCAGCGAAGAGTTTGAATTAGGGTGAACTTCGGATGAAGAATAAATTATCTTTCACGGAATTCCGTCTTAGATATCTGATGTAGAATACACTGTAGAAGTTTTGCCGAGGCGACAAGATTTGGCGCATCATATTATCTCCCTGGGAGCAACGGAACATTATCCCATAGATGATGTTCTCGAATATTCCAATAGAGCTTAGGCAAACACAGTAAAAATCGAGAAAAAGAGAGTGAAAAATATGTGTTGTCCTAGCCGAAGGATTATGTAGTAGTGAATGCACCTGCTTGGAACATATACCTTTGTCTGGGTTAAACTTTTCTCAGGTTCTCAACCTTAAACGTCTCATTTTCACTATTATCTCCTTTAAAATCTGTAGAGCCTTTCCATACACCGAGTGTCAGCTTGTAGTGTGTTTTGAGACCTGCTTTTACTTGCTTTCTAGCTAGGCTTAGAACTTGCTCAAGGAAAAGTCTTCTTTAAGCATGCAGCGTGCTTTAATTCAAAACCTGAGTCCTCAAATAGCTCGAAGACCTCTATTACGAAGCCTGTTAAGTATTAATCGTAATTGTGAGCACTTGATGATACTTTTTCTGAGAATTGAACCGAAAGTCTTGCGATGTTTCCCGTGCACTGTTTTCTTCACTATGTCTGGGCGAACTTTTTTTCCGGGTACCTTGCAATCCGATTCCCTCTCATTATAACTCTGAAAGGAAGAGGTGCTAGGTAACGTAATCCCCCGGAGACGCTATCGCGATAATGACCTTCACGAAGTTAAATAGCTGTTTTGAAATATTTTTCCCTACTCGCTCTCCGGCCAGGTCACTTTTACCTCAACTTTAGGCAAAATACTCTCAAGTACCGGTACTAGCTTGTCAAAGAAACGTGGTATAGCATAGTGAGGATCTGGATGCTGGAAGATATAACATGCAACTAGCTCTTCGAAAGCTCTCCTCAACGATCTTTCGTCAACTCTTAGCTGGAAGATAAGCTCATATAAAGGTACAAGCAAGTCGCTATCAGGAATTTCCCTTCCGAATCTCATAATCAAGTAGAGGGTCGCCCTCGCTGAACGACTTAATCCTCCAATCCGGCTTTTCACCCTCTTAACAAGTTCGTCAAGATACATGTGCTCAAAAATTTTAATTACAGCGTCACGGATCGGTACGCCAATGTCTTGAGTTGGCCCGTAGAGATCCTTAACTCCTAGCTTCTCCAGATCACTAAGAACTAAGCTCAAAGGAGCTACCGTTCCATATCTTAACCACAGAGTTTCTGAAGCTTTCTCTTTGCCTAGTTCAGCGTAAAGGTAAAGTGCGTCAGCACATTCGAATAGGTTTTCCTCTAGGTATCTTTTGAAGAGACCCTCTAAATGCGCAACAGTAACCAACAGTCCTTCCCTGTGAGTGAATTAATAGCAACGAAGTAATAAGTTTTATAACATTAATCTCTTCACGAGAACTTCGTTCTTCAGACTCTATCAATGAAACTATTTTCAGGTGATTATCGATTCAATTTAGCTTGAGCAACACGATCAACTTTTATGAAATTCGCATAGGGGACATCGCCCTATGAACGCTTTTGAATCTCTCGGCAGGGTTCTGAGGCTTTAGCGGCTTTAATCAACTTCATATCTTTTCCATCCCTCTTCAAATTCATGACTCGCACACTGCTAGTTACATTTTAACATCACCTGCTCTCAGCCTCTCAACGTAATAGTATCCACGGTTACAAGCTTGCGAATTCTTTAAGTTGAGCCTAAGTCTATAATCAACTGGTTCGTAACTTGAACGAGGAGCATGTTTTAGAGAAGGTGGGTCACAAATCAAGTGTAGCCAGAGTAAAAAACCCAACCTGCTAGAGTAAAATCAGCACGTACTCGTGCAACTACACTATGTTCCAGAAGCTGGAGGAGAAATAACTTCTTGCCGGTTTCCGGTTACAAGATCAGTCAAGTGAAGTTACAGTGTTTCAAGTATAGTGAGCACGGGCTTTTTGAGAAAATAAACATTGCGTAAAGAAACAAAAGGTAACAATACATTTTATGAACGGTAAGCGAATCACGTGTCCGAGTTGATTAAGTTTTACAGGTGGGGGATGAACTCCAAATAGAAAACTGCTGACACAATACACTTGATAGAGTGAAGGGCCAAATCTTAGTGATTAAGGGTCAGAAGTAAAATTTGTTTTCTTCGTTACGATTCCGCTTAGGAGAGTAATTGAGGATTCAAAAAGAGCTTCATTTGATTCTACATGTTGAAGGTGATCGGAAGGAGCCAACTAACAAGTTAAGTACTATACGTAGAGCCGAGCCCGGTGATAACCGGGGAGAAGATCAAGAGTTGAAATGAGCTATGAGAGGAAGCTTCTCTACATCATTCATAGGGCTTCAAGTTCAAGGAAGCAGCTACATCACAGTTATAAAGAAAAGCCTAAGAAGCTTAAATTAAGTAGTAAAGGCATGCTAGGGGTGTGCTAAGCATCATGAGTGCATAACTCGTACTCGCCACGATTATTCAGTATAAAAAAGACGTTTAGCCTCTATTCCCTGAACAATGCACGACGTGTTTTGTTACCTCACGGTTAGTGTTCCCCCAGTAGCAATCTCGCTTTACGATATCATTAAGCAAAGAAAGGGGCTACGCTAGAAGGTTGCAAAGGAGCGCTTCAGCGAAAATTGAGATTACAGTTTAGGTACAATAAAGAACGCTCTATTTCGTCAATCCCATACTTCCCCTCTCATTAGGTCATCTCGTTTTATAATTATCCTTTCAATCTTAATGGGGTTCTTTACGACGTACAAGGTGGGGTTGTTAGGAATATCCGTGACTACCGCGACCCAGTACCTCCTTCCATGATCAAGAGCTTTTCTCGTCTCAGCTTCAGTTAAGATTATCTCATCTATTTCATTTACTTTTTTTCTTCTTCCTTTAACCTCTATTAAAATGATACTACCTTCCTTTTTAACCTCATAATCAAATCCTTCTCCATGCCTACTTAGGATTATATAGTCTCTCTTTACAAGCTCATCTTCCACATACTTTTCCGCGAACCGTTCGATCTGTTCTTCTTTAGCCTTTTCTTTAACACTCAAAACACTAATCAAGAACTCCCTCCATCCCTGGATGTCGTTGTCGTCGATGTACTCATCACTCACAAAGGGTCCAACCCTATAAAATTCCTTCCATTTCATCCAGTCCTCAATAGGTCTATAGCGTGAATGAAGAAACGCTTCATCTGATCTTCTGATCCCTTCATCGGTCACGACGTTTACAATGTTGTCCCGCCACCACCAAAGCTTCTTTAGGCTAATGTAAAGCCTCTTGAGTAAGCGTGTGTAGTTTATCAGTTCATTTTTATTAGTCGACGATCTTAACACTTCTATAATACGCATGATTACATCATGGATGTATACTGGATATGGATATGTTTTGCCTCTTATGGGTGTGAACTCCTCAAAGAATTTGCGCCACTCGACTTCGCTACCATAACGAGTATACTCATCTATGTCCAAGAACTTAAAACCTAGTTTCTCCAATAGTTCTATCGGTTTGAAGTACTCATAAGGATAGTAAACCTCTGATGATCTTCTTACTTCTCCTCCTCGGGTCAAAACCCAGATGTCTTCTCCACGTTTCATCCCAGCCTTCCTAAGGATAGCTGATATTATTAGCAGTTCCTCCTTATCAGGAGGCTTATCAGCTATGAGCTTAGCTAAAAGCACCTTATTACAAACTTCCTGGAAATCAACTTTCTTTACGCCCAACTTCTCAAGAAACTCTGCGCCAAGAGAATCCCGTAGGTAATCGTCCACATAGTGTAGCCTCCGTAAAAACTCGTCAATTTCCGGGTATCTCTTGGAGAGTTCGGCTACATCATTAGGAATCTCACCGAGGTAAGCATTCTTGGCTGTAACTACGTTATTAGCTTTTGTTATAACGTAGCGCTTGCTCTCGTCACGCGGAATACCTACCTTCTTGTAGATTTTAGTTAAGAAATTAAGAGCTTTCTCTCGGCTTTCTCCGAGTTTGGATTTTATGAGGTTCTCGTTTAGTAAATCCTCGGGTTTAAGCCTTTTAGCTTTATCTTGAGATCGTAGCTTTATATCCACGCCCGCTAGGCAGAGGTCTGTACCTGTTTCACCATAGACGTATCTTAGGTCGTTCTCGGTGAATAGTCCTTCTTCAATAAGATCTTTAATATTCTCATCGTAGATGACGGCTTTCGATAGTGAAATTAATCGACCCCTACTACACAAAATAGGCGGGTCTTTGAGCTCTTCTTCGATAACCTTTACTATATTAGGCTTAACAAGCTTCTCAAAGAACGGTCCTCCAACATCTTTGTACTCGAAGAGAGGTAAGTAACTATTACTATACCTGTTCGCCATGTACTTGATAATCTTCCTGAGGAGATCAGCTACTCGTTCCATGAGCCATTGATTCCATAATGCCTCGTAGTTTACGCTTCTCCTCCCAGGATGGACTATCAGGTCAGTCTGTATGAGGAACTTAAGGCCACTAGCAGATTCCGAAAGAGGCATGAAAGAATAAATCCCCCAAAACTCCGCCCCCTCAAGTGGCTTCGGGTTGTCAAGTTCATCTAAAGCAAAAGCAGCAGCTATTTCCCGTTCCTCTACATCCTCTCTCTTGGCACTTCTTGTTATTTCATCCGTCTTCACGTAGTCAGGAACCTTCTCCCGCTTCTTAAATACAAGGAACTTCTCAACTTTACCATTAATGTTTAGCTCTACTTTCTCTACATTGATACCGTCATCTATGGTCTCTAAAGAAGTAGTTTTCCATTCAATCACCTTCTTGTAGTTCTTTATCCTATCCTCGATCTCTACTCTATTGATGTACTCAAGGAAGAGGAACATGTAATGTGGAATCTTTTCTAGATATTCGCTTATCTTCCCAGAAACATTAGGATCGTCGAGCAGTATCCTGAAGAGGGTTTCACCTGGTTCTAAAGGTTCAGTAGGCTCTACAAGTATCGGAACTACCTGATAGGGAACGTCTGACGGTTCGATGCCATAGCTCTTCTTCAACTCTTCAGCTATCTCATTCCAGTAGTTCTTATCGAACTTAAATGCTATGTTCCCCAATTGCGTGTTATTTGAATGCACATATACTTTGCTGGAAACTCTGAACACAGATTTAAAACCTATACCAATGTAACCCTTATAACCTTCTCTGGGCTTTTTACTACCGCCTACTCTGCATAGGTTGTCAAGGTCTCTTGCGTCGAAGGGTTTACCATTGTGCTTTATTATCACCTCGTTTCTTAACAATGTTATTGAAAAGACGCCTCCTTTTTTCTTAAGCTCCATTCTAGAATCTTCAGCGTTTTGAAGCATTTCGAGGATAAATTGGCCAGGCTCGATGAACAATTGACTCGAGATTATGTCTACGGCGTTCTTGGCAGAGTCGCCTACCCGCGACTTTACAGCTCGAAGCCAATCATCTCGTATACTGTTAATAATGTCATGCAGAGACACGGAAACCCTATTGATTAATTTTCGTAATATATATTAAATTTTTGTGTTAGCCTCTTCGCCTCGTATAATGTTTTGCGATTATCGACTTTCGATTTGCTGATATGAGCTAGACCCATATTCGCTATAAACAAAGTCTACAGAGTCATGCGCGCTGGTAAAGGTAGCGAACTGATTTACTAACAAGCGGACTTCATATAGTGAGGGGCATGGATGATAGGTTACCGTATAGCAACTTAGTGCAGATGTTCTTTAATGAAACCGAATTAGTAAATCTGAGAGTTCCGAACACTCCGCTAGCGGGTGGAAATCTAGACCCTGGAGAAGTGACGCCCTTTGAACCGATCTTCCCATATTTGATACTCGCGGAGCCGACTTCGAGGTGGGCATTCTAGTTGGAACGCTAGCAGTGACGGCCATATGTGTAGCATCTGGATATACTCCTGCCTCACCGGCATGCGCTGCTATAGCATTTGCTTCATCGTTTCAAGTCTCTATATCAGTGCAGAAGTCCTCAATGCGTATTAGTGGTGGCATAGTCAATCATGGAAGACTTTACGATGTAGGCTACGACGTACCCGAGTGAGTGTACATAGCTATTAGCCGGTACCGGTACAATAGCGGTACATGCTACTACGACGTTCCCGCTGGAGTATACTTCAGGTTCGATTAACTTTGCAGGTGAGACTTTCAATACTTTTTAGTCTCTTGAATACTTCACCGTGGTAATAGTTGACACTTCAGGAAGTACTAGCGTTGATGAACTTTAATTTAGTCCTTTGATCGCATTATGGATAAAAATGAGAAAGAAAACAAAAACTGAAGAAATAATTTACAGTACAATGCACGTTTGATTTAATATGGACTTGCATTGAAGATTACACGTAGATGCTGTTTCGAGAGGACAGGAAGATAAGATTTGAGTTTTCGTTGTTAGGATCAGGGGTTGTTTATGGAGAAAGATCTGCTTGAGCTACTAAGAAAGATGTTCGGCACAGATCTCGAGAAGAAAAGGGGTAAGGAGGGCCTAGTGCTCGAAAAGATAGAACCAGATTCACCGCACGGGATCTACGTGTACGATTTCTCAGCTGAGAAGTGGGTTCTCAAGCAAGTATCAGGCAACCCGAATCTACCGTGGGGTGATGGTTACTACCTGATATACTTCGATAACGCTAGGTGCCCAGCCTGCAGGTCCTATGATAACCACTGGTTTCCGTTCGTTAAGATATTCGGTGGAATGTTCAAGGAGTTCAACTATGTGGTAGTACTTTGCGATTGGTTCGCACGTGAGTGCGTTTCCGAAGCAGCGAGCTCAGCATTCAAGAAGTTCGATATACATGCTTCACCAACAACACTCATACTTCAGGTTGTTAACGGGCAGATAGTTAGGAAAGAAGAGATGAGTGGCGTTAAGAAGTTAAACGAGCTACTGGAGAAGGTTACAGAGTTCACCAGGGGATCTACCATTGCAAAACCCACCTGATGTTCACAACGAGAAACCCAGGTATCCTTTGAGAATATGTAGAGCTGGAATCAAGGGAGTGAAGCTACTACCAGTTAAAGTAGGCGACTACTGGATTACACCTTTACTCAGCGTTCTCGTAGATTTACCGGAGAACTTGAGAGGGGTGCACGTATCTCGATTGTACAGAACTGTGTACGAAGTTTTCACAGCTATGGGTAAACTG
>JAWAJB010000062.1:0-7807 GCA_038888155.1 Desulfurococcaceae archaeon
TACATGCAGGCCTACAATAGCTTGATCAAGATATCCTTAAGCCTCCAGAATATTCAGTGAAGTACCTGGAGTTATGGAGATAAACATACACATAAATGCTTGAAGTCGATCACTAGATATCACCGTATTTTAAACATGGTTGGTGTTTATAGAGTTAAGTCTTCTTTGGTATTAATACCTCTATACCCAATGTTTTTGAGATGATATCGGATTTCTTGATTATACTAGTGTAGCGAATTTTCTGCATTCAGTTAGTAAGCTTGCTACTAGGTGTAGTAGGTCTAGTGTTCTAAGCCTTAGAATAGGTGCATATTTTACTGCTTGGTTCAAAAGCTCATTGAAGTCTACCTGAACTTTATCTGCTTTAACGCTTCTTATAGAGTAGAGTGCTAGAGCACGGTTCTTCTAGTCCAGCTCTCGAGAAAACAGATGCTAGCTCTACAAGTGTTAATCTGGATATACTTCTCTATCTTTTATTGCCTTAATTAGCTCAGCGGCTTTCTCGTGATTAGGGTCGGCTTCATCAATATAGGATACAATTAAATTGGTATCTATGTAGATCATTTAATCAACCTAGCATAACATCAGGTTTACCTTGTTCTCCCCTCTAATAGGATCTGATTTAAATCGCCATGTCTTAGCCTATATCCTTGTTTTTCTAGCTCCTCTACTCTTCTGTAGATATTATCCCAATACTCAACCTCTCTGGTAACCTCGGCTAAACCCTTCTCTATCATTATGTTGAAAGCATGTGATCTACTTCTAGCAATACCATATCTAACCATTTTATCAGCTAGTTCAACAAGCTCTCTACGAACCTTAATAGACACTGAAACACTCATATAGTGTACCCAGTATACCTAATAACATAGTTACTTAAAGCTTTTTCACTGAGTTTCTCGATTTGCTAAGTAGAGATTTTAATTTACGGATGCATATGTATACAACCTACGCTCCGAGATATCTCTGGCGCTTTTAAAGACAACGCTGGATCTTAATTGGGAAAACACGAGAGCAAATGCGAATTCCTTTCCACGAGGACTACTCGAGAGCATTACTAATACACCATTTCACACTACTTTAACTAGCTAAGATTAGGTAATAAATATCTCAGAGTCTGAGGAAATTGCACTACGGTGAGCAAACTATACGTCATAGAGGTAGGGTTAAATTCGTTAACCATAGGTCATGTTTTTATTTATGAGAAAATCAGGTTGGCTGCCTAACTGATTGTACGCCCATCTAAGAATAAGACTCTTAGTTTATGCTTCAACACTCTGCTAAAACTCTGCTGTAAAACCTAGATCTTCATCATGCTAAACTAATGTAGGAAACCTAGCTGGGTTCAAACCCTTTAAATAACGAGTTTGGCGCAAGAGCGAGATCTACGATTATGATGAAAAGCTTGAGCAGTATAGGCGGATAATCGCCAGATTCGGGTATAATGGTGAGGTAGTGCTCTACATCCCAAATTCTTAGATTACTTAGCTAGCCTTGGGCTTTCAACAGCTAGGCTGAGCAGGGTTGTAAGCCGTATCCCAGCACTACTCCTCAGTCATAGACTTTAAACCTGAGGAGGCTGTAGGCAAGATGTTAAGCGCATAATTGCCCAAGGCTACTAAGATTTATTACTACGTTTGTAGGATATAATTAGGGTTGTCCCTTGGGTATGCGGTATGCGGCTTTACTTGAGGTCTGCCTAGTTTCTCTAATTCTAGCTTTTGTTGCGTGGCTCCACGAGGCTTATTTGAGTGGTGTATTCCTTGGTTTTAGCTTCAAAACATTCACGATGCTCGTAGCCCTACTAGCCATAGTCTTACACGGGAGGGGTTTTAGGATCTACGGCTTCATACCCGAAAGCCCGAGCTTCACACTGAAGTGGAGCTCTGTATTTGTAGCGGTCTTTATCGTACCCACTGCGGTCTCGATCGCTATATCGGTGGCTCTAGGTGTAGCTAAGCCTGCTAAGCTGTCGCCGCTTAGCATAACTCTAGACGCGGTTTTCTTCATGGTCTTCGTCGGGCTTGTTGAGGAGGCTTACTTTAGGGGCTACGTGCAGTCTAGACTCAACGAAGTCTTTGAGAAGGTGCTGGCAGAGGCTCGTCTTTAAGGCCTGGAGAGTCGACTGCGGAGTAGGTCTATTTTTAGTCTTCGCAGTCTTCGCCTTGATACACGTAGTCAACTACTGGAACCCAATTACATCGAGGTGGGAGCCGACTTGGTGGATGCCCGCGCACATCGTAGGGTGCTTCGCCTTCGGGTGTGTGGCCGGAGCCATAAGGGAGGCATCGGACGTCTACGTTTCGGGATCACTACACGGAGGCATAATGACCGCCTACACGTTCCTATCGTACTATACGAGCGAGTTGATACTAAACGCCACACTATTCACCAGCTGGTTCATCTTCTTCTACCTCCTAACCGTATTCTTCCACGAACCGAGAGCCTAAAGCTCGGAGCTTGGTAACCAGGTGCGCTACCCTTGCTTCTAATCGATAACACACGGTAAGCGCCTCCCCACAGCTTTTTCCAACCCCGCTAGAGGTCGTGCGTCTACCCTCTCTCTACCGAATTCCCGCATGTTCTACCGTATTGCTGAAATCTACTGTGGCTTCTTGCGGCAGAGGACTCTTCGTCTAGAAAGCCTTAAACTTGAGGTGACTGTAGGCCGGTGACCGCGTGCTTTTACGGTTTTATCTCTACCAGTGCTTTGATACGTCTCTGAAGAACGCCTTGCTCAATCTACTCTTGAACTCCTCCGGTGTTAAGGCTACTATGTCGAACCCGATGTCGGGTGGTAGTCTCGTTCTTACGAACGCAACTCTATCCGGGTAGTTCATGCTCTTGAAGCACTCGCATACAACTACTATGTCAACATCGCTTTCAAGCGTGTGATCACCTCTAGCGTAGCTTCCAAACAGGTAAACCGTGGCGTTGATCTCTCTAGCCAGCCTCCCGAGGATCTCTACGATGTCACTACGGGTCTTGAATAGCCTTTGAGACCTCATCCAGTACCCCCTTAGCAATCGAGATGGCCTCCTCGGCGTGTTCTCTCAAGATCTCCTCTGACGGTCTCTCTAAGCCAGCGTTGGGGTATCTAGCTAGAGTGTAGTACGCTGATAGCTTAGCAAGTGCAACCTCACTAAGTGAAACAGCCGTGGAGTCCTTGACTCTACGGTAGAGCTTGACAAGGTCATGGCCCCGCGGGTACTCACCTAGAACGTGAAGTATTAGGGCTTTCAGAGCTTTCTCAGCAGCTTACTGAGCTATGAAACAAGCCCAGTTGTATCCTCCTGTACTAGTACTTAACTAGTACTTATTTCAGCGTGCCTGAGGTCAGCTTGAGCTTCTGCTAACCAGTCGAATACTTCGTCTCTCACCGGCATACTACCACTTCAATGGTATCCATGTATACTGCGGTTTTAACCCTACACTGATAACCCGAGAACAACGATCTCGGGTTGAACCCTAGTTGAACAAGTGTTCTCAGTCAACACGTCATGTTCTAATGTGATGAATGTGATGAAACTAAGCATAAAACCACTCCAAGCTACTCAACCTGGTTTCCCCAATTCTACCTCCAAGGATTCTCGAGAAACAATCAATTACTCAACATCAAAGTCGAGTTGAGCGCTGTCCACAGGTTTAAACAATAGTTAATCTCGCTTCCACCGAGTACCTGTTTCGAACCTACGCATAAACCCACCGAAGTACATGGATGTTATCACAACACCCCTGAAACCACACACGGTTCAACCCGACTACAGTAGGGCACTTGCATGGATTATCGATATTAATGTATCTAAGGCTCTGCTCTAATGACTTAGTCATGCTTAACTATAGTTCGTATGCATATTTTTACGCTGGTATCTCTTCGTGGGGAAACCCGCGAACGCTATATCCGTTTTCACCAACAAGTTATCAATAGGTTTTTCTTTTGATTCTCCAGATCAGCTGTTGCATTGTCCTCTTTCTCATTGCAAATCTCAGTATGTTTACTGCTGTTGCTCTGAAATCCGGGTCCTCCATGAACTTCTTTGCCAGAACTACAGCTAGCTGTGCTGGTGTAAGCTTTACTGGTGCTTCCACTAAGCCTTCCTCTATCTGCTTGTTGAGTCGTAGAGCAACCTCCACAGCATCCTCTACCTTCAGTTCTCTCGCTAGATTTAGAGCTTTTCTGTTAAGCCACTCTCTCGCCATGTAGTAGTCTGATAGAAGGTACACGTGCTCCTTGTACACAGCGTGAGCGACTGTAGCTACAGCTTCAGCCTCTTTGCTCAGCGTCCTCGCCTCCACACCCATGAGGTCTATCTCGATAGTCTCCACCTCCCCCAGCAAGCGTTCACCATTCAGGTAGATAGTCCAAGCGGAGGAGGGATGAGTGTACAAGTCCACTATTGTTCTACCCTTAACCATGGTTACAGTGTAAGGCTCCAAAACTTCTACTCCAAAACCGGCTTCCTTAAGTCTTCTCACAGCTTCTCTCAAATGCCTAGTGTAAATGAGTACGTCTATGTCAACTGAGACGTGTTCAATCGGCTTCCTGAACTTGTAGAGTGCATAGTTTAAGCCTCGTAGAACCTTAGTTACCTTAGCGACTTCACTCATGTACTGCTTGTAGAGAGCTTCCTCCGTGATCCTGAGACAACCCTCATAGCCTACTCTCCTTAGGAAGCCAAGTAGAACCTTGTTTAGCTTAGCTAGCTCAACAAGATCCTCCATATTGCTGTTTACAATGCTACCCGAATTTATGCAATCCACGAGCTTCAAGGTCTTCGTAGGCATTCCATTAGTTCACCAAGAGACTCCAATGGAGTTCTACTAGTTGTATCAATGGTACACTTAGCGTAGTACTTAGCTAGAACATTGTAGCATGCAATCTCCTTCACCAAGAAGGATGATGATATATCAACTACACGTCTACGTAGGATAGCAGGATCAGCTTTAACGTAGATGTTCTCCTCCTTTGCTACTAGCCTAGCGAGAAATCTTCCAGTGAAACTACTGAGGAACCCGGGGTAATCGAGAATTACAATAATCCACACCATGAAGTCCAGCAAGCCACGATCACCGGTTGAAATAGCAAGAGAAACCTTCTTAGAAGATAGTAGGGTAAAAGCGAGAAGAACTCTACGAGGACCCATAGGGGTTTGAGCTTTGGAGGTACAGTGATCCTATAATAGGGGTTTTCATACCCTCTAAACGGTGCAAAGCGTGAAAGAAACCTTGCAAGAACCGAGGCAAACAGATGAGAACCCCTAAACCATGAAACATGAGCATAAACACCACGCGAATACAAATAGCTCCTTAGAAGCCTAGCAAGCGTGCTTTTACCAGAGCCATCTGGTCCAAAGAGATAGATTGTGAATGCGCGATGGATATTTCTCACAACAATTCACCACTCTCTTACAGTCATACCTATCGCCTTCATCGCATATGACCTCGGCTCACACTACTTTCAGAACCTATACGCGATCCTCATATTGCGGGCTGTTCATCTCCTTACTAGACACTTGACACAGTACCTTTAGTAGTTGTGCCGAAACTGCCTTAGCAACCGTTCTCCACCTTTAACATCCAGTCCCGCTTTGCTCAGTACTTTTCAGCCGTTATTTCTTCCAACCATTTGCCGCCTAAGTTTCTGTCTGTAGGTTTTCCTAGAGGGGGTTGCATCCCTGCTCCACGCTTCACCGTGATTACTAGTCACTTCATGTGGAGATCTTAGGCATCATTCAAGCCCAACAGCATGGGGTTATCATCTAGCCTTAAAGCAGTCTCATAAGAACATTAATAAATCTAACGCAACAAAAACAGTCGTCGTATCCTGTAACCTATTTGCTCCAAGGCGCTATGCCTATGAGTGAAATCACGTCCTTCAGCGGTTTTCGTTAAATGAGTGGATATGTGGCTCGTTCAAGCTCTCTCGTTAATGGATTCACCTTAAGCTCGAAGATCTCTAGAGTTGTTACCCCGAGGACAGCTGCATCTCCTTCTTCAGCAAATATGACTGGAACATGCCTCCTCTCTCCCATAAGTTCGACGAGGGCTTCGCCAACAGCCCTCTCAATCTCCTTTCCCTCAAAAGTCCTATACCTTCCTACTCGTAGTGGTTTTATATTGAGCGCCTCCAGTTTTTTCCTAGGAATGCTCGTATGAAGTGCGCCGCTATCTACCATGAGCTCGACCTCTTCAAACCTTGATGGATCCGTCGGGCTAAAGACTTTGATTTTTACGTAGGTGAAGCCCATCTTCATGCCCCCGTTTAAAGCCTTCAAATCTTTCTACGTTATTAGCTAATTTAAGCCTATACTCGTATTCCAAAGGGTTTCCAAGGTCTACTTCCGATTTGAACGGCGCGACGCTTAGCGGTATGATCCGGCTGCAACCTCCCTCTATGAGAGCGTTGATGATAGTGAGGCTCGATACGTTCTTAGCGAAATCTTGAATAAATGCTACGAGAACCGTTGTGTCTCTATTTATAGCCCCTCTAAAGGCCCTCAAGCCCTCATAGGCTTTAAAGTAAGAGTAAAGCTGAGGATATCAGTTAAAGGCTTGGAGAAGTCCTGCGAAACTGTGGCTTTAGTTAACTCTGGATTTGAAACTACGACTCCTCAATTGTTAATACCTCGTGGACTTGCTGAGGAGCTTGCGATATGGCCTGGCATGCTACCTGGAGCCAAGGTAGTAGCCTATGGAATTGCCGAAGGGATTGTGAGAAACTACTTGATACTAAACGTCGTAGAGGTCTCTATAGCAGAGGAGAATGTTCAATCAAAACGCAGCAGACTCAGTGATATCCGAGATAGAGGAGGAAGTCTTAATGCTAGCTGGGAGGCTTGGAATAGCGTTAGAGGACGTAAGCGAAGGTTTATACTCTTTAAAAGCCGATCCGGGCAGGAGGATTAGGAGCTCCTATCCACCACAATACTGATGAGATCAATGCTCATTAAAGGCTTTAGGACGAGGCGAGGGACATACATCCTCGGCTCTACCCAAGTTGGTGCTCCTGAAGCTAAACGTCAGGGGCTTTGAAGAGGGACTAGAGATTCCTTTGAGGAATTAGAACTATTATAGTATGATGTTACGTGCAGGCTTATCTCCGGCTTTGAGGGTCTCTACAAACCTTCTAAAGGTCTCGGATTTTGAAGCGGCCTTTTCTATGTCTATTTCTCTCGCTAGCTGTCTATAGACCTCGGGGCTTTTAATGTAATATCTACCTCTTCTCTGCATAATCTCTTTTAGCACCTCTTCCGGGTTCAAAATCTCTTCAGGGTTGTTTACGGAAAGCCCAGCGAGAATCCACGATTCAACGCTCCTTTTGACGGTAACGATTTGAGCTCGTATTCCTCGATTCCCTAATCTTCCGATCCCCTCTTTTAACCGGTCTATGAGTGCCGTCGTCTCTTCATATCCCCTGTGTAAGTCTTTAAGTACTACGGCTTCTCCTACCCTTTTCGCGTAAGCTATTAGGAGGCGGCGTATTTTATCCGGCCTATTCCCCCTCATCTGAAGTACTTTACACTGTATTCGTAGCTTCTCAGCTATACCCTCAACGAAGCTCCTATCAGTCGCTCCTTCAACAATTACTAGCGTGGTCAAGGCACTCCACCAAACATTCCTGAGTACCACGCCTCTCCCAAGGTGCCGCCATCCTCTAAGAACCGCCTTACCTCCTCCACCTCTTCAGCCCTCGACAACATCCTCACCTTAGTCTCCAAGCCCTCCTTTTGTACTACGTAAACCTCCTCAGGCTTAACGTAATCCAGCAAGTAGGGCGAGTGAGTAATAATGATGACTTGGGAAGGTG
>JAWAJB010000063.1:0-7600 GCA_038888155.1 Desulfurococcaceae archaeon
AAATAGTTTCCATCATCCAATTTTTGCATTTTATACTTAAAATCTTCTAAGTACTTAGCAACATATTCTAAGTTCTTTCTACTGAGTATTTCACAAATAATGATCGGTCTATAATTAGTTAAAGTCTTTTTAGCCCCTTTAATCACATTTAACTCGTTTCCCTCAACATCCACCTTCATAACCAGCTTATACCAAGTCAGCTTTACGTTACTAGGAAGGGTCTTCAGAAGGTCGTCAAGGCTTACACTTTCAACTAGAACTGATCTGTCACTCCACTGGATAGCAACACTGCTTGCCGCTCCACACCCGTACAGGCGTAACATTTTCCCGCTAGTATCATGTGCTGCAACTCTATATGCGATAACATTCTTTAATCCGTTAGAGCGAATGCTGCATACTAAAGCCCTAAAATTACATGGTTCTGGCTCTACTGCTACTACAAGGCCTTCTTTCACAAGCTTAGCAACTAAGATGGCACATCTACCAATATGTGCACCAACATCAACGAAGACTATCCCTTTACCGTCTTTTTTAATTCGGTTGAGGATCTTTATGATGGTCTTTGTCACCTCTCTTTCATATCTTGGCTCTAGAACAAAGATGTCACTCCATCGAGCAAGACAGAAAGTGGCGTTGTAGATAGAAACTTTAACTCCAGTGCATGATCTATTTAACACCTTGTTACTAAAGAATTTCAAGCGCGCCAAATGGAGAAGCGTGCTTAGAGAAACTAGTAGAAGGAAGTCAAGCTTTTTATTTATTCCACGAAATATCATCCACATCGAGATGACGAAATCTCTGCTCTTACTAAAGATGGACGTCGCCCTCATTACTGCTATCCGCTAAGCTACGATTAGACAGAGCATGCCCGAGGGTGTGGAGAAAATGGCATTAGAATTATTTATGATCTTTGCTAAATCATTCTTCAAAACTGCGAGTTCTCCTGCATGATAATATAGGTACTGAATGAGGTCTTGATCCGAGATGAGAATAAATGGTGTTTTCCTTCCTTGGAAATACCAGCTTACTCCAACAACATGCTCGTAATAGCGAATCTCTTGGTAAGGCTCGTAATATTCATCCAAGAACCGTAAGTGAGTTAAGCTATAAGGGATGGACTGGAAGTTCCTGCCCACGAAATAAAATGTAGCCCCCAACACTATTGCCGAGATTAATAACAGGTGAATCAACATGGAGCTTAGACCTTTACTGCACACCCTCTTCGCATTAAGCAGAGAAATAGCGATTAGTGGTGCTAACCACTTCATTAGCCTTTCAACATAACCTGCACCACCCAGAGCTAGGCCTATAGCTCCTACCAAAGCAGTTGCTGAAAGCATTATCACGGTCCTCGATAGATAGGATGACTCGCGGCTCTTCGCAAATGATAACAAGTTTATTAAAATCGATGAAAGTATAACCGAGATCGTAAAGAGACCCTTCAGCAGTACAACCTCTTCCCAAGGTTTATAGGGCCTGTTCACTGCAGAAGCTATCAGTTGTCCTGGTTCTAGCAGATACTTCGTTACTACACCCTTTACTATAGATACAAATTGAGGGAAATGAAGCTTAGAAATGTAAAGCAAGTAAGCTAGCCAAATTACTAACATTAGTAGCGTTAGAGTTGGTAGCACCCTGTATTGAGGTGCTTTGCTATCACGTTTGAGAACTTTAGAGAGAATTAGTATTGAAGCTAGAGACGCTATGGATATTAAGGTAACGAGGGCTGTACCTTGATGTACGAATATTATTGCAGTCCCCAGCATTATAATGAGCAAGATCGCTTTGCGATCGGTCGCTTTACTTGCTTTACTTAGGAGAAGCGGTAAGAGAAGCCAGTAAAGCAAGTCGGCATGAGCTTGTGCGTGGTAGTGAAGGTGAGTAAAGTTAACCCCGTAAACGATCAACATAGCGAGGCCCAAACTCCTCACGTTAGCGGACTTCATGACGTACATTAGTACTGGCAAGTATAGGGTTGCGATCAGCACCTCGAACCATTTTGTTAAAAATTCGAATACTGGTGAGTTAGGCGCTAGTGGTGTGCTAACGATATTCAACAGAATAGCGGTCGTCCAGAAGAATCCCGGCTGTAGATCGAAGTAAGGGTCAACCTCAGGGTTGCTATGGCCAGTCAATGTCACGTATTTCCCTCTTATCATATGACCTCCCGCGTCATAGAAACTGAAGGCGTAAAAGCGATCGAAGAAGTCCGGGAAAAAGTACTTGCAGAGCACGAACAGGATAACAGGTAGGCACGTTAACAAGGTGAGCTTTTCAAAATTAATCGTACACGCATATAACGTTATCACTAAAAATGAGAAGGTAGTAAGTAGCATAAGGTTGTTAGTGAACGGACCATAGATGTCCTCGTGGCTGTAGTACCTTGTGGAGTTAGATAAAGCGAACACGTATGCACTAGTGCTTATGATTAGCAGGATTAACAGAAACAATATCGTTTTTTTCATAATAGCCTTATAGCCCTTCAGCACTTCGCGTAAAAAATTCCCTTGACGCTTCTAGCTGAAAACTTCTATCAGGCTTTCCGCTATTTTCTCAGTATTAAATCTCGACAAAGTGTTCTGCCTTAGCTTGATGCTAAGCTCTCGATTAGCCTAACGAATCTCTCACTGAGATGCACGTTATTCTCGGGCCACAACGGGTTGTGACATGTGTAGACAAATCTCGTGCGAAGTTCACGGGTCTTGTAAGCTAGAGTGTAGCCAACTCACGCTGTGTTAGCGTGAATGATCTCGAACTCCTTGAGAGCTCTCGATACAGAAACCCCAAATGCTACCTCCTTTAATATGAAATGTCTAGACCTCCCAAGTATGTTAGTGAGGATTTCAGAGACCACTAGCGTTGGAACTTTAACTCTAACTATGTGGTCGCTTTTGTTCGTATTGTTCCAAAGTCTATCAATCACGTAAGTCTCTACACCTAGTCTTCTGAGAGTCTCGCATAGCTTAAGTACGTAGAGTTCAACAGCACCACCCCTCGGCGGGACTGAGAGGAGACCTGAAGATACGAGCTACCTTCATAGCGTCTCACTTGAGTAGCTTTGCGTACAGAGACTTCATCAAGGCGATCTCCGTTGCGACTTCTTCACGTCTCTCCGTCCGGGAGAGGCTTTCTTCTCTATGGATGTGTAAAACAGGGTTGCTAGGAGTGTATACGGATTTAAATCCATTGAGCACTAGCTTCAGTCCAACGTACTGCTCGTTTCCAGGAGCCCTCTTCATATTTGGATTCTCTGGAAACTCTATTAAGTCTATGACCTCACTCCTGAACCCCATGTTGACACCTCTGTAGGGCAGCGAAAGGCAGGCTCTATCAGGTAGGTATGGGCCGTGAACTACATTTAGCTTCTTATCTATATAGACCCCAAACCTGTACTCCTTGAGAGGTTCTAGTGGTGGGTTCAGCCATGTCCTCACCAACCAGCGATAGAGCTTAGTCTGAGGGAGGTCGTCCGCTGTGGAGAGGACCTTTAATTTGTCCAGCTTAACGTAGATGTCCCTGCTGGATATACACCCCACATCTCGTGGAGCGTACGTAAACGCTCTAACGTACCTCCTGATCCATCCTCTAGGCGCTATAGCGTCGTCGTCTGTAAATAGAACAATATCCCCGGACGCCACTTTCCTGCCCATGTTGAGTGCCGCTGTAAAGAAGCCTCTCTTCTGCTCTACGATTGTACATGGTAGACTGTAGAGGTTACACAACATCTCCACAAGCTTGACTGAGCAGTCCTTCACCACTAGGATCACTTCGTAAGGTCGCACGGTCTGCTCTCTCAGACTAAAAAGCAAGTACCTAAGATATTCACACCCTCTACTGGGTACCACCACTGAAACCTTCATAGACTCTAAAGTCCCGTGGAGCTAAGAGCTTACCATCTCGTAGTCCTTTGCGGAGACCCAATATAGCCGGCCTTCTCAGCGACAACCGCCACTAACATCCTCAAGCTCGGAATGACCTTGACTAGAGGGTATGCTAGAGCTCTCAATATATTTAGCTTCGTGGGTCTTCTTATAGCAAGCTTTAGCAGGTCTCGATAGGACTTAAGCCTCGGGTAGTCTTTAGGTTCCGCATCTACATGCGTCAAGTCATTTATCTCAGAATACAGACTTCTGATTAACTTGAACCCGTGCTTTTCGAGGAGCTCCTCTATCTCCTTTTTAGTGTATTCATGTACGTGAGTGGTGTATTGGGGTTGTATTCCTAGGAGGAGCCTGAACCTCCTAAACAGCGACGCTATGTTTGGGGTCGTGAGTATAAGCCTCCCCCCGGCTTTAAAACCCTATTGATTTCGCTCAAAGTATGGCTGACGTAGTATGGGTTTAGGTGTTCTAAAACCTCCGTGAGCACGGCGCAGTCCATGCTACTATCGGCTAAGTCCAGCATATCCCTCTCCAAGTCGGCTTTAATCACCTTCACGCCGCATGCGGAGGCCATAGTGGAGTACTCTACTGGGTCGCAGTCTACAGCGACGACTCTATATCCCATGCGGGCTAGCGCACAGCTAACTATGAACGGAGAAGCGCCCAGGTCCACGACCTCAGAGCCCGGAGGACAAAACTCGAGAACCAGCTTCAGGGTGTAAAGCCTCCTACCGAACTCGAAGTAAAAGCTGTGGAGGACCCTGGCATCGCCTAGAGACCTCACCAGCTGCTCTAAGCCTAGGAGAGCGCTAGAAGGCTCAAGTTCCACAGCGTTCAAGCAGTGCTCACCCAGCTGTTTCCACGACCTCCTCAATTAGCTCCAAATACTCCCTAGCTACCCCTATGTAGTCAAATCTCCTGACGTACGCCATTGCGTTTTGGTGTATATGAGCCCACAGCTCCTCGTCTCTTAGTAGTCTCTCGAGAGCATTAGCGTAGTCTACGGGATTCAGAGTTTCCACTCTGAGACCATTGTATCCATGGATAACAACATCCCGAGGTACAGCGTAGGAAACAACGGGTGGTGTACCACATGCCATAGCTTCGAGACTAGCATAGGGGAAGGCTTCTCTCGATGATGGTATAACCATCGCTTTTGCATTACAAAGGACTTTGTTCTTCTCCTTCTCGGAGGCACCTGGTAGCAGCCTAATAAACTTCTTTGATGCGATCTCCCTCTCGAGATACTCCGATCCTCCACCGATAATAACTAACTCTACGTCGTGTCCACGCTCCCTGAGTATTTCAACAGCTCTAACACTAACCAAAGGATTTTTGACAGGACGGGTACCAATGTGAACTATTAAACTTGCTCTTTTAGAGAACTCCAGCGGCTTGAAGTTCTTTAGCTTCAGCGGTAGCGGGATGATCCCGTCACACTTCACTATTCCCTTGTACTCTCTCTGAGTCTCTTCAGAGACGCAGACGACGCGATCGTATGTTCTGTAAAGTAGCTTGAGAACAGAGCGCTGAAGCCTCGATACACCGACAAGGGGTCCGTGAGCCACTGCTATCTTCGGTTTAAACCTTATGGGGACGACTCCATTGACTATGGCGATGTCAGCATCAAATCTTTTGAGCATTTCACCACCCTTCGTGAACCAGTCGAAGAGCATCGTGAGCCATCTGTCTCTATCTTCAGGGCCCCGTAGGGTAGCTACCTTGACTTCGACGTCGAGCCCGTGTGCTGTCTTAAACCATCTACCGAGTTCCTCCACAACACCTCTATGACTCCAGCTCAGGATGAAGACTTCATGCCCGAGTAGCTTGAATGCTTCAGCTAGGTTAGCAATAAACCTATTTACCCCATCGAGGTGGGTAATGAATTCCCTTCTGATCAGCCCTATCCTCAATGAAGACCTACCTCAGGGTATGGGATACCTTAACTCACTGCTAAGCAACTATATCCTAGAGCTGGGCAAGTGCTGTCAACTACTGAGATTAAAGCTCCCGGCTTAGTGGATAGCAAAGCACTAGCAATAACGTGTCAGCCTTAAACCAAGCAATTGCTGACAAGCCTAGAGTTAAGCGTTAAGAGCTCTCCCTGAGGTAAGCGTGATTACTGAGTGTACAGAGCTTTAATGTAGAGGTCTACTACCTGGCTCCAGCTTTGAACCTTCGGCTTGGGCTGTTCTCCGGCTTTTTCCAAGAATGCGGCTACCTCCCTTGCTATCTCTTCATCGCTTTTACTTAGCTTTGTTATCAGAGTTCTAGTTCTCTCCTTGAAGTTCAAACCCCAAGGCTCGACTACTACGGCTGGCACTCCAAGAGCGTTTGCCTCGTTTACTGTCTGCCCGAAGGCTTCTTTCTCCGAGAGAAGGCCGAAAAAGTTAGCTCTTGAGAGGTAATTGATGTACTCATCGTAGTGCTGTGGGGGTTTAAGCTCGTACTTGATTCCGAGTTTGTCGAGATGCTGTCCGAGTTTGCGCTTGAAGCTACCCTCCCCAAAGACCTTCAGCTCTAGGCTCAGACCCGCGTCGTTTAAGTACTTTACGATGTTCGCTAGCCTGTGAACGTTCTTGTACTTCTCTATTCTTCCACTATACATAGCGTAGCCTGAAGGGCTCCAAGGGACTTCCAGAATCCACTCTTCAACACCATGCTCTATAACGACAGGGTTAACCCTAAAGTCCTTTGCTAATAGCTGCTTCTCGTACGTCGAAACCGAGTGAACAACATCAACACTCGCTAAAGCTCTCCTGACATACCTTCTCCAAATCTTCCACAGGGTTCTCCTGAAGAAAGTATGTCCAGTACCATGGTAGTGAGGAGTTAAAACCTTACGCACATTATAATTCCTCAAAACACTTAGAGAATACACAGTAAACACGCTGTGAACACTATGGAAGTGCACCACATCGCTCTCCCTAGCTGTATCCAGAAGCCAGCGCTTGAGGGCTTCCCTAATCCTCGGAAAGTGATAAGCGTTCCCCGGCGCGTAAATAGGCCACCTAACCACGCTAACACCATTGACCAGCTCCTCCTTAGGTCTCTCCATATTCGTCTCACCGCAGAGCATTGTGACCTCATACCCCCTCCTAGCAAACCTCTCAGCTACGGACTTAACAACGTACTCGACTCCGCCGATGTGAGGATGGTAGCGCGGAGCCACGAAGAGAGCTCTCATCGCTTAATAAGCCGAGCTATTTCTTTACGTAGGAGCCTCAGATCAGGTCTCCTCGCTCTCCAAGACTGCATCTTCAGAACACCGTTCCTGAAGCTGAAAAAGTGCTCTTAATGTAGACCATCTTCTTAGTTATTTTAGGAGGTCCCTTCGTTTTCCCTCCATTATATAGTGTTATCCAGTCCTTAACCAATCCGATCTCCTCCTATAACGGAGTCTATTGCTGAATCAACGTAGTGTTCAGAATATTTCCACTCTCGTAGCAATTCATCTCTAAGCCTTTTCCACAACTGCTGACCGGACAATATGGGTAAATACGCTAAAGAAAGCTGTCTCAGACATTCACTTAATTTGTTTTGCCCAAACTATTTCCTTAGTATAGAGGTTCCTGATCACTCCTACTATTAGGCATAGCTGCGTTGTTATCCATGTTCTATAAGGCTTAAACGTTAAGAGCATTAGGCCGAGTGTTAGCGTTGCTACGGCTATGATGCTATGATGTAAGAGCGCAAACAAAAGCATTATTGCGGCCACC
>JAWAJB010000064.1:0-7543 GCA_038888155.1 Desulfurococcaceae archaeon
CTCCTTCAAAAGCTTGATAGAACCTAGTTGAGCTCAGCTAGCCTAGCTAAGTAATATGCTAGTCACACTATCGATACTACTAGTAGGACCCCTACGGAAATCTCCTAAGTAAACCTATGAAGTGCCTGCTGGGACAGCGAAGAAGCTTGTTAAGTGCGTAGATTAAGGCGACACTAGGGTAATAGTGTTGGGAAGTTAGCTAACGATCCATACTTTAGAGACTTTGGTTAGTACTCTTGAGAAACCTAGCTTCAAGAAATAGTCGAGAGCAACTATCGGCTTAAATATGTAGTGTTGAGCCTTCGCGTAGAGTCTGAGGAGAGACCACAGCCTTTCGTCCCTTGCGAGACTACTACCCACTAAATAGTCGATCTCGTGGAAAACCGTGGTGATGCTAGGCGGAACGACGTACGGGTACCCGAAACCCCTCTTAGAGACCGTCTTCACCGCCTTCTTGAGTAGCGTAGTGTACTGAACCGCGTAGAGCTCTGGAAGCTACCTCTACTAGTTACAACAACCACTACTTCAACTTCTACTGGTATTCCGCCAAAGGGCTTAGGTCACGTGTTATGGATGATCACTAAGTTGGCAAAAGAAATAGTTTCATAAAGCCTAGCGAAGAATTCCTTCTCCAGCGAAGATTACGGACCTCTTAACCCCGAGCTTACGCGCGTAGCTCATTTTCCTGCAGACCTTTTCGGGCTGTCAAAGACAAAGACTTCGAGACCTGGCTCTCAGGATCTTGATGTTCCATTACCCTCTACCCAGTACGTATCCGTAGATGTCTTCTCTTTATGGAACTACTTGAACAGGTTTCTCTACGAATCGCGGGATGTTTGATTTAGGGTTATTTTAACGCATCGTAAAGTCGAAATAACCCATTATCGTAAATCTTAGCGTTTTTAGCATCCAAGTAGCGATCAATAATGTGGAAATGTACGAAAACTGTTCGTTCATAAAATACGTATCTCTCTCTTGGCGATACAATAAAGAAGCGTGCAGAATACACTATCTTAGTATATTCTTCAATAGCAGTAATGTTTTCCTCACTCAAATATGTAGATAGATATGTGGCCATAAGCGATTTAGACGAGGACAGTGTATACTCTAGTGATTTTTTCTGAGCCGATATTGTGTAATACAATGTCGCTCCGCTACATAAAGACCACGAATGTTCCGAGTAAGTGTAGAAATCGCTAATAAACCTACTTACTGAAAACTCGAAGGGGCTGTTTAGCGTAGCTAGCGGATTATTATTGGTTATAAATTCTGCTATGCTTAGTTGAGACAATAGTGGTATAATGATTATCATAAACATGGAAGAAGCTTTAATTAGTATTCTACTTTTCAGAGCGAGTTTTGTTAATGTATTAAATGAACCAGTGGACAGAATTGCAATGAAAGGCGTTGTATAGTAAAGAACTCTATGAAAGAAACTACCTGGAATAAAATTGAGTTGTAATGAACTAAGAGAAATAGCGATCATTAAGAGGAATAGGCCTCTAATTCTTCTATTGGCTCTGTGTAGGAATAATGTAAGTATGGCAAGGAAAAGCATTACAAATATACCCGTATACCTAAATAACGACATCGCTCTATAGAATGCGTCAACAGAGTAGAGTGCTACTCCCGCGATGGGTGCAAGGTGCTGTATTGAAATCTCGCCAGTAAGCTCCGCTACTATAGCACGTATTAATTCACTAAATCTAATGTTCCATAGTATAAAAAATATCAGCACAGCGATGACAGGGGCTTCATGTAAGCTCGCCGCTCTGTTGACTCCTTTAAAAACTCTTGTCATAAAGTTCCTAGTCATGATAAATAGTAAGACACCTACGACAATAAGTGATGTAGGTGGATGAGATATTATCACGGCCATTGATAGAAGGAGGAGAACAAAGTTATTCGAGAGAGCTGGCTCCTTAAATAGTAACGAGGTAATGATAACGAGAAGTAATAAGGCGTAGATCTGAGGACATAAGTGTATTATTTTATAAGGATTAAGGATAGCATAAAGTAAAAAAGCTACAATAGCTACAGCGAATTTTACCTTACCATAAATGTACCTCACAGCATTCGCTAAGGCTAATCCAAGTAAAAGCCATACAGCAACCATAAGGAGCACGGGGGCATCAAATGGCGAGATGCCGGTTATTGCTGAGAAAATACCCTCGTAAATCCAGAGACCAGGCCAACGGAAGTATCCTGATAATCTTTCAGCTTCCTCAAGAGACACTTTACCTTCAACGATCATTGCACCTAGAGCAAATTCGGCGCGTGGCTGATCACCGACAACATAACCCTGCGATAAAAAGCTAAGCACAGAAAACATTACCATACTACTAACCAATAATAACGTAGCATTAATGAGCACGTCATTCCTCAAATACTTAAGAAGCAATAGAAGTCCGCCCATAAGGAGTAGAAGAACTATCGAAGTAAGGCTAAGCAAATTAGGTAGTAAGTATTCTGTCCTGCCGTATGAAATAGAGAAGGAAAGCTTATAGTACTCAACGTGATAAGCCCAGGCTGTTACGAACTGCAATATTAGTATCATCCCGATAAAGATCAATGTTGACGCTACTTTAAATGCGCTTCCCATAAATAACCACTCATTGGAAGCAATAGTAGTAGTTAGTCAAAGTCCCTAATTCATAAATTGGTACAACCTTATAGCCTAGTTCTTTGAGAAACTTCAAGGCTTCTTTCTCATTAGGATCAATTTCAATTATGATATCGGGCTTCGAGTATCTCAATATGTTTAGCATGCCCTTTAAAACCTCCACTGCAACTCCTTCTACATCTATCTTAACGAATTTAATGAAGTGAAGTTGTATGCCTAGGGAATTCACTATATCGTCTATAGACTCGGCTGGCACAAATATATAACTGTTGCTTCTTGGAACAAGACTATGTCTACCTGAAAAATCGCTGAGGTAAAGCCTTAATACCCCTCTAGAACTATAGGCTGCTACTTGTAGAGTCTTTATCTCACATTTATTAACTTTGGCATTAAAGTTAAGAAGCTTGTAGTTAATTGGGTGGGGCTCCAACGCTATAACATTCCAACCATATTTAGCCATCTTAACAGCATATTTACCTACATGGGCACCTACATCTATGAAGACCCCTTTTCCGTACTTCCTACTTACATAGTCAAAGTATTTAGCAATAGGACGTTCGAATTCAGGTAGAACTATTTTTAATGCTTCATAATCCATAACCAAAAAGGTCATGTCATAATTAAGGTCAGGTATACGCACAACTGCTCTTCTACTAGATCTCTGTAACCAACGGTAATAATTATCAATAATTTTACCTAAAGCGCTCTTAACACGTGTGGAGATGATAAATGATAGTAAAATATCGATAAAGAAATCAGAGATAGCAGCAATACTGTAAAAGGGACGGTTTGACTTAGTATACTTCAGTGTCTCTATTAGAGTTCGAAGCTTTTTCTCACACCACTTAAACCACTTCTTAATCCGCTTCTTCAACATGATTTTACTCCACGATTAGTTAAGTTCCCTTAAAACGGCTACTACTCTCTGTGCCACTTTGTATGGATGATATAGCACTCTTGCGACCTCACGCCCTCTCTCACTCAACTTTTCATAATTATCCAACACGCGACCAAGAGCCTTAAGAAATTCGTAGGGGTCATCCCTATTAAAACCTTCAGCGTAACCGAGTTCTACGTGCTCCTTCAACGCATAAACGGCTCTAACTACGGAGGGTATCCCCATAGCTGCAGCCTCAGCTACCGGTAGACAGAAGCTCTCACAATATGATGCACTCACAAGTACTGTAGCATCTCTGTAAAAGCGTAATAACTCGTCGCCTTCAACTCTACCATGTATCTTAACGTACTTATCCAACTTCATTCTTCCGACTTCCTTCTCTAACACGCTCCTTAACGGTCCCTCTCCGATTACGTCTAAGCGGACGTTGCGAAACTCCCTTATCACTTCAGGCATAAATAAAATTAACTTGTCTACACCTTTGAGTCTCTTGAGCACGCCCACATAGAGAAGCCTCAACTTTTCAGCTTTCCTGTCTAGGGTTTTAGAATTTGCGAAAAATTCTTCTCTTACCGGGTTATATAATAAGGCTATCCTCTTAGGTTTAAGCCTTCTAGAAATTTCGTTATACATGTACTTCGAAATGGCGCCCACGGCACCAACATTCTTGCTCACTCTATATGTCTCAAGTAATGATATATAGTACCCGGCGTTCAATAAGTTCTTAAACTCCGTTCTTACATGAGCTATTCCTAGAAAGCCTTGAGGAATTGCTAAGGTCTTCTCCAGCATTCTTGGAGGAAGAAAGATTAAGTACTCTGGAGCAATAGTTATTACATAGTCAAAACTGAATCTATCTGTCAAGTCACGTAGTATGTGAGACAACCTGTAATGCGTTAAACCTCTCAGAGACGCCGTGAAGATAAGCTTAACGTTTTTACTATCAGTAAAATAGCAAGAAGTTCTTTTATCTGATGCATAGAATATAATAGATTCTGTAGGCATATATTTGATGAATAGAAGGGCATTGCTAGGACCAGTACCTATTTTAAAGCTGGGAGCTACTACTAATATCCTAGTTCTCATATGAGGTTTTGATATCAATTAGGTTTAGTACTTTCTCTGTAAGCTTTTATTGTTTAAAGCATTTTCGTGGTCAGCAAGACTTGTAAAGACTCTCATCCGTCATCGACTATAGTTTTTCCTTCATGATATTTATTAAGGCAATGTATACTGCCACACTATTTATCATTAAAAATAGTGGTAACATAATTATTGCAAGCAAAACCTCTTTAGTTAATCCTATGTGTTTACACCACGAGAGAAAGGTAAAGAACGCGATGTAACATGTTAGAAGAGAGAAGAAAGTCATATATGCGTAAAAGGGATTAATTACAAAAAGTGTTGAAATTCCTAGTGTAGCGAATAATACTGTTGGCAACAACATTATGTAAAAAAGCATCGGAGTTAATAAGCTAAGCTTTTCTTTAAAGCTAAGCCTTCCTGACTGTAAAAGCTCAAGCTTTCCTTTGATATACCACCTATTCCTTGCATAGAGGAACTTTATACCAAAATCTTCAAAAACATGTCTAACATCCTCGACAAGAACTTCATCAATATGTCTGATCACGTTGTTCGCTAAGAGAGTGCTTAGCTTCCTATAAATGTTTGGATTATCTAAGTAGGAGAGGATAGGGCTATCAAGCTCCACACCAACTTCATTAATGAGGACCTCACGCTTAAAAACTCTCAAGATGTTTACGAAACCGTGTCTATTGCTATACTTTAACCCGCCGATAACGCATGAAAGGTAAAGGCGTGGTAGGAGTAACACGTTAGATAGGCTTCTTTTATATCTTGCAGCGCTAAGGAAGGATAATGCTATGGTCCCCTTTTGGTCTCTCATAATTAGGATTTCCTCTATGACCCTTCTAATGAAGGATTTAACTGGTTTATTATCGGCGTCTAAAAAGAACACGTAGTCACCCTCCGCGTTTAACAGACCTTGAACCATCGAAAAACCAACTCCACGCCTTTCTGTATTAAGGATTAGCTTAGCATTAACTCCACTGCGTTGTAGGTCCTCATAACATCTTACCGTAACTCCTCTGTACTCGGGATCACTTTCATCAACAATGACGACTTGAAATAAGTCCTTATGATCTTGCTCGGATAAAGCACTACATAGATTCATTAACATATGTTCATTCCTAACAGGTAACACGATAGATAATAGGATCTTTGATCTCTCATCCATGTTTGATCACATCAATGTGTTTCTCGGCCACCTGCTCCCAAGACAGAATATAATCTCTATTGCTCAGGGTTTTGATTCTTATATGCTCTATTTCTCTAACGTTATAAATCTTTTCCGAACTGCTGTTTGAGATGTCGTAGAAACTGGTCTTTAGCAATAAACTATTTAAACCTACTGGTCCTAAGTACTCTGCATTTCCTCCAACATCGGTAGCTATTACGGGTGTTCTGCATGCTAGTGACTCGGAAATTATGAGTGGGCTACCCTCACTATAGCTTGGTACCACTATTACGTCGGCTGCGTTGTATACGTGTAGAAGGTCTATAGGGCTTACGAATCCAAGCATTTTGATGTAATCTTTTAGGTCGAGGGTTTCGATCATTCTCTCGAGATATTGTCTATAAGTTTTTGGCCCTGTTTTTCTGATTAGAAGAGCTGTGAACTTCACGCCTTTCTTCTTGAGTAAAGCTAGAGCCTTTAGTAAAACATGTGTTCCCTTGAGCGGGCTTAAACCCACGTGTGCAATCATGAAACTCGGTTCTTACGTTAAATTTCTCTTCGATGCGGCTTTTTAGCTTTGTCTTTGCTCAAGGTCTGAAGAAGTGTTTATCAACGCCGTTAAGGATTGAGTAGACAGAATCCCCTGAGACGCCGGCATTTACGAGCTCCTCCTTAGTCTTCGAACTAACAGCGGAACAAAATGCAGTATCCTCATGCACATTACTTTTCGCCAGCGTCCTTTCCGATTATTTTGAGATTGAGATTTTTGCGAAAATCAAGTAGTTTGACAGCATAGCTATTTCATAGGTACTCGACGATAACTTTGCTCTCAATCGATAACCTTAATCAAGGGAATTTATTAGAGAAAGGAAAATAAAGGTTCCCGCTAAGTTGTTTAACGAATTCCTTTCAAAATGGATAATCATTAACGTTACCCTCATGACGCTAACGGTACCCATGCTCTTTATTCATTTGCTTTTAACTTAAATGGATTTCTTGTAGAGGATATAAAAGATACTCGCTATTCTTTTCACGTCATATATTTTTTCTGACATAGTTTATGGCATTATTTCCTAAAGTCCTCCTGAGTTTTTCATTCTCTACTAGTAGCTCGATCTTTGACGCTAAATCTTTTACTGATATTCTTGCTAGTACCCCTACATTCTCATTAACTATTTCATTAATGGGTGGAATGTCGAAAGCAACAACGGGTTTTCCACATGCCATGCTTTCTAATAAGACTAAACCAAAAGCCTCTACGAAGCTAGGATGCACTAGGAAATCTATTGCTGAAATGTAGCGAGGTAAATGCTTTTCTTCAACCGTACCCGTGAAAATTATGTTGTTCTTAAGGTCGTATTTTTCGATCAAATCGTGGATGAACTTAAGATAACCGTATGAATAATTTCCCTGCTGAGCTCGCGTGTAAAATCCTGGTGCTCTAGGTCCCACGACTACGACTTTGATCTTTCTCAAGAGATCCCTTCTAATACGTGCTAGAGCCATCAACAATACATGGAGATTTTTATGCGGGGTAAGTCTCCCAATAAAACCTGCTAGCACATCGCAGTTTCCCCCTAGTTTTTCTTTAACATCACGTGAGTCCTGTGGTCTGTAGACTTCTGTATTCACGAAGTTTGGTATGACTACTATTCGTTGCTTACATTCCCTTGGTATTCGTCTACGTATTTCCTCCGCTTGAAACTTGCTAACGGCGTGTATGACCCTGGCTTTTCTCATAATGTAATGAGCTAACAATACTCTT
>JAWAJB010000065.1:0-7537 GCA_038888155.1 Desulfurococcaceae archaeon
AGTGCCACGAAGTTCGTGGGTCCGGTAGCTGAGCCAGGTATAGCCATTCGCGCTGTTATGGCTACGCCGACCACCGGTGCCTTAGTGTAGAGCCATGGTTGCATCATGCTGTTTATATGGTAAACAGGAGTCGAGTAGGGGAGTATATCCTGCATAGTTATCGGCACTACTACTGGTGGCTCACCGGTAACTCTAACGTATATATCCACTAGGTCCGGGCTAACCCTGAGTATCCACCCCTCCTTAACGGTGGGAGTAATGGCGAAGCCGGTGTGCTTAATTACCCAGTTAGCCTTAGTGGCATCAACAGAGAGAATAGCGTCCATATCATCCCTAACCTCTCTCTTGAGCAGCGTGAAGATATCTACTGGAGAGTCCATCATCGGGACTGGCTTATGCGGTCTGGTCGGAGCGTTTGGACATATGTGAGTAGTAACTATTACATCCCCCGGAATTATGTCACCACGAGCCCTCATCTCGGCAAGCTTGTACGCGGTAGCGAGAGCAACGATAGCACCATCAGCATCTGAAACCATACCTATGTAAGCAGGTCTAGCACTGATCCCTCCCAGCCTGCCCACCACACCTAACGTGGGAGAGCCACCTCCGGAGCTTTTGCCGGATGCCCCGGGAATAGTTATTGTCACGAAATCTGTAGACCCCCTCATACCGCGTAGTGTCTCGACTTCTATCTTTATGTCAGTAAAACCCTTGCCGTCGAAGAACTCTTTCACTAACCCACCTGTTACCCTAGGATTGTCTAAAAGGTCTATTACCTCAAGTATATGCTTTAAAGCGGCCACATACAGTCCCAATTTGAATCAGTTCCTGCTTATTAAATATTGTCCCTAAGAATATCTATAAACGTATAATGCTAGTTGCTCCCTATCTTAAATCATCTTGTTGATCCTGTTATAATATGGATATCGCTAAAAACTGGTGCATGCTATGATGAAAAGTGAAGGTAAATAAGATTACATTTTATATAGAAAAATAGAAAAATATAGAGAAATAGAGTTAGAAATAGAGTAGAGTTATAATATAGACTTAGAAACAGGTTCTCAGTCAAGCATCGCACCTTTCAGGACTAACCCAGAAGCAAACAGTGGGATAGAGGGATAGAGTTCGAAACGTACAAACACTTTTTCATGCAATAGAGCAACATGAACTATCTTAACTCTATGAACATCTCTATTCTCCAAAAGCAGATATTAAGACCACTAGTGCTTCTTTGTATAGCTCCTTCACGGACAAAGGGTTTGAAAGTTTCCGAGACAGATTAAGCTAATTCTGGATCGCTTTCCTAATGTCGTCTATAGAGTAAGCTTGTATCAGAAATATAAGTTTCTGATGCACATGATATAAATACAGAAATAAAGCATTGTTTGGTATCGTTGGTTGTTGCTCCAGCATTAGGATGAATGGTCGAATTCTTTGTTTTCTCTAGCATCGGTTTGATACTTCTTTCAAACCCCTATTTGAGGCAATAACGTAAACGTAATAACTACAAGCAAACTAGGGAGTCCACTGGAGGTTATAACAGTAACATTCGGGCTTACGATGAACTCTCGGATATTCACCTAATTGGCTTTATCAGGAAAGAACCAAAGTTTCATTAAAGCCTAACCGAAGCTAGAGACTTTATTAAGGAGAATGATAATTTAGAGGGACAAAAAGAAAACGATAAAATAAACCTGGTATACGATTTCTGCCGCCGACACCTTGAAAATAGTATCTGAAGACATAGCATTTTTAGTTGAACAATAGACCGTGAAAATTTCATTACTTAAGTCTTTTTCATCATTCTACTTATTATCTCATAGGAGTATGTATACCCTAATATATGTGTGGTTGCGACTAATGTCACTACAGTGATGGTTATAGCGAAAGCCATAGCTAGTGTAACATAGTCACATTTTTTGAGCTTGACTACCTTTCTAAACGTTCTTCCTGAAGGATTGTATGTAAACGCCCTCGATTCAAGAACTCTTGCTATCGAAAGTCCACGTATTATTGTTAAGTATACGGCAGGGACCATTACCGATATTAACGCAGCCGCTTTTGCTATGGGATTTCTGCTCTCTATTGAAGCCCCTCTCGACATTTGCGCCTCTTTTATCGTCCTAAGCTGGTCAATCAGTATTCCAACAGATGAGAAGCCTATTCCCAGGGCTACTGCTACTTCTGCCGGCATCTTTAGTTTTACGAGAGATGATGTGAGCTCCGCTATGCTTGTGGTCATGGTTAGCAGTCTTGAATAAAAGACAAAAATAGCAAATCTAAAACCTCCCGTAAGCCCTATTAAAATAGATTCTAATGCGATTGGGAACGTACCTATGTAGCCTATTATTGTAGCCT
The DNA here is from genome assembly GCA_038888155.1 of Desulfurococcaceae archaeon. Classification (GTDB taxonomy): domain Archaea; phylum Thermoproteota; class Thermoprotei_A; order Sulfolobales; family Desulfurococcaceae; genus UBA285. Next base: position 2,359 of record JAWAJB010000065.1, read on the forward strand.
TTGCTGTCGGAACAACGAATATGTTTAGCAGAACGAATAGAACAATGACTGGTATAACTCCCATTACCATACCTTTAACTCTTTTAAGTGGTATTTTTGCGATCTTATACGTAGCTAAAACCATCAACGATATGAAAAACATAGCTATAGGGTCTTGTATGTACATTACGAGTACTATTAGGCATGCAAATACTAAAAACTTCGTTCTAGGGTCTAATCGGTGAACGATCGAGTCTGCCGGATAGTACTCGCTCATCCCGAGATCACCTTAACTGATGAGTTCTAAGAAAATATTGATCGCTTCATCAACCCTGAGGGGTAGCCGGGAAACGCCATAACCCTCTTTCTTCATCTCTACAAAAAGCTCTGTTATACTCGGTGGTCTTAACCTAATCTTCTTTAAGTCCTCTACTCGCTCAAATACCGTTCTAGGGGGACCATCCATGATTATTTTTCCATTATCCATCACAATAACTCTTCTGGCGTATTCGGCCACTAAGTGCATATCGTGAGTTATAAATATCACCGTTTTGCCTAACGAGTTCAGTTGTTTAGCTATTTCCATTACTTGCCTTCTGTCTACCGGGTCTTGACCGGTTGTTGGCTCATCAAATATTATCACTTCGGGTTCCATAGCTATTACTGATGCTATAGCTACACGTTGTCTATCTCCTCTACCCAAGGAGTATGGACTCTCATTTAGGAGGTGTTCTATTCCAAGCCACTTAGCGGCTTTTTGAACCCGTCTCCCTATTTCCTCTTTGGGTAGTTTAAGATTCTTAAGGCCGTAAGCTATTTCGTCATAAACCTTGGAAGCAAATAGCTGTTTATCGGGGTCCTGAAAGACGTAGCCCACGCGTTTAACTATTTCATGAGAGGGAGTAGCTCTCGTATCGAGGCCAAATACAAGTACGCGACCCCTAGTAGGCTTCAGTAAACCATTTATGTGCTTAGCAAGTGTTGTCTTCCCCGAGCCGTTGTGACCAATTATGGCAACCATATCTCCCTTACTGATCTCGAGAGAAACTTCCCGTAAGGCAATGGTATTTGTACCGGGATATATGAATGTAACATTATCTATTATTACGATAGGCTCTGACCTACTTACATCGCCTGAACTTGGGGCGGAATTAGGACCTTCTAAAACTTTTAACTTATTCTTGTATCCTTTGCCCGATCTACACGCTCTCAAAATTTCCCTAAGCCATACCATTCCTTCTTCTATAGTGAAGGGTATGTATTGAGGTAGGTTGAGGCAGTTACTCCCTATAATATCTAATAACTTAACTGCGAAGAGGGTAATTTGAGGAAGCTCTAATCCTAGCTTCTCAAGCTCTTTAACATGTTTTAGTATGATATCCCTAGGTCTTCCATCGGCAATTATCTTACCCTCATCCATCACTAACAGTCTGCTGGCGAAATTCATGAATTCCTCTATCTTATGCTCAACAATTATGAACGTCTTTCCATATAGAGTAGCTATTTTCTTAAGGTAGTCAATAACAAGCATCGTTCCTAAAGGATCTAAAGCAGATGTGGGTTCATCGAGTACATATATTTCCGGTTCCATCGCTAAAACGGAGCCTAAAGCTACTAGCTGTTGCTCCCCGCCAGAAAGGGTATACGGAGGGTTTGAGCGATATTTCTCCAAACCCAGCAACTTTAAGATTTCATCAACTTTCTTATTTATAACGTCTATGGAAAGACCTAGGTTCTCTAGCGGAAATGCTATTTCATCTTCCACAGATGAAGTAAGAAGCTGAGACGCCGGTTCGGAAAATAGCAAACCAACCTTCGTAGACAAAAACGAGACGGGTGTACGCCTAGTATCGTATCCTAATATCTTAACACTGCCATCTAGTATCCCAGAGTAAAAATGAGGTATTAGACCGCTAAGCAGGTAGCATAACGTGCTTTTACCAGCGCCGTTTCTGCCTGTAATGAGTACTACCTCCCCTTTTTTCACGTCCAGGTTTATGTTTTTCAGAGCATGCCTTTCGGTCCCTGAGTATTTAAACCATACATTACTTATAATAACTGCAGATTCATTTGCTTCTTGGTTGCCATTATCCACCGAGACACCATTTTATTTTGTACTAGCCATAAATTAAAAGTTTTGAAGATGCTCTCAAAAACAAAGATAAGTATAAAAGCTTAAAGGTTTAAAGGATCTAAAATCGAAAATAAATCTTTATGATGTTTTCTTGTGTATAAACCAAGCTATTACTAATACTATAACGAGTATGGCTATAGCCACAAAATCTCCGCCCGGCATACCAGCAAGAGGTCGACCACCTTTCTGCCAAAGCTCTCTAATTAACACAAATGTTACAAACATTATGACTAGAACTATAGCTAGCGTTTTTGTAGTACTTTTTTGATTAGGAGTGATGCCTACCATGGTGCTCTACCTTCTTTCCAGCCAAATACGGATGGCAAAGCAGCTATAATTGCTGAGAACGTTACCACCTGGTAAACGCCATAGAGGGCAGTATACCATCCAAGCGTGAATGGCCACGTTGGATAGAACGGGTAGAACCCCAATAAAGAGTTCGCGAATATAAATAATGGTGCTTCAACAAAGAACTGCAACAACCATGTTATAGCCCAAAAAGATGGCCAACGTATCTTGGGATCCTTTATTCTCATAATAACGTATTTATAGACGTATGCCCAATAAATACCTTTGACTGGTTGTAGCACGAGGTCTACCATTGGCAGGCCAGAAGGAATGCCCCTAGCAATACCAACTATTATGCCTACTATAGGACCTGCTGCCATTCCCGCAAGGCAAGGCATTAGAGCACCTAAGTCGATCACCAGTGGTGGAGCAAGTGATATGACGAGACCGCTTGCTCTAAAGGCAAATGCTGCTGCCGCAAATGCTGCCGCTAAGCCGAGTTGTCGTGTAGTTAGAATAGGCTTTTTTATAGCTTGTTGAGCCATACAGTATACCCACCGATATATTGTTTATTGAAAAGTTTATATATTGTTTATTTTGAAAAGTTTATAAATATCTCCAGTATATAGAAATATATCATTGGGTAATCTATGGGCTTGCGGGTCGCTCCGAATAAGGTACTTGAGGAAATTGAGCATGCGAGAAATGAGATCGTAAACTTAGCGTGTGAGCTAGTGAAGATAAAGTCAGTAAATCCTCCAGGCGATGTCTCGGAGATAGCTTTCTACTTGAAGGACGTACTTGAAAGAAACGGACTTACTGTATATACCATGGAACCTGAAAAAGGGAGGGTAAATGTAATCTCGAGTATTGGTAGCAATAAACCCGAGCTTGTGTTTAACGGTCACACTGATGTTGTGCCGCCTGGCGATTTGTCCAAGTGGAGCATCGACCCATTCAGTGGAGTAGTTATGGATGGGTACCTCTATGGAAGGGGTGCAAGCGATATGAAGGGTGGACTAGCGGCGCTTATCGGAGCCTTTCTCGTGTTGGCTAAGCATGAAAGTGGACTTAATGGCAGGGTAACCTTAGTAGCCGTTCCAGACGAGGAAACTGGAGGTTTCTTTGGAACAAGGTATCTGGTTGAAAACGACATAGTACTCGGCGACTATGTAATTATAGGCGAACCAACAGGCATGAACTACATTGATATAGGACAGAGGGGGATGGTTTGGCTGAAGCTTAAATCTCGCGGGGTCTCTGCACACGGCTCATTAGCCCCTTATGTAGGGGCTAATGCTATTTTAAAAATGGTTGAGGCTGTTCAAGTCCTCCTTGAGAAAGTGACGAGTGTTACATCGTCACTACCTCCAGATATAGCACCAGTCGTCAGTAAGAGTGAAAAATTAGCTGACGAACTACTTGGCGTGGATGGAATAGGTGAAAAGATCCTTCGAAGACCCTCATTTAACGTAGGGATTATAAAAGGAGGTCATAAAGTAAATGTGGTCCCAGACTATTGTGAGGCTGAGGTTGATATTAGACTTCCTATCGGTGTCCCAAAAGAGGTTATTTTAGTGCTAATAGATGAGGTAGTCAAGAAGTTTAACGTTGAAATAGAATTGATGACAGCATTTGATGCTAACTACACGTTGCCAGAAACTAGGCTCGTAAAAGAGCTAAGCAACTCGATTAGGACTATCTTGGGAATTGAACCTTCATTGTTTGTTCAGTGGGCATCAAGTGATGCCAGATTCTACAGATCGAAAAATGTGCCTACAGTGCATTACGGACCTGCAGTTCTTGAAGGTATACATGGATATAACGAAAAGGTAAAAATAGCAGACATCGTAAACGCTGCTAAAGTGTATGCGTTAACGGCTTTGCGGATACTCTCTTAAAACAAATCTTTACATGGCCAGCTAAGATTGCTAAGTCTCGTTATGTCGAAAGAAGAAAATTTTGTGTTACTTATACATTCGGCCACCGGGTTCATGATGTTCAACGATTCAGCTGGTATAGCGCTAGCTAAGTTACGCTACCTAAGCTCAGTAATGCTGAAAGATTTTTCAGTACTCTACTACCCAGCTAAGCGTTGATAGACATCTTTCACTGTACTTAGTTTAGCATAGTTTCTGTCTGAAGTAGCGGGAGAATGGGAGAAAATAATGAGGCATGAGGATCATTCCGCGAGGTTCTAGGCTTCCACGCAGACGTTATGAGGCCGCCCTAGCCCTTAGTGGTTTATCACGGTTAATGTTAACATTAACTAGGTTATCCTCGCGAATACTCGGGAGAAATAAGTTAGGGAATAGAGAAACACTTAAGTATTCTCGAAAAACTTACTGCCGTCGCTACCTATGGCCGCTAGGGGATGGGATATCACCTCATTTACTTCCTCGGGGTTCATAGTGAAACCGGCGATCCTAGTTGCTAAGTTGTCGTCAATCAACAGCTTAACTACTGCCTCCACAGGGTCTACCCCTAGTTCCTGGGCCACTCTTGTTATCCGCATTCCCTCAAGCCTCGGGTTGCTGGGCGAGCGAGCTATCTGCACATCTTCCCGGTATATTTCAGTAGCAAACTCCGTTCTAAGCTTCTCGACCACGTCTGAGTTTCTAAGCTTCTTCAGCACTTCTTCCCTGCTTCCCGACCTATACTCAGGTGGGAGTAGGGCGAGCAGTTCCATGGAGTAGGCCTCGTAGGGGTAGGCGTCCGCGCTCACATCGTATCCTCTACTAGCGTAGTCCGAGATTAGAGCTAGTGCCTTACTAGTTT
>JAWAJB010000066.1:0-7423 GCA_038888155.1 Desulfurococcaceae archaeon
GAGAAGCCATATTCTTCCGGTCTCCTACGTGCTCTCGGCGAATAGAGTAACTACCGGAATTAATATTCTCCTTCGATGCCTCTATGAGGTTCTTCAAAACTCTTTCGATTGCTAATCTTTTAATCTTAAAGTTTATATGAAAACGCAACTCTATCAGCTAAGCAGCAACAAAGAGCTTCAGTCTATCTTCCCCAATCTGGATAAGAGGCTTTATAATGCATAATAGTAACTCGCAACGTTCTAACCTCCACAAAGACTAGTTTATCTTCTACAAAACTCCTTTCTTTATTTTAATTTTATTTTAATTAAGACTTAGGAAATAATCTTCTTAACATCACTCATGCAGGAATTAATATGACATGAGAGTTGAAAACCTTTGAATGAACGAGTTTAGACAGAGATAGTAGATGACCTAAACGACCATCTTTATTGATTGGTGAGTTAAAAATTCTCTTAGAAGACACTCTAAGAGGGGTGGTAGCTCGCGAAACAAGCGCTAAAGGTTTAAGAGTATTTCAGGTTAGAGAAGATAATAAGGAGGTTTGTGTACGTTATTGTGTATTAGATAGATTCGAAATTCGCAACTCATAATGCAAAGCATATTATCGATTTTGATTGACGCTGTCTAGACACACCCTTTACAGGATTAAGATAAGAACAGATAAGAACTTTTAACCCCCTACTAGTGATATTTCTTGAATGAATAGACTTGAGAAGAGAGGTGGTAATTAGATTGAAAGGGAAAATTCTAGTTACCGGTGGCGCAGGATTTATTGGTAGTCACTTGGTTGATAAGTTGATAGGAATGGGCTCTTTTGTCCGAGTCGTAGATAATTTCTCTACAGGGCGTATTGAAAATTTAATGCATCATATAGAAATCAAAAATTCAGCCTTAGAGCTAATAAGAGGTGACCTTAAGAATCCAAATGATTCATATGAGGTGGTAAAAGGGGTAGATGTAGTGTTTCATTTCGCAGCCAATCCTGAAGTAAAAGTTTCTACAATAAGTCCTAAGACACATTACAACGAAAATATCTTATCTACGTTTAATTTGCTCGAAGCAATGAGAGAACTTGAGGTTAAGGAGCTAGTTTTTGCCTCATCTAGTTCAGTCTATGGAGAACCAGACGTCATTCCTGTGGATGAGAACCATCGTGTGGCACCAATCTCAGTTTACGGAGCAACGAAAGCAGCCTGCGAAAACCTGATTCATGCGTATTCCCGGCTATATGGAATCAGATGCGTAATTTTAAGATACGCAAATGTTGTCGGTCCCAGATTGAGGCATGGAGTAATCTTTGATCTACTAATGAAGCTAGCTAAAAACCGAGGAAAGTTAGAGGTTCTCGGCGATGGTACACAAATTAGGAGTTATGTGTATATAGATGATGCAGTAGAGGCAACCATAATTGCATGGAGAAGTGGAACTAAAAATTATGACGTATACAATGTAGCTTCTGTTGACTGGATTGACGTGAGGACCGTTGTCGACATAATACTAAACGAGTTAAATATCACGAATTTATCAATAGAATACAAACCAACATTGCATGGAGTTGGTTGGCCCGGCGATGTAAAGAGAATAGCGTTAGATATCAAAAAGCTGAAGGAACTCGGTTTTAAACCCAGTTTAAACAGCGTTGAAGCAGTTAGAAGAACCGTGCGACACTTAATCCAGGAGTTAAATCTAAGGTTTGCATAAGGCGTGACTGCTTATGTCAGTACATGGGTATAAAGTGCTTTTTGATAGTACTCGAAAGAAGCACGTTCATGATAATGCTGTCATAATATCCTTGCCTGCAGTAAGAGAAGAGAAAACCATTGGAAATGTTGTAAGGAAAATAAGAGAGCAGTTGGGGGATAAGGCGTATATAGTAGTATGTGTTAAAGATGAGGAAGATCCAACAGTAAAAGCTGCATTAGAGAGCGGTGTTGACGCCATAGTACTTCAGCCGAAACGGGGTTATGGTCTGGCACATTTAACGGCAATGCGCTATGGAAGATCAAGAATACCAAATGCTAAAACTATAGTGATGGTTGATGCTGATGATACCTATGATCTAAGTAGGTTACATGAAATGGTCGAGCTCTCATTAAGGCATAGAGCCCTCGTCATCGGTAATAGATTAGAGAAAAAACCTAGTAGGAACGCTATGCCAACATTGAATTATCTGGGCAACAAAATATTATCCTTGATATTTAGAATACTCTTTACGAAGCATATCCCTGATACGCAGTCAGGACTCAAAGTGTTTCCCGCAGATTTATTAGAGCACCTTAGTACAAACGGTATGGAGTTTTCCACAGAGGTCATAGTTGCTTCTCTAAAATCAGGTATTCCGATATATTCTGTTCCAATAAATTATTACCCTCGACTCGGTTCACCAAGTAAGTTAAGAAGATTCAGGGATTTTATGAGAATATTATGGTTTATATTTAGAGAAAGTATCACAAGATTTATGCTTAGTGGAGTCTTATCTCTACTTATTGCTCAAGTAATACTTTTGATACTCCTAACTATTGGTTTAGAAAAACTACCCTCTCTAATTTTATCTAGTGAGGTATCCATATGGCTAGGCTTCATGATTAATGATAGATATTATAATTTCCTGCAGGATAAAGACTCGTATAGAGACTTTATATGGCGCGGCCTCAAGTACAACAGCATCTATGTTTTCTCAATTATTTTAGCCTCTGGCATCGCATTACTTATTCATAATTGTGTTGATCTTCACTTGGTTTTAGCTAACTTTATTGCGTCTATCATGATATTTCCGTTGAACTATTTTATAAATATACGTTTGACGTGGAATTGGTGATTGATGTTGAGGGTAGCTTTCGTTACTGAGCTATTCCCACCGCATGTAGGGGGGCAAGAGTTTCGCTTTTCTCAGTTTGCTAAGTTACTCATCAGCAAGGGGTGGAGCGTTGACGTTTACACTATTAAACATCAAAGAAGCCTACCCGAATATGAGAGGTTGGACAAAATTTCTATCTATAGATATATAACGTTGACAGATTACGTTAAGCCAGGATCGCGGGCCCCTATTCCACTATTGAAATATATTATTAAAACAAGGAAGCTGATAGAAACGATCCATACAGAGTATGATGTTCTTCTCGTGAATGAGATGCCCATATTACATCTATATGCTATTCCTAGATATGATAACTTAGTCGTAGACGTCTGCGAGGTTCATAGCAAAGGCTTACTGAGAATAATGACCAATAATCCGATGAAGCATTTAAAACATGCCATAGCCGTGAGCGATTTTATAGGGGAATGGTTGAAAAAAATCAATAAAGAAGCTAAAGTTGAAACCATTAGAACCCCTTTAAAAATATCTGAGTACTTTTCAAATCCGGACAAGAAAGAACCTTATACTATTCTGTACGTAGGCAGATTAGTCCCTCATAAGAACGTTTTGAACTTAGCGAAAGCAGTAATTAAGATTAGAACGAGCAATGATAAACTCAGATGGAGATTAATTGTTGTGGGGAGTGGAGAAAGGTATTTAGAAAATTTAATTAGTAAATTATCTGAGAGATATGAGTTTATTGAATACTTGGGGTACGTAAGAGAAGGCGAGAAGAGGGAACTCTTTAAAAGAGCTTGGCTTTTTGCCATTCCAAGTATAAGAGAAGGATTCCCTAATAGTGTGGCTGAGGCTGTAGCATCTAGCACGCCTGTGCTTGTGGTTAAATGTCCTAATAGTGGACTATGGTATGAAGTCTTAAAGTATAGAATCGGAAAGGTCTGCAGCGATGCGAGCTCCGAGTATTTGGCCAGATGTCTTGCGGATATCGACGAAGATACGTATTTTAGATATGTTGAAGGCACATATAAACTGCGTAGAGAATTTGATGAATCATATGTATATGCGAAACTATCGTTTTTCCTAACTAAGGTGGTTAATCATGAGAGTTTCGAATAACATTTTAGAAAAACACCTTATATTTACCATATTCATCAGTTTTGTCTCAATCGTTATCATATATCCCGTTATGAGAAAAGTAGTCAATGGTGAAGTTTTTGGCGGTGATGTTGGACAGTACTTAATATCAGCATATGCCATTGTTCACGGCAGAAACTTTGTTTATAACTACCCCTACCCACTTATATCGTTGATATATGTACCGATTGTGCTACTACTTAAAGATTCATTTATTCAATACGTTATAGGTTGTCTTCTCGGGCCTATTTTGATGATTTTGCTTGTGGTAGCAACATACTTATCTATAACATCTCTAATAAACGATAAAAATTACATAAAAAATAGCATAGCATCGACATTGGGAAGCGTTCCAGTGGCTTTTTTCCCATTATACTTAGATGCTATAGGTTGGGGCGGACAAGCTCAGTTCCTCGGATTAATCTTAGGAATGATTTTGATCAGGTTTTATATAGAGAGGAAATCTATACACTTTATGATAACCAGCATACTTCTAGTTTTGGCTCACCCGTGGACAGCATCATACTTTATATTAGCTCTGACATTGCATAAACTGATACTACTCTGTATAGAGGTAAAGAACGCTATAATTAAGAAAAAGTATATAATCCTCAACATGCTCAAGTTTACTTTATTCCCTCTGTTAACATTTTTAATCCTCTCTTATTTTCCTCTAGGGAAAGAGGATATGGTGGGAATACCTATCAATAATGTTCCAGTTATTAAAGCCATAATGAAGGGGGAACTCGATCTCATCTCGTTTATTAGACGCTTGACTTTTCCTACGGAGACCGTTTTACTATTTTTATCTATCTCATTTTTTATATTCTTATTTTCAAGGTTATCATCATTAAGTAAAAGAAATGGCGATCAAAGCATGTCAAGCTATAGTAATGTTTTGCTTATAAGACTGTTATTAATTTTATCATTTCTCTACATTGTTATATGTCCGGCACAATATGCTGATAGGGGTTTCTACATTATTCCAATACCTCTTTCGCTTCATCTGGGTAGAGCGTTATCAGATTATATGAGCAAGTTACAGCCTTCTCACATCGATTTTAAGGGAGATAAGGCATCAAGAGCATTTCTCCTACTGTTCCTATCGATTTTCTTTCTAGGATCTTACAGTGGGGGCGCTATAATGTATTATCCATCGAGTCTTAGTTATTATGGTATTCCTAGCGACTTATTTTACATGAACAACATACTTGGAGAAGTTAATGATAACGTGCTACTTATAACCCCTCATGCTCTCTGGTTTCCTGCCTCAGGTATACTAAAGACAAACGTTTTCGTAACTTCCCAGCCAGTATGGTTCATCCAGAAAAAACAAATAGAGTATGTCGAGTACTCTAATATGTTAGCATGGGGTAATTTATTTCTTAGATGTAATAGGGTTGTAGTAGTTGACTCTCAGCCTTTGTGGCCTCAACCCTCGCCAGCTATATTTGTCAGCGACTATCCGTATTTTGTCGAGCTATTTCGTTTAAGCGACTCTTTTTTGCGAGTACAGTTGAATCATATTGACTCTTCGGGAACGATTTGGCAAGATCTCGTCCACTATACTAATAGAATTACAACTGAGTGGGGGTCTAACCAGTCTTATGGATACATCGCCCATTTATACGAATTGAATACGCTAGTTGTCAGGAAATTGACGCGTCTTTACATCAACTCCACGGTTGAGATTAAGTTAGATTACAACTTTATTGATTCTATACCTGAATCTATCGAACACCAGCTAATATTCCTTGTTATGAGAAGTCTAGGTAAAGATTTGTTCTTGAACTACATTTACGCTGATAGTAGGAGAATTGATATAGATGTAACGCAGTACTTTAAAGAACCTTGGCTCATTAAAAAAATTACCACAAATATTAGTATAAATGCTGAAAACGCATTAATCGATTACTTTGGGCATGAGGATGCGGGTTTATGGTCTTTTTTAAGAATACGTTATAAACCTCTTAATACTGATAATGTTTCCATAACCATTTCTATAAGAATCCACAGCTCGTTCTTAGAAGATGGTCACGAGTATTGCCATCTTAAACCTGCTACAAGAGAAGACATAATTAAACACATGAATCTACGATATATAATAATAGATAGGGATTTTCACCAAGATGCTTTTCATATAATTGATAGAGATCTTAACTTCTACAAGTATTCTGAGGTGGGAAGATATGTTATTTATCGTTTTAGAAGCAATTACGGACTAAGTAAGCCGCAGCATCTAAGTCCTTCCACTTGTAGCAGTAAGGATATTTTACCTTATCATTGTGTATCGTTTACGCTTCAGTATCTCGATCGGCAGCAGGGTCGCTCCAAGATGATAAGTCAGCCGCATTATTAGAGCCTCTAAGAGGGCTGTAAGGTATCATCAAACCCTTCGAGATGCGGGTTGACGCTAAGATAGTATCAAGCACTAGGGTATAACAAATATTAGCTTGGTTTAGACCATTTAGGTGGCTCGTAGTAGTTCTAAATTATATCCAATATATATGTTATGTTATTAGCGGATCACTTACCGCTGACTCAATATATTATCGAGTTCGCGAACACTACTTTAAATTTTAAATTAAATTCTTTTAACGCGTTGTTTGCACAAAGTAATCCTCTTTACCTAGTATACTCAACCTTTCCGGTGAAAAGATTTTGAGAGCGGCCTGGTTAAATGCTACTGTATAGGTCGTTCGGCGGGGTATAGCGGGCTTAGCACCCGTGAATAGTGAAGATGTAGCTGAACGTACAATTGGTTCAGAGTGTGGATTTAACTGAGGGCGTTTACTCTTCTTTGCTTGATTATTCAATAGGAGTCTTCACTTTATCCTTCATGTCCTCGTAGAGCTAAATCACCTTGTCTACGAACCAGAGTTCTCCAGAACACATTATGCAAGTCCTAGTATTGTAGGACACGGATTGAGAAACATGATGCCTCATACGTAAGTTATATGAGATCAATTACAGCAATAGTTCTCATGATCCTCGTTTCTCTTCGATGGTGTTTGGGTATCGCTGTATACACCATAAGACGTATACGAAGAAAACATGGAAATCATTGTCAAGCATCCCACTCCGCACGCCGCTCAAGACGAGATTATTGAAAGGCTTATGACAATAATATGTGAACAACTTGGTACTAACACAATCAGAGTCTACACGGTCTTAGAGGTAACATTGAGTTACCCCTTCATCACATCTCTCAATACACTTTTTATACCTCGAAGGTGTATCCACTTCGCGGGGGTAACCATGCCCTCTACCTGGAGGGTTAAAGTAGTGAAAGGTAGGTTCTACCTGTACCATGGGGATAAGTACGTTGGTCCTGTGGAGGATGTCGTGGGTGTTTATGAGGAGTGGCGCCGGGGGCGGGATTTGAACCCGCGCGGGGTGTTCCCCCACCGGCTTAGCAGGCCGGCGCCCTGGCCAGGCTAGGCGACCCCGGCCCAAGCTATTTTGTGGTT
>JAWAJB010000067.1:0-7341 GCA_038888155.1 Desulfurococcaceae archaeon
TACCATTCTACGTGGCAGCACCGTCATCGACCTTCGACTTAAAGTCGAGGGTCGACGAAATAGTAATAGAATATAGAGACCCCAGAGAGGTCTTAGAGGTTAACGGTAGGCCTATCACCATAGACGTCGAGGTGCTAAATCCAGCGTTTGACGTAACACCTCCAGACCTCGTAACAGCAATAATAACCGAGAAGGGAGTGATATGGCCTCCATACCACGAGAACATACCGAGGATCATGGGGAGATGAAGTAAACATTTATCCTATTCCACGACAACTAGAACACGGGCGATGAAAGGTCAGAGTTAAGATGAAATTAATGATTGTAAGGCATTAGGTTGAGCCCCAATAGGAATATATGCTCAGGAACCTATGAGGATTGGGCGGCCGTCGTCTAGCCTGGACTAGGACACCAGCCTTCCACGCTGGCGACCCGGGTTCAAATCCCGGCGGCCGCACCACCTTTTTCTTCGTTCTCTGCTTTCTCAATTTCTTGCTTATAATCACAAATTTAGTCTCAAAGGTAAGCTTCTTTAGCTAAATTTAAGAAGTCTTCAACTGCCCATTCCTTATATATTTGTGATGAAAGTTTAACAATGAGAAGGGTGTTTATGTTGGATGAAGCCTACATAGGAGAAATTGTTCAGCCTTTCCCACCTCAATTTCTGGAGGATTTATTCGAGTTTGGGTAATTCATTGAGCGTAAAATACTCCGTCTATGAAAAGGAAATCTCTAGTGAGGCGTTAGAGATTGGAGAGATGGAAGGTGTTAAACTTGAGGATCGATACGTTGGTGGTGCACAAGTCTATTCAAAAGGAAGAGCTTCAATCGAGAAGCTTTTACAAATATATCAAGAATGATATCAGTATTGGATGTGAGAAGTTTTGGGGAAAAATGTTCGAAGAAATTGGGAGAGAGCGCCAAGAATCAATATAGGATAGATGAATTTTACTGGTCTAAATGGAAGGGCGAGGAAAGCCAAGGCTATAGTATGAAATTCGACAAATACAGTTTAAAATTGAGATGGATCCAAAGGAAGAGAAAATTATTGAAGGAATTATCGATTATGCAAAAAGCACCACGTGAAGATTAACATCAAAATAAGCCGAAGTTAAAAGTCTGCTAATTTTCATTTGAGAAATGTTTCTTCCTTAGTCTTGAACTTGAATTTTGTTGAAGGTTTGTTAAGTTAATATAGTGGCTGAAATTTAATTTAAAAGGAGGATGTTGAATGATTGAAGTAGCTATTGGTTTAATGGGGCTGGCTTTAAGTGTTTTAGGGGTTGTGCTTGGTTATATATGGCGAGCCAATAGTAGATTAGCTAAGATGCTCCTCGAAGGTCAAGAAAGAATGCAAAAGGGAATGGAAGTGTTGCAAAAAGGAATGGAAGGAATAGCCTTAATGGTAAGAGATGTCCATGAAGGGCAAAAAGAGATGATGAAACTCTTAGCAGAAATATACAAGAAGATCTAGTTTGAAACTCGAATTTGATCTTTAAAAGGCGGGAATAAATCTCCTGCTTTTATTTAAAGAGAATCTTAGTGTTCAAAACTTTTAAGATTGTTTTGTCATAGATTTCTTTAGCTTTTCTGGGCGGAACCATTCTCTCAACACTTGTGGAGTAATGTTTAGCCCGGTTTTGCTCTTGCTTCAAGAAAAATTCCGTGTTTCTTGTTCGTTTTCAAAGAGAAGAGTTTATCACTGTTTTTGGTCCAATTTTTAACCATTGCTTTAGTGCTTTCTCAGCTTCATCGTCGTAGAATGTGATGTAGCTCTTTTTTAGAGTCGTGGTGAGGTATGACCATTCTCTTTTTAAGGATGAATATTGCTTTTTTACACTTTAAGGCTCCATATAACTTGCTCTTCTTTAGAGGGGGCCCTTTTGATGGTTGGATTTGGAAATTTAAAGCTTTGAACTAGACCCGGTCTTGCCAAGAAATCCCTAAAAACCTTTGTAACGCTTTTAGCATGTTGGCATAAGTGTGAATTTCCATCCTTCAAATTTAAAAGGAAACTCCAAACATCTTTAACATCTACAGAATTGATGTTTCCTTGTTTCATCCACACCAAAAACTTTCTTATTTTATAGATGTGCTGTTTCACCGTTTGTTTTGGAAAGCTGAAGATCGACTAGGCAGAATTCACTAAATCTCCTCAATATTTCCTTAAAATCAGAAATTCTCTCAAAATTATCCTCCTTATTCTCTATTTCTCTATTCAAATTTTTCTAATTTGCATTCTGGGCAATTTAAGAGGCTGCCACGCTGCGGACCCGGGTTCAAATCCCGGCGGCCGCACTTTAACCTTTTTCTAGTGATGGCTGCTCGCTACGGCACTCCTAGTATTCCTTCATTACACGCTGAATAACTGGAGGCCCTCATAGGGGTTGATGAGTACCTTCATTAAGGAGCACCTCAAAGAAATCGAAGTAGGATCTCTGAGCGGAAATGCGATGAGAGTGTTGCGACGCATTCACGACCTAGAAGCTGCTAGGTTATGGCTCTCTCATCGAGAGACCAGCTTCTTCAGGAATTTCATCGACGTAATTAATGTCTAGAACATCTCCCGTCCAATCGATATTCGGCTCTGTTGTATTCAGCCCTGTTGGATAGGTGGTGGTTGAAGAGGAGCTTATGCTCGCTGCATTAAGGTTCAACTCGATGGGGTAGTAGACGCAGACGCCTTCTCCACCTGGGAGGGTGGAGTATTCTAGGAGCATGTACAGCGTAGCGGACCTATCTGTGCTGGGGAAGTAGGCTGATAGCACGGCGTTAATATTTGAGCTGGGCTTTATCTCAATCCAGCTAGTTAAGTTTGAGGTGGCTACTCCGTTCACTATCGTGATGTTCGTTGTCGTGTATGATTGGGGGCTAATCAAGCTAATGTTTGCGTACAACTGATCTAATATGCTCTGCGAGCTAAGAATGAGGCGAGCATAGTAGGATTTAGAGTCTACGTTCACTGCTCTAACGAATATGGCTGATGTAGTTGCTAGAGAGCTAGCTGAGATCGTAGCTGAGATCACAGCTGAAGTCCTATTAGCGCCCAGCGCGGTGTTAATAGCGTACGAGGTAAGCCGATAGGTGTCACCACCTAGAATAGCATCTGTTGGAGGCACGTTGTACACGAAACATGGAAGGCCATCAGGGTACTTAACCACTATCCTCCCATCAACGCCAGTACCAACAACTATGTCCCTTGTCACACCGAGAGTGAAGGACGCTGCAGGAGCAATCGTCGAGTTGACGAGATTGCCCAAGTTATCCCAGACCTCAACACCCATCCCGCTATAGAAGCCCGTGAATGTGATAGTCCTAGGATCTAGCGTGGACACTATGAAGTCCTCGAACCTAAACCACGTACCAGTATCTATCGTATCTATCGTCACGCCAGCGTACGCCGGGGTGAACCTCGTTCCTCCTCCGTCGCTAGCTGATAACGTGGCTACTAGAGACCCCGTATCATCATATATCCACAGCGAGAAGTTGACGGCAGTAGTGGTTACAATATAGTTGAGGACCAAGGTGTACCATCTAGTGGCGTCGTAATCTGGAACCGACGTCCGCCCAATTAATCTCCATGCCCCGTCATACTTGTATATAGTGGCTATGCTTCGCACTGATATCTCGTAAAGCCGCGTTCTATCTGCGCTGAGCAAACCTATCCCCTTGTAGCCATCTACCCCTTCTGCTCTAACTCTCACTGATACCCAGAGGGATGTGTACCCGTCTATCCTCGTGTTCCAGTAGTACTGGGAGGCCCTCCCTACCCCACCGTTGTTGTCTCTTCCTCTTAGGGCATTCCCCCTAAAGCCTCCACCGGTTGAGAGCTCCCACACTCCTCCGTAGCTGGTCCATCCTGATACTGGGTATTCTTCGAAGTCTGTGTACGTGATTACTGTCCTACTGGTTCTATTGAGGATGCAAGTGTAGTTGTGGGGGGAACTATCGAGGACCACTGGTGGTGGAGTTGGGATTACTGAGAGCGAGCTTGGATTGTAGGCGAAGACTGATGCGCCTGTGTAGAGGAGTGCTGCTATCAAGACTATTGAAGTGAGCGTTTGAGCTCTTAGAAGTGTTTTCACTAGCAAGCTTGGATTCTTAACTTGCACCACGTTGCTGCCATACTTCCAAGTGGCTAGGATTACGGTGGTTGCTGAGATTATCACTGATGCGTGGAGTGTAAGCCCGATGAGCCACGAGTACGTGTATGCCAGCGCGTTGGCCACGGTCTTCTCTGCTGTTATGCCAGGGTACTCTATTAGGCCTGCAAGCGTCCTAAACGTGAAGGAGCCCTTGTTAGCGTAGTTCATTATCCTCCCAGCATCCACCTCGAAGGCCTGTAGAAGGTACCTTAAAACTCCTGAAGCAACTATAAGTGATAGCGTGGAGCCGAAGACCATGGAGGCTGATGTTAGGGGCCTGCTCCTCATCATTGATAGCCCCAAGATCGTTGCTGCTAGCATAAAGATGGAGTGTATGACCATCGTGAGCGAAGCTATGTGGACTACGTCCATGTTTGGGAGGGTGATGAGCTTGCCGTTAGTGTTGTAGCGTAGCTCGTAGCTTGTGAGCGATATGTATCCATTTATGTAGCCCGTGAAGAATACTTGTGGGTGTAGGAGGATTATCAGGTAGATTATTGAGATCGTAATTGATAGGATGCCGCTAGCTAAGATGAGCGCGTTGAGCGTCTTGGATGCTCGCTGAGTCTTCACTAAGTCTCTTAGTACCTCACAGTCACTTGAGCCCATCTCTCACCGCCAGCCAGCACGTACTTGACTTCAGCGTATGCAAATCGACAACCCTCAGGTGGATCTACTAGAACGCTCTCCCCACCCTCCACCACGATTTGAGTTGAGGTTTGCCTCCATCGCTCTCCAACGCCGTACGCGTACTTGAAGGTTATGTTGACAGCTACTGGGAAGCCGTTCGGGTTCTTTATTATCAGCGAGCCATTAGAGGCAGCTACGCTTAGAGGCTTGGGGTAGACCTTAATGGTGTAGTTGCCCGTTAGCTTGCCAACGTGGTTTAGCTGAGCTACTACTTGAACGCTCGTCCATCCTCTCTCCCCTATCCTCCAAGCCAGCTCTCTCGGTATGGTTGCCTTAATCTGCGTTGCGTTTATGGATGCTTCTACGCGGACACCATCCACGTACAGCTCAGCATCAGTTATCTGGAGGGCCCCCGCATAGCTTACAGTTAGGATGCACGTCTCAGCATTCAGCTCCACTCTAGATAGGTGGACTACTGGAAGCTCGACCTGCATGGTTTGTGGTATTGGCTGCGTGAGGCCGTAGACCATTAAGACGAAGACTATGATCGTGGAGTAGGTCATAGCTGATGACGCCCCCACAATCCTAGCTCTAGAAACCTCAATAAGAGCTACCGCAACAGCATAAGCGAGGAGGGGTAGCCAAACCTCCCTCTGTACTACGTGCGTTACAACCCCCCTCAACATCTTCCTGGAGACTACGAATGGATCGGGAGCTGGGTTCGCATCGCCCTTCGTGATTATGCCGCTACCGTACGGGTGATCGCCAACATACCTGTGAACAACGTAGAAGCTTGGCGTAAGCGAGTAGACCACCACATCCCCCACAGAAGGCTCAACGCCCACGAACAATGCTAGATCCCACCTACGTATGGAAGGCTCCATGCTCTCGGAGTAGACTACAACACCACCAAGTGGAGCTGGAAAACCAAGACGAGAAAGCAGCGTGAGCAGAAAGAGGACAGTAAAAGCAACTAGAACAGCTCTTGGCAAAACCTTGACTAGAACTTGAGATGCGAGCTTAAACACGAAGCCACGGAAAAAAAAGTTTGTAGATAAGCCAGCTCATCACCGCTCACCGCTACGGCGGAGTCTCATCAGACGGCGTGTAGACTATGTGCATATTGAAGGTCGCTGACGCACCCTCTATACTACTGCCCTCTGGTATCCGCACCAAGAAGTCAAACTCCCAAACTGCGTCTTTATAAAGAATTCCTATAAGTGTAGGCGCATCAGTGTTGGTATTTACTAATTCAATCTTATTGACGTACGTATCCGCTTTAGGCTCAGGATTTGGATATCCAGTTAAGTTTCTGGTGGCACCACTGCTGTATACTATGAGGTAGACCTCAGATCCAGATGGGAGGTTTACATGCTTTTCACTAATGATCAAATAGACTTTGTACGCCTTAGAGTCACTATTTCTTAGGAGCGTTACGTTCTTGTAGTATGTTGTGTTGTAGGTTGGGTGGATTGAAACTTGTACGCTGGTTTTACTATCGCCCAATGATACACTAATAATATTGCTCGTGCCTAGATCAGGCTGACCTGAATTGTTGCCCTGTCCGAATGTGACCGGAGGGCTGACGGGCGATACCGTTAGCTGGAATGGGTAGTAGGCGAAGACGCTTGCCGCAGCAAATGCTGCTACGATTAGGATTAGCACCGATGCTAGTACCCCTCTCTCCACGGTTTACTACCACCTGAGTGGAGACCTAGGTAGTTTTTATGTATGACGTTTAAAAAAGTTATCTTCGTATACTTTATTCATTATTCATTAATATTACCTTTTTTGCTCCCACTTCATAGGTTCTTGAAGGAGGGCTTTAGCTTAGTGGCTACTTGTCTCTCTTTAATCTTGAGGTTCGAGGTTGGGTGGTCATGGCTTGAGAAGGAGGTTGGAGAGTGGGGTTGAGGGTGTGGTTCCACTATTCCTGTTTGAGCTCGTTCTCAGCTTCATACCCTTGACCTTCGTGGCTTCTAGTGGAATCTCTATTCTCGATGTTCAACAGCTCTTTGCTTGCGTGATCGCTTAGATTAGAGCCTCCTTTTCCTCTCAATCATTATGCAAGCTCCGTGAACCACCGCTATATTGTTCTCCTCGCAGTACTCTACTGCCTTCTCCGATTCGGATCCTGGCTGCATCCATATCTTCCTTACCCCAAGCTCCTTGCACTCTTCAACTACTAGCTCCGTCACTTGTGGTGGAACCACCGTTACGACAACGTCGGGCTTCGCGGGCAGCTCCTTAAGGCTTGGATAGCATTTATCGCCTAAAACCTCTTGAGCGTTGGGGTTTACAGGATAGACTTTGTAGCCAGCGCTCTTAAGATCCCTATACACTTGGTAGCCGTACTTTTGAGGGTCGCGGCTAGCTCCAACTACTGCAAATACATTCCGTCTATCCAAGAACTCTCTGATCAATTCTTCGTTCATGAAAACGACCTCTTCGATAGGATGAGTCACGGAAAACCCTTATATGCCTACTTCACCTAAAGGTTCTCGTAGATTAGTAATGGTCGCCTTAAGGTCTCCAACTTAGTTAAGCGCTCTGGGGGACTGTTGTT
>JAWAJB010000068.1:0-7243 GCA_038888155.1 Desulfurococcaceae archaeon
TCAGGGTCGCGGGGCCCGCCTCCGAGCTCCTCCAGACGGTGTTCGCACCCTTCGCGTCGCTCACGAGAGCGTTGACCCTGCTGCTCGGCTTGGGGCGGGGCTACGAGAGCGGCGTCGGGATGGTGGTTGCGATGAGCGTGGGCCTCATCCCTGCGATCGTGGCGGAGGCAGCTTCAACGGCGAAGTTCGGGGGGATTCAGTACGGCTTGACGAGGTTCCTCAGGGACTTGGTGGAGGTGAGGAAGACCGGCATGTCCCCGGAGAAGTGCATCATCAACCTGAGGAACAGGGATTACGGCCGGTTCAGCCCCTACCTGAGGGACGTGGCGAGGCAGGTCGGTTGGGGCGTCCCGCTGGGCGAGATCTTCCAGCGGTTCGCCAGGGGGATGAAGAACTGGTTCGCGCTCATCTCGATGTTCCTGCTGGTGGAGAGCATCGAGGTGGGCGGTGGGATGCCGGAGACCCTGGAGGCGCTGGCCAGCTACGCGGAGACGCTGGAGCACGTGGAGAGGGAGAAGCAGAGGTCCCTCAGACCCCTGATCCTGATGCCGTACGTGGGCTCCCTCATCATCACGGTCGTCGTCATCGTTCTCGTCGGCTTCATGGCTTCGATGATGCGGTTCGCCGGCTCGCCGATCTCGGAGGTGCAGCTGGTCAACATGTTCATGCCCCCAGTGATCCTCAACAGCTACCTGATGGGCCTCGCAGCGGGCAAGCTGAGCAGCGAGAGGGTTTCAGCCGGCTTTAAGCACGCTTTCCTTCTAACCCTCTCCAACCTCGCTGCGATGATGATCGGCCCTCAGATTGTCACAGGCCTCATGCCGAGGCTCTAGCCTCCTCCACCCCCTCTGATTTCCTTTCGTGCTAATACGAGAATCCCACGATCATCGGAAACGACAACTAGAACCTCGCGCGCATTCTTCCGGGAGTCCTTACTGACAGCTATCGTGTAGCGGCCTAGACCCTCATACGTTACATCCTTAGTCTGTGCTTTTTCCCACTTGTCGTTTGTTAAAAGATAGACTTCAACCCAACCTTTCACTAGTAACAACCCGTAATACGTACCATTGTCGATTAATACTGTGATTTTTACTTGTATCGTATTTACTTGGTCGATGACATCATCGATGATAAGGGTTAAACCGATAAAGGAGTTTGACGTCCAATGATAGAAGCCTATATTCGTGATGTTAAGCTGTAGCTGTGCACAAGCGTATGAGGCGCCATACGATATGCCATAATCTAGTGTCCTGTTCCAGTACAGGAATACAAGGTCATATGCGTAAACTTGCGGGTTGCGGGGGAGGGGTGACGCGCATAGCTGCCATGAGACTTGAACCCCGTACTCAGCATAGACTATTTTCTGCACCTTTGTCCACTCGTTAAGGTACCTGTACGCAACCGCCTTCGCGGACTCAAGGTCGCGCGGTATAAGGCCATACTCTTCAAATCTCGAGGTGAAGTCTGAGAAGCGGCTGTGATTGTAGTAGGACCTGGTCGCAAGCGCGAGCATCGTTGCTAGCGCCCTGTTAAAGTCGGCTGTGATGGCTCCAGCGATCTCTCTAGGTATAACGCTTCTTGCTTGCAAGAAAAGAGCGTGCGTCTGGTATACTGCAACTAAAAGACCCATCACGAAAAGACCTAGGATAAGGGCGGCTGCTACCAGCATTTGACCGCGGCTATTACCCGGCATACCCGATCACCAACAGTATGTAGAGGATTTCCCCTCTAACGCGGTCAGGATCTCTAGTGCACACTAGTGTGTAATGCACAACCTCCGACTCGCTCAGGTCGACGCCCGGGCCCATGTTGGTGATCATTCCATTGTCTAGACGCTCTAACTGTATTGTGCCGTCCCCTAAAATAAGCACGTTATAGATCTCCATTCTGAAAACAAGGCCTGGGGGTAGGCTCGCAGCAACGAGCATTCTTAACCTCCCCTCCCAACCTATATCGCCACCGCGGGCGCTATCGAAGACGCGCTCGAAAACTCCAGCTTCAGCGAGATTATTGAGCAGATTGTAAGCGAGTCTGCGAAGATCCCCTACTTCTCTCAAATAGATGCTCCTCATCGGACGCGTGAAGAACATCACTAGCAGCATTACTGAAATGATCATAGTGATTGAGATGACCAGCTCTATTATCCTGAACTGGCCTCTCCTCGCCAGCCTCTTCAAGGTGATCCCTCAACTAGTCGCCAAATCGTAAGCCGAACGAGATATGGGTAGTTATATATTTGAGCTACTCTAGTTACTGTTACCGCATTAGCTGGCTGAGCTCTCCCTCCGTAGCCGATCTCGATCACAGGAATCCTGCAGACCGCTACCGCTATCCTTCGCCCTTTCCATTGACCGAAGATCATTACGTGGCTAGATAAACGCTCTAAATAGGCGACTTTTCCGATTAAGTAATTCACTCCTTGGTTACGTCGAGAGGGGAGAACTCTTCCTGCAACTTCGTGGCACCACATGGGATCATTGGGCTGTGCCCTACACCATTCAACATCCGTAGGTTCAAGCAGGAGCGAGTATAAGGGCACAGCTTGTACTATCTCATCCTTTACGATCACCGCGCCAGTTGCGTCCTCCAACCTCTCGATGAAAACGTAGTTGCCGATAATGTATCCGTACACGGGTTCATCCTCCGTAACTGGTGAATAGCCAGTTACGCTAGTGAAACCCTCCCACTCTATATGGATTATGATAAATACGGCTGGCAGATCCCCCTTGCCGCCTCTTATGTCTTGGGATTGATCGCTGAAATCCAGGACGCAGCTGCCAAGCGTATCTGTGATACAGGTCTCAGAAATGGTCTTTAAATCTGATAAATCTGTATGTGCAGTACCCTTTTGAAAGTAGGCCATGATATACATACCGGTTACTCGAGCGTTAGGAAGACCTATGCCTTGCCAGTTCACCACCTGAACCCAAAATTTCAAAGGGGTCTGGTAATTAGTATCATCGATTGCCAAAATTTTAGCCGTAATCATAGGCCTCATTTCCAGCTTAAAGCCGTACTTTCCTTTAATTCCGAGAAGCTCGGCAATTTTCTCAGCGTTGATAGGCATCGGATTCGGCAATGGGGTCAAGTTGGCTAGCCTCATAACCTTATCGGGATCCAGGATGTAGGGTGCAGTGGCTCCATGTAGTGCGAGGCCGAAATCGGTTATCTCGTCATCTACGAGGAGATCCGATCCCCAGTTTTCAGGATAGCCGGGAGTTAGTAGGATCTTGTCAATAAGTCTCTCCGCTACCGTGTAGAGCTGCTCTGCGCTTACAGTTTCAATGGTTCTAGATGGTGCCTCGATCATCAGATCTGCGGCTAGGATAACGACAACGAGAAGAATTCCCACTGCTAGGTACTCAAGTACCGCGTGCATACCCTAGTAATTTAAGCTAGATAGCAGTATTTTAGTTTTACGGTAAAAAGGTGATCAGATCTCCGCCGACTAGTATGTCAAAGGAAAACTCTTTGTACCGCCTCCCGTAAGGGTCTACAATCACAACGCTTGCACCCTCTATTACTGGTCTGCTCATCACGTTTAGTTTGATGTCGTCTACGCCGTCAGAAACCCCCTTATCTATCAGTTGCGTCCCTGAGTAAAGCTCCACGCTCCACCCACTCGGTAGCCCCCTTATGACCACATAGCGGGGATCCCTGGTAGCTAGCACAAAATTGTCGAAAGCACCAGTTTTCTCATCAAGCAGCAACCCGAAGTAGTAGGGCCAGTCCGGCCAGGGTACGTTTAGTAGCGTTACCCTGCGATTCGTAAGAGGATTACCGTTTATGTCGTGGATCTGGTATATGAAAACAACATCCCAGCCGCTAATGCTAATGTTAAGGTAGAGGGCGTAAACACCCTCAGTTAACACGAAAGACGGGGATGGATCACTTGAGCTCCATCCATCCTCGAACTTTACTACGCGAAGTTCGGATGATTTACCTCCTCCCCCTCTGAATACTGTTACGCCGTAAACGCGTGCACGCGCAGAGTCCAGTAGAGCTAACCCCCTCTGAACATTGATATCACCACTTTCAACCCTAACTTGCACAAGAGCGGAAATGCGATTGTAACCCGCTATACTACTTCTCCAGTTGTACACGGCAACGCAGTCAGGTACCCCTCTCTTCGGAGTGCAGAGACCGCCCTTATCTCTATCAGTGCCATACAGCATGCCACTACTTAGCCACCATTCACCACCAATCGCCTCCCAATTTCCATATGTATCAAAAGTATCGTAGAAGATGGCTGCTCTATCGAGGTTGGTGAAGTCCTTAACGATGAGCTCAATGCATCTCTCGTCAATGAGCTCCCCTGCGCTGTCTAGCAACGATAACCTCCACGTGTAAAGACCTTTTAGGGTAGGTAGAGTTGCTGTGAAGCTGGTGCAAGATACCTCGTTAGCCGGAATCGATAAGCTTCCCATACTCACGCCATTCAGAGCTAGTTCGACCGTACTGCTGCTCGAACTGGGGTTTCTTACACACGCGTGCACGCGTGCGCTCCAGCCTACAAGGCCTTCAATCGTACGGTTGGTCGAGTGTATGTAAGGCTTGTTGGGGTCAACTACTCTCACTGAAATCGATTTCTGCTCAACGTAGCCCGTCTCGAGCGTTTCCACCGATAGTACCCATACGTAGCTCCCCAGCTGGCTCGGAGGCTCAACGTCGTAAGAGAGGCTCAGGCTATGTTGAGGCTGAAGCACGACGCTGCCAAGTTGTCTCGAATTCAGCTTGATTAAAGCCGTTCCGGCGATTTCTCCAACGTTAGCAATCGTTAAACTAAGCTGGACAGTAGAAGAGCCGAGCTGAACAACAATCGATGGATCATGTTGTACGATTACGATTTGTGGACCCCAAGTCCTAACGCTAAAGCTTCTAACGTCGTGTAACTCGTTGTTATGCCAGATGCGGATGTACCATGTGTAATACCCTCTTACAGCAGGGAGGGTCAATTTCACCCTACCTTGTGCAGCAGCTTTGCCGCTTACTGTCATTACGATCGGTTCGATAATGGGATTTGTACCATCGTCGATTATTATGATGGCTTCCCCCTTGCTGCCACTGTTTTGGATTGTAAATTTAAAGGTCTGCTCGGAGCCTGCGGGGCCTTCAAGCTTTAAGGTCCAGTTGATAAGCCTGAATCGGGGGGGCGACACCATATAGTAAACGTCTGGACGCTGAGTCGTGAAGCCCAGTAGAATCATATCGCCTGTTCTTACAGCTACTAGTGAAGCTTCCCAACCGTAGGGGGTTGGGAGGAGGATTGTCGGCGAAAGGATCAGATCGCCAAATCTTACCACCTCCTTTACCGCGTAGACGGGTAGTTGCCCAAAGTTAGGGGTAACAACGACCCGTACTTGTCGGTGGATTTGAAGCTGCGCTTTTACAGCAATGATGTTTTCTCCAATATTTTCGAGTGTTAAGTTGTAGGGTTGTCCGCCCAGCGATGCTGGTAGATTTAGAGTCATGTAGGTGAGCTCCTCGCCGCCTAGGGTGTGGATGGATACGAGTTCAACTATCTCGCGAGCGCAGCTTTCGGCAGCTTCAGCTAGCATCGCATTCAGGGTTCGGATGTAAGAGACGTTTTGAACAATAGCAAAGGATGCTATGATAAGAAGCGCAGAGGTCAGTAGGACTGTGGTCCCCAGAATGTGTGTGAAGACCGGTTCAGGCACATTCTCACCCCGTTGCTACCTCTACTTGAGAGATTTTAACGATCACGATTGATCCCTCTGCGTTTTCTTTTCCAGTCAGTCTTCGCTCGGACACAATACCATTTAACTTAACAGATACAATCACCGAGGGCGAACTGAATCTGTACTCGTACACCTCGGTCTCCCTATTTCTGAAAACCAAGGGTATGGTTCCAACCCCCCCAAGTTCTCCAAACGTGACTTCCACGAGATGAATAGTGTAAAAGTTGTAAAGCCTTTGCCGACCATCCTCAGTAACGTAGGTGATCCCGCTATAGATTGCCCTTACCCTTCGAGCTTCCAAGTAAGCAAAAGCTCCCCTGTCGAAGTTCTCATAAACAACTACTATAGGCTCGCCAGCCCCCACGATCAACTTATTCAGCTCGCTGAGGGAAGCCCCCTCAGGGTAAAGCACCCTAGCCACCGTTGTGACTAGAGGACCTGCTCGGACACTTATCCTGCGGAACTCAACGCTTAATCCATAGGTTTCAATATCTCCTCTAATTTCTAACTCTAGTTTATGCGATAATTGTTCGAAGTTTAAACCGGTACTAGTTAGACTGAAGCGAACGTACCTAGCGCCGCCCATGCCAAAGGAAACCTGCTCGAGAGCTGTTGCTGCATATGAGAGAAGCTCCTTCGCGCTTTCGTACTCCATTCTCTGCCTGTATGCATCGATCAGCGAGGTTGAGTAATATACAGCAACAGCGACTGTTGTGAGCATGATACTCGTTATGATCACCGTAGCAACGACCGGCGATACGGCTTTCCCCCTCAACATTACCCTAACGTAAATTAAAGGGCGAGAAGAGCATATATACTTTCTGTCTTGGCGTGGCGAGTAAACCCCAAGGCCCTTTCTGTGTACCGGTAAGCAAGAAAAATGAAAGTTAGTACTTGCTTACCGGTACTGTGACCAGCCTCTAAAACAGTTCTCTGAGATATCACGTTAAGAGAAGAAAATCTATCGCCGGTGAGCGATTGATCTGAAGGATGGTTTACTTCGGAAATTCGTTGGTAATTTAAAAAAATATAAACGAAAAATTACATCTTTATGATTGCGTTATCGAATTGCATAGGAGTGCAGACAGATATGAATACGTAGCAAAAACTTCAAAGTGGTATAACGATTTGCGCCCAATCTTATGTGCGCACGAAATGACATCGAGGGTAATATGCTGGGCATGGGGTTAGTCTGTTATAGGTGTCTGTTATAGGTGGTTGAATGAGTTGCATTAGTTGTTGGTAAACGTAAGGTTTTTCTTGATACCCCAGTAATATCCGTGTATGCAGGGTAGGTACGAGGCTGTGAGCCAGATTCTGGAGGAGATGAAGAGGGATAATCCCGCGCTTGACGCGGTAGCCGTTGTTTCGAGCGACGGTATGCCTGTGGTCTCGGCGATGAGTGAAGCTGACGAGTTGAAGGTTTCGGCGATGGCTGCGACGCTGCAGGGTGTTGCGGAGCAGGTGATTAAGGAGCTGCGCGGTGGTGCGATGCGCCACTTGATTGTGACGAGTGAGGGTGGGACGCTCATAATCAAGAGCGT
>JAWAJB010000069.1:0-7231 GCA_038888155.1 Desulfurococcaceae archaeon
ACTATCAAAATGCTAGTAGTAACACCATTGTATCATCCTGAAGTGGGCGGAGGCGCCTTAGCGACTTATTTGATAACAGATTTATTAGCTAGAACTGGTCAGTTAAGATTAACAGTTCTGACTGGAGTGAAAGATCCTAAAAGAATAAGTGGAGTAAAATATATTTATGACCCTTTTATGAAACTTATCAATAAGCAATATTTTCCTCCATCAATGCTCGCCAAGCGGTACCGGAAGATACTTAAGGAGCATGATATCATTTACGTTGTGTACGCTTTTCCGTTTATCCCTCTTGGTAAAGCGTACGGGAAAAAAGTAATTGCGCATTTACACGACTATCGGCCAATATCTCTCAATGGGGTTGTTCTGGCAGGAACTAAAGGGTCAAGTAACTTTCGCTTATTAAAAGATAGTTTTACCATCGGGTTGATGCAGAAAAAGAATGTTAAGGACTTGGCTAGAAATGTATTGAATGTTCCCTATACTTTACAGGTGCGCAGGTGGGTGAGTGTGGCTGACACCATATTAGCCGTTTCAAAAAGACATGCTGAAATTCTATCTGAGTATATGCCTGAATGCAGGAATAAAATAAGAGTCTTATATAACCCGCTCCCGAAGCTCCCCGAATTCGAGAAGAAGTTAGAGGAGAAGCCTACATTCATGTATTGTGGTGGCGATAGCTATATTAAGGGTTTCCATGTACTTGTCAAAGTACTTAAGGCACTTGGCGAGAAGAAGCGGTTTCATTTTAAGCTTATCTTAACTAACAAGTATAGCCAAGAATCTTTAGGCATACTAAATAAGTTAAAGAGACATTACAATCTTGACATAGAAGTCCGCTCCATGGTTGAATACGGTGATTTAGTGAAGCTGCATTCTAGAGTTTGGGCATTGCTATTCCCCTCAATATGGGAAGAGCCTCTTCCTTACGCAGTTCTTGAAGCTTGCCTCCTCAAAACAGTGCCCATAGCGTCAAAAGTGGGGGGTGTGCTAGAAATGCTTAGAGATACTCCAGCTGAAGAGTTTTTGTTTGAGCCAAATGATCTTGATAATATCTTAAAGAAAATAGAGTTGTTTACGTCTGTAGCTAATAAGAAATGGATGAGCAGTTTTAGCTTGGAATTGAGGGAGAAAATCATAGATCGTTTCAACAATGACATAATTGAAAATTCCTTATTAAACATTTTGAACATCGTATAATAAATCACGCTTGGGATAGGTACTCGGTGAAGCTTTCCTATCTCTTCATCCAAATGAAATGTCTGATAACATATTATGCGGAACTTCAAGCTTTAGTTCGTTATACCTATACGTCGGAACCTCATAGACAACATTCAATAAGTACTTATCTCACGGAATGACAAGCTTCCTGAGAAATTTAATTGCGAGCACTTTAAAGAGTATTAGCAAATGAATATATTCTTAATGAAGAGTTATTACTAGATAAGCGGGTAATAGGTATAGTCGACGAAGTTAACTATCACATATAGTTCACTTTTTATAACATTAAGGGGAAAAACGCCGGGCCCTTACATGAATATGAATACCATGACATCGGGATTGAGAACAGGACGTGATTTTCTTTCAATCTATGTAGCGTTCATGTTAACCTTGTTTCTTTTTCTTACATCCTTGACCTATCAACCAATAGATGAGTTTTGTTTTACTAACATTAATCTAGCAGAACTTATGATAAGGAATAAGAAAATCGAAGTATCCGAGCTTGGAGTGTCTGGATTTTTTATTTCACACATGGTAGAATTCTATCATAGATTTCACCCTCATGTAATGCTGGCATCTATCTCCATGATTACTGGTGTCGATCCAAAACACATAGTTTTACTACCTCTACCAATGTTTTTAGCGCTTCTTTCAATATGGCTTATACTAAGGACATTGTCAAACCTTTCACCCATTCATAGAATGATCTTCGCCTTAATATTTTCCTCAAATCTCTCCATGAACTTCTTTTTTGAATTCTACTATATTTCCTTAGCTTTCTCTTTACTTCTTCTGTACACTTATATCGTTCTCAAATTTTCACTTAACGATTCGGCTGGTGTAGTTGTTTTGTATATTCTACTCTTTATGGCAATGGTTTTTTCGCACTACGCCGCAGCTTTCATAGCCATTATAATCATGTTTATGCTTGGGCTGAAAAGCAAAAGATTATCGCTGGTGGTAGCGTTCGTAGTATTGTTCATATCTCTAGAACTAATCATTTATGTCCAAACGGCAATTGAAATAGCCTTGGCTAATGCGGCCCGCACACCTCACTCACAGATAATATTTAATGTGCAGGAATATCTCAAAAACCTACTTTCGACGACGGCACAACCAAGCTTATATGCAGAGTTAAACCCCTACTTCGTTAACCCAATCATACAGATAGCGGGATCCCTCATTCGTCCACTGATAATCTTGTATGTGATTACAAGTCTCCTAATCTTTCTCAAATCCAAGACCATAATTAGATTCCTAAAAGACAAACGTACTTGGACTATCTTTTCATTATTTATAGCGGGAATATTCGAAACCCTGATTTATCTTCTTATGAACTTTGGAGTGTTACTAAGATTCACTTGGATAGTCTTGGTCCTCTTTATGGTCTATATTTGGCCTCTCTTACCAGATGTCAAAATTCGATTTAGAAAAACAAGTTTGTATAGGGTCCTAATTTTAATAGTAGCTGTGTCGTCAGTATGTATAATGATCTTAAATTTCACGAAAAGTTATGTCTTCTCCTTAGAATATGGAGTTGATTATAACAATTTTTACCAAAAGGCGCACCAATCTTCGTTGTTTTTTATGTCATTTATATCAAATGAGGGAAGTATTGTATTTACTGACCACTTCACAGCCGCGGTGATGACGAATGACGCATTAAGCTTAGAAAGTAAAAGGAATATTCGAATATCGATCATCACTGAGGAATTGCCAGAACTAGATGAAGGTTACTATGTTCTGCCTATAGTAAAGGCCTTCAGGGCCGGGTGGTTTGGACATATTCCCGCTTCAAAACTTCACACCATACTTTCTATAATGGATATACTATATAGCTCTGGGTCTTTTAGGATTTACATGCCCAGATAAATGAGACCCGACTAAGATAACATGTTCAGAGAAGAAGCGCTGTATATCCGAGCAGTCATAGAGACTTTATTTAAGAAGTCCAAGATCTATTCAGTCCTGGATGCGGGTCCTTAGATCTAATTTTCAGGACAAAAGTACAGCCATATATAGAGAAAATTATCTTTAAGCCTTTAGAGAAACTTGGTTGTCGCATATACCATCTAGATGCTAAGAGTGGAAAAGGGATTGACATCGTAATGGATGTCGCGTACCTTTACACTCTAAACATGACCTTTGTTCTCGTCTTATGTTGTAATCTGCTAGAACATTGTAACGTTATTCCTAAAACCAATATCGGCCTGAAGAGAGTCACAAAAATCGGCGGTTATTTATTAATCACATCTCCTCTAAAATATGTGTATTACCCTGACCCTATAGATAACTTCTTTCGGCCAGATGTAAGGGCCTTGAAATTTTTATTTAAAGAATCGTTCACGCCAATTGTTGCTAGAGAAATCAGCATAAATGATATAAAGATCAAAGAACGTCTTCTATCTTTTAAATTCATGACACAGAAGAAGATTTTACGCTTTAACCTTCCACATTTACTCGGTAAATCCAAAATAACGCTTATCCTACTACAACGCTACCATTAATATCATACTAAATTTGTAACTATTTTGGTGAACTAAATCATGGTAACATTCCTCGAAGTATCTCTTCCAGAAGAGAGGGTAGAAACTACGCATCAGACCTCGGCTGTGATGAGCGTTGGCACATACTTAAATTAATAAGATGGTTGCGAATAAAGAGATTATTCGGTGTGGCTGAACTAATGGTAAGTCCTCGGATTTTCAAGGAATGTTAATGAAATATTTAACCGTTATAGAGAGCATTTGATTTGAGCCTTAGCAATCAGAAGAGTCCATTTTGTAGGTATAGTGGCACCTACAAGGAATTGGAACGGCAAATCTCAATTCTACTAGAGTTTCTTAAGCAGTCACTCATAAGAATATTAAGATTTTTAAGATTCTTATAGACTTGTATGTGGAGTGATAGTACTTCTCAAATTGCTCGTTGTCTCGAAGTTAGAGTTGCTGAGGTTGATTAACCTGGCGTGGGTTACGAGTCTTTTTCAGCTAAACATGAAGCTGAGGGATAAGTTCGTTAGAAGAGATGCTGTACTTATACACGCATCCTTCGTTTGCTTGAGTTGTGCACTTGGATGATGAGCGTCTGCTAGAAGAGGTGGAAACCATCGAAGTAGACTCTTCGGGTGTAGAGGTGAGAGTGCTAACCAGGGAGGCTGAAGCTGTAGCTACAGTTGCTCACGCTATATACGAGGAGTACATGTACCTCCTGTCGGACTGCTATGTAACGAGGGAGTGGCTTAACACTAAAGCACTAGGCTTAGCAAGAGAGCTCAAAGCAGGGGAGGCTGTGGAAACCGCCCTTAGACTCAACGAGCAAATAGAGAGGGGTCTAGTAGAGGCGCCAATAAAACTCGCACCGATACAGTCGATAGAGGTCCTAGCGAGAAAATTCGTAGAAGACTCGAGTTTTAGAGCAACAACAGTAAATACACTAAGACTTGCAATGAGAAAGAGAACTATGTAGCAGCTAATCTGGAGAATCAGAAGAAAAACATATTGATGACCGAGCTGTGAAACACGGAAATAGAGTCTGCGTTTTTACAAAGAGGATAGCGAGGTAGCAAGCGCAAATAGACCATGTTCAACTACGTCATTAAAGCAGAGCCTCAAATACGTTAATGTCAGCAGATCCGTATAATGGGAGATCATGTGTCGAGCCTTCAGAGAAACCCTCTTTTAGATCATCCGCAAACTAGGCTCATGTAGTAGTACGAGGACCCAGGGACATGTAGATAACTTTAAAGATTACATAACTGGTTTGACGTTACTGAACCTCGAATTTAGGAGGGATGCAGGGGGTCTTTACCGAGTATAGCCTAACTGGGTATACTAATATCCTACAACCTCGTTGATCGGTTCTTTTAACGCAATCAAGCATACCTCTGCATCATCTTCTTTGGTCCTCTTCATTGTCGTAGCCTCATCATGTCGGATACTGTTGTTTCCCATATATGTCTTGATAGTCTGTAACCTGCTGGCTATAGATGTCTGAACTGGTGCTCAGTCTCGCGCTCTGAGTTGCTTTGGTACGCTAATCCTGGCAAAGTTTAGCTCCACCACTTAGTACTCGCATCGGCCTTCCCGTGAGGCGAGAACGCTGGTGCTGTTAGTATTCTCTCGACCTCTGGGCTACCTAGAGCTGGGGTTCTGGGGTACTGTATGTTTTTAGCTCGCTTAAGGTCTTCTTAAGCCCTTCTTCGAGTGGTGTTGGCTTGAATCGAGTAAGCCTCACTATCTTGCTGATGTCGGCTACACTATGCGTTATATCTCCAGGTCTCGGTGGCATACGCACTATCGGTAGCTCCCTGCCCAATAGCTTCATGATGGTTCTAGCGAGCTCCTCGATCGTGGTAGGGGTTCAGCTCTGATGTAGGTTTATATTGGTTGATTTCATTGCCTCATCCTCGTTCCTCCGCATTCCGCTCGGGTTTTCATCGGGCTTAGGGGCGTTCAGGGCGACCCCTAGCACCCCACATCTTGTGTACGTCGGGGAGAGCCGCCATATGCAGCATCGAGTGGCTCTCGATCCCTCACCGAGGTACCTCTGCGTATATCACTATATAAGGTGTTTATAAACGTTTCTATCAATACCAACCAATACGAACAAATATGAAAAACGAAACAGCTTCACAAGACTTTCCCGAGCCGACGTTGTAGACTTCGTTGTCGAAGACATCTCCCCTAACTATGTGTTCGATTACTTTAGCTACGTCTTCAACGTACACGAAGTCTCTAGTCTGAGTTCCGTCGCCGTAGATTATTAGTGGTTCACCCCTCGAGGTTTTCTCCAAGAAGACGGTTACGACACCGGTGTACGAAGAGCTCTGACCGGGTCCGTACACGTTGAATAGCCTTAGGGTTACGTACTTTAAGCCGTACGTAGATGCGAAGACCTTCAGCACTTCCTCTCCCTGAAGCTTGCTCAACCCATAAGGAGATAGAGGTCTCGCTGGGTGATCCTCACCGATGGGTAGCTTCAGCGGCTCTCCGTAGACTGCTGCCGAGCTTAGGTACACTAGCTTTATACCTCTCTTCCCGCACTCGTAGCCAACCCTAGCGGTACCCAAGACGTTGTTCTCAATGTACTTGATGGGCTCCCTAACAGACTCCTCTACACTTACGTAAGCAGCAGCGTGCACCACTACATCGACACCACCGTAACTACTGTACTCCCTCACATCAGCTCTTACGATAGGTATCCCGAGCTCTTCGAGCCTCCTCAAAGCAAAAGCACTCGACCTCTCCATAGTGTCAACAACTACAACATCGTACCCCCTCTTAGCTAGGTAGCACGCTACATTATGACCAATAAAACCCGCACCCCCAGTGATCAAGACCCTCACGAACTCCACCCTAGTGAGTAGATCTAGCCCTCAACAATCTACGAAATCCTAGAGTTAGCATAGAGTTACCCCTCCATCAAGTCTCCCAATACACTTTTTATACCCCGAAGGTGTATCCACATCGCGGGGGTAACCAATGCCCTCTACCTGGAGGGTTAAAGCTGTGAAAGGTAGGTTCTACCTGTACCATGGGGATAAGTACGTTGGTCCTGTGGAGGATATTGTGGGTGTTTATGAGGAGTGGCGCCGGGGGCGGGATTTGAACCCGCGCGGGGTGTTCCCCCACCGGCTTAGCAGGCCGGCGCCCTGGCCAGGCTAGGCGACCCCGGCCCCAGTTACCTTCTAGTCGAGAGTTATAAGCATTCCATTTCTTATTTCTTGCCTATTTCTTGAGATGGCACGATGATTCATGTAACTCTATCCTAAGCCTTCCGAGCTCTGAGAATATATTCTTCACTACTCTTTTCTTGGCCTCAACTACGAGGTTTAGTGGTCCTCGATATCTTATGAGGTTAACTAGAGCCGGAGAATCCTTAATCTCGGGTAGTATCCATGCTTCCCTAGGCGTGACCTCTTATCGAAGCAGGTGAAGCGTGAAACTTTAGTGTCATTTAGGTTTCTCCGAGTCTGTTTACTTCAAAGCTTTAAGGATTTGATGCGTGT
>JAWAJB010000070.1:0-7145 GCA_038888155.1 Desulfurococcaceae archaeon
GCACCCCCACAAACGCAACAAACCGCTCCAAACCCCCACCCCGTTGCAAACCCCGCGATCAAAGCCCAGCAACCCTCCAACACTGTGAAGCACCAGCAGCCCCCAACTCACCCCGGCACACCACTCAGAAAAGCGGCTAAACCCCGAGCACACACAG
This sequence comes from Desulfurococcaceae archaeon, assembly GCA_038888155.1. Lineage (GTDB taxonomy): Archaea > Thermoproteota > Thermoprotei_A > Sulfolobales > Desulfurococcaceae > UBA285. The sequence goes on from JAWAJB010000070.1 coordinate 158, forward strand.
CCCGGATAGCGGGACCACACAGCCAAACCCCTAAAACACGTTGGCAATTACAAAGACCACATCATTACTTGTTCTCTAACAGAACGATTGTAACCCATCAGCATAGATTCATGCGTTACCGTCTGAATCATGCATTTTATAAGCCTAAAAATTTTTACATTTTTAGAAGTCAACTTGCGATTCTTAGCACATATCTTGATGAAAATCTTACTTAACCTTTTATTTACGCAATATTCCTAAGCCTAAATATTCATTTACAGATAATATTATACTTGAATGCTGTTGAAGAGGGTGCTTAATTTGGCCTATTATATAGATTTTATCGTCAGTATTAAACAACTTTTCAAATTCCAAAGAATTGCATGATTGTAACACGGTTGCAGTTATTACACAAGTTCTTCCCAGTGAACCTCTCGATTTCAAGACACCATTCAGATAGGAATACCGGTAGTTGGGAATCTCTGGATCAAGGTAGATTACCATCTTATATGTTTTATTAGTTAGCAATATTAAAGCTTTTTGAATTTCATAAGAAGGATACTCAGGTGTATCAACTATTAAAACCTGACTATTCATAAAATCACTATCTAAAATCACTTTTTTAAACGCACCTAATATTCTAACTGTTAGACTTTCATGCAAGTATACTTCTGAGGTTAATATATGGTACCTAGAATAAATCATGTTACTCACAGCGAATAACGATAAAGCTATTATTAGTGAAAGCTTTATCATCTTCTTCGAGAAAGTATTAACTTTTCTAAAGTTTTGATTAGCAAAAGCTATTGTATTTTTTTCAAATATAAAAATAGGCAAAAAAGAGCAAAGGAATACCCAAAGTGGACGAAAGATAAGGTCACTTAATATTCCTTGGTAGAAAACAATCATGCCATTAATGATCAGGAAGGTACTGCTAGCTATAACTACCGAAAATGCGAACATATTTCTCTTCCTGAAATTTTCTTTTAAACATCTTATTAAGATTCCAAATATTAAAAGACCGTTTAAAACTAGTGTAATGCGTAGTATAAAGAGTTCGTACCATGTAAGTACTTGTGCAGCTATTTCTTCTTTCTCTGCTAAAAATTCTAAACTAATTTTACCTATTAGATTTGAAATTAATCTATAAATAAATGTGATAGCACTTGAATAAGTAATAATAGCAATAAATATGTTTATTAGTAGATATAATACGATAAACAAAATAACAGATTGTACGATCTCTCTAAAGGTATTATCGCTAGCATTCCCCCACCTTAATACCTTAACAATTATCAATACTGAGGCTAATAAGAATAGATACAGAAATAGCATCGTCGGTTCTTGAGAATGCCCAAGGACTATTGATGTAGAAAGCAACAATAATGTTATAATTGTGTATTTAGACCTCGATTTCGTACTTGCTATGTATTTCGCTAGCATATACACGTATAAGATTATTAATGCCCTGGTAATGTTAGAGTATATGAAATACATCGAGAAAGAAATTGCCAAAAAGTTAAATATTATTAATCCCATAATATACACTGCCAAATAACTTTCAATTGCCGCATTTCGTTGAACTTCAGTAACGAAAGCTAATGCAACTAGTAAGATAAGAATATACGCTGCCCACGCAGCAGGAGAGTACAGCGTAAGTGTGTCGATGTTTATGTTTAAGATTAGACTCAATATTGACTGAAGTAAAAAGGAAGCTGGATATTCAAGGTAATTGGGTCTGATGGAGAGTATCTCCTTTTCACCAAACGGGTAATGCGATTTAGTGATAGTTTTTTCTGATATTTTCATCATATAAATTAGATCTTCGTTAGCCAAAAACCACTCATTAGTTAAAAATAAAAGCATAATAGTTCTTATTGATAGAGGAAATGTTATAGCTAAGACCAGAAAATATTGGGATCGTTTGTAAATGATAGCAACGTATGAAGCGAAAAGATAAAAGAAAAAGAGACTTGATAATGTAAATAGGTAACTACGAGACAACTGGGATAGTAACAGTAAAGTGTATGATGTGACACCGAGTATGATTGTCACCGCAGAAGAGGCGAGTATACTAGTGAAACGTTTCATGTTCATTGCTTTCTTTCCTTAGAATTATTTACTATCTATTAAATAGTTTAGAACTTACTTAATATATTTATCAATAACATTTTTTAATCTAAGAGCGTACGCTTTTAATCCTATAAACTTTCTGATATTTTCGCATCTGAGCATAAATATCTTCTTGAAATTTTCTATATCAAGTAGCACATTCTCCAACAGGGTTGCCAACGAATCTGGATTAGGTGCGAATCTTAATACATCTATACCGTAGTAGTATCGTAAATCATCTATGGATCCTCTACTGCTCGCTAAAACTATATCACCAGAGGCTAAAGCCTCCAACGTATTGAATTCCAGCGAATCTAACAGTGAAGGATTTACAAATATATCAATCAAATTGTACACAAATGGAACCTTTTTATAACTAATACGATCCATTACAACTATTCTCTTTCTTACAGGCTCAGGAACGGCGTTTAAAAGGGAAAGTAGTTTACTAGTAGATCGACCAACGATAAGTAGCCATGTTCTATGACTCATAGACGTACTATATGAAAAGAGTTTTCTAAAGGCTAGAATGAGCGTTTCTAAGTTCTTCCAGTAAGGCTCCGTTGCACCAACATAACCTATGACTATGCCATCATTCTCTTTAACATCTTTAAGTAGGTTATCTAAATTCCCCCATAGTACATACTTCAATAAATTTGTCAAAAAAATTATTGCATCTTCCTTACTTCTAGGTTTAAAAATATTAATGTCTATGCCAAATCCCACATAGTGACACTTCTCATAACTTACATACTTGCAACCTTTTATGTAAATACTTCGCGAAGCCAGAAAACCGTCTAGATACTTAAACGCTTTATACCTTAAATTCGGCCATATCAGCAAGTGATATACACTAAGTCTTCTTGAGCGCAACATATGTGGAACACATTTTTTAAGAAAGAAAGCAGCGCTATACACGCATCCATAAGAGCTATTCAGGATGCTTTCAGGACATACCTCTGTATGGAGCGGGCAGCAGAAATCGTTACCACCCGGCAGCCATAGCACAACAATCTTCGAAGGGTTAACCTTTTTTAAGTCAAGGAGGTGGTAAAGAAACTGTGGGTATGTGACTATAGCTACTACTTTGTTGTAGTCGCTTAAATAATTACTGAACATTGCTTTGAGAAACAATTGGTGATGATTTAAATAATTAACGAAATAAGGCTTAGCTTTAAACGGATAAATAAGAGGTGAGGTATCATAATCCATCATTCTTAGGGCTTGCAAGGTGTTTATACTCCTAACATCCGCACCACCTACAATTGATTGAGGTAATGTAACTAAGATTTTGGTTTTACACATTATTTTAATCCTAACACTTTAAGTATTGTGAGAGCTATTTTCTCAGCATGATGGTACTTCAACACATAATGTCGTCCAGCACTATTTTCAAGACCCGGTTCGAGGCTATTGAGTATTACACTTAAATCTTTTCCTGAAGCATCCTCTTTAGGGTTGTAATTGTAAACCGGAGGTACCTCACCGGTAAAGCGGAGATATAGAGGTCCGTTGATCATCGATATCACGTGCTTACCCATGGCAAGAGCTTCTAACTCTACTTGACTGTATATACCAAGCTTAAATTGCCCGATAACTATGTCGCTAGAGCATAGTTCATAAAGATACCTTTGTCTATTTAACAGAGGTAGTACTGCAACGTCTACACCATTCTCTTTTAATTTATGAATAAGGGTATCCGCAAGGGCTAATAAATCCTGCTCACCCCATCTTACAATCTTCAGAGCATAGTTCTTAGGATTTACGTATTCAGAGTTAATTGCTTGATAAAATCGGTATAGGAAAAAGTGTATGTTTTTGTTTCTATCCAATCGTGTCGGGATAAAAATGTTAATCTTCGTACCAGAAGCACGACTACACCTAAAGCTTAGAGCAAAGGGATCCACTGGGTTAGGAAGCCAGAACATTCGAATACCGTAATTTAATAGATCGGGAGTACTGCCCGCAAAATAAATATATTTATTACATAGCTTTAATAAAGAATAGAAAAGTCTTTTTTGATTTTTAATTTCTCTAACATCAGTTCCATGGAATTCTATTATCGTAGGAATTTTATAAGAATTTGAGATAACAGATACTGGATAAATGTCTCTTATAGCAGAGCCTATATGTACATGAATTAGTTTGGGTTTGTGCAAATTACGTAAAGTTTTTAATAATGCTATAGCTGGAGATTTCAAATAAAACTTTATGTTAATATTCAAAGGATTATCGTTTGGAGGATAACCGTAAAAAATAGGTTGATATCTAGTCTCTAAATTCGACGGCATCAACAATATAGACTCAAATTTTAATTGTTTAAAGGCCCAGGCATAAAAGTAAGGTATATTAGCTACATAACCAACTTCAATTACAGCATCTCCACAAATGCTACAGTTCATTGCCATACTATTCACTCATAGTCAGCAAGACTTGTAAGAACCCTCATCCGCTATCGGCTAGAGTTTTTCCCTCACGATATTCATGAGAGCAACACATGTTACCACGCTTTTTTACCAGTAGGTCTTGCTCAGATAAAGCACTGCATAGGTCCATTAGCCTAGGCTCATTCCTAACGGGTAGCACGATAGATAGTAAGATCTTCGATCTTTTACCCATGTTTGATCGTATCAATGTATCTCTTGGCCGCATGCACCCAAGACGGAGCGCCATCTCTATTGCTCAAAGTTCTAGTCTTTTTATGTTCCATTTCTCCAAAGACTGCCAGAATTTTTTCAAACAATGCATTTGAGAAATCATAGGATTCAATACTTATCAATAAATCATCTAAACCTACTAGGCTCAAATACTCGGCATTTCCTCCAACACCAGTAGCTATTACTGGTGTTCCGCATGCTAGCGATTCTGGAATTACGAGTGGGCTACCCTCGCTATAGCTTGGTACAACTGTTACGTCAGCTGCGTTGTATACGTGTAGAAGATCCCAAGAGTCGATAGATCCAAGCATCTTGATGTGCTCTTTTAGGTTTAGGGTTTCGATCGTTCTCTCGAGGTATTGTCTATAAGTTTTTGGCCCAGCTTTTCCGATTAGTAAAGCTGTAAATTTTACACTTTCCTCTTAAGTGAAGCTAGAGCCTTTACTAAAACATACGTTCCCTTGCGTGGGCCTAAACCTATGTTCGCGATCATGAAACCATCGTTTTTTACGGCAGACTTCTCCTCGACGCGGCTTTTAGCTTCGTCTCTGTTCAAGGGTTTGAAGAAGTATTTATCGACGCCGTTGAGGATGGAGTAGACAGAATCCTTTGAGATACCAGCGCTTGTGAGCTCCTCCTTAGTCTTCGAGCTGACGGCTATGAATCTCACGCCTCTGCGAGATAGAAGGCTGTAAAGCTTCATGTCGTAAGAGTGGCTAAGCCTTATTCCTAGCATGTACTGTAGCTTTTCTTGACCACTTATGGGGTGAAACTTCATCCACTTCACTTCGTTGGCGTAGGTTCCATGAACTATTGAGTAGCACTTAACTTTTGATGCGATGCTGCCTTCAAGGCATACTGCTGCTAGCGGTCCATGGGTTAGCAAAACGTCTACACGCTCCCTCTTCAAAACCTCCTCGATTAGCCTCTTATTCAACTGCACATATGCTAAGGTGCCAAGAGGGTCAGGAATACGCATGGGTACAGCCTTGGAGACCTTATACAGGTTCACGTAACACTTAAGTTGATTTACGTAAGGGCCTATGAGGTAAACCTCGCAACCGAGTTCGGCGAATGCCTTAGTCAAGTTCATCCATACTCCGGCAACGCCTCCTTTCGTTAGGTATGGCGCGAAGTGCAGTATCCTCATCATATAACAGCCTTGTATACCTTGATCATCTCAAGGGCTACTTTGTCCCATGAGTACTTTGTCTCAGCCGCGAACCTCGCATTAATCGAAAACTTCTTACGCAGACCTTCATCGGACAGCAGTAGGTACAGTTTTTCAGCCAAATCTACGGCTGAACCCTTTTCGAACAGGAAACCGTTGACTCCGTCCTCAACGACATCCACTATTCCCCCGGCCTTAGATCCTATAACTGGCAACCCGCTCGCCATCGCTTCTATCAACACCATCGGAAACGCCTCGAAATACGAGGGTAGAACTAACACATGGGAGCATGAGTAGAGGTAGCGGAGCTCCTCGTCGTCTAGGGAGCCTGTGAACACGGCGTCCATGTTGTTTTTAATAGCGTATTCGCGTAAGCGTTGGACGTAATCTGTAGGTTTGTCGTCTCCAAAGTCGCCCGAGAGGGGGCCTACTATCATAGTTTTAACATCCTTTAATCCATGCTTATCCTTCAAAATCTTGATCGCTTCGAGGAGTACGTGTACACCTTTAGCGTGCGTCACTCTTCCAACGAAGAGAACGACCCGCTTTCCCTCTAAACCGTACTTAGCGTTTACTTCATCACACCTTAGACCAGGTTTAAAGAATTCTACATCAACACCGTTCGGCACTACGAATACCTTATCTTGATCCACACCGGCCCTCCCTGTGAGAGCTTTCTTCATAGTCTCGTTTAATGCTATTACGGCGTCCGCCCTCCTCATGGCGGAACCCTCAACTAGCCTAACGACTTTCTCGCCGAAATGCACGTTTTCCTCAGGCCATAACGGATTGTGGCATGTGTAGACGAACCTTGTGCGAAGTTTACGGGTCATGTAGGCTAGCACGTGACCCACCCACGCTGTGTTTGCATGAACAATCTCGAACCCCTCAAGAGCTCTTGATGCAGAAATCCCGAATGCCACCTCCTTTAAAATGGAATGTTTATACCTCCCAAGAACATTCGTGAGGATTTTAGAATCTAATAGTTTTGGAACTTTAACCCTAATGATACAGTCGTTTCTGTTCGTGTTGTTCCAAAGCCTATCGATCGCGTAAGCTTCTACACCCA
>JAWAJB010000071.1:0-7113 GCA_038888155.1 Desulfurococcaceae archaeon
CCACGTAACGTTGATGTAGATCACGTGATAGAGCAGCTGAAAAAACAGAAAACAGAAGACGTGTCAGAATTCTTCTCGACGCACCCACCAATACCGAAAAGAATTAGATTCCTAGATACCCTTGTATTCTACTACATGCAACCACCATAACTTAAGGCATCTTCCACCACGTAGTCACTACTAATTTAAGATATGTACAAAATTACTAATATCATTAGATATCTGAACTCCATAAGGTAAAATCGTGGCAATCTATGGTTAGAAAAACTTAAATAAGGAACTTTATATATTACCTTAACGAGCACTATTTTTAGATTCCACGCGCACATCAGGTGTAATTTTTGAAGAAGAAGCGCGATCTGTTACAAGTGTACTCCGAGGTGCTGAAAGAGCTTTATAAGAATCCTATGAGGCTAACCCACATTATGAGGAAGTGCAACCTGGATACCAGAATGGCTAAACAAGTTATTGGTGCACTAACGTCAAGAGGCCTCATAGCCCTCAAGAACGAGGGGAACTATAAGCTCTACTACATTACGGAGAAGGGGACTAAATTCCTGGAGCTCTATGAAGGCCTGCAGGAACTTCTAAAGAAGTAAGTTGTAGAAGGTAACCATGTGCTTTTAAATCGCAAAGTATAAAAAAGTAATTTCTAACCCTACTCTTAGGGTTTATTATGATCTTCTTAGCTAAAAGAAGGGATATTGTTGAGGTTATGAATGAGGTTCTAGAAGGCATTTCCAAGGGACTCCCCATTACGCGCATCATGATGTACTCTAGTGTAAACTATGCCTACATGAAGAAGGTCGTTCTACTTTTATCGGATAGGGGTTTAATTAAGGTGGAAAAGGATCCCGAGGAAATGAGGTTCCATTACTACTTGACAACAAAGGGTATATATCTGCGAAATCTGCTGAACAGTCTTAACGGCCTTTTAGTATACAGTTATGGTAATGCTAATGACGCTAGTTGGGACCCCGAATACGACGCAAAGTACATTGAAGAGAAGTCACGCATTGTAGTAAAAGAACTAAGTACTAAGAAGAAGAGAAGCCACATAGAGATATACTTTGCTATTCTCAGCTCCATTACGAATAAGCCGAGAACCATCTCGTCAATAGCTAACCACTGCTACATCAACTTAGAGCAAGCTACCAAGTACCTAAAGGAGCTGTTAGAGTTAGACATGGTAGTAGAGGTTAGTGACCTGAATAAGAAGAAGTACCAGGTCACGGGTAAAGGTATGCGGTTTCTAGACACTTACTTGAGAATATACGAGCTTGTACGCGGTCTAGATTAAGGAACGCCATCTTCCCCCAGCTAACTATTTTACGCAGCTTTTCCTTCATATTTCAAGTTACATAAGATCAATACAGTTACATAGTTCTAATATCATGAAAAAGAATCTAGTGTATTTATAAGTAGTTTAAGCGGTAAAAAGCCTGGTGTAAACATGATAGCCTTAAAAGCAATAGCCATACCGATAGTGCTACTAGTGACGATAGGATTTGCACTAGCAATGTGGAGCGAAACGCTCCTCGTAAACGTGACGGTGGAAACGGGAGAAGTGGATGTAAAGTTCTCCGAGTGGTACTGCAGCGATACTGGCCCAGACCCGCAGGCAGAAGGATATCACAACGAGGAAGGAAAAGACGTGGCTTCATGCAATATCGAAGTGGAGGAGTACGACGACGAGGGAGACCCGATCAAGCTCTTAGTCACGTTAAGTAACGCATACCCAGGCTACACCGTAGACGTGGGACTTATAATAGACAACATTGGCACGATACCAGTTAAGCTATACAATTGGGATATTGAGGTAGACGAGCCCATAGGTGCCAGCCTATTGATACCCGAGGACACGCAGATCGATCCAGGAGGCTACGCGGAGTACATCTTACGGATAACAATACCGCAAGAAGCCGAGGAGAATGCGACTTACAGCTTAGAGTTAACGCTCGTATTTGCGCAGTGGAACGAAGTAGGTTAAGCAAGCAATTAGAGGTGTGTATGAATGCGGAAAGCAATAGTTTTTTCACTAATCCTTCTCATCTCGCTACTACCGATGCTAGCATTCGCGATGTGGAGTGAAACGCTAAGAGTAAACTCAGCTGTATCAACCGGCGAAGTAGACTGGAGAATAGTCCCTGGAAGCCTAATATACCTAGACGCCTGCGGACTACAACCAGGATATGGGTTCTTCGCTGGAAACGACTGGAACGCTACCTACTTACCTCAGCCGGGAGCTATACAGTTGGATAAGGATGTCGGTTGTACCAGTGTGGTGTTAATGGATGGCGATGGTGACGGCGACATGGACACCATGAACGTGACTCTACACAACACATATCCATACTACTACACGCACATAGCGTTTAAAGTACACAATAGTGGAACAATCCCGGTAAAGATATGGAGAGTAATCATTAACGGGCAAGAATTCTACGAATTAAACGAACAGGTGCTACAACAAGGTGTTGAACTAGACCTAACGGGCGATGGTAGGCCAGATGTGCTAATATGGTGGGGTAACAACTTTGGCATACAACTACATCCGTGTCAGAGTGCCGACATAAGCTTCGACTTAACGCTACTACAAGACGCCCCCGAAGGCGCTACGTTAACGTTTATCGTAAGATTTGAAGCGGTCCAGTGGAACGAGTACTTCGTACCTACCCTAAGGGATTAGCGTGTATGTGGGTATATATGGAAATCAACGTTTTTTCCCGCACCATCATCTCCCCAAGCTTCCTAACTAGGAGTGATTACCGTGAATAGGGCAAATACTGATGTGCTGGTCTTACCTGTAGTGGCCTTGACGCTCGTCGCGATCGTAATGTTTGCCTCTGCAATGTGGACTGGTATTTTGAGGCTAAACGCAGTAGTTGAAACCGGTGAAGTAAACATAGCTTACAGAAATGTCACGATCAGCGAGGCCAGTGAAGTAGGAGGTAAAGACGTAGGTAACTGCATCTATACGCTCGAGACAGGTAGCAGCGTTGATCGCCTTAAAATAAGCATATCAAACGGTTATCCAGGCTATAAGTGCATAGTAACCTTCAATGTAGTAAACACCGGTACAATACCGGTAATAGGGCCCTTCTTCAACGTAACTGAAATACCCCATGGAGTAAGGGTAGTGTTCAATCCACCCAGTGTTCAACAGCTACACCCAGGTGACCTGGCTCACTACGAGGTAGTGGTAGAAGTACTACAAGAGGCCAGTGAAAACTCCAATTACACAGTGGACATCGAGATAACCTACATTCAGTGGAACGAGGCATACTCCTCTATAAGCGGCTATGTCTGGAACGATGTAAATAGCGATGAGGCGTGGAATCCCGGCGAAGACCCCGTGGAGGACGTTAATGTACTGTTAAGACAAGACGGCGTTACCATAGGCTCCACGTACACGAGCATAAACGGATACTACTCCTTCATGGTGTACCCAGGCACGTATGTCATCGAGATAGTTGTACCACCAGGGTACACTAACACCACCACGTTAGCGATAACGAGGACCGTAAGCATTGGGGAATCAAGTACTAATAATAACTTCGGAATAGTGCAACAACTAACACCGCCTCCTCCACAGGGGTTAAGTGTATGGGGGGAATTTAGAGAAACTGACGTTGACTTCAGGAAATGCCCGGCTAAGCTTGGAACGCCGTTAGATAGGGTAAATGCCACGGTATCTAAAACAGGAGAGGTTATAAGTGTCGCGCCGGGAGCGTTCTACTACGTGTTATGGGTTAATGGTACGGGGTTAACGAGCATCAACATTACCCTCGCGTATGACTACCAGTTCAACATAGAAGACGGGGCAGGTGGAAAGATACGTGTATACATGTTAAATACAACGACGATGTGCATTACTAAGGAACTGGATAACGGGGCGTACACGTACAGCGTGAATAACACGTTAAACAGGGCGATCGTGAACATAACGTTATCCAATCCGCTACCACCAGATGCAGTTATACTGGTGTACACTAAGTTCAAGCCGACGCACTACGACCCCTGCAAGGAGCCGAATGGATTAATAGGTCACAGGTGGGATACCCTTGACAAGTCCTTTGAAGTAAACTATAACGCAGTGGCAAACGTTGGCTCGTTGAGCGGGGCCTCTACGATACAGATCGTTAAAAAGTAGCTTTTCAACAACAGGTTTTTTACTTCCTTCCTGCGTTTTATCTACTCAACTGGTTGGAGGCTCGAATTTATGGATTTGAAGGTTATACTTATATTACTCGTTCTCGCTTTAATGTACTTCTTGACGTACTTCTACAAGGCAACTTCAGGCTTACTATTTTACTACGTGCAGAGCACCACCTACATCGCAGTAGTCCTCTTAGCCTGGGACGAGGTTAGGGATTACCTTAAGTACGGTCGCTTCACTGTCATAATCTCGTTCTTCACGCTAGGTTACTTATCAGTTTACGTAATGCTAGGTTTCTGGAGTGGGTTCGGATTAACACCGTACTCGACAAGCCCCATGGGAATGGCTATAAACGTGATTCATGCCGCTTCGAGAATTTGCGCGCTGGAGTTTCTTAGAGCGTATGTCATTCACATGCTCAAATACAGATATAGGCGCCTAGCAGTACACGCGTCTACGCTAGTTGTGTGGTTCTTAACGTGGTTTCCATACCCGTTACTGTCATTAACGCCATCGATGGACAGCTTAAAGCTAGCCTTTAGGAACCTCATTCCATCGTTTATAAGTAGTGCTTTTTCAACGTTCATCGTTTTAAACCACGGCATGGTATCCTCGATCGTTTACAACCTGGTGCCCCAGTTGTTCATCAAGGTAATGCCGTTCCTGCCGAGATTGGGGTGGTTTATTGAAGGAGCACTTAACACCATGACGCCTCTAGTAGGTTACTCCATCACACTACCATACAGTAGGGTCGCGGAAAGAAATGTTAGAAGAATGCGTAGCGAGGTTAAGCGCATTACTAGGTTAATCACGTACTTCGCGGCGGTAATGGCCTTGATCGTTGTTTTTCAAGGATACACCGGTTTTAGGTTTTACGTTATCTCCAGTAGAAGCATGGAACCGGCGCTCAGCGTAGGAGATATAGTCGTCATTTGCAACCAATGCAAGGACATCAACGTGGGAGACGTAGTAGCTTACATTTCGAAATGGGGCGTGGTAATTCACAGGGTCGTGGAACTTCGCGAAGACCAGAAGTACGTGATCACCAAAGGTGACGCGAACAGGGACCCCGACCTCGAACCCGTGCCCTTTGAAAACATCATTGGAAAAGCAGTCCTGCGCGTACCCGTTCTCGGGTACGTTTCAATATTTCTACACGAGGTACCTGTAAGCAGCTTGCGGGCCTTGCTTCTAGCACCGTTACTTGCTTTACCAATAGCATTGTATGTATTTAAGAGGTTAAAGACTTAGTAAATACAGTTAACTCGGTGTAATAGTGTTCAGGGGCATATTTTACAACAAAATATTGATAGGAGTAGTTTTATTCATATTGGTATCGTCGATATTCATGGTGGTGTATGCTTACCAGTTGCCACTAGAGAAAGTACATGAAAGTACGCTCTACGAGTATACCAGTAAGGGGGTGTTCGACTACATCGTTACGCTCTATCCAAGCATACTGTACGAGGACAGCACGCTGACGAACCCGGATAAGGTGTTCCTAAAACTCGTGGATAAGGTTGCTGTGAGTATAGCCTACGTGTTCGATTCCAAACCCCCGGCAACGGAAATCAGTAACACTTTGGACGTGGAAGTGCTACTGAGCCATCCGCAGGTGTGGAGTAGAAAGATGAGTTCCGCGACCATCGGGTCGCGGGAAAACGTAGTTAAGTACGTGGTGGAGCTAGACATACCCCTAATACTGTCTCTTGCTAAAAATATTTCGCAAGCGGTGGACTTACCCAGCTCCAAGTACACTATCATTATAAACTGTGTCGCTAAGACTACCTTCACCTTAGCCGGCGTAACTAGAACCACTAACTTTCCTTTCTCGCTTCAAATGAACTTAGACCTCGTAGGAAAAACCATTGAATTCTCCCAAAGAGAGTTTAGCAATACTAATGCCCAGAAAAGCACTGAAGCCCGTGAAACCGCAGTACACGTGGGCTTCATTAGCGTAAGTACCCGCCTCCTCAGGCAGGTATCTATAGTGTTCTTGGTTGCAACCTCCGCCTTTACAGCTACTTTAGCGGGGATAAGTGTTGCTCACTTGTACAAGGTTAGGAAAAGCAGCACTTTGAGGTCGGCTCGTAAGTATAAGTCGTTAATAGTTGAAACAAGCGAGATCTCCGGGGACGTATCCGGTAAAGTTGTAAAGGTTAAGAGCCTGGATGAGCTCGCGAAGATCTCCGAGAGCGTTGTTAAGCCTATTATGTACTTAAAGACGGACAATAAGCACTCGTTCTACGTGCTCGACGAAGATGTCATCTACATATATGAGCACGAAGAAAAAAGCTAGAAATTCAAGTTGCCTCTCCTTTCCCTTGAGTGAGGAATTCTCCATTACAGCAACTCTCATTATTATAAAGGGCGATACCGACCTCCCGGCTGGTCACAGGGGGGAAGCGTACTAGCGGGGCTTAAACCATGGTGTATGGTCTAGTTTAAACTCCGTGAATTAATGGTAACTATTCTGGACTCGCTGATACGGGTACACGGTAACATAGATAGGTAGTTCGCCGAGAACACCGTGTGAACAATATCCACGCTCTACGGGTCTTACTCCACTATTTGCTTAGGCTACCTAGAAGAAGATATAAGGCGTCTACTAGAGTCATTCACACTAATGAGCATCTCCCTAGATGTAGTCCGAGTATATGCCCCAGCTCAGTACAGGCTTTACTCCGAGTAGCGCGGTTAATTTCGCCGAGTTGCCTTCTGCGACGTTAACGGTGTCCTCGCATGGTTCACTGCAGAGAAGTGTTATTTCGGGCTTGTCCAAGGTTCTTGTGTGCAGTACTACTACCTTTGAGTCCATTTTGTAGTCCAAGGAGTGCGAAAAGTCTACTAAACCTTCACTACTTTCCATTGCTAGCCCCGTTTTCTCTTTAAGGAGCTTTATTACGTTATCCCTATGAGCATGTAGCATTGATGCGTACAGCTCCCTCCTCACG
>JAWAJB010000072.1:0-7096 GCA_038888155.1 Desulfurococcaceae archaeon
GGAGAGAGGAGCTTCGAGAAGCTGAAGAGAGCCGCGGTGGAGCTCGCCCTGGAGGAGCTGAGCAGGCTGAGCGAGAGGGAGAAGCTCGTAGTGAAAGCCGTGGCGCACGGCTGCAGGAGCTGGGCGCAGGTGCGCAGCTTCATCGCCGAGGAGGCTGGGGTGGTCCTCCCGAAGGCCACCCTCTCCCGCATCGTCGAGAAGCTGGAGAAGCTCAGCATCTTGAAAGACTACGAGTTTCTGGACGCAGTGTACCGCGAGGCCTCCAAGAGGCTTTCACCAGCCGCTAAACCCTGAGAGGTGTAGGCAAGCGCAATGCGCTGCAAGGCGCTGGCCAGCCCCTGACTGGCTGAGCTCTACCGGCTCACAGAAGCTAGTCGAGCACTGGATTTAGAAACGACCTTGCCTCCTTGACTTCTCGATTTGTCTTTTTCGACTGCACTGGGCTGCTCATCTTAAAACATTTTCCCTTTGACCATACTCCCATGGTCGTGATCCGCAGGTTATGGAAAGGTGTCGAGTACGCTCGAAGCCAGCGTTGTCTCCGATGTCTTGAAGCCGGCAGTCCTAGCGACCATCGGGCATTTGCCGCAGAACTTAGCGGATCACTCTGCTCTAGTTAGAAGTGAGAAATGAAAAGTTTTAGGTAGTAGGCTTCTTTTTGGTTAGCGTGTGCCGCTGCGGTGCTGTGGTTATTGCGAGGGATGAGGGTGAGGATATTCGGGCATGCTTGGAGAGCCTGAAGAACCAAACTCTCAAGCCTTTCTTGGTCGTAGTTAACGACGGTAGCCTAGATAATACAGGAGATATAGCTCTTGAGTATGCGGATGTGGTCGTAAGCTTGCCGAGACACGAGGAGAGCTGGGCTGGGCGTCCCGAGCTCGCTAGCGTCTTTAACGCGGGGTTTAGTGTCGTTGAAGAGATGGACTTGGATTATCTGCTAGTCAGCGGAGCGGATACTATATACCCTTCAACTTACCTTGAAAATATCACCAGTCGAATGAGAGAAAAAAGTATCGTCTTGGCCTCTGGCATTGTGAGGGGCGAAAGGTCTTCCTGGATGCCTAGAGGAACGGGAAGAGTCATAGACGCGAGGTGGTTTAGAAGCATCGGCTTCCGCTATCCCTTAAACTACGGCTTTGAAGCATACCTTGTTTACAAAGCGCTTTCTGAGGGAAGAGGGGTGGCAGTCTTCTCAGACTTGATCATTGAGACATCTAGGAAAACCGTGCTTTCCAAGGAGAAGATGTACCTGTGGGGCAAGGGGATGAAAGCCCTTAACTACTGGTGGCCATACGCCTTTGGCAGATCTTTGCTGGTTGGGATTAAGTCGCCCTCAAGTGGCTTAGCGCTGATTAAAGGATATCTTTCAAGAGTTGATCTGTACGAGGATATAAAGGATTTCACACCAAGGTTTCAGAAGCAAACACTTATAAGGAGAGTGAAGAACTTACTTGGCCGTGAGTGTCGAGAGGCGTGAAGAGACCTCCGCCCGAACACACGGATCGAAAGAGGCCGAAAGAAGAGAAACTACCGTTCTAACTCGGAAGAACGTCAATAAGAGGAACCTCTTCAGGTATCTTTTGTACGGGTGGCTTCCCATCCCTGAGTCAATAATCCCGCCGAAGAGGCCATACTACCTATGGAGCAAGCTGGATATAACGCCCTATGATCCGAGCAGCGACTATAACGGCAAGCTTCTAGACCAGATCAGGAGAGCAGTTCAAGTCACTTTGAAAGGGTGGGAGCCCATCGACCGCGTGGGAGTATGGCTCTCCGGTGGTATCGATAGTAGCGTCCTATTGTACTTTACCACTGAGCTTGTAGGCCCCGAGAAAGTCAGGGCGTACTGCTTAACCTTCGGCGAGCGCGACGAATCCGAGTACGCAGAGCGGATTGCGGACTGGTGCGGCGTGAAGCTAGTTAAAAAGGAGATGACACCGGAGGACAGCATACGGTTAACGAGGGAGGCCGTATTACTCTCGCGCGCTCCCGTCGACTCAACAGTGGTGCTCTTCATATCAAAGCTCTGTGCGCAGGATGGAACCTCGAAGGTTCTTAGCGCGCTAGGCCTGGATGAGCTGTTAGGGGGGTACCCTCAGCACGTTCAGGCGAGCGATAGAAATTTCCACAGGGTTGAAACAGAGCTAATCTGGAGGTGTCAGAGCTACTACGTGTGGTTGCAGCTCTCCCAGAGTAAGGGCTACGTAGAGGTTAGATTTCCCTTCTTAGAGCCGAATCTAATAGCTTTCTGTAGAGGACTTCCGAGAATCCACAAGTGCTCGGGACAGGAGACAAAGGTCCGGCTCCGTGAAGAATTGCGTAAAAAATCTCTCATTCCGCGCGAGAACATCGAGGTGGGAAGAGTAGCCGGAACTAAGGGAGGGTTCATCCCAATCCTTAGGGATTGGTTCGACCGAGGGTACGGCGAGTGGTGCAGGGAGAACATCCCTCCGAGAGGGCTTAACTCTCTCGAGCGTTTACTCGTAAACTTCGTTCTGAGAGCCGGCAAGAGCGAGGAGGGGAGGCTGCAGCGCATGCTGAGAGTGGCTGCTCTAAATACTTTCTTCGACCTGCTAGACGAAGGCGGCTTTACGGTCGAAGGGGGAGAGGCGTGAGGATTCTGCACATCTGGAATACTGCGGGAGTGGCGAGCATCATTGCGAAATACATGGACAGGTTGTTTGGCACGAAAAGCCTGGTTGTTCACAGGGCAGCTTTCGACCCCTACGGGTTTACGACTTATGGGGAGCTGTGGAGCTGTGGAGCTAAAAGCTTCGCGGTAAGGAGCCTTTTAAAAGCCAGAAGCTTTGACATAATTCATGTCCATTATTTCGACAAAATCGTTCCTTACTTAAAGCTTCTCTATCCTACGAAGCCTATAATCTTACATTACTGGGGAGACGACATCCGCGGCAGGTGGTATGAAAAGCAGAAGTACTGGGAGAAAGCCGATGTTATCTTGTACGCGGCGCCGGACCTCCTGAGCGAGGGGGCGCCAGAGCACGCTATTTATGTACCCTGT
The DNA here is from genome assembly GCA_038888155.1 of Desulfurococcaceae archaeon. Lineage (GTDB taxonomy): Archaea > Thermoproteota > Thermoprotei_A > Sulfolobales > Desulfurococcaceae > UBA285. The sequence continues at coordinate 3,023 of JAWAJB010000072.1, forward strand.
CCCGTAGATACTGAAATTTTTTACCCTCGTCCCATTAAGCCTAAGCCGAGGTCAGCATTCCACTTCTCCTATAATGCCGATGACCTAGCTACAGAGTACGCCAAGGAGCACGGCTTAGAGCTGACGATATACGATGTGAAAAAACAGGGCCCTATACCCCATCTTAAACTTCCTGAAATCCTTTGTCACTACGAGTACTACATCGATGTTAAGAGGTCTTGTGGGAGGCTCGTCCATGGAATATCAAAAACAGGGCGCGAGGCTCTAGCATGTGGATTGAAGGTGGTTACATGGGATGGGAAGATTGCAGAGGGTTTGCCCCAGGAGAATCGTCCGGAAGAGGTAGCTAGCCGAATTTTCTCTATATATAAGAGAGTAAGTGATCGTTCCCGCTTTAAGCGGTGACAGTTAGGCTCAGCTGCACCTGCTCATTCAGTCTCCTTAGTCATACCTCAGGACGCTACCGAGTCCTCAGGTAAGCTGGACAAGCTTATGAAGAAACAGCCAGGGGGCATGGAAAGAAAAACTTCTACCCTTCCTTCTACCGGTCTTCTGCATAGGCTGCGAGATAGACGAACACCAGCCAGTTCATATTAAATTTAAATAAGATTCTTCTGAGAGTGCTTAGAGCAGTAGGTTTAGGAATTTTTCGCTCATCTATCTTCTTTAAATGTGTGAACACGTAATAGCAGATAGCATAGAGAAATAATATCTTTTAGGATTAACAACTGCTTAAAATCTCTTTGAACTTATATACTATGTACTCTATGTCTTCATATTCTAATTCGTTATATAAGGGAAGGGTTATAGTAGTCCTCGTCAACCTCTCCGCAACTTCAAGCGTCCCTATCCTCTTGTAGTTTGCAAATACCGGCTCTAAATGGAGGGCGTAAGTACCTATTTGAGCCTCTATCCCGTGCTTCCTCAGTTTGCTAATTATAGCTGTTTGACAGCCGGCGTACTCTCGGGGTAAACCAACCACGTAGGACTGGTAAGTAGATCTGCAGTCAACATCCTCCTTGGGGGTCCTCAGCTGAGGTAAGATATCCCTGAATAAGCCGTTGTAAATGCTTGCCAACTTCCTCCGTCTCTCTATGGTCGCCTCCAGCTTCTCAAGTTGGACTATACCTATAGCAGCCAGTATGTCGGGCATCCTGAAGTTAAGGGAATGCACGACAAACTTGCCTTGCTTATCCCTGCCGTGATCCCTAAGCATAAGCAATCTCTCATAAACTTCCTCGTCGTTAAGAACTATCATACCACCTTCCCCTGTAGTAAGGAGCTTCCTAGGGTGGAAGCTGTAGCATCCTATGTGCCCCATGTTCCCGGCATATCTACCCTCGCGTATGCTTCCCAAAGCCGTGGCCGCATCCTCTATCACGTAGAATCCCTCTTCCTCCGAGAGCTTCCTCAACGGCTTCAAATCTAACGGATATCCGAAAGGATGTACTACTATCACCGCAGAGACGTTCTTGCTCAGATTTCTTCTAACTAGTTCAAAGTCCAACCCATAGCTTTCCTCATTGACATCGGCTAGTACTAGATCGGCTCCAGCCTCAACGACGGCATTACCGGTAGCTGGGAAGGTAAAGTCGGGAATAATAATTTCATTTCTAAGCCCTAGTGCTTTTATGGATAAGTATAATGCAGTCGTGCAAGAAGTTACAGCGACAGCGTACTTGGCCTTCACGTAGTTAGCTATCCTGTGCTCAAATTCCTCTACGAAGGGACCTTGAGTCAGCCATCCAGACTCAAAAACCTTTCGAATCTCTCGCAGCTCATCTTCATCTAACACTGGTTTTATAAGTGGATACTTGTACTTCATCGTCAGAGCCCCCTTCTTAATATTTTTTATAAACATCTTTATAGAAATCTATTGTCTTAGCTAGAGCCTCCTCCAAACTGTACTTAGGTTTAAACTGCAAGAGCTCTGTAGCTTTAGCTATGGATGCGCAATGCCTTCTTATATCGCCAGGGCGAGGAGGTCTGTAGACGATCCTCCCAGTGTAGCCCATTATCTTACATATCTTTGCGACGAGATCCTTTATCTTAGTTTCTCTACCGCTCGCTATATTCACTACCTGCCCCTTTAGGTAGCTTGACTTAGCCATTCTTATTGCAGCTTCGCAGGTATCTTCAACATATATAAAGTCTCGTGTCTGAAGACCATCACCAAAGATTTCAGGTGGCTTTCCCTCTAGTATCCTCTTTATCGTCCTAGGAACAACAGCAGAGTACGAAAAGTCGTTTTGGGCCGGCCCGATGTTATTAAAAGGCCTTATTATCCTGACATCGACTCCATAGGTAATGTAATAGGAAAGCAGCAGTAAATCCTGTGCCGCCTTGCTAGCTCCGTACGCCGTAGAGGGCTCTAGTGGATGGTTCTCATCCATGGGTACATACTTTGCCGAACCGTAAACCTCTGAGGATGAGAAGTGCACTAGCGTATCGTAGTACTCTCTCCTTAGTAACTCAGCCAATGTTGAAGCTATCTTAACATTTTTGTCGAATACATACTTTGGCTTTTTTAACGCTAGAGGGAGAGGTAATATAGCTAAATTAAAAACGATACTTATGTTCTCTTTCTTAATAATTTCTTTCATCAAACTAAAGTTGCTGGCATCTCCCACTATTAACTTGCACTTACTTTTAGGCATGTCATTTAATAATTCTAAGCCATACTGCCTTCCACCTATTGCTTTCAGTGACAGATTATCGATCACGATTATGTTTCCAGAAGTCACGCTCACCAGTTTTCTAGTTAAATTGCTCCCTATGAATCCCGCTCCTCCGGTTACTAATACATTGCCCTCGAGAACGTACTCCTTTCCAGACAATTCATTCTCACCTTTTAATCGGGAGACACCTTCCGTCACGCGTATATATATGCCAAGGTGGGATACTGTCGCTGACGACAGCGTTCGCGTGTATAATCGTATTGTTGCCTATCAATATTTCTTTGGGTCTTTTCGGAACTATGACTGCTCCGTGCCCTATATGCACATTCTCTCCTATTACGACTTTCGCGACTATTTTCTCGCCCATTCCGATGTCTCTCCACATGGTGTTATGCGTGTATATCGCAGCAAAACTTGCCACGACGCTGTTCCTCTTTATTACTAGGGGAGCATTAAGCCCATCAAGCAAGCAATAGTATCCTATCCAGCAGTTTTCCTCTATTGTAACGTCTCCTAGGATTAATGTACCTGTTCCTATAAATCTGGCTTTTATCTTCTCGCTTGAGTAAGGATTCATATCCAGTGGATGGTGTGTCGCAGTTCCTTGTATTAAAGTTTTCCTTGAAGTTCAGTTTATCCTAGCAAACTATTGTTAAGTTTTCATCGCTTCAGAATCGGTTCTAGTTCATCATGGAGCGCGCGAAAGGCTAAGATAAAGGGAGAGAGGAATTTCGCGAAAGCTCTCCTCTTGAGCGAGAAGCTTATGAGGAAGAGCGCGGGGGAGCCTCCAGCCGAGGAGATTGTGAGAGCCTTCAGGGAGAGCTTCTACGCTCGAAGCGGCGGTTGACGCAAGCGTCGTAGTCAAGTGGTCTGTGGAGGAGGAAGGATCGGATCTGGAAGTTCGAGACCGCTACGTCAGCGGCGAGCTGAAGCTGATTGCTCCCGAGCTCCTACCCTTCGAGGTTTTGAACGCCCTCTACTACAAGAGGTTGTTCACGGTTGAGGAGCCGAAGAGCGCGGCAGAGGCGCCGGACGCCCTCTTCTTCGAGCTCTACCCCCTCAGGGGCGACTACGCTAAGCTGGCGCTGGAGGTAGCCCACGAGAACGGTATCACGCTCTACGATGCAGCCTACGCATCTCTAGCGATCCTCAAGAACGCGCGCCTCTACACCGCGGACGCGAAGCTGAAGGAGAAGCTAACTGGCAAGCACTCGAGCTACGTTACGCTGTTAAAGTGACCCTGCTTCAGAAGCCGTTCACAGCGCCGCGTCAGCAGCGCGACCCGCCACCGCGCTCCAGCCCGCTCAGCGCGCCAGCGAGCGGAAAGCAGGAACCCGCTCGGCGATCGCCGTGCCCGCGTCGATCGAAGCGCCTCCCTTACCAAACGATACACCTG
>JAWAJB010000073.1:0-7095 GCA_038888155.1 Desulfurococcaceae archaeon
TCATGAAAAGCATCTGGCACAATGGGTGCCACAACTGGCTAAAGATATCCAAGAAAGTGCTGACACGGATTTCTACAAAGGATTCGCTAAAATAATGGGCAAATACATTCATTACGACAATGATATTATAAATCTTCTGATTGATGAAGTTGAAAAAATTTAAACATACTAATTACGACAAATTAATTATATTTATTGATAAATAATAAATTTGAAATTTACAAAAATATAATTTTATGTTGATTTTGGCTTAGCTCTTACCAACACGATTCCAGTCAGAATCACATTTATTATTATTAATATTATTACTACGTAGAGAAGCGTCTGGAGTGTAGAGCTTACTGCTTGTATTGTAGCCGCAGATGATGCTATAGAATCTCGTGCCTCTGAGACGGCTTTCTGGAGGCTATTTACAGACGATTGAAGGTTCTTAACATCTTGCGGCAAGGCTGTTAATTCTGGCGGAAGGGCCACTTGGGGAGAGATCTTTGATATTCTGTCTTGTAGATTGCTCTCAACTTGGGAAAGCTGCCTAGATAGTCCGGTTAGGGAGTTCATTAGATTATCAAGCGACGATGATAACTTGTTTGTAGAAGTTGTTAATTCACCGCTAAGAACTGATAGTCTACTCAAGATATTGTCTTCAACGCTTGAAATTTGCTTAGAAAGCCCCGTAAAAGCACTTAGTATTGTGTCTTCGCCGGCCGAAGTGGCTTGCGCTATGACTATAGAGAATAGAAATATAGCGGCAGTTAGAGATACTATAACTACTAATTTGTCTTTACTCATACATGATAAGATTTTTTAATGTAGTATATAAGGCTTAAATGTCCATAGAAATGATTAAACTTTAATTGAATAATAAATAAAATCAGCATTATCTAATAGTTAGAAAGTTTTAACTTGGCTTAATCGATCAAGTCTAGTATTATAAATAATCATCAATTTAATGAAAAAACAGATGTTTAAGATTATTTAATCTCTAAGATGAAGTTTTCAGCCGTCATTTTCCCTATTTCAGCGTATACCAAGTGTACAGATCCATCATAAACTATTCCTGAGGTACCTTTATTTGCACTATATGGAAGATTAGGATTATCTTCACCTGACAATGTAACTATCATGGCGCCATACGCATTGAATGTTATGAATATAACATAGCCTTTGGATATGTCTTCAAAGGTCGCTAGCGAGGCACGCGCCAACCATTTATCTATGGAGGTAAATGTGTTCTTGCCTCTATCAAGATGATATTCTGCTGGATGTGCAAGAACTAAATCGGTTGCCTCCAGCTTCCCCATTTTCATTAGTTGAACAGCATTCTTAAGTTCATTAAAGGTTTCCGGTCCAGTTAATTCATACCCTTCAGTTATTGAGATCTTTGGTGAATATATTATAGAGGGGACATATGGTTCTGCTCCACCTACATGTTCAGTAACTACTTTAATACCCTCGAGCTCAATCGTCTTCGCTACCAGTTTTACTACGTATAACTCTACGTTTTCTAAAATTATTGCGTCATATGAAGCCGGCGAGAATGGCTCCACGCTTGTTATCTTTAAAGTCTGACCTGATTCTGGAATACGAGCAGTAATACTAGTGATATACATCTCAATGTTAGTCATTTTTGTATATGATGCCATTAATCCGATTCTACTTAAATTAGTATTTTCCGACACAATATTATCAGCGATTATTCTTACAACTTTCCTTCCATCAATCACTACGGGTCCATCGATCTTAACATTACTAAATGATCCTTTTTCAAATGTTAAGAGATATTCTTCCCTCACTGTCACAGATACAGGTATTATTTCTCCGGTAACGATGGCGGTACTTCCTATGTATTCATCGTCACCATTGAATGTCACGGTAATCTTCACTGTAATTTTTTCTTTCACATCATCAGGGGCAACATAAGTCACTGATGTGCCTTGCACGGATGATAGTTTCCCTGGTCCTTCTAAATTCCATGCTATTAATTTGTTTGTTATTGTGTTTCCTTCAGAATCCTGAAGTGAGGCCGTAATCGTTACTTCTTCACTTGGTTTAAGTGTGAAGCTGCTTGGATTAACATTTAAGATGGTTACTTTTCTAACACTTGTACCTACTGGTAAGACGGCCCCGCTACATGTAGCTGTGCTTTCTGAATATTCTTGAGAACCTGGGAATTTAGCTGTAATTGTGACTGTTGTTCTTTCCTTCACTTCAGGAGCCCTATATGTTACACTCGGACCCACAGTTGATGATAACATCCCTGGCCCATCAAGTATCCATGTAATTAAATCATTTGGTGCAGAGGATGGTGATAATATGGCTTTCAGCGTTATAACACCATTCGATTCCAATTCAAACGTTGATGGTGATATGCTTAGAACCGTCTCAATAGCTTTTCGCGGAATGACCTTACCAGTAATTGTAACTGAGCTACCTAAATAATTTGAGTCTCCAGCGAATGATGCTGTTATAGTTATCGTTTTCTCTTCGGTTACCAAAGGAGCAGTAAATAGGACTGATTCACCCGTAGTCTTGTCAAAGGAGCCATCTGAGGCAGACCATTTTATAGGTTTCCCAGTCAGGATGAATGAATCAGACTTTAGCTGAGCAGAAAGCATTATACTACTACCGGATTCTACGACGAAATCTGATGGATTAATTGTTAAATTGGTTGACCTAGGAATTGTTATCAATCCTACAAAGTAGGAGACAGCCAGACCTGCAATTATAATGGCAACAATTATCGAAACCAAAATCTTGCGTCGAATACGCATATGCTTCACTTGTGACTAATTCAACCCGCGCCATATTTAAACATGTTTTTCATGCGAGTCTTATCAACACAAATTAAATCATTTCATTAAAAGCATCATATCTATTATCTTCAATATACTTATATTGATGAGTACATCTATTGTAGATTAAGTTTTCAAAGATATAATTATGAATAAGTACTACCATGATAGTAAAATTTCATCAATAAATATTTATTGGCTTTGTTAGTTAGCTCTAAGATCTGTTCTTTCGATAGTTTATCCGTCTCATGTCCTATTCTATTAATAATGTGAGGGCTTGAACACATCTTCTTATAATCTTCAAAAGTTTTTAAATATAATTTAACATTATACTTTTCTGGATTAATAGCCATCATAGAACTAGGATCTACAGTATAGATACTAAGCGGCGAGATGAAGCAAAAACGATACATTGATAATTTATCTATCATCTTTTTAAAATATTCATAGAAGCTTATGGTCTCTCCTGGAAGCCCAACCGTGAAATATAGATTCGATGCAACATTCAAATCTTCGCATATTTTTAACGTCCTAAAGAACTGATCGTTTGAAAATTTTTTACCAGCCGTAGTTCTTACGTCTTCGTTTGGTGAGAGCGGATATATGGCTACCTCTACTTCATTAAATAACCTTTTCATTTTTCGTAAAAATTCTCTTGACGGTAACTGCGAGCTTTCCCAATATGCCTCAATGTCTATCTGATTTTTCTTTAATTCTTGAAGAATCTTTGACCAATATTTTTCTCCAGCTATCTCGGGATCATGACTGAGACAAATCCTTTTAATCCCAATTTCTTGAAGCCTAAGAATATCTTCGACAACCTTTTGAGGAGCTCTAAAAATTGGTTGCTGCCTATTAGTAATGAGTTTATAAGAGTTATAACATCCTCCACAGTAAATACAGTTATAGATGCATCCTCTAGCAATGGTTACCCAGAATAATGGAATATTATTATCATTGTAGCCTTCAAGCCCTATTTTTAGATAATTTTTCCAATTTTGTAGTAATGAAAGCTCAATAAAGTTGAGATCATCAAGAGTAGGAGGAGGACTACTCATTGTTGTTTTGATTAGGTTATTCTCACGATAAGCTATTCCTGGGACTTCTGATAGATCTTGATTTTTTAGATAGGCATTAACAAGTCTGACTATACTTTGTTCTGCCTCACCCAAGGCTATTGCATCAACATAATTATGTTTGCTGAGGATTTCTTCATAAAACCATGTAGCAGTGAAGCCACCAAGTATTACTATACTATTAGGATGATGTTTTTTGCACATTTCTGCAAGCTGAATACCACCTTCAGAATGAAAGAACCAGTGAAGATCTATAGCATAAATCTTAGAATTAATAGATTTAACAAAATTTTCTATGTCTAATGATTGGGTTAATGATTGTTCTAAACCTAAGTTGATAATCTTAACATCATAACCTTTGTCCTTTAATAAACTAGCTAGGCTGAATATTCCCATTGGAAGCAGGGGGTAATGTGTGATCGAATAAGGAATGTCTACTTGATGTTTTCTAAAACTTGTTAGTGGGTGTAAAAATACTACGTCGTAACATTTAGTCAATTATTCCAATCGCCTTTATAGATAGTATTTTGTGTCTTAAATTTATTCCTAATCATTATACAATAAGTTATTTTTAAGTTAGAAATAAATAAAATTAAGTTTATGGTTTTGGTTTTTTGTATAATGGTATTGATCCTAAGTTTACATCTTTTGTTGTTGATATTGCTCCCAGGACCTTTGGATAATATCCTTCTCGTTCAATTGTTATTTGGTATACCCTGTTCCACTCTAGGTTTTTGAGCCAGAAGTCTCCGAATCTATCTGTTGATGCTGAGAATTTCTCCCCGCTTGTTAGATCAACTGCGGTTACAGTTGCACCTTCTATGCATTCATCAGCTTCTGGGTCGTATACGTCTCCGGCTATGAATGGCTTCGGTAGACCAATGTAATACACGCGTGGCTGGGTTCCATACTCTGGGTGCAGCACCTCAGCCTTAGCTACTAGTCCTTTAAGTTCTTCATATTCTCCGAACATTATTGCTTCTGATGGACAATCATTTACACATCTTGGGACATTTAATGGAACGTCTGGAGGTATGTCTGCCTTTCCGTCTAATATATGGGCGCATCCTGTGCATTTTTGAGCTATGTTTAGATCATCGTTGAAGTATATCGCTCCATAGGGACATGCATCTATGCATGCCTTACATCCATTGCATTTTCCAGGGTCAATAATTACTAATCCATCATTTCTCTTATAGATTGCTTTAACAGGGCATGCCGGTATACATGGTGCATTATCACAATGCATGCATGGAGTCGGTATGGATGTTAACTTAACCTTCGGTATTGAGCCACGCTCCATCTCTACTATCCTCATCCAGAAGTGCCCAGTGTCTGGCTGAGGCTTGGCATATGGAGACCAATCGTTTTCGACATGTTCATCCTTACAGGCTATCTGACAGTTATAGCATGCTACGCATTTGTTTAGATCTATAACGAAGACTTTCATTTATCTTCACCCCTTTATCCAACCATCAATTACTAGGCCTGCCGCTGGATCATAAGGTCTGTTAAAGGCATCTGGATATTTCTGTTTAAGCTCGTTAAGATCAACTTTTTCAACTTCGACTAGGTATCCGCTGACACACATGAAGGGATCGTATCCTTTTCTATAGGGGTTCCATGGCTTGCGCGGCATTAGTAAGTTTATATTTCCTCCTCTGTCGATTCTTTCATCTATTGATATTGGGTCGAGCCGAGCCCCATGATCCATGGAGACTGCGCCAGGAATCATTCTTTCTGTTACGTATGCTGCACCAAGAACCGCGCCCCGTTCATTATATACCTTCACTATGTCTCCGTGCTTTATGCCTCTTCTCGCAGCATCTATTGGATGAATCCATACAGGGTGATAAAGATATCCATCTGGGCCTCTTATCCTTGCAGTGGGTATTTCGTTTATCCATGAAATATCATCGCCATGTGCATGAACCCTCCATCTTGGATGGTTAGACACAAGAAGTAGAGAATACTGCTTAGCCTTTGGATGAAGCTTACTTTCCTGCCATGTTTCGCCATATGGAATGTAGTGTGGGACGGGCGGTCTCTCCATATCATTTGGGAAATTCTCAGCTATGGCTGTTGAGTAAAACTCTATCTTGCCAGTCGGAGTAGTTAATCCTGAACCTTCAGGGAGTTTCCAGTACCACTCCCAGGCCGGAGGCTCATTCTTCCAGTCAGGATTGATTGGACATACCCAGTATTGTTTCTGCTTAAACTCTTCCCAGCTAATATATGGAGATGCCTTATAGAAAACCTCGAATACCTCTCTTAATCTTTGTTCTAGATTCATGCCTCCTGTATATTTTTCTAATAGGTCAGGCATACCTATTGCTGGGCCTAGTTTCTCAGCTATTGTACAGACTATGTCATAGTCACTCTTTGACTCCCACAAGGGCTCAATGACCTTCGGCATATAATAAATGACTGTGAAGTTGCCTCCTCCAGTATTCACATCTTCAAGCTCGAATACAGTACAAACTGGTAAAACGATATCTGCGAATAGCATATCTGTCTCTAGCCATGGCTGCTGGCCTAGTATAAACTCTATCTTAGGACTTCTGAATGCGTCAATTATTTCTTCACCATTATAACACGTTATGTGACAACCATCTAAATCCCATATCATATGGATCTCGGAATAACCATCTACAGGAAATTCATATTTCTTGAATTGGTCTGAAGCAGGAGCACCGAAAGCTGCTGAACCATACCAGACGATTGGTGCCTTAAGTATTGCCGTTGCAGTCAATGTCCTAGGCACCATCTGAGGTGCCCCTAATGGCAAGGGCGGCTCAACAAAGGGTATGAATGGAGGCGGAACAAACACTGTACTAGGCTTGCCTCCCTTTGTTACTCTAACACCAGGCTTACCTAAACCTTGCATTGCCAAAAGCAATGCTTCTAACCTAGCCGCCTCAGTTGAATATGGACCCCTAATCATGGGACCTCCAAGAGAGTGTGCTACTGATGTGCGTTTAGACGCCCACTCTCTAGCCAAAGCCTTTATTACTCTCGCTGGGACACCGCATATCTGCTCGGCCCACTTAGGAGTCTTCGGTACTCCATCGGCTTCTCCCAGAACATACTTCTTGAACTCGTCAAAGCCATGTCCATGAGTATATACATATTGCTTTTCGTATGTTCCCTCAGTTATCCAGACATAAGCAATGGCCAGCATTAGGGCAGCATCAGTATTAGGTAATACTGGAATCCACTTGTCTGCA
>JAWAJB010000074.1:0-7004 GCA_038888155.1 Desulfurococcaceae archaeon
ATAGAATATTTATCAAAGAGCGGTAGGAGTCTTAAAGATTATGAGAAGCTAGAGCTTCTGGGCGACTTAATATCCCTCTTCTTAAGAACCCCATTAAATAGGGAGGTTCTTCCAAGCGTTGCACCAAGCCCACTAAAAGCCTACATGCTTATGAGACTCATCGGCTTTGGAGAGCTCTTTAAGGAATGGGAGAGACTAAACTTTGACCCACTAGAGTTTACTTACACATTCTACAATGAGCAAATGAGAAAGTATTTAAGGGAGGATAAGCAGTTCCCTAGTCTATCCAAGATGCTAAGCAAACTCGAGACAACAGAGGTCGCCGACCTCTTGGAGTCCTGCTGGCTCCTAATACCGGCCGACACAAGACCCATCCTTAACACATCAAGCTTAATCCCACACTTGCTTTTAACGTCAGCAATAGCTTGGTCCATGGCAATTAATAAGGGGATTAAGGATAGGAAGACTTTGGCCCTTTTAAGACTTGCAGCCTTGTTCCATGACATCGGCAAGCCATTCAAGTACGAAAACCACGTAGAAGCCTCCGTTGAGGTTGCCAGGGAGCTTTTAAAGGGACTCATACTCGACGAAGATGTTACATTAATCATCAAGCTCGTTGAAGAACATCATTCAAAGACTCGTAAAAGCGAGTTGAGCGAGATAGTTAGTGAAGCTGATCGCTTAGCTTCAGCGATAGATAGGCTCAAAAGGCTTTTGGACACTGAAAACTTTATAGACATCAGGAATCGACTTGAGGAGGCAGCCAAGACCCTCAACTACGATAGTCTCAAATTTGATGACTGGAGCTTCTGTCGAAGAATTCACGAGGAGTACGACAAGAAGCTCATAAGGGATCTGTCGGAGAGGTTCGTCGAGAAAGTTCGTAAACTGACGAAGAACTTCACGATGCCGCTTTCCAAGGATGATAAAACAAAAGAGGAAAAAGACAAAGAGGGATCCAATAACATTAAGATCGTCTTGATAGATGTTGGAGGGATCCAGAGCTTCATATATAAGTCACACAGCCTGAAACAGGTTGCGGCTGCAAGTCTAGTGATAGATTCCCTAGTCATGGCTTATATAGTTGCGTTCCTCCAATGGACAATAAGTGAAGATTATTGGCTCCCTTACGAGGCCTTCTTACACACAGCTGGTGGGAATGTCGAGGTGTTAGTACCATACACGATTCTTGAAACTGTTAAACACAGCATTTCAAAGCTAGGTCGTTCCTTAACATTAAACAATGGCATTCCATTATACATAGCTGATGCAGATTTACATGAAGATTATGCCAAGACAGTGAAGGAGCTCGCGGCAAAGATGTCAATTAATAAGATGCTGGTCCGCAATGAAAGATACTCTACTAGCATTCCTAAAAGCATTGAGAAAGGCTTTAGAAATGTTTGCCAGATTTGCTTCATGGAACCGCCAACAACTAAGATTCAAACACCTGAAGGAGAAGTAAATGTATGTGGAGTTTGCAGCAAACTTCATGAGATAGGTCTCAACATTCACTTCAAAGAGAAGTATAATTCACAAATTGAGATTTGTGGAAGTTTATATCAGCCAAGGGAAGTCTTTGAGATGCCTTGGGATGGAGAAGGAGCTCAGGTTAGGGCTTCTGAATATATTATGGAGATAATTTCAGGCCACGATCTTAATGAACTGCAAGAGCTCGGTAGGCTATCCAAAATGAGAAATATCTCAGTGATAAAGGTTGATGGAACACTAATGGGTCCATTGATGGCCACATGTTTGTCAATAGCCGATGCCTATGAAAGAAGTGCTAGAATAGATTTAGCTCTAAAGAAGTCAATTGAAGTAGCAATAAACGAAATCTACAATGGCGTTTCAAAAGTATTCGATAAAATAGACGCTGCTAGAGCTGCATTATCAATAAAGATGGGCATATTGTATGCTGGTGGTGATGACGCAGTAATATTTGTCCCTTCATGGGCATCACCACTGATTGCTCTTATACTCGGCAAAGAATTCCTACATTATCTTGGATGTGTGCGAGGCTTATCAATTGGTATAGCTACTGCAAGTCCAAAGGCCAATATATGGGCACTTGTGGATGCGGCATCGGAGTTAATGCATAAAGCTAAGAAGGAGGCTAGAAAAAAGATTAAAGAGGGGCTTATTGAAAGTACAATATGTTTCGATATTGTTGAGGCTGGCGACCTTTCAGGCAGCACTATTAGTGAAAGATTTGAAGCCTTAAAGCATGAGAAGCTCACAGTCCAACCATTTAATACAGAAAGTTTTGAAGGAATGCTGTGCAAAATATTAGGCCTCTCAGCACCAGAGTATAGTGAAATAGCACGCTTAAGCTACTTGGTCTCAAGAAACATTGAGATTCTTAGGAAATATTTTAGTGGTAGCGTTAAAGACAACTTAGTTGGACAAATAAGCGAGATCCAACAAGTACTCAAAAATATTAGACATACCATCAGCGAGGTTTTACAAGCTGCTAAATCCATAATTACTAAGGCAGAGAAATTTAAGGAATATGAGAGATATGTCTTTCCAATAGCATATATTTATGCCTGCCGCCAAATTGCTAGAGTTAAGATGTCTAATTCTTACGAATTTGTTAAGTCTCTTATACCAGAAGATTTAGACTCTTTCTCAAGCCTATCAGATGTGGATAGGCTTATCAAGATTATTGGGGGTGGAGTAATCTGAAACTTAACATTAGGCTTAAAACTATTGGATTATTCTGTATTGGATGGAGCTACCCCACTGTAATGGGACCGGACATACAATTTGTTAAAAGAATTAGCTATAATGGTGAATCTCAGATTTACATTCCAGCATCGAGTTTTAAGGGTGCCTTGAGATCCTCTGCAAGTAGGATTGCGGAAAGCTACGGTTTCAAGTCATGCGAGGAGATTAGACCTGAACGCATTAGAGAGAAGCATGAGAAGATTGGAAGAATTTGTAATGTATGTGAACTCTTCGGCTACCCGGGTAGTAACTTACCAAGCCCATTGATATTTTCAGACCTTCTACCAACAGGCCCTGTAGAGACACTCGCTCTAACGAGAGTTAGAATAGATGATAGGTCCATGAGGACTGCTGAAGGCGCATTATTCTCAACCGAATACATACCACCAAAATGTGAATTCACTGGAACAATAGAGCTAATTAACATCCCCAAAGAGAAAACAATTCTTCTCCTTCTTTCGCTCGCTGAACTTAGACTTGGAAGAATAGGTCGTGGAAGTGGCCTTATAGATTTAAAGATTGAGAATGCTGATGAGCTAGATAATGTTCTTAAAAATACTGTTTGGTCAAACCTTCTCAATGAACTTAAGGAGTGGTTCTGGAATGACAATCCTTGAAATAATACTTGAAATCTTGTCACCGACCATAATTACTGAAAGAAGGTCTCCAAGGGGCTTCTTAAAGACATTGGACTATATTCCAGCATCGACGCTTAGGGGCGCAATTCTTTCTGAACTCTATAGAAATGGCATTATTGGAGACGACTTCCTGAAGAGTGAAAGAGAAAAGCCTTCAGTAATAGTCTCATACGCCTATCCAGTAACAAGTAATGGGGAGAAATGTTATCCAAGCCACCCATTCATGTATAAGTGCAAAGTGTGTGAAGAATACGAAAATTACCTAGGCAAAATTATTGAGAATCTTGAGAACTGCGAAAAATTGAAGGAGCTAATAGACATTACCTGCAAGAATGGGCATATGGCTCTTGAGAATCTTTATTCAAAGTACTATCCCAGCGAGACTGGCAAGGTTCCAGCTAGTAGATTCATATGTACTAGTGTAAGTAAGAAGAGGGGTTCTTCAGAGATTGGAATGTTGTATGAGTATGAGGCTATAACTCCTGGAAGGAAGTTCTGGGCAACATTAGCTATCCCAGATAATATTGAGAAATATATTGATGAGCTAGAAATACGAATTGGTAGGGGAATTTCAAGAGGCTTCGGGCTTTCTAAAATAATAAAGTCAAAGGTAGTTAGTTTGAAGGATGTTGCAATGAGGATCGAAGAAGCCTTGACACATAGCAGGTATATTGTTCTTTTTGGCTTATCTCCGTTGATCTCATGTCACGAGAAGTTTTATACACCATACCCTTTAGAAATAGATCTCTCAAATATTGCAGAAATGTCTACACTTAATGAGAAAGGTAAACTCATGATTAAAACTGTTTATGGAAAGGCTGATTTTCACATTGGTGGATGGGATATGTATAAGAATGTTGAGAAAACATCAGTTAAATTTGCAACTAGGCCTGGAGCCATAGTAGTTGCGGAGTATAATGGCACTCCATTAGCTTTAGCAGCCTTATCCTTTTTAGGCACAGTAGAACGCCTAGGTGACACTCTTATTACTGGTGTTAATATGCTCCATCCAGTGAGAGGACATCCAATATTTACGTTAGGGGGATGAATAATTGAGTTTAATTTACCATCTAAATCCACTTGAATATAAAGCTATTGGAATTCTAGAATTTGAGATTGAATCTCCATTACATATTGGAACAGGAACAACTGACATGAGAAGGACCTTCATCAGAATTCCTGGGGGCTTCCTTATACCTTCATCGACGTGGAAGGGAGCCTTTAGGTCAATTAGCGAAAGGATTGCTAAGAGCATGGATTTTAGAGACAAGCTTGCAAATCTTGCAGTAAAATCGTTTAAAGAGGAGCCTAAGGCGACTTATGAAGTAGATGAAAAATTCTGTAACGAGGTAATTAATGTGCTTTGTGGAGGTACATCGAACATCATACCATATGATAGTAAGGAATTAATTGAGATTGCTGAAGAAATAGGTTTCACTCTTGAAGAGATAAATGAAGTTAAAAGTAAAGGCCTTGGCACACGCAATAACTTACTTTATAGACTTTCAGAATCTATTCTAGCTATTCATTGCCCAATTGGTAAGCTCTATGGAAATGCTGTATTGGCTAGTAAACTAAGGTTCCTAGATACAATTCTGAAGTCAGAAGTCAGTAAGATAGTACTTCATGAGAGACCTGGTATTGCAATTGATAGATATAGCAGCAGAGTTAAAGAAGAAGCTCTATTTATTCTTGAGAGTATTATAGGCGAAAAAGTAAAGTTGAAGATAATTGCCGATAACCTTACACCAGGTTCAGAGGACTCTAAACTCTTTGCATTAACCATTGAAGCAATTGAGAATCTTGGTTTAAACTTAGGCGCAAGAAAGAGTGCTGGTATGGGGTCATTAAAAATAATCAGTGAAGCATCTTACTGGTATGTAATCAATTTTAGAGAGGATAAAAACGGAGTAAAAATCGCCAATCCATTTAAATATGCTGAAAAAAGAAGTATTAAGGAATTTTTAGAATGGTTATACAGCTAGCGCAGAGGTACTAATGATGAAGTCAGTTTTAATATCTACACTAGGTGATCCATCCGCTTGGAATCCTGTTGAATATATCTATGATAAGTCTTCTTTTAAAAGCATCTTTACAATACCACTATTTAATTATATTACTCCTAAACCAGACACTATAATTTTAATTGTCTTAGATACAATAATTGATGAAAAAATTTCTTCATATGGCGATTTAGTTGAGAAAGTCTGTTCTAAATATAAAGATCTAATATCAAAAGAGACGGGGTTAAGCTGTGATCGAGTAAAGATAATAGTTGCACCTGGCGTAGGTAGATTTCAACCAAAGAATAAAGACCTATTTTTCAATTTTATTGGCAAATTAAGCGACTTCTATGCGTACATCATGTTTGAGATTTCAAAGCTTCTTGCGGAAAGTGAAATGGAAGTCACCATTCATTTAGATATTACTCATGGAATCAACTTCATGCCGTCTTTAACATTACTGGCAACCAAGAAGATATCAAGTGTGCTCGCGCTCACGCGCAATAATGTTAGGCTTAAGGTTTATAATGCTGAGCCATATCGCAAAAGTGTTACAGAGAGATTAAATATTCACTTAGTTGAAGATTCTCCAGTGTTTATTGAATACGATCTTATGCCACTTGGTGCTAAGGGTAAATGCGTTTTACTCAAGGGTAACGTCGTATCTTATGAAGGAGATTTACGGACGTTAACTTCGAACTGTGATAAAATGAGAAATAAACTGAATGCCTTCTTAAGCTCTATTTTTAATGGTTTGCCGCTAGCAGTATATACGTTCTATCCAGATGTAGCTGAACTCGAAAATACTATTAATAAAATTGTTGAGATTTGGAGGGAGAACATAAAAGTAACATTGAATGAAAAAGAGGTCTATGTGAAAAGAAACCTAAGCTTCAGCGAAGACTTCGTTAAGTTAACCCAAATATGGCTTATTACAAAGACGCTAAATCTCTCTAGAAGAACTGAGGTCAGTTACAATGAACTTGATAGTCTCAGAGAGAACTTCTTCTCAAAATTCTCAGAAAAGATCGATAGTATGATAAGTCGAGACCTCTATAGAGTTGAGAGAAATGTGAAAGAGAAAGGAGAGAAGTGTAAAGATTGGGTTAAACTTCGTACTATTTATGGAGAGTCCAAAGATTTTACTGAAAGAGACTTCTTGGCACATTCAGGTTTAGAGATGAATGTTACTGAAGTAAAATATGATGGACAATCAATAATGTTACGGTATGCTGAGGATGAAATGAAAAATGTTATAAAAGGATGTTTACATGGATTACTAAAAGTTAAGCAAATTGCTACTACTGTGGAAGATTAACAGATGAGTGAGATAAAATTTAATTTTATTGATAGAGATGAGTATGCTATTGTTGAGTTTGAATTGAGCAAGCTACTTACGCCTGAAAAATTGAAAAACATGTAAAGAGTCGTTTTATCAAGTAGGGGGCCAATCTGGCTCTACAGATACCTTATGCATTATTATCATCCAGCAATGTTTATGGCAATACATGATCCAAGACTTGGAGCAGTAATCATAGAAAATCACACACCGAAGTACAAAGCTGGCCACATACTAAAACTACTTCAGTAGCAAATTTTTTTAATGATGGTGGTGAATAATATTTTAGCGAGA
>JAWAJB010000075.1:0-6930 GCA_038888155.1 Desulfurococcaceae archaeon
GCTGGTCCTCAGCGCGATAGCGACTCCGTAAAAAAGAGTCTCGCCTTTGACTGTGTTAAATTCTATCTTCTCAAGAACAGATTTGGGTACCTTCAATTTGCTTTACCCCCACCTACTGGGGCTGGAGTTTGCATTCTCACCTTCGGTTTCAGAGTTTTTCCATAATTCAGGTTTGGGGACCTTCTGAGTACTTCATCGATAAGATTTAACGTGAAAGCCTCTAGCGTTAGTTCTTCAATGAGAAAATATTTAGCTGAGTGCGACAGGTCTAGGGAGATCGTGATGAGGTCTACTGGCAGGCGAACATTAAAAAATCATTCTCAATCCCCAACAAATACTTTAAGCCCGTAGATTTAAAACTTTGCTAGGCTCTAAAGCTTTATCCCCTAGATTGAGGTCATTATCCCCATACCTCATTATTATACTGTTTGTGACTTGATCCTCGATCGTTAGTGTGTCAAGCGTTAAACAGAAGATTCACTCTCTGTTTTGATTATGCGGGTTTTCCTAATTACGGTCGTGCATTTTGCCAAAATATCTCTCTATAGTGATCTGAGAATTTTATGACTGCAGTTTATCCGCAACTAACATCACATTTTCAACATTATTACAGGTTGGATACAGAATCTTTAGGAAAGGCTTGTAGGTAAAGTTCATTTCAAATATTACAGAGAGTTACATAAGAGATAATTTTTGATTTACGGAACAGAAAATGTAAATGTATATCAAAGTGCAGGCCGTGCTTCCAAACATGATTCCCCGGACGGTGATAGATAATCCCATAGCATGTATACGTGCCCGAGAACTTTCGGTATCAAGTTTTAATCTGCTTCTCATCCTTAAATTGCGAGGCTTTCAGCTATGAGCACTCATTAAGTAGAAACTGGTGGTAATCGATAAGCACATAGTTGAAGATGTTATCATAAGACTTAACAACCTCGTTGGCTAGTCAACATTTTTGAATAGGTTTGGGTGGGATAGCGCAAATAGCGTAAAGGGTCTGAAGAGCTTTGCTTATGTTACTTTTAGGCGAGAGGCTGAGATTATGATAAGATTTATTCAGAAGTATATCTTGCGATAAACCATTCTTGCTTGAGTAAAAAGGGTACTTATCAGAAGCACGACGGCGAATTAGCGATGTTTCCAAGAATCGAGAAGTATGCTTAGTTTAGAACTAGTAATCAAAATTGGTCTCCACATACTGTAACTGTGGGCACCTAGAGTTTTCGCTCACTATCACGTCTTCTTTAATTGGCCAGTCTATTCTCAAATGGGATCGTTCCAATACACGTACCTCTCGTAGTGAGGATTATATTCCTTTGTCACAAGATATAAGAAATATTGAATCCTATAGTGCTTGAAAGCCATGTGCAAACCCGGGGATATCCATAGTGCGTACCCCAGGCTTCAAGATCACACCAACATATTTACCGTATTTACCAAACCACGGAGAACCACGCGTCTGATGCCGACTGCTACATCATATACCTTTCCAATCATCACGTAGATGAGTTTACCTTGCTCCATGGGCTTAAGCTGGTAGTGTAGTCCTCTAACAGCACCCTTTTTAGAATAGCTGAGATCAACTTGAACGTATTCATAGGTTATTCCATTTGCTAAGAAATCTGTTTTCTTGTATAGCTTTGAAAAGAAACCGCGGCCATCATTAAAACTCTCATATCCTATTAGAACAACATCTGGAATGTTTAACCTTTTAAAAGACTTGAATGGCGTCTTCAAATCACCCTCTCTTTTTATACACACTTGTAAAGCGGGTTAAACACTCTGTTACAGGTAGGATGCTAAAGCCTTGCACCCTAGCCTTTACCGTATTAAGGCTTGAGTCTTTTGGTCTTTTGGCAATCAATTTCACATCATTCATCGATATATGCTTGGTTAATACTTCATCAGCTCCAAGGACTTCAGCAGTATACTCTGTATATGTTCTTCTTGGGGTCTATCGCTTCGGCTACGACTAAAAGTTTTCTTCGGGCTAGCCATAGCTTGATGCTCTCTGTCAGCTTCTTTGCGAGAGTCTCTCTCAAGATGCCCGCCTCTAACTGTTGCTAGCCTGGTAATCTTGTCCCGAGCTTTTCTTCGGCGTATCCCTTTATTTCCTGGTACTTCTCCGGTTTGATGCTACTTTACGTTTAGGAGAGCTTCTTTCGCTATGTAGTTTATTGCTTACTGGTGTTTCAGCAGTCACGCTGACGACTATTGAAGATTTAAGACATTCAACCGGGTTCTGAGAGTATCAAGGTTTTATGCTAAGATTAAATAAAATGAACTCACCATGTTCAACATGAGCAGCTATGTCTGAAGAAGAAAGTCTACTGTAAATCACCGGGTAATGAACGTATTGTGATACGAGCACCTATATGTGAGGGGCATCTAAATATTGAGAGAATGATACAATGAGAATGCGTGATGAAGTAAGCGCTCCACTATTAACGTTTAAAATTTTTCCTCACAAACTAATTAGTAATAATATGTTGCACTCGGGAAATGCTATGGTAGTTAAAATGAAAAATTTCTCAAGTAACGTGTTCGTTCATCCAACTGCTGTTGTCGAGGAGGGTGCTGTCATTGGTGAAGGAACTAGAATATGGCACTTCGCCCATGTTAGAAGTGGTGCTAGAATAGGCAAGAATTGTAACATAGGTAAAGATGTATATATTGATGTAAATGTTGAAATAGGTGACAACGTCAAGATACAAAATGAAGTAAGTATCTACAGGGGAGTTAAAATAGAGAACGATGTATTTATAGGACCTCACGTTGTGTTTACGAATGACTTGTATCCTAGGTCTTTCAATACTGATTGGCAAATCATACCAACACTCGTTAAACGTGGTGCAAGCATAGGGGCAAATGCCACTATAGTATGTGGCATTGTCATCGGCGAGTACGCATTAATAGGGGCTGGAGCAGTGGTCACTAAAGATGCCCCCCCACATGGACTCGTAATGGGTAACCCCGCCAGGTTAAGGGGCTTTGTTTGCTACTGTGGAAGACCTCTTAAGGATGAAGATGTTGCGGTCAAGACAGATAATTACCTAAAGTACATATGCCGGCATTGCAGGAGAGAGGTAATAGTACCGAGACAAGACTATGAGAGGTATCTCATAGAGAGCACCAAGTGGTGATTACTTGAGACGGGTACCCATAGCTAAGCCTGTCATCGAGGAAAACGAGATAAGAGCAGTAGTAGAAGTTCTAAGGTCCCGCATGCTTGCTCAAGGGAAAGAGGTCGAATTTTTTGAGCAAGAGTTTGCTAACTATATTGGCGTGAAGCATGCAATAGCTGTTGCGAATGGCACGCTCGCGCTAGATACAGCATTAAAAGCGATAGGAATAAAGCCTGGTGACGAAGTGATCACGACAGCCTTCACGTTCATAGCAACAGCAAATGCCATATTATACCAGGGAGCTAGACCTGTTTTTGCTGACATAGATCCCAAAACATATAATTTAGACCCCAATGATGTCCTAGAGAAAATAACGAATAAGACTAAGGCTATAATAGTGGTTCATCTCTACGGGCAACCAGCTGATATGAAAGCTTTTAAGGAGATCGCTGAGGACCATAAGTTGATCTTAGTAGAAGACTGTGCACAGGCTCATGGAGCTGAGTTCGAGGGAATAAAAGTCGGTAGTTTAGGTCATGTAGGCGTTTTCAGCTTCTATCCAACGAAAAATATGACGACAGGTGAGGGGGGTATCATCACCACTAATGACGATGAAGTAGCTAGGAAATCACGTTTAATACGCGATCATGGTCAAGCGAGAAAATATGTTCACGAGGAACTCGGTTACAATTACCGGATGACAAATATTGCAGCGGCGATCGGTAGAGCGCAACTTAAGAAGCTTGACATCCTTAATGAAAAAAGGATACAAAATGCTACATACTTAACTAAAAACCTCGCGAACGTTAGAGGGATAATAACACCATACGTAGATTCACTGGTCAAACATGTTTACAATCAATATGTGATACGAGTGGAAAACGATTTTCCACTCAGTAGAGATGAATTAGCTACAAGACTCGAAGAGAAGGGAGTTGCGGTAGCGGTCCACTATCCGCTACCCGTACACCAGCAACCGCTTTACAAAAGATTAGGTTATCCGCAACACATTTGTCCTAATGCTATTATTGCTTCTAGAAAAGTATTAAGCTTGCCTGTTCACCCACTACTTACAATAGAAGATCTTGATTACGTAGTTAGCATTATAAAAGAGTTGATAAAGGGGTAGCTATGAGCCTTAGAGTTGGTGTAGTAGGAGTAGGGAATATGGGAGTAAATCATGCTCGCGTGTATTCTGAATTAGCCAAGGAGGGATTAGTTGAGTTTGTGGGGGTCGTTGATATAGATTTCGAGAAGGCTAAGCATGTGGCGAAGAAGTATAACACACATGCCTATAAAAACTATCTAGAACTCTTAGAGAACCGAGTTGAAGCAGTAAGCATAGCAGTTCCAACACGACTACACAAGCAAGTAGCTTTGAACTTCATAGAACGAGGAGTCCACGTATTAGTGGAAAAGCCTATAGCTGATACTGTTGAAAACGCCATGGAGATTGTCAATGCTGCCGAGAGACATGGTGTAGTACTCGCTGTAGGACATGTGGAGAGATTTAATCCAGCTGTCCAGAAACTAAGGGAATTTTTGAGAAGAGGAATTCTGGGTGAGGTGTTAGTAATGAATGCTAAGCGTGTGGGACCATTTGCACCAAGAGCATCTGATGTAAGTGTCATCGTAGATCTTGCAGTTCATGACATAGATGTCATGAGATATATTACGGGTTTAGAAGTTAGGAAAGTATATGCTCGCGGGAGACGTGTACACAAGGAGAGCATGGCAGATGATTACGGACTTTTAATTTTAACGTTCGATAATGGAGTAGATGGATTAATTGAGACAAATAGATTAACTCCTTATAAAATAAGAACCCTCACCATAATAGGTGATCGTGGAGTAGCTGTTGTAGACTATGTAGACCAGAGATTAACACTATACGATGAGGAATGTATATCTGAAGTACGTGTAAATAAAGAGGAACCACTCAAGCTCGAGATAATGGACTTCGTAACTTCTGTAAAATATCGTAAAACCCCCACGGTAACCGGCTACGATGGAATAGTTGCACTAAAAATTGCTGAGAAGGCTTTAGAGAGCGTTAAAACAAATAGCGTAGTAGAAGTAGATCGGTTATGATGGTGATATTTTGATAAAATCACTAGGACTAGTCTCGATAGCCTATATCCTGCTAGCTGTAGATGACTGAAGCGATGCTCAGTCCTAGCGCTCTGAGCTGCCTCGGTACGCTATTCCTGGCGGAGTTTTAGCTACACTTAGTGCTCGCACCAGCTCTCCCGTGAGACGAGAACGCTGATGCTGTTAGTGTTCTCTCAGCTTCTCCTGGGCTACCTTGAAATGGGGTCCTAAAGTATATATGTTTTTAGCTCGCTTATGGTCTTCTTAAGCTTTTCTTCGAGCGGTGTTGGTTTGAATCGGGTAAGCCATAATATTCTTGCTGATATTGGTTACGCTGTGTACTATGTCTCCAGGTCTTGATGGCATATGCACTATCGGTAGCTCACTACCCAACAGCTTCCCTCCTCTCTGGTTGTATGTTCGATCACTTCGGCTACATCCTCAATGTACACGAAGTCCCTGGTCCGAGCTCCGTAAATGTAGATTACTGATGGCTTACTCCTTGAGGCTTTCTCCGAGAAGATAGTTACGACATCAGCGTACGAAGAGCTCTGGTGGGGTCCGTATACGTTGAATAGCCTTAGGGTTACGTACTTTAAGCCGTATGTAGATGCGAAAACCTTCAGCATCTCGTCTCCCTGAAGCTTGCTCAACCCGTGAGATAATAGAGGCCTCGTTGACTGGTCTTTACCCATGGGTAGCTTCTGTAGTTCTCCGTAGACCGTTGCTGAGCTTAGGTGGTATATTAGCCTTATACCCCTCTTCTCGCACTCGTAGCCGACTCTAGCAGTATCCAGGACATTGTTCTCGATTTACTCGATGGACTCCCTAACGGACTCCTCTACACTTACGTAAGCCGTAACGTGCTTACTATGTCGACAATACCGTAACTATTATACTCCCTCACGTCAGCTCTTACGATAGGTATCCCGAGCTCTCCGAGACTCCTCAAAGCAAAACACCCAACCTCTCCATAGTGTCAACGACTACAACATCGAACCTTCTCTCAACTAGCTAGCGCGCTGGGTTACAACCAATAGAGCCCACACCCCCGGTGATCAAGACCCTCACGGACCCAATCTTAGTGAGTAGACTTAGCCCTCAACACCCTACAAAGTCTTAAAAGTAGCATAGGGCTACTCCTTCATTAAGTCTCTCAATACAGCTTTTGTACCCTGAAAGTGTATCCACAGTATGAGAGCGATCATTTTGCCTTCCACTTGGAGAGTTAGAATAGTGAATGGTGAGTTCTACTTATACTATGGCGATAAGTACGTTGGCCTCATGGAGGGCATCGTGGGTGTTTATGAGGGGTGGCGCCGGGGGCGGGATTTGAACCCGCGCGGGGTGTTCCCCCACCGGCTTAGCAGGCCGGCGCCCTACCAGGCTAGGCGACCCCGGCTCTATTGACTTATATTAATGCAGGGTATTTATGCATATGTTGTGTTGAGTTATTGGCCGCGGCCTTCCGTGGAGAACTACTGCATAGCCCACTAGAGCCCTTCCACGCCTTCCTCAGCTCCGTTAACCCTTGAACGCCTGTAGCCAGGGTTAGGTTGCTCCCTTCCGGGCCTGGCCTAGTTCCCCCAGCTAAGGCGGTTGACTCCTCTCCTCCGAGAGGAGCTCCGCCACTACAGGCCCCAAGGGGCGGAGTTCATTGTATGGCGTGGGGGTTAGTGGATGCAGTAGTTCTCCACGGAATTATCTGGCC
>JAWAJB010000076.1:0-6905 GCA_038888155.1 Desulfurococcaceae archaeon
TGGCGCCTGATCTTCTCTTATACCCCCAAAAGTAATGCTTGTTGTTACTTCTGTGGCCATGTATATGAAGCCTATTAAAGCACCGCTCAGTACGTAGCCTATGATGAACGGCATTATTACACCAAATATCACCTTATACCTCGACGCGCCAAGGTTCATGGCCGTCTCCTCTAAGCTTCCGTGTACTTGCTGGAATCCAGCAAACACCGATCGTACAACGTAGGGAAGCCTCCTTACGCTAAAGGCCAATATAAATATAATCCATGCTTCGAACGCCACGCTAGCGGGGCTGATCCTCACGGCCATGTCTCGAGGCAACAGTTCAGCAAAACGCGTAAACATTACATAGTACCCTAGCGCGAACACTAGTCCAGGTATTGCAAGCGGTGCGGTTGCCAGGGAGTCCAGTATACTGGGTACATATTTTACCTTGAGCCTGTTAACGCTGTAGCCAACGCAGACAGCTAGGAAAACAGCTATGACGACTGATATACCGGCGTACGTAAGCGTGTTGATAATGTACCTGTAAATAGCCGGGTCCGAAAGTGCCTTTTTAATGTATTTCAGGGGATCGCTGGACAGCTCGATTACGAGGTTGCCTCCACGAACATATGGTTTAAGTATGTCAAGGGACATTAGGATGACGCCTATTTGTGGAAGCATAGCGAACAGTATTAATGGTACTACTACGAGGTATATTAATAGTGAACCGGAGACCCCCGGCTTTTTTATCCTCGGATTCCACCTACCTCCGCGACTTATCATGGCATAGCTACGCATACTCACATAGTTCCTAATGGCTAGAAACGCTATGAGAGCCGCTAACAACAAGACAACGCCCAGTGCCGCTATTTCCGGTGATATAACCCCATGAGCGGTGATAAGTCCATCATATATCCTGTAACTCATGAGACGTTTCTCGTTGAAAACTATTGGTGCACCCAGATCCTCGAGACTGAACACGAATACGAGCGTCGAACCTGCAACTATACCCGGAAGTGCTAGTGGTAACGTGACCGTCCTGAAAATCCGAAAGCCTTTAGCTCCAAGGTTTTCAGCCTGCTCTTCCGTTGAGGGATCTACATTTATGAACGCGGTATACGCGTTAAGGTATACTATCGGGTAAAACGACATTATTTGCGTTATCATGACACCTAGAAGACTATCTATTTTTAAAGCGCAACCTAAAACAGGCCTTAGTAGTATTGAAACGGGGCCGCCCTCACTCCACAGTAACTTAACTACATATGCGTTCACAAATGGTGTGTTGAATAACGGCACTATGGCCAATATCCTGGTTAAAGTATGGCCAGGAAACCTGTAACGTGCCAGGACATATGCTATAAAGACACCCAATACGGTTGCAACGGCTGTGACCACGGACGCTACTATTAGGCTATTTAGTACTGGGCCGTAATCGATGCCTCTCAGTACAATAATACATTCACCTCCAGGCAAGTTAACGATCGAGTAGGGTTGAGTAACTAGCGGTTTGAACCTCACGTAACTGCTAGTTCTTAAAACATTGTAGAAGTTCATCCACCACTCACCTCCAGTTGGCGGTGTGAATGATTGAAGTAGGACGAGTAATATCGGCACTAGCATAAACACCATTAAGTAAGCAAATCCGAAGATCATGAAAGACCATAATGTTGTGTCAAGCTGGTATAAAGTGGCTTTAATGCGTCTCAAAAGCGGAACAGGTGTTTTCATGATTTTAATTCGCTCTTTCGTCGCTTGGATCCTCTCACGTAGGGAACCGAATAACGCTACACTCAAATACGGTGTTAAACCGATAGCTATTGCTTGTAGTAACTCCGTGGCGCCAGTCAATAAAACGATGATCTCGTAGAGCGCGATTACCACGGCTATGAATGTAAGTGAGAAGCTATACTTGATCCTATAATAATTGAATCCGCGGTTTAGTAGCAAAAGCCCGTATACTAGGGCAACAACCCATAGTACATATGAGTACATGACCGCCTCTACTTCGGGTAATATTTCATAGCTAATTAAACACAGTAATGCCAGTAACACCCCGCCTAGTGAAAGATCCTTAAATCCAGGGCTCTTCAAGGCCTAAACAAACCCCACTCTACCCTTAGAGTCTCTACCGATAACGGCTTTAAAACTTCGTGTTTGGCAGTAAGGACTAGGCAAAAAGCGGGTACGTGGACTCTAATGTCTAAGCGGCAATGTCACCTCCTTCTCAATAGTACCATAATAATGATGACTACTACCAGTACGCCTACAAGTATTAATAACGTTGGTGATATCCCTTCGGGCTGTCCAGTAGGTGGTGTGGTAGGCGGTGTAGTGATGGGCGCTGTTGGCGGTGTCGCGGGAGAGGTTATTATTGTTGTTTCGGGAGCGATAGATGTGGATGTAGGTGTCGTTGTGATTGATGTCCAGGTTTCTGCGGTCGTAGTAGGCGTCGTAGTAGCTGTCTGCGTAGTAGTTGTCGTTACTGTAGGTATAGGTTCTCCGCTAACTGCTTTATTAAGTAGCGTGAGAACGTTTTTATACTTCGTCCTCGCACCGGACTCCCATGCAGACATTAACGCCTGATACACGGGGCCTTCCTTCAACTTGGTATTTACAAGTATTGCATACTCTAGGGTAAACTTAGCTTCCTGGCCGGATACGGGATCAGTGAATCTTAATGGCTTTGACAACTCATACACCAGGTAATCAAACCATTCTTTTGTAATCCTTCCCTCAAGATACGCACTAGCCACCTGTGCCCATACAGCTTGTAGATCTTCGTGAGCGTTTACCAGTGTTGCTTTAAAATAGTACATTACGGAGTTAACCCAGCTAGATGACAAGGTTTCATTGAACACTATTCCCCTGAGCGTGGTGAGAGTTTCAAATGCCTTCTTCAAATCCGGCCTACTGGCCCCTTCACTAGTTTCAAACGTCTTCGGGTTAATCGGTATTCTGTTAATGTCCTTGTTAAGCCATACTTGTTGTCCACCAAACTCACTTAAAACCCACGCCACGAAGGCGGCTGCGTGAACGGGGTACTTGGTAATGCTTATGATCGCTATCGGATCAGAGTTCACTATAGTTTCCCCTTCCGGTGCGATGTAAACACAATCAGGGTTTATGTTCACCGCCATATAGCCGTAAAAGTCTATCGTCGTGGCGATAGCCACGTCTCCCTTTATTACCGCATCTCTGGCGTCACCGCTGCCTGGATAAACTCTCGAATTGGCGGCCATTAGTGTTAGTATCTTCCACCCTTCTTCCCATCCCTTGGCCTGCAGTATTATTTCGAAGATCCTCAAGTTACTGGTGCTGAGAGTTGGATCTGCTATGCCTATTAGCGGTACTGCCGGGAGATACCTAGCGTACTCAGGATCTGCGAGGTCGCTCCACGACTTGGCCATTGGCAATCCATACCTCGCTAATACATCACGGTTTACAGTGAAACCGAAGCTACTTATGCTTGCACCAATCCATCTTACATTACCTTGAAGGTCAACCTTGTAGGTCTCAGCGCCCGCCACTGTTTTAGGCACTTTACTCAGTTCGTACGTTACCGCATAGTGCTCTGGATACTGTTGTGGGTTTATGGGCATTAAGTAACCGGCGTCATCGAGTATGTTGAATAGCGTTGGACCTCCACCCCACGCCACATCTATTGATATTCCCTGCTTCTTAGCGCTTTCGATGCGATCGGGCCACAGTTCGGCAGGATAATACACAAACTGAACTTCGGTTATACCTAGTTTCTTGGCTACCGGCGAGTTCAAGAACATTATTCTCGTAAGGGTTTGTATTGATTGTTCGTGTCTCGTCAAGATAACCAGCCTTACATTCCTTTCTGTCGTCAAGCTGGCTAAGTAATCAAGCCATGGAAATGGCTCTTCATTACTAGTCCAAGGCCACTCTGTGCTTATAGGGCTAATAGCGGGTAGCGCTAGAATGGTTGAAATTACTAATAGGGAAGCAATTAGACTCTTCATGAGTTCCCCACGTACACAAAACTCTCAACGCGGTTTAAATACCTGAATGGTTAAGGCCAAAATAAAAATCAGGGGCATGTTTAAAGTTCTTTCCACTAGTTACTTCTTCCTAGTAAATAGCATGATCACAAGTATTACGATGATGATTAGTGCAACTCCTCCTACCACTCCAGCCACCGTATAGTCTGGTGCCGTAACAGTAATTGTGGTAGAAAGGGTCTCTAAGCTGACTTTCGTAGTAGTCTCTCTGATGGTCTGAAGCATGGTCTGCATCTGAGTTGTAGTGAGCGTCATAGTCTCCGTTACCGTCTGCGTCAAGGTCCTGGTGACCGTGTGAGTAATAGTTTGCATGACCGTGGCGGTCTCGGTAACGGTTAACGTGGGAGGAGGTGGGGGCGTGTACGTCACTACTCTAATCCACCACCTAATGAGGTTTTCAACGAATGCGGGGCCATCTAAGCTTACTCCATAGTAAGATGACGCCCAAGCCGGCTCGTAGTCACCGTAAAGGGACTCTCCAGCTACCGTTATTAAGGAGTTTACGTCGAGCCAGTACTCAGCCGCGTAGCCCACGAAGCTGGAGTTGTCTCTAGGCGCGCCGAGGCCGTAGAACATCGGGTCATATACGTATGCCGGTGGCGGGTTGTTATCTCCTATATACGAATTTCTAAACCACGCTATTCTAATTAAACCCGGAAACACCTCGGTGACGGGGTCGTGGTAATGGCCTTCATCATCTACCCATACTACGCAGGTTGGTCCGTGCATTAGTATAGGCTTAGTAATACCCTCGGCTAGTATGGATGTATCGAGATGTGGTAGCGTAGTAGAATCAGGCTCTACGAATACAAGTACCCTGTAGTAGGCAGCTGCCACCGTTGGGTACACGGTACCTTTATACTTGTACGTTCTACCTACTTCACTGTACACAGAGGCTTGTTCCAGCCTAAGCCTTGCTCCAATGTATTCTAGTAGCTTGTTAACGATGTCTATCCTGTCCGGCCCTGGGCCGTAATCGCTGTCTCCAGCGACATAGAGCACCTTGTTTCCTCCTTTAAGCCAGTCTAAGATGGCTTCCATCTCATCTGGGCTAAGACCGGTCGTGGGCTGGCCTATTAGCAATATGTCTACTTCAGATAGTAGTTCTTGCGTAATTGTCATGCCTGTCGTTATGTTAATCCATTTTATTGAGTACACCCTATTGTTGACTGTTACCTGCGTAATGTTGCCCTGAATAAAATTCAAGTACTTATCACTCTCGCCGTGTGCCAGGTCTACGGCTATCGTTACTGTTTCAGGCTTGCTAGTTGCCACTGGTAGTTTAATGGCTACTAGCAGTGTTAATAGGATTAATGGCGCTAGAAAGAGTACTTTCTTCACGGCAATATACACCTCTACGAGGTAAGTAAAGTGACGAGAGTTAAAAAAGATTATGCGGGTATGCACCAATTACTGAGTATGTTTTCTTCTTAAAGATAGGAAGGTAATGATGAAAACCGCTATTATTGCTACTA
Organism: Desulfurococcaceae archaeon; assembly: GCA_038888155.1. GTDB lineage: Archaea > Thermoproteota > Thermoprotei_A > Sulfolobales > Desulfurococcaceae > UBA285. The sequence goes on from JAWAJB010000076.1 coordinate 5,486, forward strand.
TAATTACAACGACCACAGAATCCATGCCTTTCGGTAGTGTAGTTTCTTGGCGTGTTGTTGTTTGTAGTAGGGTGGACTCGGTTGCTATCACCGTGCTCTGAAGTGGCGTGGTCGTTGTAGGCGTGAGTACAGGCGTAGATGTAATCGTTTGCGTAATGGGAGTTACCGCCGTAGTAGGGGTAATTGTAGTGGTCTCTGTCGGCACTCCGATCGTTGATGTAGTTGTAGGCGTTTCCGTAACTTCTATGATTTCCTCTACGGGCGTTTCGCCAGGCTTTACACCAGGGGGATAGAATAGTATTTTAAACTTCTTTAAAGCCTCGTGCCCGTAGTAGTCTCTTGCGTAGACTTCTAATAGGGTGGGGGTGGTTTCCTCAGCTTTTAGCGAGAGAGTCATGGTAAGAGTTACAGTATTAAATTCTGCCATTAGCGTTTCTGGCGCGTACTTAACCGATATAGAGGTTCCATTAAACTTAACCGATACGCTGCTAACATCCACACCCCATTCGACATCTACGATCTCCATGTAGATCGTCAAGGTTCTGTTAATTGTTGGTATTGCTGGGATGTACTTTTTTAGCAGTATAGTTGGCGGTAATGTGTCATCTAAACCCATGACCATTAGCTCGTCGGTGGCTCCGGGGCCTAGGTAAAGCTTCATGCTCAAATACAACATGTCGCCCGTGGTTATATGGTTCAACACCGTTATGGAAGAGTTGGGGCTTGATGCGTAATTCTTAAACCTAGGTGTTAAATCCCGGTTCCACGGTAGTGCCACTACGAGGGTGCTGTTCACGCTAAGCCAAGGAACGGTATTCTTCACCTCGAGCTTGTAGAATACGGATGACTTAACTAGCTTAGTTTGCAAGCTCTTGACAGGTATAGAGTTCAAGGATAGTTTACTTGAACTATATTTGAAGCCTATGAAGCTCGGCGGAGTAACGGGAAATGAGAGATCGCCAGTCTCGGTATCTATTTCAAAGGAGATGATGCCCTGATAAGTTGCGGCGCCCATACCAGTAGCTGTTACTGTTATAAAGTACGTTGTTGTATTCGTCCTAGTACTGGTGTACTTAACGAACTGATCTCTATGAACATGCCCCGATATTACTGCCGTAACGTTGTAGTCCTCGATCAGCTTTAGTACGTAGCGAAAACTGGTCATATTACTGCTCCAGTAGCTACTGACAGGTGTTTCGACACCCGGTTCGTAGGGTTTTAGGGTTTCCTCGTCATCATACCTTGCTACTACTTCACCCTGATAGTAGAACAGGGGGTAATGGAACACAACGATCTTCAGTGGTATATGAGAATAGTTTTTGAGCGCTTCTTCCAGGAAAGAGATCTCTTCCCATGCCCCTATGCCTCCCTCTCTATAGGGGTTCGTGTATATTCCAACGAGTAGTAGCCGGTCTCCAAG
>JAWAJB010000077.1:0-6736 GCA_038888155.1 Desulfurococcaceae archaeon
GAGGCTCTTCTCTCAGGCGGTATGAGCAGGCAGGAGGTGCTCCGGGAGCACGCGGAGCGGGGGTTGAAGCTGCTCCTCGAGCTCGTGTACCTTGAGCCCGACCTAGCCGAGGAAAGGGTGGATTTTGAGAAGCTGGCGAGCCTGGAGCTCGCTTTGAGGGTACCGCACTCCTCAAGGCATACTTGGTCGATCTTGCAGCGGTCCAGGAAGGCCTGCATAGTTTTCCTCCAACCCCCATCGATCAGCTACGAAGTAAGGTGCACAGTGTCCATCCACGAGGGCGACGAGTGCTGGCGTTTCGTGAACCTGGTTCACGACGCCTTCCACTACACCCCACCCGAGAGGCGCTCCCTAAGGCCCGCGTACATCTTCAACGTGGAGGAGGTTTACGATAACAGCGCTACACCAGGGGGTTTCGGGAGAAAGCTAGCTTAGGCCGCTTAAGACGCTTTAGAGTAAGATGTAACATGCTAAGCAATCTTCACGATGGATGTTTATTCGAGAGCGCCTTGAATATGTTAACTGGAATTGTTGAAGCGTAGACAGCTTCTACGTAATTGCTTAAGGGAAACCTTTGGTGAAAACTTAGGCTTTGTGCAACTTAAATTTGCCAGGACACTTCTTTATTGGTGTCTCTCTGCTCCTATGTCAAAGTCGCATTGGCTGAGCAAAACGATTCATGACAGCGGTAAAGCCCAGGTGTGCAATGGGTCTACCGTCAGTGATACCTAGAATTACGGTAAAACGGTAAAAAGGAGTCTTCGAGGGGTTAAAGCAGTGAGGGTGCTAACATGAGGAGCGCCTCTACCGGAAGTAGCTTCTTCGCTGCGTCGAGCACCAGGCTTAGCGTATTCATGATGACTACCTCGAACGTGGATGCTTTCTCGCTTTCGATGATCAATTGTGCTTTATCATAACCCTATTGTCGGCAAGCCTTAGTACTATCTTTCCTCGCTGACTCAATGTCCAGTTTTAAGGAGCTAGCGGACAAAACTGTGCACGTTAAGCCACTGTTGACGGTTAACTCCACTCCTCCCGTTTTTGTCGTGTGAAAGCGGGTGTTCTCCTCTGGAGAACTATCAGCGCGCTTTGAAATATAGAGTAGTTCTCTACGATGCGTTAAGACCATTCTCATAACATTTTTTTCTCAATAGGATTGATTAGAGGACTGAATCTGAAGTGATGAAAACTTAACGCTAGTAGAGTAGACTGAAGATTCAAGGAAAAACTTTAATACAAGGGTCACAGGACACACTATCTACGGGCTATGAACCCTTCCTCGAGTGAGAAAATAAAAGCTAGATTTATAGGAACTGGAACACTAATTTTAGGAGATGTCACGATAGAGGAAAACTGCTGGATAGGACACTACTGCCTGCTTGACGGGCTTAATGCCCCCCTAATAATAAAGAAGAATAGCGTCGTGGCAAGTTTTGCCGCGATATATACACACAATACCATGTGGAGAGACATCGGAATAGGTGAAAAAATAGTTGCTAAGGTTATAGTGGGGGAGAACGTACACATAGGGCACGGAGCAGTCATAGTCCCGAAGAGACCCAAAGAAATAGTGATAGGTAATAACACAATAATACACGCGAACGCTGTAGTCAGCGATAGTATTCCGCCTTGGCATATATACACGCGTGACGGAAAATGCCTTCCAATTAAAAAAGGAAAAGAAAATGTCTGAAAAAGAATATTATCTCGAAGGCAATATCCTAGTAACGGGAGGAGCAGGGTTCATAGGTAGCAATTTGACCAGAAAGTTAGTGAATGTAACTATTGGAAACATAGTTGTAATCGATAATCTAGCACTGAAAGCCATAGGTGGGAGGCAGTACGGCTTGATGCTGTTAAAGGACATACCTGAGAATAAGTACAAGTTAATAGTAGAAGATGCCAGCAACTTTAGTAAGATGAAAGAAATAATTAGAAAAGAAAATATAAGCATCGTTTTTAACTTAGCTATATTACCCCTCCCCTTAGCGCTAAAGAAACCAAAATATGTATTCGATAAGAATACGAGAATAGCTTCAACATTAGCTGAATTACTAAGGAAAGAGTATTACGACGTGCTAATACACTTCTCATCCTCAGAGGTTTATGGATCGGCGAAGTACGTACCCATGGACGAAAACCACCCTCTAGAACCATCCACAGCGTACGGAGCCAGCAAAGCGGCGCAGGATTTGCTGCTGCTGTCTTACTATATGACCTATGGGGTAGACGTCAGAATAATAAGGCCTTTTAATAACATCGGGCCGGCCCAAAACGATTTTTCGTACTCCGCTGTTGTCCCTAGGACGATAAGAAGAATACTAGAGGGGAAGGCACCAGAAATCTATGGTGATGGACTACAGACGCGGGACTTCATTTACGTTGAAGATACCTGCGAAGCTGCAATAAGAATGGCTAAATTAAGCCACCTAAAGGGACAAGTGGTAAATATAGCGAGTGGCAGGGAGACTAAAATAAAGGATCTCATCATGAAAATCTGTGAAATGATGAACTACAGTGGGAGGATCATCTACAGACCCCCTCGCCCTGGCGATATAAGAAGGCATTTTGCATCCATAGCTAAAGCTAATGAGCTCCTGCAGTTTAGACCCAAGTATAGTTTGGAGGAGGCTCTAGCAAAGACAATAGATTTTTATAAAAGCGTTTATAAAAACCATTGAAGGTGAGGATTCTGATGATGAAGTATAGATACCCTCTTATTAAACCAGAGTTAGATGAAGAGGAACTACAAGAGATTCGAAAAGTTTTCAAGAGCGGGTGGTTAACCCAGGGTCCCTTCGTAGAGGAGTTTGAACGTAGGATAGCTAACTATGTGAAAGCCAAGTACGCTGTCGCTGTAACTTCTTGCACGACTGCATTGTACTTATCCATTAAGGCACTAGGGCTTAAAAATAAGATTATCGTCCCAGATTTTACTTTCCCGGCTACCGGGAACGTTGTCGTTGAGGCCGGAGCTGATCTGGTACTAGCCGATGTCAACGAGGAAAACTACGGGTTAGACTTCGAATTAGTTAAAAGGAATTTGAATAGTAGTGTCTCCGCAGTAATAGTCGTACATCCTTTCGGTTATCCACTAGATTTGAAACCGTTAATGGAGCTCTCGAAGGAGGAGGGGTTCTATGTGATTGAGGATGCAGCCACGGCTTTGGGGAGCATACGTGAGGGTCGTCACGCTGGGAATATGGGGCACATAGGGTGTTACAGCTTTCATCCCAGGAAGCTCCTTACTACAGGGGAAGGGGGGATGATAGTCCTCAACGACGAGGAGATTTATGAGAGATTGCTCATGCTTAGGAATCACGGTAGGGATAAGCACGGTAGATTCGTTGTACACTCCCTCAACTTTAGGATGCCAGACATACTGGCTGCTATAGGTATAGTCCAGCTTGAGAAGCTGGAGGCAACCATAGAGAGACGGAGGAAGTTGGCGAGCATCTACAACAGCTTATTCAGGGATATCTTACCTCAGCTGAAGACACCCAAGGAGGATGCTAACTGCAGATCCACTTACCAATCCTACGTGGTTGGTTTACCCCAAGAATATGCTGATCGTCAAGCAACTATTATTGATAAACTGAGGAAGGACGGGATAGAGGCTCAAATAGGTACTTACGCACTCCACTTGGAGCCGGCATTCGCAGACCACGAGAGGATAGGAACGCTCGAGGTCGCGGAGAAGTTGATGAGGACGACAATAACACTTCCCTTATATAGTGAATTGGAGTACGACGACATAGAGTACATAGTACACAAGTTCAAAGAAATTTTGAGCAGCTGCTAACCTGATATTTACTGCTTATAACAACACTAATATAGATGTTTTCACGAAATTTTCTCTTTCCCTATTCATGGCTAAACTCAAATAGATATTATCAGAAGAATTTTCTTTTAAGTTCAAATTTAACATGAACAAGCTGATGTTTATTTTTACTTAAGCTCTTTACCTGTTTCTTCGTAAGCGTGCTCAGCTTAAATGAGGACCTAGGCAGTATCCCAAGCATTGTTAGGGAGACTGAATGGTTAGATGTATCTCAGTTCAACGATCATTACCTAAAGCAGGTACGATCCTCCATTAATTTTTTGAACTTAAAATACTCTTGTATATAGCAAATACTCGGCTAGCTACCTCCTCCGGATAGTTTTCTCGGGGCAAACCTTCTATTATCTTACCCTCCCACGTAATCACCTTCAATCCGCACGCTAAAGCCTCACGCCCCGTTTTCCCTATTCCGTGGATAAGCCTTCCACAAGACCTCTTAACATCGATGTAGTACTCGTATTGACAGAGGATTTCTGGAAGTTTGAGGTGTGGTATAGGGCCATGCTTTTTCCTATCGTAAATCGTCAGTTCCAGGCCGTATCTCTTGGCGTAATCTGTGGCTAGGTCATCGGCATTGTAGGAGAAGTGAAACGCCGAATTCGGTTTAGGTTTAACGGGACGGGGGTAAAAGATTTCGGTATCTACGGGACAGGGTACGTAGATAGCGTGCTTTGGCGCCCCCTCACCCAGAAGGTCGGGAGCAGCGTACAAGACGGCGTCCGCTTTCTCCCAGTACTTCTGCTTCTCACGCCACTTGCCGCGGATATCGTCTCCCCAGTAATGCAAGATGATCGGCTTATCAGGATAAAGGAGCTTTAAGTAAGGAACGATTTTATCGAAGTAATGAACGTGAATTATGTCGAAGTTCCTCGCCTTTAAAAGGCTTCTTAACGCGAAACTTTTAGCTCCACAGTTCCAAAGCTCCCCGTAGGTCGTAAATCCATAAGGATCGAAAGCAGCTCTGTGAATAACAAGACTCTTCGTGCCAAATAACCTATCCATGTACTTTGCTATGATGCTTGCGACTCCCGCGGTGTTCCAGATGTGTAGAATCCTCAATTTTCCTCACCTTTTACTGTAAAGCAGCCTTCATCTAAAAGGTCATAGAAAACGTTTAAGGCTGCGACCCGCAGCCTGCGTTGCAGCTTCCCCTCCTCACTCCTGCCAACATTCAAGATATAATTCACAAGTAAACGTTCGAAGGGGTTGAGCCCTCTTGGAGGGATGTTCTCCTTGCACCATTCGTCGTACCCCCTGTTGAACCAATCTCTTAGGATCGGGATGAACCCCCCTTTAGTACCGGCAATTCTACCCACCTCGATGTTCTCGCGCGGAATGAGAGATCTTTTACGCAGTTCTTCGCGGAGCCGGACCTTTGTCTCCAAACCCGAGCACTTGTGAGCTCTCGGAAGCCCCCTGCAGAAAGCTATTAGGTTAGGCTCTAGGTATGGGAATCTGACTTCCACGTAGTTTTTGCTCTGGGAGAGCTGCAACCACACGTAGTAGCTCTGACACCTCCAGATGAGCTCCGTTTCAACCTTGTGGAAATCCTTGTCGCTCGCCTGAACGTGCTGGGGATACCCCCCTAACAGTTCATCCAGGCCTAGCGCGCTGAGTACCTTCGTGGTTCCGTCTTGCGCACAGAGCTTAGAAATAAAGAGTACCACAGTTGAATCGACGGGAGCTCGTGAGAGTAGCACGGCCTCCCTCGTCAATCGTATGCTGTCTTCCGGTGTCATCTCTTTTTTAATGAGTTTCACACCGCACCAGTCCGCAATCCGCTCTGCATACTCGGACTCGTCGCGTTCGCCGAAAGTTAAGCAGTACGCCCTAACCTTCTCGGGGCCTACGAGCTCAGATGTAAAGTACAACAGGACGCTGCTATCGATACCCCCAGAGAGCCACACTCCCACGCGATCGATAGGCTCCCACCCCTTCAAAGTTACTTGAACCGCTCTCCTGATTTGATCTAGAAGCTTGCCGTTGTAATCGCTGCTCGGGTCGTAGGGCGTGATATCCAGCTTACTCCACAAGTAGTATGGCCTCTTTGGTGGAATTATCGACTCGGGGATGGGAAGCCAGCCGTATAAAAGGTATCTGAAGAGGTTCCTCTTGTTGATGTTTTTCCGGGTTAGAACGATAGTCCCTCTTCCTTCCGCTTCTTTTGATTTACATATTTGTGTAGAAGTCTTCCCATACCCCTCGACGCTCACGGCCGATTAGGCCTCTTACCCTCCTTAAAAACATTCGCTGTTGAAACCTTGGCGTGAAATCCTTGACATCCTCGTACTGATTGACTTTCGAAATATAACCTTTAATTAACGCCAAACCTCTTGAAGGCGACTTGATTCCAACTAACAAGGATCTACCGAGAGCGTACGGCCACCAGTAGTTTAGGGCCTTCATCCCCTTGCCCCATAGGTACATCTTCTCCTTGGAAAGTGAGGTCTTCCGGGACGTCTCAATTATTAAGTCTGGGAAAACAGCTACCCTCTTTCCCATTGAAAGAGCTTTATAGACCAGGTATGCTTCAAAGCCGTAATTTAAGGGGTAACGGAACCCGATGCTTTTAAACCATCTAGCATCTATAACTCTACCCGTTCCCCTGGGCATCCAAGAAATTCTTTCACCCCTTACAACACCAGAGGCCAAAACGATATCTCCCTCCCTCATTCGGCTAACGATGCTTTCAAGGTAGGTCAAAGGATATACCGTATCTGCCCCGCTTACTAGAACGTAGTCCACGTCCATTTCCCTAAGGGCGTTAAACCCTGCATTAAAGACACTTGCCAGCTCGGGTCTTCCCGCCCAGCTTTCTTCATGCCTCGGTAGGTTTACAAGTATGTCTGCATACTCAAGAGCTATATCCCCTGTATTATCCAAGCTGCCGTCATT
>JAWAJB010000078.1:0-6733 GCA_038888155.1 Desulfurococcaceae archaeon
TATAGATTCATTAACAATACTCTCTAGAGTCTTCTTAGCAATTACTGCCGACACCTGATGATGTAATACGCGGCTTTGTTCAGCAACTTGTCTAGCGACATATTGATCCACTAATTTTCCAAGGTCATGCAAGAGGGAAGATGCTAGTATAACTTCCCAACAGTAGTCTACACTCATATTAAAGCAGTTTTTAGTACTTTGCATACTGTAGTGTGCAAAAAGGTTGTAAAGAGGAGTTCTAAAATAGGAGGAGATACGTTGCGCCTCAATTAGCGTTAAGGTTAAATGCGCAATAAGGCAGCCCTTAGGAATACTGTTATCCACGTATGAAGGTGTCTCCATGACAGAGCAGTTTTCTATGCAAAGAGGAGGCATGTCTAAGATCTTAGATAAGGTAATGCATTCTAACGGTTTATCCATAAGGTTTCACTAACCCTAAATGATAATTTCCCTCGATGAGATAATAGGATGGATTGATGACGAATAGACTAGAAGTCCTCCAGCTGTTACTTTTAAGGGCGGTAAATAAATCGTTGTATTTGTTGACTTCAAATACCATCTTATGTTCATCTTTCACGCGGACTGATGGAAGTACTGTGAGGTAAAATTCTCCTTCACCAATCTTATGCTTTAAGGCCGGTACCTCGAGATTCCTTTGTAATCTCTTAATTGAAAGACTCAAATTGTTCTTAATAAGCAAATCCATCGCTTGATTTAGAGGAAAGTCTATGTATGTCTCACCCCTAGTTGTCTCTAAATCTCTCAGTATCTTTTGATAAATGTTCTGAGGGAGGAGTATGCATCTTATTTCAACCCCAAGCCTAACTAGGCTTAGGGCTTCATCCTCCATGAGATTTCTTGAATAAAATATCTTCTCAGAAAAAGTTTTTACGAAACTTAGCGTCTTTTTCAGCTCCTCACGTTCTTCATTTCTCAGCTCCTCTACAGTTTCTTCACGATAAACTGAGTTGATTAAATCTGACGCTACTAAAACATTTCTTATACTCTCCGCTAGAAGATTAGCATCGATTGCTTTGATGGTTTCTTCTATAATTCTCTGCGGATAAACATGTTCTGCTTGCTTATGATCTGTGTATACTATAGCTTCGCCATCACTTCTCCTTGCAGCGCGCCCTAACCGCTGTATCAGCGAATCTATTGGTGAAATTTCCGTAGCAACCGTCTTGAAGTCGTAATCTACACCTGCCTCAACCACCTGCGTTGCCACGACGATTAAGTCTGAGCTAGGTGGTCTTTTCTCAAAGAACTCTTCTCTAAGCTTTCTCTCTTCACTGATTAATCTTGAGTGGAGCAACTTAACATCATAGTGGTTGTTTACAAGGAAACGATAAGCTTTGACGGCCCGCTCAACGGTATTAAAGACTAGTAAAAGGGGTTTTTCACAATCTTCAGCAATTTTAGGCACATGGTCTAGAAGCTGTCCATTCTTAATAGATACATCAAGTTTGCCTCTCATAATAGCATTTTTACTGGGATCAGCGCTAATATGAACATGCGGCTGTCTTATATTCCACCTATGAGCAGGTATTTCGAGTACTTCGCAAATCTCTTTGATAAGTATTCTAGGTAGAGTTGCTGTCATAAGAATGACTGTTGCACCGAAGATCAACAGATTCGCTATATGATATGGGAGCAATGTTAGAGAGTACCACTGTGAATCTTGAAGGAGCTGTACCTCATCGAGTATTATGAGAGAGCCAGCTATCTTACCCGCGGACAGAAGTAGATGATGCCCGTAGGATCTAAAACCGTAAAAAGTGTATGCCAGAGTATCATAGGTTGTGATAGTAATATCTCCCTCCAAAAAAGCCTTAAACGGCGTGAATCCTCCATAATCGTAATCTACGATGACTCTTGGCACCTTAAACGATTCATTGCATGCATTTAATGTCTTACAGATACGATGAAACATGTTAAATACGAGACTTCTTGTCGGAAGAACGTAAAGTAGTGAGTGCCACCTTCTTTCGCTACTAATTAGATCCCAAAGAAACGGTGCAAGAGCAGCTTCAGTCTTTCCGGCACCAGTTGGAGCTTGCAAAATTATTAGCCTATTCTCATGGGAATCCTCAATAGCGCGCCAAAGCTCCTCAAAATAACGATATCTCCGCGTCTCTCTTCCCCTACTTTTAACAATGGTGTCCACAATATTCCAATAACACTCTAGGCTAACTGAGTTAGACATGCCAGTTCTTCGCAAAAACTTTTTCCAGGCCCTTCCTCTAGAGCCTTAACTATTTGACGAATAGACGAGTATAGATCTGTATAAGATCTCGTATTTAGGAATTTATATAGAGAATCTATTGCCGCAGTCTCACCCTTTCTTATAAGTCTTTTAGTAATGGTCACCAACTTTTCAAGTGAATTAATATTGTATTTCTTGTCTATTTGCATGAGGTGAACTAGTGATGAAAGGTATCTGTCGATGGAGATTTCTTCATAACCGCGTATTTGGACAACTTGGCCCTTCACTATCTCAAGGGTCATTGAAAGAGCCGTCCATATAGCTTTAGATTCATGGATCATATATATGAGTGGACTTGTGAAGTTTGCAAGAAGAAAGTATGTGAGCGTAGTTAACGAGAGATTCTCTGCCATCGGGCGCAGTTCGTCAACAAGCCTACTAAAAACTTCGCTTCCAATGAAAACGAGCATGTTTGCTAGCGTCTCGCTTGAGACTTCTCCCTCAAAAGAAAGTAAAACGATATGGGAGGCAGTTTTAGGCGGTGTGGAGCGGATCGTAAAGCGGATCGGAATAGCCGCTTTATAGAAGCCGAGTGCGGCTAGCGTTATACATGTTGGACAGACACCATAATTAACTGGCGAGTATCTATACTCCCCTGTAAAGTACTTACCTACATGAGGATAAAAAGGCAGCCACACATGCTGTCCCTTACGGTATCTTCCCTCGTATTGCGCATGCCCAGGTGACGTATAAAATCTCTTAAGATTATCCGCAATTATTTCAGGTTGTTTATGAGCGTCCAAGTAGCTTTCCAGCCTCCCTCGAGAACCTTTTTGGACGACTTTGAGATTATCTATCAAATGATTTACTATACTCTCCGCGTACGCGTGAATGTTGCCAGCTATCGCGTTAGCAACCTCTTGAATGGTCTTATTTTCTACATCTATTTCAAAGAATCCAGCAGTAGAGGACACTCGACACCTAGCGTCTGAGGGAAGGGAAGAAACTAAGCCATACATAATTAATGAATCCATAAAAGCCCCATGGCCTGGAGTAAATAACTTTAATACCATTTTCCACCTCTATAAAATGTAATCTCCATCTGCAACAAAAACGGTACGTGGTTTCTTAAATTTAACATTGATTTTCGTTGGAATATAAGTAAAGTATTTAACACCAGTAGGTGTGCTTCGCACCTCCTTTTTGCATGGCACGTAAAATAGCTTAAGACGTCGCTTTTCATCGCACATTTTCAGAACAGTATAATCTCCTTGAATGGTATCTATTGCGCTGTCGTCTAACGTAAAGGGATAATCCGTGGTTACTTCATCCACGCTCAAGATTTCACAGCTAGTTGACCAAGCTTCAGTAACGCTAACTAGCGACTCCGTATCGCCAAGTCTTTGCAACAAATATAACACTTTGCTCTCTAAAGCGGTCCTTAGAATCCAAATACATTTCAATATAGCGGGGGATATGTACTCTCTGTAAAGGGCGTCGGTAAGTTTCTTCTCAAGTATATTCCGGAAGGTGTCAAAGTCTCCTAAGTGAAGAGCTTCGCAAGATTTTTTGAAATCTCCCTCCTCAATGCCTTTATCAAGTATTCTGAACCTCCTTAAAATAACGGGGTTTGTAATGGCGACCTCGCTGACCAGTTTTCCTCTAGCCGCCGCAACTATTTCTTCGACAATTTCTTGAGCCCTTAGCCCTATTCCTTGCTCTGTCCCAATACAATATGCCAGCGCTCCTACAAGGGAAGAAGGCTGCGGTATTGGAAGAGATGCAGCTATCTGAAATGTTTCAGGATGTTTAATAGAAAAAATAGGAGCATTGATTTTAGCACATATAGCTGTTAAAGCCACCGATCGCTCGCCTCCAATATCTTAGTTACAGCTTCTGAAACAGTTTTAACCTCATCTATTAGGATTTGCTCCGCTTTGAATATACTTGCAGGCCTTCCTACAACAACTACCTTTATCTCATCTTGGTTAACTAAACCTTGGTTTATGGTAGCCTTAACGATACCTGCGGTTTCTTCAGCATAATCCATATAAAAGCCGTGAACAGCGTTGGGTATTGGTCTCCTAGAAGCTATACAAATAAGCTCAAGCGTTTTGATTATTGGGATAGCCCTCGATTGTGCCGCTCCAAAATGACCTGAAAATAAATCCATTAAGGCTGCTACAGCAGCCCTTGCTCTAATTTTACGATCATGCTGCTGTAGCTTTTTATCTGGGTTTGCTAACGAAACTCCAGCGAAGGCCAAATCCATGGAACATAGGAATCCGTAGATTCCACTAGCATGTTCGCGCTTCATCACCATCATTGCTTGCTCGTCTATTTTCCCCTCTTCACGTATAACGACCCTGTTATGTGTTATAGGGGAGAACTCAGAGCGCTGTTCTTCTACAGGGATCATAAAAGAGAACTTAACTATACTCTCGCGGCGTATTTGTGTATCCGTATCTAAAAATCCATGAAGATCTTCAATTGCACACTTCTGCAGATACTCGTACTCATTGCTTAGCTTTAACACAGATCTGTACATAACATGACGTCTGCAATTATCACATATCGCGTTGTAGCCCCAGCTTCTAAGGATCTCGGTCGTCGCTACTGCGTGCCAGTGCTTAATCATATTCCCGGAAATAACTGGCTCCTCTTGAACCTCATATCCTTTGTCAGTTCTCCTCACAATAAACATTTTTGATAGTGCCATGTAATTGCCTACAGCTCCTTCAGCATTTGCCGTGTGAATATTTATTAAGCATCTCCCAGTTACTCGCACGTACACCATCTAGCGGTCACCCCTTAGACTTCACTCCTTCATAAGCTAGTGCTAGGGATGCTATAATGCTTCCAACGAACCGTGGATTATGCTTAGCCAGTTCTATAATCCTCGAGAGACACTCTTTCCCAATCCTAAAAACTTTGCTTACATCCTTGACCTCACCTATAATTTCAATTTCTCCACGTTGAAGTCCTTCTTGGAGTCTCTTTAGAACGCGTTCTTGCACTCTTACACTATTGTAAACTGTCAGCGCAAAGTCTTCAATATCTCTCGGTCTTGCCAGCTTATCAAAGAGCCCGTAATCAGCTTCTATAACCCTAAAGGCTCCTAGATAGCGAATGTAAGTATCTACGCAACGCTCTGATAGAATCGTTTCGAGAAGGTTTTCCTTAGAGCCTGACATATACACTCCCTATAATATTTTTAAGGGCAAATCGAGTATATAAAGTTAATTATATGCAACACCCATGCAAATATTTTGCAAATTTTGAATTATACAAGCATAAGGCCTAAATCGGTCAGTTCGTACATTTTCCCCCTCTGTCTTACAAGGCCGCTCTTAATAAGACTCGTTAGATGCCTATATATTGTGCTCCGATCTTTATGCATTAGGACTGCTATGTTTCCGGCGGAGAGACTTCCATGTTTAGAGAGGAGCTGCAGAACACTCATTTTCTCTTCGCTTACATTAATCTTAATCACCTCATTAAGAGCCGGAATCGCTAATCGTTCAGCTCTACCTTCAAGATGCACTTCAATAACAGGTTTATGCTTCCAGTCCAGCGTCAAATATGCGATGAAGACTGCAAAGCAGAGTGCTCTCATTCCACCAGAAAAACAAAGAGCTATTCGTTTGTCTGTAAACTTGCTTAATATTTCCTTAACTTGTCTGACGGCTTTAAGAAAATCCGTTAAATCTACTTCAATCTTTTCAAGACTTATTGCGGCATCCTTGTAAATCATGTTGCAAATCTTTTTAAACTCGAGATATGCTCTTTCAACTCTATCGTCCTTAAAACTTGAAGTAAAAACTATAATTGAGGCACCAAGTCTCAAATTATGGGATGCTGTGGCCATGACAAGAGGGCCTGGCTCGAAGCCTAACGTCAATACTAGTGCGTCATACGTCTGGCTCATGCTCCCCTTCTTTAATTATGCACAATATATTAAAGTAGAGCGCGTATTTTAGTTTTGGAGAGAAGAGTGAGATTCGATGAGTATGTCCTCCATTTCTACCTTTACGCTCAGGTTTGTTGTTGGGAAGCCCGTTGTCTTTCAGAGCTTCTCTGACTTCGCCGTCTGCGGCATCTAAGAAGCTAGCTCCTTGGGCAGCCTTGCCTATTTTCGTCGAGTTTCCTCTGCGCACTAGGATTGTTTATCGCACTCTTCCAGCGCCATGTATGGATAGTAAGCTGAGCGACATCTTCAGGGACGCTATCCTCAAGCCAAACCTCAGTAGACTTAGCTAACGTTAAGGCTAAGATTATAGACGTCTCAGTTAACACCTATAGGTTCTCCGACCTAGCCTCAAATGCTATCCATTGCCGATGAAGTTTGCAGTAAAGTTTCTTACGCCAACCGTCTTTAGGCGACCCATCTACGACTGTTACCTCAGCTGTCCACACTACGTCAAGTATATGCATGCTGCTAAAAGAGGTAGGCGCCTCGATAAGCCATGTAAATACGCTACTAAATGCAGGGGCGTAGTTGTTCCACTGCCAATTCCATCGCTAATG
>JAWAJB010000079.1:0-6688 GCA_038888155.1 Desulfurococcaceae archaeon
AATCGAGAACAACACGATCAGCGATAGTAGGTTCGGTGTGCTTGTGCGTTACTCGAGTAGCAACAAGATTAGGGACAACGCGATCAGCAACAACGTATTCGGCATATACATGTACTACTCGAGCAACAACACTATTGTTAGTAACAATATAAGCAACAACGAGTACGGCATATACATGGTCAACTCGAGCAGTAACTCAGTGCTGAGAAATACTTTAAGGAATAACTACGCTGGTATTGTTGTGGAGTTAGAGTCACAGAGTAACTGGTTTCTCTATAATAACTTCGTTAATAACTCTATTCAGGTTAGCCTAGCTTCCGAGGTTGGCTATAACGTGTGGGATGATGGTTTTGTTGGTAACTACTGGAGTGATCACGACTGTGTGGATAGTGATGGTAATGGTGTATGTGATTACCCGTACGTTATTAGGTATCCTGATAACGTCGATAGATATCCTTCTGCCTATCAGTACCCATTTGAAGTTGTTGCTGGAGCGGTTGATAGTCTCATAGTGTTTGTTAGAGCTAGTGGTGGTGATGTATGGTTTGGGTTAGTGAGTGAGAATGGATCAGTTAATTGGAGGCCTCTGGGTGGTATTGTTGTTGATGCTCCTTCAGCTGTGTTCTATAATGGTAGTATTTACGTATTCGTTAGAGATAGTGGTGGAGGGCTTTGGTACGGGTTGGTTAACCCAGTAGACTGGAGTTTTAGTGGCTGGATACCACTTCAAGGACTTGCTGGTTCTAGACCCTCAGTTGTTGCTACTGATTACGGAGTTGTACTAGTTGTTAGAGACTTTAATGGTGGGTTGTGGATTGGGTTACTAAACGGTAGTTCTGTAAAGTGGGTTAGTATACCTGGTGTTACCATAGATTCACCAGCAGCTGCTTATCTCGATGGCGAGCTCCACTTAGTAGTTCGCGGTTTAGATGGCTACACAATATGGCACGGTGTTGTTGAGCTTCCAGACTTCAGCTTCAGAGGTTGGAGTCAAGTAAGTGGTTTAACGAATAGTACACCTAAGTTAATAGCTGTAGGTAACACACTCTACCTAGCCGTTAGAGACCTAAGTAGTGGAGTAGCTCTAGCAACTTACAACAAGCTCGTCGGGTGGCTGGGCTGGATCTTCATACCAGGAGGTCTAACAGATACACAACCTAGCTTAGCTTACTTCAACGAAGAACTAGTAGTAGCTGTTAAAGCACTAAACGACCAGTCGATATGGCTAGCACGAAAGAACCACTACGGATACTGGAGCTGGATAAACATACCTGGGTTAACAACACACGAACCAGAGTTAGTAAGCGTAAGATATAAATACTTCTGCGTAGTCCCCAAGACATAACTCAATCCTGATTTTTTAACCCTACCCATTTATTATTTCGTAGTAGCTTCGGAGGGAGCTAAATCGTGAAGATACTTGTTATAACACCGATAGGCTACGGTAGTGCTAGATCTGGTGGAGCGGAAGTCTATATCTTCGAATTAGTTAAGCGAATTACGTTGAAAACGAACATAGATGTAACGATTTTGACTTCAAATAAAGACATTGAGTACGTGAAACAACAAGAACAAAAACTTAGGATAGAAAGCATTTCCCAAGACCTCTTCATGTTTCCACTATTTCTTCTCCTCATTATAAGAAGGCGCATCAGAGAGGCTGACATTGTAGTTGAAAACATAAGTAAGTTTCCGCTAATAGTTCCAGCCATTATATCAAGAATCGCAAAGAGGCCTTTTATCGCCATCGTTCACCACATACACGGTAATACGTTGTTCATGGAGTTGCCCACAGTGCTGGCAATCCTACTCTTTTTCTATGAGTACATCTCTCTCTTTATTTACGCTTTACTTAGAGTGCCAGTCATCACGGTCTCGAAAACTTCTGAGGCAGAGCTTAGAAAGCTAGGATTCAGAAATATATACGTTGTACATCCAGGGTTAGTACGTCTAATAGGCAATGACGATAATACCTTACGTAAGTCTATGAGACCGCTCCTCGTGTACGTTAACCGGGTTAGAAAATATAAGAGGTTAGATCATTTCGTGAAAGCATGTAAGTACGTTATAGAGGAAGTACCAGACGCGACGTGCCTGATAGTGGGCAAAGGCGACGAAAAGCTCGGAGCTAGCTTAAGGAGGCTAGCTTCTAGGCTAGGTGTTGAGAAGCAAGTTAAGATCTTTGTTAGCAACGTAAGCGACAATCTGAGATATAAGATACTTGGGAAAGCGTGGCTTGGAGTCTTCACGTCGGCTAAGGAAGGGTTTGGTATTGGCGTGTTGGAGACTCTGTCTCAGGGAGTGCCGGTTGTTGCCTACGATATTCCAGCAATGAGAGAATTATTAGCAGGATGTTATTCTGGTGTTCTAGTTAGAAATGGAGATATTAATCACTTAGCTAGGCAATGTATAAAGATACTTAAGAGTACTGAGGCTCTATTAAGCATGTCAAGTGAGGCTAGGAGGTTCGTTAAGGCACGCAGTAAGATATACAGTTATGATGTCTCTGCGATAAGGTTTTTAAAAGCTATTGTGACCTATCTAAAATCCAAAGACGAGGAGCAGTGTAAAGCATGAGGAGAGATTGCCGTGGTAGTCAAACCTGTATCTACAAGTATCCTCAAGGTCTTCGAAAAGCCACTTACTATTTCTCTCTTCCTGGCTAATGGGTATGTTCTTACCGTTATTGCTCTTCTTTCAAGATTAAGCCCTGAAACCATAAATGTAATTCCCTGGCTATACGATGACCGATACGTGGAGGAGACCTCCCTGAGATACTATATTGATTTTAGACCTGGCTATCCTCCATTAGGGAAACTCCCTATTCACTTGATTTACTTGTATACGGGTGGTAGCGAACTTGCGGTTTGGATCTATAATGTGCTCACGTTCAACCTTAGTGTCGTAATCTTTTACTACCTAGTTGAAAGTCTAAAGAGGAACAGAAGGTCTACCCTTAAAGCCATAATACTGTTCATCTTCAACCCGGCATTGATCATCGCATTTCTGCAACCGCATGCGGATTTCCTAGCACTCGCCCTCACGTTAACGGGAATATACTTTTTGCTAAGGAGAAGATTCGGCATGGTGGCACTTTTATCGGCACTAGGTTTTGCGACAAAGATCTATCCTGTCTTCATCTTAGTGCCAGCCATGATTGTCGCAAATAATAGAGATCGCATAATATTAGTTACAGCATTTGTCTCCATGGTGTGGCTCCTCTCTCTACCATTCGTAATTCAGGACCCCTTTATGTATTTGTCAACGTTTATCCATCACTTGTATCGAGGCCCCAGCGAGTCCATTTTCGCGATCTTAGATGGATACTACGGGCATACGGGTTTTGTCCATCCATTGTTTGATGCTGCTATTTACTATTTTCAATTCACCGCAGTGTACCAGCCATCTCATGATCAACACTTCTACTATGCCTGGAGATACCCTCTTCTGAAATATATCGCACTGTCAATTCAGTTAGCGGGGTTAATTCCTCTCTTCTTGTACACCATGAAAAACTGGCTAAGGAAGAGACATGCGAACAACAAAATAACTCTTTCCCTATCTATCTTAGCCTTCATCGTCTTTCTGTCGTTATCGCCAACGCAGAACATACTAGTCCATATACCAGCTTATGCTCTCGCATGCATTCTTCTAGCCTCTAATCAGGATAAGTTATCTACGTTAACACTAATTTTATACGCCATTACCAACGGGCTCCATGCGATGTGTTGGAGCTTGTTCTATCAATACATTGAACATGTATTAACTGCTATCTCAAATCTTCGTGTTTTTCTTGTAGCCCTTATTTATCTATCAACATTCAATCTACTAGAGGAGTTGAGAGCATGAAAACCCACGTAATAGTATCTTTCATTATACTTATGATGATAGCGATAGTCTCTCTTCATACGTTTATGGAGCTATGGTACTTTATCTCGAATAGCACAATAAGGATAACACCCGCGATCTCAGTCTCGGCCGGCGAGATAATCTCTATAGAGTTGCCGGAGATCAGAAAGTATGACAGAATCTATCTAGTTGTTGACGGACGTGTGAACGTTGATGAGATCAACGTTACACCTGTCAATGTTAAACAACTTCCTCTTAGAGTCGAGACTTTCGAGCATGACGTTTTTCCGACACTAATTAGTGAAAAAAGATACATGTTTATAGCTCACGAAGATTTCGAGAAAATCTGTCTTCAACTAAGATTACAGCCCTTGACGCCTTTTGTAATTAAGGATATCGAAGGGCTTCAGCGTTTTCGTATTCTAAGTGAATGTAGTTCGCGCATGATGTGCGTTGAGTTATCACCTATAAGATTTAACTCCAATAACTACACTCAGATAGCGTTTATTTATCCATTTAGGCAAACTATAGAGCCCAACTTCAAGATAAGTGGAGTGATTGAACTAGTCCGAGGGAGAGTAGACTACATAAACATCATTGTAATGACTGAGAAAGAATGGTATGCGTATAAAGTAGTGGATATCTTTACACCTCCTGGAACGGTGATTTCCTACGACATCGATGCCTACTCGATTGATCTTAGTGGAAGAAGTGGAGAGTTTCTTGGTGAGAACTTGGTTGCTATCGCTATAGGTGTCGGCATATCTAATGTCCTCTACGAAAAATACTCAAGCCCCGTTGTAGGCATTGGAGAACTAAGGATACAGAACGGTGACTATACAGTTAGAGTAGAACCGGCAGTTCAAAATAGCTTCACCTTTAACCCGGAGGTCTACGTACTGAGGAAGTTTCAGCCGTCGAGCAGTTATCTTACCTCGATAATTTCTTTAACAGTACTCATAGTCTCTCTAGCTTTATTTACGGCTAGGGTGGTCAGAGGTGGCTTAGATTGAGTTTAGGGTATGGTGGTGTTATTAAGAGGGTATTAACGACCATTGGAGAATCCGATCCTACGAAGCCTACGTATCTATCCCAGCTCTTTCATGGGAGACGCTATAAAGCATTAGTAACTATACTGAGAACTTTAAGCAAAGGTTACGTGAAATCAGTACTTGATGCTGGGTGTGGAAGAGGGTTTCTTTACAAATTACTTACGGAGTCTGGTATTAGTGTGGATTTATATATTTGCCTAGATATAGATAGCAACAAGCTTGTCGACGCTAGTGGGTTACCGATATGTGCCGATATCCACAAAATGCCTATAATTCCCTGTAGTGTGGAGTATTCCATAGTCTCGGAGGTACTTGAACACTTAGAGAAACCATTCATAGCATTAAGGAACGTGCTTATAGTGACTAGAAAATATCTAGTAGTCACGTTCCCCAACGAGTTAATCAAGAACGCTTTGGGTTTTAGATATCCAGACCATATTACGAGTATAGACGCTAATGAAATAACAGGAATCGCTGAACGATATGGTTTTAAGAAAGTTCTTCACCTTAGGTTAAACTACGTAATCCCCCCTTCAACTTACGATAAGTTCCTCCCGTATAATGAAGGAATTTCAAGGCTACTGGAAGCCTTTCAAAAAATTATGAACCGGGCGAGTTGCTTAAATATGATTAAAACCGAGATTATCGTCTTCAAAAGACTTGAAGAATGCTATTAATCTACAGTTCTCTCAGCCTTGGAGAGCGAAGCCCCCGCCTTCATGTAGGAACCGAAAAGATCGACTAGGAGGTGGGGAAGATGCTAGTGTGAAAGAATGGATACTACGACGAGGATTAAGTGGAGTTTAGAGTAGGCACAACCTCGGGTTCGGGAGTATGTGGTGTCCCGAGGTAGAAGAGGTGGGTCCTTTGCTAGAGTATATGAAGAGAGGTGAGATCGTTTCGTTTTGTCTTCAGACATCTGTTTCTGATTGTTCGCGTTCTTCATATTCGGGGCCTTCCACGTTACCCACATTGATTTGAATATTCGCGTGGGTTCATTAGTAGTTGTCGAGCTAAACGACACGGGACTCCTACCTAGCTCCGTCTCCGACGGCTTGGAGCATAGCCCCATCACCGCCCAGGCTTATCAATAAAATAAACATAAACAACGCTCATAAAACATTCCCTCAAAACATCAAGAGGAAAACAGCCTCGGACGCTTCCAAGGGTGAAGCAGTCCCAGGACCGATGCGGGGTAGAGTGAGGCAATGACATCGACCAACATAAACCTTCATTGGAGCTGAACTCCATTGTAAGCTTGCACGTATAGCTGTCGTATGTATTCGCTACCGGGTTCTTCGATATACCTCCTAACAATGACGCTGCTGTCCAAGTAAGCGATTTTCTCTCTCATTCCGCATCTCTCTAACAAGTTCGCTTACAGGTGCCTCCGTCTTAACGGGTTTGAAATCCTGTTCCGCATCTAGTTCATCAACAAGCTCTCTGACAGCAGCCTCTAGGTCCACTATAAGCTCTTCTCTAAGAAGACCTTCTAGAGCTTCACTAAGCTCTTGATCCCTTGAAGAAGCAATCTTTTCGAACTCCTTCCAGAGATCCTCATTAATGTAAATACAGGTTTCAATCTTACTCACATTAACCCCCATACTTAGGTATACTAATATTAATGGTATAAGCCTGAATGCTGCGACCCCTATTATACCTACCTATTCATCGAGTCGTTCACATCCAACTTCGCGTACTTTCGGTCTACTTGATCACTTTTACCACGCAGTCCCCGGAATACACTTAGCAATACTCTATGAAGATAGCTCCACAGTTTCAAGAGG
>JAWAJB010000080.1:0-6670 GCA_038888155.1 Desulfurococcaceae archaeon
TTGTTAACGATGAATTGCCTTAACCACTCGAAGCCCTCCCAATTCTTGTTCAATGCTTCGAGCACCTGGTCCATGGTGACGATCCTGTGATCGAATACCAGGTATTTTATTGCAACCAGAGAGTCTACGACGGTGCCTAGTCCAGCCATCTGTATGTACTGGGTATTGTACCTAGCGCCGCCCGCGTTATAGTCCTTGGCGTTCTTTACGCAGTCCTCGATCCAAAGCGAGAGGAAAGGTACCGGTAGCTCGTCGGCGTAGATCTTTTCGATGATATCGTTTCCACGCATTTTAATGTCTAGAAAGTGCTTGACTTGCTTCAAGTACGCTTCCCACAGCTCGTCAAAGCTCTTAAAGCTCCTCGGGTCGCCGGTCTCTAACCCTATCTTCTTCCCCGTCCTCGGGTCAACCCCATTATTAAGCGTTATTTCCAGGATCTTGGGTAGGTTGAAGTAGCCTGTAAGTATGTACGCTTCTTTTCCAAACGCCCCTGATTCCACGCAACCACTAGCTCCGGCGAGGCGCGCATCCCTTAAACACTTACCTTGTCTAAGCATTTTTACTACTATTCCATCGTGATTGAAGAATGGAGGCTCGCCGAAACCCCTCGAAGCCATTTTTAGAGCCCTTACGAGAAACTCCTCGGGGGTCTTCTCGGATACCTGTACAGCGAGGTTAGGTTGTAGTGTCGGCATTAGCTCCTCTCTAGCTTCAATTATGAGGTACGAGAGCTCGTTGACGGCGTTCTTGCCGTTCTCGTCCACACCGCCCAGGTTGATCTTGGCGAAGTCGTTATATGTGTAGCTCTCCTCGGCTGTTACGCCCACCTTAGGTGGTGCTGGTTGAGCCTCAAATTTTAGTAAAAAGCACTGAAGCAGCTCCTTAGCTTTCTCTCTAGTCAACTTACCGGTTTCTAGGTCTCTCTTGTAAAATGGATATAGCCACAAGTCTAAACGGCCGGGGCTAAAGGAATCCCAGCCGTTGGCTTCGTAAACTACACCAACATGTATAAACCAGTAATGCTGTAGTGCCTCCCAGAAGGTTTCCGGGGCACGTGCTGGAACCTTCTCGCATATAGCGGCCATCTGCAGTAATTCCTCTTTCCGGGCCGGATCTCCCTCCTCCTCTGCCATTCTCCTTAGCTTGTCGGCGTACCGCTTAGCGTAAACAAGCATCGCATCGGCAACTATCTCCATGGCCTCTAACTCCGCGAGCTTGTTCTCGTATTCAGGGTCCTCTGGATCAAGCGTTTCTCTTACTTTCTTTATCTCTTCCTTGACGTCTAGTAGCCCTGTTCTGAATATTCTTTCGCCTCCGCAGGTGTGGCCGGGTGCTCTCTGCTCCATGAACTCTGTGAAGATGCCTGCTTCGTAAGCATCAAGCCACTCTTTGGACATGGATTTAAAGAGCTTTTCCCTGACGGTCTTGTTTTTCCAGAATGGTATTACCTTCTCCTCGTAGATCTTGAAGACCTCCGGATCTACTCTATACGGCATCCTCTCCCTTGAATTGAGTATCTCTAAGTCCTTGAGGGTGTGACAACATATTTCAGGGTATGTAGGGACCTCTTTTACCCACGAACCCCTTATACCCACAATAAGCTGACCCCACTCTACGGGGGTGGAAACCCTTTCCAGTAAGTACTTAAACGCTAAAGCCCTCTTCACGGGGATTGGTTTATTACGGCATTCGGGTTCACGCTCGCATTTTTCATAGAACTCTGTAATGAGCTTGGCCCTTTCCACCGACACCTTTACAGTCGCTTTACGGTATTCTTCGAGAAGCCTGAGAACTCTAAGGCTAGAAGGGCGGGGCCCTTCTCTCCTCCTACTAATCTCCTTTAGAATACCCACCTGGATGCCAGCACCGTGGATTTCAGCGTGTAAAGGTTGCGAAGCACTCAAATAAAACACCTACGCTTCTCCACGACCTAATACTGCTCTAACCTACCTTAAATATATCGTGTATTACGCGTTATAGCATTGTACTATTAGTTCTTGCCACGTCGTGAAGGGGCTCGGGAAGGCCGTAGGATCCTTCAGCACTTGAAGGGGCTTTTGAATAGATACTTGCCAGCTAGGTTGCTTAAATGTATTGAAACCGCTGAAAAGTGGTGGGGGAAAGAACTCTTGGTGAGGATGCTATTATACGGGTATACGTATGGTGGGGAATGCTACGTGAGGGGTGATTTCACCTTACGGTGCTTTAGTTTCAGCTTTATAATAGCTTCCGCTATTTTTAGCGTTGTAATTGTTGGATCTATTACTGGTATGCCCGTGGTCTCGCTTAGTTCATCTGCTAGTCCTATGAGCCCTCCGCAACCTAGTACTGCGACGTCTGCACCGTAATCTCTTATAGCCTTCTTGATTTCCCCTACTAGTAGGGCTTTCACTCTTTCAATTTCCTTTCTCAGGTCCAGTATCGGAACGTCTATTCCTGAGATGTAGACTATGCGTCTCTCAACGCCTAGTTGGGAGGCTCTGCGCCTGTATATAGTAGACCATTCTCTCCCCGTCGAGATCACCGCTATGTTGTAGCCTAAGAGCATGGCTGTCATTAACGATGTCTCTCCTATGCCGAGAACCGGTATGCTGGAAACCTCTCGCGAAGCCTCTAGTCCAGGGTCGTCAAAGCAGTTTATGACAACTCCCTTAAAGCCCTCCTCACTCGCTTTTAGTACTTCCCTAACGACAAGTGGTGCGGCTAGCTCTTTTTCGTACTCAGTCTCTATGAATGGTGGTGCGCTGGGTATGTGCCTTACAGCGACTTCAACGTCTGAAGAGAGAACGGTCTTCGCGTACTTTAAAACGAGGTCGTCCCACACATCCACACTAACGGGGTTTATGACGAGCAGCTTCAAAGACATGGAAGCACACTCCTAGACTGCTTTAGCTAGTTCCGGGGGTTTTCAACTATTAAAAAATAAAAACCCTTAGCATTTTTATAGCTTTAAAGTCACTAGATTATTAGATGGTGTAAAGAAGTGAGGCATGCACTAGTACTGGCTCTAGCCCTCTTGGCCATGACGGCAACTCTAGCCAGCGTCTTCGCATACTACCCGTTGACTCTGCAGGCTGTGCCAACAGCTCCCGGAGTTGTGTTCGAGCCGGGTAACAACGCTGGTCAACCCGACATCGGAGCAGGAAACACCATCACGGTCACCATAGGAGACAATAAGACATCAGCATCCATCACCATTCATCCAACCTACCAGGAGAACTACTACAAGGACGTTCTGAGGATCAACAACACGGATGACAACGCGATGAACGTCTACATAGTCTTCACATTCGTGTCGAACACTCTGCCAGCGGGTAGCACCGTGAAGCTCTTCGTCTACGAAGGAGCAACCAGGGTCAGAGAGCTCGACGTAACCAACCCAACACTCAACCAGCCAATAAGCATTGGTCTACTAGGGGTTGGAAGGGTTTGGCAACTCGACGTCTACGTCTACATACCCGAGGAAACAGTCATCGCAGGGAGATCCTACACGGCGAGCGCTAAGCTAGTGTACACACCGTCAACGGAGACTCCGCCCGCGAACCCAGACATTGGAAGGTAGCAGGAGATGACCCGGCCGAGCCCCTCTAGAATTAAATCGTTTTTTTGTTAAAGCCCTTTCCCTAGTATCGAGTGTAATCCTCTCATTATCTCTTATCATTATCGTGCTCACGGTTCTCTCCAGGCTCGGGCACCCCAGCCTCCTGGGGGTTTCGCTCGTCATCTCTGACAGCATGGAACCAGCCCTTAGAAGGGGGGATCTGGCCATCTACGCGAGCGGCAACTTCACCGTTGGGGACGTGGTGGTTTACTGCGTGACCCCCAGTCACTGCGTGGTTCACAGAGTCATAGGCTTCCTTCACCTGAACACGGTTAGTGGAAACAGAACCATGGTGGTTACGAAAGGGGACAACGTTGACGTAGCTGACAGCCCAGTGGAGCTGGAGAGGGTTAGAGGTACGGTAGTCTTCACTATTCCGAGGGAACTCTGGATACCGGTAGTGCTGTCTCTTCTAGCTTACTCGCTTTACATCGTCGTTAAAATACCCGTAGTGGGGCTTTCCTGCACCATCCTCTTCGCTGTAGGGCTAGTATCGGTAGTTGCTGTCTACGCTGTAGTTCCCAGGCCTCTCGCGCCCAACGTAGTGAAGGCGCCTGTAGTCAACCTGGCCGGAGTCTACTTCGAACAGGCCACGTGCACCGTCAGCGTCCGTTACACGGGCGAGCTGTCTATAACCAGCATTGATGTGAAGGTCAACTCCACGCCAGTGGACACGGTCTCTGCGTTTGAGAGAGAATACTCGTTTAAGCCTAGCCCAGAGCTACTTAGAGAAGCGTTTGAGAACGGGTTACCGTTAGTGATAGAGGTTGACGCGGTGCTCAACCACGCGGGCAGGCTAACCGGCAAGTACGACCTGCTCGTAGGCGGGTTGAACCCGGAATTAAGCGCCGTTAACGGGGTCTTAGTAGCTAGGAATTCCAATTGCTTCCCTATAGCAATCAACGTGTCCATAAGGTACTATGATGGTGGCTGGAAGTGGAGTAACGGGACTTATACCGTTAACGGCTTCTCTTACCACGTGGTTGAGCCTCCAAGGGAAGCACAGTACGCTTACGCCTACGTTTACTGGTTTAACCAGGGTGATAAGAGATGGGTTGGCTTACCACTGAGGACAGGGTAGCTAAGTGGATTAAGCTACTGGTCCCGGTCTCGGGTGTTGCCTGCGCAATCGTGTCCCTCCTATACCTACTGGTAGCTACCATGCCCATATACCACTTCCACGGGTACGTCAGGGGCTACTACTCTATCCTAGACTACAGGCTCTACTACAGCTACAACCAGCAGCCAATCGCAATGCCTATCACGGACTATATCAGGCACGTCTCCGTAACCTTTACACTACTGTCACTTGCTCTCCTGGCATTATCGATTCTATCCATAGCGTTCACGTGGAAAAGGCCTTCGATGGCGCTAGGGCTGGTTTACGGTGTATCGGTAAGCCTGGTTGCCCTCTACGGTCTCCTCAACGGCTACATTTACAGGGCTGTAAGTGCTGACGTAGGCATGTTCAGCTACCTCGCGCGCGATGTAGTTGTCTTCAGGACGCTGGCCGGTACGATAACCTTTAAAGGAGTTGTAATCGAGCCAACGAGCGTACACTGGATCGTCTTGGATAGCTGGGTGCCACCACTACTGCTTGCGCTAGCCACCGCGTCCTCCGCCACTGCTACCGGTGCAACGCTCAGCAAGGTGTACAAGCTCAAGCCAGCTGAGAGAAGTGAGTGGTGGGCTGCGAAGATGCAGCACGGAGCAGTTTACGTAACGCTAGTACTAATTACGTTCTCAGCGCTGGCCTCCGTGTTTATATACTACCCCACAACAATAGGCCTAAAACCACAACCACCACCCGCAACGCTAGAGCAACCACCATACACCTACACGTGCACAGCGCTCACGAGAACAAGCAGAGGAGCACTCACCTACACGGACTTCGAAGCATACCCCGTACCCGGGTGGACTAATTACGGAGGTATCTGGAATAATATTAGTGGTGCACCAGGAGCCAAGGGCAATGTTCTGCAGGGGCAAGACAACAACGCTGGAGTTGGAGCATCATCTTACTATTACTACGATATGCCACTTAGTGACTATACAAGCCTCTGGGTTGCTGTTAAAACTAGGTTTGTATCAAGATCGGAAAAAAGCCAGTACTACGGTGTAGCTATGCTGAACGCAGATAGAACAAGAGTGTACGCTATAGTACTGGAAAACGATAAAAGGGGTATTGAAATACGTAGCTTCGGTGTTACAAAAGCTGGCTGGGATACACATGTAAACCAGGAGAGATTACCATGGTATAGCTCTGGTGCGTGGTACACGATCGTAGTCTACTACTCTGTATCAGGTACAACGATCAACATAGAGGCTTACTTCTACGACTCTGCTGGAACCCTGCGTCTGAGTGCATCAACAACGATAACCCACAGCAACGTCTTTGTCCCAGCGTACATAGGAGTCATAGCAGATGGGCTTATAGCACAATACGACGAGTTCATAATATCCACAGTAGATCCTAGGTCTGTGTACTTTGCTGGATTCTATATGGGTATGAGGGTTGAGGTCTGGGATAACCTTGGATACCTGGTGAACTCAACGACGGCTCCGTCATCATCCTTCGCGCTGGGTGTTGTAGGCGATGTAGTGGTGGGTACGGGTAGCGATGGGAGAATAGTGGTCAAGTACCCTGACGGGAGCGTCTGCGGAGAGCTCACTGTGCCAGCTACTGATTCTGTGCTGGGAGGGGACACCTACGCTCTCTCTACTCGGTCGATCACCCCGAGCCTCGGCGCCAACAAGACTAGTGCTGGTCTCACGCTATACATTTCAGGGGCCTCCACGTTCAACACAACGGCCCGAGTCCTCCGCGTGAACGCTAGCCAGGTTCTCTACGCCCGGTTGATACTGGACTCCTATACAGCTCCAGCAACCCTGAACCTTGACGCCTGGATCGAGGGTACATCGAGCTCCACGAGCATAATCATCAGAAGCGGTGTTCCCGTATCAACCTCAACCAGCATAGTGCAACTTAGCACTGGGCTAGGGAACACTGTGTATCTCAGTGGGTATTTCACATCAACTAGTCAAAGTGCTGTCTTGAATTTTAAATTA
>JAWAJB010000081.1:0-6660 GCA_038888155.1 Desulfurococcaceae archaeon
GCCATCATCATTGCTTATCACCGTCCTGGTCCTTATAAATTTTGCCAGCATCCTAACCTCTGCCTCTAACTTAGTTAGCCTTCTCTCAATATAAATGAGCAATCCCAATTCGAACAACAAAATAGATATTACTAGTTCCTCACTCATGCCCACCACCTCTCTTACCTAGTATTAGACCAACAACTAACGCGGCTAGCGCTATCGCAATTATCGTTGATGTCGGCATTGCTGCAGCTATAGCCTCTTTTTCTTGTCCCCCTATTGATGCCAGAGCCGCTGATAACGCCGTTATTATCCGCTCTTTTTGATCAGGGGTCAAAGTAGTATCCTCAGTAACCTTCTGCATGGTTTCCGCTATTTCTTTCTTTACTTGGGCGTAGTTGTCTGATATGTATACGGTTGGTTGTATTACCATAGCTATTGATTTGATCAAGTTTGATAAAGCTTCTAGACCGAAGTAAATTGCCATAGCTATCACGCCAATTTTTGCGAGAAATAATATAGTTGCAATTATCGTCTCAGCAATTGGTCCACCATATAACTTTAGCACTATGTATATGTTGTTTGCATCTTCGTCTACACTCCATATTTCTCCAGCTATTGATAATGTACGTACAACTAATGATGCTATTTGCCATTTACCAGCATATGATATATACCTATCTATAGCTGAATCCGGTAAAAACGTAAATAACGGTATTCTTGTCCGCAGATAATACCTTGCGGCAGCCTTATCTATAGTTAATCTGACAAATATATTGCTGGTTTTAGCTGGTGTAAGATAGTCTGGTGCGTCCTTTATTAAGCCAATCCAATAGTAATATGTTCCATCAGGATTCCGCTTATAAACTTCTAAGTACGTAGTGTCTGTGACAAATGCTATAGGCACACTGACACCGCTGTACGGTCCCATCATTTTCATGATCAGACTGTGCCGCAAGTCGAACATTGATACATAGCATGACAACGACGCCCCTTTCTCATCTCTGAAACGAACTAATCTTGAATAGCCGCTATAGTATATGCACTTAACTTCGAAGGATCCGCTTTCCTCACCGCTCCATGTGAACCTGACAGTAAAAATGCCTGATGACGCTGGTACAGTATCCCAAATCTTTAGATAATGTTTTCCTCTAGTTAGGGATTGCTGAAATATCAAAGTGTTACCATAATATGCTGATAAAGTTATGTTTCTAGACGTTGTTACAACGACGTAAAGTGGTTGGTCGTATGATGAAAAGTACGTGTTCTCAGGCGATATTTCTACCGGCATAGTCTACAGCTTTATTATATCAAGTCTAACAGCTTTTTGGCCCCACCTACCCATTTGCACCGATTTGATCTTAAATGGCGCTCGTACATTGAACGTCCATGATACAACTTTCTTCAGCGGGTCAAATATTAGCATGCAATCACAGTTTGTACAATCTATCAGCATTTCGGCTTTTATGTCCCTTGTTACAGATTTCATGCTTATCTCTCCTCTTTCCCATACTGTGGTATATACCATTAGCATAACTCCTGTCCGCTCACTTTGCATGAAAATCCTTATGTCTGGATCATCGACAGTGATTTCCCCACCCTCTTCTATAACTCTGGCGACATCATCTAACACCCGTTTCAACTTCTCCTCTACGCTCACAATATAGTCGACACTAGGCTAGTTAAAAGCTTTATGGTAAAAAAAACGCGTATATATTATAGCTGAAAGCTGCTACAGTGCTAGACTACTACCAGACCTCCCCAGGCTTTCTTGCTAGTGGCTACCGCTACGGCATGGATACCGCTGCTAAGCGCTGATGGCAGACTAATCTTTGCATAACCAGTGTTGTCAGTAGTTGCAGTCACACTCACAACGCTTCCATCGATAACTAGTCTTGGTACTTCTCCCGCGTCAAAGTTCCAGACCTCTATTGTGCTAGAGTCTGACGCATAAACGAACGGTTCTTTAGCAACAAATCCATCATACGCACCTTTAATCGCCTGCATCAGACCCAACACGAACATCTTCTGAAGCAATGGCTGCCTTATCGCAACGCCAATAGCACCTACGACCAGTGGTAAGACAGCATCATCAAACCATCTAGTGAATTTATACACGTTCTTATAGTATGGCGCCAGCTTTCGTAGTTCCTTTTCACCGATCAATATGGCGCCTCCAAGTACGGTAGTAGTTATATCCAATCTCCTGATTACCTCTGCCATCACTAACTAGAAAAAACTATACTTTATAAATTTTTTGCTTATCTTAGCACTAATGATGCCATCATCAGGCCTTCTAGTATCTTGACTATCATTTCCTCAGGTATTCCGAAAGCCTTTGCAATTAGCATTATCTTCTCTTCCTCGCTCTCTGCCTTGAATGCTTCTCTTACTTTTTCTACAACTTCATTAGGTAGATTTATCGCCTTTAGTGCATTTATCACGTCTTCTTCGGTCAGCTCCTGTTTCTTAGATAATTCGTTTGCAATCTTGATCACCTTTAAAGCCCTGATAGTATCTACGCTTGCTATCATCAAGAATAGAAAAAAACGGTATTTTTTATATGTTACGCTAGTATGGTCGTTACAGCGAAATACCTCCGGCTGCTGGCGCAGTACCGGTTACAGCTGCCGCTATGCGTTCCAGTAATCCCCTATCAAGACCCCACGTAGTGTACTTGGTTATCAGCGCAGCTACTTCGCCTGGTAACACATTACCGTACTTATGCTGGATTTTCCATAATTCACGAGCAAAGGTCAAGTATGAGGCACGCAAATGAGCCCTAACCCTGGCTTCATCCAATATCGCTCCTACTTTAGTATCTAACTCCGCGAGCTGCGTATGCATATCTGCGAAAGCCTTAGCAGTATCCTCATCCGCTATGATCCTGCTGTAATCTGTGGCACCAGTTTCCGTCTTGATCTTCCATTTCGCTAACCTGCGACTAGCCGGAGTTGTCCTGGGCATCATCATCTAGTGATATGTATACTATTTAAACATTTGTATACGCGAATACACGGTGTATACGCCAAAAGCACAGTAATATATGTGCGGATCAGGATACTATATCCGGTACCTGAGCTAGCTAGAAAAAAATTAGTCAAAAAAGTAGTCTATAGTTCTGAAGTCACCCACTTTGTAGTGAACAATACCTATCGCCGCGTCAACTAGCGATCCTACTATCCACTGATCAACATCCTCCATTGCCCAATCGTTTGCTTTTCTCATTAGTTCTTTATGTAATTCAATCAGTTCCTTCTTCGTATAAATTTTTTGACTAAATCTAGGCGGCCTCATGCTGCTCCTCCCTCCTTTTTACTCGATCTAGCACGTATAACCTATACCTTCGCACATCTTCTAGTGCTTTCATGACCATCCTTTCAGAGACAATACCATCGTCTACTAGCTTTTTCAGCATCTCATGAGCCTTAGAGGCCTGTTCATCGTCTTCCGATGTGGCAATAAACGCCAGCTGATATACCATTTTCTGAATTTTTCTCACCTCTTTGATAAACTTTTCAGCCTCCTTTATCAGGTCTTCGTTCAACTACATCACCTGATGGTTGTATAATGTAGCGTAATACCCAGTTTGATATTCTCAACGTCGCATATCCACGCCTAATGCATGCTAGTACATGGATATAATCAATAGCGAATTTGTCGCAGATCTCTGGTTTTCTTCCCAGCATTCTGTAAAACCTCTTATGCTCAGTACTCAATATTGGACGAAGAAGTATAAAATGATACCCGTTTTTCGTCTCCAGCACTAGTCCTTCAGACTTGTACTCTTTGCACAGTGCCCTGCAGAAAGCTAAGAAATCTTCTAACCGCGCTTTATCATCGCAATCTAAAAAGATTAGACGATCAGATGAAACGCCAATATCCATTTTCCATCCGAATAATACCTCAATAATAGCTGCGTTATAAAGCGCCGTAGAAAGACGCTTAGTATTGATCCTAATTGGCTCCATATCATTCTCCCTTTCTTTCTATCTATTCTTCTTCCTCTTCTTTCTTCGGCACTACGGTGAACCAGATATATTTCTCAATCCACTCTAGTATTCGTACAGCTTCCTCTGGTATTTCTTTCTTCAGCGCCTCTATAGCCTCCCTCAATTTCTCATATTTTTCTAACTCTTTCTGAAACTTTTCTTTGATTTCTTTCTTCTCTTCAGGTGTTAGTCTGATAGCCACTTCGGTTGTTTTTTCTTTAGGCATGTTTATTCACCTATCGCCTCTAATAGGGCAACTACAAGCTTGGCTGGCAACCATTTGCGTAAGCCCGCCTTATAACGTTCTTTCACTTCTCTTCGCCTTTTTGCTTTGATTGATTCAACGTAGCGCTCTGACAACACCTCTAAGACATATTCCACTATGTCGTTCACAGACGTAAAATATCGCAAATCCACGTCAATCACCTCTTCTCTCCATCCTTCCCTTTCCGGAAATTTTATTATGATCTTCATAATCCCTCAAGCTCTCTTTCAAGTTCAAAAAACCATCCTTTCCATTTAGCATATTCTATCAGCATGACTAAGTAAGGTTTTAAAAAGTGCCGAATTATTTTGGCCATTTCAATACCAGTTTTTTTAGATATCGCTTTCAATGCTATGTACTCCTCCTTGGTTAGCCGCAAGACGAAAACTTCTGTGTGATGCTCATACCTGTTACGTTTTTCTTTCTTAATTATCCCTAATTCTTTCTCTATCGCATCGATCCTCATCTCTTAGCCCACCCTTCCGTAATGGATTTTGGAACTCTGAATATGTAGCCATGCACTTTTCCCCAATATTTGAATGGCCAACTTTCTATTTCGTATTTTGCATGTAACCAAAGTAGCGGTAAATACACTGCCGATGTATCAATTCCCACTCTGAGCAAATCGGAAAGCGGAATATATATTTCGATATATTTCCCCTTGTCCTCATATTGCTTGAATTCATATTCGAGCTTCAATAACTCTATGATCTTCTCGGCCATTTCCTTAGCTCTTTCCGCGAGCCTAATGGACATCTAAACTATCACCCCCGTTTCCTCTTCTACACGTTCCTTGGCTTCCTCCCATATCTCTTCCATCTCTGGGTCAACCTCTCCTACCTTGACTATGGCTGCTATTTTTTTCGTTAAAGCAATAAAACAAAACAACATTAGTGCTTCCTCAAGCTGATTAGTAATGGTTATGCACTTTGACGTACCGTCCTCATGATAAAAGACATAGTAAACTCCCACCATTCACTTCACCTCTATCACTTCAACCATGATTGCCTTAAACGATTTCAGCATTATCAATAAAGCCATTAGCATGTCTTCAAACTTCTCGTACTCTCCCACTAACTCCGGTTCTTGAAAACCATTTATTGCAATCACCCTATATTTCCTCATTTGTGCTCACCCAAGCGTCAAATAGCGCTTTTTCTTAATAACTTTCGTTCTTACTAAGTATCCTTCTCTCAAGTAGTTTTCTATTTGTCTTAACTGTTTCAGTATTACTTCGGATGTTGTCCTTAGCGTTACCTCTTCGCCTTTCTCTGGGTCTATAGCTAATATATACACGAAGTTCACTTTTTTACCTTGGATCATTCCCTCGTCTACCTTATAGTCTTTTATCACGATCTCTTTGTTTATATAACTATCCAGTCTATCAATTTTCTCTGTGCCAAATGGGTTTCTTGTTTTTCTTAGTTCAGCAAAACTAATAACTTTTCCACTTATTTTCTCGTTCATTTATGTACCACCCTTTTTACGTTGTACAAGTCGGGGCTCATACCCCCTATCAGCCCCCCTATCCTTTTCTCATCGGTCACATTGAGGGAGACCGGGGGCATAGTCTCCCTCTCAACCTCCATACCGTATATGTTTTTCAGGGACATTTCGTCCCCGTTACAATGGACACTAACATAGCTAATAGAAAAAAGGAAACAAAAAAAGAAAAGAAAAAAAATAATGTTACGTGAACGGAGCTAACGTAGATGCTAATACGTAATACGTTGAACCGTCTTGGATCACATACACTCGCTTCTTTATTGGTTTCTTGCAAATTTCAATGTTTGTTATAATGTCGCAATCAGGAGTTTCGTTATATAAAGCACATTCAAAGCACTTGTTTCCGTAGATGTACCACTTCAAATGTTGGCAATTTCTTAACGGCAGACCTCTATGTGTTAATTGAGTCCTACAGCTTCTGCAGTATACCTCTTCGTGTATCTCTATTTCCATTTTTTCTCCCCGTTATAATGGCTCCTAGTCTAGCAGAGTGAAGAAGGAATATGTGAGAAATAGAGAAAAAAAATATGTGTGGAATACGGGGGCGCTTATAGCTCTATTATCGCCGTTTTTCTTCGCACTCGCGGGTTTTTGCTATCTAGCCAGCTAAAGACCGTGGACAACAACTCAGTGTCTTTCTTCACAGCTTCTATCAGTGCCGCTAGATCGTTGAAAGCGTCTTGATCCTTGATTATTAATCGGTTAGTAAGCTTGGGTGATTGAATAGCTAGTATTGGCGTTGCACTTCTGCCCTCAGTGGGCGGCGCGATCACCACACAAAGAGAAAAGTTATCGAATTGAGCCAGCCTTATGGTTATCCACTGCTTTTGCTCGTTGGCTGTCCTATAGGCTGTCTCCAGTTTCTCTATTATCCTCTGTCTCCGCGTTTTTTCCTCGTTGCCCATAGATCCCTTT
>JAWAJB010000082.1:0-6630 GCA_038888155.1 Desulfurococcaceae archaeon
TAGAGCAAGCCGATAACGACAAGAACATAAACCCAGAATCAAGTTAGTATAGGGCCCGTGGCCCAGCCAGGATAGGGCGCCGGCCTGCGGAGCCGGAGGTCCCGGGTTCAAGTCCCGGCGGGCCCGCCACACCCCTAGAGGTCTGGTTACCTGTAAAGCCATCGTCTCACGACCATCCCTTGCAACCATGAGATGTTATGTAGAGCAGTAACTCTTAATAGGTTTGATGATAGCTGATGTAGTTCGAAAGCCTAAACTCGTGGGAGATCTCGGGGAAAGGGGGGACAACAGTCATTAGCTACAGCATCTAAGTGAAATCTAAAGTAAGATTCCTCCAGAGGAGTAGATCGGTTAAGGATATGCAGAAGACTTGGCTGGACCTTAGGGACCCGGGGACCTCTCGTTTAGGAAGGGTATCTCCCTGGACGACTGTGAACCTCCCGTACCTCACCTTGAAACCCAAGCCTAACCCAGAGCTAGATAAAGCCCTCAAAAGTCATGCAGCTGTGGAATGTTCTACATAGAAGAGCTTTTCAGTCCTGAAAGCTTCATCTTGCCGTGAGCTCATGGGCTTCCCGAGGCAGGCGCTCTCAGTGTTTGTGGATATCCTATTGCTATCGGCGACGGTAGCACCTTGAAGCACCGGTTTAGTCTACAGCCCTTTCCACCCCAGAACACGGACTTTAAAAAGCCGACACACCATTAAGTTAAGATTCCGAAGCAAATGCATCAACCAGCACACCAACCAATGAACCAATCGATAAAACCGCTCCCCCGCGTGTTCCGCGTGGTGCATTCCACAAGGGCTCACTTAATTCTATGTTTAGAGAAGTACTAATTCTTCGTATAGAGAATCGCACACTATTCTTGAGTTCTTATGGACCAGCTTGACCTAAGTCCCTTGCCTATGGCGTCATTACGTTAGGGTTCCTAATTTAGTGTGTTACCTAGTACGTGGGTTGGTAGAGCTACCCATCGCCGCGCCCCCGCTCGGCTTAGGCTATCTCACGATTCAGACCGCCTAGAGCTTTACTCCCTAGGTGTGGTGACTAACTCCCGCGTCAACTCCTTCACATTGCTCAACTTATCTAAACTGCTGACGAGACTAGCAACCCTTGCGACCGCCTCTTCAGGTAAAGCAATGCGGGCTAGATCTTTAAATTTCGCAGTGATATCCTCAATCCCCGCCGGGTTCTGGGGGGACCCCCTCAACGCCTCCACTGCATGTGATACGGTCTTCCCGTTCTTCATGTAAACGATTACCTTAGCTTTCCCCAAACCCACTCCCGCATACTCCGGCTCGATCTCTAGCACCACTTTCTTCGCGAGCTCCAGCAACTCCTCATTCTTAAGCTTGTCCTCAGAGAACTCGTTTAAACTCACTTTACCGTACTTCAAGGCTACTGCTATGCAGTACGGATAGCTGAACATCGCTTCGTGCATGGTCCTAGGTTCGTAATTCCGTCCCGTAAGCTCTATGGCGATGGGGTATGTCCGCACCAAGATCTTCTCCACGTTGCTCGGCGTTAGACCATGTCTGCTACGGAGGTGCAGGACTGCTTCCACTCCAGCGTGTGTATGCCCGCATGAAGCATGGAGTTTAAAGGTGTTGTTTAATATCTCGAACTTTTCCTCAGTCCTATCGACGACTGCGGATGCATCCACACTATCTGAAGTGGCTTTAAGGAATCCCGTATCTGAATCCAGAATGTCTTCAGGTCCTGAGAAGCCCTCCCTAGCTAGGAGGGCGGCCATGATGCCGCTCATCGCCGCGTGAGCTGGGTTCAAGTACTTGGCGTCAGTTCCGAACGTCACAACAAGCCCTGACGCTAGAGTTCCAGCGATACCGAAAGCGTTCACAAGCTCACTCCTACTTAGATTTAATAGCCTGCCTGCGGCGGCCGCAGCACCAAAGGTGCCGCACGTTCCTGTAGTGTGCCAGAATCTATAATGCGATGGGTTGACAGCTCTCCCGAGCCTTGACTCAACTTCATAGCCTATCACGATGGCCAGCATTAAGTCACTCCCGCGTGCGTCCGAACTCTCGGCCACGGCCAATGCTGCGGGGACCACAGGCGCTGCTGGATGCATTAACGCCCCTTCATGCATGTCATCAAGCTCCATGACGTGTCCTGCGAAGCCGTTGGCTAGGGCAGCTAGAGGCGATGAGGTCTTAATGTCGGTTCCTATCACCGTCGACTCACTCAAGCCCCCCAGTTTCTTCACAAGTCTCGCTAACGATCTAGCCTTGGGGTGAGTGGACCCCGCTAAAGCACATCCGATCCAGTCAAGGACAACCAGTTTCGTATGTTGTTTAACTGAATCATCAAGCGCGTCGTAAGACGTGTTGAGAACTATGTTCACGATCCTGTTCATCAGATTAGGATTCAATGCGCACTACACCCTGCACGGAATAAGAATGCGGGAGTTAATAAGCTTGGATTAACAAAAATGTTTTGGCTTGAAGTCAGGTTCTCAAGCATTCTTCAATGCAGTAATCTCACGCCTGTAGTTCCTGACCTCTTGTATTAAGGTGTAGAGAGTGATGAGCATGATCGAGCCTGCCAGCAGATATAGCATGTGATCCGGTATGAAAGACCTTCCTACAGCAACCAACAGCGATGAGGTGATGGCATATAATCTCAGAAGCACGTATATACTTCTTGACTTAGCTGTCATCTCAAGGACTTTAGAGCCGTAGATGCCCACGGGCATGGAAATCACTACGGATATCAATATTAAGATAGTTATGAGTGTCGCAGGGGACCAGATAAGTAGCTCCGGCCATGCGAGGAATGCAAAGCAGATTAAGAACAAAGGTAGCCCTAGCTTCATGCTCTCGATCGCTACGGTGATGTACCGCTCTTCAGCAATATTCGCTGCGGCGGCTGCGGCTATAGCGACTGGCGGTGTTATAGCCGACAGCGTCGCCACCCAAAACACGAAGAAGTGGGTTATGAGTAGCGGTATGTTGAGTCTAACGAACGCAGGTGCGACGATGGCTGTCGTTATGACGTACACACCTGTTGTGGAGACCCCAAAGCCAAGTAGCGTAGCGATAAGCCATGTCACGAACACGAGCAACGCCAAGTTGTTGCCTACAGCATGTGTGAGGTACATTGACCACTTCACAACTGTTCCAGTGACGCTTAAAACGCAGGTAATTATACTGACCGTGGCCAATGTAATGCCCAACGTGGCTGACACCTCTCCCCCCTCAACTATCGCATTGACAACGCGCCCCCCGAAATCCATAACGTACTCCCTAAAGCCTGACTTCTTCGACCGCCTCCAGACGAAGACGTAGTTGTATACGAACGCAAACGGCACGTATATAGTGACAGCGAAAAAGCACGCGAGAAGCGGGTCCAGCCTGGTGTACGCCATCAGGAACACCAACACTGCGAAAGCTGTGAGAAACGGCACGCCGGTGATCACAATGCTCTTAACGCTTGTATGGGGCATTTCGTCGATGACCTTATATGCTTTACTAAGGTCCAGGTGCCTACGTGTGTAGAGAAACGTGGCGACGCTGAGGGACAGGTAGTACATCACAGCCGGAATCACTGCCACAGCACATATGAACAGGTACTGTACGCCAAGCAACGCCGCCATTATGAAGGCCGCCGCCCCCATCACTGGCGGGACTATCAGCCCACCACTCGAAGCCACGGCTTCGATAGCTGCTGCGAACTTCGCAGGTATCCCGATACGTTTATTCATGGGTATAGTGAACACTCCTGTTCCAGCCACATTAGCAGGCGCGCTACCGCTGAACATGCCGAATAAGGCGCTTGCGATAATTCCTGTCTGAGGTACTAGGTAGGGCCCGACGCTCGCCAAGTATCTCATGACGCTGTAGATAATATCGAAACCTCCGAGAGCCCTAAGGAATGACGCGAATATCACAAAGCCCGAGACCCATGTGAAGGCAACCTGTGTGAGCGAACCGAAAATCCCTAGAGGTATGTCTGCCGAGAGAACCCTAAAGAGATCCCATGGGCTCAAGCCTTTATGGCTTAAACCGGGGATAGGTATGTACGGGCCTGCGAGCGCGTACACCATGAATCCGAACGCTATTATAGTAATGATCTTCTCAACGTTCTTTCTGCAACATTCAAGCACCGTGATCACCGCCACCGCACCCAAGACAACGTCATAGATGTTGCCTATACCCATCCTGTAATAGAGTATAGCGTAATACTCTCTGAAGAAGTATATGCCGCTTACCGATATGAGCACCATCATCACGGCCGACAACA
This sequence comes from Desulfurococcaceae archaeon, assembly GCA_038888155.1. Lineage (GTDB taxonomy): Archaea > Thermoproteota > Thermoprotei_A > Sulfolobales > Desulfurococcaceae > UBA285. The sequence continues at coordinate 4,263 of JAWAJB010000082.1, forward strand.
GCTTATTAAGTAGCGGGTTTTTCAAGCCGAATATATTACTGCGACCCATAACGGAGTTGAGCAGCATTATTATACACGCTAGCGTCAGGAATAATATGCATCCCTGGCCCCTCTCCACTGTGGGAAGCCTCAAGGCTATAGCCCCCGCATACCACATGACATAAAGCACTAGCATTAAGCAGAATGTCACGTGAAGTAGCTTCATGACTTTAGAGCCTGAGCTGGCACTCTTGGGCGTTAACATTTATGATCACACCTCAACGAATCTAGCTCATATAAAGTGCTAAAGTAGAAAAATAGCTTTACGGTTTTGCAACAAGTATCCCTAACTTGGCAAGGTCGTAGCCCAACTCCTGCAGGTACATAGCCACACCTGGATGTATTGGAATGTTCCACATGGACTGCTTCTTAAAAGTCTCTACATTAAATTGAAGACCCCACTGACAGAAACCTGTGAAGAGAGCCATAGTTTTCTCGAATATATCGCATTGCTCGACCATAGTCTTGAAGAGGAGGTATATGTGTTCCTTACTGAGTTTCGAGCTCCCTATAAGTCCGAACGGCACTCCTATGGTCTCCATAACGGTCTTCCCGTCGATGGTTTTTATGTTGTACCGCGATAAGTTCAGCGTGAATTCTATGACGTATGGCAAGTTCTTTTTCATTAACTCCAGCTCATCCGGGCATGCTGGAACTGCGTGCATCTTATACTCCATCCTTGACAGAGTGTTCGTTAACCATGTCGTAGGCCCTGAGGGATCGCCATATCCCCACACGACCTTAACAGTACCTAGAGCTACGGCATCAGGTATTTCCCGATCTCCAAGACCCGGCACAAGCTTCATGACATTGTCGAGCTCGTCCCGATTAACACCCAGTATTAGAGAGAAGACATCCCTAAATACCTCGTGGGAAGCCCAAGTTGGGTGACCTGGGAAGATCCCTATGTCTAGGCCTTTAAGATCCTTCCAACACTTAACCTTGCCAGTAGCGTAGACATCGTCGGTTATATAGATTCCATAAAGAAGCGGGTATTGATACACAATGACAGACATTTCATCGGCTCTCTGGGGAGTGGCCTTATCAGGAGCCCATCTACCAGTTCTTGTCACATACTGTATCAATATGTTCAGCGCAGTATACCCAATGTCTACCCTGCCTGCATCCCAGCTGGACATGCCTGCTGCCGCCCCGCCCACAGAGATCAACGAAATCTCAAAGAACTGCGGGTACAACTTAGTCAAGACATCAGCTGTCGTGGCATGAGCGTAATACGCGACGCCTCCAACATCTCCCGTTCCAATACTCCAGGAAACTCTCCCCTGCGGGAGGATGGTCATCGTCGTTGGTTTAGGTGCTGTTAGTGTTGTTGGCGTGGTTGGAGTCGTAGCAAGCGTTGTGGGGGTCGTAGGCACTAACAAAAACTGATAAGTAACCAACACAGCAACTAATGCCACAATTACTATGACTACGCCTACGAAGGTTTTTGACACCAGAGGGTGACACCCCATAGTGTGATATAATCAGTAGTTTTAAAGTTTTGCTAATACAATATTTCAAAAATGTAATTAAGAAATATTTTATATGATTAAGCGTTATTGCTTGGTTCCATATATAATTTACATAATCACGTTGTATCGTGTATAGTATTTCAATAATTTTGATCAATTTAAACAAATTTCTACACCTTGGGAAATCGTGGTACGGGTAACGATATTTTATTCAACGTGGCATCACATAACGACAAAACAGTCGACCTTGTTGTCACTACGTTTAGACTATTAACTTTATATGACGTTGTCTGTCTACTTTGAAGAAAGATTCCAGAACTGACCGAGGTTAGAAAGACTGAGAGGGTCCGACGTGCACTGTTGGAGGGAGTGGATCTAAAGACTCACGTTCCGCAATTCTCATTGCTTGTCAAAGCTACTCTACGCTCTTTTCACTGGCAACCTAAAGCTTCTTGGTAGCGTGGTCTCAACGGACTTCATAGCCGAGCCGAGGAGGTTTAAGATGATACCCTATTACGTAGGGCTCAAGAAACTCGCAGTAAAGGGGGCGCGTGAGAAAGCTGAAGGAGTTGATGAGTGAAGGCGGGAGTGTCTTCGATGAGTTAAAGACTGCGAGAGCTCATGGTGAAACCGTTTCTAGAGAGATGAACTCCTCTACTTTCACTAGCTCCGACCTCCGCTTGTAAAGGTCCAGCATCTCTCTCTTTACGACGTGTACTTCGAATGGGTCCTTTATCCCCCTCTCCCACAGTTTTACCAACACTTCCTCCGGAGGCCGGTCTGTGACTACTAGTACGTCTACGTCGCTTGATAACGTATACGTACCTTCAGCAACGCTACCGAAGAGGTAGACTTCG
>JAWAJB010000083.1:0-6583 GCA_038888155.1 Desulfurococcaceae archaeon
CCACAATTTTCCTATCGTTCTTTTGGTTTTTAATCCGAGTTCGAACGCGATCAGACATAGGAAGAGGGATTAGGATAGGATAGAAAGATTAAAGGATTGAGAGCTTGTGTTTATTCTAACTGTTTACCTCCATCCTCCATAATACTATGAGATCTCCGGGTACAACACATGAGTTAAAGTTTCAGGGGACTCGTAGTCTTCAATGTAGCTAGCTCTCTAGGTGTGGAACCGGCCATTAAGGAGCCATGCCGGAATACCGCATTTATTCTAGCTTTCTAGTAGCTATTAACATGGTGGAAGAACAGGCTCAGCTGTCATTTAAGTTCGTAGTTTAAGCTCTAAGAACAGCTTTGCGACAAGCCCTAGTTCCGAGGCTTTGAAAAAGCTTGTTCTTCCACGCTGAGTTTTTTCAACCATGCGTGCTTCGGTTAGCTGCTTCAGGACCTTCCTTACGTAACTGATGTCCCTTCTAAGATGCTTCGAAATTTCAACTGAGCTTAATTCGCGATCCGAGATCAGCTTCAGTACCTCGTAGTGAACTCTACCAAGTCTGTTCAAGAGCTTAAAAGCCTCGAGGGGTATTTCGTAAAGCCTCGGCATAGTTTCAAGTCCCACGAGAAGTTTGACCTTTAGAACTCCAGATAGGAACATCGCAAGCATCGTGAGCACAACGTTATAAAGTCTTAAACCACCACTCACATCAATTATCACCTCCTCGCAGTTCTTTGACAAGACGTAGCTCAGTACTTTGCTAAGCACACTTAGAGGTTCAGCTAACGGATCTAATGTCAGGACTTCAAGGTTTTCGCCACAGCCTATTGATGAGAGGAACTTTCTCAATTCGCTCAAGGCTTCCTCGAATTTTTCCTTCGAGTATCTGTCTTGGGACTCGGGAACTACTAGTACGATAACTTCCCTTACATCATCAAGGGAAGGCGGTAGCCTGACAATGTGTCTATACATAAACTCAGGCGACCAGCCGAATGTTACCAGCCTCAACCTACAGGGCATGAAATCATGCACCTATAGTATAGAACATGATGCAATAAGATTTAAATACAACCCCTTTAGTATGTATATAGTGCCTAGGGAGGTTGGATCTTGTCACACACAGTGTCTATTCCTAAAGAAGAGCTGGAAAGAGTTATGAATGCGGCTGAAGCGGCTAGGATTGTTGTAGCCGTAGAACAAGCGTACGATGTAATAGATGAAATGTCCTCGAACCCAGACAAATTCTTTGATTCACTTGAAAAGCTGTCAAGACTTGTGAGGAAAGTACTAAACGATATCAAAGATGAGCTGAAGTATGTTGATGAAACGTTGAAAAAATTGGAAAAGGAAGTAGAAAAACAAGCAGGAGAAGTAAAAGAAAGGTTTCAGAAAGAAAAAGAGATGGCAGAGAGAAATAGAAGAGATCTAAACACGGCTTACAACCGTCTAATGGATTGGTCACAAAGATGCAGAGAGCTTACAGAGATACTGACAGGTAAAGACCCTGCTTCTCGAAGAGAAATAGTAAAGATCTTTGCTGCTCTCGCTGTAGCCCCCGACTGGTTCAGTGAAAGAATCGCCGAGACTCTGAAAGGGTGAGCTTGATGGCGAGAGGTCCTTACATAAGAATAGCCGGTCAACTGGAAGTTCAGGTTTCAGCGTTAACAGGCGCTGGAAGCATCGGTAACTACAATATGCATGCTGTAGCTAGAATAGTACATAAAGATAGAGTGTACGAGGTACCAATAATGACCGGGAACGCTATGAAGCACTGGCATGCCTACTACACAGCACAAGTGTACCAATCTCTCGGTGGACAAAAGCTTAACGAGTTCTGCAAGAAGGGTATAGGGCTGAGAGGATATACCGCTGATTCTAGCCTAACGAGCCCGAGAGAAGCCGGCTCAGAGAGCCAGGCAATAGAGGACCTCTGCAACGATCTTCACGGATTCCTATTACCGAGAGGAGGAAGAGCCGCTGGCGAAGAAGAGGAAGAAGAGGAAAGAAAAAGTGTAAAAAAGAGGAAGAGAGGAGAAGAAGCGAGAGAAGTGCCTGTGAAACGCGATAGCTTGATCAAGTTCTCGTTTATCATACCCGTTCTTGACGAGAGAAACTTGGAAATAGTGTCCAAGTTCGCAGTAACGCATAACAGAGTAGATCCAAGACCAATAGAAGAAACTCAGATGATGGTGTTCAAGCAGGAGTATGCGACAGCATCGTACGGATTCAATTCCTCCTTGGATTTAGCATACGTATGTAAACCAATCTACGAGGAGGTCTCTGCAGAAAGCATGTCTCTACAAAAAGGATCTCAAAAAAGGTTCCCTCAACAGGAGGTATCTACAATGTACTGTGACGTTAATGAAGTCGCGCGCCGCGTAAGATCTGCCATTCTTGCGTTCATAAACCTCTTATTGGCCCCAGGTGCGAAACAAGCTAGAGCTTTACCTATCATCAAGGTTAAAGAACTGTTTGCCGTGGTGGCTAACAAGCCGATACCTAGTGTGATAAGTGGGGCATACTCAGATTACATGGAGAAGTCCTTGAGAATCCTTGCCGATTACTATAAGGCATTAAGCGCTAGCGGGAGTAAGGACGACGCGTTAGAGCTCAAAATATATTGTTATAGTGAAAGTGCCGAAAAGTGTAGTAATCTACACGATGAGTGGCAAAATATTATTAAGACCTCCGAGAAGACCGGTGAATTTAGCAAAATGTACCAGCAGAAATCCGCCGAGGGAGAATGCAAAGGTGAAACCTTTAAAGTGTGCACCAGTTTCTCGAGTCTTATCAAAGAGTTAGCTGATGATAGTGTGAAATATGTTGACTCCAAGTAGCATTGCGCAGAAGGTAATAGTTGCCAGGTTCAGGGTAGCGTTTTTCTCTATTAGGCACGAGCTAGCGTACCAGGTAGCGTATTCTTACCCCCTTCCACCACCATCAACGCTTCTTGGGGCTTTCGCTAAAGCGCTTGGATATAGCATAAATTGCAAAACCCGGTGCCCCGAAGAAGCTAGAAAGCACGTGAGCAAGATAAGAGCTGGCGTTAGCGATGACCAAAAGCTACTGAAGAGCCCTATAGTGCTTGTGAGAGTTAGAAAAGTATTAGAAAATAAGAGGTTGCCAAGTAATGTTAACGAGCTTCCTAAGTTCAAGGACGCTATGTTACGTGATTACGTGTTCGCTTTCAAAAGCTTGTGCATACTTGTGATTCCAAAAAGCGAAGACAGCTTGGATACTATCAAATCTACTCTTTTTCTCATCGACAGAATGGGAGATAGCGAATCGCTAGTAACCGTTGAGAGCTTGAAAATCGTTGAAGCTAAACCCTGTGATAGCAGAGCGGTAAATGTCGTTGTTAAGTCACGGCTTGCTAAGGGAGGTAGTTTTATTGTTGAGAAAGCTACCGATGAAAGCGGTTATAGGGACGACTTCGCTTTCCCAGTTACCCGAACACCGGGAACGCCTGAAGAACTCCTAGAGGCTTCCTCCATAGAAATAGACCAACAGGTTCTGTGCGCGGATGACCTGCGTTTCCCTCAGGGAGATGACTGGTGACGAGCGCAACTGAAAAAATAACTTTAAAGGAAGTTGTTGTAAGCGCCGCTAAAGCCTGGAGCCAGACTAAGGGCAAGAAGTTTGATCTCAACAAAGAAGTGCTTAATCTGCAATTGACCTTTGCTAACAAAATACTTAAAAGCGTTAATAATGAGATGGGGGTCTTAGCATTTCTCAACGCTCCTACAGGTTTCGGTAAAACCGAGGCCTTCGTTGTCCCCTTTCTCTACTCGTACTTGAACGATTGCGAAGTCTTTGCTCCCCGAATGTATATCGTTGAACCGATGCATGCTCTCTTAAAGCAGTTTAGTGAGCGATTGCAGGTGTATATTAAGGCGCTCAACCTCGACGGAGTACTGGATGTTGGCGAGGACCACGGAAACGTAACCAGCAGAACATATCTTTACACCGCATCAATCACTCTAACAACGCTAGATTCATACGCTTACGGATTCTTAGCGAAGAGAGTTGAAACGTATAAGTTTAGTCCGGGTGTCATTACCGGCAGATACTCCACACCTGCTGGTCTTCAAGCGCTCTCATACACTGTTCTCGACGAGGCACACTTAATTCAGGATGAAGCATATGTGGGACCAAGGATTATTCAAAGAATTGTAGCTTCGCTTGTGTGCTCTGGAGGAGTCGTAGTAATCTCGTCAGCTACTCTACCTGACACCTTGCAAAATCAAGTCGAAAATGAAGTAAACGAGTGGTGTAGTAATCGGTACACGCTGGTAAACGAGGAGCTGGATAAGATTATTGAGAGTATCGAAGCCTCGAGAGAGATCAGCTTCGAATACTACGACAATAAATCTATTGAAGACGCTGTTAAGGATAATGTGAGGGCTATGTGCGAAGATAGAACTTTAATAATAGTTAACACTATTGAAAAAGCCATTACACTTTACGATAAGCTGAGAAGAGAGTGTGACAAATCCACAAGCATAGTACTTCTACATTCACTAATGAGAACCAAGGAGAAAAGCGATAAGTTCGATCAGATTAGAAATGCTACAAGGGGACATGGAAAGTATGTTGTAATAGGCACACAGGTTCTCGAAGTCGGGTTAGACTTCGACTTCAATAAGCTGTACACCGAGCTAGCACCCATTGATGCACTCATTCAAAGAATGGGTAGAATATGCAGGGATAAACAAAGGAATTGCGAAGTTTACATCTACAAGCCGAAGAGCAGTTTACCATACATAGATGACCTGATCGAGGCGAGTAAAAAAGCCCTGATCGGACATTTAGGACGGCAGGGTAAAATTAACCTGTTCAACGTGAGAACTATTCGAGCTCTGGTTAACAGTGTTTACGATAAAGACATTATAAAAAAGCTAGAGGCGAAAGGCGATGAGCTTTTTCTCGAGTTTGTGGACTACATGGAGAGGTTGCATTTAGTCTCCTATCCACCTGAAGAAGACGTGTTCGTTAGACCATCGTTCTATGTAACCTTATCCCTAATGTCAAGCAGGGAGTTTCAGGAGGAGTTCCGATGCTCTGAACAAAGGGATGAGTGCGATGGGAACATAGTTAGGCTCAAGAACTACGAGTTCAAAGTCTCAGTACCACTAATAGAGGGCCGAAGGTTTGCGCTTACAAGGCTACAGAGTATTGTGGATAGAGTTGAAAAGCTGAAAGGTGAAATATACGTACCGAGGAAGCTAGAACTTGATAAGATTAAACTGAGAAAGACGAGCCCAAAGGATATTAGCCGTGTTGACCGGATCAATGGTCATTACATCGTATTAGTTTTAGAGCAGTCAGCTTTCAATAACATATACGATGATGAGCATGGACTGAGAGTAGATACTTTGAAATACCCCGAGCAACAACAGGCACCTACCACGAAGAAGCAGCCTTCTACTTCAAAGCGTAAAAGGAAATCGGGTTCCAGAAGTTGAAGAAGGTGATAACTATAAATAGCGTAGCTTGCGCGTACTACGAGAACGATTCGTGTAAGGAGACCCTTTGCGAGCACACGCTAAGGATTCTGAACGTATGGGATAAATGTGTGGCTAGGTACTATCTCAGAGCTCTCACACGCGTGTTAGGGAAAAAAGCCGGTTTGCTCATGGATATAGCACTACTGATGCACGACACTGGTAAGCTCATTTACGTGTACACCGAGCCTAGGTATAGAAAGTTCTATAGGCATGAGATCGTGAGCGCTTATTACACCTACAAGATGCTAAGGAGCCTGAATATAACAAATAACGAGTACGAGTACATAATCCCACTAGCCGTATTATTACACCACGAACCCGGAATACTGGGCAAATACGCTGGAGAAACAGGTGAAAGATACGTTACGTTTTCAACGGTAAAGGCTATGCTGGAGGACATCCCAAGTAATAAATTAAAGCCAATAAGGGATTCGACATTCGAGCATCTGATCTGCAACAGAATAGGGCAACACAGTATTAACGTTAATACTTGTATGAGCGGTTTTAATCAAGTCTTATCAAGCATAAATCATGCTGATGTTGAGAGCACCGTAAAGAACCTGCTAGCGAAAGTCTTGCACGGTGACATATCACGGAGGTCTGTAATGAGAGCAAAGGTAGCCGCTGTACTGCATCCTCTAGTACTCTCCGACTCTCTTGCAGCGTATCTCGGGAGAAAGGACTCTGGAACATGGGTTGTTAGAAGGGCTTTAGGCATAGGTCTTGGCCCCTACGCTGAGCCTAAAAGCGTTGCCAACTGCATTACGAACTTCACCGATCACGCTACGGATATATGCCTGGAGCTTAACACATTTTAACGGTGGATGACCTATGACAAACACTGTTGACCTATACACGCCTGGTCATAATGTGTTCACAGATACACTCATCATGCATGGCTTAGTGAGGATACTATCTTGGATAGGTGCTAATGAAGGAGAAGTTGAAAGAATTGGTGAAAGATACAAAATTGAGGTTGAAAGCAACGATAATATCAATAAACTACTTCGCGGAACCATTGAAAACCTCAAGGTCAAATCAATTGAAGACCTAAAAGTTGCGTTGAACATATATAGTACGTTAAA
>JAWAJB010000084.1:0-6572 GCA_038888155.1 Desulfurococcaceae archaeon
CCTCATTGAGGATAGGGTTGATTAGGAGGGAGTTCATTACTCACCTCGATGGAGTAAACAGGTTTATTGCTAACCTGGCTGAGGCGCTCAAGCTACTCGGGCATGAAGTCTTCATCCTGAGCTGGAGTTATAGAGGTGTTGTGGAGGAGCTCGGCAAGTGGTTTAAGACGGTTCACGGGCTGGACGTCGAAGTCGAGGTGGTTACCCTACGAGGCCCTGAAGATAGAGACAAATGGTTCACGATGCTCTTCGAATGGTTCACGAAGGGCAGTGAAATGCTCAAAAGATTTGATACTGACATCGCCATAGTCAATGGAGTTGTCCCCATAAGGTTTAAACCGAAGATAGCAGTAGCTCACGGACCTCTTGTCAACGTATCGAGGCTTCAGCGATTTGCTCTCAAGTCACTCTACAGAACGTACGATCGTGTCATCTGCGTTTCCGAAGAGACTCAGAAAGAGTACAAGGGAATAGTGAAGTGTGACGGAATTATCCCGCTACCACTGAAGCTAAAGAACTTCAACCCGCTGGAGCCCTCGAAAAGAACAAACTTAATAGTCCACATTGGCACCCGCCCGATCAAAAATCCTTTGGTTAGTATTAAAGCTGTTGAAATACTCAGAGAGCGTGGACACGACGTGGAGTTAGTTATCATCGGTGGTAGATCCGAGTGGCTTGAGAGAGAGATCGCATCAAAGAAGTTTATCAGGCTATTACCAGGTGTCTCCGAGGAGGAAAAGAACAAAGTTCTCTGCAGTGCGAAAGCAATGATTCTGCCATCATCGGAAGAAGCCTTTCCCTATGCTAGCCTAGAAGCTATGGCGTGTGGTACACCACCCGTGGTTTCCTATGCTGTACCTCGGGATGTCGTTATTCATGGGTACAACGGTCTCAGAGTGGAAACTCTGAACCCCATGGACTATGCTATTGCTCTCGAGAAGCTGCTGAGAGACGAGGAGTTATGGGTTCATATACACCGAAACGCTATGGCGTACGTCAGGAAATTCGACTACGTAGAGGTAGCTAGAGAGTACCTGGAGCTAATTGAGGAGGTTGTGGAGACAGCCGGGTGAGCACTGCTTGAATACCGTGGAACTCGAGCCTTTTAGTGCTCTCCTAAGCTTAGAGCAGCTGGTGAGGTCTCTAAACGATGCTAGGGTTTTCCACAGTTTCTACTTGGAGTTCGGTAGGAGGCTCTACACTCTGAGGCTGGTCCTCGAGTTTTGTCCTCGGGGCTCCGAGGTCGTGGACCTGGGTGCGTCTCCGTTCATAGTGAGCTGCGCGTTAGCCCGCATGGGGTATAAGGTTACTGCCGTAGACTACGATCCAGCGGAGTACTCCATCATAGCCTCCGCCTGCGGTGTGAAGACTGTTAGAGCGGACTTGGAGAGGGATAGACTGGACTTAGCTGATGCCAGCGTGGACTGTGCGGTGTTCGCGGAGGTCCTAGAGCACCTAAACCCCTACTGCGTTGGGCACACGATGAGCGAAGTCAGCAGAGTTCTAAAGCCCGGAGGGAAGCTCATACTTACAACCCCGAACATAGCCTCACTGTTCAGGAGACTTAGGCTCCTCCTCGGGGTTCAGCCTCAGTATGTTATCCACGTACACGAGTACACTAGGAGGGAGGTTGTAGAACTCCTCGAGAGGCATGGGTTTAGGGTTTTAGAAGCCCGTTACTCAGAGGTGAACTACTTGACGTACGTGAACGCAGAACCTGGAGAATACGTGAAGCTCAGGTCGTACCTAGACCTACTGAAGCTCACTGCTAGAAAACCCATGAAGCTAAACATGCTGGAGCTCTAGCATACCCCTTAGTCAAAGCCATACCCAGCTTGAGGATGCTAGTAGTGGTTATCGCAGAGAGGGGCGGTTGTGTTAATCCGCCTGAAGTTAGGAGGTGGTGAGTGAACCGACCTATGAGGGTTGTAGTCTTTAGTGAGAGGCTGTGGCCGGAAGGTAGTGGAGGCGAGCTAGCTACCTACCTGATCCTAAAGCTCCTAGCGTCCACAGGGGGCTTCGAACTGGAGGTGTACACGAGCACAGAGGATCACGCTAAGATACCCGGGGCTTTCATTAAGGTCGTAGACTTCCTCAGAGCGTCGAACAAGGTTGAACTATTCACGAAAATCCTGGTGAACAAGAGATTAGTGGAGAAAGCCATTGAGAGAGCGGACGTAGTTTACATTCCCAGGTTCTCCTACCCCGTTATAGCTATAGCTAAAAAGCTAGGCAAGAAGGTCGTAGTGCACCTCCACGATTATCAGCCAGTATCCTACACAGCTGTTATTTTATCTTCAGAAGTCGAGAGACCTATGAGCGACTTTAAGAGGACTTTCATGCTCGAGCACACATCTAAGCCCCTCCCTATAGCTCTTGCCTCGACCCTAGCAAGCCCCCTAACGAAGCTTATCAGAATATGGGTAGAAATAGCTGATAGAATAGTATGCGTTTCCCATAGGCAAGAAGAGTTGCTACTAAGGCTAGCGCCAGAATATAAGGGAAAGACCATTGTCATATATAACCCGCTTCCCGAGATATCAAATGTGAGAATCGATCCCTCTGAGAGTCCTACATTGCTATATGTAGGCGGAGAGAGCTATGTAAAAGGCTTTCATGTCCTTCTTAAGACGTTGAGGTCCTGTAGAAAAAACACAGGCTTTAAACTCGTGATGACTAATAAATACAGCCAAAGGTCTCTCAAAATGTTAAGAGTCTTAAAAAGACGGCTTAATCTTAACATACAAGTTCTTGGGTTAGTCAGTTACGAAAAACTAGCTGAGCTTCACTCTCAAGCGTGGGCCTTACTTTTTCCATCCATATGGGAGGAGCCGTTACCATATGCCGTTCTAGAATCATTGGTCTATGGCACAATACCTATTGCTTCCAGAGTAGGAGGCGTAGTGGAGCTCGCCGAAGACTTAATCATAAGAGATTACCTGTTTACTCCTGATGATGAGATTGAGTTTATGGATAGAATAGAGAGAATTATCGCAATGGACAGGCAACAAATTCGAGATCTTCGCGTTACGTTAAGGGAGAACGCTTTGTCAAGATTTAACACCAAGAAAATAGCGAAAAGCCTGATAGAAGTTTTCAGCTAAGAGCATCAGGAAGCTTTTTAACAGCGAATTACAGGAGCGATTTCGACTAATCAACTCAAGTGATTCAAAAATGAGGGTCATAGAGTTGTCTACGGACAGACTTCCATCTCCTCCTCCAAGGGGTGGAGCTATTGAGCGTTATGTTTACCAAGTCTCTCAAGAACTCTCAAGACTCGGGGTAGAAGTCCATTTAATTTCTATCGGAGATCATTACCATATAGAGAAAAACAACATGTACCGTCACACTTACCCAGCTGAAGGCATGAACTACTTAGAGAATATTATTGGAAAAGTGTTAGCGCGTATAACGTCTGAACTAAACAGAAAGTTGGTCTATACCAATAGAGCTTTACTACAGATTATTTCCGATATTCAGGAAGAATATGGTTTAGTTGACGCTATTCATAATCACTACTTCACAACAAGTTTTGCACCCATAATATTTAGAGCGTTAACGCGCAATAAAACCTTACTAATAAGTCACTATCACAACGTCCCAAAGAATAACCTAGTAAACATCATGCTCGCCAAATATTACGATCTGCACTTAGCGGTCAGCAAGTTTGTTAGAAACGAGGTAATACGAAGGTTGAAAGTTCATCCTCAAAAAGCGCATGTCGTTTACAATGCTATAAATACTGAAGAGTTCACATGTGATGAGGGCATCAGGAGTAAGATGAGAGAGACTTATGGAATTGAGATGGATGAAATAGTATTGCTATATGTTGGGAGGATAGTACCAGAGAAGGGATTACATCACTTAGCGGAAGTATGTAAGCTTATTCGCAGGAATCTGCACGATCAAAGAATAATCCTCTTGGTAGCTGGTCCTATAGGTCATTTCGACTCATCTAAGCCTAGTGATTTAGCTTATTTTCGCTATGTAGAGAGGCTTTTTCATGAATACGAATTAGACGTGAAATACGTTGGGCACACCGCTCACATAGCAAGAATATACGCTATGGCTGACCTCGTGGTGGTTCCCTCGCTTTGGCAAGACGCATGCCCCTCCACCGTTCTAGAAGCATTAGCGTCCTGTAAACCAGTAGTAGCATATTCTGTGGGCGGTATTCCCGAAATATTGGAAGGCTTAGGATACAATCTTTTAGCTAAGAGAATAGAACCCCGCGAATTAGCGGAGAAAGCGGTCTACGTTTTGCGGAATCTCGATAAGATCGATCTCAGGCTACTGCGAGAATACGTTGAAAAGAAGTTTTCCACAAGAGTCGTGGCTAAAACCCTAAAGAACATAATCGAGGAGAACTTACAAAATGAAAGGTAAAGCGTTTATCATAGCCCCTAACATAGGCCTTCACATGGGGAAAGGTGGTGGGGCTAGAACGGCGCTGGCTATGGCAAAAACATTGGAGGAGATAGGATTTGAACCCTATCTCGTAGCTCTAAGAGGATACAGTCTCAACAGACTTTCACTAATACACGGAGTAAAACTTAAGAAATCCAAGCCCCTTTACTTCTTTGGTGAAGGAGAACCGCTTAGGTTACCTTTTCCAACGCAAATATCGTTGCTGAAATTGTTTCTTGAAAGGGAACTAATGTGTTGCAGACCACAAGTAGTTATATTTAACGACGATATACCCATTATTGACGAGAGGTTACTACGTGCAACTAACGTATTTCTTTACTCTCATTTTCCATATGCAGCAAGAGTAAAGTTTAACATTACAGATGCGTACGAGATACCCCCGAGCAAAGATAAAGTATACTTAGATATCCTGTATAGGAAACTATTAAAAAGGCTTATCCACGTTGATCACATGATTCACGATGTTGTGTTAATTTCGAACTCTACTATCACAAATACCTTCATGAAACTACTATGGCATAGAGATCCTATAACTATATACCCACCCTTGATCGTTAATTACGATGTCGAGGTGTCACAAAATAAGGAGAACTTAGTCGTAGTACTAGCTACAATCCAACCTAACAAAAGGATTGGTGATGCGATTAAAGCATTTAGTAAGCTTAGATGTAGCAAAGCAAGGCTAGCGATCGTGGGCCATAGGGGTTCGGAGAGTTACGCAAGGTATCTGAGTGATCTAATTAAACAGTTTAAAATCGAAAACAAAGTAATATTCATGACTGATGTTTGTGAACACGAAAAATGGAACTTATTAGCAAAATCCAAAGTTATATTATCGGTAGCGCACTTCGAGCCTTTCGGGATAAACATAGTAGAAGGCATGTACATGAATAACATTCCAATAGTATATAGAGGTCCTTTTTCAGGACCATGGATAGATATTACCAATAGCGGTAAGTATGGTTTAAGCTTTAGATACATAGAAGAATTAGCCGAGCTAATAGACTCGATTTTACAGGACTATAGCTATATAGTACAAAAATTAAGCCCAGCCACAAGGGCTAGAGAATTTAGCTATCAGAAGTTTAGGGAGCAGTTCGCTAATCTTTTTTTATAGAATCTATGAAAGCATTATTCAGACACGTTATATTCTTGCGTATAAAAAAGTACAAAAACGTTCCTCGATAAAAACAAGAGGATGTACACATTTGGTCGCTAGACAAGTAAGGATCACGTACCTGCTTCTATTCACATTATCTTTCACGTTGGCTTTGACGTTCTTGATGTACTCGTTTAAGCTAGAGTCCATTCAGTACAACGTAGGTAACTTTGATGTTTTACTATTGTCTCAACACCCATTCATATCTATCGTATTGATGGGGTTTATGTGTGCAATCCTTATAGTACTTTCGTTATCTAGGAGGGTTTCCTTTAAAATGATTTTCCCCTACTATATTGCTTACCTCTATGTTACGTTTATGGGACCTTATATAGCTAATCCTCCCTACTATATTCATCGTGATGTTTTCTTGCACATACCGTACTCCTTAATTATGACTGAGAGCGGTCACTTACCAGCCCCGTCAGACAGGTTAGATGTTATTAGCTACCCCAACTCCTTCATCCTATACGCTATTTACTCTCTATTCACGGATATTTCGGATCCAAGACAGCTGGGTCTTGCTATGGCTCTTCTCTACCCTATAATTATGTACACTTCACTACTTGTTTTTGCTCGTGTGATGCTGGGAGGACTAAATGACGTTGTAGGTGCTGATACGGCACGCAAATCCATCGTCCTCGTTACGTTGGTGTTGCCATTTATTTCGCGGTTTGCCCCGGCTCCAGGGTTCCCGCATAGGTATCACTTAGCATTCGTTGGAACAGCGCTACTGCTATACGTGGTTATACGTTTAGTAGAAGCTAATCTACCAGCATACCAGGGGATTATATGCGCGGCTTTGCTCTTCTCGTTTCTTGTGTTTACTCATCCACACTTCTCCTTTTTTACAACTACCGCTATAGCTACATATTTCGTACTTACTACTTGGAGGAGAAGCATCGAGCATAGAAGACTGTGGCACGCGGCCATGTTGATAGCATTACTATTTGCCACACACTCCCTATACCTTACTTCTGCGAAC
>JAWAJB010000085.1:0-2273 GCA_038888155.1 Desulfurococcaceae archaeon
GGCTATGACATGGTAAGATTTTCGAGCACAGGCCTTGAAGCAACACTACTTGCTGTAAGACTAGCTCGTGCTAGTACTGGAAGAAACAAAATACTCAAGTTCGAAGGGCATTACCATGGAACTCACGAATTATTGATGGTCGGAGTTAAGCCGGATCCTAAACACGCTGGACATCCAAAAAGGCCACGGTCCGTTCCGAGCGGGTATCCATATAATGTTGTTCCACGAGAGCTTGCTGAAAATGTCATAGTTGCTCCATGGAACGATATTGAAGCAGTGGAAGAATTAATGAAAATGCATGGAAATGATATAGCAGCTATTATACTGGAACCAGTAGCTATGAACATGGGCGTCGTACCGGGGAAGAGAGAGCTTATTAAGCGCTTAAGAGAGCTTGCAGACGAATACAACTGCTTGTTAATTTTCGACGAGGTTAAAACTAGTGGTATGTGGTATAGAGGTGCCCAGGAATACTATGGTATAAAAGCAGATATTATAACGATCGCAAAAGCCATAGGAGGAGGCTTTCCCTTTTCAGCTGTACTAACGAAAAGAGAAATAATGGAACTAATAGGACCAAAAAAGGTTCCACATGGTGGTACATTCAACGCTAATCCACTCTCCACATACGCCGCTTATGTAACTGTAACAGAGCTACTTACAGAAACTAACCTACATTACACACATAAATTAAGCGAGGAACTTGCCAAAGGTTACAGAGATATAATACAAGATAAAGGACTTGATGCTCACGTTGTTCAAATAGCTAATAAAGGTACAGTCTACTTCTCAAAAGATGAGATCAACAACTGGAGAGACTTCGTGTTTAAAGTGAACTGGGGCTACTGGTATGTTTGGATCCTGGGGATGGTCATCAATGGAGTTATACCGCAACCAATGGCAATAGACGAGCAGTGGACAGTATCAATAATGCATACAAAAGAAGATATTCAAAAAGCCATTGAAATAGCGGATAGAGTTGCAAGCGAAATCAAAGGAAAACGTGTTGAAAAATTAGCTGTAGAGGAGGCCATATAGCTAATCAATAAGTAGTAAATAATGCTCATCTCAGCGGTAATGAGATTTTAATTTTCTCTTTTTTTAAATCTAAAATCACATTTAAGCTCTTATAGAGCTTCTCAAGCAAAATTTCAAACTGATATTTATGTTCTTTGGCTAAGTATATACCTTCTTTCTCGAATAATGTCTCCTTCCCAGGCTGTCCTATCACAGTTAACTTCAAAATTTCTATATCCTCTCCGCAAGCGTTAGAGACCTCAAGAACAACATGTTCAACGTCAATAGTATTTAACCAAGACATGACTTTTTTCAAGTGCAGACAGTCAACGTACATTTTTACCCCCAATCTCCATTGATACTTCCCTTATAGATTCTTCTAGAATATCTAGACCTTTGTTAAGAAGTTCTTCTTCTATTGTTAATGGAGGGTGTATTCTTATAACATTCAGGAAGAGTCCAGCTCTCAGTAGCAATAAACCCTTCTGCCTAGCCTTTTCAAGTACTCTCATGGTTTCCTTTGTAGCAGGTTCTTTTGTTTTTCTATTTAGAACAAGTTCAACAGCTTGCATTAACCCAAGACCTCTCACATCACCAACAAGCTCGTATTTCTCGTGTAATTCAGTAAGTCGTTTTCTAACTACGTTACCAAGTCTTTGAGCCCTTTCCACTAGGTTGTCCTTCTGAATTATTTCAATCACCTTAATGGCTACTGCGCATGCTACTGGGTTACCTCCATATGTTCCACCAAAAGAACCTGGGTGCGTCTTGTCCATAATTTCAGCTCTGCCAACTATGGCTGAAAGAGGAAGTCCGTTCGCTATTGCCTTTGCTGTTACCATAATGTCTGGCTCAACCCCGAAGTTTTCAATAGCCCACATCTTACCCGTTCTCCCCCAACCAGCCTGAACCTCATCGTCGATCAGTAATACTCCGTTTTCGTCTAGCAGTTTTCTTAATTCTCTCACATATTCTATGGGTGGAACAACAAATCCACCCTCTCCTTGAACCATTTCCATTATAAACGCAGCAACTCTATCTAGTGGAACTCTAACCTGGGTAAACCACGTTTTAATGTAGTCTAAGCAGGCTAAACCGCATCCAGGATACTCTTGTTTGAATAGACATCTATAGCAATATGGATATGGAACAAACTCCACGCCTGGTATAAATGGTTCGAGATTAACCTTATATGGATGGTATTTTCCGGTTGTTGAAAGAGCATAACCGTATGTTCCTCTTCCGTGGAAACCGTT
>JAWAJB010000085.1:2367-6502 GCA_038888155.1 Desulfurococcaceae archaeon
GACATCTATAGCAATATGGATATGGAACAAACTCCACGCCTGGTATAAATGGTTCGAGATTAACCTTATATGGATGGTATTTTCCGGTTGTTGAAAGAGCATAACCGTATGTTCCTCTTCCGTGGAAACCATTGTCAAATGCAACAACTATGTATTTACCCGTGACTTGCCTCGCTATCTTAATTGCGTTCTCCACGGCCTCGGATCCGCTGTTTTGTAAGAGTACCTTCTTCTCGTAGCTACCTGGGGCTATCTTTGCCAGTCTTTCGGCTAATTCAACATATGTAGGATAGTTTGCAACCATAAAGCAAATGTGCCAGAGCTTATGAAGCTGTTCTTCAGCTACTTTTATTAACTCTGGGTTCGCGTGACCCAGGTTCACAACACCTATTCCGCTCGTGAAATCTATGTACTCTTTTCCGGCAATATCATAGAGTATGGCGTTCTTACCTCTAGTCACTGTTATAGGATGCAAGACAGTGATTCCACGCATAACATACTTTTGACGCAGGTCCATGTATATATCGACAGACATGCGCCCTCACCATCCACTATACTGACCCGACCATGTAATATTTTGAATTAAACATGGGATCGAACAATAGTCAACATCTCTATATCCACGAAATTGAAGTTGAGTAACAAACAATAAGAAATTTAAACAATTTAAGCAATTTACCAAAATAGGATTATTAGGGAGATGTTGCAAAAAAGCATAAACAGCTACCCATTAGACAATCTAGACGTAAAAATTCTTAAGGAGATCGTAGAGAACCCTAATGCAAGTATAAGAGAAATATCCAAAAAAATCAGAGTTCCTAAGTCAACAGTATATTATAGAATTCATAGACTCAAAAAAATGGGCATAATTAAGGGTAGTATAGTACTATTGGATAGTGAAAGGTTAGGTTATGAGTACAGCGTCGTGATACTTATTAAGGCAAAGTATGGCCCAAGATACCACAAAGAAGTTGGTGAAATGCTTGCTAACAACAAATACGTTCAAGCGGTATACTATGTTCTTGGTGAATACGACTTTGTATTACTTGGAAAATTTCCAAAGAAGAGCGATTATATGGAATTCTTGGAGAAAATAATTAACTCTGGACTTATAGAGAGATCCATTACAATAGTTGTTGCAAGAACTTTAAAAGAGGACTTTAGACTAGGTCTATAAAACAGTGTACGATGTGAAAAGGCACAAAGAATAAATAACACCCAAGTATTCGTAAGCCGTGGTGTTTCGATGGTAATACTTAACCCCCCTCGGCAAGCATACGGAAACCTAAAGTTACTAATCAATGGTAAGTGGATCGAGTCGTCGAGCAACAGAAGAATTCCGGTATATGATCCTGGACTAGGAGAAGTCATTGCCGAAATGCCATTAGCAACGAAAGAAGAAGCTGATCAAGCAGTAGAGTCTGCTTATGAAGCCTTTAAGACATGGAGTTCGCTTCCTGTTCCCGAGAGGCTTCAGTACTTGTTCAAAGTAAAACAGCTATTAGAGGAACACAAGGAGGAGCTCGCGAGAGTTAATACTCAAAATCATGGCAAAACTATAAGAGAGTCAAGAGGGGACCTGAGGAGAACGATTGAAAATGTAGAAGCCGCAATTGCTATAGCCTATACTCTCGCTAAGGGCGAATTTCAGAGAGAAATAGCCCGAGGCATCGACGAGACTTTGATACGAGAACCTTTGGGGGTGTTTTTAATAATAAGTCCATATAACTTCCCCATCATGATCCCATTCTGGTTCATACCTTACGCTATAGTTTTGGGTAATACACTCGTAGTCAAAGCGAGTAGCACTACGCCGATACCCTTGACCTATACCTTCGAGTTGTTGTCAAGCGTGCTACCACCGGGAGTAGTTAATATAGTTTATACAGACCATGAAATTGGCGAGTATTTGGTCACACACCCGCTTATTGAAGGAACAGCCTTTGTTGGTACATCCTCTGCTGCTTTAAGATTATACGAACTCTCGGCCAGGGCGGGTAAACGCTATTTAGCGGGAGGTAGCGCATCAAACTATGCAGTAGTATTACCTGACGCCGATTTTGAGAGAACTATTTATGCGCTGAGAGATGCTAAGTTTGGGAATACGGGACAAAGATGTCTAGCCATTCAAAACATTGTGATCATAGGAAGTGATGATTTCTACGAGAAGTTCAAAAGAGTATTCACAGAGGTTGCTAAGGGTATCAGAATAGGTTATGGACTAGATGAATCAACAGAAATGGGCCCCATGTCAAGCCGGAAATATCTCGAAAATGTCATTAAGCTCATAGAGAAGGGCGTTGAAGAAGGAGCTAAGATCATATTAGATGGAAGGAATTATAGAAATCCTGAATATCCAAAAGGCTTTTACATTGGTCCAACGATATTCGAAGATGTTACTCCAGATATGACCATAGCCCGCGAAGAGATATTTGGCCCTGTAGCGAATTTGATGAGAGCTAGAAACTTAGACGAGGCTATTGAATGGATAAATAAGAACAAATACCATCACACAGCATGTATTTTCACTAGCAATGGGAAGAATGCAAGAGAGTTCGTGAACAGAGTTTACGTTGGTAACGTAGGAGTAAATGTAGGTATTGCAGCACCAGTAGGTTGGTTTCCATTTGGAGGGCGTAGGCTCGCAGGGCTTGGAAGTCATCATCCACAAATAGACGTTCTCGACTTCTTCACTGATAGAAAAGTTGTTATAACTAGATGGTGGTAAAAACATAAAATAGAGTATACAGAGAGGATAAAAAATTTAAAAAGTTTTTAAAGGCTCCACATGTCTTTCCTACAACATTTCCTCAATATGTTCATCGAGTGAGGGGTAATGGATATGACTATATGATAAGTGTAGCCAGTGTTATTATTTTGGAAAGAGCTCTTCAATAGTCTAGATGAATTGTGAAACAACTTTGCTATGTAATACATATATAAATGTAAACGAAATTAAAGAAGCAAATTCATGAGGTGTATCACAAAGCCACCACACTTATTGGCCCTTGACCGAGGGATCATGATTAACATTAACCAAGCAATCATAGAGTAAACATGCTAGCAGAATTGATAGCCAATTAAATCATTGACCGGTAATACGGTAACGGCAAGGCTGATGAGAGCGAATGTTAAAATTAGCAGTATAGTATGTCTTTTAGTACATAAGGGTACTCTTATTTTAAGTCCTTTCTCACTTAAATTATGTCAACGTCGATTAGTGAAGAACGTGGAGTAGCGTTACATCAATGGTTGAACGTATTGTAACAATGAGATCAATAAAATTAAAATTTAGTACTATGCTCTTCTACACGACTCTTTGAAAGGTAGTGAAACATGTCCTTCAACAACTTCAACTTATAGCAAGTTCGCTCCAAAGTAAGCCATAAATCCTGATCCGACAAGCAGCGGCGGGACAAAAAGCTTCGAGGAAAAGCCCTGCTACTATACCGAGTCCACCAATAATATTGATGTTCTCGTAGTTTTTGCGACAAAGAATCCAACTACATGGTATGATTATGAACTACGAAAATACTATAAAAATGTCAAGTACTAATTTGAAATAAAAATACTGCAACTTGGCTTACTGAAGCATGGTTAATTGGGTGGAGTAGGAAAAAGACTTTATTTTTCTATACCGTAATACTTCTTAATGAACTCCTCTGGTGGGGGTGGTGTTGCTAGAGATACTACTATTAGCGTTGCTATAGCTATCAGTGTTGGTAGAGTCCCCTCCCACACACCAAATGGATTATGGGGCGCTTCAGGCCATATGATGTAAGTAAAGAGCAGTAACGATATAAATCCTGCTAAATAGCTTGCGAAGCCTCCGTACCTGTTAGCTCTACGCCAGAACATCATTATTATTGTAGGCCACGCGATGACCGAGTAAGCGGGCCAACACAGCTGATATCCTATTATAACCATCGGTGCTTCAGGAGCTAGAGCTACTGAGATGCTAAGTATCGCGACACTTATTATGATTAGAGTAGTTACCAATCTCCTGACACGTTCAGACACCTTGATGCCTAGCCCCTTCTCGATCAAATCCACGTCAACAATCGACGAGACTAATAATAACATGGAATCAATAGTGGATCTAGTTATGGCTATGAGACCTAATAGAATGAGCACT
>JAWAJB010000086.1:0-846 GCA_038888155.1 Desulfurococcaceae archaeon
ATGAAGCCATATCACAAGAACATCACTATGTTTACCCGGGGTTATACAGCGATAAAACAACTTAACTTCGCGACCAAGATCCATGTAGCCCTCTAAATAATTCAACCACGACACCATGTAGGTTAACATATTCAGGAGAATATATGCGTTATTGAAGTAATTGCACACATAGAGAACATGTAGAGAAGAGAACAGTATAGTACGTCTCTATGTAACAGCCTTTCTAATTATTTATTCTACGAGGACCTCTACGGCTTTGACAATTAATTATAGCCTGAACACATCCATCAATTTAATGACCTTTCAATTCTTTGTATTGTATTCACTGAAAGTATTAGTATATCGGCGAACACTGACATAGCTAACACGAGAAAACTCCGATGCACACATTTTCCGGTATCCCTAGGGTAGAGACTTTATATACACGAGTTACCCGCTACTCCCAATATGGATAGGGTTATCGTACCACGTGGTGAAGTACACTGGATTAACGCTACAGGGGTGAGCTTCGCTCCAGCCGATCATCTTCGCAGCTGTAGCATTAGCTTACTTCGTTGCCCGTGAGCTCACGGATAGCATGGTAGCTGTAGTGCCAGCATCGCTCTTTATGGCTATTTTACCGGCTGCTGTTGAGAGATCGGTTGTAGGGTTCGTGGAGTTGGGGGATGCGGTCGTCGTGGCTGTTCACGCCTCGCCGAGAACAAGGTATGAGAGGCTGAGAGCTAGGCGTAGACCAGGGAACCCTGAAACCTACGAGGAGTTTAAGCGTAGAGACATGGTTGAACTGGGGTTCGGATTGAGCTCCGTGATCGCTCTCGCGGACCACGTGATCGTGAACGATGGTTC
>JAWAJB010000086.1:855-6415 GCA_038888155.1 Desulfurococcaceae archaeon
AGGTGTGTTCGCAGAATCCTCGAGCACCTGGTGGTAACCCATGGTTCTAATCACCGTTGAAGCCGAGATCAGGCCCACCGAGGACCCCGAGAAGGTTAAGAAGGCTGTTCTAGCCGTTGTAAACCCGGAGAGCATCGAAGTCGAAGAGCTCGGAGAAGGCTACAGAGTACTTAGAGCACGAAGCACGAAGATAGAATCCCTGGAGCCCCTCAGGAACATGGCTCGAGCGCAGGAGGCTGAACCAGCTCTCAGAAGCTACCTGGTGAAGTACAGACATGGGAACACCATAACTATACTACTACACAAGCAAGCAACCTACGCTGGCAAAATGTCACTAGTAGACAGCGACAAGGAATCCCCATTGGGCCCGATAAGACTAGCAATAGAGGGGACGAACGAGGAACTAAGTAGCGCCGTGGAGTACCTAACCTCGGGTACGCGTTGAAGTGCCGTGAGTAAGCGTCTGCTTCGCACACCTACAGCTACTCAGGGGGAACTCTCGCAGCCTCGCGCTCAGCGCATTGCACTACCGAGAACCGGGTATATCACGAGTCCCCATACATCTCCATACAGGGACTAAAACTTAGAGGTTTTCGCCTCTGCACTCGTAAGATGCCTAAGGCTAGGCAAAAGTGCATACTACAACGAGAGATTATTCAAGGAGGTTCTGTGACACGGCGATGTAAAAAATGAAAATAAGAAATGAAAATTTGCTTAGATAGCTAAGGGTACCTTAGCTTCCTTGCTTATCTTTAGTAGAGAGTATGTTCCGTGTATCAGCATTATCCATCCTATAATGAAGAGTATCATTGCGATTGGAAGGTTTATGTTGAAGTAGGGGGCTAGAGCTGTTACTACATAGCCTAAACCCATGGATGTCGAAATCCACAAGCACTGTATAGCTGACGTTGCGATTCCACTTACGTTCTCGGGCTTCTTAACGAGTATTAGAGGCAGATAGATTACCGACGTTACTACTATTATGCCTCCGAGGAGCAGCGAGAGATAAAAACCTCTGTAGTTCCCTGTTAATGGCGCTAGACAGATTGTTATGACTCCCAGCAAGAGCATTACTACTATAGATACTTCAGCGAACCTCTTAATTTTTTGGGGACTAGCGCTCATTCGTCTTTCACCTCTTTAAAAGCCTGTTGGTCTCTCGACCCACTCACCTATTTCGATCTTAACGCCTGCTTTGTAGAGTCCCACGGCCAGTGCTAGGTATAGTAGAAATGCAACTATTATCGAGTCAGCTACACCTGTACCCGTTGGTAGCGGTAGACCATAGGTTGTTGCAGCCCAGCCCGCCAGTCCTCCAAAAACTACGCTTATTATTCCAGGTATATTGATTAGGGAGTATTTAGTTCCTGGGCCGAACTTGTAGGCGCGTTTAACCACGTACCTGCTGAATACGTAGTAGTCAGCTATCAATACGGCTCCTACCGGTGGTATAAAGTACCCTAGGAAGGTTCCGAAAGCTATGAAGGGATCTAGGCTCATACCCCAAACACCTGCCCATAGAGCAGCTATTGCTGTGCCTATAATGCCCGTTATTATGACCCAAAGTCTCTTCGTAAGTTTTCCTGTGATGTTTACCCAGGCTAACGAGGCGCTCCACAGGTTGTTGTCGTTAGTCGTCCACTGACCTAGTATTGCAAGAAGCAATGCGCCTACACCTAGGCCCAATTGAGCTATAGCTACTATTACATTAGGTGACCCCGTTAGTAGAGTCATAGCAGCTCCGCAGAACAGTAGGATCGTCATGAAGAAGAATACGTGAACAGCCCATGCAATACTACCGGACCACCGCTTAACACCGTACCTAGAGACATCAGGTGTTATGACACAGCCTGAAGCGTAAAGGCCGAACACGTAGGTTATTCCTACTCCTAGAGGAGCTATCTTCTCTGGTCTCACAGCCCATAAGACTCCTGGACCTCCGCTGACATCCACCGCTGCAAAGAAGCCTATTGCTATTAGCGTGTACCAGAAGGGCACAGTTATGTAGCTTAGTAACGCAATTGACCTATAGCCATAATATGCTGTAGTCATCATTAGTAAGCCACCCCATATCGATGCGGCTACTATGGAGGTTAGCGGGTGACCGGGATATATGACGTTGACTGTTATTCCGAATAGCCAGGTCTCAACAGCAAACCACACAATTAGTACTAAGGCTGATACGATTAAACTGCCTATCATGGCCCCTATTCTACCTAACGGGTATCTCAGTAGCATGTACGTGTTGGCTCTCGTAGCACCACCAATATATGCTATGAGGGCTCCAAAAACTGCCAACAAAGCGTTGCCCACTAGTGCCACGATTAGCACTGTTCTAAGGTCATACATTATGGCTAAGCCTGATCCCGCGAATATTGCTGCTATAACAGCCAAAACACCCATGTACACCATGAAGATATTCAGCGTGGATCTAAGCTCTTCGGGAGGAACGGTTAACGTTGCATAGTCCCCATAAACGTCTCGAACTTTCTCACCTGATCCGGATGACAAGGCTACCCCCTTCCCTAAATCTTTAGGATAAAAAAGAAACTAGTATAAAAATGTTTAACTTTTAAGCTACGCAGAATTTAGGTTTAGGAGTTCCTTTACTTTCTGAGCAAACTTTATGTTCAAGCCCACTACAAAGTCTTTAAACTTATTTTCATCGAATAGTAGCAGGTATTTACCTCTCTCCACTTCATCTCTTAGCTCATCAAGGTACGGGTCCTCAACCCCCAGCTCGCCGAGTAAGTGTATGAACCTCGATACAGCATCCAAGCACCTAAAGGGGCCGTACGTTTGCGGTTCTACGAGTAAGCCCCTTGCACTAGAAATCAGGTACGCTACGAAGTCGTAAATACGTAGTTTTCTTTCCTCCGCTTCCATGACCTTGCTACCTCCATACAACTAACTCGCTCAGTGGTATGCGAGGTGGAGGCTTTGGCTCTTCATCGGGGTAGCCGATGGCTACTATGACCACAACTTCCCAGTTGCGTGGTATGCTGAGGAGCTCCGAGATCGCTTCCTGAGAGAACGACATTATTATGTTTGTTCCTAAGCCCATGGCGTGAGCTAAGAGAGCTATTGTTTGTACAACTATGCCCACATCGACTAGGTACATTCTATCTCTGCCCAGGACACCTGCAACTCTATATGACCAGTCTTTGTCAGCGCACACAACTATAGCTACAGGAGCCTCGCCAAGCCATCCCGGCGAGAACATTTTCATAGCTTTGAGAAGCTTTTCATCTGTTACCACTATAAACCTCCACTCCTGAGCATTACTACCACTAGGAGACCACCTGGCAATGTCGAGTATTCTTTCAATGATCTCCTTGGCCACCTTCATACCTTTTTTAAATCTTCTTATCGTTCGTCTCGTTCTAATCACGTTAGCTAGTACATCAACTGTGCTACTCAACTCTCGCGTCCCTCAAAATGATTAAGTGTTCAAAGAAAAAGGTTTTAAGAGGGTTAGTGTAGAGTTACAGAAGCTTCTCGATGGGGATGTAATCTCCTTTATACTCCATTTTGTCTAGTATGTGTCTCCATATGTCAAATGCTTTCGGATGCCTTCTCCACCGCTCTGAAGCCGGTATACCTATGGCTGCTAATTCCATTCCCTCCTTAATGTCCGCGTTCGTTAGTACATCTCCTTGAAGCGTGAGCCAGCATATCATGTCTGGAACCATTGCAGCAGGTTCTCCAGGTCTCTTCCATGCGATCATATTTTCATTTTTGAAGTCCACGTAGAACTTTCTACCCGCGTAGCTCCCTACACCATCGAGTGTTACTCTGCCGAAGTCGAAACCTGCAACAGTCTTTAGCTCTATCTTTTCAACTTTTCCTCTAAAGAGCTCGTAGCCTTTAACTATGTCGATAACGGTCCTCACAGGGTCTTTGCCCTTCTCCTTGGCCTCTCTCAAGGCTTTGCCGATCTCTAGAGATTTTGTTAAAACATGAGGTTCTAAGAATTTCTTTATTTGCCAACCGGTAACAACCCAGGTTCCTAAGCCGGCCAACATACCAAAGGCAACAGTTACGTGTCTCGCTATTTCTTCAGCTGTGTGACCGTCTAAGGGGTTTGCAAGCCAGCCCACAACTATGTTTCCTGCTCTGTCGGCTACGACAAACGGCGATACGGGTAGACCGTAAAGGTTGTAGAGCGTGGTTCCTAGCTCTGGGACGGCCCTGCCACCAGTTCCATCAGCGTCAACTACGGTGAGATTCCTTACGGCAGCTACGTATATTGGTGTTATAGAGTTAAAGCCTCCGGTCTCTCCTGGCATTATATACTTAAACTCTACGCCTATCATAGAGTAGAGCTTTTCTAAGCCGCGAAAGGCGTGAAGAGCCTCGGGACCGAAGCCCTTTTCTTTAAGCGCTTTAGGAGCACCCATACCTGCTATCATTGCCACATACTCATTATCTGGAACTTCGTCAGGAGAGACAAGCCTTATTTCATTGGTCACTTTAGCTATTTCTTCGACAAGTTTAAGACCATTCTCAGGCGAGCCGCCTCCACCACTACCAAGGAACGTAGCTCCTACAACTATGTCCTTTAAATCGCTTATAGACAGAGTCTTCATGAACCCCCCTCTTGATATCTTTGCCTTAAGCACTATTTAAGTTTTTATCGTTAGCTAATGAAATGCAAATTTATATTCTGCATTTTAAGTATCATTTTAAGTATCAGGATTTAGAGGCGAGATTTTGCAGGTTCCGGAGGAATTGAGAGAGAAGCTGAAAAAGGCAGCTCGTACGGTTGTTAGAACTTGCTTAGGAGTTAAGACTGGTGAAAAGTTCTTAGTCATTACTGACACCGATAGCGAAATCATAGGTAGAGCTATTGCTGAAGTTGGTTGGGAAGTCGGTGCTGAAACTATACTAGTCGTGATGAAGCCTCGTACGAGGCACGGTGAGGAGCCTCCCGAACCTATAGCAGCTATGTGGACTAAGGCTGACGCGTTCGTAGCGCCCACAAAATACAGCTTGACTCATACGCAAGCGAGGAAGAGGGCCACGGAAGCGGGGGCTAGAGGAGCTACCATGCCGATGATAACGATCGATATATTCGTTGAGGGGATGGGTGTTGACTACAACGTAGTCAAGTCGAACTGCGATAGGCTACTGAAAGTACTGAGAGGTTCTAAAGAGGTTAGGGTGACATCGCCTCTAGGCACGGATGTGAAGTTCTCGGTGGAAGGGAGAGAGTTCATCGCGGACACTGGAATACTAACTGAGAAAGGTTCGTTCGGTAATTTGCCAGCTGGCGAGGTCTTCGTGGCCCCTCTCGAAGGTACAGCTAATGGTGCTGTAGTATTCGATGGTGCGATAGCAGGGGTAGGGACTCTCAAGGCTCCAGTTAAGGTCCTAATCAAGGACGGATTCGCCGTGGAATTCGAAGGAGGAGACGAAGCTCAGAAGCTTAAGCAACTACTGAGTTCCGTGGGGATAAAGGAGGCATTCAATGTAGCTGAGTTTGGCATAGGTACGAACCCGGGTGCTAGAATCGTTGGCAACATATTAATGGATGAAAAGGTGTACGGAACCGTGCACA
>JAWAJB010000087.1:0-6380 GCA_038888155.1 Desulfurococcaceae archaeon
GTAGTGAATTGAGCTACTACAGCTCTAGAGGGGTACACGTCTATTACGTAATCCTGGGCTAATTCCTTAACTATCTCTAAGACAGTTCGGTACGCAGACTGAGTAGATACGAGTAGTACCTTCATCACAGTGTTTACTCCAAACTCAAGTAGAGCAAGACACTAATAACCTACCTCTTATTTGTAGATTACTGTGTTCCTCAACAACTAACTGTCTACAGAGATGAGCTAATGGCAGTAATATTCCAAGGTCTCTATTACACTCATGAACTACGCCCTCAGGTTTTTTACTTATGTAAACACATTATAAACGGAGGTCGGGCCCGTGGCCCAGCCAGGATAGGGTGCCGGCCTTCGGAGCCGGTGGTCCCGGGTTCAAATCCCGGCGGGCCCGCCAGTTTTCAATAACTCAAGTAAGAAAGTTCATTAACTTTCTCGATGTTTCAGTTTCATGGTGCAGGACTGAAACATCAGATGTGATAGCTTTGAGTGATGATAGTTCTGAGTGGTGAAGGAAGGTAGATGTTTCAAAGCTGGATGAAGACTCTCGCTACAGAGTTCTCTACTATCTCGTCAAGAAGTGCGGAAGTAGGGAGGTAATGGAGGAAGTTGGGATTAGCCATGTAACACTGTGGAGGTTATTGGGGCGGGAGTCTCCCGTCAAGCCAAAGTACATAGCCCCACTACTACGGTTACTTACACCAAGCGAGTTCGAGATTCTAGCGTCTGCAGGAAGTAGGCTTAGGTCGCTCGATATATTGAAGGATGGTGGAGCAGTAGACTACAGCTTAATTCTAGAGATAATGAATATGGTGGGAGGCAATGAGTACCTCAAGAACGCTATACTGAGATTCGTTGTCCAAGAGTTTAAGGAAGATACTAGGAAAGTGCTTGAGATAAACTTCGCAGGCATAAAGCTTGAGTGGAGTGAGGACTTCGAGAACTTCCTATTGGAGAGGAAGAAGTGTAGAAAGGCGAGAGACCCGGAGGCTATAAGCTACTACAGAAGCCTATTCAAGAAGCACCTAGAGGGGAGAGAGCTGTCAGAAGAGCTCGTGGAGTACGTAGCTAACCACAAAAACGGGTGGTTAAGGAAAGTGTTCAGACACTACGTTCAGTACCTATACCACAGGAGGAGGGTCTCACCAGAGACCTTCGGCTGGATAATGGAGGTAGTCCCTCAAGGAGGTACAAACTAGACGTAAGACTGTCTGTATTTTGTTTAGTTTTTGGTTTTCTGGTTGTTTGGGTTGTTTCAGGGATTTCAGGTCTAGTCCTAGGTATTTTGCTGTGAGCATGTATGCGGATGCTACGAGCTTGTCTAATCCCAGCTCTCTGGATAAGCAACCGCCGACCACGGATGTGTAGGATGGATCAACCAAGTACACCTTGAAACCGTACTTCAAAGCCATGATAACCGCGTGCTCTAGGAGCTCTCGCTTCGAGAACCGAGACATCTTCCTGTTGGCTACGAGTGTACCGGAGAACCTTCTCCGCTTGATCCTATCGAGGTCTTCAAACACAACTATACCAACACCGTGGTGGTACGCGTATTCCGATTAGTTTAGAAAGAGTTTAAAGTCTAGCAACCTTAGCTCTGTTTCTCGGAAAACCGTGCGATGTTACAGCCGCTTGCCCGACTTCAAAACTCATTGCCCGACCCAATATATTTTAACTATCAAAGTAGTCCCTAGATGTGTCCTCTACGGGATATGGTCTTCGTTATCTCGATACACGAGTGAATATGGACTTTATCATATCATCTCCGCCTTAAACGACGAGGATTTCGTATTGTAACGATACAAAACAATCTACGCTTTAAGAGCGCACACGTTTTCTAGTGCACCTCATTTTACTCTCTTGGATTCATGAATGCTCATGGATTTAGCGTTAAATACGTAATAGACGAGGAAAACTATATAAGAGGTTAAACTTGTTGAGTGAGCAAACCGTAAAATCCATGGATCGTCGAGGAATTCGAGGAGATTAAGAACGCGTAAGCACGGGGTCAAAGTACTACCAAGGAGAATGGGGATCAAAGATAGCGTAAATCAGCGATTGAGAAATTGCGGAGGAGAAGATGCTGTATGAATCAGAGCTAGATGAGAAATGGATGCCGTGCACGGGACCGGTTTTCCGCATATCTCGAGAGCCATGCTACAGTAGTGTTGAAAACCGGGGAGAGAGGGTCGCATTAACCACGGAGTCATGGGTGGGGTTCAAACGGCTCCTCGGACAACTCGGACCGAGCGAGGAAGAAGCCTTGAAGAAGCTCGACAAATACGCTAAGCTATTCCAGCTTCTCCGCGGATCTGGATACGTTAGTTTATAATATCAGAGAGAAGCAGCGAGTGCTGAGTGAGGGCCCTGGCTGAGGCCGTGGCTATTATTGTCGTTGTTTTCATTATTCTAGCTGTCTTCGCTTTCATGACTAGGGCTAGGGCTAAGCTCCTTGCTCGGCAAACCCAGAGTGCCGACAAAGCGGTGAACGTATACGCATCGAAGATGAGCAATGGCTTATGCATATCCTCTTCTATAAACACACACGTATTTATAATAATAGAGTATAACTCGACGCATGCACGAGTAGTGGACAGCACGATCCTCAAGCCCTCACAGCAGTACTGCTTCAACACCCAGTAAAATATAGCGGTTGTAGCAGGAAGAGGAGCATTATTCACAATAGATCAAAATGTAGTAAAGTTATGAGAGCGTAATGTGTTCAGCTCACGAGATTTTCTTTTAAAGTCTTAGGAGAATGTATCCTCGGGGAAGGATTGATTGAAAAATGTTTTATTTCTACTTAGCGGGTTCCATGGTCAGAGTAACTTCTAGTGGCCCAGAGTAGCTGAAGTTTACGGGTGCTCGCAGAACGAGCTTGACGCTTATTTCTTCTCCTTTACTTAAGATTATAGGCGGCTTTGGTGTAACGTCTACAATAGTTGCCGCAGGCGCCTCAATCTTGGTTATAGCTATTTTATCTGCTCTTATCATGAAGCTAGATGCTTTCACATCTATTGAAACGTTGAACTCTGACCCAGCTATGTGGCATCCTACTAACCACGATGAAGGGAATGCAAGTACATCGAGCTCGGAGACGGGGGGTTTTGTTATTAATTTTACTTTTACATAGTCGTAGTATGAGACGTATGTCGCGATGTCTTCTGTTATAGGTAATTCGATTTTTACATCGAATGCATCGTAGATGAGCTTAACTGGCTTCTCATTTGATGGAATGGAGAACGCTATCTGGAACGGGGTGTAGCCTATTTTCACAGCGTCAACGCTTAAAACCAACTTGTTTTTGAAACATTCACTTAGTTCAAACGGTATTACCACGGCCTTAAGCGCGGTGTCTTTGTCTGTTAGGAGCTTAAACCCCACGCTCCACACTCTCCATCTTCCATCAGCATTATACCTAGCAGATAGGTCTAGGATAATATTAGTGCCTTTGTCTGTCTTATAGTAGTAAACCTTATTAATCCTAAGCTCGTATAGGGATGCAGTAGGCTGTGTTTCTTTTGGTGTTGACAAGTATCCTACGATTGCTAATACTACTATAACTAGCACTACGGTGATTAGCATATTTCTAATTTTGACCATCAATGCTCCTCCAGCTCTCAGCTGGGTTGCGGTGTCGAAGGCTTGTAAGTTATGCCTCCTACGGCGCCTACAAGTGTTAGCACTAGGCCTATCACTAATCCCGCAAATGTGTTTATAATACCTATTAGCGCGCCAATAATACCTAAGGCGCCGCCAATTATTCTACGAGACCTGACCTCAGAGTTCACTAATACGCCGCCAATTATTATTAGAATACCAGAAATGAAGCCCGTAGCGATAGCCGCGGTCATAGCCTCCTGAGCTCGCTTAGCTATCTCTGGGCTACCGGTCAACCCCGCCGTTAAGCCGCCCAAGGCTCCCACTACAAGAGTGGCCACAAATCCTCCAACTATGTAAAACGCCCCGCCAACAATCATTAATATCATACAAGTCTTCTTGTTCACAGGAATCACCTCCGGCGAATATTCGGCTTCTCAAGTTTCCCGGTGGTGTCCAAGCCAAACCCTTTGGCTATGCCAGTAGCTAGCATCCCCCCACCTTCCTATGCATAATACATGCAAATATCGAAGCGCATACTTATAAATTTTATTCATCAGAGAATCCGTGGAGAAAGACTAGATAACAACTACGGACTCTGCCTTATAAAGGCACTTTTTGGAACAGGGATGTTATGTGCACTCGAAGGCCAAATCCGAAGCAGTTGGCGCATTGATACTCGCGTTCATGATACTGTTCATGCTGGTGAGTGCAAACATCATACTGAGACAACGGGCACAGATCGTTAGGTACAACATGAAGCTAGCCGATATTATTGCTAGGCGCCAGATGAAGAACATAGCCTTTGACTACCGACATGGCAAAATATACGCTATTCCATCCATAGAGATGGATGTATTAGCAGTGGTAGCGTACAACGATACAAGCGTTGTCTACATGAATACGATTCAAATGACGACGTGGATATACGTGCTGGGCGACATTAGCATACTGCCCCCGCAGTTTACGTGGGGGTGACAGTATCTCGAGGATCGCATGCTAAGCGAACGTGGTGGTTCTGAACCCAGTGACGAGCGAGGACGTGACTGTGCCCATGCTACTCTTCGACGCGACTTCCCTAACATGAAGGTGATGTCAGTCTACTAACCCGAAATTATCATTAGAGCAGTTGATCCCGACGCTGGCGTAGCGTCCAGCTTCAGGTTCACGGTCGCCCCGCGACCGTGATAAACCATGTTTCCACTGCGGATTACACTGTGCTCTGCTCGGCACTAGCAACGTTCTACTACAGTAGCAACAACAGAGAGGATGTGATAGCGGTGAATACATCGTGGAGCATCAGCGTATACAACCCCTGGGTCACCACGTGGAGTCTAACAACCATAGATAGCTCACTAGATAGAGTAATATGCTACTACAGTGGATGGACGGTTTTAGCTGTTGCGTTCAGGAAATGACGGCGCCCGTTGCGGCATGGTAGTACTACCACGCAAGGACAAGCAGACCAGATCCGATAACTATGACTCCCATGTCTACACCCGCTGAGCCTCCCACCCCACCGCCACCAGTGCTCTATGCTGCCGTGGATCCATATCCCCAGACGGCAAAGCCAACCGACATATCAGTCTACGTGGTCTCAGATAGGTACGATCCAGGCATCTCAGCCAGCTATATTAGTTCCCCTTTCGCGTCTTCTCTGAGAACCACTGGGTCGCTCGCATACCTGACTCCTAGAGCTGTTGACCTGCAGCTGAACTGAAGCTGACCAGCCGCCTCTGTAGCATCCGTTTCATCGTTCACAACAGTGTGCGTGTCTACTACAGAGGCAGGCTCGTAACAGTCTACAGGGTCTACAACTATGCGAAGTAAGAGTACAGGAGGTTTGTGTCAATAAGGGACATCAGAGTTCTGAGCGAACGCGTCTTCGGAGTTTCGGAGTCAAGCACCTGCTTTACATCTTTTTTCAGTCATTATCCTGTTATGGGGCGGGCTCCAGGGGAGAGCCGTGTTGTTCGTCCTCGGCTGCGTGGTAGGTCTGTGGAGTGCTCTCTCAATTGTGATAACCGCATAGCAACGTGGGTCAAAAATCCACCTAGCCATAGTATACTGGGTTCATCATAAAATACCTAATTACCTAATAAAAAATTTACCTAATAAAAAATCCTATAGCAATCCGTAAAGCTCTTGCACCCGATCTTTACCAAACCTCGGGCAGGTAGTTGGAAATACAGAGGAACCAACGAAAACTACCGAACAAACAACAAAGGAACTAAAAGACTTCCTACGTTTCAGTTTTCAAAGAAGAGTATCATCGTTTGCCTTCAGCTAAGCACCAATGTTCTGGTTTTATGTAGTTTACTGAAACAATTCTACGGGAGTCGGAGGTCCCGGGTTCAAATTCCGCGGGCGCACCATGCTATGGGAGCTACTACTCATAGACCTGCCGTTTAACGTCTTCCCCGAATTTATGAGTTTTTATGTAAAGCAAAATCTTTATCGTAAAATGATAATATTCGGTTTATTCTCACACTGCGTTCTCTAGTAGATAAACTAGGCAAAAGTTCGGTTTCAAATACGTCGAAGGTTCCAAAAACTTAAGTGATTATGCGAGTGCAAGAAGAGGTTCCTGTAGTTATCACTAGAGAACTCTCTAGTAAAGACTTAGAACAGGAGAGTCCATAGACATATCTCTAAAGATAGAGTTAAAGCTGTAGAAAGTTCTATGTTAATATCGCTCCCTGAGTAATTGATAGAGATGTGTCGATGGGTGAAGATCTCAAGAAACATACTACGCAGAGTTAAAGAAAAAGCTGTGAGGGA
>JAWAJB010000088.1:0-6364 GCA_038888155.1 Desulfurococcaceae archaeon
AACAAGCTCTTAGCGCGTAAACACCTTGGTGCTCGGCGAGTCAGCCTCTAAAACCACGCTAATGGCCTTCAGTGGGGCTTAAAGCAGTGGTGGAGCGGTAGTCTTTGCAAGCAGAGCTCAACCTCCCGATGTACCTCCAGACGTCAATATGTGAGAACTGGCTAGCGTATCCGTGGGTAAAACTACTGTACTCTAAGTCTGCGGATTGCATTCTGGTGGGTTTAGTTCTACTGGTGTTACTAGAGTCTTTTGCTGTAGCGCTCAGTCATGGTTACTCTATGGCCGTAGCCGCAGTGGGTATATCGAGTTGCTTGAAGCTTGATAAGCCAGGGCTTGCTTCTGGCTCTGCCCAGGTGCCAGCACCATGCGGGGTAGGAGTAGTGCGCCCGGTCTCGGGTGCAGAGCCGAACCCGGCGAGAGCCTGGAATGTAGCCCTAAACCTCCCCGGAACCCCCGTACTTTAGGGCGGGGAGGAGGTCAGAGTGGAGATTTCAAGATCTAGCTCTTTTCTCAACTTTAAAACCGATCTAGTCGGTGAAGAGTTGAAGAGTGGTTTATCCAGTTGTGATAGGTAAAACTGTTATCATGTATGTTTGTCGTTCTACTTCTAGCTGGCCTTCAAGCTAGCTTAGCCCTTAGCTTTGCGTTAGGGGAATGGACTCTACCATCAACTTTCAAGACTATCTTTGGCGTTGCAACAAACACGTTGCTCTCCCTTATTCCAAAGCTTGCCTCCTAGCCTCCTCAACGATAAGCTCGGGAAGGTTTGTTGCGAATCGATATCTTTCATCACCTCTTTGCGCCAGTCTACGTAAACCCCTCCTAACTGGCAAGCTCAAGCGGGAAGCGCTTACCAAAACGCTAATCACTCTGGTGGATTGCTTCATCTACAAGGCGGTAAGAGTGGTGTGTGCTTTAAAACAGTTGTAGGTTCTCGTAGTGTA
The DNA here is from genome assembly GCA_038888155.1 of Desulfurococcaceae archaeon. Lineage (GTDB taxonomy): Archaea > Thermoproteota > Thermoprotei_A > Sulfolobales > Desulfurococcaceae > UBA285. The sequence continues at coordinate 945 of JAWAJB010000088.1, forward strand.
TTGGAACGGCTTCGACGAATACGTGTTCTTCTACTGTTAGTCATTAAATGAACTACATTGATATGCAAAGACCTCGTGTGTTTGAATTAGCGCTGGGAGTGGGTAGTAAGCTTAAGAAAGGAATACTAAGTCATTAGTATTAGGCATGTGAGGTGTATACTGTTGACCAAACGAGATGAAGTAAATAGTCTCTTAGAGAGATCTAGGCGTTTCTACGAGTCTGCCCTCTTTCAGATCGAGAAGGGGTTTTATGACTTAGCGATGTTTAGTTTCGAGCAAAGCCTCCAATTGCTCTTGAAGGCGGCTCTACTCTCTCTGGGCGTAGACTATCCGAGAACGCACAGCATTAGAAGGCTACTCGAACTGGTGCACGAGCTTACGGGTGACGAAGACGTTAAAGAGCTGTGGGTGGAGCATAGCGTAGAACTAGCTTTACTCGAAGACGCCTACATAACCTCAAGGTACGTGCCGAGAGATTTCAGAGCCGAAGAAGTGGTGAGGGTCAGAGAAGTAGTGGATAAGGTGTTCAGGGTTGTCAGAGAGGCTCTTAGTGAAGTTAGCTAAGCATAGAGCTGAAGTCTTTAGAAACCTCGAGCACTACCTTAAGGTAATCGTGGAGGTAATCAAGGAACTGGATGAAAAAGCCGAAGTCTACCTCTTCGGTAGCGTTGCTGAGGGTACGTACACGCTGTCGAGCGATATAGACATACTAGTAGTCACGGATCAATCACCGGAGAAGGTACTAGTGAAACTGTGGGAGAAAGGAATAAAGGACCCTTTCGAAGTACACGTGGTAAAGAAGGATATGCTAAGCCTGTATAAACAGAGATCAAAACTGGTAAAAGTAGAATAGTTCAGCTCTACCATTGGTTCTCGAAAGCAAATTCACCTGGAGCCCCTGTATCTCTAGCTCCTCGAAGATGTTCCTAGGATATACACGCTGGGTTCTCTTAATTTTCTCGAATCCCATCTCACTCTTTCTCCTTGCAAGTCTCTTCCGATTTTCCCATACTCCGTTGAACTACCTGTCTTCACAACAAGGGCCATTGTTGTCCTGCTCACGACGAAGGTAGTCATGAAAAGGTAGTTACGTCACTTCGTTATCAATTGTTCGTAGGACTTTAGCGGCTGATCTGTTTTCTCAACGAGGTAAGATTCCCCAGTTAACACGGATTCATCCGTGAGCAGATCTTTCGCACTTATGACTCTGGCGTCCGCAGGCACTATGTCACCTGCTGAGAGAAGTACAGCATCTCCTGGAACAATCCCCTCGATCTTTATCTCATTCTTGACTCTATCTCTCAGGGCTGTGGTCTTTCTGGCCACCCTTTGTCTGAGCATTTCAGCCTCTCTTTCAGCTTTATGTTCTTGATAGAAATCTACGATTATGCTGAACAATACTATGGTGTATATGATGACCATATCTGTCATGTCTGCGAGAAAGCCAGAAATTAGACCAGTAATAAGGAGGATTACTACTAGCGGGTTTTTGAAATGAAATAGAAAATCAACTATAATGGTTCTCCTTTTCTCGTAGGGAGCTCGTTATAGCTAAAAAGCTCGAGGCATCTTTTCGCCTCCTCAGAGGTAAGCCCATTTAACGGTGACTTCAAACGTAAAAGAAGCTTTTCAACGGACAAAATTAGTATTTCCTCAGTACTTGGTAGAACCTGATCTGGGTTTCACTTATACTCGAGTTACCCCTATTATTCATCAATGTTTTCCACGCGTTAGACACCTTATCACAACAACCCACAAGAAAAGAAAATGAAGTAAATTAAGTGTTTTGCTTTATCCAAGCTCCTGTTCTCCAATCTCCTTGTCCAGCAGGTCCTGTGCTTATTTCAAAAACATTTGACTCCTTTAATGTACAATTAATTCCATTCGATGAGAGCGGTGATCTATTGATGAAATATTACCCTGAATATACTGGGAGAACGGTGAGCTGCTCGAAAGGAGACCTCTTTGTGGCGAAAATAGACTCCGTGTAAACACCACATAGAGTTCACTTTGTTTAAACCCTTATGTAACCTCCTCAATAGTGTAAAATTTACATTTCTCCTGATGTCGTAGAAGAATAGCTTTTCTACTCCTTTGTAGATAGGGTCTCGAAAGATCGTGTGAATAGTATGCGTTATGAAAACTTCATGTATAGTTAAAGGCTTTGAATACAGCGATCTTAGCTGCATCTGTAACTAGAAATGTAGCTACAATATAGGTTAACGCTAATGCTATAATATTTAAAGGTAACGCTGGTATTATTATCCCTTTCCATATGAGGATCGTTGCTATCGCGCCGTCTACTGTTATAGCTAATAACACGTACTTACCTGGTCTTGAACTCCAAAATGGCCCTGTCTCCCTAAAGTTCAATATGTTCAAAAGCCCGGTGAGGAGAAGTATGTAGAAGATGAAGCTCTGCATTTGCGGATATGGTAAATTTACGAGTTTTGCTATGTATAGTGCCGTAAATAGCTCCACGAGTTTTACGATACCAAGAATAGTCGATATTATTGTTAGTTTTCTTATATTCCATTTCTCTGGTTTTTTACTTGGTTTTACTACGTCAACGCTTATAGATAGCGTTAGGAAGTCGTAGAGAAACAACATTAGTATCATATGAGTAGGTGTTAATATTGGAAGCCCGAGAATTAGTGTCGATAATGCTACGAAGTACACTATGCTGAATGTCTTAACAATCTTATTCATAGCCCAAACAACTATTTTCCTATAGGCGGTTCTCCCGAGACTTATAATATCGACGATTACTTTCAATCCAGGAGATAAGAGCACTACCGAAGCCGCTGATTTAGCTACATCTGTAGCTCCGCTAACAGCTATACCGAGTTCAGCTTTCTTAAGCGCAGGTGCATCATTAACACCATCACCTGTCATACCAACTACATGCCCTTTCCTCTGCAAGGCTTCTACAATTTTGTATTTATCTTCAGGAGTGACTTCTGCGAAAACATCGATATCTTCAACGATCCTGTCCAGCTGATCTTTCGAGATCTCTCTTAAGCTTACAGCTTTATCTCCAATACCGACTTTTCTCGCTATAGCCTTAGCTACGTGTATGTTATCCCCCGTAATCATCTTTGGATTTACACCTAGATCCTTCATGATTTTTATAAAGTGCTGAGAGTCTTTACGGGGTTTATCGTAGAGTCCTAGTAAACCAATAATCTTAACATCACTTTGTTGAGTCTCTAATGCGACTGCTAATGGTCTAAAACCTTCATCACCAAGCGCTTTTACAACTCTTTCAATACTTTCTTTATCACTGTTACTTGCTAGTTGAAGAAGTGCTTGGGGTGCTCCTTTCATAATCCTTATTTTTCTATTTCCTAACTGAATAATTGCTTCACTTCTCTTTGTTTCCGGCATGAACGGCTTAAACTCTAGAATTTTAGCGATACCTACATCAATACTCATCTCCCTGGCTTTCTGTCTTATAGCGTTATCTATGGGGTCTTTTGTAACTTCTTCGGATACTAGAGCAGCGTATAGAACAATATCTTTCTCGTTATACTCACTACTCAATGGTATTACTTTACTTACCGCTATTCTGTTCTCAGTTATTGTGCCTGTTTTATCTAAGCATATAATATTCATCATGGAAGCCGCTTCTACTGCTTCAAGTCTTCTAGCAATTATGCCATTTTTAGCGAGCTCAACACTTCCAAGAGCAAGGGTTATCGTAGTCATAGCTGGTAAAGCTATGGGTATTGAGGCTAGTAGTAGTGTTAAAGTGAAAGGTAGAATATCCAGTACGCTAAGCCCTACTAGGATAAGTTTGACTAAAACTAGAATTATGAAGAAAGAGTCCATGAATAGAAGCCACTTGGTTATACTATTAGTAATCTTTTCTATTAAAAGCCTAGGCTTCGCTATTTGAACTAATTCTACTGTTCTGCCGAAACGGGTTCTAACACCTGTTGCAGTTATTTTAACTAAGGCTTCGCCTCTAACAACAGTAGTTCCAGCGTAAACGGTGTCGTTAACGTTTTTCTCAACCGGTATAGACTCCCCTGTTAACGCTGACTCATCGACAACTACAGAGCCCTCCATGATAACACCATCAGCGGGTACTATATCGCCCATGGAGATCTTCACGATATCATCTGGAACAATGTCTTCAGCGATAACGTCGATCCATCTACCATCTCTCAAAGCCTTCACGGCTACCTTCAATTTTGATTTAAGCATCTCAACGGCTTTACCGGCCCTATACTCATGGAAGATGCCGATAACGGAGTTTACGAGAAGCAGTGAAACCATAATAGCGAAATCGACGTATTTCCCCAAGATAAAAGAGATCAAAGCTGCTATTTCTATAGTATATGGTGTTAACCCTGTAAATTTCTTTAAGAAAATTAACACTATGTTCTCTTTCCTCTCAGGTACTTTGTTAGGACCGTAAGTTTTAAGCCTCACGAGGACCTCTTCACTCGTTAAACCTTTATACATACTTATTCTACTCACCTTTTCATTGCTGATGCCTAGATATATCATTGGTATACGACTTTAACATGGCTTTAATATGTGTATCTAATTACTGCATCGATCACCTAGCATGCAATAATGCAGGGTAACCCATTGTAAGTACGGAGAGCCGGAGTAAAGCAATTAGCTTTTAAATGGGGAGCTTCGAGATTATGAAGACGCTCTTCCCCTAAATTAAGCTATTGGTGTGAGTAGAGAATCAGGGACTTTGGTTTTAACCTAGAGAGATATTCACTATTTTCAAAAAATCTTGTGAGACTTCATAGCTAGTAGGATAGCTATCAGATAGAGCAAGAGTACGCTTCTACCAGAGCTGTTGGCTTTGATCTACACCTTAACAGTGCCTATAGAGGTGAGTGATGTTGCTGGTGCGTTGAAACGCAGCAGGGGTCTCCCACGGGTGAATTTCCGGGATTCGGCGAGTCCGGGAACGCTGGAGCGATCTTTAATCAAGTGGAGTAAAGGGTTGCGGGCCCGCCGGGATTTGAACCCGGGTCCTCCGGCTCCGGAGGCCGGCGCCCTATCCTGGCTAGGCGACGGGCCCTAAGTGCCTGGCTACATGGTAAGAAATTACTTAGAGGAGTATTAATAACTCCACTAGTAATGGCGTGGTAGACGAGTTCGTGTAGAGTGGTGGAGGGTTGGGTACCGCCTCCTAATGCTATTCCAGGAGGGGCTGGGCGGATTTCGCGTCCTCGCTTTAAGCTAAATTAACCGTGCCAGCTTATATGTACTTGTATGTATGTATATGTACCGGCAATAACGATACATTTATAATGAAGAAGTACATTAGGGTTATGGTGGGTGGACATGGGTTCCACCCAGGTAGTGAAGGAGTATAGGGCAGCTGTGTTCTACGAATATAAACAACCGTTTAGGATCGAGGTAGTGAGGGCTCCTAAAATAAGCGGTGA
>JAWAJB010000089.1:0-6331 GCA_038888155.1 Desulfurococcaceae archaeon
CTTGAAGCATTCGCATACAACCACGATATCAACATCGCTTTCAAGCGTGTGATCACCTCTAGCGTAGCTTCCAAACAGGTAAACCGTAGCGTTGATCTCTCTAGCCAACCTCCCAAGGATCTCTAGAATGACACGTACTTCGCTTCTCACAGGCATACTACCACTTCAACAGTATCCATGTACACCGTGGTTTAAACCCTGTACCGGTGACCCTGGTGCAGGAGTCTTGGGTTGAATCCTTTAGGGATAAATTCTCAAGGTTGGATAAGTAGCTTAAGGGGTTTGATGTGTTATGACTAAAGCTGATGCTCTGGAGATAAGAGTGCAACTACCACGGTTCCTAGTTGAGTGGCTTCAGGAGTACAGTAGAACCGAGTATATGTCACTAGACAAGCTTCTCGAGGACCTGCTAAAGCACTACTACAAGGTTTGGAGAGCAGGTTACATAAAAGCTTGTATAGACAACTTAGAGAAGTACTCGAAAGCATTCCTTGAAACTCTCACCGAGTCTCAGCGAATAAAGGGGGATTACGTAGTTAGCGGGTTTATCACGTGGCTTTGCGAAAAGAATGCCCCCGTGAGTGAAGCCAGCGTTGACGAGTACATTGAGTACTACAAATCGGGGAGAGACGTTAAGTATTCAACGATATCTTCCTACAGGAATATTCTACGAAGATTTGTAGAATTCTACAAAGAGACAATGCGGGTATTGTTTAACCGTAAGTAGAACCAGCAGTGCTAGAGGTCATTAATAACTACGTGTGCAAGAGGAGAGCACTCTCCCGGTTTATTCCTTTGCTGTTGTTGAAGTGTTTTCAATTAGTGCTAATCGCTCTTGAGACCCCCTTGCCTCTCCTTAAAGTACTCATCTACGTATAAAGCTTCCTCGCATTCTTCGCCTGCCTCCTCTCCACTTAGGTTTTCACCCTATAAGAACTGGTTAAGCTTTACTGGTTCAAAGGTACTTTGTAAACCACGCTGTGCGTACAAAACTGATAGGACTCAGAGAGCACGTTCCAAGCGAAACCCTGAAATGAAGCTTACTGAATATAGATTTAACACTGCTTTATGCAGTATCCTGGATAGTCAGCCAGCGATCCATGCTTTGGAAACCTTAGCCGGTATCCTTGTGAACCGTTTCCCGCTCTAGGTTTTCCTGGGGCGGGTCATCACGGTTTCCCTGAGCCCCCTTCCCACGGTCTACCGTGGGCCTTGGAAACCCAGGGTCACCAGGAGCAACTATTACTCATTGATCTATAAACACTGCTAAACATGATCACGTCGAAAACCATAAACATCCATGAAAAACCCACAAAACCCAGCACACAAAAACAGTTGCGAACCTTTAGTTCACCTCTTTTTACAAGATTAAGTATTGCACTTGCATCGTAGAGATACAATACTATCTACCTTCTCTATCCTCTTTTATCAACTCAACGACTTCTTCATTTAATGTGTGAGAAAGAAAGCTTCCTAGAAAACCCTCTAGACACCTCCACGAGTTCTTCGAGCATACGCTTCTTAACATCTTCGAGGAACAATAACAGGGTTTGGTACACAATAATTGTCAAATCTTTAATTTATGCTATTAATAGCATCGTTGTAACAAGATGATCCGCACTTAAAATTCACCTATTTTTATCGAAATATTAATGTGAAAGGTAAAACATGAAATTTTCATCTGTGTCATAGATTCGGAGGGTGAAGAGCGTTCTCCGACCTTTTTATCATTTTCTCTTGGATTAGTGTGAACGACCCTCCCTTAAAATTTCAAGGTCATTGTACCTAGCTAAAAGGAGTCATCTATGGAATTAAAAATATTTATTTATGTTTTAAAATAATTTAATTAAATTTAATTGATATATTCGATTTAGTGAATAACACCACTGATTTTATGATTCTTTAGGCTAATAATGGCTTTAGAACTAGCATTCCAGCAGATTACAACGTGGAACAAGATTACTCGTAAGGTAACGTCTTGAATATAAAGATGCGTGATGCCCGTTACGTAAATTGATTCCTTGTTTTACTCTTAGCGTCTAGATGGAGCAATAACAAAGGTTAAAAACCTAAAGATGATCTTCTCTATACATGGCTGTACTTTTGTCTTAAAGAATTAAAACTAAGAACTTGACACGAAGACTAGATAGGTCTTGAACGCCATAAATAAAGCCTTTCATGATTGCTTGAATGCGCAGCACTTTATCTATTCTATCTGAGCATGTATATCCTAAAAAACCCAGAGTTGTATATTATGTTTTCCATGGAAAGTATGGTATGGAGTTTTGAAGCGGAAACGTGTCCGAACCACCCAGCTCTGAACGCCTTTACTACAGGTAGAACATAGTAACCTTTATCTAGCTCTGGCGATTCCTCAACAATAATCAATATTCGAATATCCCTTTTACTCTCTAAGCTTAACGCGTCATTCGTCATCACCGCTGCTGTAAAGTGATCAGTGAATACTGTGCCTCCTCCATCATTTAATATAAAAAATAATGATGATTGATGCGCCTTTTGGTAAAAATTGCTATAATCAGCTCCATATTCTAAAGAGAAGACATAACTTCTCGTAAAATTCATGATCACCATGCATACTGTGGATACTGCTATTATTAGAATTAGGACCTTGTATGCATTTGATTTTCTAAATCGTGTTTCAGCGTCTGGGAATAGAGGCCAAATATAGGCCATAAAAAGGACCAAGACTATCCAAGTGAATCTTAGTAGCACGCCAAAGTTCATGAAAAGGTAAACCAGAGTTTCGGATATTCCTGCTGTAAATAATGAAATAATGGCCCACGTACGTTTATCCTTTAGGAATCTAATTATGGTCTTGGATTTAAGAAAGATTAGAAGACTTATAGTCACATACAAAAACATCAGCAAGCGATTGAGAGATCCTGCTATCTGAATGATGGAGTTGACGAGGTAAGGGTTTAACTCTGTATATGAACTTGATTGTACTGACGTTAAGAATAAGTTTTTGAGATATTCCTGCACATTATGTATTATCTGTGAGTAGGTTATGGAAATCGCATTAGCTAAGGCTGTTTGAATTGCTGTTTGAACATAAATAACTAGTTCTATGGATATGAATAATATTAAGAATGTTGCTACCAATAAGAGTCTTTTGCTTTTCAGCTTAAGCATAAACATGATTATAATAGCTATGAGAGCTGCTGCATAGTGCGAAAAAACCATTGCTGTATAGAGCAGAATATACAGAGTAACTGCATTAACCGAATCGTTAAGTGAAAATTTGAGAACAATATAGGTATACAAAAGAAGTAGAGAAAAAGCAAAAGAGATATAATAGAATTCAAAAAAGAAGTTCATGGAAAGAGTTGAAGAAAACATTAAGACAAAGATCATTCTATGAATAGATGAAAGGTTTGTCAATGTTCTTAGTACTAGCCATATAGAAAGAACTGCTAAAAACATCGGGAGAGGCAGTAGAACTATATGTTTTGGATCGATGTCGGTGATCATGGAAATGAATACTAGCATTACATGAGGATGAAATCTGTGATAAAAGTCTACCATATGTGAAACATAAAATCCAGATACTCCAAGCTCAGATATTTTAATTTCCTTACCCCTCATCATAAGCTCTGCTAAGTTGATGTTAGTAAAACAAAACTCGTCTATTGGTTGATAGGTCAAGGACGTAAGATAAAGAAATAAAGTTAACATTAACACTACATAAATTGAAAGAAAATCACGTCCTTTTCTCAATCCCGGTATCATTGTCTTCACGTTTTTCCTTAAGCTTTTAAAATGAACTATACGCGGTAATGAACATTAGTAGACTGTGCCCATTACCTGCTTATTTACTAATTATTAATGAATTCATTATCCGCTAATATTTATTACAGAGCGCGTAATTAAATTTAAGGAAGTGCGCTACTCCATGAGATAAATATTTATTGAACGATGTCTACGAGGTTACGACGTATAAGTGCAACGAACGAGAGCTTGAAGTTCCTCGTAATACGTTGATCAGACATTTTATTCGGGTGAGAAAACAAAAACCTTCATCGAATACTCATTCTAAGCTTGATTCATTATACAACGTTCAAAATGATGTTTAATAAGGAGTCTTTGACTATGTCATTATTAAAACGATTTATGATTTTTTCCCTCAATTCCGAGCTTAAACTACTCAAATATTTCTTATTAGCTACGGACATAAACAGCTCTATTTTCTCTAAGATATTATTAAGTTCGTATGGCTCAAACAAAAACTCTTCAGCCGGCGTATCCCTAAGTATTTCTGGTACGCCTCCCACTTTTGACGCTATAGGCGTTGTTTCAAGGAGACAGGCCTCAAGAACTACGTAAGGAAGAGGCTCTTCCCATATTGAGGGAAATAGCAGTGCCCAAGCTTTAGAGTGTAATTTCACTAAATCGTTGTATTCCACTATACCTAGGGCTTTTACATTTAGGTTGTAACGCTTCTTTAGTTGATTTATAATGTTCAGCGATTTTTGGCTGTATTTACCAGTTAAAACGAATTTTATGCAAGTATGTTTTTTCTCACCGATTATTTTAAGGGCTTTTATAAGTATGTGAAAGCCTTTCATGTAATTATCACCACCACAATATAAGAACGTGGGTACATTTTCCAGCCTCTTCTCGAACTTAGGAAACTTCGGAAGCGGGTTGTATAACACCTTTATTTTGCCTTTGCATTCGGGCATGTATTTCGAAAGAATCTCAGCATGTCTTTTCGAAACAGCTATTATAGTATCAGCCATACACACCCATCTGCGTACTTGTAAAGTATATGGAATGTTCAACACATTTTTAGCCAAGTCGACAATTCTACTTTTCTGTATTAATTTAATAGTAAAACTATTTATTAACAAGCTAACGCTGCTAGACGCCCTAGTTCCTGCCAGAACAACTCCATTGAGAGATATTGGTCGATAGTCGTGTAGATGCACAATTACTTTTTTCCCGTGCGCTTTACCGAGAGGTATAAACGGAAAAGCGTACACAACGTAAATGACATCATGCTCTTTAAGTATCCTCTGATACCGCTTGGCAAGCATTGTTGGAGGAAAATAATGCTTATTGATAAGTTTCATAAGAGGATCATAAATGTAATTTACTCCATTTACCCTCTTAGGATTCTTCGCTCCAGTAAGGACTGTTAATCTTAACTGATCACTTCTTGCTAATAAATCTGTTATCAAATAGGTCGCTAGGGCGCCTCCGCCCACTTCAGGATAGTAGACGGGGGTTGCTACAAGTACTTTGATGGCCATATTACGACGACTTTTCTTTCTCTATATAGTGAGGCCATCACAAGTTTACCTGGCTAAGAAGAGCTTCCTATGTTAATCCCTACTATTAGTCGAAACATCTATCTTGATTCCAGGACTTCGCTCAGTTTCCTGTATTCCTCGATGGCTACTTTTTCCCATGATGAGTATTTATCTAATAGCTTCTTTGTAGTTTCGTCTTTTTCAAAGGGCTTATTTAGGTTGCTTATGATCGCCAATGCCAGCTTTTTGTAGTCTCCTAAAGGTACTAATTCAACATTTGGATTCTGCCGATACAGGAAGCTTAGTACAGGTATTTTGTATGCCACAACCCTGAGGCCCATGAATAGCGACTCTAAGACTGTTAGGGAAAACGAATCCCTGTAGGATGGATATGCAAGCACCGATGCTACTGACACTATTTTAAATAACTTGTCCATATCTAAGTAGCCCAAGTATTTCACAGTCTTAAAGTTGTACTTTTTAATGGTTTCACTAAACTTTATTTTGGTTTTATAATCCTCAAATCCTCCTGCCAGGTAAAGATACGCGTCTACTTCTTTCTCGACAATGCTCCAAGCTTTTAAAAGGTCAAACGTCCCCTTTTCTCTAGAGATTCGTCCATAGTATATAACAACGTTGTCCCGCTTACTTCTTGACACGCCGTTCAGTAGTTCTAGCTCTACAGCCACCCCAGGAATAAGAACTCTCATATTATTGCATAAAGCACGGAGTTCAGGTGTTTCCATTATTGGTGCAGGTGAAACTGAAAGAATACCACGTAGAATGGTTTTTTTACTTAAATTTTTGAACAAGTTTAAGTTAAAAGTTCTATGAATAGTTTTTTTCCCAAGGTCTAATTGAAGTAAAGCCGCTGTCTTAGTCTCCTTTGAACTTAAAAGGGTTAGTGCAGTAATGGCATCTGCAGTTTCATGCATAGAGTATGCAAATGAGGGAGTTTTTATGAATTGTTTAGCCATATTAGTAAACCTTTTTTCGAAAAAATGGATGTAAAAAGGTCTTAATTCCTCTCTATATAGCATAAGGCTTAAAGGGGGTTT
>JAWAJB010000090.1:0-6283 GCA_038888155.1 Desulfurococcaceae archaeon
CCTTTATCTACCATACCTAGCTAAAAGGACTTCCTAATCCGTTAAAACATGTTTCCTATCTCCAATAGCTCTAGTAGCTCTAGGTGTTACCAACTCCATAACCATACATATGACACCACCACTACGTAGACGAGCACCCCCGTAGCTAGCGTATCTGACATCTCCTAATAAGAAGTATCAGATTTAGCGTAAACCAGGAGTAGGTGGAGTGTGGGAAGTTAACCCACTGGAAATTTCCAGTAACTGGAAACTATCCACGTAAGAGAATGGGGAGTTCTAATGGACAGACCACCATAAACTTTCCAGTAACTGGAAACTTTCCAGTGAGTTTCACTAGGTCTACTGATTCAGGTATGGTAGCTTAGCTCTTTCACCAACTACTTGATTCAGTACCACTCAACAGCAGGAGGGCTACCGATGTAACGCTGAGGGATCGCAGAGCTCTATCGAGAACATCGGTTAGCGCATCATGGAAGAGCGCTAGAAGCCGCCGCGATCCGTAGAGTAGGTAGAGCTAGGGAAAGCGAGACAAGCACGACTACCCACGTCTTGAAGTACCTCGCTACCTTCAACCTCGACCCCGATTCCTACGCATTACCTCAGTTGTTATAAAACAAACCAAACAGCTTCCACACATCACCGCGTTCTCGACCGGATCATGTAGACCCGGCTGTACTGTACACCTCGAGGAAACTTCTCAGAGGCTCGTACAGTACACCGGACTCCAACCAATAAATCCTCTATAAGACCTCCTTAAATCCCGAGGAAGACAGCATGAAGGACTTATGAAGGAATTGTACACGTCGCGCATAACCGAGTGTGAAAACCTATGAAAACTCCATGAAGAACAGCAAGAAAGACTAACGTAAGAACCGGCAGTACCTCACGTGCAGAAACACACAATCAAACCCATGAACAAACCCGCAAAACCGAGGAGACCACCCAAAAAACACACCACACATAACCGCCTCTCCGCTGTTTCACTCCTGCGGATAGTGCTATGTGTGATGAGTGTTTTATAATAATTTTTATATAACGTATGCGTCTGTGTTATTGGGTGGTTGTGTGCCTAGGAGGAGGTACGACGATGCTGTGTTGAGGGAGAAAGCTGTTGAGTTGAGGGAGAAAGGGTATACGTATAGGCAGATTGCTGAAGTTCTTGGCTGTAGTACGTATAAGGTTTGGGAGCTTCTCTCCGGGTACTCAGAGGTTAGGTCTAGGGTAAAGCAGTTTGCTGACTTGTTTGATCGGGTCGATAGGCTCTTAGCTCAAGTTAAGGAGCTAGAGGATCGGTTGGGCAGTATTAAGAGGTTAGGCCACGGGAACTTGCAGGATTCTGTGTTAGAGCTCCATAGGAGGGTTTCTGCTATAGAGCGTGAGATTGACGCTCTCAAAACACCACCGAAGTAATGGAGTCACCAGACCTGGGGGACGGCAAGGTTTAGCCCTAGCACTAGTCTCAAGCTCTTGTCACGTTTCCCCACCTTCGCTTTCCAGGTCTGTCACTACCGGTGGCTAGCCTGAACACGTTCCTCATTTTCTTAGCATGAAGCACGGCCTTCATGCTCACGAGTTTACTCGACCTTCCTGTCCTTAGTCTTCCTACCTCCGCAAGAATGGAAGTACGTGTAGAACTTTAAGACCTTTGGGATGTAAATGGAGCGTTTCATGCGGGTCCAAGTCGGTACCGATATTGAGCTTCTGTCAGATATCGAAGCCTCTTGGGAGGACTACCTCCCGTGTGTTTCCCAACCTCTCCCTCACGGCCTGAAAGATTGCTGAATGCTTTCCCTATCTCCCAGCGGAGTTTCTTTGAAAGGTCAAGAGCTTTACTGTCTCTCATATAGAACTGACGGATCAAAATGTGCTGCTGCCTCATGGTATATGGGGTGATTACACCTAAATACGGATTTTCTATTGAAACCTAAAACCACGATCGTAGCATTTCAGTTATATTGTTTGCTCTCCTGAAATCAACGTCCTAGGCTTCACGGAATTAAGTAAAGATGCGTGTCTAAGAATGTCAGCGCGGTTCTCTGGAAAAAGAATATTATGATGCACTTATGTAGTATCTTAGCGCGTAAGGTTCGGAAAGCTGATGTAAAAATATTCTTGTTTGATACGATATTTTAATTTTTCATACCTCTACGATCAGTTCTTCGAGCTCCTCTGGATACCGTGTTATAAGTTCGTAGCCGTCTTTTGTAACTACAATAGTGTCTGAATGTCTAAATCCACCAACTTTCTCTACATATATTCCCGGCTCAACCGACATGACCATTCCTTCCTCTAGTATCGTTACATCTCCTATGTCAAAGAAGGGCATCTCATGACCTTCGAGTCCTATGCCATGTCCTGTGTGATGTCTCCAGTATTTCATCAAATCATTCTCTTTGAAGAACGATCTCACAGCTTTATCGATATCACTGCACTTAACGCCTGATTTAATTCTCTCTAAAGCCACTCTCCGCGCCTCAACCATTAGCTTAAAGAACTTCTCCTGTTCTGGGGTAGGCTTCCCCACAATTATGGTTCTCTCAAGTTCGGCGCTGTATCCTGCTACTGGAGCAAACGCCTCTCCAATGAGTACATCTCCTTTTTTGATTACAGAGTAGGAGGGTAGTGAATGTGGGTAGAATGAGTGTATACCCACTTGACCTCTGAAGAATGCCCAGACCCCGGAATAGCGGCTCCGCGGTTCATAGACACCTTTCAATGTTTTCGCCATAATAGCAGAAGCCTCTAAAGAGGCTTTAAGTGATACCTCATCTTCGAACATACCGCTCTCTACGTAAGCCTGTAATAATCTAAGACCAAGCGCAGTCCATTTACCGCTTTCTCGCAGCAGCGCTATCTCTTCATCAGATTTCGTCATTCTCATTCTTTCGATCAAGTCTCTTTCATATCTATAGCGCGCATTAAAAACCTCACTAAGTCTGGGACCTCTATAACCATGTACGTGCGGATGTCCATCTCCGTCAAAAGCTATTACTTTCCCTTCTAAGTTTAAACCCTTAAGATAGCTACTTATTATAAGCATGGGGTGAGTTTCACCCGGATATTCGTCATAACTGAGAACTTTGTCTGCATATGAATACCTCTCGGCGTGATCGAGTTCAAGTTTTGGAACTATAAGTATTTTTTCCCCAGACGCTAATATGACAGCAGCTATAGGTCTTTCGGTAGGCAGGTGATAGAAACCAGTGAGATAGGCTATGTTAGCAGGAGATACTACATAAAAAGCGTCAATACCGTTCTGTTGCATATGAGAACAGAGCCTTTCTACTCTTCTTTCTATCTCCTTCTTAGAGGGGTATGAATTCAAATGTTATCCCCGTATAACTTCTTTAATTCTCCTTAAAAGCTTTATCAATCTATAATAGACATGACACTCTAAATTTTATTAAGATTAAATAATAAAATGATAAAAGAAAAATTTTATCGCAGCTATTTCTCTCGATAAGTTATCAAGCTAGTAATTACCAAAGTTATAGTAGCCAACGGTGCCGATATTAAAACAGAGCCCACACCGTAGGGTTTACCGGCGAGCTCCCATACTATAGTCACTATAGCGCCAACGGCCATCGAAGCTAGACCAGCAACGCGTGTAATCTTCTTCCATAGAAGAGCTGCGAGAAGGGGAGGCGTTATTACTGCTCCGTACATAGTGTAAGAGTACATCTGCACTGCTAGGATGTCGGGCCACTTAGTTATCAAGAAGTATGCTAAGATTCCAAATAGTAGAACGAATAACCTAGTGACAATAAGTTTCTCCTTATCGCCAGCCTGCTTTCTGATAAACCTTGAGTAAATATCCCAACCTACATTAGACGCAGCAGAAAGTAGATAAGAGTTCGCTGTAGTTACTATGAAAGCCGTTATGGCTGGTAACATAAGAATCCCAGCATATATTGGAACGACCTCAGATGCCACTTTTATTGTGGCCATACCTGCTGTTATTTTTGTTCCGTAGACAGCTCTACCAACTGCCCCAGTGATGGAGACTAAGGGCACCACCGTAATAGTCCCAATGAGCCACCCTATAGCGGCCGCTCTTGCGGTCTTGGGGTCCTTTGCTGCGAAGAGACGTTGGTACATGTTTTGGTCTCCCAGTACTAAAAGTAAGGCTGGCAGGCTATACTGCAATATTTGCCACCAACTTAAGGCTATACCTCTATTAGCCGGAGGTAACATTTCCATAAGACCTGTCCAACCACCTAGCTTGCCTAAAGCAGCGAGGGCGCCAACTAAAAGCCCCGTAAGCATGAGGACGGCACCGATGAAGTCTGTGTAGGCGACCGAAATCAATCCCCCTGCTATAGACGTTATTATCGTAATAGCACACGCTGCCATTGTTGCTATGCCTACATCTATTCCTAGACTAGCGTTTAAAACAAAGCCAATCCCGGAATATTGATAGGATGTTATACCTATATAAGCAAGTATTATGGACAAGCAAGCAATTAATCTACCTAAATCTCCGTAGTATCTCGAGATGAGGTCGGGAATAGTGTAACCAGCGCGTTCCCTTAATCTTTTAGCTAATAGAGTAAGTATAAGTATGCCGATGGGGGAGCCAGTAAAAGCTATAGTCATAGCTGTCACAGGACCCCAGTTGAACCCGTAAGTATTTGTTCCTCCCACGACAGTCCCAGACCCCATCCAAGTGGCTATAAGAGTCCCAGCTAGAATCACTGTGTTTAACCTTCTACCAGCAACCAGGAAGTCCTCGCTAGTTTTGACATACTTTGAATAGTATATACTTAGCAGAGAGATCGCAGCCATGTACGTTACTACGCTGATAAATAGAGGTATGTTCATATTAATCACTCCGCCTGATATTTGATCCGTTCCCCCTTATAAATTTTCATAGACTTTTCTTGAACCTTAAACTTCGGTCTTTTCGCACAGCTAATAGGCTTGAAGGAAGTATTCTCATGTGAGACTCTACTCGACTCTGGAGTTTAACGAAAGAGTTGGCAGTATACGAGAAAGCGATATAAAGTTAAAACTAGTCACTAAGGCCGCTAGAAGCTGCCTCTCAGATTGCAGAAAGAAGAACAGGATAAGATAATAGAGTCTCTACTATGTAAATCCCTATATAGGAGATAAACACTTTTGAACGACTCAAAGATTCTACGTCTATCGAGAAACTTAAAGGTAGCTTATTGGGCTCTAAGACTCCTTCTATCGGTGTAGCAACGACTTACAGCTGCTCGTCCGCTAACCTGAGTTTATATGAAAAGAAGCTAGCGCATCTCTCTGCACATTATAGATGAAACATACCGTTACCGTATACACTATGGCATCCACAGGAGAGCCTTTATTACTAAGGGGAATAGAGAAGTAAGGATCTAAGATGTGACTTAGCTGGTTGGACTTTTGCTTTTCTCTCTAGCTCAGGAGGATCAAGGGCAGAACTGTATCCATGTTCCTTAGGAGCCACTTCCAAATCACCTAGCTAAGTGCTCCGTACTGCCTTATCCCCTCTCGCTCAGCATATTCCTTTTCCTACTCTTCCTCTACCCTCGGACTGATCACTGCAACCCACTTCAGCACGAAGTATACCTGTGAGTCGGGCTTCCTCCTCGCGTCCGTAAACATGACATCTCCAATCTTCTCTAGTGAGGCATGTATCCTCCAATTGAAGTGAGCCGCTCGTGGGTAAGATCTTTCTCCACTTCTTCACATCCAACCGTTCTGGCTCACCCTGAGATACGCAAGATTCGGAGCTATTTTCTTCTTGACGTCTTGAGAGAGTGTTTACGGCTTTGGTGTTGCTTGCGTTTGTTAAATGGTTATGGGGGCAATGCTCTAAGCCATTCAAGACCAAAGCTAGGTGGGAACTCTGTTCCGCTGGGTTTGCAACCACTCGCGAACCCGTACGAAACCTGTGTCCGCATGGGCGAGGTGGAAGTCCCCGGATGTAAACAAACATCCGGGGCAAACAGTAAAGCAGTGGTCTTCGCTCTTTTAGAGTAGAAGCTGGGGGGAGACTCTTGGTGCACGCATTATAGTGTTAGCAGTCTAGAGTGCTAATTAGGTCTCTTAAACCTAGTCTATCTATCAAAACTATCCCTTTTCTCAGTGCCTCAACTACTAGCGGGTTCTTCTTTGCGAGGAGCTTGCGTAGTTCATCGAGAGTTATTACTACTGGCTCTACTAGTGGGTTTTCCTTCGTACAGTCGTACAGTACATCGAGTCTCTCGGTTGGTCTCTGGGGGATCGCTTCTCGCGTTACTATGAGAACGTCTATATCGCTCCACTCGTTGAAGTCTCCTCT
>JAWAJB010000091.1:0-6247 GCA_038888155.1 Desulfurococcaceae archaeon
ATGAATTTGTCGAGAAACTTAAAAAATATGGTGCTTCACCAACCCTGTGTAGTGAAAACGTATATGATGCTATTATGTTAGCAGGATTGGCCGTTATAAGATCCGGGGGCTCCAGTAACCCCGACGTATTAAAACAGTCCATAATAGAGGTGGCAAAAACATACTATGGTCCAGGTGGTTGGGGGCTACTTGACGAGAACGGGGACAGGTTCCAGGCAAGTTTTAGATTATGGACAATGGCGCTCGTCAACGGGACTTACCAATATGTGGATATAGGATATATTTCGGATTCTAACATAGTAATTGAGAAGCTACAGTAAGTCGGGTATCAAAGAGACGTGGAAGATGTAGATATTGAGGGATTAACTTGGAGATATATAGGACACTTCTATGCTCTTATGTTTTTTCATGGATATACATCCTCTCAAGCCTCCCTTTAACACTCTCTTATAGAACTACAAAGGTATTCAATTTTGCACATCCAGTTTTCATTACATATGGGGCATACGTAGTTGTAATAGCTAATGAACTGCTAGGAAGAAGAATTAGTTTGTTTTCCGCAGTATGCATGTCCTTCGTAACAGGGGGCTTCGTAGCTGTCATAAATCATCTACTAGTATTTAAGCCTCTATCACGTCAAAGGGTTTCCTCAAACATCTACATGATCGCCTCCATGGGCCTCTGGTTTATATATCAATACCTCCTCTATATCGTGTGTCAAATACTCACCAGAAGTTATGGAATAAACTTTCTCTCGTACCCGACTATAGAATTTGAGGATGTAAGGCTTATACAAAACATGCTTAGACTAAACCACATACCTCAATACATTATAAGTACAACTTTAATGGGAGGTCTAATAGTCACTCTCTTATACGTGTTGCTTAATAAGACGACGCTTGGCCTAGCATTAAAAGGCGTTGCAGACAATGAGATATTAGCATCAATGTGTGGTATACCATACGATAAATTCGTGAACTTCGTATGGTTTCTGGTTGGAGGAATAGTTGCTTTAAGTGGTGTAATATGGGTTAATTTCTCCGGCTCTACTACACCAGATCTGGGGCTTAGTATAGTAGCCGTTGATTTCGCGGCCGCATTTATCGGGGGATTATATTCGCTACCCATAACGGCGCTGGCATCCATAATGCTTGCGCTGGTTGAGAACATACTATTTGCATTTTTTAACTACTATTTCGGCATACAACCCACCATAAGGCTTGCAATAGTTTTTAGCATAGTCTTCACAATTTTAGTGGTGAAACCTCCGATGGGTGTTGGCGGAGGGTTACCTTACAGGTTTCTAAAGAGAAAGGTGAGTATGAAATGATAGATATTGCAAGTTTCTTAATAAACTGGCTTATATACTTTGCTATTTATGCTGTACTAGCTGTTACACTTAACCTTGAGGCAGGTCTTACCGGAATTGTTAACTTCGGTAAAGTAGCGTTTTTCGGACTTGGAGCATACATAGGGACTATTATAAACACATATCTACTACTAGTAATCTCAGGTATAAATATAGCTGTTGCAGCACCATATACAGCTGAAGGCGTTGCAGTTCTTTCGAAAATAGCTACTTCGAACCCAGCTCTTGTGATAGGCACGTTCATACTTTCCATTACCATTTCATTCATTGTGGCGGGCGTTTTCGGCTACTTGCTAACATATCCAGTGATAAGGGTGGGAGCCGGGTTCGTAGGGTTCACTCTTCTTTGTGTGGGAGAGGTTCTTAGAGCTGTATATATAAATACCGAGTTCGTAGGAGGCACTTATGGTATTCTCGGTATACCTCAACCCTTCGCGTGGGTTGGAAACCCATTTACAAGTAATATATACTACTTACTTCTAGTACTAACGGTTTTGTTTTCAACATATATGGTTGCACATAGAATCATCGAATCTCCGCTTGGAAGAACGCTTCGAGCCATACGAGATGATGACATTGCTTCATTATGCCTAGGTAAAGACGTACCGAAAGTAAAATCCAAAATATTCTTTCTGACTTCAGCTCTCTCCGGTGTTGCTGGCACGCTCTACGCGTGTTACATATCCTCTGTAAGTCCTCAGATGTTTGTCATGTTAGTTACTTTTAATCTCTGGGCAATGATTATAATCGGTGGTTTAGGAAATCCTCTTGGCGCGGTGACTGGGGCATTGATACTGACTCTTATCGAGCGCGTACTGCTTTTCATTACCCCACTATATGGTTATTTGCCGTTCACCCCTGACTACCTCAGGCCCATAATTACTGGTTTAATCATGACTACAACGCTCATAAAATATCCAAGAGGGTTATTCCCCGAAAAACCTCCAAAGTTCGTGAAGAAAATAGTTGAGGAATTTAAGAGGTGAGTAAGATGAAGAAACCATTGATGATCACAAGAAATCTCTCGAAGTATTTTGGAGGGATCAAAGCTCTTGAAGAAGTCTCTATAACTATATTCGAGGAACAGATAGTGGGCTTGATAGGTCCAAACGGCTCAGGCAAAACCACGTTATTCAATGTTATCACAGGCTTCTATATGCCAGATAAAGGAGAAATACTGTATAGAGTTGAAAACAAGGATCTAATTAAAATCAATGGACTGAATCCTCATGAAGTATTTAAACTAGGTATTGTGAGAACTTTCCAAATACCAAGGCTCTTCCCTAGTTTAACAGTCCTCGAAAACCTCCTCATAGCTCCTCCTAATCAAATAGGTGAAAAAATCCTCAACGCTGTTAGAAGGAAGATGTGGCTTAAAGAGGAAGAGAACCTCGTTAAAAAAGCAATAGATCTGCTGACAAGTTTCGGCAAGCAAGACATAATTTTTAAATATCCTCTAGAGCTCTCAGTGGCTGATGTTAAGCTTATTGAAACACTCCGAGGCTTAATGACGCCTGCGAAGATATATCTTCTTGATGAGCCTTTGGCTGGTCTTGATCTGCCGACTGCACGGTCGCTACTTTCATTCATAAAAGAGCTTAGAGACCGTTACAAATTAACATTTTTTGTTATAGAGCATCGTATTGATCTCTTAATGGAGGCTGTAGATCACGTATACGTGCTACATAATGGAAGACTCCTCGCCTCAGGTAAACCCTCCGAAGTGATGAACAACCCGGATGTGATCAAGGCATATGTAGGTGGGTGAAGGTGCTAATTATCCAGGAGTTGATAGCAGGCTATGGAAGAATCCCCATTTTACGAAATGTAAATATAAGAGTTGCAGAAAAAGACATAGTTGCCGTCTTGGGACCTAATGGCGCTGGTAAATCGACTCTTTTAAACACTGTGATGGGCTTAACTACTGTTTTCAATGGCTTAATTAAATTTAACGACATAGTTCTCAATAAAATGAAACCATATGAAATAGTCAGGTTGGGGATAAACCTTGTTCCTCAAACAGGTAATGTTTTCCCTAACCTTACCGTCGAAGAAAACCTTGTTTTAGGTACATACACTAGGAGAAAAGATCCTGAAGTAAGCCGTGATATCGAAAGCGTTTTTAATTTGTTTCCTGAACTAGAAAAGCGGCGCAAACAAAAGGCAAAAACTCTAAGTGGCGGCGAAAGGCAAATGCTGGCAATAGCCAGAGGTCTTTTAGCTAAACCGATACTTCTCCTATTGGATGAGCCGACCGCGGGGTTGGCACCGATCGTTGCAACTGAAGTAATTAAGAAGATTAAAGAGATCAATGAAACAACTGGGATAACCATTATAATTGCCGAACAAAATGTGAAAAAAACGCTTGAGATAGCTAATAAAGCCTACGTGTTGATAGGAGGAGAAATAATAGGATCTTATACAAGAGATGAATTCCCAACTATAAATATAGAAAAAATGTTCTTTGCTGGTAAATAAGCCGAAAAGGCATGACTAAGCTTAAATCCCCTTTCGAAACTAATTATCAGCGAGAGTTTTAACATCCCATAAAATCTGTCGATTTCAACATGTACATACATCCGAAAGCGGGGTCTCATTGGAGAAACTACTACTCCACACTTTAAAAGAATCTCCGAGACTTTAACCGGGTTATTTACGTTACTTACTTTATGTTCTATAGCCGGCATCGGCCCTGCATTGCCTGGGTTAGGGGATAGTAAGACACCTGGTTTCAACTCCAATGCTTGCTATATAGCATACGATAGAAGAGACCTAATATGCCCTTACTACACTCTTAACCCTCCTCTCCCTAATCCACTTGACTTCTTCAAAAGATGTTAGCAGAGTGGAAGGTGAAAGCATGTCGGTTTCAAGTCTCTGTGCATATATCAAACTAAAATGCATTTTCCTGCTAAAACCAACCGGTCAATGTTTGTTCTAGCTCTTCTAATGTATCTTGTCGTACACATATACCGTTACTGTAGTTTATCCTCTCTTCGAGATCCCTCGGATAGATTTTCCAGTTTCTGTTCTCAATAATCTCTACTTATGGCGTTATCTCTTCTGGGGACTCCGAATATGTCCTACGGTGAGAAGATTTAAATCACACATCATCCGGCATCCTCTTTACATAATCCAAGGCCGAGGAAATCGCTTGAACCGGCTTTAATAGTATTATTAGCAATTAATCGATGAAGCCATAGTTAAACCGGGAAACCAAGTGAAGTGCGTTGATCATACCTGAGATGTATCATACTCTACGGCGTTTTAAAATATCTGATTACAATACAAACTACAAATGATAATAACCCGGCAATTATGAGCCTGGGGCTGTGACTGCTTAGTATTACACTAAGAACATATCCTTCTACGATTTAAAAACCTGCTTTCCGCATTATATGACCAAGCGATCATAACACAATAAAGAGTAATTGTATTATGAACATTAAGCAGATGCGATCTCTCCTTCTCATGATCACCGAGAACAATATGGCGCGCTCGCTCCATGCTCCTACGGACCATTAAGTAAACCTGTTGAACGGGCTGTGCTTAACTACATTATTGACTGGAGGAAGAAGAAGGAAATGGCATGAAGTGAGGCTATTAGATAGAAAAATATGAGGAGCTCGGAAGAGAAGCCACTTTTCTTCTCAAGGCTCATGTTAATGAAATAGCGTAGTTCATAATATAAATAGCTGCCTAGCGATAATAGTGAGCTCGTTAGGATAGGGGGGTAAAGAACAAGGTTCTATTAAGTTAAAGCTATTTGCAGTAAGTAAATATGGTAGATGCGCATTCACCTTATCTTCCTCCAGGCCTCTATTACCCGGCGACTTGCACTTCGCTATATTTATGATATGGAAGTCATTTCTCTTGTACCCTATTGAAACTATCATGGGTTAGTAACTTGCCAGCCGGGCCTACGAATAGCCTTTTAGTCTCCTCCTTCTCACATGGTGCCTTGCCAATTGGCATTGCTTTCGCAGCGGGATTTTTTCCCTCTATCTTAATTTGCGGGTTTACAGGCTTTAATCTCCTCTGACAGCCCCTCCATATCACTTAACACCATTCCCTTGTCATTATGAGGAATATCATTAATTCGTAGAAAATGAGGCTGAACGATACGGGATATAGTATTATTGAATGTGGGAGCTTGTAAAAATAGAGTGCTGCACTCATCTATGGTCTAGATATCCCAGATCATGGGGAATACATATTGCTGGCTACTACTTAGGCTCATCACCCCCTCCCTGAACTATGAAGAGTTGCACGCATCATTACCGTTGGGTTATTAGGTACATTAACAAACTTTGTTAGTACAGCGTTATAGTGCAGCTATCACACATCAACTTGGAAAAGCTAGGTTGATTAGAAATCCTGTGGCGTCTACAATAGGGTTTGAGGCAGGTGTTTACGGAATTTTACCTTCATGAGATGTAAACATTTAGAGGCGTCAAGTCAGAAAGGCGTATCTAATATAAACCTGAGGTTTTTAAGATATCGTGGTGAAAGCTTAGCGAGCCAGTTAAGCTAAGCACCATTACTATTTTAATACTAGTCATGTTCCACATACGCTTCTAGAGCGTAAGACTCTTTCACACTCTAAACCTCTCTCGGTGACAGATAACACCCAAAGGAGTAGGAGACTCGAAAACAGCCTGATATCCTACTTTCCCGTGAAGTATATGTCACCGCTCCATGGAATTCTCGAAACCATGTTCTTTGAGAGCAGGTTATTCAACGCTATGATGCCGAGGTCACCGTACATTGCCTTGATCTCTACGTACTTTGAAGGAATCCTCAACAAGTGGTTATATAGTACGGTCGCCGTTTTCTGCCAGCGCGGAGGCGTAGAAGGGGGCTCGTACCTGTCGATAT
>JAWAJB010000092.1:0-6140 GCA_038888155.1 Desulfurococcaceae archaeon
CATCGAGATCTCCAAGAGCGGTAGCGAGGTAATGCTAGTTAAGGCTTCTAAACCACCTTCGCTACTCTCACCGGTGTACCTCATTCGCCGAGGTGATGCGGAATCTGAAGAGATTATGAACGATATAAGTCGGTACAGCTACATGAGACGGGGTTCTAGTAGTAAGGGGATCGGTGCCGTTGTTCTCCGCTCAGGTGTGGCTCACAACGAGCTCCTCGCGCAGGAGAAGCACTTCATGAACGCCTCGTTCAGCGTGGAGTTACCTGAATTACTTAGAAAACACGTACTTGTCGCCGGCCAGACTGCCTCAGGCAAAACCAGTGGCGTTCAAGGGTTGCTACTGAAGTACGCATTAGAGTCCTCCGATAAAATAGGCTGGCTGGTGATAGATAGGCACGGCGAGTACACCCCCTCGGAGGGCTACGTAAAGGACCGGTTTATTGGGATGCTCGTGGATAGCATTGCATTAAACACCGATCTCGGAGACGATGTTAAGGTCTATACGTACAGGCTTATACAGGCCTCTCACAGTAAAAAACCCCTTGCAACCATACCTGGACGCTTTGACATAAAGGAGTTGCCCATAAAGGCCAGTAGCGTCACTTTCTCGGACTTCGCAGCACTAGAGGAAGTGGGGCTTGAAAAAGCCTCGTTGATTGAGGAGTTCTTGAACATACTCGTAGATGTATTCAAGTACATTGAGCTAGGTGGTGCCGAGAAACTGCACTCGAGCAGGCTTCCAATAGTCAAGTCCGTAGATCTCTTCATGCACGCAGATCAGCCGGAGACTTCTACTGCAAACATGCTTGCATTAATACCATTATTAGCAGATAACATGGTGAGGTATGAAGGCGTGGGGTTGCCGAGGAAGGACAAGAAAGGCCTACATAAGGTACTTGTAGACAGGGGTATTGATGCCCGTATTACACGAACGCTACGCAGGCTAATACTATCGATAATGGGCTGGAGGGTTAGAATCGTAAACATCGATAAGGAGAAAAGTGTGGTTGTTCTTGACGACTCCAGAAGCATAGTGAAAGTGTCACCCACACTCAAAGACCCCCAGGAACTACCATGCCTCCTAGAAGCAATAAGCCATACACTTGAAAGGCTCGAAAAGGCTGGTGCAGCTAACTATAAGTGGAAAGGCATATGCAAGAACGATATTTTAGAGGTTAAAGGCGAAGAAGGCCTAGATGTTGATGAAATCGTCGAGCACGTAGATAGAGGGAACGTGGTGATACTAGATGTGTCGTCGCTTAGTACAACCCAAGCCGACTTACTGGTGCTTACCGTTGCTAGAAGGCTTTTCGAATACAGGCTCGAACTCGGTGTAGAAGAGTCGAAGAAAAGGCCAGTTATATCAATCGTCTCGGAAGAGGCCCCGCTTTACTTAAGCCCCGAAAAAGTCAAGAGCCCCTTCAACCCGTTTGCTAGAATTGCTCGCGAAGGCAGAAAATTTGGTATAGGGCTTCTCGCAATAACGCAACTCGCTACAATGATCGAGAAACAATTACTAGGCAACTTTAACACATTCATAGTTATGAGGACTAGGAGTAGGGGCGACATAGAGTTCTTCAGGGACTTGGGCATACGGGGAGAGACATTGCCGTTCCTCGGTGATAGGGAGTGCTTCATTTACACCCCTGACCTACCTATAAAGGAGCCCATACCAGTGTACATGCCAGCGTGGTTTGATGAGGAATACAGGAAGCTCGTGGAGGAGAGGCGCGGGAAAACGAGTCAGGAGATTAAGGTCAGCGGAGAGCTTGCAAAAGTGCTGGAACTGGGTTTTGAGCGATGAGAATACTAGGAGTCCTCGTAGAAAACATCAGAAGCTACAAGAAAGACGTAATCATTCTACCTCCAAACGGTATAACGGTAATCTATGGACCTAGTGGAAGCGGTAAGACAAGCCTACTAATGTCCATCAACTTCGCCCTCTTCGGCATGGCCACGGGCTCGAAAAGCGGAGACCTCTTTGATTCCTACAAAACCCCCCATGGAGTAGACCTCTTGAGAGTGGACAGTGCTCGCGGAAGGGTAAAACTGCTTGTAGCACTAGGTAACAAGCTCTACGTCATTGAGAGAACCCTCGAAAAGCAGGGTAATAGGTTCTCATCGGGAACTGGAGCCGTGGAGGAGTACGCCTTAGATGACCGCGGGGTTTTAAAGCTCGCTAAAAAGAGGGTATTTGAATCTAGGACGGAAATGGATAGCTATATCGCGGACATTCTCGGTGTTCGTGAAAAGAGATCTGAACGGGGCGTTGCAACACCTCTAGTGTACACAACTGCACTTTACGTTCCACAATTCAAGGCCCACGAAGTAATGGCACTCGAGAGTAAGGAGAGAATTGAAATCGTTGAGAGGGCCCTTGGCCTTGAAAAGTACAAGTTATTCAAGAGTAATTACGAAAAAATCCTAAAGGTCCTCAAAGACAGGCTTAAGGAAATTGAAGTGAAAAGTAGCGAGTACTCGAAGAGGCTTAAGGAAAAGAATAAAGATAAATTGCTTAAAGATAAGGAGCAGCTATTAGCAGAGCGCAACAAGGTTATGCAGGAAAAAGACGTGGTTGAAAACGAGTACACTAAGCTAGTAGAGCAGGAAAGGGTGCTTCTGGATAGGCTGAAAAGCCTTGAATTGAAAAAACAGGAGTTGTACAGAAAAGTCGAAGAACATAGAAAGATCGAGGATAAACTGATGGAGGTGGAAAAGAAAATTGCCGAGTTACTCAAGATTGAAGAGTACAGGGGCCATCCAGCTAATAAAGTCGTTGAAATGCTCCAAAAAAAGCTAAGAGAGCTGGAAGCGGAAAAAGGCGCGTTAGAGGGCGAGATCACCAATATAGACGTAAAACTGGCTACCGTAGAAGATGAGCTCGGAAGACTTAGGGCTAAGCTAATATTGCTCGAGAAAAACGCGTCGGAGCGTAAGAAAGAGGCTGAAGTAGTCGGCAATGTCTTAGCTGAAACGGAGAAGGAGTATAAGGAAATAGAAGAGCTGGTTAAAAAAGGCATATGCCCCGTTTGCAGGCAACCTATTACCCACGAACACGGGTTGAAGCTCATCATGGAAAAGAGCAAAAAAATAGATGCTGAAAAAGCTAGGCTTGAACAGCTTTCCAGGGAGCTCGAAGAACTGACCAAGGAGATAGAGGAGTTCAAGAAAGCCGAAAAAGCACTCGAAGAAGAGAAGAGCCGGCTTAGCGAGGAAAGGAGCTCTGTAATGAAGCGGCGAGATGATGTGTTCGGAGAAATCAAGAAATTGTCGGAGTTACTTACCGTACTCAACGAATTACTTTCGCTTAGAAATAGCCTAGTAAGCGAGATAGCGAAGATCAGCGCAGAGGAGATAAGACTTAGCTTGAAGGCTGTGGAAAAGGAAATACCCGGTATATACTCTGAGCTGGAAAAAACACGGCAGCGGATTAAAAGTATTCTAGAGAGGAGAGAGAAGTTAGCGAAAGAGCTGGGTAGAATTGAGGAAGCCCTAAAAGTCGTAGAAAGGGATTTAAGAGAAGTTGAAAAGTTAAACGAGGAGCTCACAAAGATTCAAAGTAAACTAAATACCATGAAAAGTGTAGGCGAGCTCCTTGAACGGGCTTCACAGGCCATAGAAGAGGTCGAGATAAGTGTTTTAAAGATCCTAGCAAGCGAATTCCGCCGCTACTTCTACGAGTACATTGCTGCTCTGATTCCAGATCAGCCGGTGGAGGTTGCTGTAATGGACGATTTTAGCCTGTCACAGAAAATAAAGATCGGTGGGTCTTTTTACGATGTATCATCTCTCAGTGGTGGTCAAAGTACGGCAATCAGCCTCGCGTACAGGCTTGCTTTAAACCAAACCGTGAGAAAGTATTCTCCCACGCTCAGAAAAGGTGTACTAATACTCGATGAGCCTACAACAGGGTTTAGTAGGGAACTCGTAATCAGGCTTAAAGACCTGTTGAAGGGCATGAGCGGCATTGAAGGACAGGTAATAGTTGTAACGCACGATGAAGCACTGATAGAGGCCGGCGACTGCAAAATCAGGCTTAGCTTAGACGTGAACGAGCACAAGACCTTAATAGATTACGAGGATTGCGCTCTCGAAGAGGATTACAGAAGGCTTGTGGAGGATCTACTTAAAGGCAGGCACGAGATCCAGCGAATGGAAGTGCCGAGATCAGCTGACGAGTTTGAACCCAAAGTCACATTCACTACCAGCTAACAAGGAAAAGTTGAGAACATTTGAGTAGCCCCTGCTATAGAAGGGAGCTAGAAAAGCGCGGTAGAATACACCAAGTCCTGACGCAACTTGAAAGGCTGAGGAAATAGCTGTTTTAGATCTGCAATAACGTGCTCGCGACTTTTAGTACTGTAAGATATAACTATAATTGACGGGTTGAACTCCGCTAGGACTTGTCTGCAGGCTCCGCAGGGAGGTATGGGTTTTTCTGCGTCTGTCACTACTGCTATAGCTAGTGGTTTTTTATCACCAGCTGTGATCATCGCCGATACAGCCACCCTTTCAGCGCACATCGTTAACCCATAACTCGAGTTCTCCACGTTTACACCCAGGTGCACTTTATTGCTCTCAGATAATATTGCAGCGGCTACGCGTACACCGCTGTAAGGTGCATAGCTATTTGGTAATACACGTTCGGCCTCTTTTACAAGCCTCCATAGCATTTCTTCGCTGATATTACTCAGCCTGCATCACCTCTATGACGTATAATTCATCATCGATGTCCCACTCTTCGACGAGGCCTCCGAGACTGCCTGCGAACTCCCTGCTACTTGTGATCATTAGTTCGACTGACCTAGTTTCATTCATAATGTACTCCCGCTTCATCTCTAGAAGGCTGATCCGGTCTGCCGGTGCCACCACAATAACCTTGATCTTAGCTAGCAAGGGTAAATTGAGTTTTTTCCTCATAACCTGTATCCTTCTAATAATGTCCCTGGCCAGGCCTTCGGCCACTTCCTCGGTTGTTAACCTAGTGTCCAGCGCTACTACACCGTGCTTGAAGTCCTCCACTAAGAAGCCTTCTACATAATATGGAACGATCTCGACATCCTCTCCCGTGAGCTCTATTTCAACGCCAGCCACAATCGTTCTGTGGACTCCTCTTTCAATAATACACTTTGCCACACTATCGGCATTCATCTCCACGTACTCTAGGATCCTCTTCACTAAATCCCTATACTTAGGTCCCAGCGCTCTGTACTTGGGTTTGACCTTGTAGCGCGTGATGTCGGCTATTTTCTTCGCCTCCGCGATCTCCACCATTTTCGCATTGCACATGAATCTAACTATGTCACTTAGAGACCTCAGCGCTTCCCTGACTTCTTCATTGTCCGTGTATATGGTGATTTTTCTAACGGGTTGTCTTAACTTTAAACCGGCTTTCATGCGTGCGCTTGATGAAGCCCTGTACACCTCGCGAACAATGTCCATGTACTCTTCCAGCCTCCCATCTATGAGCCTGGAATCCACTTCAGGTAGCTTTAGCACATGCACGCTCGGCGCCCCATAGTAGTCTCTAAAGAGAGCCTGATAGATGTACTCTGCGATAAAGGGTGTTATTGGAGCTATGAGCCTTACTAACCTGTCAAGTACATAGTAAAGTGTAGCATACACAGCCATCTTCTCGGCTACATTTTCCTCGATCCACACTCTAGGCCTGGCCAGCTTAATGTACCAGTGGCTGAGGTCCTCAACGATGAATGACCTTGTAAGCCTAGTTGCTCCTGCTACATCGTAGTTACGCATGTAGCTGTCAAACCGCCGTACCAACGTATTCACTCTGCTAAGAATCCATTTATCCTCCGGTTTCAAGACTTCCATGTACTTTTCTAGCGGATGTTTAGTGGGATCGTAACGGTCAACGTCCATGTAGGTCTTCGCAAAGACCGAGATGTTCCAGAGTATGGTAAGGTCTCTTCGGGCCTCATCGAGCTCTCTCCACGAGAACCTCACGTCTTCCCATACCGTATTGCTCAGTAGCCAGAGCCTTAAGGGGTCTCTACCAGCTTTTTCAATTGCCTCGTCCAAGCCTACGTAATTGCCAAGACTCTTGTGCATTTCCCTACCTTGCTCATCTAGCATGAAACCGTGCACTAATACTGCCCTATAAGGAGCTACATTGAAGCCTA
>JAWAJB010000093.1:0-6097 GCA_038888155.1 Desulfurococcaceae archaeon
GCTAAGAACGGCATAATTATTAGAAGACTTGAAGCAGTAGAAGCAGCTTCCATGATGGACATTATATGCTTAGATAAAACAGGCACAATAACTGAGAACAGAATAGTGGTAGATAAAGTAATACCACTAAGTAGTGAGTATGGCGAGAAAGATGTTGTTCTATACGCTGCTCTAGTATCCGAAGAAGTTACAAAAGACCCCATAGATAACGCTATAAGACAGAAAGCCATGGAGATGAATATTGATGTAAGTATAGCTAAAATCCTGGAGTTTAAGCCATTCACGCCGGAAACAAAGAGAAGTGAAGCAATTATTCAGTTAGGGAATAGGAAACTAAGGGTTATGAAAGGAGCGCCACAAGTACTTCTTCAACTAGCAAGTAACAGTGATAAAGAAAGTATTGAAAGAGTTGTAAAAGCGCTTGGTGATGAAGGTTTTAGACCATTAGCAGTCGCATTAGAGACTCAACAAAATGATGTTAAGATTATTGGTTTACTAGGACTCTACGATAAACCCCGTGAAGACTCTCAGCACTTTATAAAAATCATGAAGGATCTAGGTGTAAATCCAAAGATGATTACGGGGGATAACATACACGTAGCTAAGGCTATAGCGAGAAAGATTGGTATTGGTGATAAAGCTGTAAGTTTAATAGACTCGAAAGATCAGCTGGACAGAATCGTTGAAGATATCGATGTTTTCGCGGAAGTCTCTCCCGAAGATAAATACGAAATCGTAGAAGCCTTGCAAAGGAAAGGGCATGTAGTTGGTATGACAGGGGATGGTGTTAATGATGCACCTGCGCTTAAGAAAGCTGAACTTGGTATAGCTGTTAGCGGAGCTACAGATGTAGCTAAATCAGCAGCTTCGGTAGTGCTCTTATCTCCTGGATTGAAAGTAATCGTCGATATTATAAGCCTCGGGAGAACTGCCTATAGGAAAATAGTTGTTTGGGCTATGAATAAGATTGTTAAGACATTCAGCATAGTGTACTTCGTAGCATTATCGACACTAATTCTCGGGCTTCCAATATTAACACCTACTCATATGATACTAATGTTGTTTCTCTATGACTTCCTAACGTTATCTATAAGCGTTGACGTAGTAAAACCAAGTAAAAAACCAGAGAAATGGAATATAAGAAA
The DNA here is from genome assembly GCA_038888155.1 of Desulfurococcaceae archaeon. Classification (GTDB taxonomy): domain Archaea; phylum Thermoproteota; class Thermoprotei_A; order Sulfolobales; family Desulfurococcaceae; genus UBA285. Next base: position 1,146 of record JAWAJB010000093.1, read on the forward strand.
ACTAACAATGATATCGACTATTCTTGGTATCGTAAAACTCGTGGAGCTATTTACAGCATTATACGTAGCAAAACTCGTAAATTTAACATATCCGCAAATGCAGAGCTTTATCTTCTACATACTTCTCCTCACTGGGCTTTTGAACATATTGAACTTTAGGGAGACAGGGCCATTTTGGGGCTCAAGACCAGGCAAGTACATGTTGCTAGCTATAACAGTAGACAGCGTAATAGCAACGATCCTCGTATGGAAAGGGATAATAATACCAGCGTTACCTTTAAATATTATAGCATTAGCGTTAACCTATATTGTAGCTACATTTCTAGTTACAGATGCAGCTAAGATCGCTGTATTCAAAGCCTTTAACTATACATGAGGTTTTCATAACGCATACTATTCACACGATCTTTCGAGACCCCATCTACAAAGGAGTAGAAAAGCTATTCTTCTACAACATCAGGAGAAATGTAAATTTTACACTATCGAGGAGGTTACATAAGGGTTTAAACAAAGTGAACTCTATGTGGTGTATGCACGGAGTCTATTTTCGCCACAAAGAGGTCTCCTTTCGAGCAACTCACCGTTCTCCCAGTATATTCAGAGTAATATTTTATTCATAGATTACCGCTCTCATTGAATGGAATTAATTATACATCAAAGGAGTCAAATGTTTTTGAAATGAGCGCAGGACCTACTGGACAAAGGGATTGGAGAACAGGAGCTTGGATAAAGCAAAAACACTTAAACTTTTACTTCATTTTCTTGCGGGTTGTTATGATATAAAGGTGTCTAACGCGTGGAGAAACGTCGATGAAGAATAGGGGTAACTCGGATATGGGTGAAAACCCGGATCAGATTCTACCAAGCACCGAGGAAATACTAACTTTACCCGTTGAAAAGCTTCTTTTACGTTTAAAGTCGTCGTTAAATGGGCTTACCTCTGAGGAGGAGAAAAGACGCCTCGAGCTTTTTGGCTACAATGAGATTCCCACGAGAAAAAAGAGAACCATTATAGTAGATTTTCTATCTCATTTCAAAAACCCGCTAGTGGTAATCCTCCTTATTGCTGGTTTAATTTCTGGCTTTCTCGCAGACGTGACGGATATGGTCATCATATACATCATAGTATTGTTCAGCGTAATCGTAGATTTTTACCAAGAACATAAGGCTGAAAGAGAGGCTGAAATGCTAAGACAAAGAGTAGCCACAAAGGCCACAGTCCTGAGAGATGGGGTCAAGAAGGAGATAAGGCTCGAGGAGATTGTTCCAGGAGATATCGTACTTCTCTCAGCAGGTGACATAGTGCCTGCGGACGCTAGAATCATAAGTGCGAAAGATCTGCTCGTGGACGAATCCGTGTTAACTGGGAATCTTTCCCTGTTGAGAAAACGGATCAGCCGCTAAAATCCTACGAACAGTCGATAACGAAGTGGAGTAACTACCTTTTCATGGGTACTTCCGTTGTGAGCGGAACAGCAATGGCCCTTGTTGTGAAGACAGGTAGTTCAACGGAGTATGGGAAAATCGCGAAGAGGCTTGCAAGGAGAAAGGGTGAGACGGAGTTCGAGAAGGGGCTTCAGAGATTCGGTTACATGATAATGCAAGTAACTTTTTTACTAGTTACAATGCGTGTTTTTCATAAATGCTCTCTACAAACGAGGGGAGCTTGATTCACTTCTATTCGCTGTGGCCTTAGCTGTTGGGCTTACGCCAGAGCTCTTACCCATGATTGTAACAATAACTCTCTCTAAAGGAGCGGTGTTGATGGCTAAGAAAAAGTGATCGTAAAGCGCTTAGCGGCTATACAAAATTTTGGAAGCATGAATGTCTTATGTACAGATAAAACCGGGACTTTAACCGAGAACAGAGTAAAGCTCGCGCTATATGTAGACATTAATGGCGAAGAGAACAATAAGGTTCTGCTTTATTCCTATATAAATAGCTACTACCAAACAGGGATTAAAAGTCCCTTAGGTGAAGCCATACTCAGGTTTAAAGAAATAAATGTTAAAGACTATGAGAAAATCGATGAAATACCCTTTGACTCTGTTCGTAAGAGGCTCTCCGTAGTTGTTAAGTATGAGGATCAACGGCTTCTGATCACCAAGGGAGCCCCAGAAGAAGTCATTAAGATCTCATCTTTCTACGAGAGCAAAGATAATATTTCTGACTTGACAAATGAAGTACGTAATAATATTGAAAAGAGATATTTTAAACTTAGTGCTGAGGGATATAGAGTTTTAGCTGTAGCATACAAGCTCTTAAGAGAAGATAAGCCAAGGTACACTGTTAATGATGAGAAAGAAATGGTGTTCTTAGGTTTCTTAGCTTTCATCGATCCTCCAAAGGAAACAGCGAGAGAAGCCCTTAAACTACTGAGAAATTCTGGTATAGAGGTGAAGATCCTTACGGGCGATAATGAGCTAGTAACTAGGAAAGTATGTGAATACCTAGGCTTTAACATAAAAAAGGTTGTTACAGGAAGCGAAATAGCTGATATGTCTGATGATGTTCTCGCGAGAGTTGTCGAAGAAGCTAATGTTTTTCTGTAGGCTTACACCAGCTCAGAAAGAGAGAATAGTAAATGCTCTGAGAAGTAATGGGCATGTCGTTGATTTCCTAGGCGATGGAATAAATGATGCACCCTCATTAAAAGCCGCTGATATCGGTATATCCGTTGATGACGCCGTTGATGTTGCCAAGGAGTCTGCTGACATAGTTCTCTTACAGAAAGATCTGAGGATACTTTACGAAGGAGTCTTAGAAGGCAGAAAAGCGCTCGGTAATGTTATGAGATATGTTTTGATGAGTATAAGTTCAAACTTTGGAAACATGCTTAGCGTTGCCATGGCATAGCTTTTCTTACCTTTTCTCCCGATGCTTCCTATACAGATATTGCTTAATAACCTTCTCTACGATTTTTCTCAATCAGCAATACCTACAGACGAAGTCGATGTGGAATACGTTGAAAAGCCTAGAAAGCTGGTGTCCATTTCATTAAACTATTCATGATGTGTTTTGGACCACTCAGCTCTCTCTTCGATTACATAACTTTCTTCACAATACTCTACATATTCAAAGCTTCTGAATCGCTATTTCAAACTGCCGGGTTCATTGAATCCCTAACTTCACAGACTCTCGTAGTCTTAGTTATTAGAACCACGAGGTTTCCCTTCTGGAGAAGTAGGCCCAGTCGATTGCTAATCTTTACTACCATCGTAATAACAGTATCTGCACTAATACTTCCTTATACACTATTGGGAAAAATCTTCAGATTCGTAGAGCCCCCGGTAGCTTTCTACCCAGCGCTACTGATTATTCTCAGCACTTACCTCATACTAACAGATATCATTAGACACTGGTTCTACAAGAAATACAAAGTATCACATAGAGTAAACGCACTGATCTTTTCTCTTGATCTACCTCTAAGCCTATTCTCCATGGCATTGTCGCAAATAAGAACACAGCTTAGGTTATCGCAGTTAGTTGATATACAATTATCCCGGGAAATACTGGGAAACATAACCTTTAGATCAACCTTAGAATCATCATTGAAGATAGAGAGACGAAACGAATCCCTTGGAACCATTCTTCTCGAAGACCCTTATTAATTCATATACCGAGAATGCATTAACAACTCTCACCGAGTTAATAACATGGAGTGATATCTGAGGGTCGAGAGATGGCTACTGTGGATGTAGTTGCTTGTGGATTGTATGTGCGGTGAAAAGGCTCAGCCTTATGGATGTAGGCGAGCACCCCATGGGTGTGAGTTTTGCTTAATGACTTGTATAAACCCTACAAAAACTCACGCAATTTAATAGCAGGCCGTCGAGTAAACAAACAATCTAAGTGCACTGGTCAGCAAAGACCCCCAGCAGGACACCTTAACGCTTACTTGAAGTCAGGGTAAACTAGCGTGTTGTATCGATACTAAAACTAGAGAGCACTACCAATAGTAGCAATTCTCTTACCTTAACCAAGAACAGAGACCACGAGCTTAAGCATTAAAACGCGGCAGAGCATTAGCTAAGTGAAGTGATGGAGCGGATGGTATCAAGTTAAATAAATGAAAAGTATGTGAAGAGATTAAAAGAGCTTGCGAGCGAAAAAAGCGGGAGAAGAGTCTTCGAAGGGTTGAAAAGTGCGAGCTCATGCTGAAACTATCTTTCAAGAACCAAGAAGAGCGCAAAACTCCTCCGCTTTCACTAGCTTTGACCTTCGTTTGTATAGGTCCAGCATCTCCCTCCTTATGATGTGCACTTCAAATGGGTCCTTTATTCCTTTTTCCCACAGTTTCACTAGCACGTTCTCTGGTGATTGATCCGTGACTACTAGTATGTCTATATCGCTTGACAGCGTGTACGTACCCTCAGCGACGCTACCGAAGAGGTAAACCTCGGCTTTTTCGTCTAGCTCCTTGACTGCTTTTACGATTACCTTAAGGTAGTGCTCAAGGTTTCTGAAAACCTCAGCTCTGTGCTTGGCTAGTTTTACCAAGAGCTTCTCTGACAACTCTGAGCACCCTATCTACTGCCTCTTTAACCCTTAACACTTCTTCGGCTCTGAAGTCTCTTGGCACGTACCTTGAAGTTATGTAAGCGTCTTCAAGTAGAGCTAGTTCTACACTGTACTCCAAGAGCAGCTTTTCAACGTCATTGCTTCCAGTAAGCTCGTGCACTAGTTCAAGTAGTCTTCTAACACTGTGTGTTCTCGGGTAATCTACACCCAGGTAAAGCATTGTTGCTTTCAAGAGCAACTGGAGACTTTGCTCGAAGCTGAACATTGCTAAGTCGTAAAATCCCTTCTCTATCTGAAAGAGTGCAGACTCGTAGAAGCGTCTAGACCTCTCCAAGAGAGTGTTTACTTCATCTTGTTTAGTCAAGCAGAGTGCACCTTTTACTCTTAGCGCTAACAACCTAAATATTCCTTTCTTGAGCTTACCATACACC
>JAWAJB010000094.1:0-6084 GCA_038888155.1 Desulfurococcaceae archaeon
AGGCTTTTCCACCATATAGCCAGCACCTCACGTAAGAGTCTGTACCTATCTCAATAACGGGTGGTTCCCGTTCGCAAATAGGCATGACGTGTTTGCATCTCGGTCTAAATCTACAACCCTTAGGCGGGTTAATAAGGCTAGGCGGCGTCCCCGGAATAAATGCTACAGGCCTCTCCGTTCTTAGCCTTGGAACGCTTCCCAGTAGGCCTTGGGAATAGGGGTGTGCCGGGTCTACGTAGACTTTTTCGGCAGGGCCGAGTTCTACTATTTGACCCGCGTACATCACTGCGACCTTGTCCGCGAGCTCGCTTGAGGTCGATATGTCGTGGGTAATGAATATGTATGATATCTTCATGGAGTTTCTAATCTCCTTGAGCATGTTGAGTATGTTTGCCTGCGTCATTACGTCTAAAGCTGACGTCGGCTCATCTAGTATTACTATCCGGGGGTTGGTGATGAGGGACATTGCTATTACGACTCTCTGTTTCATGCCCCCACTTAGTTCGAACGGGTATCTCCATAGGAATTCCTCTACAATGCCGACTTTTTTCAGGATCTCCGCTGCCCTCTTCACTGCCTCTTCTTTACTGGTCTTGAAGTGTATTATTAGCGGCTCTATTAAGTGGTCTACAACCTTTATGACAGGGTTGAGGGAGTTCATTGCTGCCTGTGAGACGTAGGAAATCTTTTTCCAGCGTATTTTCTCATCGAATTCCCTGTCGGATAGAGCTATCGTTTCAACGCCTTCGATCTTAATGCTTCCATTGTACTCCGCTACGTTTCGGGGCAGGAACCTCATTATAGCTCTTGCAAGTGTTGTTTTCCCGCAGCCGGATTCACCAATTAGTGCTATCGTCTCGCCTTCTTTTAGGGTGAAAGTGGCGTTTTCGACCGCTTTCACGACCCCTATCATTGTTTTATAGTACAACTTCACGTCTTTAACTTCGAGAACCGTGGACATTTCTTGCCACCTCTTCATGCTTTATACTATAGTTGTCTGAGCCTTGGATTAAATACCCTATCTAGCGTGAATCCTATTGAAGCGAAAGCTATTGATAGTAGAAACAGCGCTGCCGATGGTGCAAATATCCAGTGCCACATGCCGCCAATTAAGGCTGCCTTAGCATAGGCCTGGTCCAGTATCTTGCCCCACGTTATTGCCAGCGGATCGGATATTCCAAGTATTGCTAGTGCTGCTTCCAAGAACACGAACGATGGTACAGAGGTCACAATGCTGGGTATTAGCATTGGCAATACCCTTGGAACTAGGTACCTGAATATTATCCTAAAGTTGCCTGCACCATACGCTCTTGCCGCTTCTATGTAAGGCATTTCCCTGAGCTGTAGGAACAGCGCTCTCTGGGACTTTAGCCCGCCACCACCAAGCACCGAGAACAGTATCACCACCCCCAGCAGAGTCCATAGCGTAAACCCGTAGAACAGCATTATCATTATGATCGTTGGAAGGAAGGGCAGTATCATGAATATTTCGTTGACTCTGGAAATAGTCACGTCGATCACAGATCTATACCACGCTGCGAACGCCGCGATCACCATTGTTAGCATCGTTGAAAGGAGCGCTGCAAGTAGGCCAAAGCTCAGGGCGTAGGGTGTACCCCACGCTATTCCCATAAATAGGTCTCTGCCAATGGTGTCCGTTCCGGCGGGCCCAAAGACTGTTCCTTTAAATATAGCCTTTAATTCAACGCTTTCTATGCCGGGGGCTAGCGAGTAATCGTAAACTAGCTTGTAGTTGCCTTTCAGCACTCTGAATTCACCTCTTTCCACTAAGTAATCGTCATCCGCGAATAGGGCTTGTATGTACGTTAAGTTAATGCCTTCTATTGTCACGTTATATATTCTTCTAATAGCCCTTCGGTACTCCACTAAAACCCTGGACTCCTCCCCCGGTGACGGCCTTATGGGTAACGGGTATTCCTCACCTATTGAGATTGTTCCGCTAAATATGGTCATGTTAAACCCATTCGGCTTGACCCACACAACTTTTCTTATTCCAATAGACCTGGTAACATTTTCGACCTCTGCTATTACGGGGATCAGCGACATCACGACGCCGGTTGGTACAACGTCGTAGTCGAAGGGTATAACTACCTCGACCTGCTCTAGTGTTACCCCGCCACTCGTATACCTCGTCCTAGTAATAAACCTTGGGCTAATGCTTCTAGTATCGTAGATTAGGGAACCCTCGATTTCTTTCCTACCGGTGAGCAGCTGTATCCATGCGGGCGGCACGCCTTCGGGGTATTCTCTCCAGGCCTCGGGATTGTTCCACGCGCTAATCGCTTGCTGATACGGCCACGTAACAGCCGCGTATATTGTCAGCCCGATGAAGAAGGCCAGGATCACTAGGCCTATCACGAATGACCTGTAGTGAAGCAGTACTTTAAGCGTTTGAGTCCCCCTTCTTGCTCTCGAGCCGGCCATCTCACTCACCCACCCTTACTCTCGGGTCAACTATGCCGTAAACGATATCTAAGACTAGTACACTTATAGCTAGTAAGTAGGAGTATATCGTTACAATACCAACTATTACCGGCGCGTCAATGAATACCCCTCCACCTATGGCCAGAGCCATCACTGTTCCTAGGCCAGGCCACCTGAATATCCTTTCCGTAATAATAGCGCCCATCCAGGACCCTATGACCATCAATACAAATGTCGTTATTATCGGCGGCAAAGTTGGCCTCAATATGTAACGGCGGAGTAGCGTCGACTCTGGAACGCCCCTCGCCCTAGCGTACTCTACATACTCCTCCGTGGAGAATATTAGGAAGAACGTCCTGTACGAGTACGCACCTATCGGTAAGTTAGCTATTAACCATGCTAGTATTGGTAGTACCATGTGGTACATTACATCTAGTGCTCTTAGGAGCGGGTTTTCGGGCGGATTCTCGCTTATCATACCACCACTCGGAAATATCGGGTACCATATACCTAATAGTAATAGCAGTATCATTCCATAAAACCAACCGGGCATGGAGGATAACGGTGCTAGGCTTATGCCTATTTTGTCCGCTATCGTGCCATATCGCCTCGACAAGAACAGGCCTATGACTATCTGTAGGAGGAATATTATCAGGTTCGCTGTTGTGAATAATAGCACAGTCTGAGGAATCGCTTCGGCGATGATTATTTTAACCTCTTTGGACCTCGTATGGTAACTGTGAATTCGACTTGACGTCCCGAACTCGAACGCTAGTACCCTTCTATAGTGGGTGAACATCCTGACCCATGTAGGCTGATCCAGGTCTATGCCCATGGCTTTTAACTGTATTTTCGCCTCCTCAATGGTGTGCTCATCTATGCAGTTGTTAATACATTTCTCCATTTCTAGCGTAGTGTATCCGGGAGGTAGTATTGCACTGCACTTGACCTCACAAGACCGTCTAACTAATTGCGCATACTGAGGATTTATTAGCTGGTTTCTAACCTGCGTTTTAACCTCCTCGAAGACTATTTCATCTAGTTTTCCACCTAGATGTGCGATAAAAACTAGTAGAAAGACCGCAATTAGCAGTGATATCGCAATAGATGCTGTTCTTATGCCTACATACCTGGCAAACCTAATCAGTCCACTCCTTCTGTGGAGGGACACTGGCTGAACACCTCATAATTGAAGGTGCCTTCACTCTTAGGTTATCTCAGGGGGGGTATTTATATAGCTATGACGCTATCATGAGTGCGCGATGGACGTGTTATCAGGCAAAAGGAATGTAATGAGCTAATTTAAAGAAATGGGAAAAATAAAAACTACTATGTAGTGTGCTACTTTGCTATTTCCTCCTAATGAGAGTTACTATGCTAACTACTAGGTTCACAACCACTAGCGCTATTACCGCGTACACTACTGTTGATAGGGCTGCCACATCCCTTCTCGTGATTTCATTCTCTTCGCGTAGCCTCGTTTCAACGCCTCTCAGATCAGATTTAACTCCTGAAATCTCCGCCTGTATTGATGATTTCGCCTCGTCAACGGATCTTTGCGTTGCATTGACTGCTGAGGATATAACGTTCATGGCTGTGCCGACCTGCCCGGTTATCGCGTTCATCGCGTCACTAATAGTCCTGCCTAAGTCTTCAATAGCAGATGCCACAGCTAATCCTAACGTTTTTGTTATCTCCTCCCTCATTCTCGCCATCTGCTCTTCTAACGACTTCTGAACGGTGCGCATTTGTTCTTCTAGGGATCTCTGGACCCTTGTAATCTCCTCGAAGATCTGCTCTGGCGGTATGGTTATGGTGACTGTTTTAGCCTCTATGCTCGGCAAACCTATGATCTTCGATACCGCTATGAACCTTATTTCGGCTACACCAACCGACAGCTTTCCTGTTAGTTCAGGCGTTAGTACAAGCTCCCACAACCCCTCGGCTAGAGGCGTCGCCTTACCACTTAGAATCCCCCCTTCGTGAATTACCACGTATGACACGAACTCCACGAACTCGTTGGGGTAGGGGTTGCCGGCCTTATCGGTCAACTCTAACGTGATCGCGTATTCCCTGCCACGGTATATCGTAGAGGGCACCTCGACGTGAATTACCGGTATTGGCGGTTCTCCTAAGAACTCCCACTTAGCGGCTGATAACGGGTGCTCTCTATTGGCTTTCAGAACTATTGTCTTGGGCGCAGTCGTGAACGACTCTAAGTAAAACGGTCCGTTGGCGACCCATACGTGTTTATACTTGTCATACCATGCTAGCAGGTTCTGCCACCTAGCCTTAGCTTCCGCGGGGGTTAAGTACTTACCCAGTACTTCGGGGTAGGGTACGTAGCTCTTGTCGATATTGCTTCTTAGCTGGTCTATTAGTTGTGATGGCGGAATTAGGAAGTCTGCGCGCGGGACTTTGAGAGCTGTTGCCTTGCTCGTGGTGAACGCGACGATCTTAGCTCTTTCACCCTGCGCGAATAGCTCTACTGTGTGCCATGCTCCGGGCCCTTGGGCGTAGTACGGCCATATATCGTCAGCTGCATCTGAAGCTATCCATTCGGCGTCCATGTACCACGCCGTGGAATACCACTCTATTATTAGTGGGTTGGTGCTCACTATCTTGATGCCTTTGAATGTTGGGAACCAGGCAGTGAAGCCAGGTATTGCGGCGCTATCGTAGAGGTCACTACCAATGCATACCCTATCGAATGTTATTGTAAACACGTACACCATATCAGCTATACTGAAGGGTGATCCGTCATGCCACTTGAAGACGCCGGTGAATAACCTGTCGTCGTACTCGACGACCACTTTAACTAGTGGTGGCTCGGTGAAGTTGTATGGCACGTTGAATAGTTCTTGTGTTATGTTCGGGTTCTGCTTCGCTTCACCCCAGGTCCATATCTTCTTACCCTTACAGTCGTAGAACAACCATGCATCGTCAGGTACTGTTATTTCGGATACGCGCTGCAGGTCAACCCAATCAAGAGTCTTGGCTACTGGTAGATCCTCGTGCACGTAAACAGTGGCCTTCTTTATCCACTGAGGCCAGGTTAGACCCGAGTACGGGTCGTAGTAGTACGGTATGTCAGCTGTAGCTCTAATGACCGTCATGTCGAATATCCAGTTAGAGCCTCCGATCGGGTTCCAAGGCTCTACTAGTAGCTGAGGTATGGCTATTCTCACCGTTTTGTCCCTATTCTGCTCTTTGGGTATGTCAGTGAACCTTATTGTCCACCCCCACAGCCACGCGCCGGAATATCCACCCGCGAGGTCCGCTGCGAGTACTACGTTGGGTCTCCTAGCCCATGCGGCAATTCTGTGCAGTATGAATATTCTCTGATTTTCAACCGTTACAGAGAGCCATAACGCCTTCTCGAACAGCTCTCTTCTCTCTTCAAGTGTTTTGAACTTATTGTAGTATAGCTTCTCTGCCACCTCGTAGAATTCCGGAGTGTTGATGATCTTCTGCCATAGGGGTTCCGGCCTGCCCAACTTTGAGTAGAAGTACCCAAAAGTTGATCCCTGGTCTCTGCTCACGATCGTCGTGATCCAGCCACCGGTGTATAGGTGGAATGTCCCGTCGTCAGGATCCGCCCTTATCCAGTACGGTGCTAACATAGCGCTCGTACCGTAT
>JAWAJB010000095.1:0-6044 GCA_038888155.1 Desulfurococcaceae archaeon
GTACAAGATCCATTCCGAGACACTAGATGGGGCACCTTTAAGAAAAATCTTATCGTGCACCGTTATTATCAATCTTATTTTCGAACTCTTACTTCGCGTTATAGTATTATTGACCTTTATAAGTAAGGTTATGAGCAAACCTAATGCTAGATTAGGATAGGAATGTGTGGCAACATGTACGATATCCACAGGTTCTTGCCTGATCACATGAAGTAATTTCGTTAGGAACTTGAAGGTCTTCGGAACATTTAACAGAGTCGAGGGCGCTTCTATTATCTTCACGCGAAGATTTATGTCGTGATAAGTCTTTTTTGCGACAAGGTGTATATTAAAGCCTTTAGAGACGAGACAATTTATAAGGTTATATAAGTATTCACCAGTCCCAAAACTTCTAGAGATCTCATCCGCTATAAATAACATTCTTGCCATTATCTTATAACCTCTTAATCACTCTAAAGTATATGTGAAAAGATAGTCGTACTAAGGATGGAGTTATACATCTCCGGGGGATCTTGAAGATCCCATAATTTCCTACTCTCTGTTATTTTGAAAATCCTAGCATCGGCGTTTACATCCCACCCTGTATAAGAAGAAGTGTTGGGTAATTGTGACGCTAGAAGTAATGTTATCACTGAACAAACTATCATAAGTTTAAATCTAGATGAGAGCAGAGAATTTATTCTATCCGTTGTGAAAACTTCTATAGCTAGTATCAACAACATCATATCAACAATATCGATAGTAGAAATTATATAGGGCCATGGCGAAGATGCTAACATAATGCCCCCACATACTCCAAGAAAAGTTATAAGAAAACCTAGTAATACGAGGAATACTCCAACTTTATAGCTAGCTGAGCTATACATGCTTACCGCCTTCTTCAACTATCTCCTCATATAGTTTAAGGTGTTTCTCTGCTACCACTTCGCTTCTCCATCGTTTTTCTGCTACACGTTTTGCGTTTAACCCAATCTTCTTTCTAAGATCGCCATCGTTTATAAGTAATAGTATCTTTTCAGCAATATCTCTAGGATTACTCGGGTCTACCAGTAGTCCAGTCACCCCATCTTCAACTATGTATCTCATAGGTTTTATATTGGAGACAAGAACTGGAGTACCTGAAGACATGGCTTCTAAGACACTCATGGGAAGTGTCTCTTGAAAAGAAGTAAGTGCGACAAAACTGGCCCTCGAGTATAAATCAATCATATCTTTTAATGAACACCTCGTGAATTCAACGTTTCTTAGATCTTTCTTCTGAACATAGTTTTTTGCGCAAGTGAGGTATTTTTTATCGTAATAGCTACCTACTGTGAAAATAACTTTATACTCTTTGATATCGTTCTTAATTAAACTTAGAGCCTTAATGAACGCTAACTGATTCTTTTGCGGAAAAAATCGAGCTGGATACAATATTATGTGACCCTCTTTCTTCACTAAATTGAAATACTGATCTGAAATCGGATTTTCTATTAATTCAATTTTACTTATTGGAAGAGCTATTCCACATTCTTTTAACTCGTCTATTAGATAAGGCGAGATAACTACTAGTTTTGTTAGTAAAGGTAGATACGTTTTGAAGCGAAGTAACAGAAGTACATAGGGAATCTTATGATAGAGTTCGGTATAATATCGAATCTCGTTCCATATCACACCATGCATTGTGTATATAGTTGGTGTTCTACTTAATGCGTATCTAGGTACGTAGTGTAGTACATGTGTATGTACTACATCAAATTGACCAAACTTCTTCAGCAAAGATTGCAATTCTAAGGTAAGAGTAATAGGCTTTACTACAGGCAGTCCCTTTATCTTCACATTATCATCAACGTTAATTGTTTTTATGTTTTCATAAAGGGATAGAAAAGTTATCTCTACGTTTCTTCTGCGTATTAGATTAGCGATCTTCATAAAACCATTCAACAGATTTCTAACCACACTAGGAGGTCCACTCGATGGTTTCATTATGTTGTAACAGATTATCAGCACCCTCATAGTGTATTACCTACAACATACTTTCCCACATAAAGTTTTATATAAGTTTCTGTCATAAAGTTTACGCTGAATTTGTCTATCGATTAGTGGGGGAAGTTAGGAACTTCAAGAGATTTCGTGAATCGCTTCAGCCCCGTACTTAGCTTGGTTCTTTTTCTCATGCTTCGCCCAGTATCATAATTGAATAGCTATTGAAAACCAATGAATTAAAACTTAGTAGTGAGTTTATGCACGTGGCATTCACATTCCATGATTCTGCCATGACGATTGAGGAGTATCTAAAGAGTATAACTGAATTTCTGCTTAAGATGGCTTCTAACTCTGAGCAGTCGACCGTGTATCCATATGAGCCAGCAAAAATTATTTGGACACCCAAATACTCGAAGCCTCTATAGCTTGGACGAAATTCATTCCGATTGTTTGTACTAATTATGTAGTTGAGAAGTAGTCCGGTTCGCCAATCCGTTAATAGGTTAAATCGACCCCACCGAATTAGGTTACTTAGGTGTTCTATTTGTTCTCTCTCAGTATGGCTAATTAATCCGTATACTGAAAAGGTATTCGTATTAATTGTCAGAGGATTATTAGGTGTAAACGTGCCTCCGAAGACAATTTGGACGACAAGTAGCGTTAGCAAGACATAAGTGAAAATTCTCCCACCGTACCCTGCGTTCTCTAGTATTTTAAGCCCTCGTGGGATAAATAGTGTCAATAATGTAAATGATAATAATCCTAAATAACGATCCGCAGTAGAAAAGGGATCAAGAATCATCATAATATAAGCGATCCCTATAATGCTAAGAGAAAAAAATGTTATCAAAAAGTCGCGTCTGGCCCTCTCCTTATCCGTTTTTCTACTAAACGGACTTAGAACTTCGATGATTTCGTGAAGAATAGCATTTATAGTCAAAATAACTATCACGATCGGGCCTAGCCATGGAGAAATAGTATAAAGTATTTCCTTGCTAGTTCCATGTACAATTAAATGCGTTTCGCTCTCACCTAGAAAAATTGAAAGCAAATGATTGATATACAAGTATCCTAATCTAAGCATTACTCCGTATATCGCATAAATAGTGTATGAGAGATAAGCAATAACTCCGGTTATTAAAGTTTTTCGTAGAGTCACCTCACGAAGTGCTAATATCGTTGTATAAATGAGAAGTAGCAATCCCATGCCTGGATGAGTTATGATAGTCATAACAATAAGCAGAGTATAATGCACCCTCTCTAAAGACGAAAAGTGCGAGTTCTTGCGAATATGAACAAGGGTAAAGAATGAGATAACGTATATTAGAGATAATGCTTGCGGGATGAACCACGCAGCCCAAAGGCTTATAAGCGGCGTTGCATAAATAGCAAGCAACGCAAATGATCCGACCTCTTTAGAAGCATATTTATTAATGATTAGAAGATTGATTAGTAAACCGATCATTAATAGATAGATCAATCCGGTTAATGAGCTTATCAATAAAGGGTCGAGACTTAAGATTAGACTCAGTATCGAATAGAATAGTACGACCGTGGGGATTCTGTATACTTCAGCTCGAACGTTGGAAAGCCTATAGTCACCTTTATGAATTGTTTCGATCGCCCAGATAGAATCCCTCCAAGTATCATTCCCAAAAGACGGGGTATATCTTGTATAATGTACGGCTATTAAAACAGCTATCACAACAAACAAATATTGTGGAAAATACCTCTTTAATACAGAGCTACCCTTAATACCCGCTATCATTAACGTTAACAAAATAAACAAAAATATCGGCGACAATAAGGTATGCCCCTTGCTTAGTATTTCGTAAACTAAAACTACCAGATAAATTATCGTAACAACCAATATAGTTTTTGGGAATTTTTCCCTAGTGGTCGAGAATGATCGCGAGGTAGTATCATCAGCAAACACTCTCAGACCATGAATCATGAGAACTAAGAGATTGGACGAAAGAAGAGCTGAAGCAAGTATTAGAATTGGATGAGAGAAGAGGCAGAAAAACCCCTCGCAATATTTTTGTGTAAAAAAGTATATACCTATCAATGCCATCAGAAACGATGAGATAAATAAAAAAATAATGAAAAGTTGTATTGACCTAAAAAATCTTAAAAGAAAAACTGATTTCTCCCTAACTTGATTGTTAGTATCGTTCAACTTCATACCATCACCCTTTCATGCGTTTCGGAGCGTTTTAACTACTACTTCGCTCTTCCACCGCTTTTCCTTAATATTTTCCCTTATAATAAGTTTAGGTTCACACCTCTATATCTTTCCCTGGCGTTACTGTTATTAATAAGTTTCTAATTTCATAGCTTTGTCCTTAGGATCCGATTGATCTACCAATGGCCCAATTGTATCGCTACACGCTACGGGATGGAGATCGGTAGTTGCCATAACATCTTACCTTACACTCTGAAATACGGTCAAGATGTCAATATTTCGTTTATTTTCCGCCGAGGATGGTCAAATTATATTAATAATAAAGTTTTCTCATTCCTCCTTGACGTTACATCCCTACGTGTTCTATCCACAAACGCATGTCTAATTACACCATCTTGAATGCCCTTATGGAGTTTCTTAAATTTTGTCATAAATGTAATAATGGTAAGTGTCGATAGCAATAACAGCATGAGAACATACACGGTGATTCTCTGAATGACGGAAAGAATAGATGGGAAATACTGATATTCGATAGGGTGAGTTATAGTACTACGTCTAAAAGAACATCATGGCATCATTGAACGATAGCCCTAAGCCGAGAATAAATGTATTATCGAATAACAAAAACAGGATAACAGTAACGATGACAAGAAACAGCGGCTTGTTCTCGATTTTCTTATGACGTTCAATGTAATTGGTGAATATTTTAATGATGGAATGTAGTATAAAGGTAAATGTTATAGCGCTTCTTGAAGTGTGATAACTAAACAAGCACAGAATGACAGACAAGAGAGTCACTACGAAATTAGAGATTCTCAAAAACGGTGCTTAAAAATATTTCACCACATAAATTGCTGAAAGATATGTAGTGATAACTAAGGCCGTAGACCCTAATGTGATATAGTAGAGGGGTGTATAACCAAAAGCCCAGTATAGTGGTGACAAAAGAAACATAAACTTTATAGTGTAATACCATTTATGAGTAAAATTATATCCTCTTTTAGAGAAGTACCCAACAATACCGAAAAACAGGTAGTGTAGAAAAATGTAACAGGAACATAGCCTATATGAAAAACTGAATACCAGCGACCTCACTTATAACAGTAATCAAGTAAATCGAGAATGGATAATGATCGTTATACAGCTTAGCATGTCTGACTATAAAACTTTGCGACAACAATTGCTTTTCCTCTAAAAGATGGTAAGCTGATGCGTGGAAGAAAGCATCATAATATCCGCTAAACCATAGTAAAATTGGGCTAAGAATTGCGGCTACATAGAGCAACATCTCTATGAGGAACGCGTTACCTACGGTCTTCTCCATTCGTCGCAATTACCTCACCCATATCTTATTTAACTAATCGCTTCTAAAATTGTCTTTGCGGTTCTTTCGTAATCAAAATGCCGTGCGAGTGTTAATCCGTTAGCTATTAATTGATGGACTAACGTCTGGTCGTACATTACTTGCTTTATAGCTTTAGATATAGAATGGGGGGTGGGTTCACACAGTACCGCAGGCTTTTTAAGCGATTTCTCGAGAAATTCAAATATCTCATGTTTTGTGATTATTACTGGAATTCCGAGAGCCCACGCCTCAATCACCTTTATTGGGATTACAGTTTTCACATTAGTTGTTCCCCGACTCGGAACTACTAACACATATATTCTCCTTAGCATTCTTAGTGCATCATCATGTGATATGAACCCTGTTATCTCACAAGATATCTTTAGTTCCCCACAAAGTGCTTCGATCTTCTTTCTTAGAGGACCGTCACCGACGATCAGCAATTTAAATTTGGTTCCAATATCTTTTTGAAGAATATGAATAGCTTTAACAAGCATATCAACCCCTTGCCACCATTCAAGCAGACCGGTATACCCAATGGTAAACTCT
>JAWAJB010000096.1:0-5995 GCA_038888155.1 Desulfurococcaceae archaeon
AGCTCCTCTATCAAGCCGTAGCCTTGTCCTCCATATTCTTCGGGGATGCTTATACCTAAAAAGCCGTGTTGACACATCTTCCTGTAGAGCTCCCATGGAAACTCCTCTTTCTCTTCGTACTCTCTCGACCTTTCAGGTGTGAACTCTTTTTTAGCGAACTCGCGAACTGCTTCTTGAAGTAATTTTTGTTCTTCAGTCAACTCAAAGCCTGAAAACATATAGTTACCACCCTAACATCGCTTACTTTGTTTGAATTTTAAAATTTTTTGTGCCTTCTCCATGAGGGACAACATAAGTTATTCTGGCCTTCAAAGGCTTAACCTTTCACTGTAAAAGGTCTCTGAAGACGAATATCGGTAGGACAACTAGATGTCCTCATAATGGGACGTAGACTTGGCTAGTACTATTAATACCACTACTACGACATCTACGTGCAATTTTTACGATATAGCAGGGATATGGACGACATCATCATGGTGCAACTACGACCTCGATTGATACATCTATAAGCGTAAAACCTAAATTATCAAATGATACTAAAAATAATCTAGGCAATAGACGTAGATGCGAGGACTAGGATATTGCTACTTCTTATTGTAGTTGTTCTCTATGCTTAGCCTTAGCTTCATACCTAAGCTATTATTATGGCTACACGGAAACTCGTTACACTCAAAGCAACACTTAATACTTCTATTTAAGCAACATTTAGCGTACTCGCAGGCTTCGGTATGGCGATCACAGCCGCTACAATCGCCGTTTACAAAGGCCTTACAAAACTACACACAATCCCACAATAAGAATAAAGGACATTGCTTATCCTCGGCACGGCTTATCTCACCGAGCTCCACTCCCTTAAATCTTGCACCCGCCTTCCTCTTATTTTCGGAGGTCTTAGAGACCTCTTCGCCCTCTAAGTCTTCGTTGAGAACTTGATGGCCCTGCAGTCGCATTGCTTTAAGGTCCTGTACCGCCTCTGTCGGGATTTGAGCGAAAGAGATAAAACCTAAGAGCGGCCTCATGGGTTACGTTAAGGCTTGAGTGATGAAGAGCCCCCTAAGACTTGGCAAAAGGCTTTTACCCCCACGTAACATTATCTCCTTGGGTGCAAGATCTTGGTTGTAGAGGGTAGGGAGGATATAGTTAAGGAATCGATAATTGACGTTGCTAGGCTCATGGCTTTAAGCGCAACAACCGCTCCTAAAGCTAAAGGCATCGATAACGTAGTAGTTGGAATAGTTAAGGATAGGGAGGATATGGAGAAGCTCGCAAAGGCGATGGAAGAACTGGCCGTACACGCGGGAGCCTTCTTTAAGAGGGGGTGCCGATAACGTGAGGAGATCGAGTGCTGTCGTCCTAATGGGCTGTAAGGTAAAGGACGTAGGGGTCAAGACTCCTCCTGGATACCCGTACGATCTAAACTTAGTTCTCAGCTCAATAAACTTAGGCATAGCTGTGGGCTCAGCAGCCAAGACCGCTTCGAACCATAACGTAGACAATAGAGTAATATATAGTGCTGGTCTAGCGGCTCAAGCACTAAAACTAATAGATGCCGACGTCGTTGTAGCGATCCCCCTAAGCGCAACATCGAAAAGTGTATACTTTGATAGACCTTCGATAACAAAGTAGAGCTATTAAATTTCTAGCGCTTAACCATCTCAAGAAACACATTTTTAACCTTTAGGTGGACCCCCTTCTTCGGGCGTGTAGGTAAAAGTTGACTCACAAACTTTAAATACTCTGATGATAGACAATACTAAACCCTTCTAAATATGTAGTTGAAGGAGGTGTTCAATTATTAAGAGGACATATGCTGTAATCATTGCCATCGTCGTCGTTATTGTTGCTGTTGCTGGCGCTGCTGCCTACTTCTTAACCCTACCTCCGCCTCCGACGGCGCCTGCGTACGTAAAGATAGGTTGGCCTACCCCCATGACCGGTAAACTAGCAGCTTTCGCTGAACCAAACCCTTGGATCAAAGATAGGATTGAGCACTACGTTAACAACGTTATGGGCGGCGTTTACTTAGCTGAGTACGGTAAGAAGGTTCCGATAAAGATCATCTTGAGGGATACTAAGAGCGATCCTAGTACTGCTGCTTCGGTTGCTGCTGAGCTAATAACTAGAGAGAACGTAGACTTAATGGTAGTCCTACACACACCTGACACGACGGTACCCGTATCTACTCAATGTGAGAGGTATGGGGTTCCATGCATCTCGCTTGATACTCCAGTCCTAGCATGGCTTACGGGAGCTCCCTATAAATGGTCCTACCACGCCTTCTGGACTGAGATCGATTTAGCGCACGTGTACGCGAGCATATGGGATGAAGTAGAAACCAATAAGCTTGTCGCAGGGCTATGGAGCAACGACCCAGACGGATGGACATTTCAAAAAGTATTTCCAATAGTACTTGAAGCCAGAGGTTACAAGCTACAAGACTTTGGTTTGTTCCCTCCTGGCACTATGGACTTCAGCACGTACATACTTTCATTACGTACTTCTGGGGCAGACATAGTGACCGGAGTATTCTTCCCACCAGACTTCGCGTCCTTCTGGAGGCAGTGCTATGAAGCTGGCTATATACCTAAAGTCGTGACCGTAGCGAGGTGCGTCCTCTTCCCAGCTCAAGTAGAAGCCCTTGGAGTAGACCCTCTTGGGAGAGGTCTGGGAATAGGCTTAACAACAGAGGTTTGGGCACACCCGGTTTTCCCGTTCAGATCATCGCTAACAGGTGAGACTCCGAGAGACCTTACAAGAGCTTATGAAGAAGAAACGGGTAGGCAGTGGTGTGCCCCAATGATGTACTCGCACGCGGCTTTCGAGCTAGCGGTCGACGCTCTTAAGAGGGCTGGTAGCTTGGATAAGGAGAAGATTAGGGTGGCTATTGCGAATACTGACTTGGATACCATTGTTGGTCGCATAAACTACAAGAAGCCGTTAAATGAGATACTGAGCCCCGAAGAGTATGCAATCTACGAGAAGGTGGCCGAGATATTTCCACAACTACTTAAATACCAAGACCACTATTCTATAACGCCGCTTGTTGGTGGGCAATGGGTTAAGGGAGCTAAGTGGCCCTACGAAATACAGATAGTCGCCAACTGGAAGTATAAGGACATACCGGTAACAGCCCAAGTGAAGACTATAAACGAATTACTCGCTACAAGTCCATAATTTCCATAATTTTTTCCTGCTCAAGTTATATTTGCCAAGCGCCACTAGTTTAATTGACGTTCAAAAGGGCCCTTCGTGGGTAATCTCTTCTATTAGTTCTACTACCTTACGTTTGATGGTGTCTCTTACTTTCCTTGCATCTTCTAAGCACATCTTGGCTGGATCGGGCAGTCTCCAATGCTCTAAGCGCTTCGCGTAGATAACTGGACACTCCTTTTCTAACTCATCGCAAACTATGACAACTATGTCAGCCATCTTCGCCTCCCCCGTAAGAGGTTTAGGCTTACTCCTAGAGATGTCTATGCCCTCTTCGGCCATTAGTTTTATAGCGTTAGGGTGAACGCTTATCGCCGGCTTAACACCAGCGCTAATGGCTCTCCACCCAGGCGGAGCCATAGAGTTGAAGTACGCTTCAGCAATTTGGCTTCTAAAGGAGTTTCCTATGCATACAAAAAGGACTTTCCTCTCCTCTACCCTACAAGCACTTTCCTTAACACTTGAAGACAAGGTTATTCCTCCTCTACTCCAGCATTTGAATGGTGGGATATTTAGTAATGGCGTAATTAATAAATGTTAACTTCGTCGATATAAGTCGCGGTGGCACTGATGTTCAACGACGTCATGGTTATCACGATGGAATACGTGCCCGGCTACAAAATAAGAAAGGTATTAGGGATTGTAAGCGGAAGTACCGTGAGGGCTAGGCACTTGGGCCGCGACATAGTGGTAGGCTTAAGGAACATAGTTGGCAGCGAGATTAAAGAGTATGCGGAACCCCTAGCTCAATCGAGGGATGAAGCATTAAAGAGGGTGGTTGAAAAGGCCAAAAGCATGGGGCTAACGCAGTTATAGCTATGAGGTTTGCTACAGCAGCCGTAATGGCGGGGCTGCCGAGATATAGGCTTACGGCACAGCAGTCATCTTAGAACCGGAGTCCTAAGCTTAGTAGATCATCTGTAGCTCCAAGTACCTCTATGTTGCAGGGCCAGTGGTTAGCTATCATGGCGAGACCGCGAGTCTACGGCTAACGGGTTTATTGCTTCATCGAGAGCCCGCTGTAGAGATAACCGCTACCAGATCTTTAACGAGCTAATTTAAAATACGTTTCCTTTATCTTTGAGACTCCGGTAGGTGCCTTTGCTCTGGGTAGATCCCCATACGCACCACCAATTCAGCAACTACAATGCCCCCTCGAGTTAAGGCGATGGAGGTGCTACGGAGTTGCAATACTGTCGTATATGCCCGTAAAGCCGATGAACCACGCATCCCTCATAGACCTATATCGCTGGCTTCTCGACAACGAATACAAGAGAGTTACGAGCCTAGGATTAAGGGCTATGGTGGGTCTAGGAATACATCCAAGGAACATACCTAGCGATTGGAGAGAGGCCCTCAGCTACATAGAAGAGATCCTTAGAGCTTACAGCTATGCAATCCTAGGCGAAGTAGGCTTTGAGCTGGGTAGCGAGGTCGAGGTCGAAGTCGAAGTTTTAAGGGAACAGCTCAGAATAGCGAAGAAGTCTGATAGGCCTGTCATCCTACATTCGCCTAGGAGAAATGAGCTTGTTATAGTTAAGAAGCTTCTTAAGATCGTAGAGAGCTCTGGTCTAAGCGAAGGTTTAGTGATTATAGACCATTTAAAAAGGAAGCGCTCGATGAATTATTACCAAATATCACGAGGTACGGCATAGGCTTAACGATACAGGAGGGAAAGCTTACCCACATGGACGTGTTGGAGATATTGAAAAATTACGAGGACCTCGTAGATCGCATGGTTTTAAACAGCGACCGTAGAAGAGAACCTTCAGAACCCTTAGCTGTCTACAATTGTGTAAACTATCTACTAAACAAGGGCTTGAAAGAGAAAATAGTGGAGAAAGTAGCTTACGTAAACGCAAAGAGGATACTAAACTTCTAGTGACCCGTTATGCACGCGATCCTTCACGACTATATGCTCGAGACCCCTAACATCAAAGTCCACAATCTTTGGACGTAAACCGTAGAAGGATTAAGGCTACTTTTACTTCGTGTATCTATAAAACAATGTGAGGTACTCCGCTACACTTAACGAAGAAGCTACTTGTGCTTCATGTCAACCTAAGCCCCAGCACTAAGAGATTTAAGAGTTTAAGGAGACGCACTATTAGCGTCCCCTTTTAACTAGATTCTCGGACTATAAGAGTTTATGCTAGTAGGAGGTACTGTCCCAGTGCTATACATTAAAGTAACCTTTTCGCTTTGAATAGCATCGCCGGTCTCGTCTTGTATCTCTATATTTTCAATTCTATTTCCGTCAACTACCAAAGTTACTAAAGCCTTCTTCGAGCTACCATAGTTTTTGTTTACATCTTCTCCGATCGCGATTTTAACGATAAAGTCGTTGGCACTTACGTAGTTGAGGCGGTATACAGAACCATCAAGAATATAGGGAGCCATCTGTCCTGAACCTGCCTCATTACCGGTGGCTGAAGTAACGTTAATCCAGTAAATCTTAGTATCAGTGGCATCTATTACCTTTACATAAGCAGTCTTCATGTATACGTTAACGTCTTGGTGCCAAGGAATGTTTGCACCTGCGATGAACGAACTGAAGGCAACTAAAATTAACATTAACATTAACACTAAATATAAAATCTTTTTTCTTATCAATATTTTACACCGAATGGTTCTAACGTAGAATAAACCAATAAGAGTTACGAAGATAGGCGACTATGAGCCTTCTTCGTACGAAGGTTACGATGTAAAAATATAAACTTATTAAGAGCCACCTCTTCAACTATGCTCCATCGAAACCTTTGTAATTCTATTTAAAATCATAATT
>JAWAJB010000097.1:0-5986 GCA_038888155.1 Desulfurococcaceae archaeon
AGTACGTGAGTGAAATAAAACTCTCCGTGGAGATTAACATTATCAAAAATTTCATCGTCAATATAATTTACTTCTTCAATAATATTTAGGATTTTACTTCTAAATTTATGATCTAACACATTTAATGCTACCAAAGTTCTAGAGAGATTAGAAATTTCCAACTTAATTTTTTGTAGTGAGTTTGGAAAGGATCCGTTATGAAGACCTTTTAAGTTGGCGTAGTGCAGTTCTCTTAATGCTTTCCCAAGATCATTAAATATTTTAAGAGCTTCGCTTTCTTTGAAAAGTAGAAAGTTCATGATAAAATTTTGAAGTGGAGTGCCCTCTATTCGCTCCATAACTATGAAGGAGTACCCGGAGCCTGTGCTCATTTTAAATACTTTAGGAACAAGGAAAGTAATTGGGTTAGCAGCATTAATTTCCCTAAGCACAGCATACTCGTATGTGCATTCATACTTATCCGAATAAATTTTGACAAAGAGGCCATTCATGGTATAAAAGCTTCGACCGGTCTGAGGCAAGAAACTCGATTTAAATAAATTGAAGAAAGAAGTCATCACACCAACAGGTATATAGTTTTTAGGAATATTAATTTGGTAAATAAACTATACGCTCGCTTGAAACTCCTATTTAGCCTTTCGAAGATTAATCTACTCACTCCTTAAAGCCTCTTTTGAGCAGAAACTTTCCATTTAAATTTTGCTTTAAGATCTCTTGAGAAGCCCTTAACGCAGCTATCGACGCCTAAATATAGGATTGGATCCCCTAAGCTCTTCTTGATGGGAGGGGTATCCGGCAACGGATTATAGATGCCCCTCAACTTGTCCACTAACTCCGAAGCTAGCCAACCGATGATCTCAGCTTGCCTCCTGGAGATGCATACTATCATTCTGCATGCTTAAGCCAGATCCTGCACAGCCGGTTCACGGGTGAGGTAAATCCCGCAACTAGCTCTCGCAACACTTCCATACTTTAAGACCTCAAAGCTTACAGCATTAACTCTGCTTCTTACTGTCTGTTCGATAAGACGATGGAGTTGTAGGATACTGGCTGATAGTCGTGAAGGTGAACCACAACCCTCCTGCCAAGCCTTTTCGCAACCGGTATCAAAGGGTAGCAGTACCTGGGAATATACACGACATCAGAGCTGCTGATGAGCTTACGAAACCAATGCTCCCTAGCCAATATTGAGCAGTTGAGCCAAAGCCTACGTTTATCCCTCACGCTCAAAAGGCTGGAATAGACATAGCGAACCCCATTGAGCCTTAAAGGCTCTCTAGTACCATGGACAACTGTTAACTTAAACCCTACGTCCCGAAGAAGCCTAACTATGAGGTGGGAAGCCAAGACCCCGCCTGTACCGTCAGGCCACCAGCACTCAGAAATTACAAGCATCTTAATCATAATGGTTTTAACTTTTTATATGAGCGCCTTTTCTATAGGCTACGCTATAATTTAAATTTATAATTAGTTGTAAGCGTATGGATTACCGTAAGTGATGTTCCCATGCTATCTCTTTCCATTATTTCCGGAGCCGGAGGCTGTGCATTACTTGTTAAAACTTACATACTAAGCGCGTTTCAACTATGAAATGTCTTAGTAGATTCCACCTAGCTTTTACTAGGTTTTTCCACTTTAACCGGTGCCTTAACTCACGTTTTAAATTTTTGACTATATATTTAATAATCATTAAGGTCAGTCTTACACGAAATCTTTGCTTAATCGATTTAAACGTTAGATTCCAGATATATAATATAATATTCCATATCAGCGCTTTTAACAGCTTTTTGCCATAAAAGTACCTAATGATCAATAGTAGTCTATTTCTGGTCATGAAATACCATGAGAGAGAAGGATATTTAGAAGCTATACCGGATATATAATGCTGATATGAGGAAATCGTACTGCCAACAATTTTATAGCCCAAAGCCCAAATCCTAAAACCTAAATCAACCTCATCGGCATACATGAAGAACTCTGCAGAAAAACCACCTACCCTTTCAAAAACATCTTTCCTTATGAGGAGAGCAGCTCCGAATGGTATGAGTACATTGATAACTACATGTGGACATGATTCTGTAAAAGCTTCAACATCAACACTATATCCACGCGAGTCGATAAATCCACCGACTCTCTTTTTATTCGTTAAAGGATTAATTTCTAATCCCTGTATGGCAGCTATGCTCGGATTTTCCTCTAGCAAATCAACAAGCTTCAGCACATAGTCTCGGCTTAAAATAACATCAGGATTCATGAAAAGTAAAAATTTAGTATCTGAAGAAGAGTACATGGCAGCTAGGTTATTTCCTAAACAAAATCCATAGTTTTTATCCAAATTTATTACCTTAACTTTATCACCATATCTGCTTAAGACATGATTAGTACTATTGTCGCTAGAGCCATTGTCTACGAACAACACTTCAACATTCGGATAATCCTGCTTTAAAGCACTAAGGATAGCATCATCGAGTAGTGAGCCTAGAGTGGAGAGACCTTGATAATTGAGTATTATGATGGAAACTTTAGGTTTGTGGGGCATAGAAGCCCTTTACGTAGTTATTAATTCACGCTTAAGTGTAGAAGTAAACTCCCTGAATGGGGAGATAACATAGCAAGCATTTTAAATTAAGCTACGAGAAGCATGCATATTGTATGCAAAGTGATTCTCTGACAGATTAATAACGATTCTGCAACTTATGATCCGTCGCCAGCTTTGCGTATCCTCATCACGTACTCTAGATCCTCGTATATAGTTCTAGGACAACCTAAGTTCTCATTGAAAGAACCCACTTCTTCGAAAACCTCGAACCTAACCAGTAGTGCACCTGTACCGTCAGGCCACCAACGCTCAGATACAATCAAAACATTGTTCATAACTCCATAGTCCATTAGTCCATCAATAGCGTGCCTGCGTAGTTAAGGACTCTTCTTATTACGTCATGAAAAGCTAGAGTTTGACATAGATATTTAACGTTTTTGTTAAAGTCTAAGTAACACGCGTAGATCATCTGGAGGCTTAAAGGCGTAGACGTATTCGCCGTTAGTAAACACCTTGGAACCTTATCATTATAGGATATTTAGCGACTTCGAAATGCTCTTCAATAGTCGATCGGTTTTAGCGAAAACGTTCTTCGGGTCTTTAAGTACATCTAATTCAGTCTTCCTGCGTTGACCTTTAAGAAAGTTACTTGATTCAAACTCAGAATACTTGTTAAGCGATATAGAAAGTTTTAACACCTGTCCCATAAATTTCGCCAAACTCTGATCTAAATCTAAAGATGCTAACTTCTAAGGCGGTCTCATTGGGTCTTTACTAGGATACAAATGGGATCTTCCAGAATTGTTGGATAACATCAATTTTACTGCGACAATATACTTTAATTTGTAGAGCTAATTCATAGTCAAAAACTTATAATTGAAGGAAGATGGTTCTATCATAACTATGCTTTTTGTTAACACAATAAACTTTATTGACGTATAACGATGCTTTTTCAATAGCAAGTGATGCCGAATCGGCTACATATATGGCTTGCTGAACATGCTTGCAACCTAAAAGCCTTCTTGCAGACTCAAACTTAAGAGGCCCATAAGTATCCTCACTAATACCTACTATTAAAGGTCCAAAAAGTCTTAGTCTAGTAGCAATGCATTTCTTAAACCCTAAACGATTAGATATTAGCATTGCAGGAACCTCTATACAGGATGTCAACATAATGAGAGTATATCCTTCTTGTTTCAAACTTCTGAGAAAATTTAAGACTTCGATGTTTAAATTATTTAAAATGTAGGGTAACCAGCATTTGATAGCATATTTAGCGAGATCTTTTATGTTCAGACCGAAAGTACATAATGTAATAAATAGCTTTCTCAGAAATACTTCATTTCTAATAACTTTTGATGAAAGCGAAGTAAGTATCATCGCCAGTTTATATCTTGCAACACCAATAACTCCATATCTATATCTGAGATATTCTCTTAAAAAGTCAAATGTATTGTTTATTTTTTCATCTACAACCGTACCATCTAAATCGATGAGGGCTAGTTTAACGTCAATCGAGTCGGCATCTACCATTTCTTTAATACCCACTTAAACACCTTTTTCATGGAGTAAAAAAGCATATAGTAAATCGGAAGGAAGGCTGTTTGAATTATATGAAATTTTAAGCCAATTTTAACGTTAAAAATTATTGAACTAAGTAGGCTTAAACATATGTATAAAGAGCATGCCTGAGTGATTGGATGTCTTATAAATCTGTTCTTTGACTTTGTCGAAAGATGTTGATTTATTTTCAGTTTTAACAATAAATAGTCTATACTGTAAGGGATGCTTGAAGCAATAGCATACATGCACACTATACTCTTACAGTAAGTAGTACTAAAAAGTGGAATAAACCATAAAATCCGTGTGATTCTTAAAAGCGGTAATGTTACAGAGGCTCTGAAAGATCTATCATGTATAAGGCTATGAAGAGGGAATATCAAAAGCAAAATTAGAGTATAGGCGGGGTTTATATGGAATCCAATTACAACCATGCAAAGTCTAATAAGAAGTGCAATAATGATCTCATTCATGCTGAATGATTCAAGTCGATCAACCTTCATTTCTTGAGGTTCGATCTTTGCAGCTAGATCATTAATTAGGTAGCCTAGTTCATAGATTAAAAGTAGCATTATTGTAAAAATGTTGAAATTAAAAAATTTGAGAATAACATCAAATATAAAAATTCCATAATAAGACAACCCTTCTATTAACATAATTGCAAAGATTGGCCCAAATTCTTTTAAAAAATACTCATGCAGTATAAATTCTATACAGTTTAAAGTCGTTAGTTTTTCTGCTGATCCGAAGAACTTATTGTAACACGTGTAGACAAAAGGAAGCAAGTATTTAATTTTCTTCATTAACTTGATTACCTTTAACCACTAGCTTGTATACGGATCCACAAAACTATGTTTTAAAAACTTTGAAATCATATGTAGTTATGAGCTGTTCACTCACTCTTATACCACCAAATTTCTCAAGTTTATAGCGAAAAAGCTACTATTATAACCGCCTAGTTGTATATGCTTTACTTAAATAGAGAATAAAGGCTATGTAGGAGATGTATGGTATCAGCCAACCTTTAATGCTGCCTCCTTTGAAAGCTCTGTAAATTCTGTGGATAAATGACGGTGTTATGGCTAGGAGTGCTAGCTGCATATTTCCTGCAGCTAAGAGACCTAAAAATACGATTAGGGAGAATGCATGAAAGAAGCAAATGGACGCGTCTCTAAGCTGAACATCTTTATGCTTTATGAAGTTTTTCGCCCTAGTTTTACCGTCTCTCCAAGCTTTGCGTAGTCTGATTCCAGCGGTGAGGTGATAGACTACGGCTTTAGGATTTCTATACACGGCGATTTTAGATTTTTTCAGCCTGATGAAGAAGTCTAGATCCTCTCCTCCCTCACGAAACCACGGGTCAAAGTTGCCTATAATACCTATGACTTCACGCCTGAACGCCATATTCTGCGTGAATTCAAAGTCGGAGAAGGGCGCTTTTATCTTGCCTGAGCGTACCATGTCGACTTCAGAAGGATCCTTTATAGAAAAGTTGCCGCCCACCTGTACTAATACATCCTGGCGTTCCTCGAAGACCTTAGCATAATTCTCGATCCACATTTCATCAGCTATGCAATCAGCATCAATGAAGACTATAATATCACCACCAGCCGCATTAACTCCGCTGGCGCGGGCTCCCCCGAATCCTGGGACGCCATTCACTACAACCCTAATTGGAAGAGCATGAACATGCTCCTTAGCGATAGTTGCACTTATGTCATTGGGATCATCAACCACTATTATTACTTCCCAGGGCTTCACGCTCTGTTTAACTAAACTTTCTAGAGTATACCTAATCCTAGGCTCATTCTTAGCTATTACTACAACAGAAAACCTACTGTTCATTTTCTTAGCAATCTCTTTAAAGCTATGAATAGAAATCCGTAA
>JAWAJB010000098.1:0-5946 GCA_038888155.1 Desulfurococcaceae archaeon
ATTCAGCCGCCTACTGCGCCTTCCCGTCACTAAGCTGACTATGAGTAGTAGTGCTATGTTGGTCAGGAGCCCCCAGAACCCCTCGTACACTCCTAGAGGGCTTCTCCTCAGGATAACCTGTATGTACGCTACCGTTAACATGCCTCCCGCCATGCCTGCCAGTGCCCCGTGCTTGGTTACCAAGCCCTTCCCGTACACGCCGAGTACGAGCGCCGGGAAGAACTGTACAATGCCCGCGTAACCTACGAGCAGAAGGTATACTAGTACGCCCGGTGCTAGTAGTGCAAATACCAGTGAAGCTAAGGCTAAGATAGCCGTGAACGCCCTCGCAGCTAGTAGGAGCTCCCTTCCACTAGCTCTGGGCTTAAGTAGCCTCTGGTACATGTTTCTAGCGAATAGTGCTCCCGATACGTGTAGGATCGCGGCTGCAGTTGATATCGAGGCTGCCAAAGCGCCCGCGCCAACGAGTCCCACCACCCATGGAGGGAGGAGCGCTTTTGTGGTAACCATGAAAGCGTGGTCACTGTAGGGCTTCTTGTACAGAGGTATGCTGATCACCCCCTTGAAGAAGAGCGCGAGACCCGTTAACCCGACCAGTATTGCGGGTATTTGTGAGACCTGGTAAATGCCCACTAGGACGGCGCTCCGCTTAGCCGTCTTCACGTCTCTGGCCGCGAACACGTTTTGCACCCTGTTAGGCCATAGCCAGAAGGCCAGTGGCGCCGCTACGAGTAGGGTTGCCATCCACGCGAAGTCGTCTGGCTTTAACGTAAGGCTGAACGCTGACTCCGGAGGCTTGCTGGCCGCGTAGTGTTCGAGCACCTTGAACACGTTCCCTAGGCTCCCGAAGGCGACTAGGGGCGCTAGTACTCCCACGAGCCACACTGCAATGAGCATTATGGCCCCTTGAAGAACGTTGATCAGCGCCACGCTTAAAAGCCCCCCTATAACAGTGAACACTGCTATAAGCACGAAGGCCACTATGCTGGCCGTTAAGGGGTCTACTGTCCCGTAGGATGCCTCTTCCAGTATGTATCCGGCACCCTGGATCTGTAGCTGTATGTATGGTATAGACCACAGCGCGCCCGTTACGGCGGCAAACGCCCCCACGACCTTGCTGTCGTATAGGTCTTCGAAGGCGTCGGCTACTGTGAGCCAGCCCCTCTCCTTGGCCTTGGACCAGAGGAACGGTATTATTAGAAGGCCTATGAGGTATCCCACCATCCCGTAGAGGTTTACTGCGAATACCCTAATGCCCTC
Source organism: Desulfurococcaceae archaeon (assembly GCA_038888155.1). Taxonomy (GTDB): domain Archaea; phylum Thermoproteota; class Thermoprotei_A; order Sulfolobales; family Desulfurococcaceae; genus UBA285. The sequence goes on from JAWAJB010000098.1 coordinate 1,261, forward strand.
GCTTGCCGCGGCACCCGGCAGCCCCAGGAACGTGTACGCGCTATATATGTTAGCTCCTAGGCTAAGCCAAACCACCAGTAGGCCTAGGGCTCTGCCGGCGACGAACCATGTATCTACTGCCATTAGGACCTTGTGCCTTTTAATTGTGGCGATGATGCCTGTGATCGTCGTTACCGTCAACCACCCTATAATTATGCCGAGCGCTACGTAGCCCGCTTCCGCGCCCATGGCTTTACCCCCATACGTGCTTCTTATCAACGTAGTAGGCTACTACCATTAAGGCGAAGATCTCTAGGAACCAAGCTAGGCAGTAAAACCACAGTAGGGGCATGCCCAAGATCTCGGGTTCCACCCTGTTGCTGAAGGGCAGGCCCAGTAGGGGTATGTATGCTAGAACCAAGATTATCGCGTAAAACAGCTTCTTGCTCATAGTGCTCACTACTTTTTATTCTTAGTGTAGCCCTGAATTTAAAAGCGTGTTCAAAGGCATTGCAGGCCTATTTGAGTTCCACGCGGGGTCCCTTTCGTGCAAGCCTCTAGTAGCGGTCTCCCAGCCCTCTTAAGAGCTCCTAGTGCCATCCTGAACCAAGACGGAGTGCGTAAACCGCGTGTACTCCCGGGCCACTACAACGACCGCCACTAGGTTAGCCACAGGAGGTAAATTACATGTACATGATACACCTCCAATTACCGACATGATGATGGAGTTAACGTGAATGCCCCCCAGCCCGAGTTAAGGCTTTACGAGAAGCCACTGATGATCTTTCCTGGGTACAAACGTTAACTAATAGTGTCGTCAGGGAACACCTGTACAGAAAGCTCAGATTTGTCGTTGGAATGCTTAGAAGCGCTCAGGTGGAGCTGGTGTCGAGAAACAGGCTAGTAGGGGCTAGTGGGGTAGAGATGCACATTGCCACGCTCGCATCTAAGACGAGGTATGCACTCCACGAAATGCACCTAAAGCATACGTTTAGATATGCATGCTTCCGGGGAAATTTATGATCTCAATTAGCATAAGGTTTTCAACCCCCTTGGTCATCTAGAATGACGCGAAGAACGAATATAAATAGGCCGTGAAGCCGGGTAAATGGCTAGATCACATAGATGTACGGACTCTGTGAGTAAGTGGTACTTAAATTCCCCGCGAAGCAGTCTATCAGTGCTTGGTGAATGATTATGCTAGGCTTTAAAACCGCTATTGGATTAAGTATCGTGGTGCTGTTGATCTCGGCGCTGATAATTAGGGGCCGTAAACCGCAGATCCCCATTTGGAGCGTAATGGCCTTTGCATCCTTTATAACAATAGCCTCAGGACTAGTGAACACGGACGAGCTCGGATCAGTAATCGACCTCGATGTGATCCTCTTCCTCATAGGGATGTTCAGCATTACGGGCCTGGCAGAGTCGTCGGGCTTGTTAAACACCATGACTGCCTGGTTCCTTGGCCTGTTTAAAAACACTAAACTCCTGATCTACGCTTTCTCCGCGCTATTCGGACTACTTGCGGCTATAGCCATGAACGACACAGTAGCGCTCATAGGCCCTCCCATGGCCTATACCATTGCCAAGGCGCTAGACATCAACCCCACAGCGATGTTTCTGTTACTAGCCTACTCGCTAACAATAGGTTCAGCTATGACGCCGATAGGCAACCCACAGAACGTGCTAATAGCCGAGAAATCCGGCTTGACTGCGCCATTCTTGAAATTCACTGCATACCTCACCATACCCACGATCATAAACTTGCTGGTAACGCCTCTCATCGTCGCGAAGTATTATGGAATAGAGCGCAGTAGTGCTAACGGGGTGCTGATCATGCCTCATGAGCAGCTGAAAAACAAACGAGACGCCGTGCTAGCTGGAATTGGTATGGCGGTGTCGATCTCGGCGCTAATCGTGAACGATACACTGGACCTAATGGGCCTCCCGCATATATCACACAGAGGGTTCATACCGTTTGTAATAGCGGCAGCCCTCTACCCGTTGTCGAGTGAACCGAGAAAAGTGATCGCAAGTGTTGATTGGGGTACAATACTCTTCTTCATGACGATGTTCATATCCATGGAGGGTGTCTGGAGGAGCCGTTTATTGGATTTCCTCGTAAGTGCGTTCCTCCCAGTGAAACACCTAGACGTAGCAGTGAACATCGCCTCGATAACAGCGCTGTCAATATTGGGTAGCCAGCTGATAAGTAACGTTCCCTTTGCACGGCTAATAATAGAGTACATGAAAAGTGTCGGCTACACAGGGGGAGATGAACTCTCGTGGATAACGCTCGCCATGTCCACCACTATTGCGGGGAACCTGACGCCCCTAGGTGCAGCGTCAAATATCATCATTATCGAGTACCTCGAATCCAAGATGAACACGACGATCACGTTCAAGGAATTCCTGAAGCTTGGCGCGATCGTGACCGCCGTGAACGTGCTGGTATACATGGCCCTCTTGGAGGCGGAATTCTACTTAACAACACATCATTAACGGCCTAGCCGTTTTATTCTTCTAGCCCTCTGACGATACCTTAGAAGCCTATTAGCACTGTGAGAGGCATTTAATCTTCACTTCCTCGAACAGGGCGTTCTTACAACCGAAAACTCCTTGTTTTCTGCCAGCATATCTTTCATCACGATAAAGAGGTATCATATAGTAAGAATCCAAACGCGAGGAGCGTGTTCACAAGCCCTAAGAGCTGGAGAGCCCTCATTGTTAGCGGTGTCGCGGACGTAGCTATATCGTGGTCACCTCTTAGGGTTACACCTCTACCTAGGCTTTAAGGGCCGAGGATTTCTCCTTCAGCATTATTTTGGGTTCTTCAAAGCCTACGCTGGCGGCCCGTATCCCGCTAGCTTGCCGCGAGCGATTCATATAAGACTTAACGCGTTTGAGGGCGGTTTGATCCGGCTGCGAGTAGACGTCTACGGGTTGCCCGATCTTCTCTGATCCTAGGAATCTACCGCGCCAGCAGCCTTCACTTAGGATCGAGTGCGATCTCCTCCGGTTCGATGCCTTCTTCCTCGACCATGAGTACGCATTGATTGCTTTAAATACCTGCCTTGAATTAAAATTAACGTACCAGGTGATGAAGCACGAAGAGGAGAATACTGCTTGTATTTGTGCTACTCGGGCTTATCTCCCTGACTGCTGATATGGTTTACGAGGGGGCCAGATCCGTTAGCGGGGCCTACCTGGAGTACCTGAAAGCACCTGCAATAGCCTCCTCCATTGTAGGAGTAGGAGAGTTTTTAGGGTATGTCCTTAGGTTTGTAAGCGGTGCCTTGGCATCCTACATAGGGTCTTCAGCTGCTTTCTGGGGCTTTATAGCGCTGGGTTATGCCATGAACGTCACACTCTTACCCTTACTAGCTTTCACAAGCTCCTGGTGGACCGCTACATCGCTATACCTCGTAGAGAGGGTTGGTAAGGGTTTAAGAACCCCTCTAAGAGACGTGATCCTGGCCGAGGTCACGGAGGGTATTGGTAAGGGGAAGGGCTTCGGCCTCCACGAAGTCATGGACCAGGTCGGAGCTCTAGCAGGCCCCCTGCTCTTCGCGTACATGCTCGTGCGGTACGGTTACTCGAACGCGTTTTTAGTACTCCTAGTTCCGGGGACTATGGCAATGGTATTCATATTCACGGCGTGGTCTTTGTACCCGAGAGTTAGGAGCGTCGAGATCTCGCCGAAGAGAATTTCATTTAGAGGCATGGGTAGGAGATTCTGGCTTTATACTTCTTCTATGACCTTTCAGTCTCTCGGCTTCGCGCACTGGGCCATAGCATCATACTTCTTAAAGTACTGGGGGGTTTTAGGAGACGCGGAGATAGCAGTGCTATACGCCATTGCGATGGGCGTAGACGCTGTAGTGGCCTTCCCGATAGGCTACTTGTACGACGTAGTAAAGTTCAGGAGCCTTTACTTAGCCCCCATAGCAACGCTGACAATAATACCACTGCTGGCTACGAGAGTTACGGCCGCTGCGTATATAGCAGCTGTCTTCTGGGGGTTTACGATGGGTATATCGGAGACGATAATGAGGGCTTCAATAGCAGACATAGTTAACAAGGATAGATTGGCAATGGCTTACGGGGTCTTCGGAATGCTCTATGGAGTTTCATGGGGTGTTGGAGGATTCATAATAACCCTCCTACTACAAACATCCGTGTCGCTAGCCGTGATATACACAGCACTAACTCAGATACTATCATTTGCGGTACTAACAGTGCTGAATAGGCAGCAGATCATTCCTTAACCGTTTCTTGGTAGATGGCTGTTCATAGGCTTTCATGCTTTTCCGTATCCAGCCTCCTAGCCATCTACCTCTCAACGGCTTGTTCTTCTCCCGGCCCCACCTGCGGGAGCGTGTCTTCAGCGGTTGCCCACGGTTCACCCGGCTCTCTGCAGCGAAGCAGGGTGCACGAGGTATCCTCCTCGCCACGCTCATCGAGGACAAGCCACGGTTTGCTCTGCATCTACATACCCAAGCATCTCAGTGAGAGAATAAAGCACCTCTACAGAAGAGAGGTTGTTGTACGTGTCACAGTACCAGGTACATAGAGTCAGGGGCGCATCAAAAACTCGCAGGATACGTAACGGTAGCTGAGAGGCTTGAACCACTCACCGAAGAAGACTACATGAAGCTTGTGAAACTAGCACACGAGTTCAGGAAAGCCGTAACCTACTCTACGAGA
>JAWAJB010000099.1:0-5939 GCA_038888155.1 Desulfurococcaceae archaeon
TAGCTGCCGGGCACACCCGAGGCGGGTTAGAAGGCTCTTCGGGCGCGAGACTAGCGCTAGAGCGTAGCTTAAAGCTCTCTAGCTCTCGCGAGATTGAGGCACTCTAGCCTCCCCCGCTATCACTCGGCAGGCGAAGGCGCCGGGCCGCGCCGGCAAGAAGCTCGCGGCTAGGCTGAGGTGGCGGGCTGCAGCTACGGTGCGCGCTAGGAGGGGCGGACCAGCTTAACTTGAACTACTTTGAGCTCCGCCAGCCGGGAGTCGGTTGTGACCAGGATTCCTCCCAGGATTTTCGCGGCTGCTAGAGTGTAGGCGTCCACCAGGGAAACCCTGCCCTCGTACTTGCACTTGAGGGCTCCCGCAGCGCCCGTGAGCCGCTCGTCGAGAGGAAGCACCGAGACGGAGTCTCTGAGCGACGCGCTTCTAATCTCGGCAGCCTCCCGGCCAAGCTTCTCGCAAGTCTTGTAGTAGAGCTCTGCAACGTTAGCTTCGCAAGTGTAGCCTTCTGCTTTGCCTCTAAAAAACGTCTTCGAAGAAACCTCTCACTCCCTTATCCCCAGCGAAGTAGAGGAGAAGCGGGCCCGTGTCGAATACGTACTTAACCTTCCTCGGACGCCTCCCTCACTCTCTCCTCTTGAAGCTCCTTCAGCATCTGATGCACTAGTTCCCTCTTGTCCCTATCCACGCCGAAAAGGTTTCTCAGCGAGATGATCGGCACGAGTAAAACCCCCTCTTCGGTCTCGACAAACTTAACCCGGGAACCTTTCCTCAAACCGTACTTCTTCCTGGTCTCCGTCGAGATGGTTACCGTGCCCTTCTCGTCAATACCGGAATAAAGCTCTTTCGCCGGAGAAAGCTCTACTTAGCGGTAATCTCAAGGCGCGACCTACTGTACCTCTATCGACGGCGGTGTTGCTTTCGAAGTATGGCTTGTGAAGAGTTGAGGGATAGTCGCTCCTATAGCTGAGCTTCACCGCTTCTCTTCCGTCCTACCAGGTTTAGAGCGACCACTGATAACACAGCAGAGGACATAAGGAGGATCACAGCGTAAGCCGCCGCCTCCGGCAGCTTACCAGCAGTAATCTCCACAAATATCTGGATGGTTATTGTCTCCCAGCCAGGCTTGTAAAGGAAGAGGGAAGCTGTGAGTTCATTAATGATCTCAATGAATGAGAAAAGCGTACCTGCTAAAACGCCGTAAATAGCGTTTGGCAGCACAATCTTCACGAAGACTCCCAGAGGGCGCTGGCCTAGGACGTAGGCTGCTTCCTCCATTGACTTTCTCAAGGTCAAGTACGTGGCATAGGAGTACCTTAGAGTGTAAGTAATCCTCCTGGTCGCGAGCATCAGCGGCATTATCAGCGGAGTTGTACCGAGGACTCCGACTACGGGGATACTCTTCTGGAAAGCGAAGAGAAAACTTGTACCCACAACGATGCCGGGAACTACGTACATGACTGAGAGAGCGGAGTCGATGACCGTATTAAGGGGATTACTCGTTCTCGTTGTCACGTAAGCAGCTACGGAACCTATTAGAAAGCAGAGTATCGTCCCCACAGCGGCATACACAGCAGTGTTGATGAAAGGAGTAGCGTTCCTAAAAATCACGCTGAAGTTGTCGATCGTCCATGTCGTCGGAAGCGGTGTAAAGCTCCACGCCTTGGAGAGGCTTATAATGAACGTAAAGGCGTGCGGAACTAGAGCCACTATTAGAGTAATGTAGATAAACGCGTAGATAACCGCTCTCCTGAAGCCCCTAGGTTCTATCTCTTCGACAGGTTTAGGTAGCCTAAGGCTCGCGTACTCTTTCAGGGAGATGTACTTCCTCGCTGCAAGAAATATCACGACGACGACTAAAAGCATAGCGAAAACCATGTACGTGCCGGCGCGTACTCTACTCTCATCTATTGCCTGCTGAATGTTCGTGAATGCTTGTGGAGCAAGTAAGTCATACCTCCCTATGACTATGGGAGTAGCGTAATCTGTGAAAGAGAAAGAGAACACCAGGAAGAAGCCGGTTATCATCCCTGGGGTTATCATGGGAAGAGTTACTGCGAGGAAGCGCTCAAGTGGCCTCGCGCCGAGGGACTCTGCAGCTTCTTCTAGTGTCCTATCTATTTTCAGCAGGTTGTTGTATATGTTAATAGCTACCCAGGGGAAAAGCGCGACGGTTTGGACCAGTATGATCCCGTGAAGACCATAGAGAAAGTTTATTGGTCTGTCCACCAACCCGGCATCAAGCAGCATTAAGTTGATAGTGCCGAACCTGCCGAGCAGAAATATGAACGATAGTGCACCTACGAATGGAGGGATCATTGTAGGCAGAAACGTTAAAGGCACGATTATCCTCTTCAAAGGAATCCTGTACCTATGAAGAAAGTAGGCGTACGGCAAGCCCACTAGAAAAGTGAGCATCACGGTGATCACAGACACGAAGAAACTATTCCTAAATGAGGTGAGGAAAAGCTCGCTAGTTAGAAACGAAACAACCTCCGAGAAACTCCTAGGAGTTATGACGTAGATGGTAAGATAGGCGATAGGGTAGAGTATAAAGAGGAGGACATAAGCAAGGATTATCAAGCGTGAAATGCTGACAAAGCCGATTGACTTCATGCTCATCGAATCACCTACTTTCTCAGCGGTCTCACATGCTGAGCACTTATCTTTAAGCGAACCTGATCATTGAGGGTAAAGTTAACATTAACAGGGTTGTGTATCTCAGCCTTCACTACCGTGTCACCAACCCTTACATTAATCCTCAGTAGGTTTCCTAAGAATTGAACATCCTCTACTCTCCCGACCAAGACAACATCCTGTTCTCCAACAGTTATATCTCCTTTAGCGACTTCCACGTTTTCCGGTCTAAATATGAGATATACTTCGTCGCCTTCCCTTAGCGACTCGTCCATTATGACAGGAACCCTACCTATCTCTGTTTCAACATAGAGAACTTTTTTCTCAAGATCCGCCGACACAACCTCGCCCGGGATTATGTTCACCTGTCCTATGAAGTCTGCGACAAACAGACTCTTAGGATTCTGGTACAGCTCCGCAGGAGCGCCGACCTGCTCTACGATACCCATATTCATGACTGCTATTCTATCGGAGATCACAAGAGCTTCCTCCTGATCATGCGTCACGTATATGGTAGTGATCTTCAGGCTCTTCTGCAGCCTTCTTATCTCTGTTCTCACGTTCACTCTAATCTTAGCGTCAAGATTACTCAGAGGTTCATCTAGGAGCAGCACGCTAGGGTTAATTACGATAGCGCGAGCGAGCGCCACTCTCTGCTGTTGTCCGCCGCTCAGCTGGTAAGGGTAGCGGTTGAGAAGGTCCTCTATACCCAGAACAGACGCAGCATACTTAACTCGCTCACTAATTTCATTCTCTTTAACTTTACGAAGCTTGAGCCCGTAGGCGATATTATCGTAGACAGTCATGTGAGGCCACAAAGCATAATCCTGAAAAACAAGGCCTACATTCCTCTCCCAAGGAGGTACATCTGTTACGCGTCTCTCATCAAAGAATACATCTCCTCGAACCGGCTTGTAGAGTCCGGCTACAATCCTAAGGAGTGTTGTCTTCCCACAGCCGCTCGGCCCTAGAATTGTGACGAACTCGCCATCCTCTATATTCAGATTGACTCCTTTCAGTACGACGCTCTTGCCGAAGCTCATCCACAGGTCTTTGATGGAAACTCTAACCAAAGAGCTCACCCCCAAAGAAGAAAAATCTGGGGTTTTTAACCTACGTGCCTGCAGTTTTCCTTTTCTTCATAAGAAGGAATACCACAGCCGCCGCAGCGATGACTAATAGCACTATAGCGATAATCGCATTCTGAGTTGCCTCGAGCTGAGCTCTCTCTTGAGCTGCCATGCTCTCTGCCTCCATAGCTAACGACTTTGCTAGAGAGTAGTCACCCCTATCGAAGGCTCTCATAGCCTCGCTAAGCTTAGCCTCGGCGCCTGGGAGGCCTCTAACCTTAGCCTGAACGCCGAGTATGGTTGACCAGGCGTCTTTCAGCTCTGCGTGCTTCGCTACGATAGTTTCATCGAACATCTTGCTTATGTCTTTGTACACCGTTTCTGCATATGTGAAATTGTAGAATTTTACATTAGCGAAGGATCTCAGGTAGTCATAAATGTTGTCCTTGCCTCCCAGGTACTCTCTAAGGATAGCTGCAGCTGAGCCCGCTGAACCCTCAATTTTCACCGCAGGCAATACGGGAAATGCTCCTACACTTAATGCGACTCGCTGGGCATCCGGAGTATACCACCAGTCGAGAAAAGCTTTAGCAATATTCGGATGCGGAGCACCCCTAAGTAGTGAAACCCCGCTGACAATGAAGCCTGTAGGATCCATGTATATCGATACAGGGTAGCCCTCTAAGCGCTTCAGCACCACCCCCTGAGCATACGTGAAACCTATAGCGTATTCACCCTTAGAGACAAGCTCTATAACGTCATGGCTTCTCTGCACAAAGCTTCCGACATTCGCGGCTACTCTCCGCCAGAAAGCCCAGCCCTCGTCCCAGCCCCTGGTCTGGTGCATAATGACGACGTTGATGTAGGTAGACGACGACCTGGACGGAGTGCACATGACTATGAGGTCTCTCCACTTAGGATCGAGTAGATCATCCCAAGTCTTCGGCGGCTCCAAATTTAGACGCTTTAACACTTCAGTATTGTACATAAAGCCGTGACCCCACCAGAGCTTGGGATGCCATGCTTCCTCGGGATCTCTCAAGGGAAGACCCATGAAGTTCATCGGAAGCTCGTCATAGTAAGGAGACTTCGGCTTGTAAGGCTCCAGCAGACCCTGAGCCTTCAATTTCCAGTGATAGATGAGGTCACCGCCGAAGAATATGTCCGCTTCTGGTGCACCTTTCCAGGCAATAATCTTATTCATGCACTCTGGAGAGCCAGCTTTGATGAACTCCACTTTAACGTCAACTCCCATTTTTTCTTTCGCGTACTTCTCGAAAGCCGCTTTAAGAGAATCAAGCAGCGTCGGATTGCTTGGCGTAATAAGCACTAGCTTATTCTCGTAGCTACCCTGTGCGTAAGCTCGAGGAATCTGAACCAGTATTAGGAACAGCAAGGTGAATACGGCAAGCGCTAGCGCCTTGCTCGCTGAAGCTTGTTTTGTTGCCTCCATACGCCGGAGTATTGTGTTGGCTTACTTAAATACGTTGTTCCACAATATATATAATCTAAGAAGCTTTATAACCCCGACTACGGAAAAGAATTTGCCAGTTAAGGACTTTACTTTAAAATTCAGATGAGCTCCTAGGAAGCAGCATCCTCCAGCTGTATCTTAAAGTCGAAGCTGAAGGGATGCTATCTGGTGCGGTTCACTTAACACTAAAGCGTTAGAAACTCTAGTATGCTGGAATATCTCGTCCCGCTCCACTCTGCGTAGGGGAAGTGTGCCTCCGCAGTGTACGTGCCGCTCTCGCTAGCCACGTACTCGTACTCCAACTGGACTACCTCCCCAGGTTTCAGCACGCGCTCCTGGACAACCTGCACGCATATCTTCTCGGGGTCGTAGCCCACTGGGAAGAGCTCGACCTCGCGGCCGCTCGGGGTTCGAAGCTGGACTTTGAAGTCTGGAGTGCAGGGAGTCGGGGAAGGGTACTTGAAGTCTACTTCCCCGGGGTTTACAGCCACTGCTACGATCCTGACCGTCTCGCCCTTGCTGAAATTAAGCTTGTCCACTTTGAGGTAGAAAACCACTCCCCGGCGGCTCGATGCCAAGAGATTGACCTCCCGCAGCAGCTGGTAAAGGTAAGTGAGCTCTCTAGGAGGTTTTTCGCCGACATCAGTCCAGTAGTAGCTCACCGGGAAGTCTCCGCTGTACAGGGTGAGATTGTAGGTGAAGTAGTCTGCCCCACCTCCAGGCTCGAGCCTCAAACCGCGAGGGTAAACTTCAAGGAGAAAGCC
>JAWAJB010000100.1:0-5929 GCA_038888155.1 Desulfurococcaceae archaeon
TGGCAAGGATCCAGGTTGGGAGTTTACACAGTGCTTTTTAATCTCCGGACATGGCTTCAATTTTAACACTACTAACATCCTCATGAGCAAAAGACATATCGTCAGAGACGGTTATTACCTATTTCCAAAACCTGTTAGTATCACATTTAATTATGTGGCTGAAGTCCTTTCTTTGACTCATAACATCGTTTATGTTAATGGCTATGCGAATTTATTTGTTGAAAGAAACATATGAAACCTAAGAACCCCGACATATCATAGTAATATAGTTGATAGTCATGGAAAACGCGCCTCTAATAACAATTTGTATACCAATTAAGAATAGATTTCAATACATTAGAAATCTTTTGAATGCTATTGAGAATTTAGATTATCCTAAGAAGAAAGTCAAACTGATATTTGTTGACGATTTCTCGACTAATGGAACAATGAAAGAATGAGATGAAGGAAAAATATTACAAAGTTGTCCTGATACGTGAACGGACGAATATACCGAAGGCAAGGAACCTACGCATCAAAAATATGGAGGGCGATTATCTTCTTTTCTGGGATAGCGATATAATACCCCCTAAAGACCTTTTTAGTGAAACGATCTCGATATGGAGAAAAATTCCTCAATAGGTATGATTAAAGCCGACTACGAATATATAAAGGTAAGATGAAGGCTTATAATCAATAAACGCCTCGGAATTTTATATGAGAGTCCATGTGGCATTGACTTTTGATGATGGTTATTTATCTCATTACCGTGTAGCTAAAATTCTACATGATGAAGGAATAAATGGAACATTCTTTATAATAACTCACCTTCAGTATTTCGAGAATAAGCCATTGCTAACTCTCCGACCCGAAATTATTCAAGTTATCAGCGATATGGGTCATGAAATAGGCTCTCACACTCGCTCTCATCCTAATTTAACTAAATTACCTTGTCAACATATTGAGTATGAGCTTAAGGTTTCAAAAAGTTTCTTGGAGGGTCTTATAAGGAAAAAGGTACTTAGTTTTGCTTACCCTGGCGGTTTCTACAACAAAGACGTCTTATTCCATGTCGCAAGATATTATAAATATGCGAGACTTGCCGGTAAGAGGTTTGAAGCTAAAACGTGGAATGCTCAATTGAAATCTCGCTACTTAATTGAAGGCATCGGTTATAAAGAGCTTTTAAAATTGCCCATGAAGTATATACTCTATCGTTACATTAGACCTGTTATAGTGTTCCATGACGATCCTCTGCACATAATTAAGGCTGTAATAAAGTATCTACGATTTTGGGGTGCAGAGTTCTTAACACTTGGTGAACTTTTTGAAGAAATTTGAGACGACGCCTTTCCCCCTCATAACTATAGCTATGCCAATCAAAAATAGAGAGTGGGCTTTACAATACGTTTTGAAGTCCATTGAGAAACAGGATTACCCCAAGAAGTACGTGAAAGTAGTTTTCGTGGACAATTACTCCACAGACGGAACTTACGATACTCTCGTTAAGTGGAAGGAAATCATGGAGAAGCATTATCATAGCATAGCGTTGGTTAGGGAGGAGGGAAACATAGCTCATCTCAGGAACAAATGTATCGATCTCGCCGAGGGGAAGTATCTTATTTTTTGGGATAGTGACATAGTGGCACCAAAGTTTATCATAAGACGCATGGTGGAGTTGGCAGAGCTTAGAGGGGATGCTGGCATGATAGTGGCAACATTTCATTATGCTGATGTTGATTATGTACCTGTGATAGAATCTTTAGCAGATGGAGAGTTAAAAGTTAAGGAGGTTATTGGTGCTGGAACGGGCTTTACGCTCATAAGACTAGATGTTTTCAGGCAAGTTGGAGGATTTAATGAAAAACTAACCGTAGGGGAAGATACGGACTTCAGTTATAGACTTTTAGAGAAAACACATTATAAAATCCTTCGCATTGATACCGAAGTCCTTCACTTAAAGCATAGAGATGTAATACTTCCAAGAGCACATCAAGGCTTATCGAGATGGGTACGTTACAATTTTTATCAAAGAAGTGAGGAATATTTTTTGACGTATGCTTCATTACCAAAACATCTCAAGATCAGGCTTGTATACTGGCTTCTATTCCCTTCAGTGATTGGCGGATATATTGCTATTATGCTCTCTTCTAACAGTTTATTAAAAATCCTTGCAATAATCGCCCTCCCTCTATATCTTTTACCAAGTATTTGTCTAAACATTATAAAACAAGGAATTCGAGACGGATTAGTAATGTGGGCTAAGTTTAATTTACCCACTGGTTTAGCTCTTTCATACGGCTTTTTACTTAAGGCTTTAAAAGAATTGTTAAGAAAACGAAATGGACACTAGGTTTTCTGTTGTAGTGATAGCGAAGAATGAGCCTAGGATTAAGTATACCTTAGAGAGTTTAGTTAGGCAGAGCGTAAAACCTTGGGAAGTAATAGTAGTGGTTGATGATCCCAACGATATAAGCGTAGCTGTTACTAAGGAATATGTTCACGCTCTTCCAATTAAGGTTGTAGTGAATAACGTTCCAGGATTTGGGGGTGCCCGCGCCAGTGGAGTTAATGCGTCTAGTGGTGATATTATAGCCTTCATAGATGCTGATTGTATAGCTGATGAAATGTGGATCGAGAATTACACTAAATTATTCGAGGAACGCCAGGATGTATTAGTGCAAGTGGGCGGTAACTTTTCTATAAAGGATCCTTCTGAAGTTGATATGGTACGTTCAGGCAAGATAAGAGCGCCATTCTCCGACTTTGAATTCACGCAGAATATGGCGTTCAGGCGTGAAGTTATAAATATTGTTGGCAACTTCGATCCATGGTTTAATGAGGGTGGGGAGGACCTAGACTTCTTTATTCGACTGAAAAAATCTAAAATCGCCGTATATAGAAACCCCAAAGCCATAGTCTACCACCTCACTAGGGGAATTAGGCTACATAAAGCTTGGAGGGACGGTAAAACTAGGGCGAAAAACTTCATAAAGCACGGAAAAGCGCAACTTAAGGACGCATCTATTTGCTTCTTTCACACACTCTCCCTATCTGCATTTATGGGTCTCTTAGCTACTGGAAAGATGCAACTAGCACTCCTAGCCATAACACCGTCAATCCTCCACAGAATTTACAGAGCCTTCAAAGAACATAGCATTAAAAGTTTGCTAATACCATACATCTCGCATACAGCCTTTATCCTTTACTTATTGTTACAATCTTGGAAAAGAGGTTAGTTGCGAATATCACGCATATGCTGGCGGTAAGATAACATGGTAAATATATTGTTGCTAGGTACTGTTAGGCCTTTTGGAAATAAGGGTGATGAGGCCATTTACATAACTACGGTCAATTTGATAAAGAAATATCTGCCTAATAGTAAAGTAGTTTTGGCATCTTTTGAACCTCGAAAGGCTCTTAAACAATATCATGTTGATGCCGCAATTTGGCATCCAATGGGTTACCCATTTGGCCTTATTGCGGAAAGAATTCCTTCTGGAAGTATTTTAAAGAGGATTATTAAATTTGTTAGTTACCGTACTCCACCTTATGTATCAGCTTTATCATTAAAACTGTTTTCTAGCCAATATCGTGAAATTTATAGTGATGCTGATTTATATGTAGTCCTTTCATTCCCTTTCGAGAAAGAAGGTTTTCCGGTATATGTTACGTCATGTAGTATAGAGCGATATCACGATCCTCGTAAACCAATCTTAATATTTCCAATCTCGATATCTACTTCAGTTCTCTATGGTCGCCGTAAAAATATTGTGAAGCGCTCACTTAGTAAAGCAAATATCGTTTTTACACGTGGTGAATATACGACAAAAATTCTTAGAAAATCGCTCAACTTAAAGAATGTTTTAACGGCTTTCGATCCTGCGGTACTCCTTCCTAAGGTTGATCCTGTGTTTAAGCCTTCAGGCGGTGTAGCTATAACGCCCGCTGGTTTAATAAAGCATCCCAAAGTGTTGGCAAAGCTTGTAGACGCTTTAATAGAGAAGCTTGGTATAGACTGCTGGATAGTTCCAACTTCCATAGGTGATGTGAAAGAGAGTTTTCTTGGTCTTATTAAGAACGCTCATATGTGTAGCATTATAAATACTGAAAAGATGAGTCCATTTGAGGTTAAGGGATTTTTAAGTCATGTTGATGTGCTAATAACGGCGCGTGTTCATGCTGCAATATTTGCTTTGAGTGAGAATGTCCCTGCTGTTGCTATACTTCGTGAGGATGATATGAAATTTTATGATGTTTTAGGAGCGTTTGGGTTGGATCACCTCATTTATAACATTAATTATTTTGATCTGGAGAACATATTAAACAAAATTGTTCAGTCCGTAAGTATAATCTTGAATAGAAAGAAGCAATTTGTAAACATTATTAGAGAAAGAAAACAGGATGTGATTAAAAAGGCTGAGATCCCGGGGCTTCTGCTCAGGAGGGTCTTAACTTGCTAATCAAAAGTATAGATTATCGAAGATTAATGAAGAAGTTATGTGTAGGCTGTGGCGTCTGCGTAGGACTTTGTCCTAAAGATGCTATATTCCCCTGTGTGATTAATGGATATGCGTCCATACATTTCAATGAGTCAAAATGTATTAACTGTAATCTATGTACAGCTTCTTGTCCCATAATCTCATATGCAATTTCTAAAACTGAAATACTCCGTAGCCCCTTAAATGTTATTGAAGTATTTCTGGGATACTCAACTGACGCTAAAGTTAGGTATAACGGTGCCTCAGGTGGCGTGGTGTCCTCAATTCTTACTTTCCTCCTAGAAAGGGGTGAAGTGGATGGTGTGTTAGTTTTAAAGACTAATGGAAAAGAGTACATTCCATACATAGCTAAGGATTCTAGAGATCTTATGGATGCACAGGGATCTATATACTTTCCGACATTTACTATGAAAATCCTTAGGGAACTTGGGAGAATAGATGGACATTATGCCATGGTAGGTCTTCCATGTCAAATAGATGCCCTCAAAAAACTCTTGAACCGCGGCATCCTCCCACCTGATAAAATAAAATATTTTTTAGGGTTACGTTGTTTTCAAACATTCGCACCATGGTATCTGGACTACATTATTGAGCGAATGTTAAAGTTATCCAAGAATGAAGTTTATGAAGTTTCGGCTAGGAAAGGTGGATGGCCAGGAAAAGTAATAGTTAAGAGTAAATCTGGTAGTTATATTATCCCCCACTTCTATGATAAGAAGTTGGGAATAGGATTATGGAATTCTTTAGGAGTGAGTCATTTTAATGCTCAGCTGGGCTGTTTAATCTGTGCAAACCATGAAAATTTCAACGCTGACGTAACGTTCGGTGATGCGTGGCTCCCAGAAGTAATGGAAAGAGATAGTATAGGAACATCACTTATAGTAGTTCGAACACTTAAAGGCATGAAAATAATCAAACAAGCTGTAGCTGACGGATATATTATAATACAACCAATGGAAAAACATATCTATATGAAGCTAGCTGATGATAGATTTATGATACAAAGACAAATCCTTATAGATTTCTTCATAAAGAGAAATCTAATAGAAATCATTCAAAAATGGGGATTATCATGTATAATTGTTATGCTACCTTACATAATGATCATGTCATCTCTGTTTCGCAAGATATTGTTAAGTCTACCTCCTAAAATATTGATGAGATTAATAAATCACTATCTCCATATCGCCCAGAAGATTATCTAAGCGGGTTATCATCTATTTTAAAACACGAAGATAATAGCAGTTTCTGAGTGTTGGCGGCCTGACGGTACGGGTAGGATACTGGCTTCTCACCTCATAGCCAGGCTTTTCAGGATGCAGGGTTTGAATTAACAGTTTTTCATGGTGCTAGAGAGCCTGAAAAGCTTAGTGGTGTTCGCTATGTTTATACAAGCCTTTTGAGTGTGAGGGATAAGCATAGGCTTTGGTTCAACTGCTCGATACTAG
>JAWAJB010000101.1:0-5921 GCA_038888155.1 Desulfurococcaceae archaeon
ATCCCAATGTAATCTTTTACTATAATCATTCTATACCAAGAAGGTGCTTGTGCACGCAACCGATCTATTTGTATACGAGTTAGTCTTGAAATTTTTCCGTATCTTAATTCGCGACCAGGTCCTAAGATCCCTGAGCCCGGTGTATATGCATTTTCCCCGATTATGACTGGTACGGCTAAATCAAAACCGATTCTTGCATTCATTTCATTATCTTCTAAATAGTTAAGGTCTCTCCATCCCCCTCTTTTTAAAATAGTCTCCCGTTTAGCTATATAAGTAGGTACGTATGGAACTAGTATTCTTAAATCCTGATGTTGAATAGCCCAATCAATTAGCTGATGAAAAACCTTGTAATAAACGGTATCCATGTCGAAATAAGCTGTAATAGAGTTTTCTAAACATTTAGTGAGAGCTATTTGTCTACCGAGCCCTCTTGAGCATTTGTATCTGTATAGTCTTAGATTAAAGTCTTTTTTTAAGCTCAATAGTTTTTCATAAGTCCCATCTGTAGAGAAGGAGTCAACTATAACTATCTCAGCATCAGGTCTCCACACTGAGCTGATCGAACGTTCGACATACTGTACGTTATTATAGACCGTTGAATAAAGACATAAGTTTAACACGGTATACAACCTTTACTGCAACATAAAAAGTCCTTCATTTTTACTCACGTCCCAAGGTATTGTGTTCTGGATAGGACTTTTGCGAGAAGCTTTAGTAAATTACTCTTGAATTCGGTGAATGAGTGTCTGGAATCAATATATTTTTTAAATTCATTAGCCATGCGATTAAGTTCCTCTTTTGTGAGTAAATCTACTGATATGGTTATTTTATCATTACTATCAGATAACAAATCATCTATTGGATAATAATGCACCTTTGGTTTTGCTTTCGTGAATAACACACCGGTTCTTGTCGAAAGAAGTATCTTTTCACAGTAACCAGCTTCCAACACCTTGTTCCTTACACCACCGCATATGGCATTTGGAGGATAAGGTAATAGCACACCACTCGAAATCATAATTAAGGCAACATAATCAACGTATGAAAGATAGCCAGCATATATCACTCTTCCAATGCTTTTTTCATTGCGACTTTTAACACCCGTGACTATAATGCAGATTTTCCCATCAAGTTTCTTCTCGATATTACTTAATGCGTTTATCGCTAGTTTATTTGAGGTGAAATTCTCGGGTAAAGGACACAATAACACATATGAGTTGTGAGGTATTTTAAGAACATTGTGCAGGTATCGTCTTAGTAATGAAGGATCCAGGTCCCTTAGTCTTTTAACAATCTTCTCAAACAAAGGTGTTACAGAGTTTTCAATTACGTGCAGATTTTTCCGAAATTTAAAGTATCTTTTTAAGATGTACGACAGTAAATGTGAGGCTACTACGACATGATCTGCTGTTTTGTAAGCTAAGAACTCATATGCGAATGTCAAAGACCTTCTCAATACCTGCTTTAATTCGTTTTCCCCATGTGCTATCGAATCTTCGTACCAGCCCATTCCGTGGAAATCTACTACTGTTGGTCTTCTAAGGATTTTTCTAATGAAGAGTAAAAGCAGAGAGTAGATAGAGGAGGCTGTGCCACTAAGAATTACAATATCCGAGAATATCAGATCTTTTATTCTATGAACTGATTCCTTAGTAAAATGAATATACATTACGTCAAAGCTTTTCAAATCCCTTATGGAATACCATATATTTAATTGTCTGAGTAACGAGCCCTTAATTTTGTCCGGATAGGAGCCTATGATGACGATCTTTATTCTGCTCCTCGAAATATCTCGCATTGTGAACGCCCAATTCATCATGTTACATTAGGAATTAGTTGCTATTTATTGATTGCTACGTATAAATAGTATAGTGTAGAGGGTGTTTAAAACTACGTTGTGCGAACACGAGATTTCAACGGGCTGAGGAGACTCTCTGAGATATTTACTAATCTCTATAGCGAGGATGTTAGACCACAACATATCGTAATTGAAGATCTCGTGAACGTCAATGTTAGAAGACGTTAACATTATAGGGGAATAGCTGATCGGATATGAAGCATAGAGTCTCGAATTGTGATATGCGTTCAAAGCATTCCATATTAGCAGTTTTGAGCGACTCCATTCATATTTAGTTAAAACCATGAATTCCTCGAGAATTTTAGATTGAATAAGGTCATTAGGAGAGAGATGAGGAGGTTGAGCATACCAAGTGTATCTAATCGATGCCAAGATCGAAGATACCACCAACACTATTATTAGCAGTAAGATAAAGTGCTTTGAAAACCTCGAGGTATCTATATAGTTCTTAATTAGCATGCTCTTGATAGCTAGCAATAGCATTCCAAATAAGAGGACTTGTCCCCCTCTTACTGCAAACTCTTGTAGCATGAAGGTGCTCATAAATGGTATTAACGCGACGAGAGAACCGATCACTATGGAGATTTCATAGTATTTTGGAATCTTTAGCACGATAGTAATTAAAACAAATATTATTATAATTATGGTTGCAATAATCCATGTAATGGAATGAACGACAGCAACTAGATAGTAACCAAACTCATAATATGGAAACGCTGGTGCCGATAATTGTTCAAAATGTTCGATCGGAAATCTTAGTTCGAAAAACTCTAACATGTTCTTTATAACCTCACCAACTCTTCGCTGTAGTGTTACGGTTTGGTAAAGAACATACATGAATGATATGATCACCATTGTAGACAATAGTGTTTCAAATCTACGACTTTTAATGAAAGGAAAGACAACATTTGAAGACATTAACTTAGAGAACCACTTTATGAGAAGTAGTGAGATTATAGTGGATATACTGAACATGAACATGAACGGGTGCGAGACCTGTATTGTAGCATATGTGGTTAAAACCAAAACTAAGATCCTAAAATCTAGGGGATTCTCAAGAAACCGCGTCATGATTAAGAAAAACATTAGTAGCATAATTAGTGCAAAAGTTTGAGGGGCATATTGGAAGTTTACAGCAAAAGGAATAGCTAGAGTGAAATAGGAAAGAGTGGCTACCAACGGAACCACCGTATTTAAGGATTGTTCTTGGTTCTGATTCGATGATTGAACCAATTTTAAAGTATCAGTATACTTCAAAGCGACAAGCCTGAATACTAGATAAACAATAGTAATCCACGCAATGCCTACAAGTATAGTATACAGATTTACGTCGAGAGCAGTAATGGAAATAATTACCTTACCTAAGATAAAAAGCCCTGGGTTGTCTCCATAGCTTACCTTTGACAAGTCTACAATATCATATGAAGCCCAATATTGTGTTAAACCAACAAAATTAGGAGAATCAGAACCCATAAATCCAGTAAAATGTAACGAAGCAAAAGTTCTTAGCGAACAAAGGTAGAGTAGAACATACGTTAATACTATCCGTAAAGGTTTTGCTATATGAAAGGATTTGCTCAATAGAAAAACTAGAAGAGACACCAACGAAATAGTATATATTGCCCAGAAATACCTAGGAATACTCTCTATCATGAAGTACCCGCTTGGGGGTGCATGAAGCGGATATATAGTGATGTATGTAATTGTGAACAATGAGTTAGCGAAGAATAACACTAATAACTCTCTTGCTATCTGCTTCATGTTTCTAAACCCTCTATGCATTTATAAAGGTTCTCAGCTATAGTGCTCCACGATAGACTCTCCACGCCTATATTTTTTAAGGTATGTTTATTAACTTCTCTGTACAGTAATGTTTCAAGCTTGTTTTTAAGAATTACTGGAGACAGTTCTTCGAAATCCACTAAGTACTCCGGAGGCAGGATTCGTTTCAACTCGATAAGCGGTGTCGTTACTATGGGCTTCATCATGCCCAGAGCTTCGACCACCTTGAGCGGAACCTGTGTTAACCAGTTGTGATCACGCTGGAAAGGCGCAATTACCACGTCTGAAATAAGAAGAATTAATGGTATCATGGTATGAGAAACCGGAGGGATTAGAATGGTGTCTTTCTCGAGGTTAAACGAGCGTACAAGCTTTAGCACCTCTTGAACAGCATCCCCTTTCCCCACTATTAGCAGTTTTACGTTGTCATGGTCTTTTCGAAGTAAGCTAAAGGCTTCTATCAACAGGTTGAACAGAGGTAGCCGCGAATATGATATTGTTCCATAATAAGTGATCACTTTGTGTTTTTCTTCGACTCCAATGATCTTTCTTAAACATGCTACGTACTTGTACTCGATTCTCTGAACATATTCAAATAACTCTTTATCGTACCCGGAGGTCCACACACACAATCTCTTGGGAGACTTAATACCATATCTCTTAGTGATGTAGATCCACATTGAGGGTGATATAACTGTAAATCCGTCGACAAATTTCCTAGCAAGCTTTAAAGTCCATGCAAAAAGCGCATTGTACATTGCTGTGATGAATTTCGATCTCTGCGATATTGGGTGACTCCTGATATCTATAAATACTTTAGTACGCCTGCTAGCGAGTTTTAGAAGTAACCCACCTGGGAAGAAACACCCCCAAGTCCAAAGAACGGTATTGGGTTTTACCCTAGAAAGCTTAATAAAGGATAGTATTGAAATGATAAAACCTTGTATAAGGGGGACTCGTGCGGGTTTTACATAAATTCTAACTGGAATAGTCTTACGAAGTATATTAAACTCACTGCTAAAATAGCCGAGAACGTAGGTTGAGGTATAGAACTTGGCTAAGTAATCGCTAATTTTCACATCAATGGACCCCACGTTATCGATGATGCAACGCACGAAGGCGAAGGTACATTCGTTTTTTCTTTTTGTTTTTCCTTCCATTTTTGCGGTACCTCTTCTTCACGACCCAGCGTACCTAATCAAATCAAGTATAGATAATAACAAACAACAAAATTTTCCTAATGATCATGAAATACATGAAGACCTAGCACGATGGTAATGCTAAAATAGAGCCAATCCGGCGTCTCATGTAAGCTAGCGCATATTATGCTAGTTTTGGGAAACGACATCTTTTAAGGAATGTACTAATCTTTTAAACGCAAACGCCTCATGCGCCCATCTAGAAATTTTTTTGATTCAACCTGTTGCTCATATTTAAACATTCCTCGATATCCAGTCCTTCAAAGTTTTTGAGTAGTTGACCCACACCGCTATATACTAGTTCTCTTGTTGAGTTATCTCCTGTTATAACTAGGTATTGATCGTATGCTAGGGATTCTATGACCGTTAATGATGGTTCAACAGCTGTAACACCTTTGCTAGGAAACAAGAATACAGATGCTTTAGACAAGATAGATTCTTCCTCATTATTATTATCTAACGTTTTCGGAATTAAGAAGACACGATTTTTAGCATCTAATTTAGTCATAAGTTCTCTAGCTACCTTAAACCATTCTATAGAGGTGGACTCCGGCGGAAAAATCATTACCAATAATATTTCTTAGGAGTCTTCTTTAGATTTATAACAACTTATTTTAATGGATGGAGAAGAAACATCCGGTTTGTCACTCTACCCATATAAAGCAATAGCGGTAGTTTACGGGTATAACTTACCCTACTTATATCTTCTGGCGAAAATGGTGGGTATGAGAAAGCGATTGCCTCAGCTAAATTACCAAATTAACCTAGACGTTCTAATAAATAACTCCTTTGAAGTAGTAAAAATAGCATTCGGTCTAATGACATAAGAAGCGTGCCTTAGAATTTCTTCACGTCTATATATAGTTAGTATCTTAATTATGTTTCAGCAAAGCGTTTAAAGAATTGAGATAATAAAGCCTATTCAAGTTTGCTTGAATTCCCGATAAAAACAAATATTTCTCTCTATTACTTATTCTCTTTATTAACTTTGTTAATAGCTATGGGCTTACGACAAGCTCAATTAAAATTAGTGGCTATCGAACTAGATATCTTATTTAGAACATAGTGCCTTATAAGAA
>JAWAJB010000102.1:0-5905 GCA_038888155.1 Desulfurococcaceae archaeon
ATATTTAGATGAGGTTTCCATAGATCTCAATCTTAAGGGATAACTTAAAATCACGGAAACCCCTCACGAAATGTACGTATGCGCGTTATTAATGTAAAATTTATCCACTATTAAATATAAAGAGAGACGACAAGAGGAATAACTGTATTATGAATATTTCAGTAATCTCCGAACGTTGGTGGCCTGACGGTACAGGTGGCGTATTGGCTTCTCACCTCATAGCTAAGCTTCTTCAGGATGCGGGGTTTAAGTTAACAGTTGTTCATGGTACTAGAGAGCCTGAAAAGCTTAGTGGTGTTCGCTATGTTTATACAAGCCTTTTGAGTGTGAGGGATAAGCATAGGCTTTGGCTCAACTGCTCGATACTAGCTAGAGAACATCGGTTTCGCAGGCTCATCAACAGTTCTGACGTCGTGTATATTCCTAGGTACTGCTACCCACTAATACCAGTTGCAAAAAAGCTTGGCAAGAGGGTCGTTATCCACCTCCACGACTATCAGCCAGTATCTTATAATTCCATCGTTTTTAGTGAGCAGGTGAGAAGCAGGATCAACAGCGTAGGCTTCGAGGTCCTAGAGCATGGAAGTGTTGCGAGAGCGTTATTCGCAGGGTTTACCTCACCTATGAATAGATTGTGTAGGGTTTGGCTCAGGGATGTGGATGTGATAATATGCGTCTCGAGGAGGCAATATGAGATCGTCAAGTTTATGCTTCCGGAGCTGGCCGATAAAATAAAGATAGTTTATAACCCTCCACCTGCTATACCCATGGTTGAGAAGCGGCTTGAACGCCCGACCTTCATGTACTTGGGCGGTGAGAGCTACGTAAAGGGCTTCCACGTATTCTTAAAGGCTTCTTGGAAACTCCTAGAGAGGTACCCTAATGTGAGGTTCCTGCTCACGCAAAAGTTTAGGGACTCAACAGTGTCAGTGATTGAGAGACTTGAGAAGACTTACAATCTACTTGGCTACCTTGAATATGAGGAGGTTTTAAAGCTCCATTCCATAACCCACGCCCTACTTTTTTCATCTATTTGGGAAGAGCCTTTGCCATACGTAGTCATGGAGGCGATGCTCATGGGGACGATCCCAATAGCCTCTAAAGTCGGCGGAGTACCTGAGATCGTTGGTGAAACCTACGCCGAAAAAATGTTGTTTGAGCCCGGAAACGTTGAGGAGTTGTTAAATAAAATGGAATCAGTTTTAACCATGTCAAGCGAGCAGATCGCGAATGTGGGGCATAGGCTTAGAGAAGCTATACTGAAGAAGTTTGACCCAGAGGTCATAAAGAGAAAGCTAATAAAGGTGTTCAGCGCTGAATGACACAAACAATAAGCATGAGAAAGCCGAAGTTCCACAGCCGCACTTTTGATGAAGACTCATTATCTGCTCAACGAGATGCTTGCGTAAAATAGTACAAGACCATGTTAGATCAAATCCCGAAGGAACCCAGCATAAAGATCTTAGATCTAGGACGCGGTCATGAACATGGTTCAAGCTACTTTCGTGAGAATGGAAGGAATGCCTATAGACTCAATGTATATGCTAATTCACTACAACATTCAAACCTAAGAAGCTACCCCGTTTACAGAGACCTCCACAACCTTCCTTTTAGAGAGATTTAAAGAGTACGATGAAGGGAAGCCGTGGCCTAAACCCTTGGAGGAACCCTTCAGGCTGCGCTGCCTGAAAGCATAATTATGCTGAAGACGCTCGTTACAACTCAAAAAGTTAAGAAAAAAGTGTGGGTGCTCGATGTAGTAGGCCAGATCTCTTGGGCCATTCAAGACTTCTTTAACGAGCACACAAAACGGGGTGAACGAAATTTTTATCAAAATCTGAGAGTGTTTACGCGATCAAAGATGTAATTAGCAATCATATAGACCTAGGTTCTTCATAGAGGGATTATTCGGCATGCCTAAGCTTATAGAAAAGGGGTTTAACGTAACTCTGAGTTCAAAAACAAAAATGCACACAACAGGATCCTCCCGGTTTCACTCTTAGAGTTAAATGGGAAAGGGTAGATTACGTTTGCATGACTGCCAAGATCAGGCCTCCGAGAAGCTGAGAGCAAATCAAGAGAATAGCGGTAGTGTAATGGTACTTAAAACATCTAGGGATCTCTTAAGTCCCATAAGGGATGAACCATGAAGATCTGCTTCATCACTAGTGAAATATTTGTCAGTAAGAGACGAGGTGGCTTTGGTAAACTAGTTCGTGTAGTTGGAAAAGAGCTTGTGAAGGGAGGGTACAACGTTTCGGTGATTTGCTGGAGAGAACCAGATGCGGGGTTCTTAACAGAGCTAGATGGAATGGAGCTACTAAGCTATCCTTACGACTTTACATTCACTTCATCGCTTAAACAAATGATCGACTATGCTAAGGTTATTCCATTAATTAGGAAAGCAGATGTCGATGTATATATCTCAATTGTATTGTATGGTTAAGACCTACCTAGCGCAGAATGTTACGCTCGATAGAAAGCTCGTGATATGGGTCCTGGGTCCTTTGGAAAAGGCGTAAACATGACTAGGCGCATGCTGGATATGGATAAAATCAGTATAATAGCTTTTGCTGGTACGGTTGGATCTGGTAAGTCAACTCAGATGAAATTATTAGCTTCGGAGCTAAAGCGTAAGGGAACTAAGGTTAAGCTATCTTTTCTAAAGACGGGGCATATTATCGCCTATTTCTTAACGATCATCTTAGTCAAGATGCTTGTTGGTAAGAGAAGCGACGTATACCCGATAAGGGCTCTAATCGAAGAGAAGCCACATATCTTCAGGAGAGTTTTTAAGCTATGGCTAGCTCTAGATATAGTTAGCATCTCGTTAAAGTTCTTATTTAGTATATACCTTCCTCTAAAGCTCGGCTATATCATATTAGTCGAAGAGTACATCCCAGCCACGATCTCCGATTATCTCTATTTAAGCAAGGTTACTGGGGTTGTACTTAGACCGAGCTCTTTTGCTATATCTTTCCTGCAAAAACTGATGTACTTAGGTCCTGCGCAGATAATTTTCCTAGATGCTGAAGATATTGAGTTGAAACATCGCTGGATTCGAAGAAAGAGTTTCAATGAGAGAGATGACTACCTCAAATTTCAACGTACAACGCTCTTATCGATCTCAAGAAGACTTTCGCTCAATAAACTGCTCTACGTGAATACGTCCGAGCAAAGCGTGAAAGAAACACACCAACAAATAGTGAAACAACTAATTGAGTCAAATAATGGATAGCTACTAGATCTAATTCGAAAAATCTTATCGAAGCATGTAGACCCTAGTACGAAGGCTCCAGAGCTAATTGTGCTTAGATAGTGTGGTAACAAAACAGCTAGTGAGCATCTCTCAAGGCACGTATTTGTCTCGAAATTTGTTAAAGGAATAGTATTGGATTTAGCATTAGGTACCTGTTACGGACTCGGTATTCTGAAGCGAGGAAGAGTTATTAAGGCTGTCATAAGTGTTGACTTAGAGAATGATGCTCTCCAATATGGGAGGGCGGCGCCCTTCTGAGTTGATTGGAATAAAATGAATGAAGAGTATCGTTTCGAATGTTTAGCATAAACGGTAGCCCTTTGGTAAGCTCTCCTGTTGTTGAACCGACTCTGTAGCCC
The DNA here is from genome assembly GCA_038888155.1 of Desulfurococcaceae archaeon. Classification (GTDB taxonomy): domain Archaea; phylum Thermoproteota; class Thermoprotei_A; order Sulfolobales; family Desulfurococcaceae; genus UBA285. The sequence continues at coordinate 3,619 of JAWAJB010000102.1, forward strand.
ATCTGCTCTAGGGCTACCACGCCTATGAGTGAAGTCATGCTCTTCAACAGCTCTCGTTAAATGAGTAGATAATGTAGCTCGTTCAAGCTCTCTTGTTAATGAGTTCACTTTGCTCGAAGATCTCTAGAATTGTTACCCCAAGGACGGTTGCATCTTCTTCAGCAAATGACTCAATATGTCTTCCCTCTCCATAGGTTCGACGAGGTTTCGTCAACATTTAATTCCTTTCCCTATAAAAGTTTTGAGCCTTTACTTTGTCATGGGTTTTTATGCCTAGGCTTTCGAGCCTTTCGCGTTTAATTCAACCATAAGTGCTATCTATATTCTTGACCAATAGCTCCAGCGTCAAGGACTTTAAAGGGTTGTAAGGGTTGCAGATTTTAAATTTGACAAAGATGATCTCAACACCCGTTCTCCACCTTCAACGGCTGATCTCGCTTCGCTCAAGAAGGTTATGACTGTGAACTTATCATTGTTGACCTATATCCCATGGTATTTTTGAAAAAGGTTCCAGGACTAAAGCTCATAGAAAGTGTGCTGAAGAAGTAGAATTACCTGATTCACATTAATTAAATAGTAGTATGTTGGATACAAGGAGAGAAACGTTGAAGAGCATAAATAAAATACCTTGAAAGGCTTTGGGGCGAAAGCCTAAGATTGTGCATTAGCCCTTTAAAGTGAGGAATTGCTATAGGCCATACGTAAGCTAAAAGCTGTTACTATAAGGCGTTGCGCCAAATGTTTAGTAAAGAGATGAAGAGCCCGCAATATGAGCATTGCGCGCAAACCTGGAGATGGTGCAAGCTGGAGTCGCATGCGAGGAAGGCGTTAGGTACGACTGTGAGAGGAGATGATGAATCGTTGTGAGAAATGCTCGTCGATTGCTTACAATCTGCCTATTCGGACCGGACGGCTCAGGTAAGAGCACGCTTGCTAGACTTTTAAGGAGCTACTTGTATTCGCAGGGTGTTTACGCTCATATTTCGTGGTTTAGGGGTTCTCACCTGCTTGCTTCGGTTCTCGCAAGGTTTCTCTCACACTTCACATCGCTTAGGGGGTATAGAAATCCCTACTATAGGGTCGCCATACCTTTGAAGCTCAGGTCTCTGTGGGTCCTTATAGAGTTTTTCTCGCTCCTACCACACTATCTTCTTAGGAGGCTCCTCTCACTACTTCACCCCGTGATCGGTGACCGCGGCTTGCTGGATTTCGTAGTATGGATTATCGTAACTCTTGACTACCCTAAGTTCCTCAGCAGTCTTATTGGGGGTTTTCTAGCCAGGCTGGCGGCGAAGGAGAAGAACGTTTACGTTAAGGCTGATCTCGCTACGCTAAGCAGACGTGTAGTTGGTATGCCGCCCTCCTTCCTGGCAAAGGAGATTGCTTGCTACAGCGTTTTGGCTAAGTACTACGCTAGCCACACTATCGACACAACTAGTAGAACTCCTAAGGAGTCTTTAGGTGAGTTACTGAAGTGCCTGCGAAGACCTTGAAGCTTGTGGAGAGCATAGATTCTGGTAGTGTTTTAGGCAGTAGTATTGAGGAATTAGTTAAGTTGGCTAGGCTTAACAAGGTCTTGCTAGGCTTTTTGAGGAGGATAGGTTATGAGGGTTCGCTGAGGGTTCTTGAAGAAGACCGCTATAGGTGTTATATGAGTGAGGTTGCTAGAGTTTCGGGAGTGATGAGCGGTCTAGATTATGCGTTGTTTAAGTTTAGGAAGCCTGTCGAGCATGTCTCGGTTGACATAGATATCCTCGTCTATAGTAAGCATTTAAGAGAGGCTGTGAGGAGGCTTAAGGGAGCTGGCTTTAGAGTAGAGGTTTTAGAACCCTATACTGTCACCATGATTAAGGGAGGGACTATAGTCGACCTATACACACACCCCTCGTTCGCGTGGATTGTGTACTTAGATGGTGAGCGCTTGTTAGAAGAAGTTGAGACGATAAGTGTTGAGGTCGTAGGAAGCGAGAGCGTGGAGGTAAAGACTCTGAATCTGGAAGCTGAGGTAGTCGTTGCGGCCGCACACGCTATCTATAAGGAACATATATACTTACTCGCGGACTATTATGTAATTAAGCAATGGCTTAACAAAAAAGCATTAAAATTAGCTGAGGAACTCAACGCAGAAGAAGCATTACAGGCGAGCCTAAAACTTAACCACCAAATAGAGAAAGGCTTAACCGAAGCACCTATAAAACTAAACCCCACTCAAACAGCAAAAATATTAGCAACAAAATTCAAAAAAGACCCAAACTTTAGGGCAACAACAATAAATACCGTAAAACTA
>JAWAJB010000103.1:0-5886 GCA_038888155.1 Desulfurococcaceae archaeon
TCAGGAAGTTCATGAGGTTGTCGTCTAGGTGCTCTTCTTCATGCTTGGAAATGTCTCTTTTGAGTATCTTTATTGCCTCTTCGGCCATAGCCTTATAGTCATATTCCTTCACGATTTTGACAGGCTTCAAGCCCTTGTAAACGCTCCTAATCGCGGGAATATCATAGGCAACAACCGAGCACCCTAAAAATAATGCCTCTAACACAACCAGTGGAAAAGCATCGGAATGCGAGGGATATATCAGGACCTTAGACCTTGAAATTACCTCAATCAATTTCTCTCGCGGAAGCCAACCCAGATAATCTATGTTCTTAATATTCTTCTCCTCACAGATCCTAAAGAAGATCCTCTTCTCGCCAATATTTTCAAATCTGCCGATCATCACCAGACGATGTCCTTCTGCAGCCAGCTTCCTAGCAACAGGAAGTATATCAAATAATCCCTTAGATGAATGAAGGCGCGCCCAGTAAACCGCTATATCTTCTTTCTTTTGGGGTAAGCCATGCCTCTCTTCCTCATCAACATATTTTCTAGAAATATCCTCTTCGACAGCATTCCCCGGCCTAACCACTTTCACCTTGATACCTTTCTTATTGGCCCATGAATCTAACCCAGAAATCATCAACGGAGCCTCCGAAACAGCTAGCAACCCATCAAGATTATTACTAAGTGCGTAGGAAAAGCTGTAGCGAGAAACTGGAAATGCAGATTGAGAAGTAAGCAAGATTAGCCGAATGATTTCTCTAAAAATTTGCTGCTCGCCAAAAGTTACCCTAGAGATCCAATCATTGATCACAAGTTCTCTTAGCGGTTTAAATGGTTCAAGCTGTAGTTGAACATATAGTTTCTTTCTGAGAGACTTCGCCAAAAAGGCCCCTGTGACTATACAAGGATTGTGCTCGTTCATGGAATAGACAAATTGTAACTTATTAACAAGATCTATTTTACCACTTTGTATAAAACTTTCAAAAAACTTTTTAGCAAAAAGTATATTATCCTTGAGTTCTAGCATAGATCTTTCAGTCCTCAAAAAGACGTCGTATAATCTCTTGTAATGAAATTTGTCTAAATAATGTTGCATGTTAAGGCTGATGTTCTCGAGACTTTCATAAAGCTTGCCAGGAACAATCACGTTAAAACGTTCCAATTCTCTTAAAACATTAATAAGCCCTCCTGTCTTGCAAGCTTCTTTCAATATAACAGAAAAAACCAAGTAAGAACGTGGTACATACAAAATCGGGATAATTCCAAACTCACTAAAATATTTCAATATCTCAAATGATCTTCTTTCCCCTCCACCATGGTAGGGATTTGGACAAGCTATAGCTAGACAATACATTCGTTATCTTATTTTCTCTACTTAGCTAGATTTTAACTTTTTGTCTAACGCAAAAGTTTCTTACTATTTAAAACCTTTACACAGAAAAAGGTTGTGTGAAATATCCGATAATTCAGAACCAAGTATTCGTTAGTGATGGTTAAATGCCATGTTCTTCTCAACCTTAAAGTTATGACTCAGAAGAATCTGAAAATCCGTCATAAATTCTCATGACGCTTGGTTTGCTGAACCATTTTATTGACACTCAATACTATCATTTTTAACCCAATCTTTAAACATCATTGTCTAGCTTATTGGATCCTATCGAATCTGTGAACATCAGAAGAATGATGCCGCAATTCTATCCAACGATAAAGCAGAAAATACTAATAAAAACACTAGTGTGTTTAATGAATCTAATGGATTCACTAATGGTTAGTAACGTTGACTGGTTTGGTCTTTCATCGCATTTATTAAAAATTTAACCAGTAAAATTGGTGAAATACCCTTGAGCATACTTAAGGATATAAACGAACGAAATTATTGAAATAGCCAAGAGTTATGGCGCGAAAGTCTACTTGAGAAAATCACGAGGTTAGTATAGCCTGATCGAATGTTTTATGTTGCAAAGGGTTGCAAATTATCGTTCTTATACCTGGATGATGAGAGACTCTGCAGGAGGCAAAAATGGCATAAGGGAGTTGATAGAATTTTTGAGAAAACCGCGAAATTTTTCTTTTGGTATGGTAAGAATCAACTTTGATAAAAACGTGAGACCTATGTCAGAACATATTTTTATCTTGATATTCAAATTAGAACATTCGATAGAGATGGAATGATCTATAAGGAGTTGATACATAAGTTGCCCGAGGTTATAGGAAAGAAGTATCAGCTCCCAGAGGAGTGTTTTATAATTTATCTTCCTTCGAGCCAAGAAAAATCTTAGTCCAATAAACTTCATTATATCCATATCTATCTATCTATAAAAGGCTATCTATAAAAGGCAATAATACCATCTGGATGCACTCGTTCAAGTAAAATTAAGGAGCATTTTTGGACTTTATATTATTTAACATAATTCCGTACTATTTTTCCTGTTATCTGTTCTTGATTAGGAAGAGGGCCAATTAATGCTCCAGTGGTAGTCTATTCATTTAGGAAACCGAAACTCATATCAAAATATGGATTAATTCAGCTGTTAAAGCTGGATCGGGACCGATTAGATTTGTTAACATGATAACATGAAGTCTTATGATCATGGTTTTCACAATTTATTGCTTAAGCCTCTTAGCACCGTATATCTAACCCACAGTTTTAGATATTGTCTTATGAGTGCTTCCTTGAGCCCCCTTTGAAAACCAGCAACTTTAATGCTTACTAATGCCATGGGGAAAAATCCTAAGATTGGTCTGATCAGCGAAAGATAGGCTACTATCTTCCTAAAGCTTGATTTCTTGTTCAGTTCTACTAAGGGTTTCATAATTTCGTACTCTATAATCCCATAATTTAATGCAGTTTGTATCGCTATTCTCAACTTTTCTTTTTCTCTCTTTAGGTCGGTTGTCCAATACGATGTTGGGTGATAATGCAGAACCCCCACGGGATTTATTGCCGATTTCCATCCATGCTCAACCACCCATTTATGAAGATATGCATCTTCATACATGTGGAGCTCTGGTGGAATCACTACGCCTTCTAACGCTTTCCTTCTGTAGATTGTATCATGCGTTCCGCCCCTTTCATGAAACTTTTTAATCAGATAATTCTTCAGGTCTATTCTGAAGAACTTCAAGAGCAGTTCTCGCTCAGGGGTAGAATCCCAGTTTATTCCCCAAACCTCTCCTACCTTTTCATCTTCTAAAACCTTATTCTCTTCAACCCAGTTCCACCACCCATCTTTAAGTATCACGTCATCGTCCACAAACATCAGGAATTCTTCACTGAAGTTTTCAAGAAAGAGGTTTATTGCCGTTTGTCTTGCTATGGCCCTTGTAGGCTTGTTAAATCCACCGTAAAGCTTTGATTCCGTTATAACTAGCTCTTTTCCATTCGTTTCACACCACTTTTTGAATACTTCCCTAGTGACATCAGAAGAGTCATCAACGAGTATTATAGTCTTGTAAGGTACTTGGAGCGTCGAATTAAGAACGTCCTCCAAAGATATCAAACCGAATTCCCTCAATTTAGTATAACTGTCCTTGGTAATGAATGAGATAATCAGCGATCTCATGGTCCTTATGCGATAGGCTGCATATAGCTACCATTTATAAGTATTTCTATAAATTGCTGATTACCTTAACTGGCTAGTAGCAAGTAACTAGTGAGCTGAGGATGAATGATGGAATTTTTGCCTCATGAATGTTATGGCCTGCGCAAGCACCCTTCTTCCATAATCATCCACGATAAGTATTACTAGGAAGTAAAAGCTTCCCCCTATGATTGTGAGGGCTATCACCTCCGTTAATAGTTCAGCGATGTTTTTGGCGGCGTTCTTGAATATAATCTCTCTAAGAGTGTGAATGAGTAAAAACATTAAAGCTGAAGTTAAACTATATCGTATAATGCTTCCTGTGGGGAGTTTCAGCTGGACTCCAATCTCTTTGAGCATTTTGATCTTATATATCATGTACGGCATGCCTATGAAAGATGCTAAGCTCCAGTATAATGCGGCCTGGTAAACGTCTCCCGCATATGGTACTATAGCTATAGTCACAGCTATTAGATATGTTATGGCCGATAGGTGGTTTAGCGTTATGAGCCTGAAGATCCTGCTCCTCAAATACTCTTTGAAAATTGCCTCATCTTTTAAGTCGATGGTTTCGCTACCCAATAAGATAGGATCTATTATGGAATTCATTAAGCCTATAAGGGAAGAAAATGTTAAAACTATTCCAGCCAAGTAAGCATCAACATATTTTTTTCCAAAAATTTCCAGCAATAAATCCATCAATGCTATGTTGCCGAAGGCAATGGGTATCGCTATCAAGCTCATGAATCTCAAAGATTCTTCCACATCTCTTTCCCAGTCCTTACTGTTGAGCGTGCTCAGACTTCTGGGATAGAGAGACAGGGAAAGTGAGGAAGCGTATTTTGGAAAGGACCCGGCGATGCCTGCCACATTCCTCACACCGACCAGCGCATCCGTTGAAGAAATTATCCTAGCTATTAAGACGTCGAATCCACCTATCAGTCCAGAGAGTAATCCGTATGCAGGTAACCAAGAAAGTTTAAACCATTTTTTAATTAGGCTATGATCTATGCTCTCATGCTTAATGTACTTTTGCAGGATTATTAGCAAGTATATGACTTGGATTACTTGAGCTATCACCACGGAGATCACCGCGCCGATAAGTCCCATCTTAAGAATTCTTACAGAAGAATATGCCAGCAGGACTTTAGACGTTTCAAAGATTGCGCTTGAAATGCCTATATGGACTGGCGAGATGCCAGTTACCGCGCTACTTAGCGCTCCCAAGAGGATGTAAGTTACTGCCTGTGGTGCGGCCAGCAGTAATATGAAGAGAGATTGTGAGAATGACCTGTTAGCTAGAAGGGCCACTAAGAGGTATAGCAGTAGGCCTATGGATGATAGGGCTAAGCCGAAGATTAGACCGCTTTTCAGTGCCTGTTTGAATCCTCTAGCTGCGTATCTCACGATCCAGAAGGAGGCTATGTTTGAGAGGGGGATGGCCGTGTAAACTAGATATTGTGATATCATGGTCCAGAAGCCAAAGTCATATACCGTCAGGCTCCGCGTGACGACGACCGTGAATGCGAGCCCAGTAAAGAGACTGTAGATATTGGATGCGAAATGTATAGTCCCTGGAAGCTTTAGTTTCAATGACGACATTTTCCACTAATTGTTTACGCAGCGATATATTAGGAAAACTATAGTTTGGCAATGGTAGTTTTGCGAGTTTTATGCCTCCCGTCAATATTCATTAAAAGTGAGGTGAATTTTTATTTGTGTGGAACTTCTGATAGCTGACAATGAAATCAACCCTCTCCATTAGGGTGATGAACATCCTTCATTTTCGGCATTTAAAATCTGTTCATTGCGAAAGGGGAACTTATGACGTAATTGTAGATCATCTCTTAAGATTACTCCATGTTCCAGGACTTCTTTTATAAGAATATCGTTCCTACCATGAAGCTTCTCCAATTCCTCTAAGTTCAACGGTATTATTTGAAAGCCTGGTGGTGGATCAATTTTCTTCAGCCTCTCCAGTGGGTTTTCTTTAAACATGTCCGATATAATCAGTATGTCGACGTCGCTCCAGAGATTGAAGTCTCCTCGAGCATACGATCCTATCAATATTGCTGATGTTTTGAAGTCAAGCGATGAAGCCCACTTTCTCGCGTTTTCTATCACTTCTCTCCTTCTCTTTTCTCTTTGCTTAATGACTTCCATGTGCTTATCACCCACTCGATTATTTTCCCCGCATATTTTACTGCTTGTAATGAGTCTTGTTGGGTGTAGTAATCTGTTGGTAATCCTTCAGACCATGCATTAGGATATCTTGTTGGCACGTAGTATTTATCGAGAGTTTTCGCCTCTTGCATTATTC
>JAWAJB010000104.1:0-5765 GCA_038888155.1 Desulfurococcaceae archaeon
GTCAGTTATGATAACTATTGCATCTACGTCCTTGAAGTCACTTTTCCATTTGGCTTTAAATTTCCTCGCGTCTTCCTCCATGCATAGTGGGTCATATACATATACGTTTGTATCTAATTTCCTAAGTTCCCTGATGACTGTATCAGCCGGTGTATTTATGAAACTTTTAACTCCACCTCTGAACGTTAAGCCCATGACGAGAATATTGCTTTCCTTAATAGGTTTGCCCACTATATTAAAGGCTTCTATAAGTAGTTCAATTATGTGATACGGCATTGAGTCATTTAAAATCCTCGCGAAGTATGTGAGTAAGGGCTTTCTCTTCCTAGCCGTATTTATGACGAACCAAGGATATACTGGTATGCAGTGTCCACCAACGCCGGCTCCAGGTCGATGTATGTGACAATAAGGTTGCGAATTAGCTGCCTTAATTATTTCCCAGACGTCTAGTCCATTTTCTTCAGCCCATAACGCCAACTCATTAGCTAAAGCGATGTTCACGTCCCTATACACTCCTTCAAAAACCTTTACCGCTTCAGCAACCTTTATCGAAGACACTGGTATGACGCCCTCTTCGTTAATAGCCTCGTATAACCCCACAACAGCCTCAAGCGTCTTGTTGTCGCTCGCTCCTACAATTTTAGGGTATGCTCTCGTAAGATCTCTAATAGCCGTCCCTGTAGATATTCTCTCGGGAGCGTGTGCGACTCCGAACTCCCCAATCTTTAGCCCACTCTTCTCCATTAGCAATGATATCATATTATCCGTAGTACCAGGTGGTAATGTTGTCTCAATTATAACTATATCTCCCTTTTTAAGCCCCTTACCGATTACTTGTATAACTTTCGTGAGATTTCTTAAATCTACATAGCCATTTCGGTCAGCTAGCACGGGCACAGCTACTATCATCACGTCAGCCTTCATTGCAGCTTCGACACCGTTAGTTGTGGCCGTTAGCCTACCTTCTTTAACATTTTTCCTGACTAGTTCACTTAGACCAGGTTCCTCTGTTATATAATTGTTACCTTCATTTAGTAATTTTACTTTTTCATCGTCAATATCCACTCCTATTACCATAGCACCTTTCTCCGCAAAAACGGATGCTAAGGGCAAGCCTACGTGTCCTAATCCATATACCGCGATCGTTACTTCCCCTCTTTGTACCTTGTGCTTAACCTCTTCACTTTTTAGTCCTAGTAGTTTTACCAAAGTATCATCACCATAACCGATTTACCTCTATTATACTATTCGTTTTGACGCTCTCTAAAGCCTTCTCAGCAATGTCTAGTGCAACTATTCCATCATAGCCGGTTACCATGGGGGTTTTACGATATTTTACAGAGGTCACGAAGTCTATTATCTCGAGCTTAAGTGGCTCCTCTTTATTTATGCGTACTTCAGATGTCCGTTCTTCATCGTATAGCGTTAATCTCTGGTCTGTATAGTCTACAACGGCTACTCCCCGGTCACATACTACGGTTAGAGTTCTCATCTTGTATGGAGTTAATCTGTTTGTTTCAATTAGCCCGTCTGCCCCATTATCGAACATTAAAATTAAAAGTCCATAATCGTCTGCCATGCTTTCCCTATATACACGTCTTCCGCGAGCATATAACCTCCTAACTTCTAAACCCGTAATATACCTCATGATATCTATATCATGAACTGCAAGATCTACAATCACACTCACATCGGACACTCTTGGTGCGAACGGTCCCACGCGTCTAGCATTCATTACCAAAACCTCACCCAGGATTCCTCTTCTCAAAAACTCCCTCAGCTTCTGAACGGCTAGGTTAAATCTTTCCACATGTCCTACAGCGAGTATTACACCATGTCTCTCGGCAGCATAGACCATCTCCACGGCGTTTTCAACTGTATCAGCTATTGGCTTTTCCACCAATACGTGAACCCCACGTTCTATTAAGTTTAAAGCTACTTTCTTATGTAGCCGTGTTGGAACCGCTACGCTTACTGCTTCAACTCGACTCTCTAAGAGCTCTAGATAGTTGCTATAGGCGTGTGTATCATACTTCTTCGCCACACGTCTAGCCCTCTCTAAATCTACATCGACAACTCCCACAAACTCAACTAATCCCTCCTTAGCTAACTCGGAATACACGCGAGCATGATTTACTCCCATATTTCCTACTCCTATTACACCAACTTTTAGGCTCATGGCTATTCCCTTACCAACTCCTTTATAACACTGACTACGTACTCAAGATCCTCTGTCGTGAGTAGCGGGTGTACAGGTAAGCTCAATACTTTTCTAGAAGCGATAATGGCATTAGGGCAAATGTGTTGCGGATAGCCTAGTCTTTTGTAGAGCGGTTGCTGGTGCACGGGAACCGGATAATGGACCGCTACATTAACTCCCTTCTCCTCGAGTCTCGTAGCCAATTCATCTCTACTGAGTGGAAAATCGCTTTCCACTCGTATCACGTATTGATGGTAAACGTGTTTGACCCGTGGATCTACATAGGGTGTCACTAACCCTCTAACATTCGCAAGGTTTTTAGTTAAATATGTAGCATTTTGTATCCTTTTTTCATTAAAGAGGTCGAGCTTCTTAAGTTGCACTCTACCGATCGCTGCAGCGATGTTTGTCATCCGGTAATTGTAACCGAGTTCTTCATGAACATATTTTCTCGCTTGACCATGATCGCGTATTAGACGTGATTTCCTGAATACTTCATCGTCATTGGTAGTGATGATGCCTCCCTCACCCGTCGTCATATTTTTCGTTGGATAGAAGCTGAAAACACCTACATGACCTAAACTACCAACTTTCGATCCTTCGAACTCGGCCCCATGAGCCTGTGCACAGTCTTCTACCAAGATCAAATTATGGTCCTCTGTGATCTCCTTAAAAGCCTTCATATCGGCTGGTTGCCCGTAAAGATGAACTACTATTATGGCTTTAGTCCTACTCGTTATTTTCTCTAAGACATCATTAGGGTCTAAATTATATGTCTTCGGATCTATGTCAGCAAAAACAGGTCTAGCTCCCTGGTATAATATGGCATTCGCGGTTGCTATGAACGTAAAGGCTGTCGTGATTACTTCATCACCGGGCCCTATTCCTATCGCTTTCAATGCTGTATCCAGTGCGAGCGTACCATTCGCAACAGCTACTGCATACTTCACGCCAATATAGTTGGCAAACTCTTGCTCAAAAAACTCGACTTCTCTTCCTTGAGCAAGCATGCCAGACCTTAGAACTTCCACTACTGCTCTTATCTCGTCTTCTTCAATCATCGGCTTAGCTATGGGTACCCGTCTCAAGTAATCACCACTTGGTACTCTCTTTGAGATACCTCTCATAGTCTTGTCTCGGTATTACTACCTCTCTCTTGCAATGCTGGCATATATACTTTAAATAATTCTCTGTCTTGACTGCAACATCTTCATCCTTAAGAGGTCTCCCACAGTAGCAAACAAAGCCCCTTAACTTGGCGGGGTTACCCGTTACGAGCCCATGTGGGGGAACATCTTTGGTGACCACCGCTCCAGCCCCTATTAATGCGTACTCGCCTATGACGATGCCACATACTATGGTGGCATTTGCCCCTATACTTGCACCACGTTTAACGAGTGTTGGTATGATTTGCCAGTCAGTACTAAAAGACCTGGGATACAAGTCGTTCGTAAACACAACGTGGGGACCTATAAATGCTTCGCTCTCTATTTTAACTCCCCTGTAGACGTTCACTCCATTCTGTATCTTGACGTTGTCACCTATTTCGACGTTCACGTCTATGTATACATCTTTACCTATATTACAATTCTTGCCTATTCTAGCTCCACTTCTAACATGGGCGAAGTGCCATATTCTAGTTCCCTCACCAATGACAGCACCCTCCTCAACGATAGCAGTAGGATGAACGAATACTTTACTTGGGAAATTTTCCATCATAACCACCATAGTATTTCCCAAGTACAACACATTACTAATTATATTCGTGAGAAAATATTTGAACATTAAAAATAGAAAGCCCATCTCATCATGTATTTCCCTTGCATCATCTTTTCATTATCCTAAGATCTCTCATACATGGGGTGCTTGTATTACATTACGTTTACTACCTAATGATTACAGTAGACTCTCCTCTTCAGACGTCATGCACCGTGTTGGATGCGACAAGTTCATCATTTTATTTAATCTTAGCGTAATACTCAGATGCTATCAGAAGTCGACCGAACGTCTTAAATCTTCAATAGTCGTCGGAATGAATGCTGAATTGCTTTTAAGCAATAAATCCCTTAGTGGAAGCATTAGATACTTCTTATTAAGTCAAACATAGTAATAGTTGTTGCTATACCCTCATGCGTCTTCCCCGGTAGATACATCGTGAAGCTTCATAAGAATATAGGTGATATTCCTCTACCATGTTGAAAACGTTGAGAACTCGAGAGATTTAAAAGATTCATAGAGATGCTGAGAAATTCCCTATCGAAGGATGAAGATACCTGTCTGAGCGTTAAGCTCTACCGTGAAACCTGAAGCTGTTAGAGAGGGTCTTTCCCGAGTAGTTGGTTTAAACCCAAGCGTTGTGATAGCGGAGCTGGAAAAAGTGCTTTCCCACCTGCCCGAGCTACCGAGTGAGTCACCGTTCGGAGATGGTAGGGCTACGAAGAGAATAGTAGAAGTTATCGAGAAAGAAGTATCCTAGTCTATTCTCTCTCCTCGCTCGAAAACCACTGTGCCGCCTGTAGTGTATGGTCCTCCAGGATCGGGGCAGTGAGCAAACCCTACATCATTCTCTGTACCAATGCCTAGCTCGCGGGCTGAAACTCCCTTTAGAAACGGCAGTAAAAGGCTGGACATCCCCACTAAGGCGTGTAAACAAACCCTAGTATTCTGGTGAGTTAAAAAGTAATATCTTTCGATAACAAACTCGTCCCCGGGCTTTAAGCCCAAAGCATAATACCCTCTAACCTCTCTCACAGTGACCCTGACCCTATAGCTTGCCACAAGGCGCCACCTCACTCCCTCATTTAATGCTTCTTATCTAGCCTTAGGTTAGAAAAGTCTTCTCGTTAAGCCAAATCTTTCTCGGCAAAATCATTTGCGAGTTTTCAAGGGTTTATACCAGCTATTTTTAAGGTTGTACTCGGCTCCGACTTGTCGGAGATACTCTAAGCCTTGAGAGAGGTGTCGCCGAGGTTTTTAGAGTTAGTGAGGAGTGATTTAGGGAGTGCTTGAATCTTCTGGGAGGGTGTGCCTCTCTCATTGCTGTTTTTCCGGGCTGGCTTGTGGGTTGGGGTTTTGGATCGGCCGTCGGCCGTTGCAGGCTGCACGCTTGGTTTCAGCGAGTATCGAGCCGGTTACACTCTGCCCAGCGACCTATAGAGTACCGTCTTAACCAGGTCGGTGAGGAGGAGAGAGGCGCCGAGACTATAGGCTAGCGACGCTGACAATGCCTCTAGTGGGATCGAAGGTATTATCAAACCCTTCCAGACGAGGATCGATGCTACCGCGCCGTCGAGAACTATTGCGAGCGCCACGTACTTGCTCGGCCTAGAGCTCCAGAAGACGCTGGTCTCCCGGAAGTTGAGAATGTTGAGGAGTCCCGACACCAGCAGCGTGTAGAACACGAAGCTCTGGAGCTGGCTGTAAGAGAGTCCCAAGACGCTTCCAAGGTGTAGAGCAATGAATAATTCAACCAGCTTGACCCCGCCGAGAACAGTAGAGATCGCCGTGAGCTTTCTCACATTCCACCTCTCCGGGCTCCCACTGGGGTTCAAAACGTCCACGCTTA
>JAWAJB010000105.1:0-5725 GCA_038888155.1 Desulfurococcaceae archaeon
ACGGATGTGTTGATTAATAGCAGCGCTCCAGAGCCAAAAGTTACAGGGTAGTAGTCTTGTTTAAAAATACACGAGTGAACCGGTGCATTACCGAAGATATTGATTAAGAAACCTAAATCATTTAGAAGAAAACCTGCTGTTTGTACGCGTAGTGATGGGTATATCATGACACCAGCTACCGATGCAATATCATCCTTTTTTTCAATTAATTTAATAGCATTAAGCAAAGGTTTTCTATTAGTTAAAATTACATCGTTATTAGCAATAAAGAAGCAAGAATCAAATTCGTTATAACAAAGATCAAATACAAAGTTGATAGCACCAGCATAGCCCCGATTACGAGAAAGCTTTATTAGCTCTACGCGAGCTGTATTTGAAATCTTCTTTAAAAGAAACTCATAACTTCCATCAGTTGACGAGTTATCGACTATTATAAGTCGAATATTTTCTAATCTTAAGAATGATTTTATAGATTGCAGTACTATTTCTTTAAATTTATAACTATTAAAATTTACTATAACTCCAGTAATTTTGTAAGAATTCGGCATATGCCACCCACATACATTTTATTTAATGTTAGACAATAGTTATATAACTTTAATCTATCCTTTACTGTTAAATTAAAGAGAAAAATAGTTTTACTTATTGGATGAATATTGATAAATTTGTTAAATATATTTTTATAAACTTCAATGATTTCTTTTTTTACAAATTCTGAGAAAAAGGTAACTATAACTTTTTTACCAAGCATAAGCGATTCAAATATCACATAACTCCAGGTTTCATATGAAGTTACATAAATAATTCGATCAAAATCAGATCCAATTATTTTAAAAAGTTCCCTGCGTGAAGGAAATATCCCTAAATATTCTAAGTTAGGAAGCGACAATAAATTAGTTTCTAGAATTCTACCTAATGGTCCTATAGGTTTACCGATTACATAAATTTTATTTTTTTCTGAAATCTTTTTGATCATTAAAAAACTTAGACGATCAATTTTAGAAGACACAAAGCAGGTTGCATTCTTGCCTAAAATACCATGGAAATGTAGTGGCTCAGTATCTAAGTAATTTCCTGGATATACGAAATAAATGTTATGCCTTTTAGTTATTTTAATTAATGAGTCTCTCATGATGTGATTAGGTACTAAAATGATAGTATTTCTAGAAATCTTTATAAAATTCTGAAAGATAGTAGTAGTAAAAATAAAAATAATTTTTTCCAAAAATGAAAGATTAATAAATATGCCTTGTAAGTAATCTAAATTCTTGTTGAACATGCACATTAGTGAATGACACTTTAAGAGAATCCACTTTCCGAAGAAGTTACTCAGTATAATGGCCGGAATGGTGATTGGAGGGTATTCCTCCATAATGTATATTATTTTTGTTTTTTTAATTGTTTTAAGAAGCCCTATTATTGTGCAAATCCATAATCTATAATCGTATAATGGATTTGTATTTAGAGGTATATAAAATATTTTCACATTCTTATGCTTTACTTTTTCATATATTTTTATATCATTAGTTAGCAGCGTGATTAACGTTGCTCGCGCTAGCTCAGGAATTATCTTTTCCAGAAGCAGCCTACTGTCGACGACGCCTCCTGACTCGATTTCTTTAGGAACGAGGTGGATTATCGTGATGGTTTTATTTTCATTCATGGTGTGTCACCTTACTATAATCCCTTTATTCACTCTGTTTATCAGAATGAGCTTAGTCTTCTTACGAGGTACTAATAATAAATTCATATCACTGTCTATTTTTCTAAATTCTTTCAATTTTTTATATGATATTATAAAACTTTTTATATAATTATTTGATTTCTTAATTATTGACAACAATACTGCGGCCGAGAGGTAGTAGGTCGCCAATGGGTACAGTATCGATTTCCTCTTACAGCTTGGAGCCAGATCCGCGAACGTGACGCCTTCAAACCATTTCTGCCCCTTGATCACCCTATTTATCCCAGAGTAACTGGCCGAGCCTAGGTGGTAGGCGACAATTATCGGCACGTGGAGGAGGCGGTAGCCTCTGCTCCAGAGACGTAGGCCTAGGTGTTTGTCGTCGTAGTAGCTTTCGACGCGGTTGTCGAAGGGTTGGCCGAGTTCCGCTATAGCGTCGGCGCGGTAGAGGGAGCAGGCTCCGCTGAGGTAGCTTGGGGTGTACAGCTTTGCGCAGCTGAATGGGTATCCTCTGCAGACCGGGTATGTTAGCCCGTGCTGGTCTATCATGAAGCCGGAGTTGTCGATTAGGTGGGGGTTACTCATTTGCATGATTGTGCCTTGGACGCCGGCGACTCTATCTATCTCCAGGTACTTTGTGAGCTCCGCGAGATTTCGGGGGATTATGACGAGATCGTTGTTGAGGAGGGCTAGGTACTTGAAGCTCCACTTTTTGCAAGCGTAGTGCCATGCGATGTTGACGGCGCGCGTGAAGCCGAAGTTTTTGGTTAGCTTTACCGCCTCTATGTCGGCTCCGGCTTTGCGCGCGTGCTCAGTGGCTTCCTCGAAGCTACCGTCGCTGCTGGCGTTGTCCATGAAGAGGAGTTTTGTGCCGAGGTACTTGTTTAGCTCGGCGATGCCCTCCATCAGCTTCTTGACTATACCGATGAAGGGTTTCGAGTTGTAGTTGATGACAATTACAAGAAGGTCGTAGCTAGGCATTTAATCCGCACCGCTAGCGTCGCTGCTCGCTAACCGCTGCCGAGAGGAGGTGTAGCGTGAAGGTCTGTAGGATCGTTTGGAAGCCGAGTATGAGGAGTGTTGAGGCTACGACGTTCTCGCCTCTTACCGGTATGTACCGGTACCCGCTTTCCACCCAGGCGGTGAAGATGCGGAGGAGGTAAACCAGCCCGGTTAGTGAGAGTAGCGCTCCGATGATTGCTGCTTTTTCGATGCTGAAGCGCCTCAGGATGGCATTGGTTATCGAGCTGGTGGGCCTGCCGAGAAGGCTAGCGAGATAGGTGTCAGTGATGAGCCCGAGCGTTGCGAGGTTGAAGCCGAGTATCGAGAGCATGCTTCCTAGGATTGAGGAGTGGATGCCTGGTGAGTAGCCGAGGTGGATCCTGAGGAGGGCAGCTAGCATGAATACCACGCCGGCTAGCATCATGGCTGCGCCTGGGATGTAGTAGAGGAACTTTGGGGCGAAGGTAAGTATCAGCTTCAGATGGCGCCAGCCGTCTCTGAAGCTCCTCAGCTTCGACTGCCCGCCTCTTCTGGGGTAGTACGTTATGGGGACCTCCTTGATCCGGAGGCCCGCATACGCGGCCTTTATGATGAGCTCGCTGGCGAACTCCATGCCGGTCGTGGTCGGCTTTATTTTCTCCAGCGCCTCCCTAGTGAAGGCTCTGAAGCCGGTGTGGGCGTCGGAGACGCGCGTGCCGTGGAACCGGTTGAGAACGTAGGTCAGGAGCGGGTTGCCGATGTGCCTGTGCAGCCACGGCATGGCTCCCGGCATTATCCTACCCTTGATCCTAGTGCCGAGGACTACGTCGGCTTCTCCCTTGAGAAGAGGTTCGAGGAGATTGGGCATCTCGCTTAAGTCGTACGTGCCATCGCCATCGGCCATGACGATGTACCTGCCTTTAGCGTGGCGGAGAGCGTAGATGTACGCGTAACCGTACCCAAGCCTATCGGGGTGTACGACGATGGCTCCCTTCCCCCTCGCTATCTCCGGCGTGTCGTCACTGGAGTTGTCCGAGACTATAACCTCCCCTGCGAGCCCCATTTCTTCGAGCGCCTTTCTAGCTTTCTCCACGCACTCGGCTATGCTCTCGTGTTCGTTTCTCGTGGGTATGATTACGGAGACGAGGGGGTCTCTACTCAACGATTACCCCTGAGCGGCCTAGGGGATTCCTCGAGCGATTTTAGGCCTGCTTTTGTTTTTCATTTTTCGCGTGTTACTCTGTGCCTTCATCGAGCTTCGGCCTGTAGAACAGGGGTACGTTCATGTAGGAGTAGCCTAGCTGTGGTATTAAGATGGGGGCGGCTTTGAGCAGCGCTTGGGCTACGGTTTTGGCCCCGATTTTGAGGGCTGTGTTTACCTTGTGAGCGAGCACTTTGGTTCCGATCTCTATGGCCTGGAGGGCTCTCTCTTTCTCGGGCCAGACCTTCGTGAGGATCTTGAGTATGATTTCTTTGAGGAGGGGGCTCTTGATCGCCCTCAACCTCTTGGATAAGCACAGGATGGCGCGCTCCTCCGGTTTGAGCCTCCAGTACAATCCCAGCCTTAGGGCGCGCTTGTAGGCGGCGGAAACGAGCTCTGGAGTCACTTGCAGCTCGAGCGGAAGTGGAGGCTCGAAACCGGGGAGCGCGCCCCAAGACATGGGATAGGGTGAAGGTCATGCTGTTAAAAATGTTGCTCTAGGTAACGTGAGAGGTTTGAGGATTCTACTTTTTAGAATCAGGTTGATTGCGCTTTAGTACTTTCCGAGCATTTACTGCTTTTCATTCAGCACTGTTCGCGCGCCTAGCTGATTACTCAGCCGATGATTGGTCCAAAGAAGCTTAGCTTGCTGCAACTATCCTGACCCCCCGGTTGAACGCTAATTCGAAAACGTGGGCTCTCGAGACTTTTTCAGTTCAAGATAAGAGGACTGCTCCATTGAGTAAAACCGGCATCTCCTGCTACTTGACTAGTGCAGCGAGGAGATTAGTGAGAGGTTAGAAATTGCTACGAAAGTCGCGGAAGCGGGAGCGTTTAGCTGCGATAGGACTTTCGGGTGATCGAGGCTCGCCCGCAGCTTTTAGCCGCGCAGCTTTGGATCGTGTGCAGTAATCGACTTTCGCGATGCATTTGTTTTGCTCGTGCCCTGCGGTGAGTGGGCTGCTACGCGTGAAGCGTGCTCGCGAGAGTGGAGCCATCTAAGGAGCAGTTGACACGGGAGCGCGGCTTTCAGTGTACGCGGGGGATCGATTTGGTTGCGCTTTCGCTGATGCAGCTTCCGCAAGGGCTTTTAGGCGAGCATGCCTATGATGAAGCTGAGCGTGTAAGAGAGCTTGAAAGCAGTGATCGCCCACACAAGCTCTCTCTTTTGGATCCCTTCTAGGCTGACGGCAGCGGCTGTAGCGATCGGCAGGGAGTAGAGCGCCCGGTGTATGAGGAGGCTGTCGGGGGCCGTCACTGCCATCAGCCCCGAGGTGAGGAGCCAGGCGAGCAGCGTGAGGGCTTGGGGGAGTGGCGCAGTTAGGGCAGCTGCGGTGAGTAGGAGCCAGTCTGTGGGGTCGAGAGCGGCCGTGAACATCCAGTTGTACAGTGCAAAGTGTAGAGCGTTCCACCATTTTTCGGAGAGCGGTAGGCCGGCTTCAACGGCTTCGCGGTCTATACCCCATTGGCCTGCCAGTGACATAGAGACCTCAAGCATCGCGCAGCTCCCGCCCCAGGTTTTTTGCAGCTGGTTGACGAGAGCCGCTGTGGCTAGGGGGGTCGCGAGCACTAGGGCTGCCGCGAATGCTGTAGCGCGGTTAGGCCTCATGATCGCTGCCAGCGTGCAGGCCGCCGCGAGAGCGGTGGTGATGACGAGGCCCATGTGAACGTGCATGGTGACAGCAACTGAGGCGAGCGAGGCCGCAAGTATCAGGTGCTTCAACTTCCGCTCCTTCAGCCAGAGGGTTAGGGCTGCTGCGGCGAGCTGCGAGACCGCTAGGGTGAGCCAGTTGGCGTAGTAGCCTGCGAAGATCCCGGCGGTGGTCGTGTAGGTCATCGTGGAGAGCAGGGCTGCGAGG
>JAWAJB010000106.1:0-5722 GCA_038888155.1 Desulfurococcaceae archaeon
CCAAGAAGCATCCTAGATTTTCCAAGATTAAAGAAGATGTGTAAGGAGTTAAGGAGGGTGAGTCGAATACCATTCTTCAAGCTATTGGATTATCTCGTGTTATTTCAGCAATTAAAGGCTGTGGACCTCGTTTTCACGGGCACGAGCTTCGGGCTGGAGCAGCTAAGAAGAATTGGTAGAAAAAAGCCCGTTGTGCTCACGGGAATAGGGATAGACATAGAGGAGTTCAAGGATGAGCCTCCCGGCGAGGAGAAGAAGATCTGGGACGGCTTATTTGTGGGTAGGATGGCTCCAGAAAAAGGCATCTATGATCTACTAGATATTTGGAGAAAGGTTGTCGATAAGGTCCCGGGCGCGAAGCTCGCAGTAGTGGGCAAAATAGTCCAGCCGTATTTTAACAGATGGTTAGATATGGTAAAGAAAATGAGACTTGAGGAAAATGTTTTCCATCTGGGCGAGCTGGATAGAAAGGAGTTAATAAAGACATACTATTCTTCAAGAGTATTCATCTTCCCTTCCAAAATCGAGGGAGCTGGGATAGTTATAGCGGAAGCCATGGTGGCAGGGCTACCTGTAGTGGCACGAAACCTACCAACATACAAGACGCTTTATTCGGGAGCACCAGCATTCTACCTAGTGGATGATGAAGAGGGCTTCTCTACAAAAATTATACATTTGCTGACTTTTACGGAGGACAGGCATAGAATGGGATTAGCAAATAGGGCATACGCGATAAAACGATTTTCATGGAAAAATGTTTCACAAAGGGTGCTAGACAGAATCTTAACCATAACCTGCAGAGAAATTGGTCATTGATACAATATAACGTAAGGAATCCGGGCTTCAGCGAGAAATTCTCCTTTTGTCCCTGAATCATATGAGTTTAAGTAGAGGTTCTTTAGAAATACCATCAGTCATTTTCAGGAAACTGAAGAAATTTACCCAGAAATATAATCTTTATCAAGGTCTATTGCATTTTTCCTTTAATAAGGGGGACAAAAGGGACTAGATGAAAAATGCTCACTACAATCTAGTTGATTTCGGATTAAACCTAAAATCTAAGTAAAAAGTAATGTGTTTGATGCATTGCTTAGTTATAGGTAATCCGTATCCATATGGTGGAGGAAGAATGAGAACATTTGAGGTATTGAAATATCTTAACGAATTTGAAAATACTCCAATTTTATACATTCCATACTCTGACCTAATAAATACCGTTATATTGGAAAAAGTTTACAAGCTGGAAAGATTCACCAAGGTCTTAAAGGAATTAGAACGTTTTAACGTGAAAATACCCATAGACCTTTATGAAAATTTTGAGAATATTAGCCTTAATGTCCAGAATTACCTCGACTCATTCCAAAAGAAAGGTATGCGTGCGGTGCTTTCAAATTTTAGAAAATCCATTAATGAATTTAAAAATAACATATTTTTTGCTAAAGATTTCCTTAGAAAATGCATGCAAAGTAACGAAATAAATCCTAGTAAACTGGAATTTGTTTATTCCATGCACGAGAGATGGGATTTCGTAGTTACCGGAGCTTTTTTGGCGAAATCCCTTAAAAAGAGGTTATATGTTCAGCTACAATTAGAGCCCTTTAAACCACTGAGAGAATTCGTGATTGACGACTGGATCTCTAGAGTAACTTTTGGTGGACAGAAAATTTTTAGAGAGATTGCTCGACTTCTCTTACTTATTTCGCAGCCTACATTTTTAATTTCTCGCTATAGCTATTCTTATGCACTTGGTAATAACCTTGATGGATTGCTCGCTGTCTCGGAGGCTCCGTTAATAACTTCAGGGTTAAAGTCATGGGTTAATGAGAAAGGCATCAAGTTAAAGATAGTGAGGCCTGGAAATGCTGTTGATGAAGAGATTTCCAAAAAATATGTTAACGAGAAAGAGAGACGTAGCCTACTTCAAAAGAAAGAAGATATAGCGGTTTATTGGGCACGCCTTCACTCATCTAAGGGATTATTTGATATACTCCCTGTTGCTAGGAAGCTGGCTACAGAAGGGTATCGTCTGGTAATTATTGGCAGATTTGATAATATTAGTGAGAAAAGGATCTTTTTCAAGATTTGCGAGGAGCAGAAGCTTAAGAATATAGAGTATCTAGGTTGGCTTCCGCGAAAAGATTTATTCGATATAGTTTCAAGGTCCAAGGTCCTAATATATCCATCTCATTCAGATGCTTTCCCTTTAGTCGTGTTAGAGGCATTATTCTTAGGATGCTCGGTTGTTGCTTATGATATCCCCGCTATTAGGAGCGTATATAATGGTTTGAAGCCTGTAAGAATTGTGAGGGAATATGATTGCAAGGCCATGGCCGAGGAAGCGATAAGGATACTTAAGAGAGACATCTCCGAGCACGAAGAAGAACATTTAGATCATGACTTCATGAATTTCCTAAAACTGCATAGTTCTTGGAAAAATGTCGCCAAAGCAGATCTAGACGCAATTAAAGAAATGATGAATCATTAACTAATTTATCCTTCTTTTCTCTTCAAGTCAAATAAAATTAAACATTACGGGATATGACGCGTTATATGCATCAGGCAAAGATGTTAACTTCAATGCTATTTACGTGAGAAAGGCATTAGGTATGAGAAAAGGATTTTGTTGCTTTAACGCTTCTTGAGAAGCTTTAAGCCTTAGTAACTGCATAAAATTGCTGCGAAGTTGCATATGCAAGTGATTCTCACATCATCCCAGTTTATAAAGATGGATATAGGCTGCTTAGTGACTATCTAGTTCATGTTGAAAGACGCAGTCTTAAGAATGGCTAATGACTGGAGTCCATTAAGGGAATTATAAACTTAAAGTGATAAGGTTGGGCATGAGATAAAAGAAATAAATAACAGTATGGAACCTAAATTGGGAATATGGTTGGAAAGTATACTACGGAGATAGATAACATTGGTAAAATTGATAATAAAGTAATAACGTCATTCAAAAAACGATGGAAATGTTATACTCTAAATGTACTATCGAAAGCCTGTATTAAGCAGTTGACGAAGTTTGAAAATGAGAAGCTTACAGATGTGGTTAAATTAAAAATTAAGGGCACTCATAAAACTATAGGCAAATGCAATTTCAAATTTTAGGTGCGACATATGCTAAGAATAGTTTTAGAAGCAGCTATTATTATCATGTTTGCAATAATTTCTGGTTGGACAATATATAATGCAGTGCTATTCTTCGTAGGTTTATTTTCCAGGTTAAAAAAGAGACAAGTACAATCGTCTGACGAGGTAATAAACGAACCTAGAGTGAGTATAATTGTTCCCGTTAAAAATGGTGAAAAAGTATTGCCGAGACTTATGGATTCACTTTTTAAAATAAATTATCCTCCAGAAAAAATGGAGATAATTCTTGTCGAAGATGGATCTGTTGATGGATCCTACAAGCTATGCTTGAGTTATGCTGAGAAGCATCCGGGTTTGATTAAGGTAATCCATCGAGATGTATCTAGAGGAAAGCCAGATGCCTTAGCGCATGCTACTAGATACGCGTCTGGAGATGTGTTAGCGATTTTTGATGTTGATAGTGTGATTAATCCGGATACTATAAAGCGTGCAGTAAAATACTTAAAAAGCTTGGATGTCGCTGCTGTGCAAGGCAGGACAACTTCCATAAATGCTAATTACAATCTCCTCACCGGACTCATTTTCATAGAAGAGATGTGGTATTCTATTGTGCTTGAAGGGCGTAATGTTTTGGGATTGTTTGTTCCACTAACAGGAAATTGTATGTTTATTAAGAAAGAATGTTTGGAGAAGGCTGGCGGCTGGAATATAGATAGCTTGGTTGAGGATATAGAACTGTCAATGCGATTCCTTTCAGAAGGGTTTAGAATACTCTATGGTTATGAAATCGAGACTCATCAAGAGGCCCCATCATCATTAAAAGATCTCTATAAGCAGAGAAAGAGGTGGTATAGAGGATTCATAGAAACACTAATTAATAGTATTAAAATATTAAAGAAAATTGACTTGAGAACAATTGATGCGTTAATTTTGCTACTCTCTCCCATATTTTTAATATTTACTCAATTATTTTGCATTTCTCTCCCTCTAATGATACTGCTCGGGTATAACTCTCCATTACTTCAGATAATACTTCAGTTTTTAGCGGTTTTCTTCGCGATATCAATTCTCACCACCGCGATAATTTTATTAGTGGTTATGCCTTGGGGAAAGAGATCTATATTTTTTGGGTTATTAATCTATTTCTATTGGTGGCTGCTGGGGTTGATAACCTTAAGATCCATTGGAGATATTTTGCTTGGAGCTCGGAGAGAATGGGTCACCACCACCAAGAGGGGAGTCTTATGAAAGCCGCGATGTCAATTTTATTAACCATCTTCATGATTGCTGCTACTCTACTCACTAATTTTGAGAGTATACTTTTGAATGTGGAGAGCTCTGAAGAATATGATGCTCTAAAATGGATTGAATGGGCGAAGAATGCTTGGAGCTATTATGATCCGGGTACAGGTGTAGATCCGAATACTGGTATACTTAGAGCCAGTTATCGTTGGTCTTTCTTAACGGATTGGGATCTGGGCGGATACATAATATCAATAATTAAAGCGGAGCTCATGGGCATATTGCCTAAGGAGGGCGAGTGGGGTGCAGATGATCGCATAGAGAAAGTCTTGAAATTTCTAGAAACGAGACCCATAAGCCCCTACGGTATACCTTATCACCTCTACAGTTCCACTAATGGTGAACCTGAGGGAAAAGCTACAACAAATGTATCAGATGCTGGTAGGTTGTTGATAGCTTTGAATCTTCTCAAGAAATATAGGCCAGATTTGGCAAAAAGAATTGATGACATCGTTGCGAGAAATGGCTATGAGCTCTTAGCTAATCGTACAGATGCCTGGAGGACAACCGCAGGATTTTACAAGTATTATGTTGCACATGGGTTCAAATTTTTCGGATTTGATAAAGCATATCCGGTGCAAGAAGCTCTTAGAGAATTTGAGAAAATTAGAAATGGTCCACACACAAACGTTTTCGGAATTGATCTTCCGGTAACGGAAGTTACATCTGAACCAATGTTGCACATGATTTTCGAGATAGGTGCGGACGAAGATTACATGGAATATCTTCGAAGGATTTATAGTGTTCAAGAAGCAAGATACCACACCACCAGGAAACTTACGGCATGGAGTGAGGGAAATACAGGCCTGCGGGATCCAACGTACGTATACCAGTGGATCGTAACGCCTAGAGGAGATACGTGGAAAATAACTCCAAAGGAAATAAACCCAATAATATTTACAAAAGTGGCATTTGGTCTACATGCCTTATTCAATACAGATTATACTAAATTATTAGTGGATCATGTACTTAGAAAAGAATCAGAAAGGAGAAATTCGCTGCCATTCATTTTGTTTTTACCCGCTAAAGGATTTATAGAAGGGGTTGATGAATCTGGTAGAATTGTTGGAGAGCTTGTTGATAAGACCCAGACAATAATTATAGAGGCAGCATATTACGCGCTTAAGAAATATGCATTAGAATCGTCGGACGTTTTTATTGACATACCTTCCTCAAACGTGAGTCCTAATGAGACGATATTGCTTAATTTCACATACGTTGATCCGACACCACTTAAACATAATTGTAAGTATAGCGTTATTATTGAAGGAACGCGTACATCATATAATATGCAATATGAATTTGATGGAAAATGTAATTTTAGCTTAGG
>JAWAJB010000107.1:0-5686 GCA_038888155.1 Desulfurococcaceae archaeon
TATTGTTGTGAAATCTGTGTCTCGGAGTAACTTGTTTCTCTATAATAACTTCGTTAATAACTCTATTCAGGTTTATCTAGCTCCTGAGGTTGGCTATAACGTGTGGGATGATGGTTTTGTTGGTAACTACTGGAGTGATCACCACTGTGTGGATAGTGATGGTAACGGTGTATGTGATAACCCGTACGTTATTAGGGATCCTGATAACGTTGATAGATATCCCTCTGCTTATCCGTACCCATTTGAAGTTGTTACTAGAGCGGTTGATAGTCTCGTGGTGTTTGTTAGAGCTACTGGTGGGGATGTATGGTTTGGGTTAGTGAGTGAGAATGGCTCAGTTGATTGGAGGCCTCTGGGTGGTATTGTTGTTGATGCCCCTTCAGCTGTGTTCTACAATGGTAGTATTTATGTATTCGTTAGAGATAGTAATGGAGGGCTTTGGTACGGGTTGGTTAACCCAGTAAACTGGGGTTTTAGTGGTTGGATACCGCTTCAAGGACTTGCTGGCTCTAGACCCTCAGCTGTTGCTACTGATTACGGAGTTGTGTTAGTCGTTAGAGACTTTAATGGTGGGTTGTGGGTTGGGTTACTAAACGATAGTTCTGTAGAGTGGATTAGCATACCTGGTGCTACCATAGATTCACCAGCAGTTGCTTATCTCGATGGTAAGCTCCACTTAGTAGTTCGCGGTTTAGATGGCTACACAATATGGCACGGTGTTGTAGAGCTTCCACACTTCAACTTCATTGGTTGGAACCAGGTGAATGGCTTAACAAATAGTGCACCTGAGTTAATAGCTATTGGTGATACACTATACTTAGCCGTTAGAGACTTAGGTAACGGGGTAGCGCTAGCAACATATAAT
This sequence comes from Desulfurococcaceae archaeon, assembly GCA_038888155.1. Classification (GTDB taxonomy): domain Archaea; phylum Thermoproteota; class Thermoprotei_A; order Sulfolobales; family Desulfurococcaceae; genus UBA285. The sequence goes on from JAWAJB010000107.1 coordinate 866, forward strand.
AGACTTGTTGGGTGGTTAGGTTGGCTATTCATACCAGGTGGCTTGACAGATACGCAACCCAACTTAGCTTACTTCAACGGAGAACTCATAGTAGCTGTTAAAGCGTTAAACGACCAGTCAATATGGCTAGCACGAAAGGACTACTACGGATACTGGAGCTGGGAAAACGTGCCGGGACTGACAACGCATGAACCAGAGTTAGTAAGCGTAAGATACTTGTATGTCCGCGTAGTCCCCAAGACATAACTCAAACCCAGCTTTTTACCTCGTTCATTCATTATTTCACAGTAGCCCCGAAGGAAGCTAAGCTGTGAAGATACTCGTTATAACGCCGATAGGATATGGTAGTGCTAGATCAGGTGGGGCGGAAGTCTATATTTTCGAACTAGCTAAGCGGATTACATCAAAAACAGACATAGATATAACGATTTTGACTTCTGATAGAGACATTAAGCACGTGAAATCACGGGAACAAAGACTTAGGATAGAAAGCATTTCCCAAGGCTTCTTCACGTTTCCACTACTTCTTCTCTTCCATATAAGACAACGCATCAGAGAGGCTGACGTTGTGGTTGAGAACATAAGCAAGTTTCCGTTAATAGTTCCAGCCATTATATCGAGAATCACGAAGAGACCCTTTGTCGCCATTGTTCACCACATACACGGGAAAACGTTGTTCATGGAGTTACCCACAGCGCTGGCAACCCTATTCTTTTTCTACGAGTACATTTCTCTCTTTATTTACGCTTTACTCAGAGTACCAGTCATCACGGTTTCAAGAACTTCCGAGGCGGAGCTTAGAAAGCTAGGATTCAAAAATATATACGTCGTATATCCAGGATTAACGAGTCCGATAAGCAATGACGATAATACCTTTCGTAAATCGAGGAGACCGCTTCTTGTGTATGTTAACCGGGTTAGAAAGTATAAGAGGTTGGATCATTTCGTGAAAGCATGTAAGCACGTTATAGAGGAGATACCGGACGCGATATGCCTGATAGTGGGCAAAGGCGACGAGAAGCTAGGAGCTCACTTGAAAAGGCTAGCATCTAAGCTAGGTGTTGAGAAGCAAGTTAAAATTTTTGTTGGTAACGTAAGCAACGATCTGAGGTATAAGATACTCGGGAAAGCGTGGGTCGGTGTCTTCACATCGGCTAAAGAAGGATTTGGTATTAGCGTATTGGAGACTCTGTCTCAGGGAGTACCAGTTGTTGCCTACGACATACCAGCAATGAGAGAATTATTAGCAGGGTACGATTCTAGTGTTCTAGTTAAAAACGGAGATATTAAACACCTGGCTGAGCAATGTATAAAGATACTTAAGAGCACTAAGGCCCTATTAGACATATCAAGTGAGGCCAGGAGATTCGTTAAGGTACGTGGTAAGATATACAGTTTCGATGTCTCCGCGATCAAGTTTTTAAGCGCCATTGCGACCTATCTAAAATCCCAAGGCAAGGATCAGCGTAAAGCATGAGGAGAGATTATTATGGTAGTCAAACCCGTATTGACGAGTATTCTCAAGGTCTTCGAGAAACCACTTACTGTTCATCTCTTCCTGGCTAATGGATATGTTCTCACAGTTATCACTCTTCTTTCGAGATTAAGCCCTGAAGTTGTGAATGTAACTTCCTGGCTATACGACGATCGATACGTAATAGAGACCTCCTTGAGATACTATATCGATTTTAGGCCAGGTTATCCTCCATTAGGGAAATTACCTATCTACTTGATCTACTTGTATACGGGTGGAAGCAACCTCGCGATTATGGTCTATAGCATGCTCACGTTTAACATTAGTGTCGTGGTCTTTTACTACCTAGTTGAACGTCTGATGAGGAATAAAAAGTCTATTTTTAGAGCCGTAATCCTGTACATCTTCAACCCGGCATTGATCATCGCAATTCTGCAACCGCATGCAGATTTCCTCGCACTCGCCTTCGCGTTAATGGGCTTATTCTTCCTGCTAAAGAGAAGATTCGGCATGGTAGCGCTTTCGTCGGCACTAGGTTTTGCAACAAAGATCTATCCTGCCTTCATCTTGGTGCCAGCCATGATCGTTGCGGGTAATAGAGATCGCATAATACTAGTTACAGTATTTGTCACCACGGTGTGGCTCCTTTCATTACCATTCATAATTCAAGACCCCTTTATGTACATGTCAACGTTTATCCATCATTTGTATCGAGGCCCCAGTGAGTCCATTTTTGCGATTTTAGATGGATACTACGGGCATACAGGCTTTGTTCATCCATTGTTTGATGCTGCTATTTACTATTTTCAATTCACCACAGTGTACAGGCCATCTCATGATCAACACTTCTACTATGCTTGGAGATACCCTCCTCTGAAATATATTGCGCTGTTAACTCAAGTAGCAGGGTTAACCCCGCTCTGCTTGTATACCATGAAAAACTGGCTGAGGAAAAGACGTTCAAACAACGAGGTATCTTTCTATTTATCTATCCTAGCCTTCTTTACCTATCTGTCATTATCGCCAACACAGAACGTATTAGTCCATGTACCAGCTTATGCTCTCGCATGCGTTCTTTTAGCCTTTAATCAAGATAGATTGTCTGTGTTGACACTAATCCTGTATGCTATCACCAACGGGTTACATGCAATATGTTGGTGGTTTTTCTATCAATACATTGAATATGTGTTAACTAGCATTTCAAGTCTTCGTGTTCTTCTCGTAGCCCTCATTTATCTTTTATCGTTTAATTTACTAGAGGAGTTGAGAGTATGAAAACCCATATAGTAGTGTCTTTCGTTATACTTTTAATGACAGCTGTAGTCTCTCTTCAGACGTTCATAGAACTATGGTATTTTATCTCGAATAGTACAATAAGGATAACATCAGCGATCTCGGTCTCGGCCGGCGAGATAATCTCCATAGAGTTGCCGGAGATCAGAAAGTATGACAGAATCTATCTAGTTGTTGACGGACGTGTAAACGTTGATGAGATCAATGTTACACCTGTGAGTGTTAAACAACTTCCGCTTAGAGTCGAAACTTTCGAGCATGATGTTTTCCCAACACTAATTGGTGAAAAAAGATACATGCTAATAGCTTATGAAGACTTCGAGAAAGCCTATCTTCAACTAAGATTACAGCCCTTGACGCCCTTCGTAATTAAGAATATTGAGGGGATTCAGCGTTTTCGTGTGCTAAGTGAATGTGGTTCGCGTATGATGTGTGTTGAATTGTCACCTTTAAGATTTAACCCCAACAATAATTACACTCAGATAGCGTTTATCTATCCATATAGGCAAACTATAGAGCCGAACTTCAAGATAAGTGGAGTGATTGAACTAGTTCGAGGAAGAGTAGACTACATAAACATCATTGTAATGACTGAGAAAAACTGGTATGCATACAAAGTTGTAGACCCCTATTCGCCTCTTGGAACGGTGGTTTACTACGACATCGATGCCTACTCGGTTGATATTTATGGTAGAATAGGAGAGTTTCTTGGTGAAAACCTGGTCGCTATTGCTATAGGTGTCGGCATATCTAAAGATCTCTACGAAGAATACTCAAGCCCAATTGTAGGTATCGGAGAACTGAGGATACAGAACGGTGACTTTACACTTAGGGTAGAACCGATCATTCTAGACAGCTTCACCTTTAACCTGGAGATCTATATACTGAGGAAGTTTCAGCCATCGAGAAATTATCTAGTCTCGATAATTTCTCTAACAGTTCTCTTCGTCTCTTTAGCTTTATTTACGGCTAAGGTTGCCAGAGAGGGGTTAGATTGAGCTTAGGGTATGGTAGTGCTATTAAACGTGTGTTGACTACCATTGGAGAACCCGATCCTACGAGGCCTACGTATCTATCCCAGCTTTTTCATAGAAGACGCTATAGAGCATTAGCAACTATATTAAGAACATTGAGCAAAGGTCACGTGAGATCATTGCTTGATGCTGGCTGTGGAGAAGGGTTTCTTTACAAGATACTTACAGAGTCCGGTGTTAATGTGAATTTGTACATTTGTCTGGATATAGATAGCAACAAGCTTATCAACGCTAGTGGGTTACTGATATGTGCTGATGTTCACAAAATGCCTTTAATTCCCTGTAGTGTGGAGTATTCCGTAGTCTCTGAGGTACTTGAACACCTAGAGAAACCATTCGTGGCATTGAGGAACGTGCTTATAGTGACTAAAAAATATCTAGTAGTCACGTTTCCCAACGAGTTAATCAAAAACGCTTTAGGTTTTAGATATCCAGAACACATTACGAGCATAGACGTCAATGAAGTAACAAGGTTAGCTGAACGATATGGTTTTAAGAAAGTTCTTCACCATAGGTTAAACTACATAATCCCCCCTTCAACATACGATAAGTTCCTCCCGTACAACGAAAGAACTTCAAGGCTACTGGAGGCATTTCAAAAGATTATGAACTGTATAGGTTGCTTAAACATGATTAAAACCGAGATCATAGTCTTCAAAAGACTTGAAGAATGCTATTAATCTATAGTCCTCTCAGCCTTAAAGAGTCGCGACTACGAGGAACAACTCTACACCATGCTAAAACCAGCATACATGCCTCACGCAATTGTTTTGGTTTTCACATAGGTTTGTATTGTTTGATGTTATTCTTCTGCTATGATCAGCACGTAGACTTCTTTTCCGTGTAGATGTTTTATTTTCTCCTTGTCTCTTCCCAGCGGGTAGAGTACTGGTGCACCGTACCTGTACCTTATAACACTACACTTAACGAAGTAGAACTTGTCAGCCAATCTATCACCCATAAGTAAGCTTCTCGATGAGGGAGGAAGAGCTCGTCGAAGCTCTTAGGATGAGGGCTCTC
>JAWAJB010000108.1:0-5665 GCA_038888155.1 Desulfurococcaceae archaeon
AGTTTACGGCTTTATCTATGTAGTTAAAGTCCACCCCATTGTATATTATGCTATACCTACGGAACTCGTATTTAGACCTCATCGTTTCGTATAGTGATTTACTTACGAATACCGGGTGGAGTTCTTTTAGCTCTTTCTTTAAGGCTATGTGGGATTCACTCATATGTAGCAATCCGTACATAGTTTCACTAGGCGAGAGGTGAAGGTTAAGTGATAGCTTGTAGACTAAGGTTGGGTCGCTGTGAACGGTTAAGAGTGCGGGCTTTCTGCTCTCTCTGATGACGGCTCTGAGGAATGGATAGTACAGACCCGTATTCATATGAACAATGTCATGTTCTTTAATAAGCTTAGAAACAAGTGGTTTAGCGACTATTTGGAATACTTCGTGACGCGGATATAAATAAATTGGAGTCGGAACACGTACTATCCTTAATTTTGGTCCGCCCTCCTCTACGGATATGTTTCTACTGAATCTCCGTGAAAATTTCATAGAGACTACTGTAACATCCATCATTCTATTACCGAGCCCCCTAGAGAGGTAATACACAAAAGTCCCTACACCACCAAATACATAAGGAGGGTACTCATGGCTAATTACCAGTATCTTCAATACGCATCACCACTAATGTCCTCTTGCAACTTTTGTTTTATTGTTTGGCGTTTCCTGCAAGTTTGGCGTGTCAGCCTTAGACTAAGCGGCTGCTGACGAGTCCGGAGTTGCGCGTTAAGGGCTCTCCCTGAGGTAAGCATGATCACTGACTATATGGGGTTTTAATGTAAAGGTCTACTACTTGGCTCCAGCTTGGAACCTTCGGCTTGGGCTGCTCTCTGGCTTTTTCCAAGAATACTGCTACCTCCTTGGCTATCTCTTCATCGCTTTTACTAAGCTTTGTTATCAAGGTCCTAGTTCTCTCCTTGAAGTTCAAACCCCATTGGCTCGACTACTACGGCTGGTACTCCGAGAGCGTTTGTCTTGTTGATTGTCTGCCCGAAGGCTTCCCTCTCTGAGAGTAGTCCGAAAAAGCTGGCTCTTGAGAGGTGGTAGATGTACTCATCGTAGCGCTGTGTGGGGGTTTGAGCTCGTACTTGACTCCGAGTTTGTCGAGGTAGTGCTTGAGCTTTTGCTTGAAGCTTCCCTCCCCGAAGACCTTCAGCTCTAGGCTTAAACCCATTTCGTTTAAGTGCTTTACGATGTTCGCTAGCCTGTGGACGTTCTTGTACTTCTCGATTCTTCCACTATACATAGCGTAGCCTGAGGGATTCCAAGGCACATCCTGGATCCACTCTTCGACACCGTGCTCTACAACAACGGGTTTAATCCCGAAGTCCTTTGCTAGTAGCTGCTTCTCGTGGCTTGAAACCGAGTGAACAATATCAACACTCGCTAATGCTCTCCTAACGTACCTTCTCCAGATCACCCACAGGGTTCTCCTGAAGAAAGTGTGTCCAGTACCATGGTAATGAGGAGTTAAAACCCTATGCACACCACTCTTCCTCAAAACACTTAGAGAATACATCGTGAACACGCTGTGAACGCTGTGGAAGTGCACTACATCGCTTCCCCTAGCTGTATTGAGAAGCCATTGCTCGAGAGCACTCCTCATTCTCGGAAAGTGGTAAGCACCACCTGGGGCCCATACAGGCCATCTAACCACGTGAACACCATTAATCCACTCCTCCCTGGGTTCACCAATGCCTGCTTCACCGCAGAGCACCGTAACCTCGTGTCCTCTCCCAGCGAGCCTCTCAGCTAGGGATTTAACAACGTACTCTATGCCACCAATGTGGGGGTAGTAACTAGGCGATATAAACAATAGCCTCACTGCTGTTTAGCTTCGACGATTACTTTTGGTTTACCGCCAAGTTTGATTAGGGATTTCCTCTGAGTGTTAGTAGTTCTCATGGATGTTGGGTGTTTGATTTTTTCTAAAGACCTTAAGATATTGAGATATTCTCTAGAGCTTCGTATGGCTTCCCATCCCTGGCGTTTCGAGGGCACAAGAGTTCTTATAAATGCTATAATAAGAACAATATTGCTAATCACATAAAGCGCTATGAAGCGTCTAGCACTTATAGAAGCCATCGTAATAGCGAGGATAAGTAAAGTAGAAAGGGTCAGTGATATTTTACTAAGCTCGATTAAGAAATAAAGAGCTAAAGGGACTAATAACATGAAGAAAATCAATGGATTTACAAAGTGCTGGTAAATATTTGCTATAAGTATGGATTTGGGAATATTCAATACTCCCTTAGCCAATAATTTGAGTCTAACAAAGAATTCTCTTTGAAGATGTGCGGCCCTTCTGATTTTAACCCTCAGGTAGTCTATTAGGTTGCAAGGTACAGCATCATAGAAAATGGCTTCTGGTATAAATAAGCATCTCTTTCCTTTTCTGAGAATCTCAGTTACAGCACCATTATCATCAGACCTTCCAGGGTCTTCAACAAATAACTCAAGTAAGTTACGTTTGTAGGCGGCGAACTCGCCTTGAAATATTTGAGTTGAGTGCACCTTGCTTTCCCCTAGTCTCAGCATGTAGTAGATATCTCGGTAAATGCTTTCCATTTTAGCTATGAAGCAGGCATTTGCGTTTACGATTCTTTCTCTACCGCTGATAGCTTCAACTTCCGGATCAGCTAAATAAGGAATAGCCTTTATCAATATATCGGGGGTCAGAATGGCGTCAGCATCTGTAACTACTATAATCTCCCCATTAGCATACTTTAACGCATAGTTTAAAGCGTGTGATTTAGATATCCTTATGGGCTCCGATAAAAGAATAATTTTGAACTTGAAGTTATTTCGAGTCAACCATTGCCTGCACAAATCCAATGTACCATCAGTTGATGCACTATCTACAACAATAACTTCTAGCTTATCTTCTGGATACTCTAATGAATTAAGGTTTTGTAATTTCATTTCTATGACCTTAGCTTCATTATACGTTGGGACAATAACTGTAATCCTAGGTCTATAGTTTGGGTCTATTTTCACATTCCAAGGTCTACGCATCGCTCTTTTCATGTACTGCAGGTAAGCGATGTTAGGTCCAACCTGTAGGGCAATTACAAATACTAACGCTATAAATGCCTCAAAGGCATCCATATTATTAAGTGATCAAGTTACGTAGTAAACTAAACACGGCAATTGCTCTTTGCGGTTTCGATGTACCTACGGCAACAGCGTATATGTAATCTCTAAATTGTTTTAAGTAGGATATTACCTCATCCATGGAACCAACAGCTCCGGAGGCTAAGATATTTATCGCTATGACTTTAATACCCCAAGTAGATAACCTTACTATAGCTCTTTCGGCATCCTCTTTAGATGGCGTCATCTGATATCCCAACGGATTTAGCGGGGTCATTACATAGTCGACTTTGAGATCGTTTTCCATTAGAAATTCCATCGTACGTAGAACGTTCCTTGTCTCTAACCCAAAACCGATGTTTTTTCTTCTAAAGTGCTTAACTAAAGCTCTTACGATTTCAGGGATGTTGAATGCTACTATAAGCTCTGTGAGCGTTTCATGTAGTAGTACTGCCTTTACATTATTCCTAGGAAGTATTTTCATATACTCTTTCAGCTCACTATCTAAGAATAGTTTTACTATGTTGACCGGAATTGGCGTCATCAGAGACAATAAACCATCCTTGCTTAAGCTAGTCGCTAGCATTTTCTTCATCAGTTTCTTTATCAGGCCCGGCATTCCTGTTCTTGTTGCTTCTCTAACGTAACCTGCTACGTATGGTACGAGAATGTAAAAGCTGAGTTTATTGAGAATGTTTGGCTGATACCGTTTAATGTAGTTAAGTAGCTCAAGGTTTGCTGGGTGAACCGTGAAGGTAAAGCCTACAGCACCTGCATCTATGGCGGCATTTAATACTTCTACTTTTCTCTCAATTGATAACTCTCTTTGAGTTTCACGTGCTTTCTCCTGTGCAAGATGCGAGACGCCTATAAACGGGTTATCCCCTAACAACAGTTCCTTAACCACGGGAGGCCTTCCTGTAAAGTTCTTCCAGTAGAATCATAGCGCATTTACACGTTTCAAGACTCGTAATAGGCTTTATCTTGTGCTCAATAACACTCAGAAAATGCATGTCCTCAATAGTGTATTCATGGTTAGCAACCAGTACAGGAGGAAAGCCCTGATAATAGTGTGGCGCGTATAGCAATGACTCACTACCGTTTATGCTCTTGCCATGTTCGTATGTCCTGATCTTTAAATAGTCTTCGCTAACTTTTAGTTCGCCCTGCGAACCCTTGACTTCTATATACGTTTCTGGCATTCTATACAGTGGATCGCTCCAAGTTGTTTCAAAAATTATTTTCACATTCCCTGTATTCAGCACCGCTTCAAAATGATCGTCTACTCCTGAGTGAATAATCTTATACCTTGCCCACTCGACCTCTGGCTTTTCGTCTAAAAGCCAACAAAGCAAATCGAGTACGTGGATCCCCAAGTCTAGCAGTACACCCCTACCGAGATGTTTAAATGTATTGTTAGGCTCAACTATGTCTCCGGACTTTATAGATGCATATATGCTCCTAAGATCGCCTAAAACACCCTCACTCAGCAGCAACTTTGCATGTCTTAATGGTAACGCAAATCTTTTTTGAAATCCGATCATAACATTAGAACTTTTACTTAAGTCGAGAAGATCGTTGAACTGTTCCAGGTTTTGCGTAGGAGGTTTTTCAATAAAGATGTTTTCAAATCCAGCCTCTAAGAGTCTTTTTGCTATATAGAAATGTGTCTGTGTAGGGGTTGTTACGAAGACAGCATCGATTTTTTCTTTTAAGTTTATAAGCTTTTCAATAGTATCTATAAACTTAACGTTTTTAATGAAAAGTCTTCCACCGATTCTAATTAATTTGCTCTTATCTATGATGTATTTTACAGACCCTTTACAAAGTAAATTCAGTATTGTAGCATGCAACAAACCCATTTTTCCTAAGCCTATCACTGCTATCGAGAAATCCTTTCGTGTGAAGTCTATTCTAACCTCTTTTAAAAGATCAAGTAAATTAAACATCTATTACCTTACCCCTCACGTAATTCAAGACTTTGTTTAACACGAGCGCTTTACCTCTTCTTTTGTTCCTATAGGTGATCTAAACTCGATCCTGTGTAACTAGAGATCTGCTTTTTGTGATTAAAATTGCGGTTCCATCCATATTAGCTGAATTCACCTCTACTATTTCCATAAGCCCCTTGGGTAATCCTGCATGTAGACGTTGTCCAGCTTCTTCTCTATGAGCTTAGACTCGTTGTAGGTGGGTATGATTACTGTTACCTTGGGTTTATAGTTCTCGTCTACACTGAGGTTCCACGGTCTCCTAAGCCACTTCAGTTTAGCATACGTGTAGTACGCTAGTGGAATCGTGAAGTGTACTAATGCTAGTACAAGCCCGAGTACTTCTAGTGTATTAAGCATGGTTTTGCGGTCTTACGCGTTCTGACATGCAACAAGCTAGATGATTACCCGTGTACTCTGTAGATTAGTGGTAGGTTCATGTACTGTATACCCAGTACGATTATCCTGGAGATGTTCCCGGGTAGATCAACGAGTAGTTCTCTCGCTTTCCTCATAGCTTCCAGTATTCCGTAGAACAACGCTTTCCCCCTTGTAGTGTACAGTTCTATCTCAACGAGTATCC
>JAWAJB010000109.1:0-5652 GCA_038888155.1 Desulfurococcaceae archaeon
TTAAAAGGATTAAATAATTCTAGATTAATGGGCCGGTAGCTCAGCCTGGAAGAGCGCTCGGTTGGCATCCGAGAGGCCCCGGGTTCAAATCCCGGCCGGTCCACCAACCCTCTCAAGCTCTCCATCAAGTTATCGACGACGTAGTGGGCTATGCGTCGAAGCATGCGTGGCGTGAGGTTGCCTAAAGAGCTTATGGATTTGGTTGATGAGGACCCTAAGTCTAGGAAGTGGGGTTACCGTAGTAGGGCTGAGTTCGTGGCTGAGGCCGTGAGGGAGAAACTAGCTATATCCAAATCATCAAGATGCTTCAATTCCTCAAACACATCGTCCTCCTCTCTCGTATTTATCCTGGAATAATCAGAACTCATCATTACCCCTTAAGATAATTATGCTACGACTTTATATAAAGTTAAGCCTTTACACTCAACTCGTTTCGATGCCTGAACTTCAGTCATCTAATTTGAAAAATCAGCTACCTATGTTTTCACTTCCTAGACCTCACGAAGAAGCCTCAGCTGTAGTCGTAGTACTCGTGAATGAGGCAAGCTAGCACTGATACAAGGATGCCGGAAGCTGTTGCGACGATTATTTTAGCATACTCTCCGGAGATTTCCGCAACTAGCTTGTTCTGCGTCCTGATGAGTAATGACATTATCGCCAATCCAGCGATTACGAACGCCACCCCTTTGAGCAGGTCACTATAGCCTAAACTGAAGTAATGTGCTAACTCACACAGACCAAGAAAGCCAAGAATGACAGTTATTACTAGAAACAAAGCCAGCAGGAATTCTGTGCTGGCAAGGGGTAGGATGGGGACTGACTCCCGCGCCTCATGGAAGGCGTCGAGAATGGCTGGCAACGCAATGCTAAAGAAAATTACGGAAATCATCACCGCTATAAAGACCTCTACTGCTTGACGAGCACCACCCTCGAGCGAATCCAGAACTCCCATGCTCACGCTCCGTGTGAATACCATTAGTAAAGCTTATAAAGCCTGACTCCCTTAAAACTGCGTTAGGTAACTCCAGTACCTAGACAGAGACCCTGCCGAAAGTATCGGTTATTATTTCTCTATGCTTATGTTGGGTATGTTTATGTTTATCTTAGGTATGTGTGTCTTTATGCTTTTTCCGGTGAAGTCGAACCTTATGGAGTTGATTACGTTGCATATAGTCTCGATTAATCTTCGGCGTGACTTTCATGCGCCTCATTTTGAATTTAAATAGAATTTTTTGATGTATGTAATTCGGTAGTGTGGTTCAGGTGAGGTTATGTGGACTCGTCTAGAGGATTTATAAGGATTTATCTTGACGTAGAGACTTATAGACCTGAGAAGAAGCTAGACTTTACTGGAGAGGACATAATCCTGGTTGGATTATTGCATGAAGAGAAGGAAGAGCCTGTGTTCTTCGAGAACTTTGAGAGGGGTAAGGAAAAAGAGATGCTGGAAGATCTCTACGCATACTTGAGGGAGTTAGATATAAAACATGAAGAGATAGAGATCATTGGGTTTAACATTCTCAGATACGACATTCCCCTCATAATATCAAAGACTCTGAAACACGGTATAGTGAAGGAAGTTCTTGAGCCAGCAGAGCAAGGCCATGAAGCAGAACTCATTAGTAAATTCTGGCACGACATGTATATCATAGATCTACAGCAAGTCCTCCTCCCACTAAATGACATGTTCTTTAAGGGGCTGAGACTTGATAACATACCTCAAAAATTACCTAAGTGCGAGATACGGTCTCAGAGAATCAGAGATGGAAAAGAGATTAAGAAATGGTATGAAATGAGGAAATATGACAAAATCAAGAAGAAAAATAAGGAAGACTTAATGATAATGCGAGACATCTATCGATGCATTACAGAAAATAATAAAATGAGCACATTGGGAAATCATTCTGGTAATTAACTACTTAAGCTCATATATTACTCCTTCTTTTAGCTAACTATCTTCATTGCGAGAAACCAACGATCTTATCCAGCAGAGGAATATCTTAAGTAGGTCTGCGTAGCGTCTCTAACCATTTATTTTAGATAGGGACATCAGAGAAACAAAGACTTCACCCTCTGTAAGATGCAGTAAATCAGGCGATATATCTTCTTATGTGTGGTAGTATCTTCTTATAATTCTCGTCTAGGATGGGGGTCCAGTCCGTGTAGTGCTTCCTGCCTATGCTTGATTCAGCCAGCCAGAATTAGCAACCGAGCTAGCACCTAGCAAAAGATCTGCAAGTATTCTGGAACTCAGCGAAAGACACGGAGTACATTTTGAAGAAGTTTCTACCACCATTATACGGGGATAGATGTCACTTTATTAGTGAATAGAGTAATATTAGTTTATGGAGGGGCATCACGAGGAAGAGAAAGGATCCTCTTGAATGGTGGATAGATCGCATAAACACCTTAACTAACCTTGAGCCAACCCCAGGTGAGATATTAAGTGAAGTAGCTAAGAAGGTGCCGAGGGCTTACGAGTACATATACCGCAATGACAATGCCTGGCCAGGTATAAAGCTTTCGATACTTGCGTACTACCTAGACATATACACATTAGTTGCTAAGAAATATTTTGAGGAAATATGCTACGTGGATGCTTTCGCTGGTTCCGGCATCATTGAAATCAGAAGCGGTAACGAAGGGGTGCTACTCTACGGTTCGCCAATCCTTAGCATACTTGTACCCCGCAGTGAAAAGAAGTTCAATAAGTACTTCTTCGTAGACTTAGACCAGAAAAAGACCTCAGTTCTTGAAAAGACCATCGAGGTGCTCCACCAGAGGGGGATCGTGGATAAAGACGACGTAAAGGTAATTACTGCAGATATGAACAAAGTTCCGTATAGAGACCTGCTGAAGGACTGTGTTCACGCCTTAGTTTTCGTCGACCCGGAGGGAACGGAGCCTGAGTGGTCGACCGTCAACAGGATATTAAATCTGAGGACGGATTTATTGTTCAACTTCATGACCGCTGGTATTAGAAGGTCATGGGGGAGAGCAAAATCCGAGGAAATGAGATACAAAGCGCTAGACTCGTTCTACGGTGGCGACGTTTGGATGAAAGCAAAGGATGACAGCGACTTAGTTAAGTTTTACGCAGACAAGCTAAATGAGTTAGGCAGGAAAGTCATCTCAATAAAGGTGACGGGCACTGAGACATTCTACTACCATATATTGATTGCGGTAAAACCCACGAGAGGAGGTAATCCCTGGCTCGAACCAGTCCTTAAGTTAAAGCAGAAAGTGGAGAAAACAGATAGCGAGACATTTGCCAGACTCCTAGACGTCTTCAGGGGTAAGATGAAACCTCTCACACGGATTGCTCAGAATATCTGTAAGGAGACGTAGCCTCGTACCATGCTGGTCTCACGGTCTTCTTAACGACTAGAGTGAATTCGGAGAGCCTCTCCATTAGCTTAAGTGTCTTGTCATGTGCAGGTTCTGGTAGTTTATGACCATAGTTGTCGTAGCCGACGTACACCATGAAGGGATTAATATCACGTATCCATTCAGTAAACCTGTCTAGGTTGAAGTCTAGGATGGGTTCTATAGAGATAAACTTCATCGGCCACTCAAGCTTCTTCATAGCTCCGTACCTAATGCTTGGTAGCGGTGCTTGTGAAATCCTCGGTGAGTGCTTCATAAAAAGCTCGTCGCTGTCAGTCTCTATGGTGGCGCCCAGTACAGAGTTCGGCGGGAATTCATTAATGAAATCAAGATATCTGCTAGGGCTCTTAGTGAGGAATAGGAAGTAAGTGTTCGGGAACTTCCTCACGTGCCTGAGGACTTTAAGTACCCACTCGTCAGGCACCCCACTGCAGAACAGGTCACCCATATCCGAGACGAACACCACACCGCCACTGAACTTCTTCTTGAACTCCTCGCCGTGAATCCTTGGCGAGAACCCATCCCTGTACTTCCTTGAGTTCCTCAGCTTAGTCTCAGCTAGTTGCCGAGCCCAGCAGTAAACACAATTATGGGTACACCCCGTCACGGGATTCCACGTATCGCTCACAACACTAAACATTCTTGAGTGATTCCTGGAGTTGAATAAATGCTCTGTGAAGCTCTTTATAGATCTTAACCTCTCAATCTCTCTTCTTATGTCATTGAGCTCCTCCTCAGTAACGTATGCTACGTGCTTGCCGACCAGTCCTGAAGGAACGTACATCCTACCAACGGGATTACGTCTCGCCGCCCTCCCTACCTTCTTAAGCCGGAGCTCAATCGCCCTAAGTATATGCTTGTCGAGCGACATTTCAGGATACCCACAAATGATTATAGCTAGTAATAATAATCACTAGCTATATATAAACGTTAACCCAACTCCAATTCCTTTGTCGGTTTTTGTTAGGTATTTCTCTATGCGTGGTAGTATTCTCTCATAGTCTTTGTCCAGGGTGAGGGTCCAGTCCGTGTAGTGCTTCCTGCCTATGCTTGAGACCCCGCCCTGGAACGCCTCGATGTCTTCTGAGTCTATGCCTAGCTACTTTAGTTTCTGTCTTCACCGTTTTCTAAAATACTTTATTTGTAGTCCCGCCTCCTTAAACGTCTTCTCTATGGTGTCCTGATGGGGCACGGGTCCTGAGTACTCTCATATACTTCCTTGGGTAGATAGAGGGCGAACACGTTTTTGAGGCCCTCTGGAGGTCTAGGTGTACTCTAACGTACTCGCCTAGGTCTACGGTCCTCAGCTCATTCACGTGCTTGATTAGGTGGGTTGCTTCAGTTCTCCCTGCATCCTGAGCTTACTAGGACGTCATACATTAATGTGTAGGGGGTCCTAACTTCCTGATGTTTTCACGTACTTCAAGTATTATGTTGTCAGGAGGTACGTAAGTGTCTGCTTTAGCTACGGTTGGCAACATATTGAGATGTCATACAGGATTAACGTAGCTATATCGAGTAGCAACGGGAGCCTCAGAAACACCAGAACTTTCTGATTCAGAGAGATTACAACTGAAAGCCTAGTCCTAGAGGACGGGGATGAAGCCGGTGGAGAATTCAAGTCTGGAAGTGCTGGAAAGCTTTATAGTTGTTCTACTTTAAAAGGTTGTGTATGCGTCGATTAATAGCTGTGTCTCTGTTTCTTTGTATCCTTAGCTTCCTATATCTGTCGTTGCAATCCAGGTTAATGTTCTTTATCTTGCAAGTAATGAATGTAACAAATAGATTGGTAGTTTATACTAGGTAGGCAATATGACTAGAGACTTTATAGAGACCTTATAAACGCTTAAAGAATATTAACGAGTTAAAGAACGTAGCTGACGTTGAGGTTGCTAGGGTGCTCTAGACATTAATAGGGTTAGAAGTCTCTGCTAGTCAATGCTTCAGTATGTTTCTTACTTCTCTTATGAAGTTCTTGTCAGGTTCTCCGTTCTCTAGTATCTTGCTGAGATCGTATTTTAGTACATATATTTTGAAGTCTGCATCATCCTTGGCGACCGGAACAGTGATCTCGAGTTTGTTTTTACTCTTTGTGTCTTCTGGATATACTAAGACGGCTTCACTAGAGTTGAGTTGTCTCGCGTAGAAAGCTATCTGGTAGATGTCGGAGAGTGGTGGTTCACCTTCTATCAACTTATACTTCACGTCGAGAGGTATGGGTATGCCTCGATTACTGTATAACACTATGTCCGGCATGACGTTTCT
>JAWAJB010000110.1:0-5631 GCA_038888155.1 Desulfurococcaceae archaeon
ACACTCTGTCAATAAATCCTCTGAACATCTCCTCTCTAAACTCTATATTGCTGTACGCTCTCCTCAATACATTGTATCTATTGTTGCTAGGGATCTGCAATGCTTTTTACCCATTCAACAATCTTCTTAGCAAGAGATAAACATCTCTCAGCTCTAGCTCTTGTATAAGTTATAGCTCTTCTACCCGGATATTGAGAGAGAGTGTAGTGAGGTGTTAGAATTTCGCAAGCAGTAACTATGTCCTCGCCTACTTCAACCCCAATACCTTTCGTAACATCAATTAACTCTACTAAGTCATGTGTATAGGGATGAAAGCCTGTGGTAGAGACTATCAAAGATTTTAAATAGAATTCTGCTGATTGATGAGCTTCAAAACACGTGAGCCAGAAGTGTCCTTCAGTTAAGTGTTTTTCAGCATCATTAAGAAATACTTCAGCTCTTTCAATCCATTCAGGAGCAAACTTAATGCCCTTCAAAAATCTCGCCTCGAAGCTCTAGATACATGCTGAAGTTAATAAGTACTTGCAGCCACGGTGACGGGGGAACCCAGGGAATGTAGCCTGTTGTGGCTATAGGCACAAAATCTCTTTTCATACTGCCTATATAGCTTTTTTCCAATAGGTTTTCTTCAAGTACGTAACGATAATGTATGACCTATCATAAGCATATCCAAGTCGTATTCAGCTTAAACACCTTTATCACATGTGGCTGGTATGTCTATAGTTGAGAGAATTTTGACTAGGCTCTGTGTCTTAATGTGAGTGCCGCTATTTATTAACCGTCATTAGTACTGCCAACGTCATCAACTTATTTAAACAACGTAATATAGATACATAGGGAATCAAACACTATCAATGGAACGGTATTTCGAAAACAACCTCTCGTAAAAAATCCTTACAGCGATCGCTGCAATATTTTTGATCTCAACATTGAGAACACCTTGTTAATTGCTTCCTCGACATTAATGTATCCTAGTAACTTCAGGAAGTACTTGTTTATCACTAAAGTTCGCCATGTCAATAGGTATACGTGATGTAATCATGTTCACAAAGATGTGGTGGAGGCGTCGGGAGTAGTTAAGAATTACTGTTTCATTGCACACATCGTATTAGTCGAGGAAAAGAAGCTAACCTACGTAATTGCTGGGATCCTTACAATGCCTGTAAAGAAGGTGTTAGAACGTATAACAGCTGGGCCAAAGTGAATGCTCCATTTTAAGTGACATTGTTCTAGTAACTAACGGTGGTTATTCTTTAAATAGAGACTTATATCAAAGTGAATAGCGAAATTACGTGAACAGTTCTTTGTTTGAAGGTATGAGCAATCTTGAGAAGGAATACTTCAGGAATCAGCTTACTCAGCTGAAAACGTTGAAAATCCGCTGAGTTCTTTTTGACGTTTATGGTCTTTACGTGTTTGAAGCACTTATCGAGCCTAAATCTATATTAGGCAGTTATTGCCTCAGATTTATAAGCTTTAGTCACGTATTGTGATAATGAGGTGCTAAAGTGTGAGTTGGAGAATTACTGGTCTATCTAACCTCCGTAGAGTTGTGCTCGTCCAGCTCGCTAAGGGCGCAGGACTAGGACTCGGTATCCCTGCTTCTAGGCTCATTCGCATCTTTAATCTCAACGGTGGTCTCACGTATAGGTTTCTCAGAGAGTTAGAGTCTGAGGAAGTAGCAATGCAGGTTTCAAGGAATGTGTGGACTCTCAAGGACACCCATAAAGCCAGGGCTTTGGCGGAGCTAGCTCTCTCAGATTGGAGGGGTCTCTACAGCTACTTCCCCGAGACTGTGCCAGACGTGTACTACTACATGCCGGATATCCCAACAACATGGTTTGGAGGCATGGCTTACAGAGTTGTCATTGCAGACCCCGTGCTGGAGGGCAGGATTAACCCGCCAGGCGAATACAAGGTTGTATACACCTCTCTGAGGAGTAGGAGGTTCAGGTTCAACTGGTCTCTCATGATGCCTGTAGGTGGGAGGGAGCAATCTATAGCAGATCTACTTAGCTATGACCCGCTCTGGCCTGTGGAGCAGTACATAGTGTGGTACTATGGGGATATAGACTTAGACGAGGTTGCTAGAAGGTGCTCTCCCTACGGGCTAAAGAGACTGGCGAGCTTCCTATCTTTCATGAAGATGTCGCTGGGAGTGCCCAAGGCTATGGAGTTCAATTACCTAACACTGTTAGATAGAGATGTGTACGAGGAGTTCCTGCCGAAGTACTTCTCGTGGGTATTTGCGAACGGAGTGGATATTACGAGAAACATCTGAGGAGGTTGACGTGCATGCAGGTGTCTAGAGATAGTGAGAGTGAAGAGCGTGAGGAGAGAGAAGCCTTCCGCAAGCTTGAGGAGGACTTAGCTAGGAGTACTCCGAGTATAGAGGAGCTTGAGAGAGCGCTAGATAGGCTCGCCAGAGACGTGGAGCTCGCGAGGGATGAGAAGAGCGCTGTGCTGCGAGACCTTGAGAGAGTATGGCATATTATGAGGCTACTGAAGCTGTTATCAGAGTACTTCGGTGACCTTATATTCTTCGGGGGAGGCGCCGTAGTAAACTACATCTACTTGGTTAACGTAGGTGAGAAGCCTAGGTTCACCTTCGACTTGGACTCGGCGTGGAGGAGACCCGCTTACGCTAAGCGCGACGTACTCCGGCACTTCCCGCTCTTCAACAAGTGGCTAGCTGAGATGGGCTTCGTGCTGAGAATCCCAGTTGGTAGAGGTAGGTATGGATTCCTCGGCATTGCAGAGTACGACGTAGAGAAGGACTACTTCCCAAGCATCTTATCAATGAGGATGCCTGTCTTAACGAGGTACACTGGCGAGGATTTCCACAGCTTCCTCGAGATAAAAGACCACGGCACCTTAGTAAAGCTTAGGAGAGCGTTTGAGGAAGTAATTGGGGTAAGAAACCCGAAGATAGACTATGTTAGGTTCGAGATAGCTTTAGGCTTGCGCGAAGCCTCAGTTGTAAGGGTTGAGCTCAAGGACTTGTTTGGCAGCACTCAAAGTGTTCTAGTTACAGAGCCGGAGCTACAGCTGGCATGGAGTATCACTAATAGAATCGGTAGGAGCTTTGATGCACCGGAGCTCGCTCTACACGATATCCTGAAATCCGCCCTAGACCTGAGGCTGTCCAAGTACCTTAGCGTAAACAGAGTTAGAGACTACGTGCTCCGCACCGAGAAGCCAGAGACCATAAGAGCTAACGCAGCATTAAACCTACGGTTACTAAGAGAGAAGGGGTTTAAGGAGTGGGCTGGACACCACTATGTACTAGTGAGAAAGGTTACGACACTAGAGGATGTCATAAGGAGTGCAGAGATCCTGATTGAAAACATGCCGGGGACTAGTTGAGTCAACTATTAAGAGTCATGGTGGTTAATAATAGGGTTCAACGACAACCTCCTCTCCGCCCTTAAGGGGCAAGAGTTCTCCTTAAGTAGTGGGGGGTTTAAGGCTACATACCCTCCTCGTGAAGTATTCAGCCTTGCACCCAGTCTCGGACGTGTCTCTACCCTACATACTGTGGGACTCAAAGCTATGGTTCTCGTTTCAACTCTATGCATATATCTATGAGAATAGTGTGCAAACCTATTCCTCAAGTACTAGAGATGTAGGGGTCTAGGGATGCCCCTGAACACCTCCAAGCCCTATTAGGACCCGAGCAGGATGCGGGGGGACAGAGATAAAGCAATTACGAACCGATACGGGAAACGAATTCGTTTCCTACGTAGTTATTCTTCTATTCCCTCTAGCAATAGTAGCTTGCTTGTGAAAGCTGTTAAATAGATGTAGCGGTATGTGTCATCCTCTGTAGACGTTAACTTAACTCTATAGATAGGGAGGTAAATTAACTTCTTGCCGTGTATTTTCAGTCCCTCATATAAGCTGTTTATAGTTGATGCTAAGTTAGTGGAAGGTATTTTCGGATCTATAACGCTACTGTCGTTGGGTTTGCCATGCTCAAGGTCTTCAGGAATAAGCTCCTCACAAGCTTCCTTTAATTCATCTGGATGAGGAACTGAAGAATAATAGACTTTCACTACTCTACCGCTCTCACTTTCCTCCTCTTCGTATTCCACGAGACCGCTTTTTACAAGGTTTGAAAGCAGTTTACCCAGTTTCTGCCGATTCCACCCAGTGATTTCCTCGAGATCGCTGATGGTTAAAGACTCATCGCTCTCACTAATAACGTTGAGCAGTTCGGCTTCCTCCTTAGATACAGGTTTTATGTCAACCAAGGTGACTGTATCCTCATCTATTACCGGTAAAGCGCTCTGTATAGCGCTAGCTAATATTTTAAGTTTCATTTTTTTCTCTATTTCTCTCGTGAATAAAACTCCTGTTTCCTCGACGTAGGTGTACTCGGATTCAAACACGTAGAATGGATAGTAAAGTAGCTCTACTTCACTTACCTCCTCAACTGGCTTAAAGAGCTTTTTCATCACGTACCTAGAAGCGTGTTCTTTAACTGTTCTCGGCTTTACTCCCGGTCTAGCATAGAATGTTGGGAGAGTTGTAATGTCAGTAGCTCTTTTAAGCTCCTTCATCATGTCGTTAATGTTGAGTAACTTCACATCTAGAACCTCAGCAACTTTCACGGCATCAGGAGTAAAACCGGATGCTGATACAACGTAGACTTCTGTAGCACCAATGTCTTTAGCGACGTTGCTGGCTTTCATAACCCAGTCTTTGGGGATGGGTTTATCATAGTTCTTTACTTCTACTACTCCGTTAATGCCATGCTTGGAAATCAAAACATCAATTTCATGAACAGCTCCAGAATAACCTCTTATTTTAGCGTTTTTCTCGACTTTATATCCGAGCTGCTGGAAGAACCTCTCGACAACATCTTCGAACAAGTGTCCTTTCTCGTATTGAGTGAGAGCCTTCCGCTTTACTACCCGTCGAATTCTACGGACTCTACGCTTAGGCAACAGTTGGCACCAGTAGATTCTTTCCATAACGATAGGTAAAAAACTTAGTAGTAAAGCAGGCGGCTGTTTATCTAAAATAGGAAGCGTTTTCATTAATGCTGCTTGATCTCAATTGTGCTGGCGCTGTTCACTATTTCGACGCATAAAGCTTTAGACTTAACCTAAGCTTCTTAAACGATTACTTAAGTCACTCGCTTAAGGCACTGTATAGTGCTTGAGCTTGCCGTTCAGCCGCCCTTATCTGCTCAATCAATGGGAGCTCCAATTTATATAAGTACTTGTTGAATCCATTGTCGAACACTAAATGGTATGTGTGCGAGAATGGAGCTTTAATAGTGTTTCCACCAGGCTTAACTATGGAGCTCTTGACGCTGCTCTCAGAGATAACTAGTAGCCTCCCAACTTGCGTTGATTTAAAGAGAATCTCTACATTACTCCCCAACATGATTTTGAAGTTTGAGAGAGGGCTTGCTTCACTTAAGGCTGGAATGAAGTATCTTGAAGTAAACCCTCCTTCACGGTACTCCATAAGTCCCTGCTTCAAGTTATTTAAGATGTAGTTCAACAATCCCTTTAACTCTACATTCCTCCTACTGTGGTATATGAAGCCCTTATTCCTTAATTCAACACTAATGTATGCAGGCAGTACACAGTCCTCAACCACGCTTAATGGAGTTGTTAA
>JAWAJB010000111.1:0-5618 GCA_038888155.1 Desulfurococcaceae archaeon
ATATGGTGAACCTAACTAAGTTTTCTTTCAAAGATTAATTTTGAAAATCTTAATAAAGTTACAAAGTTTCTGATGCTCTGCAAGTATGTGGATGTGCTTACGCGCTCTTAGTCAGCGAGGTTTAAAGATAGTTCAAAGGTGTTACTTGAGATTCAAGACGAAGGTGGTCTTAGATCCGCGTTAAGATCATAAAAAAGTGGTGTGCGTATAGAAGAAGAGGGGTAGTAGTGCGTAAAGGGCGCAATCTTGACGGTGGTGGCTGGTACGGGGCTTAGGCCGCTGAACGTCAGCGGTTTTAAGCAGATGATGCCGGTGGCGAATAAGCCGCCTATGAGTCAGTATGTGCGAACTTCTCAGGGAGTATTGTGGGGATGGCTCACGGCTCAGCGTCAGGATTGCATACGTTTACCAGGGGGGCTCTCGGCATCGCATGTAGTGAGCCTGTGCAAGGATTTTATGGTGATGACAAATTTATCGTTCACCTTTGAGATAATATTCTTGAACTGTTTAAGAGCCTTCGTGAATAGCAAGTACTAACGTTATGACTCCTCTGAAGGAGGTAAAGTTCAGAGTAGCTGGGCTCGATAAGAAAAAGTCAATTAGACACGCCGAGAAACTAAAGTTCCTCCAAGTAAATATGCTTTCACCAAGTATTAATGCTATCATAAGTACAGAGAGATAACTTAATAATATTCTCTACAAGGGGAAATTCAGGGTATACTAAATGACAAAAGTGTACATCGTGGTACCATCCAACGTATACACAGGTGGACCAACTGCGTTATTCTCGCTATGTCACTCTCTTGTGAAGTATTTTAATGTAGATGCGATTATAGCTTTTACTGGTATCAAAAAAGGATTAGACCCGGTTCATCCGAATTACAAAAAATATAAGTGTAAATGGATTCCTATCTCAAAAGTTAAAGATAATCCCAAGGACCTATTAATCGTATCTGAAACACAGACAAATTTATTGGAGCGATTTAAAGCATTAAGAAAAGCCATTTATTGGTTATCTATCGATAACTTCTTTCTATCCATCCATCATAGCTCAAAAGTATCGAGAATAGCATCGAGAATTTTGTTTTATAGGGACTATCTTATATATAGTTTAAGGTATTGCAGCATTCCCAATAAGATGATACTAAATGATGTAAGATATTATATTGCTTGTAAAGAAATATCAAATGCTATAAACAATGCTAATAAGATACTTAGCTTTCTCGACAATGTCGATCTACATATTGCACAGTCATTATATGCTAAAAATTTTCTTACTAATCTGGGTATCAATAAGAATAAGGTTCTGCTAGTAAGGGAACCGATTGAAGAAGAGTTTTTAAATGCCCATATCGACTTCCAAAAGAAAGATGACATTATAACCTTCAATGCTAGGAAGGCATTCTCTATTATCTATAGACTGTTTTCTAAAGTAAAGCAATTGGATAGTAATGTTAAAGTGATACCATTAATGAACGTTGGAAAAGAAAGGATGATAAGGATTCTCAGCAAGTCTAAGGTCTTCATAGATATCGGACACCATCCAGGGAGAGATAGACCTTTTCGGGAAGCTGGAGTTTTGGGTAATATTGTAATAGTAAACAGGAGTGGGGGTTACTATTACTTTGATGATTGTCCAATACCAGATGAGTATACTATCAAGTGCTATAGTATGGCATGCAAAGATTTAAATATAGAACATTTATCAAAGTTGATAGTAGATTGCATAAAGAACTATGAATGCCATATTTCTAACTTTCAAAAATTCAGGGAATATGTTTTAAATGAGCCAAAACTGTACTTTGAAGATTTGAGGAGATTAGTCCATGCCATGCTTGAATGGTAAAAAGTATTTAGCTCCATGTCAGCTTATAGTTTACGCTACTATCTACGATTCTATTTGTTGGTAGGAAGATCCTCATGCTCAGTACGGATATAGTGGTTTTAGGTGGAGGTTGGGCGGGAATCTCCTACTGTTTAGAATGCAAGTTAGTACATCCAAGCACTAGTATTGTAGTTTTAGAGAAGCAAAAAACCGTTGGAGGCTTATTAAGGAGCGAGATAGTAAGGGGTCACGTATTTGATACTGGTGGAAGTCACATAATTTTCTCTAGGAATAAGACGATCTTAGAAAAAATGCTCAATATCCTTGACATGGATGTTTTGGAACATTCAAGAAAAGCTTTTATAATGCTTTTCCATCAATTCATACCTTATCCGCTTGAAAACAATTTAAGTTTACTCCCTCAAAATGATAAAATCGATGCACTGATCTCGTTTCTTGAGGCATGGAATGCGAGAACTAATGACTTCGCTCCGAAGAATCTTTATGAGTGGATTTACGGATTCTTCGGTAAATGGATTGCGGAGAAATATCTTGTTCCATATAATTTGAAGATTTGGAAGAGGGAGTTAAGAGAGATAGATGTTGACTGGATTTACACGCCGGGAAGACTGCCGATCCCTGACTGGAGGGATGTCGTTAGATCAGCTATGGGTCAACCCACCGTAGGTTATATTGAACAATCGAAATTTTACTATCCTAGACGTGGTGGTATACAGAGTTTATTTGATGCTGCGATGAAGAGAGCCGTCGGAATGGGGGTCAAATATATCAAGGGCTACGAAATCATGAGTGTTAAGCGAACAAATAATGGTTGGCTAATAAATGGCGAGATACATGCCAAAAAGCTGGTGAGCTCCATACCATTAAATGAGCTAATGAGTCTCATGGAAGCACCTGAGTACATGATTAAAATGGCTAATGAACTTGATTATAATAGAGTGTTGGTGGTGGGGTTAGCTATCGATAAGCCAGCACCAAAACAGCATTGGATATACGTTCCAATGCCAAATGTAATTTTCCATAGGTATGCTTGGATATCTAACTATAGCTTTTTCAATGCCCCTCCAAACAAGTCCACACTAATAGCTGAAATCACAATACCTGCTAAATCGGCTTTTAACGTAGAAAAGTATGTGGAAGAAACTATTGAAAATCTAGAAAAACTAGGGGTAATTGAAAAGAGGGAGATTCTCTTTACAATGTATTGGCTGCATGAATATGGATATCCAGTTCACACAATAAAATCGAATGAAGCAAGGAATAGCATAACTCGATGGTTAATGGAACAAGGTGTAACCCTCATTGGCAGATGGGGCTGCTGGCAATATTGGAACATGGATAAAGTATATGAAGATGTTATAAGCAAGTTGGGAAAGTTGAGGTAAATGTCTATGCAACATCATAACAGTGAGGGAAATGACTGTAGACGTAATTTTGAAGTGTATTAATGAGTCTTTTGAATTAGTTAAACAAAGGGAAATAAAGCTTCATAAGGTTACGCAATTCATAAATAATAAATTAATTGCCGGTTTCCTTGTTAGAAAGTTTGTTGGTAAATTCGGGTACCGTATATGGATGTAGTTTTCCTGCTGATAAGCTAGTTGAATAGTTTGGTAGCGAATATTTAATGCATAACCTCAACTAAAACTCTAGAACATTCGTTTACCATGGGGGAGCTCTCTCGGTATCACGTACACGGTGGGTCTGTGCAGGAGCTACGCCCACTTACTCTTGAAGATGATTGAGGATCCGACGATGTTCGGTGTAGCGAAGTTCGACGAAAGGGGTAAGCTTGTGGGTCTGGTGGAGAAGTGAGGGAGCCGAGTGAGTACGCTCTGGTTGGAGTGTACTTCTTCAAGTCCGTCTTCGATGTTATAAGGAGCCGTAGTCGAGCTGGAGGGGGGTAGAGATCATAGGCGCGCTGCGGTACATGCTGGAGCGGGGGTACGGAATGGGCTATAGCTTTGTCGATGGTTGGTGGCTTGACGTGGGGAAGGAGGACGTCACTTTGCACGCGAACGCGCTGATCCTAGGCGAGCGTGCTAGAAGGGGTGCCCAGGGGTGCGGGCTTGAGGGTGGAAAGGAGGGTTGCGGTGGGGAGGGGGTCGAGGATTATGAAGAGCACAGTAAGGAGGCTGACGGGGATCGGGGAGATTTGTTGATAGAGGGCTCGTTTATCGGCTCCCGCACGAGCATAGGGAACGTGGTTCGGGTCATGAACACTCGCTCGAGTATAGCGTCGTGCTCGAGAACGCTCTCATAAGGGTGTGGAAAGGCTGAAGGAGAGTCCAATAGCAGGTATGCGAAGGTGGTGAGGAACGCGAGGATAGAGTTGCGAGGTCCGGGAGGGGAATTATCTGCAGATCAAATTATGGTGCTAGTGTCTCAACGTAGACCCTTATCGCTCTGCCGCTGAACTCCAGCTCTGCTGTGCAAAAGCGTATTCATAGTTCTCAAGATCGAGATGTATGCCACCGGTGAGGAGCTTAAAGGAGCTCTTCCCCTCCTATTGTATTAACGTTGCTGCACTAGTCTACTTCGGCTCCGATGCTAAGAGAAAGGGGCGGTTCTCGTTGGGGGACGGCCTGATATGGGCACTGCTAAAACTATCGATGTAGACGCGATAAAGCCTGGAGTCGGCAGGTTTAGAGAACTCTCTTTAGCGGATCCGCACCTAATGCACCTACTGCCGTTTTTCTCAAGGGAGGCTGCACATTGTTGCGAAGGATGGTGACAATTATAGTCTCCGTCATTCGTGGATTAGTGTGATTATGGGCGAGTTTAGTGGTTGGTCTAGGATACCTGGTTCAAAACCCGGTGCGCCTCACTTGATCATGGATGGCGCGAGATTGTACTTAGCTGTTCGTGTTAGGGATAAGGGGATCGACTTCAACGTTTATGACGGCGGCAAGTAGGCGAGGTGGATAAGGCTTCCACGGGGTTTACCGTTACTGCCCCAGCTGTCTTCGTTCATTTCGGCATCATTTATTTCCTAGTGGAGGGATAGCAGAGGCATCTATTGTGCAAGCATGTATTTCGTTGCACGCGTGTTTACCCCCTGGGTTATGTTATGGGGCTCCGCGCTTTTGTTGACTGTACCTGCATCGCTTAAGTAATTTGAGGAGAAATAGTGTAAACCCTCAACTTGTTTATATTTTAATTATTTTAATATTAACTTTAATTAAACTGACCAAAACTTTATGCTATCGGGATTTAGCAACCTCAGCCTCTCTATCTACGCCTCTTGTTGCTCAAGCAGTTCAAACTTCAAATTGATGGGTAATGGTTTGTACTTGTCTGATTCTTTGTTATAATGTGTTATCGTTAAAGATGCTGAACAGCGGCAAGATTCCAAGGAATTAACTGGGGATCCAAGCTCCTATAGATCGTATAAAATCTTATAAAATATGCGTTGATTTTTAGTACAGGTTGATAGAGCTATGATTTGCTGAAATGAGCAAGCGTATGGTAAGGCTTACAAACAACATTGATGACGAGTCAACCTCCAGGTTTTATTAGGAGGGAGATAAGTATCAGAGCGTCGCTGATATCTGTTTAGTTCGTAGGCGATGAGCGAGTAGTGGCAGAGAGCGAAAACTTATAGTTTTATACCTGGCGCGTCTTCCGCTTTTACAATGAAGGGTGTTATTCTTCATGGGGGTGCTGGTACTCGTTTGAGGCCTTTGACGTTTTCGGGGCCGAAGCAGTTGATTGAGGTGGCAGGGAAGCCTGTTTCTCAGTGGGTGTTGGAGGATCTGGTGTCTGCTGGTGT
>JAWAJB010000112.1:0-5601 GCA_038888155.1 Desulfurococcaceae archaeon
TCTACAGGAGGATGGTGGATGAGGTCAAAGGCTATGCTAGGAGGCTCAACTTCGAAATACTCTTCATGCGTGCGCGGAGGACTGAAGAGATCTTCAAAGATGTCGAAGAGGGGTTAATCCCCTGCTTAGTCCTGCCAAACGACAGAGCTAGAGCTAGGTGCTTGAAGACTCCGATGGAGTGGATCTACCAGCTGTGGACGACGATGCTAGTCTGCAAAGCTCTTGGAATCGTAGAGATATAGAAGAGAGAATACTGGAAGAAACCTCTATGGCTTGTCGAGCAGGGAAGCCTGACTCCCATGTTCGTAGCCTTGGGCTATGGCGGTACCTACTCTTTCTGGTTCGAGCCTCAACCGACTAAGTGGGCCCACCTGGTCGGAGCCTTCGAGAGGAGAAGAGCGCCGATAAAACCCGACATCCTCGTTAGCAAGGGGGAGTTTAAAGACGCTAGAGAGCTCGATAGGGTAGACCTCGTCATAGAGTGCAAGAGCGAGGACTTCCGGGTCCGGTGTGAAGAGGACGAGACAAAAATAGTCTCCTACACCGCAGGCTACGGGCCTAGAGGCATAGTACTAGCCTCGATGAAGACCATACCTCCCCATGATGATCGGGATCTGGAGAGTGTCTAAATTGAGGTGGGTGGCGAACTAGCATTAGATTACCCCTAAGTATTGCTAGGACCCCGCTTTTAGTTGAGATCGTTTCGTGGTGGCTGACGTCGATACAGTAATAGCGCTTTTAAAGAGTTCAACAACTATCACTGTCTTGACACTTTCTCCCTTTCTTTTAAGGTTCATGCAGAAACGTCTCACTCGCTTCACGTTAGGACGGGTATTTTCGAGGAGCTCCTTACGCGTCAGGGGCGGGTCCGACAGTCCATTCTTCAAAAAGACTTTCCATGGAAGCTGGGAGTCTGCAGTGAAACCGAAAAAGGCTGTGGCGTACGTTAGCACCTCGTGAGAGGTTGAGAACGTGGGAAATAGGTTAAGCGCGATCCGTGAGTGGGATTCAAGGAACGTAGCAGTGGTGGCATCCTACTAAGTAGACATCGACGTGTCCGGCACTACGAGATCGTGGCAAGTCGCAGTACAGGGGCACTCTGGAGACTACTAGGTCGCCGGGAGTCAGGTTATCCCCTTCTGCGTCCTCCGAGGCTAAAGCAGAAGCCTCTGGTACTAGTGGGTCGAGCTTAAGCAGCTCACTGAGGATGTTTCGGGTTCACGTTCGTGGTCCGGACTTCCTCGGCTACCTACGGAACCAACTAATGAGGAAAAGGTGATATCGTACTTCCTATAGTTCACAAAGCTCTACAGAGAAGATATCAGGAGGAAATACATGGTAGGGCTAAGCTCTTGGACGTCGTGTTGCAGAGTAGGGGACGGCGACCAGCGCCCTCTAGTACCTGCGACTACAGCGCTAACATATATCCGGCGTACGTATGAAGACTGAGTGCGATGGAGTAACATCGCCAAAGCTAAGAATACGTCGGGTATGGATAGGTCCAACGCTATTAAGCTAGTGCGATCTTTGCTAGTTTCAAAGAGTTTGCAGTTATCAGTGAAGAGGAGCCTGGTTTCAGTAAACCGACGATTCACGGTATCGACAAACTTATTTATTTTTTTTCGTTAATTAATTGGTGGAGCCCCTCTGGCGAAGGTAGTCGTTGTTGTGTTGCTTCTCTTAGTTGTTGCTGGAGTGGGTTACTTCCTCTACTCGGAGTACCAAAAGGTTCAGGCTCTCAGAGACCTAAAGATATACCTCGTCGACGTCCGCGTTGTCACCGTAGGCCTTACGTCTGCCACTCTAGAGCTGAAGCTCAGGGTCCACAATCCCACCAGCGTACCCGTGTCCATAGATAGAGTGATTTATACGTTATATGGAGACGGAAACTATGTTGCTGATGGAGGCATAACCGAGAAAACCGATATACCTGCCGGAGGAGAGAGATTAATGACATCGAGACTTGAGGTGTCCTACTCCGGTCTAGCCAAGGCTGTCTACGAAGTCATAACCCGTGGAGGCGGGCTCGCATGGAGAGTAAAGGGTGTGATCTACTCCACAACACTGCTCGGAACTCACACAGTTTCCTTTGAGATAAAGATGTAATAGAGTTGGATACCTTAAGCCATAGACTTTTTTTTTACCTTTAACACCACAATCTGTTCCCTAAAAAACCCTCCTAGGACTCCAGAACGCCATCCTTATGAGAAGAGTTCTTTAATGCTCGAGTGCGGCAGTCTTTTTCAGTTCAGTTAATAGTCTAATGATCGTCTCAACTTCCCGCGAAGGTCAAGGGAATTTAAGGAAGACCTACGGACTATAATTTTCTTTCTCGATCTAGTATCTATCACTAGATGGTTGCACGCTCTACGCCTAGCGACCGTGTTAATCCTATTTTCCGTCACCTTTCGGTACTTTCTCTACTCGGTAGCTCGATGCCTGTAGTACTCGGACCTCAAGGCCCTTAGGTTGGTCTTAGCTACCTCCTGTTTTGCTTAAACAGGTTTCTCGCTAATGCCTTAAAGACTCCGGTTTGGGCGTACCCGCTTCTGCTCTACTCCCGCTTTCTGCCTCTCCTAGGTTCGATAGTAGTGTTGGCCCGTACTCCCGCATCTCCCTACTGCTTCGGAAACTGTTCTTAGGGTTTTCATCTCAACCATAACGTAACGGACTATGTCTGTGGCGATCCCTCATCGAGCTACTCCCACGTACATGGTACTTATAAGCGCTTCCATTCACACCAACCGATACTAACGGATAAGAAATCCGAGACAGCTAAATGAGGCATAAGACGTCTCTCTACTAACTACTCACTCGTCTTCACTGGGTGGGGGATAGCCGGTCTAGTAGCACCATCACTAGGAGGGATTCAGCTCTGATATAGGTTTATATCGGTTGATTTCATTGCCTTATCCTCGTTCCCCTCATCGGTCTTGGGTTTGCATCACCCTTGGGGGCGTTCAGGGTGACCCCGGACACCCCACATCTCAGATGTCTCGGGGAGAGCCGTCAACTAGAGCATTACAGCGACTCTCGACCCCTCATCGAGGTACATCTACGTACATCACTATAAGGTGCTTACAGATGTTTCGATTATATCGACAGATACGAGCAGATATGAAAAACCAAAACAGCTACACAAGGAGGAACACGTTTTAGGGCAACAATATATAGGGGTCTGAGAGTGATTTGTTCTCCAGCCGACGAGATCCGAAGGCTGTTAATAGTGTTTTAGAAGAAAGCTTCTAGGAAAAGAGTACATAGAATGTATGGACACGGTGATATATGCTATCGCAGAGCTAGAGGTACGTTTAGAGGAACATGAATACGAAGAAGCTGAAGCTCTGGAGAAGCGGGGGTAGTATTAACTGTTTATGCTGTGTTGTTTGTCTCGGGTATGTACTTGACCTAAATTTAAAGCTTGATCTAGGTTTAATAGGGGTAACGTGTAACACATTGTAGTGGGGTGTATTGGTTTGGATGCCAGAGATGCTTTACTGTTTGTTCTTAGCATGCTTGGTAGAGGGGCTACTGCTACTAGGCTTCAGAAGCTTGTGTTTCTGGCTGTAGCTGAGGGTGGAGTAGATATAGATGTGACGTTTAAACCGTACTACTTTGGACCGTGGTCTCCCGAGGTGCAGAGAGCTCTTAATGAGCTTGTCAGCGAGGGTTTGGTAGAAGTTGAGTCTGTCGGGCTCTCAGAGGAGGGCCACGGGTTTACTACTTACAGGATTACTGAGAAAGGTAGGGAGAGGCTCGCATCAGTCACGGCTACAGTCAGTAGCTCCCAGCTATCTAGGTTAAAACGCGTGGTCTCGTTATACGGGTATCTGCCGCTATCATTCATAGTAGCGTACATATACTCAAAATACCCAGAATACACAGAGCTAAGTATAATCAAGGAAAAAGTCGGGATGTGGAAAAAATACTATGGACTCAGGTAGAGATAATGTGTGACCAACCTTCATCGAATGAGATGTCAAATAGCTTCCACGATTTTATTCACGACTCTATTAAGGATGAGCTAAAGAAAATTGATGACATCCTAGACGATATAGCTAAAAAGAGGAATAGCACGGTGTTTGCACTATTATACAGCTCCCTAACTTCTATAAGGTCTGAACACCTCCATAAGGTATATAAGAAGTTTACTTCTATAGTTAAAAACTCCGATAAAGAAGATATTGATGTAGTGCTTCAAACCATGGGTGGGTACGCCGATGCGGCATTCCAGCTCGGCTACACGATACAGAAATACATAGAGGATCTCGAGTCGAAAAGAGATAAGAAGAAGATAAGGTTAAACGTTATCGTGCCTAGAAGCGCCAAAAGCGCGGGCACCCTCCTGGCACTATGCTCTAACTGCATAATACTCACAAAGTTAAGTGAGTTGGGCCCCATAGACCCGCAGATACGTATTGAAAGCAGGTACGTATCAACTAAAACAATAAGAGACAGCTTAAGGCAGGTTCTAGAAATAGTGTCCGAGCTAGAGGTGAGCGCAAACACTAAGGAGGTAAAGAAAAATTTAGAGAGGATAGAAGCAGTAAAGCACATACTTTCAAGAATACCGGTAGCAGAAATGGGGCACTACGAGTCCTTGTTAAACCATGTAGCACATCTAGCTCAAGAGCTCCTAAGAAATAGAATGATGAAAGAAAAAAGTTCTGAGGAGATCAGGAAGGTGGCAGAACAGCTTGTAAGAGGATACGAATACCATGGATTTCCAATAACCTATTGGCACCTAGATGCCATGGGAATTTCGTGTGAAGTTGTAGATTGCGAACTTGAAAAACTCTTACTAGAACTATATGATATTATCGTAAAACTTGATACAAAGTTCCTCTACATGTACACACTATTAAAATTTGGTCAAGCATTCTTAGAAGCACCAGAAGAAATGATTAGCATGTTTTTCCAAGAGGTTGTAGAGCTCAGAAACGGAATCATTGTCCTACCCATACCCTCTAGCTACATCGAGAAATTCATAGAAGAAATCCCTTCATAAATCCAAGAGAGTAGCGAAACCTTCGTCTAGCCCTTCAATTTAAATTCACTAATACGGAAATATTCTAAACCAAGAACTGAATTAATTTAGTAAACAGTAGGTTGAAGTCTAGTGAAGAGAATCGATGGCGGGTCGCTTCTTAAAGGTAGTTATGCTTGGTATACCACGTTTAGGGGCTCGCCAGTATGTAGTACTTGAGCTCCTCGGATATTCCGTTCTCGTAGCTCTTGAGGAGTAGTCGCAGTAGACCGCGGGACCGAAGCATAAACCGCTCTAGCGAAACCTGCGGAAACCTGAGTGGTAAACGGTATTCACCCTGAGAGAGCCTTGACCAGCGCGTCTACCGCCTCCCTCCTTACTACGACTCTTGTATTCTTCAGGGTCTTGGACATCTTCTCGGGTAGCGCCTTCCTGTCGCACCTATCCGTCTCGAGACACACCCCCTCTACGTCTCTCAAGCGCTTTGAGCACGAGGTAGGCATCCACTTGAGACACGGGCGAGCCCCAGCTAGTAAGCAAGGCGTATATATGAGCGAGCAGGTAACCCCTTTTCTAATAAGAGACCGAATTGAAACTGTTTCCTAGCGTATTAT
>JAWAJB010000113.1:0-5564 GCA_038888155.1 Desulfurococcaceae archaeon
TTAAGGGTGTTGGCCAACTCACGCGTTGAAGTGAAAACCGGCGTGGTAATAGTGATCATGGGGGTTAACCGCTTTTTAAGCGCTATATCGGTCATCGCTAAGATCTCTAATAGAGCGCGGTTCTTTGCCGTCATGCAAAGCGGGCTCGCAGCAACTATAGTACTCGACGAGAACTCCGCGGAAGAGTTCCTTAGCTTAACTGGAGAAGAGGGTATTATAGAAATTCAAAGAGATCAAGCAGCCATAGTGGTAGTTAGCCCGGTAGACATAATGTGGGTCCCGGGCGTGATAGCGTACATAACAAGCGTTCTCGCGCAGAACGACATAAACATCGTCCACGTAGAGTCGTGCTACACGGATACCGTGATAGTCATCTCAAAAAAGGACTTGTTAAGGGCGTTCAATATCTTGATGAAGCACATAGAAATAGCTAGGAGCCTCGTCGGGGAAAGCACTAGCGGTTTTGAGAGGTAGCGATCTCCCTGTACGCACCACCCGAGGTGCATAAAGCCTTTATACCACATTAAGGAGACTGAGAAACAAAGCTCTACGCAGGTCTGAGGGATTGCTCGTACCCAGGTTGATGTGCACACAGCATCCAGATGCGACAGTGAAGATAAGTGTTCAACAAGAAGTCGACGAAGCTATTCAAGGTTATACTATGTATGGTTGTGAGGAGGTCATGAGCGATTATGAGGGCAAGCTCACGCCCTATGCCCAGCCAAAGGATATCGTTATGCGCGCACACGAGTTAGAGTTACCAATCGGCGAAAAGTTTTACGTCACGCCGCGTATACCAAACCCCTCTCTAGAGGATTTTGACAGAGTGGACTTGTCCATTGAGGCCGGGATAATAGCTAATTATTACTCCCAGAGGCTTGCAGGCGTCCAGGCCGTGAAATGGTTCATTCTACCAATGGTTGAGGACGCGGAGACTATCAGGCTAATCCAGCGCCTAATAATAAGGAAGTTGCGTGTTATACGTGAAGAGCTAAGAGTCGCTATTGAACCCGTTCAGCTGATCCCACTACTAGAAGATGTCCACAGGCATGTAACCATACAGGACTACATAGCTGCCTTGTTAAAGGTTCTCAAAGAGTTTAATGTTGAGATCGAGCAATTGCGCGTATTCCTGGGCAAGAGCGATGCAGCCGTTAAAAGCGGTCACTTGGCATCAGCGCTATCGGTACTATATGCCATTAGTGAATTATATAAATTAACGAACATTGAGGGCGTCGAGGTTAAGCCAATAATAGGTATGGGCATTCCACCTTTCAGAGGCGCACTAAACAACCCGGAACTTGTGGACAAGGCTGTGGTACGATACAGCGGGTTTAGCACGGCCACGATCCAGTCAGCCGTGAGGTACGATGTACCCTTTAAAGAGTACATCAAAGTCAAGGAACAAATACTACTAAATGTAAATAAACCCCCGCGCCACATACCAGCCGAAGTGATCGACATGGTAAATAAGGCGACTAAAATGTACAGAGAGCTGGCATCGAGGTACGTGGACGTCGTTCAGAGAATATCACTTGTTGTTCCAAGCACACGCGAAAGAATATCGTGGAAAGTTTATGGCAGAATACTGCCTACCCAGAGAGATGCTTTGTCGGTACCCAGGGCTATAGTGTACACCTCGGCATGGTACGCGACCGGCTTACCACCAACATTCCTCGATGCAGATATGATACTTCACTTACACAAGCACGACCAGCTCGACGAGGTCCTGAGGCTACTACCGCACTTGGTAGACGAGTGGCGCTACGACTCGAGGTTCTATGTACGCGAAGTAGTGCTAAATAGGCTGGACGAATACGTGGTTAAGAAAGTGGATGAGGCGCTCGAGGTGCTTGGCGTTGACCCCGAACCCTTGGAACCATACAGATCCCTTATCAGGCTCAATCCGATCGAGCCACATATACAGGCGCTAGGCAAGCTCAGAGGTTTCCTCGGCTAAGAGTAATGCCAAAGGCGCGGAGCTAAAAAAGCCTCACTTACTACTGCTACTTGGCGAGCAAAAGCGGCTTTTCAACTCCGTAATACAGCGCCAAATAGAGCGCTATGCTTACAGCTAAACCCCCTATTACTCCGAGGGGAAGCAACCCCTGCCATGATAGTATACCAGTAGCGAGCCAGGCTGTTATACCTGCAAAACCCCTGGTTTCTATTTTTGTTTTCATTCTTTCAACGACCCAGAAGTGTGCGATCTCGACGCCCCCGAAGGGCACTAGGAAGTGCGCTAATATACCTATCATGAATAAAATCCACTCAATACCGCCAGCGCCGATGGCAGCGAAGACTATTCCCAGAATGCCGCAGATCAATACGGCGCGTCTCCTTTTAAGCTTTACCAAGGGGTGAACCGTGGTGCCGAGGGCTAACCCTGCTGTATATGCATTGTTATCGTCGGTGGTCCACGCTGCCCCAATCCACGCGAATAAGCCCAATATCGCGAAGCCGAGGCCGAATTTAACGAAGATCTCCTCGTAGGGTACCTGTATTGTGGCGGCGAGTAGAGCCCCCATTACCGGTGGGATCG
Organism: Desulfurococcaceae archaeon; assembly: GCA_038888155.1. GTDB lineage: Archaea > Thermoproteota > Thermoprotei_A > Sulfolobales > Desulfurococcaceae > UBA285. Next base: position 2,543 of record JAWAJB010000113.1, read on the forward strand.
CGCCCACGAAGTATGCTAACGGCAATGATAAAACAGTGTCTCTTCGCGACCTGAGAAACCTGGTTACATCAGATATGCACGCCGTGAACCCGGCCCACATTCCGGCAGCCATTAACATCGCGTCGAAGAAGCCCAGGCCGCCGGGCACCTCCCTCGCGAGGACGGCAGCAAAGCCGCCGGGGTAATCTCGTAGCGCTAACCACACGGCGGCGCACGAGATCGTGAAGAATGCGGGCATGGTTGCCCAGCTCAACCAGCCCATAACCTTCATTCCGAGATATGCCGAGCTAAGGAACACTATTCCGTATATCGTCGAGACGACCATCCTGTAAGGCTCAAACATGGGGCTTTCCAGCGGTATTCCGAGTAACGTCGTTGTTGTGGTTCTTCCAACGATATCTGCCTGCAAACCATAGGCCACTGTGGCCAGGAAGAACACCAGGGCTCCAAACATTTTTTGACCCACTCTACCCATAGGTCTACGCGAGAGTGGGTAAGTTGCCAAACCCTCTTTTCTACCCACCTCGCCCACGAGTATTGCTATAATGGAGTCGAACATGTAACCAGCGAAGCACGCCACTATCGCTATCGTAGTGGAGGTTCGTAGCCCAATAGTGTAGCCCCCGGCAATGGAGAACAACGCTGTCCACATACCGACAAATATCCAAAACATTGTTGTCCAGTGGAACCTAAAGTCATGTGGAACCGGCTGGAAGATGTCTTCTATATCAAATACCCGTTTTCCCTCACCAGAGGGCCCGGTCCCTCCCATCGAGATCCCCGAGCAACTTCTATATCGGGCAGATTATTTAAACTTTGCGATCCCAAGTAAATGTACTCTGTCGATCGAAAAGCAAAAACCATCGCGCGAATTCTCCGACGTGCCCTCAGTCCGCGCATGGCCACACGCTCTCTAATGCGAGGTACAGGTACATGGGACATGGCACAGGTGTGGCACTACCACTGGAAGTGATAATTGGGAAAAAACCTTAAAGTCGTGTAACGACTAACGGTGCTTTACATAACCTTGAAATCGGCAATTCTGGGTTTTTGTCGCGGGGGTCTATATGCGGCTTTGCTGTGGGATTTCCCAAGTAGTACCCATGATACCGCAGTAAATATAGCGGCCCTCAGGGGCTCTATGACAGGTATTTCTATCCCCTCGGCAAGAAGCCTCTCCTGGGCTCTCTCAGCTATGAAAGACATACCGGTACAGCCCAGAACCACGGCTTTGGCGTAGTGGGTGTGGTAAGCTCTCTTACTTGCCTCTGTTATTTTTTCTGCCACCTTTTCGGGATCCTTCTCGAGCTCTAGTACCGGTACGTGTATAGTCTCTATAGATGCGAGATGGTGCAATAAACCGTATTTAGCTATTAACGACCTAATGAGAGGTTCCGTCTCGGGTAGTATATTAACTATCGAGAACCTGTGAGCTAGCTGAGCGGCGAGGAAAGTCGATGAATGGTTAGCCCCCACTACCGGTATTCTCACAAGCTCCCTTGCCGCATCAAGTGCTGGGTCTCCGAAGCAATCTATTACCACAGCGTCGAAGCCGTTATCCTCGGCCCATTTGACTTTGTGAAGTATGTATGGCGCACTTACGTATTCATCGTAAGCGGATTCTATGGAAGCGGGGCCCTTCTCAATTGTTGTGACCTCGAGCTTCACCAGCCCACCCGTCTCATCCCATATCGTTTTGGCAAGCCTTTGTCTGTCCTCTATGGCAACCCTGATTCCCTCAGTGTAAATTATCGGCACTAGGTCCAGGACTCTTATGGTACGAATCAACGCTACCCCCAATAGAAATTAAAATACTCTCCTTTAAATACGGCACATCATATAACCTTGGATGCCGAAATGGGGCAGTGAATTGTGAACGACCAGTTGGTCCCGTTAGTGTTGTGTATTCTAATGGTTACCCCCTCGGGGGCACTTGTCCAGGGCCGTTAACCATGGCAACGATTTCCCTTGGCATTAAACATCGCTGGAAAGCCGGCTTAAGGGTCGCGCTAGGTCACGTACTAGTCGAATTACCGTACATCGCCACGTTATTGTCGTTTTTAAAGAAGCATGGCCCGCTCTTAAAGGTATCTTGGGCAACGTCGTGGCTATCTGCAGTGCAGGAGCCGTGCTGTTCTTCGCCCTCAGCGCAATTAGAGAATCGGTTAGGAGTTTTAATGAGAAAGGTCCCCTAATAAGCACAAGGATCCTTAGGATCCTGTGGAAAACGCCGTTCTAGTGAGCGCGCTTTTCACCGGATTAAATATTTATTTCTTATTTGGTGGATTGGCATAGAATCGGGACTACTGGAAACAATGTCCTCTTTTGAATTAACATTCATTCCCTGGTGTACCCTGTCCATGTGTGGCTTGATTTCGCGTGGTTAATATTCGTGGCTGGTGCGTCTCATAGAGCTGGCAGGTTCCTTGAGGGCATGAAATATAGGGTGCTAATGTTTTCCTTCGGTATAGCGCTAGCACTTTTGGATTAAATATTGTTCTAGGCAAATTCGCCGATATAATGATAACCCCGTGAAACACGACGTTCTAATTTACGAGTCTCTAAGCCATTTCTCTAAGGATCCTTACCTTGAACTCTACTCCGAGACTCTCACCTTCATCCTTTATATCTTTAAGTATGTTTCTGTGAATAGGTATTCCTATTTTTTCCTGGTTTCCATGGTTAACCAGGACTTCTCCCCCGGCAACCAGATCTCCGTATTTTCCGAGATCTTCCTGAGCCCCTTAACGTATTTCCTGTACTCCTCGATCCTATCGAGGAATGAGTCAAGCGACGAGATCGCATCGATGTTAATAGAGATCATGAAGTGGCCCACGTTGGCAGGCTCTTTAGCCGTCGTGTGTTTTACATAAATACCGTAACCAGTACCTGTGAGGACGCCGCAAAGCACATTTACTACGAAGGCTAATCCAGATGATATGGCAAGACCCCTATAGTAGCTTAAACCCCAGGATGAGCATCTATGAGATCCTAGAGGATATGAGATCCTAGAGGAGCCGCT
>JAWAJB010000114.1:0-5549 GCA_038888155.1 Desulfurococcaceae archaeon
CCAGAAGTTTAGAGCTTCTAAGTTTTTAAAGGCTATTAAGGAGGCTGGAGCTCAAACCCAGGTTGCTGATGGTAGGACCTTCAACTTCGGTAAAACCTCTATAACGATCTCACAGCCCCAGCAGCATGGGAATACCAGTAAGTTAGGGTACGTGTTAATGGTATTACTTAAATATGGTGATGCTTCAGTAGGTTTTACCTCAGATGTTGAAGGGCTGTTAAATGAGTACTCCATAAACTTCTTCAGAGGTAGTGAAGTAGTCATAGCTGATGGGCCGCCAACTTACTTAGTGGGCAGTGCATATAGTGAGGAGGACATAGCTAATGCTGTGAGGAGCTTATCTAGCCTATCATTAAGCGTTGGTAAGGTAGTAGTAGACCACCACTTACTAAGAGACCTCAACTACAAGGAATTCTTAGAAAGGATACATAGGTCTACAGGAATTCGATTAATAACTGTAGCCGACTTCATCGGAGTTGAGCCAAACCTACTTGAAGCACGTAGGAAGGAATTATACAAGTCTGAGTAAAGAGTTTAGAGCTCTACATATTCAACTACACCACCATAATCGCTATGACGCCTAGCGCGGCTGTTTTGGATTTCATGTTAGTTGATGTGGTTTGATGTCAACCCCTGGCTTCATCGACCTCTGAGCACCTTTCATCAGTACCCATCATTGACCTCAACCAGTTCGGAATAACCCAATCCACAGCCCTCCCTCATTCAGCTCAGGTTCACAGCTGTGGGGAAACCCACATCTTGGGCGTTTGAATGTCTTACCCACTCAGGTCTTCGCCACGTACCCGCATTATGGGTAGGTTCGGGGGTGTTATGTGGGGAAAACTAACCACTAATGCCTTCTCTGAGAGCTTCCTGTATATTGTTTCCCACGGTGTTCTAGACAAGCATAAGATTCTAAGAAATAGCTAAATGTATCCTAAAGAGATGCGACCGCCAGGATTCGAACCCGGGACCCCGGCTTAGGCCTGAGACTCCCGTAGATCTGTTTAGTAAATTATGTAAAATTGAAACATTGATGCGTAGCTAGAGGTGAATAACGATATTCTTCTTTGAAAACCGGAACATTAAGGCTGACTGATGAAGACTAGGCATAGAGCTTCAAGCCAGCTACTTAAAGTCGTTATGCATGTAGTGAAGCGTATCAATCTAGGTGTACGTACCCGTAGAGTACGTCTTAAACAACGAAATGCATAAAACAATTGCCATAGTAGAATTTCTTCCTTCAAGACGTGGGATAGGAAGAAAACTCTACACAACTACTGAAAAGCGTTGTTAAAGCTTAAGTTCCCGAGCACTATTGACGAAGCAAGCATTAGAGACTACGTACTTTGAAAACATATAGTGCATAACCTAAAAAGTAATTGAGACATATAGTAGTAGGCTTAGCTCTAAAGTAATGTTGCTACATTCCTTTTAGGAGAATACTAGTCCTAAAGCCGTAGACCGCATAGGAGAGTAGCTAAACACCATGTTAACATATCGTTGGTTTCTTCCAGCTCTAAATCGATCTTCTTAAAAGATAAGATACTAGAAATACCTTGAGGTGATTTCGAATTCAACTTCTATGACCTACCTCTCAAATAAAGAATGCTACAGCAGGAACTACCCTCGATCACGACGAGTTTCGATCCTTTTAATCGAGGTCTTGGTCGTGAAATCCTCCTAACGAGGTCCTAGCACCTCCGGCTTAGAGTACAACATATTCTTCGCACTCCAATCCTCTCAATGAGATCCTTACTACTCAAGCAACCCTATCCTCTCAGCAAGTGGGAGGATGGATTTATCCATCCACTCACGGTCCTTGAAGTAAATGATTTTAATTTCCCGCCCCCTCAAGTAGAGCTTGAGTACTGGTTTATCAACCAATCGAGAAACCAAAGCATCCACAACTTCCTCCCCCCGCCCAACTTTTTTGAGCAATGTGAGGGTTGCTACGAACCAAAAGTACCTCTCCGGTATGCCTACATCTCTAGGCCTAACGGATTTTGTTAAGGAAGCTAGTTCGAGCCACGTAGCGTTATCCGGATTCCTATTCTTATAGAAGCCCATTAAGCGAGCCGGGATGTAAAATAATGCACCTCTCTTCGATCGATTTATTAGTAGCCTTTCCAGGGACGTAGCATGTCCTCTGAGAGAGTCTATAGATGCTCTCGTCACCCTTCTAAGACCTCCATACCTCCTCTCGCGTATTAATATGAACGCCGGTATGCATTCATTACGCCCAACGATTACTGGTATTGCTACGTTAAAGCCAACTCTAGAAACCATCTCAACGTCCTCTCCATAATTCAGGTCCCTCCACCCACCCCTACAAATTATTAACTCACGCTTAGCTGCAAACGTTCCCGCGGCCAAGATCTTTAAGCCAGTTGAAGCGCTGTACTCTACTACTTTATGGAAGGCCTCGTTGTACACGGTGTCTAGGTCGAAGTAGGCGGTCGTGGAGTCTTCAGGGCACTTGCACAGCGCTATGTGCCTGCCGAGACCCCTCGTACACTTGTACCTGTATAACTTCAGGTTGTAGTCTTTCCGTAGCTCAAGAAGCTTCCCCCACGTTCCATCGGTGGAGTACGAGTCGACTATCACTATTTCAGCATCGGGTCTCCAAACGCTCTTAATGGACTCCTCGACCCAGGAAGCATTGTTGAATACCGTACCGTAAATGCATATGTTGGCCAACCGAATTACACCACATTCTTATCCTTCAAGGCACTTAATGAACTTTTGCAAAATGCCTTAGCTTTAAGTCTTTCTACGGATCCTCACGATGTTTACGCGCGCTCTTTGAGTACCTACAAGGATTATCTACAAGGGAGGCTGAAACTCAGTCCTAGTTATCTAAATAGAGATCACTTTGAGAGGAGAATCGAAGCCGTGTTTAAGTTGTTTTGCTACGCCTGCTTCCAAACTTGGGACAAGCCGCTAACACGCCATATTCGGTGTAGCTAACCATTAGCTAACCGCACAGCTCATTTAACCATGGCTATCTTAGCTTGGAGACCCCTCCACGGAGACCCACGCTCTGCAGGTAAACACGTGGAAGTGCTCTCGGTTAAGGCGTAAGCCGGGTGACCGCCCGTGGAAAGCTTGCAATCACATCTTCTCCTCGGACGATTAAACCGGTTGAAGTAGCTTACAGAAGGTGATCATGTTCTGGGCATGCTCGAGCTACTCAAAACGTGCTTGGAAACCCTGTTTCCACTAGGGAAGCAACGAGTGTTTTTCCCACAGACGATCGCCAATGCCTTATGTTCGTTTCGCTACCATGCTACGCGCCAGCTCTTCGACTGTAAATCGCTGCAGTGCACATCTTTCTTCGGAGGTAGTTCTCCGCAAGTCCGCTTCATACCACATGCTACTTTCTCATTTTTCTTTGAAAGTTCGCAAAAGTGAAAAAGATAATATCTTTTTCATTTTGCTTAAATGGTGTTAAACGAAAAGTACGTCATTGAAAATCAACGTAGTAGACCACCTATGGAAAGATTTGAAGTGCAGGCATTATGCGGATGAACATTTCCATTGAATCGCCTCCACGGGTTTTACTGAGACGCATCCTTCAGCGGGGGAAACCAGTGGAGAACGCGTGCAGCCGGCCAGTAATACGGTAACTAGATGAACGTATTGCGGCAATCTCACGCTGTTTTCCAAATTTGGATACAAGCGAAGCATTTACCGAGGCGAAAGCGTAAATACTCAGCCATTGTAAACTAAGTTGAAGAAGCCAGGTTAGAGCTCATGCGCGGAATACAATAGGAGAAATAATCTAAGGTTAGGTCCGATGTGCAAGCAGCGAACTGATGAGCAGTGCGATAGAAATAAATTTTTCTTTGATAAGTACTTCTGCGGTCATGATGTTTGGGGGTTTATAGTCGTGGTGTTGAAAGTTGAGTTGTTTGGTTTAAGGCTTCCTGAAATCTGCCCGGGCGATGATCTAGTTGAAGCGATTTTAAAGGCTGCTAGTATTGATGGCGTTGAACTCCAGGACTATGACGTACTGGTGATAACTAGTAAGGTTTTATCTAAGGCCCTCGGCCTTTTAATCAACATTGAGGATGTTAAGCCCTCTAGGAAAGCGTACAAGATTGCGCGCAGAGCTGGCTCAGACCCGAAATTCGTTGAATTTCTTCTTCGCGAAAGCGATAAGGTTGTTGCTGCAGTACCATTCAAGAAACTTGTCGTAAGGGGGGTTATAGATGTACGTTTCCTCTCTGAAGAGCCGTCTAAGGCGATAAAGGCTTTAGAGCTCTACCCGACGATATTCTTGACCATTAGGGATGGAATGCTGTGGAGTGAATCTGGTATAGATACATCAAATCACCCTCACGGAGTATACTCCATTCCTCCGAGAAATCTTGATGAGGTTGCTAAGCAGATTTCTGAAGATATATTTAGGAGAACTGGCAGAAGAATTGCAGTCGTTATCTCCGATACAGAGCTCTTCCCGTGGGGGGCTATGGATGTCGCGAGAGGGTCGTACGGAATAAAGCCCGTGAAGATGGAGTTTGGAGAGCCGGACTCCTATGGGAAGCCAAAGTTTGGGGGTGTAGACAACATAGCCTTCATGGTTAGCTCAGCAGCAGCCCTACTAATGGGGCAGAGAGATGAAGGGATACCCGCAGTAATCATCAGAGGTCTAAAGTATGAATGGTCTAATGAAGGAATAAACAAGATGCTAGTTACGAGGATGTCCCTAAAAATGCTACTTAAGGCTCTTCTGGAAACAGTTAAGCATACAATAATCGTTCTAGGCCCTCAATAATGAGCATGCCTATACTTACATTAAAAGGCTGCAAGAATGGAGAGAAGAGGCTCTGACTTCCTCCCCCGCCCTGAAGGACGAGGCTTTCAGGTTGTAACCGTAGTAGTGGAGGGCTATGTACTTTGGCTTGCGGGAGACTCCTACCTCAACAACCCCCCAGTATTATACGGCTAATCCCAACCTCTTCCATCACCTTCCTACTCCCGTACTTCTCGACGAGATCGTAGAGAATCTCGTAGCGAGAGTCTTCATCAAGCTTTGAAGCGTCTACCCCACCACTCAGAACTACTATTACTCAAAGCTATCACACTTGATGTTTCAGTCTGCACCATTAAACTGAAACATTGGGAAAGTTAATGAGTTTTTACTTGAGTGATTGAAAAATTGGCGGGCCCGCCGGGATTTGAACCCGGGACCACCGGCTTAGAAGGCCGGCACTCTGTCCTGGCTGAGCTACGGGCCCTTATTATTAGTTAGTGATTCCGTTTAAAATATTCATCTACTCCTTAGTTGTAGGTTGTGTTTGTTTGATGACGTATTGTCTGCCACGGTGTTCTTAACTTTTAGCTGTTCTTCTCTTAATGAGAATTGATGTTAATCCATACATGGTTAGTATTAATCCAAGGAGGGAGACCGCATAACTAGTAAGTGATAGTATTACGTCGCGTGGTAGTACGTAGATTACCATTAGGAGGGAGATTAACCATCCAATACTCAGTAGGAGTACACCAATAACTAATCCTAGCTTATCAGCTAAGCTACTGCTTCT
>JAWAJB010000115.1:0-5484 GCA_038888155.1 Desulfurococcaceae archaeon
ACCAAAATAACCTGCCACAAGACCTATTGGTATACCTATTAATAGTGCAATTACAACTACAGATACACCAATTACCAAGGAAAACCTTGTACCTAGAATTACCCGGTTGAGCAGGTCTCTGCCAAGAGCGTCTGTTCCCAAAGGGTGTTCTAACGAAGGTGGTTTAAACCTCTTCTCCGGGTGGTAAGTTACCCCCCATGCATCTTCGGGCATCGTTACAATGTAGGGGGCTAAAACCCCTATTATGATAAAAGTAACGACTATGGTAAAACCCGCTAAATAAATCCTTCTTAATAGAATAAACCTTAGGAAATCCCCGAACCACATGATCATAGTTTCACCCTAGGGTCTATCCAAGCATGAACAACGTCTACAACGAGATTTATCACGGAATAAAACAAAGCTATAAACACTATCGAACCGAGCACAGCTGGGTAATCATAACTTAAAAGAGCCATACCTGCGTAATAACCTATACCGGGCCACACAAACACGAGTTCGACCATGAAGGCACCTATAATGGTATAACCAAAACTTAAACCTAGTGAAGCTATTACTGGTGAAATAACGTTCTTTAAAACGTGTTTGTAAATGAGTTTACTTTTACTTATTCCATTAGCTTCTAAAAATCTTACGAAGTTTTCATTTAAAACTTCTATTGCAATAGATCTAACCATTCTAATCGTGAGACTTAACGGGTATAGAGATACCGTGATCGCGGGTAAAGTTATTCTTTTAAGCACATCAACGAATACAATCATATTACCTTGCAACAGCGAATCTAACAGATAGAAACCCGTTATTGGTCTAAAACCTGTAGCTAATGCTAAAGCAGTGTCTATACGTTTACCGGCTGGCAGTATTTTTAGCCATATTCCAAAAATTAATTGTAAAATTAATGCGGTCCAGAAAACAGGCATCGAAGCCCCTACTATAGCAACGGTTCGAATTATGTCGTCCTTTACGCTTCCAGTTCTTAAAGCCGAGTAAAAGCCTAGAGGAATGCCTAAAACTATTGCTATAGTAAACCCTACTATGACCAATTCTAGAGTCGCGGGTAAAGCCGATAGTATGTCCTGAAGAACTTGTTGTCGCGTTCTCCAGGATACACCCCAGTTACCTTTAAAAAAGTTTTCTAAGTAATACATTAGCTGAACATGTATTGGTTCATCTAAATGAAGCTCTCGTCTAGCTCTCTCAATTGCTTCTAAGGGAGCATGAGGTCCTGCCCACAAAACTTCTGGTCGTGCAGGTATGACACGAGTTAGAATAAATGTGATAATGAGGACTCCAAATACAACGAATATAAGTGAAAAAAGTCTTTTCGTAATATATGAATATGTCACCGGCATACCATAGTCAGCCATTTACTCTATGATAAGTCTTTGAGCAAATATAACGGTCGGATAGCAAGGATTAATAGCCTCATCAAGATTCTTAATACGAGCAGTAGCTATTCTAATATCGATCATATCCCATAAAGGTATGGCTGGAACATCCATGTATATTATATATTGTGCTTTATAGTATAGTTCAAGAGCTTTCGCAGGATTCGAGCCTTCAAGACTATATGCCTCAGTTATTATCGCATCAAAGGTTTGATTTTCATAGTAACATAAATTAAAAGCCTTACTTTTACTGTGGAACATGTTGTATAGGTACGTTACTGGCGAGAGAACGTCGGGCCACCAGTAGAATATGAACAAATCTTGTACTTCCTCGGGTGTTTCCCATCCCTTTTGAGCTAAAGCCCACTGTTCTTCCCATGACATAGGCTTTATTTCGACATTTATGCCTATCTTAGCAAGTGACGCCTTTATTATCTCAGCTGCTCGAGCTTCGTAGATATCACCAGCCGTATACACTAGGGTTAATGTTCTTGGAATACCATCCGGGTACCCGGCTTCAGCTAATAGCCTCTTGGCGAGCTCTAAATCGTAGGTATATGTTAAATTACCAAAGTGACCCCATAAACCATATGGTATGGGACCACTAGCTACCCTAGCTAGGCCTCCGCGTGCTAACTTAACTATGTCTTCATATGGTATAGCGTGTGCAATCGCTCTCCGCACGCGCGTGTCATTTAGCGGTGGCTTTTTGGTGTTTATGAGCATTAGCAAGTTCTGGAAGCTGGGTTTACGAACAACAACATAATTTGGATCCCTTTCGAACAACTCAAGATCCTCTATAGGAACGTATTGCGCAATATGTATCTCTCCCGCTCTCAGCATTCTGCTCTGAGTTGCAGCATCTTTGATGATTTTAATTATAAATACATCAGGCGCTTTGTCAATAGAGGATCTCCATGCATAATCAGGCTCTCTCCAACCCCACCACTCCTCCCATTTTTCAAGCACGACTTCAAATTCAGGGTCCCATTTAATCAGCTTATATGGTCCACTACCACACTCATTACCTCTATTAAACCACTCAGCGACTTTGGGATCCACAGAGCTGGTTGCATTGGCGTACTTTATCACGTTAGGACAGAAGATGTATACAGAATAAGGAGATGCAGCAATTTTTAGCAATGGTGCAGGATATTTAAGATAGAATTTAATAGTATATTCATCTATAACCTCGATTCTCTCCACAGGGTCCCATATGTATGCTGCACCACCACCAAGTACTATTGTTCTGTTGATACTAAAAGCTACAGCTTCAGCATTAACAGGAGATCCATCGTGAAACTTAGCGCCTTTTCTAATATAGAAAGTCCAAACAGTACCCTCTGGATCGCTCTCCCATCTTTCAGCTAATCCTGGTACGAACTGATCTTTAAACGGATCATACCATACTAATGTTTCATATACTAGCGGAAGCCACATTATTGAATTAGAGAACTCAGTACTAGGGTCAGCTGTTGTCATTTCAGATAGAGAAGCGTAAATAACAACTTTCTTTGGTAATGGTGAAGGCTCTCTAAGCCATATTATAAAGCCCGCTATTACACCAATCACCACAACCGCAATAAAAGTGATCAGTAATAATCGACTAGGTGCAGGCAATGCGTGCCCTGAGTAAGTATGATATTCTATTGAGGGTATTTAAATGTTATGGAGAAAACACCATATTCATCAAATTAGTGCTATCATGTAGTTTCATAACAATGTTTTATCTTGTGCCAGTTCTTAAAAGCATGGCTAGTTCAATGAGATCTCCATGCACGTACTCGCCGTTAACTATTATCAATTCACCATCACATTCCACTGTTGGATTTAAGCAAACTCCATCCGTATGTGAAGACGCAGGTCCTAGCTTTCCCTTAAATGTTGGGGATTGCGATCCAATACCCCATTCAACAACACCCCACACTCTTTCATCCTCCAGTATATTACCGGAGAGCTTTGCTCCTGGGTTACAGCCATAGGATATGTGAGCTATGTTCAGCATTTTCTCATCATTAAATGACTTAATCCACTTTTCAAAGAGTTTTGCTTCGTAACCGCCTTCGATTTTCTTAATTTTACCTTCAACTACATGGAGCTTTATAGGAGTTTTTAAGATGCCAAGTTCTTCGGGAGGCCATATAGAACCGTCAAATACTAATACCCCATTTATACTATCTTCTATAGGTGCCCAATCCACTTGACCGAACAACATATACTCACCGGGTCCATCTACTTCACCTTCCACGAGAACAGGTCGAGCTGGATCATTTTCGATCTCCACGTTCATGCCAGCTGGACTTGTTATTCGCATTTTCTTGCACTTTTTTGTTATGCTTGCTAACTTTCTCTGAAAGGTGTATATGGTGTTCAAGTCCACTCTACCAATCGTTCTAACCATCATGTCACTGTACATACCCACAAGACACATATACTTTACCTTACCTGTTTCAATAGCTTTCCAGTAAGGTGTTGAGTAAAGTAGCCAGTTTCTGTTGTATTCTATCCAGACATCAGCTTCTCTTAATATAGCTGTGAGCGTTTTGACGGGTAGATACTTATCAGTAGCCATTCCAACGCCTATAGGTGTTTGGTGGAGTACTATAACCGGTTTTGCACCCACTATTGTTGCTGCTTCTGCTGTTGCCTCCGCTACATTCCAATCACCAGCTGTATCTATTGTTATAACAACCTCGTCTCCAGTAGACACTTTAAGTACATCCTTCACTAATTTGTATGCAGCATGTACAAGCTCGTAGTCTAAATACCTCATAAGATCGCCCATTTGATTCGCGCTTCTTCTCTAAATATGATGCTTTGTGAGTTTTAATAGACTCGTTATTAAAAGTGCACTTGCCTTAACTGGATCTACTACCGGAATCTTAATTTCGTCCTCTAGCTCTTCAGCCATACCACCAAAACCTGTACATCCAAGTACAAAAACAGCTCTACTTTCCTTGGAGAGAATGATCTTCATGGTATTTAGTAGTAGTTCACTCGCCCTGTTTCTATCTTTGTCAATATCTGTAACTCTAATAGGAACACTAACTATGCCAACAAAGTATTCCCCCAAATTGAATCTATGAATTTTCTTCCGCATCAGATCAAGGGTTTCTTTGCTTAAGCTTACGGTTAAGACATATATTGGACGTCCATATAAATTAGCTAGTGTTAGAGAGGATTCACCAGTACCTAGCACTATACTTTTGGTTTCACGTCTTAACTCCTCTACGCCAGGATCTAGAAAGCAGTTAATGATTATACCATTGTACTTACTAACTACGGTTCTACCAACTTCTACAACTAGGCGAGAGGCTTCTAGATAAGCTTCGACCGTTTCAACAGTTGGAGGCCCCCTTGGAAGAGACATAACATCCACTTCTATATCCAAAGGTAAAAATCTCTCGTATAATGCTTTATCAGCTTCGTTCCACGTGGAGTGCCCTACAGGGTTTATAACAAGTATTCTCATTGCAGAAGAACACCGCATTCTTTTACTAGTTCTTCAACGGGTACGTAGTCGTAATCGAACCCAAAATGTCTTGGACCAAATAATTCAAGACCACGCTGAGTTCTCCAAATATTAGGTGCTTTTGCTGCTATTCCATTAACAATCATACCTTCCTTTAGGTCTGCGTTTGTTATGGGTGTGCCATCATCTGTTACTAGTATGAACAGGTCTGGTGGCATTACGAGCGGCTTATCGTCAAGCCATACCATGATATGTTCATTCATGATCCAGCTTCTAAGAACTCTATTTCTGTACGCATTAATACCTCTAATAGTAACCTCGCCTTTTAAGAAGCCTGCTTCATCACGCCACTTATAGCTTTCAACGATACCTTTAAATACAACCCAACCTTCGAGTACTCTGGCAATTGTAGCCACAGGGTTACGTTTCTCAGCTCTAGCTTTCAACACATTTGATCCGAGTTTAAAACATTTTGAGAGCGTAGCACTAATAATTGCCTTCTTAGCTTCTGTTTTCTTCATTGGTGTATCAACCACTGCTACATATCTACCACTAAGTACTGAAAGATATCTGGCTATTGCCTCATAATCATCTATATCAGCATATTCTTTTACTAAAACTACA
>JAWAJB010000116.1:0-5474 GCA_038888155.1 Desulfurococcaceae archaeon
AAAAACTACGCCGCTTGTGGCTGGGGTATATGCAATAGATCCGTTCATGGATGTCAGGGCATTCATCAAGAAACTTAGGGCCGAATTTGGCGTGCCTAGAGCGATAAACTTTCTCACAGTAACTATGTGCGACTGTGTATTCAGGAAGAACATGGAGAAGCAAGGCTTCAGTTATGAGGATGAACTCTCAATGATTTAGTGAAGCACATGAACTCAACATATTGATAACTCCTGCGTCTTTAGTCTCCCTGAGGCCCGCAGTATGGCAGAAGCTGGGGCCTAAGCCCTAATCATGCACGTGGATTATATAGAGAAAATACTGAGTTTAGATGAAGCTGCGGACTCGATTCAAGGTATAGTTGACGTGGCTAAAGAGGTAAATCTTGGCATAATAGTGGTACGTCACGGTGACCGATGGTTAGCTCTCAATCATTTGAGTACATCTACAAGCGCAAAAGTGGAGTAGCAGGATTCATGAGTTTTGGAACTATAGAGAGGTTTACCTGTTCAGAAGGTAATCATCGACACCATCAAGCAGTTCAAAGATGTGAGTAGGTGAGTACGTCACTCACATGCTCTTCAAGCCTAACCCTCAACATTTTTAAGTCCAAAGTTAATTATCTAATTGGTGTCATATCTGAGCGAGCCGTCATATAAAACCAAATACCTAGGAGCTGAGGATCCTCGATACACTCACGTGCTATGGTCTTCTCTAGATGCTTTGGATCCCGATCAGTACATAATTGCAACGTATCTCGCTGTGTTAGCTCCAGGTGTGGACCCGGACGAGGCGCTAATACACGTAGCTATAGAGAACTCGACAGGCACCTGGACGCCAGTTAAGTACGAGACAGTTGAGTTAAGAGATAAATATGGTGCGAAGATAGCGCGCGTAGTGACCTTCAAAACCGGTGATAGGAACGTAGTGATATTCACATTAGGCATATATGCTGAGAACTATAACCCCGAGGATTCAGGCCTCGCGACCTTACTGGCTGATATTGCTGGAAACGCCTACGACCTCCTGGAACTGGAGAATCTAAAGCTATTAGACCTTCAGTTCCCTAAATGGTGGGCTAAAGCGTTCCCCGGTCCCAAGTTCGGTCTTGATGTCAAGAGAAGTATCGGCGCTGAAAACAGACCTCTAGTTGGATGTATAATTAAACCTAACCTTGGCTTAACCCCCAAGCAAATTGGTGAAATAGTTTACGAGCTAGCTGTAGGTGGCATAGACTTCATAAAGGATGATGAGGCCTTAGTCAACCCAAAGTATTGTCCAATAGAGGAAAGAGTCATAAAAGTTATGGAGGCAATAGACAGAGCCTCCAGCGAAACTGGTAAGAAACCCTACTATGCTTTCAACATAACAACCGATAGACAGGATAAAATGATGGAGCTTGCAGATGTGGTACAGTCCCATGGAGGTAACTCGTTAATGGTGGTCTTGCCCTATGTGGGCTACGGCGGCGTACGCAGACTAGCAGAGGATCCATCTATTAAGGTTCCGCTACATGTTCATAGATGCGGACATGGCGCATATACTAGGGTTCCTTACCATGGCTTCTCGCCAGTATTAGTGAGCAAGCTCGGTAGGATGAGCGGTGCTGACGAGATCCACATAGGTGTCCTTTGGGGTAAATTCCACTATGATATCGTAGAAGCTAGGCAACACTGTGAGGTCCTGAGGAAACCTTGGCTACATTTCAAGCCAACATTGCCAACCCTATCCGGGGGGAATGATCCTAGCAATGTTGGTCTGGCGAGCAATATATTAGGAAGGGACCTCTTAATACTTGCTGGAGGGGGGATTCTGGGACACCCCTCGGGAACCAGAGCTGGAGCCATGGCTATGGTACAGGCAGCTGAAGCTGTGGAGAAGAACATACCTGTAGAAGAGTATGCTAAAGAACATACCGAACTGGCAGAAGCCCTGAGATTTTGGTCAAAAGCCTACAAAAAGTAAGATTTTTATTTTTACAAGTAGTAATAAAACAAAATAAACTATATCACAGCCGAAAGTCCCGTCCTCCAGGGCGGGAGAGGAAATCAGATGAACATTCTCTAAACTAAATAGGATTAGGATGAGGTAATAGATGTAACACAGGTTTGTTTTCCTCTTGATAAAGCAAAAAGAAAAAATATATAAACTTTTACTGAGGAGGTGTAAGATTTAACCTTTTGAAATCATCTAACGTGAGGGTCCAGGACTTCGTGAAGTATGAGCCTTTCTTCCATCTCCCTGTAAGCATATCGTCCAGTATTTCCGCTATGAGCAGGCCGAAGTCTCTCTCGTTTATGTGCTTATCACATATTATTAGATCTAGGTTTTCCTTGCTTAAGTCCAGGTGCTTACTTAACTCATCCACGAATGCCACTGACCTTAAGCTCCACTCGGGTTTCTCTTGGTGTGATGCCCAGAAAGGTCCTGAACCTGGACCAGCCCATCCTAGTTCAAGAGATGGCTCACGTATGTCGTAAGCACTCCAGCCTCTCATAGGAACTATCAATGTTGTAGGTCCTTTAGACTTATTCAATCTAATTGCCATTTCCTGCGCTAAGCGTCTTGCTTCAACAGGCAGAGTACCGACTACTGTGACCATCGGATGATGCACGTGTATTCTTCTGCCTGGAAGACCTTCCGCCTCCTCTACCTCAAACTCTTTTCCCGTAACCAAGGATTTCTTTCCTTTAACTTCTTCCCTAGGTCCGAAGTTAATCATATCAGCACCGCCTGTCGACACTACCTGAGGTATCCCCCTCTCCCCTGCTGCAGTGAGCCTCTCAGGGCCAGCACTAAGGATACCACCACAAATCAGGTCCGTGAGCTCATGGGTTGTTATGTCAGCTACAGCTACTATGAAACCGTCTCTAATTAACTCCTCCAACGACCTGCCTCCCGTACCAACGGCATGCAATATCATTGAGTCATATCCCCTTTGTTCGAAGTACTCTGAGACTGTCTTAACGCAGGGTGTGGTAGTGCCGAACATGGTATACCCTATGAGGGGCTTCAACGGCAATCCTGGCTCAGGAGCTTTAGCCGCGCCCACAGCGGCTCCAGCGGCCGTCGCTAATATTTTAGCGGTCACAACGTTAATACCTTTCTCAGCAAGAGGATACCACATAGCTAAATCTTTGATGTCTACATAAGGTCTTACATCACCTGATGCCATGGTGGATAACATGAACTTCCCGATACCATACGGCAGGGCCCGCATGATCCTGCTGGCTATGGAAGTTCCTAGCGAGCCCCCGAAAGCAATTACGCTCCTTATCTTTCCCTCCTCATATAGTTTGCGAGCTATCTTAATGCCGCCAGCCACTATGTACTCAGCAGCTTTTTCCCTCGTCATTCTACTTAGTTCTTCGGCACTAATGCCCGCTTCTCTAGCTACATCCTCTATTGATATATCAGCCCACCCTACAGGTTTTCCCGAAACAGTAAGCTCCATGAAGATGGGCCTGCCGCCAGCACGCTTCACTAACTCGACCAAGAATTTAAGCTCAGGTCCTTTAGTGTCAGCTATGCCCATAACGAGAACTCCAGGTGCCTCTGAACCCATAGTTTATACCTCAATATTATTTTATGGTATTAATGTTTTTAAGCGTTTCCTACATGGAAGAGACGATGTCTACTCTCGAAATGAATACATGAGATAGAACAATAAGCGATTGAAAAAGTGAAAGTTATGGGATCCATTTCTCTTCTAAGCTCCGCTACCCTTCACTTTAGTCTTAGCTTGCCTGGATCTACTTTTATAGATTTCCATCTCTTACATTCTTCTAGCAGGAACTTCTCCACTGGAGTTCTCTCTATAGCGGAACCTGACACAAATCCGACAGCCTTAGTGGCGCTTAGTACGCGAGCAACAGTTTCGGGATCTTCCATCGGACCTCCGTGGGTTATCGGTATGAAATCGCCCTCTGGTCTCACTCTGTAAGCTACGTCTAAGAGTTTATTTGTTCTCTCAATAGCCTCTTCTATTGTGACGGTGGTCTTAGCCCCCACTATTCCACCGGTGGTCAGGCCTACGTGGACTGCTATTAAATCAACACCCGCCTTCGCTAATGCTTCAACTTCATCCTCAGTGAAAGCGTAGCCTAGAGTGAACATATCCATCTCACGAGCCATTTTAAGTACTTCAACCTCTTTGTTATATCCGAAGCCGGACTCCTCTAAGTTCCTCCTGAAGAGGGAGTTCTTGTCAATGAGTCCAACAGTTGGGAAGTTCTGAATACCTGAGAACCCCATCTTCTTCAGTTTCTCCAGGTATTCAGGCCATATGGTCCGCGGATCCTGGGCACATACCCCGGCTAACACAAGAGAGTTCTTAACACGCGGGAGTATCTCGTACCCCATCTTTATTACTAGCCTATTAGTATTAAATATAGGCATTAGACCCGAAAGTGAGCCTATCCCCAAATGCCTTCCGAAGCCTGAGTTGTACACGCCTATGATGTCTATGCCGGCCATATCGAATATCTTGGCGAAGAATCCGTCTCCAGCGCTAGCGATTATTATTATCCTGCCGGCTTTTACCTCATTCCACAATTTTTCAAGGGCCTTCTCACGAGGTACGAACTTAGCCATAGAGATACCCCACTAAAGATTACACACTCAACTATTTTAAATCTTCACCTCATAGAATACTTTATACGGGCGTAGGACTGGGTAGCTACAGTATCTGCATTCCTGCTCATATTCGGGGAATCTGCTTGTGGTTAACCTCCCTACTCTAGACCATAGTCTGAGGAAATAAGGTTCGGACGCGGTGTTTGATTTCGCCAGGACCCAGCCTCCAACCCTTACTTGCTCTAGTGTATCTGTGCAATCTTCCAGTAGAGCCTGCATAATCTGTTTGCTATAGCGAGGAAAGGTGGGATTAATGCCGTTTCACTTCATAAAAGAAGCAGCTTCCATGGTGTGCCAATGCGGGTATGTAACTCAGTTAAGTCTTATCGCGTGTCTTCGGGACTACCAAAAAGCTCTAGGCATGTTTAAGAAACCCTATCGAGAACCAAGCTTCCCTGTGTCGACGCTACTGCTTTAGGTGGTAAACGTCTCCTGACTCTATGTGGTACCTAACCCCTGACATCTCCACGACTAGTCTTCCAAGTCGGTCGACGGCTACTGCGCGCCCAACAATCTCCCCACCACCTAATGTTACGACCCGCACTGTTTTACCTACAGTTGCTGAGAGCTTTTCCCAAGAATTGATGACTTTATCTGCTCTTCCAATAGAGAGGTAGCTATAGTACGACTTAAGCCTAGATAGTATCACTGCTAAAAGAGTTGCTCGAGGAACTTCAGCACCAACCAAGTTGCGGATGGATGTAGCTGTTTCACGAACCTCTGGTGGAAGCTCGTTATTTGCGTTGATCCCGATTCCTAGATACAGCAACTTTATCCTATCCGCCTCGGCCTCTCCCTCTATTAGTATTCCGCTGACTTTCTTATTGTCGACTAAGACGTC
>JAWAJB010000117.1:0-5465 GCA_038888155.1 Desulfurococcaceae archaeon
AATATTTTTCTTAATTATGACACGATTCCTTGAAAATCCCCTAAATTTTAAGATCTTCATTTTGGTTTTAACCACGTATGCTACAATACAGGTCTCACATCCATTCATGTTCATGTTCAGTATATCAACTATAGTTTCACTGCTTCTCATAAAGTGGTTCTCTAAGTTAAAGTCTTCGAATGCGGTCTTTCCCTACATTAAAAGCCGTGGATTTGAAACACTGTTGTCTACAATGGTGATCTTATCTTTCGTGTATGTTCTTTACCAAACCGTAGCACTACAACGAAGAGTTGGTGAGGTTATAAAGAACATGTTAAATGTCTTCGAACTTAGATTCCCGGCCGAATATTTTGAGCAATTATCAATGCCAGCGTTCCCGTATTATGAGTTTAGCTACTATGTAGTCGCGGTCATTCACTCCATTACATGGATAGTCACAGCCATAGTTATAGCTATACTGGTTCTAAAAACGTTCGCATCAAAGATTCCCAAATACTATGAGCTTTCAATCATATGTGGAACTCTGATTACATCGTTACTATTCATGGGCACATTTATGCTACAAGAATTTGTAACCAGAGTAGGACAAGTTCTCTTATTTGGAATTTTGTTGCTTGCTATTAAAGGTCTACTAAATGTAAACTATCTACAGGGAATAAAGAAGATCATTTTATTAAAATACATGGCACAATTCTTATTCATATTGTTAATTGTGTCGTCGTTTTTAGCTATGGCTAGGTATACTTGGTACGTCCAACCGCCACATCTTTCTCCTCGAGACATATTTGTCGCTACCACACTAAGAGACACTATAAATACCGTCTACGTCTTTAATCTCTTTTCGAAGAATGCGTTCGGTGTGTATTATTGTACTAGTAACTACGGAGCCCCCTTTGTTTACTGTAGATCCCCAATACTTTTAATTTCCGAAAACGTTATCAATTTAGAGAACTATGATTTAATTTTATGGGAGCGAGTACTAATTTTCGAGATACTTAAATATACAGGAAGCAAGTTGCAATTAGATACATTATTAGGCCAGGGGAATGTCCCGATAAACGTTAATGAAGTAATTGTGATAGAACTTCCAAGACGATAAGGGGTTACTCTATGAAAATTCTGTTTGTGAGAGAGCCGCTCATTGATGGTGCTCCTAGCGGACCTAAAGTTGTAGCACAAAAACTACTTGAACATCTTAGTGAAAAGGTAGAGGTAATTCTCTTTCCGAGGGTCATGTATATTAATAAAATCTCTCGATTTAGAGATTTGATTAGTAAGCTATCACTAAGCTATAAAGCCATAGTGACCTCTGATGTAGACTTAATACACTTCATTACAATTCCTGCTATAACCGACTTTGCGGCAGAATCGATAATCTTGTTAGGCAGGTTAAAGAAAATGCCAATAATAGTTAATATACACGGAATAGTTTACAAGAAGGATTTTCATGACCCAGAAAGAAATATCTTAAGGGATAAGTTGGCATTGGTTAGCCATATCAGAGCACAGATCGCGAGTAAGGTTGTAGTTAACTCACACTATATGAAAAGACTTACGTCCTCGTATTATAAAATACCAAAAAATAAAATTACTGTAATCCCCAACGGTGTTGATACGAAGGGATTCACACCTTCAGGTGACAAAATCAATCTAGATGGAGATCCAGCTATTCTATATGTTGGAAAGATCTCACTGGAAAAAGGCATTGATGTTTTAATTAAAGCATTGAGATTACTAAAGGATGACCTAAGGAAAGCTAAGCTTCACATCGTAGGAAGCGGTTCATGGATGGATCGCGCTATTCTACTAGCTCAGAAACTAGATGTACACTCATATATAAGATTTCACGGAAAAGTCCCACATAGTTACTTACCTTACGTATTTCGCGGTGCTGATATCTTTGTTTTACCATCTAGGGTTGAAGCTTTTGGAATAGTTCTTCTTGAGGCAATGGCATGCGGCTTGCCGGTAGTTGCTTCTAGCGTAGGAGGCATTCCAGAAATCGTGGAAAACTCCGAGAACGGGATCCTGGTGCCACCCAACGATCCTGTTAAGTTATCTCAAGCAATAGTAGAAATACACTCAGATAGTGATCTTAGGAGAAAACTTTCCGCGAATGCTTTACAGACAGCTTTAAAGTACTCATGGGAAAACGTAGCAGATATTTATCTTAAGTTATACCAACAATTAACGGTTGGATAACGTTGATGTTGAGACTCGTGGTAATAAAGCCGAGTAATTGGAGCAGCAAAGAGCTTGTAGGACATCCGGAGCACAGAGCATTCTTAAGGCTAGCATTTAATTTAAGTAATGTTAAAGCTTATTTGATTGGTGAAGGAGGTTACTACGTACATTTGAAAGTTAGAAATATCACTATTGTAGATTTACCGACGAGAAAGCTTCGTATGCTAGATTGGTTACCTATCATCTCGCTGATACTACTCATAAGACCGAATATCATTGTTGTGCTAGGTCTTGCGAATCACATACCAGCACTCCTTTCTAAACTATTTCTTCCCCATGCTAAGTATTATATGTTTGTAATCGGAGAGTTTGAATGGCATTACTCTTCGAGTAAATTGAGTGGAAAGATTGCTAACCTTATAGCGATAGGCCTGTTCTCTGCACTTTTCAAAGTGCTCGGGAACCGCCTAGTAAGTGACATCTATGCTATATCTAACTACATTAAACGATGTTTAGTGAGGATCAATAGGAGGGCCGGTGAAAGAGCAATAGTGTATTACTATGACGTCCCGTACGCTACACCGCCAGCCGATGTCTGCTACGAGAAGGCTAAAAGTCCCGTTTTCAAAGTTTTGACGATAGCTGGAGTGGAGTTTAGGAAGGGTTTGCATGACGTAGTAGGATCAGCTGTCATCGTAAACAAGATCCTAGGTGAGGACAGAAACAAAATACGATTCATCATAAAGGGCAATATAAGAGATTGGCAGTATTGGCACCAGCTTAGTAAGCTTATAAATAGATTCAACGCTGATAACATAGAAATCGTAACCACGTTTCTAAATTATGAGGATCTTGTTGCTCTTTATAGAGACTCTCACATATTCCTGTTTCCTACATACGCAGATGCTCTTGGTTTAGTTGCTCTTGAAGCACTATCTCAAAGATTACCTGTCATAACATATCAAACTGGTGGCGTTGTTGATATGATATTTGATGGTGTTAATGGGTACTTGGTTAGACCGGGAGCCAGGTTGGATCTTGCTGAGAAAATACTTGAATTGATGAGGAACAGGGAGAAGTATACTTCATTATGCACAAGGACACTTGAAACTCTCTCTTATTACTGGCAAGGGAAACTTCCGTTCGAAAATGCGACAGAAAATATTTTTAGAGAAATGCGCAACATAGTCCGTTATTATTATTTTTCTAGATCTACTGATCCCTAAATTTAAAATGCATGTACTTACAATGAACAAGCTCCTTACAACAATGTTTGTATGGACATCATGTCGCAAAAGTTTACTCAAAAATATTACTGAAGATAGAAGTAGCAGTATGAGGACTAACAATAATCTCCCGATCGGCTTATGAATGTAAGCAGAACACTTAATACAATTTATGAAAGACAACTAAGAGGTCTGAGGCATTTGAAATATATTCCATGGTCTGTGGAGATACGTTTCTGCTTCTCTCTCACTTATTTATCTGAAGAGATATGTCGTACATCGTTTATTCGTCATCATATCCTAATAGTTCAAAACTCACTTTCTCGTAGTAGTATAGTTTAGCTACGTATGCGTAG
The DNA here is from genome assembly GCA_038888155.1 of Desulfurococcaceae archaeon. Taxonomy (GTDB): domain Archaea; phylum Thermoproteota; class Thermoprotei_A; order Sulfolobales; family Desulfurococcaceae; genus UBA285. The sequence continues at coordinate 3,767 of JAWAJB010000117.1, forward strand.
TTCTTGGATGATGTTCTATCGTTCTTTAGTGGGTATATGATTGACTTCTTATGTCTCAGTGACTGCTGTTATGTTTCAGGGTCTGTTACTGTTGTGAAGCATAATCGTTTTTAGTAATTCTTTTTAGATTAGCTAGCGAGTATGTACTCCTCTGATGGCCTTAATTGATGTAAATTGATTTCTTTGACTGTAATATTCGAAGTCGGTAATGGAAGAAGGCATTATGTATGAAGAGAAAAAGATTTCGCAAAGGTAGATTGGTCCTTGCAGAGGGCGGCGAACGTCACGAGTTACTATTGGTGCATTGTAGAGCTTCTCGTCAGGATCAAGAAAGATGGAGTGAAATTCTTCGTTACTTACTTAGCTGAGAGAGTTATATTTATACAAACTCTAAAACGAGATTGAAAGATTAGCAGTCCAAAGAGTTTTAAAGGACCTCATAAGAGTATCGAGGGAAAAACTTCAATCCAGTAGTTTACCCTATTCGCCGAGAACACGTAGGAGACTAGGGAATGCGGCTTCTCATGACTCTGAATAATCTAGAGTGAGTACAGATTGTTCCACACAAGGCTACCTTGAGTTTCTAGCTCTCTTGAAGAACTCAAGTTCGTCATGACTGATTCAGGTGGGGTACAGGAGGAAGCTACTCACCCCAGAATAAGCTTAAACCCAAGTGTTGTATTAGCAGGGTTAGAAAGTGATTTCGTACCCACTGGAACTACTTAGTGAGTCACCGTTTGGTGACAGTAGGGTGGCGGAAAGAATAATGAGTGTTATCGAAAAATAACGTATATCTTTCCCCCTCATCAACTCGAGAACCACAATACCACCTCGCGCAGCTGTTTCGAGTTTCATGAAGGTTTGTAGGGTTTGATGTAAGTTGTGTTACCGTGGGATGATGAGCCCGTCCACGATGCAGGTTTGTGGTGGAGACCTGGGTGGGTAGGACATTCAACGCCAGTATGTGGGGGTTTCCCCACAGCTGTGAGCCAGATGAGGAGGGGCTGTGGGTAGGGGTTTCCCCGAAGGGGTGGAGACCGATGGTGGGGGTGCCGATGAAAGGTGCCCTAGGTTTGTGAAGCTAGGGGTTGGCATCAAACTACATTAATCCACATAAAATCCAAACCCCCAAATACTTTGTCCTCTACTCACTCTCTTTTCTCGACTGAGGTCCTGCTGTGCTGTGGTTCTACTCAACGCCAGCCTTCTGCTTATCGCGCAGACTGGAAACTTTCCAGTTACTGGAAAGTTGATGGTGATCGGTCCATTAGAACCCCTCATTCTCTTACGTGGATAGCTTCCAGCTACTGGAAATTTCCAGTGAGTTCGTTAGGTTTGCTGATTCGGGGGTTGGTAACCAAGCTCTTCCATCAACCACTTGGTTCAGTATCACCAAACAGCAGGAGGGCTAACGATGTAGCGCTGAGGGGTCGCAGAGCTCTATCGAGAGCATCGGTTAGCGCATCGTGGAGAGCGCTAGAAGCCGCCGCGATCCGTAGAGTAGGTAGAGCTAGGGAGAGTGAGACAAGCACGACTACCCACGTCTTGAAGTACCTCGCTACCTTCAACCTCGACCCCGATTCCTACGCATTACCTCAGTTGTTATAAAACAAACCAAACAGCTTCCACACATCACCGCGTTCTCGACCGGATCATGTAGACCCGGCTCTACTGTACACCTCGAGGAAATTTTTCAGAG
>JAWAJB010000118.1:0-5448 GCA_038888155.1 Desulfurococcaceae archaeon
ACTTTCTTGACCAAAAGGTCAAGTCTTTTGCTGAGTCTTATTCCATACCCAACAGTAGGCTCTGTCAAAACATCGTAGCCATGTACTGTTACCACTAATGGTTTTTTTACTTTCTTAGCCGTCAACATGCCTACAAGCCCCTCAGGATAGGCAAAGTGAGCGTGGATAATATCTGTTTTACATTCTTCAACAACCTTTACTATTCTGCTATGATACTTTCCCTCCCAGTATACTACCTTAGGATTGCGAAGAAACCCGAGAGGATGTATTTTACCGAGTCTCCAGATATAGGAGAAAAACTCATTAATTCCAAGACCCTCCTCTAACCCGTGAAAATAAATGTTGTATAAATAATCGTCTTTATCGATTCTAGACCTAACAGCATGTACTTCAAAACCCCTCTTAGCTAATCTGTAGATTTCATCAAATACGAAAGAATACGTAACTCCGTCTGGAGTCTTACTTACATTTCCAGCGATCACCAATAGTTTCATCATACAATGACTCACCTATAAATTTTAAAATACCTTTAAGGTATAGCTCAAGAGATATTAGGAACACTAATTTATCTGCATGATCTTTTGATCCATTTAGGTGTTCACGGAGCATTTTAATAACATAGTCTCTTTTAACATATCCCAATTTATATATCGCTGCATTATTATATAGAAGAGTTTTGAGCATTAGCCTTTTCCAGGAGAGAGATTCACGTAACGCTCTGCCATAGTCAAAATATATAGTTTCTATTCCCACTTTTCCTCTTGTAAGTTTATATATTATGTTATTTAAATTCTTAAGAATGTATCCTAAATTCCACAAAGGATGAGGGAGCAAAGGCGGAGTCCACGTCTTTTGGTAGGGTATTAGCGCAGCGTACTTATTTATACTAAGTATAAGTTTTCGATAGACGCGATATTTGTAGCGAAGTTTAGGGTGAACACTAGTAATAGAAGAAATCACATCCTTATCGATTGTTGGAAGAAGTTCGGTGGCCACGTTTCGTTGAACAACTGAACCATAGACCGTATTTCTCCTTACTCTTGTGTGTATGAAAAAGTAGTCGTTCGCGTCGGCAAATACCCTTGTAGCTGTTACCGAGCTCAATGCGACATGCTTAAAAGTTCTTAACACCTCCATCAATTGCGGTTTTAAGGCGTCCGTAAGAAGCTGTAAAAGTTCTTCATGTGTAAACACTCTGCTTTTTTCATAAAGTTGTGATAGGAACTCATTACTAGTTTTAATCTTCATGATATCTGCACTCATGAAGCTCCCACCAAGCAACAAATCTAACATAAACCCTGTCACAAAAGCTTCACAACCGTTTAGACGAAGCATTTCCGCTGCTAACAGGACATGGGCCTTGTTAACGGTATCAAATCCATCGGTCATTTCAACAACCTTTTTGGCGTAAATGGCAAGACGATATGGATCCGTTGCTTTTACGACATGCTTTATCCCAAGCATTCTGGTGAAGAATTTCGATATAATCACTTCATCACATTTGCGGGATCCGAATGTGAGGGCTTGTAAGTCAAATTGATACCTTAGTCTAGACAGTAAAGTTACAAAAAGCGAAATCGTTCTTGAATCCAATCCTCCGCTTAACTCTAGACATATTCTCGTAATATTGTTTTTTTTAGCCATTTCAGATATTTTGATTACGGCCCTCATAAGACTCTTGTAAATTAACCGTGCAGCGATTTCTTCATCATCTATATCACCAGAATAATCAAGATCCCAATATTGGATGATACTAACGGAGTGTTCTTTTAGATTATAGGCTAGGACTGAAGCGGCCGGTACGGTATATATGCCGTTTATAAACGTGTCGGATCCTAAGATACCAATTTTACCGAACCATAAATAACTAACAACAGCTTTCTCATTTATCTTTATAGGTATTTTTCTTAGTTTAAAGTATTTTAAGAGGGACCAAATACATGAAGAAAAAATCATCCCTATATCAGTTATGGCGTAATATATCGGACGTGAAGCGAATCTATCGGTTATAATGAATAACCTTTCATTATCTCGAATTACTATAACAAATGAGCCGTCAACACTTCTTACTATGTTTACTAGGTTATCCAAAGATGTATCTTTATCAACCAATGCTTTATTAATAAGATTTTCGACTACTTTAAATTCAGGCCAAACATACCCATAGATAGCTACGAGCTTTTTCTCTTCTCGGAAACTTAAATGGTACAGTTTATCTCTCTCCGATAAGATCATAATTAAAATAGCATCGCTCATAATCACTCTATTAATCCTGTTTTGAGTCCAAGGTGATAAACATTCATCAACTAATTCATCTGCATGATTGCTTAAATCTGTTGATGTAGCAGACCTCTCGAAAATACCAATAATTCCTACCATTAGTTCACCACCTCTATACTAATTAATTCACGAATTTTGATTTTTCCTCCTTTGATTTACGTGTTCACGTTGCCGAGGCAATTTAAAATGTGACTAGATCAATACTTTCATTTACACTCGAGTGTCCTTATTCATCACTAACTGTAAGATGCATAGTTTCATTTATCATTATGACACTTTTCCCCATCCTACATAAGTGGGTTTCATAGTAACCGAAAATACTAAGATTCGATGGGTGACAATCATGCACTACTACAACTAGTCGTGTTGAAGAACAAGTACCGTAATCTGTCCCATAAATAATTCTTAAGGTTATTATGATTTAAGTATTCGTCTTGATCGCAGATGTGCCAGAAAGTCTCGCTTTGATAAGTTTTGTCACGTACTTGTGCGATCTTGCATTTGTGGGAATGCTTATGCTTTTATGATCGTACCCTATCGTGGAGGCTACCCTACATAAGCTCGATTATGAAGGTCGTCATAAATTCTGCCCAAGTAGTTACTAATACCATTAATATGCTCTCTTAACAAACTCAAACTTAGACCCGGAATGTCGCTGGCTTTAAATACCGTCAACTCGTTAACCAAAACTAGGATATCTCCAGGATACGAGTATGTTCGATGAACACTGTTAATGTCCAGTAGATTGCTGTATGAGATGCTTACGTAACGCGTTTCTCTAAGATAACCTTCAAGGGCTAATTGATGAATAAGCCTTGCGTCTCCCGTGAGCGTAACTGAATAACCAGGCACGTGGTCAGAAACATATCGTGTCATCTTTAGCTCATTAAACGTGTAAGACCATCGAAATAGCGTCGTGTATGAGGGTGCGGTGATTAGTGACACGGCGAGTATTACTAGTAGACCATAAGATAATATCTTTGATAATACTCGTAAATTAAACTTATTACTCGATAGAATGACATTGTCGTAAAAAATACCTGAAAGTAGGGTACCAGTTATAACAGCAACCTGATAGTATCTCTCCACAAGGCCTGTTCTTAAGCCTATCTCCAAGACCGCATAGAACAGAAAGTGTAGTGTTAAATAAGTAAATAACTGTGTAAAGAGGTGTTCCTTCGCATCGTACTTTTCTTTCTTAAAGAAGTGGTAAACAAACCTAGCAGACGCGTATATAGCGGGTATTCCAAGTAGGATTAATGTAGCAACTAAGTTAATTAATCTTATTACAGCATACTGATACTGAAGATACGGTTCATCGATGAGAGTACTATAAACATCCAGTCTAACGGTACCGCCTGTAACGAGTAAGCGTACGGTTTCAAACACATTTTTCGTTACAAAAATAGTTATGAATATATTATAGAATAACACTAATGTTAAAACAGTTAATAACAACCAAGTTATTCTCTTACTATAATTAGGGACAGAGGCTTGACCTATATAGAGACCCTTGAGAATTACGAGTAACCACAAGATAGCTATATAAATAGACATGGATATCGAATACATTCCATGCGTAAATAGCAATGCCCCGAAAAAAGCAATGAATGCCATGAGATGGGACAACCTAACTGTATTATTAACCCTTAGTAAAGCAGTAAAGCAGTACAAAGTTAAAGAAACAGCAATTATTTGAGGACAGAAGTGTAGAATAAATGGCTCGAATACTATTAAAGTCATTAACATAATATACAGAGACTTATTGCTCAACTTGAAAACATTTTTTCCTAGAACATACATTATGAGCGGTACTGACATTCTCGCGGCAATAGCAATGAGGGATACATCGAAGGGATACATGAAACCTGTGATAGTATTATATATGCTTGCTAGTGTAAGAGCGTGTGGCCAATTATGATACATGAATTTATTTGAATAGCCTACATCTCTTAAGTACAGTCCGCTAAGGTAATGAAAAGGGGTATCGGAGTTTACATGTCCGTTAAAGACCACATATGGCATTACGAGCTTGAATCCATAAACCGTTAATAACATAATCATTTTGATCGTATTGCTCGTTCTAATAAATAACGTAATCATTAACGAAGAAATTACTAAAGCAAAAGGAAGCAAAAATACATCAATCAGGATAGGTAACGGACCTTGAACCCTTATTTCTGTTAAATTTTTAGTTGTCAAGAGGGTTACTGACACCAGCAACACAGACTGTATAAAAATGATGAACATATGTTCGTTCTCAATTCTGCCGTGCGTCATTGTAGTATTCTTCATGGATTTCATATTCCATCGACCACTTCTATGATGGATTTTGCTATCGTATCGTAATTAAATCGTTTGACAATCATCGAACCTTTATCCCTTAGTTCTCGGACTACTTTATCATTATAAATTATCAATTTCAGCGTTTCCGCAACGGATTCAGGTCTAGGTTCGCAAAACAATGCCGGCATTTTTGTGAATCCTTCGAAACTATGTAATATTTTGTGTCCAGTTATTACCACTGGAATCCCCAGAGCCCATGCTTCAATAACCTTCAATGGAATATTAGTCTCCGTCGTAAGGGTCCTAAGTCTGGGAACTGCTAATACCTCGAACCTTTTCATCATTTTCAAGGCATATTCGTGAGGTACAAACCCTGTGATTTCGCATCGCACATTCAGATTTCTGCAGAGAACCTCTATTTTGTTTCTTCTGGGCCCATCACCTACGATCAAGATTTTTAACCTTAAATTAACGTCACTCTGAAGAATGTGAACAGCCTTAACCAGAATATCTACTCCTTGCCACCATTCAAGCAGACCGATATACCCAATGGTAAACTCTCTTTCATCCCTAGCGGATTCTACCTCAGACATCTTCCTTATCTTGTTTATTTTAATCAGATCCACACCGGGCGGAGTTATTAGTGGGGGTGCCCTACTCTTGACACGTCTACGCTTACATAGCTCGCGATAGAACAGTAATGATGGAACCGCTATTCTGTCAGCCTTGTATACTACGAACCGGTCTGATATGCTCAGTAGCCTCTCGAAAATTTTCTTATCCAATCGATGGACTTTTATGTTTCCTACACCTTTAATCTCTTCTTCGAGAAGACTCGGTATTTTTACCACGACCTTGGCCTTATGGATTCTCTTAAACGCT
>JAWAJB010000119.1:0-5444 GCA_038888155.1 Desulfurococcaceae archaeon
CTACGGTCATGTGGTAGTAGAGTACAAAGCTCCCGGTAAGCTCTCATCAGCACCCGACATAGCTAAAGCCAAGGAGAGAGTAGTAAAGTACATCACCGAAGAAGCACCCAGTAAAGCTGAGTGGGACAGGTACCTGGGAGTCATAATAAGCGATAGAATAGCCTTCGTAAGGTACTATAAGCCTCAAGATACATGGATACTCAGAGGACCCTACGATATCACCAGGGAAAGCGTTATCAAGCTCATAGAGGCAATCAGAGGACTAAGGAGAAAAGCTCTCAAAGTAGACTCTCTACCCAACGACTTCGGTCCTCAGTCGATTATAGCTAGAAGAGCTGTGAACACCCTCTACGGGAAACTCTTGAGCTCCACTAATCCGAAGACTAAGACTCTCTTCGATGACTGGATGAGGCTCTTCAAGCAGGCAACTGGCTACGACCCTGAGAGGCTCAAAGAGCTCCGCGAGTTAGCATCTGATTACAGCATAGTAGGTAACGTCAACTACAATGCTCTGATATTCGCTATTCAAACGTACTACGCTTTCATAATGAAGCTACTGGTAGCAGAGGTTGTTTACCTGTATGGTGGTGGTAGGTTCTACAAGTCCTACATTGCTGAGCTGGGCGACGAGTACGCAAGAGGTGGTGTTGAAGCCTTAAGGGATGCTCTAGCAGAGCTTGAGAGCGGGGGTGTCTTCAAGACTTTCGGTTACGAGAACTTCCTTGAGGGAGACTACTTCTCCTAGTACCTCGATGAGCTGGATAAGGAGCTAGCCGACGTGCTGGCTGAGATCGTCAGGAGGCTAGCGGACTACGAGCCAATAACACCGCAGCTGGAACCAGAGTACGCTAGAGACCTGCTGAAGAGGCCCTACCAACACCTTGTCCCCAGAGACATAAGACATAAGCTGGGAGAGTACTACACACCAGACTGGCTAGCCGATTCCCTCCTAGATGAGGCGGGACTCACGCTCGAAAACCTGGAGAAGATGGGAGCTGAAGACTCGCTAAAACCACTCCAGAAACGTTTTTAAACTGAACTCCTCCTTATAGGAGTGTGATGAGGTGACTTACAAAGATGTCTTTACTAAAGATTGCCTGGATAAACCCGGTAGGAACGAATGCTTTTGACGAGTTCATTTTAAAGATCATAAATTCTGTGAAAAGGGCTGATGTCGAGCCACATGTTTATCACCTTGAGCGGGGACCCACACATCTTGAATATCATTTTTATGAACATCTGGTACTGGGTGAGGTATTAAAGTTGATAATTAAATTGGAAAGAGAGGGCTTTCACGCCGCAGTTATAGGATGCTTCTATGACCCAGGCCTAAGAGAGGCTCGCGAAATCGTGAGAATGCCGGTAGTTGCGCCGGCCGAGGCCTCGTTACACATTGCCGCTACCCTCGGCCATAAATTCTCCATTATTGTTGGAAGACGTAAGTGGATCCCGAAGATGGAAAGCAACGTGATCATTTATGGTCTAAACGGAAGGCTGGCTTCCTTCAGAATTGTTGATTTTACGGTAGAGCGTATGCTTAAAGACCCCGAAGGCCTTAAGAGGGCTATTGCCGAAGAAGCCGAGAAGGCTATTAAATACGATGGGGCCGAGGTCATAGTGCTGGGTTGCACTGGCGAGGCCGGCTTCGCAGAAGAGCTCATGAGGAAATTGGGTGTTCCGGTGGTAGACCCTGTTATTGCCGCCTGGAAATATGCTGAGATGTTAGCCGATCTTTATTCGAAACTAGGGTTTACGCACAGTAAAGTATACGGATACGAGAGCCCTCCTAAAGATGAATTATCCAAATTTAGTAGCATGTATCCTGAATGGAGAGATTTATTCAAGTAATTAACCAAAATTATGTAATTGTTTTTGTGGTGCTTCATAATATGATCTAAATGATCAGACTCATATATGCGCTCTACTGCACAGTTCATTAAGGCCCCCTTGAAGTTGTAAAAAGTCATCATCGAATTGTTTAGAACTCGCGTAGTGTATATGAAGACTGACTAAGTTGAGAAAAATTAACCCCTTTCTTCCACGAAAAGCCAGCATTTAACAATGTGCTCACTCGAAGAACTCGACATGTTAATGTCCGGAGGTTCCTTCCTTTTACATGTTTCTATTGCAAACGGGCATCTCGTATGGAATCTGCAACCTGGTGGTGGGTTAATGGCACTCGGTATCTCCCCCCTAGATTCTACGCCCTTAGGCAGTATTTTGCTCTCCTCCTCTGTGATCGTTGGAATAGATGAGAAGAGCATCCGTGTATAGGGGTGAAGAGGTTTACTATATAGTTCTTCTGTAGGTGCTATTTCAACTATTTTACCCAAGTACATAACCGCAACTCGATGTGATATGTTTCTGACCACTGCCAGGTCGTGGGTTATAAGTATATAGGTAAGTTTTCTATCCCTTTGAACGTTCATAAGCGTTTTCAGAACTCTTGACTGCCCTGAGACATCGAGAGCGGAAGTCGGCTCGTCTAAGATCAGGAAGCGGGGATCAGTAGCGAGAGCTCTGGCCAGTGCTATTAACTGCTTCTCCCCGCCGCCTAGCTCTCCTGGCAGTTTAAATAAGTAATCTTCGGTAAAGCCTAGATACTCCATTAGATCCAGCAGTTTCTTCGTTTTCTCCAACTTGTCTAATTTTGGGTAATGTATTTTTATTGCCGCCTCTATAATGTCCTTAACGGTCTTTTTCGGGTTAAGGGATGTCGCTGGGTCTTGAAATACTATTTGGATCTCTTTTCGTAGCCACAAAGGTCTCCTAGCTAGTGGTATATAGCCTATTTCCACATTTTTGTACATGACCGAGCCTGCCGTAGCAGTGTATTTACCTAAAATTACGTGGGCCGTCGTTGTTTTCCCCGATCCCGACTCGCCTACGAGGGCAAGCGTTTCCTCTTCAAATACGTGAAAATCTATGTCATCTACAGCTTTTACTGTACCCCTTGGCGTTGGAAAATATTTCTTCAAGTTTTTGACCTTAAGTACCATTGTACGCTCGATTCCCTCTATGACCTTACCCGAACCATTCATTATCTCGAACCTCAGAGCTTCTCGATGCCCCCTTCAGAATACAAGTGGCAAGCAACATACCTGTCATCACCTATTCTAACCAGCGCGGGTTTTAATTTTTTGCATAGCTCTTTGGCATATGGACATCTTGGATGAAATCTGCATCCCGGTGGGGGGTTCCTGTAATCAGGTGGATTGCCCTTTATTCCTACACCAAGCTGTGTTACAATGATCCTTGGTGCGCTCTCTATAAGCAACCTTGTATATGGGTGTAGAGGTTCGTTGAATAGCTTAGATGAAGGTGCTTCTTCTACAATATTTCCACCGTACATGACATAAACCCTTTCGGTCATTTGACGTACCATACCTAGCGCGTGGGAGACCAAAACCATGGTGACCCCCCTTTTTCTGACAAGCTCGTCTATCAATTTTAATATCTGGGCTTGTATGGTTACGTCTAAGTTGGTTGTAGGCTCGTCTGCCAGCAAGAGTTCTCGTGCCGATGCAAGAGCCATGGCTATGACAACCCTCTGCCTCATTCCTCCACTTAGCTGAAATGGGTAGGAGTAGAGCACTCTCTCGGGGTCTGGTAACATCACTTCGCGTAGCAGGTCTAGCGCGATATTCACCAGATCCCTTTCCTTGTAACCGGAACCCTCATAGATGTATTTAAGTATATCTAACATCTGCTCCTTTATCGTAAAGACAGGGTTTAATGCGGCCAGTGGATCTTGAAACACCATTCCAACGTATTTCCTTCTCACTTGAAGGAGCTGCTCTTTACTACATCGCAGGAAATCTATATCTTTGTACAGTATTTTACCACTGACTATTCTGCCTTGAGGGGGCAGTATTCTCAGTATCGATTTAAGAAGGGTTGTCTTTCCGGCCCCGGATTCCCCTACTAACCCTACCTTTTCCCCAGGTTTCACATATATTGATACGCCGTCTAGTACGTGGTATGTGTACCAATAACTCCTATATTTAACGTATAGCCCCTCAACTGTTAGAAGTGTATTTACTGAAGGGTTGCCCATGACTATTCACCCGCAAAGACTTCTCGGAGACCATCGCCAAGCAAATTGAGCGCCATAATCAGTATTGCGATTCCTAGTATAGGCCCCATAGGTAACCACCAATACGTTGGAAAGTACATTAAGTATTCGGAAATCATTGTACCTAGATCTGGTGTTGGCGGCTGCGCACCCAACCCCAGGAAACTTATGGCTGCACCTATTAAAAGTACCCATGCTGCATCTAATGTAGCCTTGGTTAAAATGGGGCCTAGAATATTAGGCAAGATCTCCCTGAACATTATGTGGAGGTCACTCATTCCCAGCGCCCTAGCTGCCCACACGTACGGCTCATCGCGAAGTGCCGCAGTCATCGAATAGACCATTCTAGTGTACCAAGGCCACCACATAAGCGTCACTGCAAGCATGGCGTTCACTATATTCGGTTCTAGTATTGCACATATTGACAGCGCGAGTATTAATGGCGGAATGGACACGAACATGTCTGCAAACCTCATAATTACATGCTCGATCCATCTCCCCTTATAGTAACCTGCTAGGAGTCCTAATACCGTGCCGGTGGGCCCGACTATGCTCAGTACTATGCCTATCATTAGAAACGCGAGCCTATACCCAAAAATAATCCTTGATAAAACATCCCTTCCAACATGATCTGTTCCGAGCAGGTGCCTTGAACTAGGTGGTAGAAGCCTTTCCTTGTAGTTTATATACAACTCGGCATGTTGCGGGTATGGGGCCACGTATTCGGCGAACGCCGCAGCTATTACCAGAATTAACAGAATCGTCAGCCCTGCAACAGCCAACTTGCTCCTAGCGAATCTATACCAAGCTCTTTTGAATCGTTCTCTTCTCATTTCCCTTTCTTTTCGAAATACCGTCATTAATTCCTCCGGCATTGATACGGATTTTTTAGTTAACGACACTGCTATCCACCGCCCCCGTGTCTAATTCTCGGATCAAGGATGGTCACTATAATATCTGTTATTATGTTAGCAGTTGTGTATATAATACCGGCAACGAGTACAACACCCACTATGCCGTTTAGATCCTTCCTAAACATAGCCTCTATACCGAACTTTGATATACCGGGCCACTGATACACTCTTTCAACCATAAACGCATTCGCGATTATTGACGCTATATCTAATCCCATCACCGGCACCGTTGCAACTAGCGAAGGTTTTAAGGCGTATTTAAAGTAGACCAATCTAAACGGTAATCCGTGGGACATGAACGTGAGTACGTAATCCTTACCTACGTTTTCAACCATTGCTGATCGTAGAATACGTGCCTCCTGGGCCATTGCCCCAAGTGCCATTGAGAGAGATGGCAGGAACAAGTGCCATATTCCGTTTACAAACGCCGAGGGGTTTCCAGCGATTAATGCGTC
>JAWAJB010000120.1:0-5437 GCA_038888155.1 Desulfurococcaceae archaeon
CAGGTATCAGCGAGAGATAACTTTCGATAAAATCCAAGACGTCCACGTTCAGCAGGGTATCCTGGCCGGGCACTTGGTTGCTACTGGGCGGGTGGCGGGTCTACGGATATTCCAGTGAGGTAGTACGCATAGGCCCCTTTCCAGTATACGTAAAAACCTACGAAGACGATCGATAGGGTAGTGTACGCTAGGAATAAATGAAAATACGCATACACCGTAAGGGCAGGGCCTTGGCAACTGTCTTCCTTACCACATAACCTAGGTAGACACCGTATTGTATCGAGTTGAATGTGCCCATTAGCACTTAATTAGGGATATAGGCACCAGAGAGGCAAGCCTCCGGGTGAGGAGGCGCGAGCACTGGGACCTCAACAGGGGCCTAATCTCCTAGTGAAAGAGATCCTTAGTCGTAGGCGCATTTACGCAAAGGCATAAGGGTGGAGAGGCGTTCTTAACCCGGTGGCAAGCGGATTTGGTGCTTATCTTAAGCCACGCCGTGAACACGCTACCTCTTCAAGTACAACCAGCACGCCACGTATATATCGCTGCCCACCTCTATTAGCGGGGGCTCCTGTTTCCTACATAGGTCAGCCAACTCCGGGTGCTCGTCGAGCACGACGCACCGTGGATGAAACCTACATCCATGCGGTGGGTTTGTGGGCGAAGCAACTTCGCCCTTTATAGGCAGGTCCCTCGTGGTCAACCTCCTCCGGGGATCGGGTTCTGGGATCGCGTCTACTAACGCTCTTGTGTAGGGGTGATGCGGGCTCTCGATCAGCCTGCGAGCGTCTCCTAGCTCAACCAGTTTCCCAAGGTACATTACAGCCAGCCTATCGGCAATATACCTCGCGAGGGCGAGGTCGTGGGTTATGAAGATATAGGTTAACCCGAAGCTCTTCTTAAGTTCCATCATCAACTGTAAGATCTCCACTCTTACAGATACATCCAGCATAGACACGGGTTCGTCTGCGATCACCAGGGAAGGCCTCGAGATCAGAGCGCGCGCTATGACCACCCTTTGCCTTTGCCCCCCTGAAAGCATATGCGGATAGCGGTCCATGAAGTCCTCGGGCGGAGTCAACCTAACAGCTTCCAGGATCTTGGCAACCTCTTCGTACCTCTCTTCCCTGGTGGCCTTTATTCCATGAACTTTAAGCGGCTCCTCTAGGATCTCATAGATGCTCATCCTGGGGTTTAAGCTACTATAGGGGTCTTGCCATATCATCTGGATTTCCGCTCTGAACGGTTTAAAGAGCCTTTCCGGGAGTGTTACGAGGTCCACGTGTCCCTCGCTAGTGCACCTGGCGACCCCCTTGTTTAGTACCTCAATAATGCGCTTCGAGGGCATGTACCCTATCGTGCCCTGGGTTACGGGCACAAGCCGCATCACCGCTTTCCCCGTAGTAGTTTTTCCGCAACCCGATTCGCCGGCGATGGCGAAGACCTCTCCCCTTTTAACATCAAAGGAGATCCCGTCGACGGCCTTGACGTACGGCGGAGACCTTCCTTTAATGACATCCATGATCGTTCTTCTAAGCGGGAAGTACACCTTCAGGTTTTCAGCAAACAGTATTACATCGTTGGTCCTTCGTGGAGCGTATATAGCGTGTTCCGTCTCCACGCGCAACACCTCTAGGCATATAACCAGCAAGCTACGTAGTGGTCTTTTCCAACTTCGACTTCGTGGGGATCTTTTTGACATCTCTCTGATGCATATTTACACCTGGGAGCAAACCTGCAACCCGGAGGCGGTCTAGTTAAGTCCGGCGGAGCACCCGGAATCCATGCCAGGCTCCTTAGTTCACCCTTAAGCCTAGGTATGGCTCCAAGTAACCCCTGCGTATACGGATGCTTGGGGTCTAGGTAAACGCTATCGCTGGGCCCCCGCTCCACGATCCTCCCACCGTACATTATCGTTAGTTTATCGGCTATTTCGGCTATTATACTTAAGTCATGTGAGATCAGCATTATTGAGAGCTGTAGCTCTTTCTTAAGCTTTTTGAGCAGGTTCATGATCTGAGCCTGGACAACGACGTCTAGCGCTGTCGTGGGCTCATCCGCTATGACCAGCGGTGGCTTTAGTGCAAGCGCCATCGCTATGACCACCCTTTGCTTCATCCCACCGCTTAGCTCGTGAGGGTAGCTCTTTAGCCTTTTACGCTCTATTCCAACCATTTCCAGCAGCCTACTGGCCTCTTCCAGCGCTTCCCTCTTCGTCAGGTTTTCGTGTAGCATTAAGACCTCGGCGAGCTGATCCCCAATAGTGTACACGGGGTTCAGGGCGTTCATGGCGCCTTGGAAGATCATCGATATACCTCTCCACCTTACTTTCTTGCGGAACTCGCTTTCGTCCATTCTGAGTATGTCTATGCCCTTGAAAATCACCTGACCATCAACTATTCTACCAGGGGGTGGAACGAGACGAACAATGCTATAAGCTAGGGTGCTTTTACCGCACCCCGATTCCCCAGCCAGTCCAAGGCCCTCTCCACTATTCATGTCTAGGTTAACTCCGTCGACGGCTCTCACGACATCTCGCATGGTGTAAAAGTATGTCCTTAGGTTCCTGACCTCTAAGAGCTTCTCACTCAACGCTCAACGCCGTTATCTTTGACTACCCAATAGGGTTATTTAAGTTCGGATATAAAATAGTTACATCCCTCAACCCCACTGAGCATGCGCGTGGCTGACCCGGGAATACGCGTAGTTAGGCAGTGGCGCGCAAAAGAAAAGCATTTTATACCTTGCTGATAATTAAATAATAGCGGTGATTTTTAATGGCGTTCACAAGTTTGATCAATGATGTCCTGAAGAGAGTCAACGAGGATTACGTTGTGAAACTGTTGAGGGAAATGATAAGGATACCCAGCGTTTGCATGGCAAGGCAGGTCAAGGAGATTACGGAATTCGTCTTAAACGAGTTGAAAAGCTATGGTCTCAAAGTTCGAGTGGAGACCGAGAGGGGTCTCGAGTGGGAGAGGCCCAATGTCATAGGGGTGATCGAAGGCCTGGAAGGTAAGCCTAGATTAACTTATGCCGCCCATACCGACACCGTACCCCCGTACGATCGAGAGAAGTGGCTAGTAGATCCATTCTCTGGGACAATAGTTGACGGTAAGATATACGGTAGGGGGGCGGCCGACGCTAAGGGTAGCTTAGCAGCCATGATGGCGGCCGCGAAGGCCATAGCAGACTCCGGCGTGGAGCTGAAAGGCGATCTCGTAGTGGTCGCGTGGTACGGTGACGAGTGGCCAGAAGCGTTCACCGGTTCAAATTGGTTTAACGGGTTGTCCTACATAGGCCACAACCGGCTGGTAACCAGCGAGTACGCTGTGTTAGGCGAACCGTACGACCTAAAGATCTGCCCGGCGGCCCGGGGCAGGGTCTGGTTTTACTTCACGGTTAGGGGTAAGGCTACGCACTCCGCCACAGGCAAGGGTATAAACGCCATACTGAAAGCAATAAAGCTTGTTGACGTCTTATACAAAGAGCTGAAGCTGGGCGAAGATCCACTACTAGGTAGGGACACCATAAACGTGGGGGTAATGAACTGTGGAACACAACCAAACATAGTTCCAGATCTATGCGAGGTGAAATTCGACATCAGGTTTGGAAGACACCTATCGACGTCCAGGGTGATCGAAGGAGTGAAGGAGCTCGTTGAGAAGTTGAAGCGCGAAGACCCGGAGTTCATGGTTGACATGACGATCCCGGAGAGGAGGGAACCCGCCAGCTTTCCCGAAGACGGCGAGCTAGTAAAGTCCATTAAGAACGCCGGTAGACTTGCCGGGATAGACCTTCAGCTCGGTGGCGCAGTTTCTTTCGGGGACATACTTGACTGGAGGGATAAAATGGGGTTAAAGGAGGCCGTTTTGTTCGGACCGGGGAAAACAGAGATGGCCCATGCAATAAACGAGCACGTGGAAATACGGGACCTGGTCATGGCGACGAAGGTTCTGGCAGTAACCCCACTCATTCTGCTGGGTACTAGGGAGAAGTGATCAACTGATAGAGGAGATAAAAAGATCTTTTTTATAACTCCATGCTAGACTTTCAACATAGGATCCACGATCTCCCTGAGCCTTTCGCCCAGAGTGTTTATGGCGAATACTAAAAGGAATATCATTAGCCCTGGGAAGAATATGACGTGGGGGTTTGTTCTAAAGTACTGTCTTCCCTCCATCATCATCGTGCCCCATTCCGGTGCTGGTGGTTGTGCTCCAAGGCCCAGGAAGCTTAGCGCAGCTACGTTTAGTATGGCGCTACTCGAATTAAGTATTGTCTGAACTATCAGGGGCCCTGAGATATTGGGTAATATGTGAGTAAAAAGTATCCTCCACGGAGAACAACCTATGGCCCTCGCCGCCTCTACGTAGGCCTTTTCCCGCTCTACGAGCACCTGACCCCTGATCAACCTCACATAGGTTGGTATCAAATATATACCGACCGCCACTATGGCGTTGGTCAGGTTGGGTCCCAGTAGCAGGACTATTATCATCATTAATATGAATGGGGGAAAGGATAGTTGGACATCCATGAGCAGAGACACTGCTCTATCGTACATTCCGCCAAAGTAGCCGGCCACGAAGCCTAGTAAAAGGCCTATGGGCATGCTTACTAGTATTGAAAACAGTACGATGTAGAACTCGTACCTTGCACCGTAAACTACTCTGGAGAAGATGTCTCTGCCCAGCCCATCGGTACCAAACACGTGTTCCACGGATGGCGGCTGAAGCCTCTTGCCTAGATCTATATACGTATACGGGTAGGGCGCGATAATTTCGGGAATGGCAGCAAAAACCGATGTGACCACTATGAACGTCAGCGAGAACAAAAGCACCGGGTCTCTTCGGCATTCGCATAGTAACATTCTGAGTAGAGAGTAGGCTGCTGAAGTCACTGTCTACACACCCATAGATCTCTCAAGCCTTACTCTTGGGTCGAGGTATACGTATAACAGGTCCACCATGAGGTTAACCAGCGAGAACACCAGGGCAATGAAGAACACCCCTCCGGTGACCACCGGGTAGTCTCTCATGTAGATTGAATCGACCATTAGTTTCCCAATACCAGGGTAAGCGAAGACCGTCTCCGTTACAACGGAACCTGTGAGGAGCGTTCCAAAGTTCAATCCCACGATTGTGACCACGGGAATCATTGCATTCCTCACCACGTATCTCCAAAGTAGTAACCTGGGTGGTAATCCCTTCGCTTTACCGGTTACGACATAGTCTTGGCCGAGAACCTCCAATACGGATATCCTGGTGATCCTCGCGATCGAGGTCATGGTTATAGTGGCTACGGTCAACGATGGTAAAACAAGGTGCATTGGTGAACCGAATCCTACCGAAGGCAGTAGCCTTAGGTGAACGGAGAAAACCAGTATGAGGATGAGACCCCACCAGAAAACCGGGATGGAATAGCCGAAGAGCGTCAC
>JAWAJB010000121.1:0-5409 GCA_038888155.1 Desulfurococcaceae archaeon
AGGCATTGCTGGAGGATTTCTAAACATTGTTAAGGTGTTTAAAGCCTACCAAGACCCTGTGGAGAAGAAAGCCTTCCTACTAGCAAAGTTCCTCGAGAGGAGGAAGGTATTAGAAATAGTAGACCAGCATAATAAGGAAGTCCCAGTAGACAACCACCTAAGTAGGATAGCATTAAGGACAGGCCTAATCGAAGTCGACGACAGAACCCTCACAGCCATAGCATCTGGGAAGGAATTCAACGAAGAAATGGACGTAATCTTAAGACTCACAGCTAGGAAGGCATATAAGGAAGTATCAACCACCTCATCCCTAGACCCATTCATACTAGATGACATATTATGGAGCTTCGGCAGGAAATGCTGCACTAAAGATAAACCTACATGTAAATACTCATGCAGTACTGAATGTGCAAAGTTAGGAGGATGTGACGGAGGCTGCACCCTATCTCCCGCCTGCAGAGCATTTAAAAACCCTAAGTACATGGTACCCGAACACACCTTCACAACATTCTGGTACTAACCTAAAGACCCTCACCTACAACGACATCCTAACCTCAAACGTTAAACACCTTAAAACTACCTAACACCTCCTATAGAACTTCAGACGCTAGGTACTGAGCGTGCCATCAGCTATCATGCTTAGAGTGTTGAAAGATACATCCACATATGGAGAACTTAGTGGTGGATGTTAATCTCCCCTTCTCTCTTAATGCTTCATAAGTAACTTCTAGACTTCCATTGCGATCCACGCCTTTATTACTCTCTTCGACGTTAAGAGTGATAGTCATGGAAGACTATATAACATAGTACTTATATAATTGCTTGACGTATAGATAATTTGGGGAGCGATTGCCTAGGTTTAAGTATGACCTTCTCTGTAAAGATATTGCTGATGAAGAGTTCCACCATGTTTTGACGCGTGATTTTAACCCTATTCTAGTTGAAATAGCCTGGAAAACTGGTGCTATGATGTCAAGGATTCCCTCAAGAATTCTGAGGGAATGGATAAATGAATATGATGGGGCTAGAGTAGAGCTCATCTGGACCTACGACCAAAAGACGCTTGAGCAGTATCTCGTTGATGCTATTTTCAATCTACGCGATTACTTCATATCTGGAAAGCTTAGCTTGGATGCCCTTAGGCGTTACCTGGCAGACTTTACAGTGCTTGCTTTTGCGAGGAAACTTAAAATAGCGGAGGATCTGGTGAGGTTGTTCAGCGCACTACGATGCGAGTTGCTCATCCCATCAGTACAGGAGATAGAACAGGAGATAGGTGAGGAGCAACTACTACGTATGCTTGGCAGTGTTAAGATCTTCTCTAAGACAAAAGTAAGCGAGACAGTTAGAGTTGAAATCTTACTGTATGTTAAAGGGGTCTTTTCAAGGGCTTTAAAGCCCTTGACTAATTACCCGTTTAAAGTAAAAACCTCTGCGCGATTAGAAAACGTAGACGTTGAGAGCGAGCATGAGCATACTACAGATCAAGAAGGGATGGCAATAATATCTGTGCCAGGATACTCTATAATGGAAATTCACTCTCCTTGTAAGATAGCAATGCTTCAGTATAAGATACACGGATATGGCAATGCGGATACTACGACTATTCCGAAAAGTAAGAGTGTGAAAATAATAGTACCAGGTAGGAACATGAAAATAATCATTATAGTGGAAAGAGTTTCATGGATTATCTATAAAATAAAAACCCTCATACACTAAGACTAAGATGTTACCTCTCAAATCACGACCCTACATATATTACCATAGATTTCTTAGACAATCATAAATAGTTACGAAGGACTTTAGGTCAAGAGGAGGGAACTGGAGTAAAAACTTTAACGGTTAGTATTACCTGATAGAACGAGTACTCAAGTATCGGTATCGTACTTCCGTATCTCTGTGGGCTATACGGATGCGACATCCTCAAGGTATTCCTCGCATATATGGTAATCGTGTATAAGCCGTCCTGTCTTGCCTTCCAGGCAAACTCTATACAGAACTTGCTACCAGTTACATCCCATGTGGAGGCTCTTATAGTCTCCACATCTAGGTAATAGAAGTTCGACCACGGCGGTATAACCGCTGCAACGGGCATACCTATTGAATAACTTCTACATGTGTGATTTACAACTTTACACCAACTCCAAGCAACTCACTTATGAGTGACGTGGTTATCGAAGTCCCATTAGTAGTGAGGGCTATAGCGGACTCACGTGGATCGTATCTGTATATTATTACGCTATCTACGGTTGAATTTTCGAGGAGAAGCATTCCACACGCTCTGAACAAACTTGTAGTGGGGTTATAGCTTGGAGGGATGGTCCAGTTAACCCAGACCTTAAGCATGTGGATGACGAGTACGAACATACCTTTATCTAGGGCGACGCCGATATCTACGTAGTTATTCGTCGGATCGAGGAGGGAATCCCTATGCTCCCAATCACTTTCGGCATCGTTGTATACCATGTCATTGATAAGTCTCTTAGCGTGGTCGAAGCCTCCCGCATGCTTATATCTGCTGGGATAGTTGATGTTGAATGAGTCTCACACTTCTTCATCAACTCAATGTTTTCTTCGAGTACGTGTAAACCTCCAAGAGCGGTGTACCAGTAGTTCGGTATCCTATCTCTTAGATCACAGTGTCCGAAGTATTTATTCACAACCATGTCATCCGCTCTGAACTGAGCGATTGAGAGGTTAAGCAGACGTAAGGGTGGGAGTCCATGTTCAATACGCATCCTGTTAAGTTTGTTAAGCGCTACTAACCTTATGTCCTCAAAGCTCGGCCCAATGAAAAATGTTACTATTTTCTTAGACTCTTCTATTATTTTCCTTACTACTTGATACTGGGGTTCGAGAACACCTACGCCTAATACTACGAGGACAACTAATGCCATAGCAAGGACTTTTCTACCAATAAGGCGCCTGCTTCCAGAATCTTCAAGTCCCCTCCTCACCGAGGAACTAATCGGCTGTTGCGACTCCCTCTCCGCTAGTGGGTTAACAGGTCTTGAAGGTTCCCAACGTCCTTGGGGTTCATCCCCCGAACTGTAGTCCTTACCTCCCAACACTACTCTATGATGGTAACTCGGTATAGGTGTCCTGTAAACTACTCCTATACGTCTCAACTCCATCTTTTCAAGCTCATCAAGAGATTCTCTAATAAGCTCTAACGCCGTATCAGAAGCCGGTAACTTCTCGAGGGTCTCGATGATGACATCGAGATACGGTCTTAGAGTCTTATGCCTAGGGTTAGAACGTATAAGACTCTTAACCTCCTCAACGTACCTGCTTAAGGGCTTCAATGGCTCAACTATTTCCCTACATAACAACGCCTTCCCTACAACTCTCCGCGGATCAAACCCGGAACCCCAATAAGATGCCAGTTCCTCGATATTCGATATGAGAGATCCAAGTAAGATGAGGAATCCATCAACACTCCGTACGTACCTAGCATCAAGGTAAAACCGAAGTATTGCCTGCGTAATAGCAGCTATATCAGCATCTACATAGTAGGTATCTCAAGGCAATACCTAAAAACACCTTTAGACAGCTTCTCATCGTTGTATGCCAAACTTTACTCCTAAGAATAACGTAGCTGTTAGAGTAGATAAAAACCTATCGAAATAGTTAGGCTTTATGTGCACAATGTTAAGTACTCCAGAAAGGGACTACTATTACGTTCTACGTGAATTACTATAAACATCTAGACTTAAGAGAATTGATTGATATCAGTAAACCCATGGATAGATTGATAGAGTGCACGTTGAAGTACACTAATGGAAGATGCTTATAAAGGCCACACTAGAGACGGCCTACGAAGCATATACAAGGCTAAAAGCAATAGTCAGCAAGGGTTATGTTATTGGGATACTGCAATTATAGAGTGCTGATATATGATAAGAAAGGGTTTTCAAGAGACTCAAAGAAGACGTGGTGGAAATCCATAAACCTACTTTTGAAGACCTGAGGTATATCACTCAGCTTTGTATGAAGAATGTTTTATGCTTCCTACCAGACACATATGACGGGATTTTCTAATGCCTAGACGGAGGGCTCGCCGGTCAAGGAAGAGGTCTCTAACTTCACATGAAAAGGGGCACTTGTTTGAAGATGTTGTTGTGAGATACTTTAAGCTCCTCGGCTATAGCGTTGAGAAGAATGTTAGAGTAAGGGGGCTTTCAGGAGCTGTTCATGAGGTTGATGTCCTGATATCTAGGGATGGTGCTAAAAGTGTTGTCGAGGCTAAGAATTACAGTAAGTCCATCCCAAAGGAATGGGTTATGAAGGCTAGTAACGTAGCGAAGGATGTTGGAGCTACTGAAGTTTACGTAGTATCGACCTCTGGATTCACACCCGATGCAGTAAAGGTTGCAGATGTTCTAGGTGTGAAGTTACTGTCATTAGATGATATGGTGAGAGAGCTTAGAAGAGCTATGGATTCAGCAACTCTTATGATGCACTACGTAAGGCCCAGATTTAAGAAGAGGACGACCAAGGAAGAGGCTCTCAAGTACGTCGTGAAAAAGTTCTTCAGACCGATCGAAGAGGTCTATGAAGCCGAACTCGTGTACTATCCCTTCTACGCCTTCAGCGTAGAGTACGTATATGTTGAGGAGACAGGTCTTCTATCTAGGAGAGAAATAGAGAAAAGGACGAGATTTACAATTCTTGTGAACGCGGTATACCCAACTGTACCAGTAGTAAAAGAAGGTTCACTTACCCTAACTGAGCTAACCCCCGTCACTAACGATGAGGCGGAACTACTCGAAGTTCTTAGTGGAGGCGAGAAGCCTCTCAGCATCAGCGACCTGGAGGACAGGCTCGGGTGGAGTAGACAGAAAATATCTCGATTGCTCTCGAAATTAGAGGAAAGGGGTCTTATTGAGTATGAAGAGGAGAAAAGCAACACCGGCAGAACAATAAACGTATATTACTCCACGGTCCCAAGTATAGACGAGTTAAACGAAGCTAGCAAGTTATTAGTCCCAGATGACGGATGGCTTGAGCAGGGCAAGCCAAAAGACAGCGCCGTAGAGCCAAGGATATCCTCAGTCAACGTAGTAGCAACAATAAACGGTCTCTACACTAGTCTAAGAATACATGAGAGGAAGCTAATATACATCCCCATATACAGGGTTAAGATGTGTTCCACAGAGGACGACACGTACCGATACATATTCTTCGTAGCATCCACAGATAAACCGATACTCATGGAGAACTTAGAGGAGGAGAGTTAAACAACTTCAATCACAGGCAGTCATCTCATCTTAACAGAGTGTAACACTACAGCAGGGTATATATTTCCTTAGTTCGCATATTGATGTTTATCAGCTTGGAAGCCATATTTATGGGATTTAAATCGCTGATTTAATTAGGTCTGGAGTCCTAATTTCCGATAACTTAATT
>JAWAJB010000122.1:0-5395 GCA_038888155.1 Desulfurococcaceae archaeon
CCTGGAATCAAGATAGATGTTTCGACTAATAGTAGGGATTAACATAGGAAGCTCTTCTTAACCAGGCAAACTTGTGATGGCCTCACTATATAGAGAAAGAAAAGTCATCGTAATATGGCCATTAAAGTACTTGTAGCAACCCCCGTCTACTATCCTGAAGTGGGCGGAGGCGCCTTAGCGACCTATTTGATAACAGATTTATTAGCAAGAAGTGATCAGTTAAGATTAACAGTCCTTACTGGAGTGAAGAATCCTAAGAGGGTAAGTGGAGTAAATTATATTTATGACCCTCTTATGAAACTTATCAATAAGCGTTATTTTCCTCCAACAACGCTTGCCAAGCGGTATCAGAGTATACTCAAAGAGCATGATGTCATTTACGTTGTGTACGCTTTTCCGTTTATACCTCTCGGTAAAGCGCAAGGGAAAAAAGTAATTGTGCATCTACACGACTATCGACCAATATCTCTCAATGGAGTTGTTCTGGCAGGAACTAGGGGGTCTAACAGTGTTGGCTTGTTAATGGATAGTTTTTATATTAAATTGATACAGAAAAGGGGAATTGTCGACTTGGCTAAAAATGTGTTGAACATTCCATATACTTTACAAGTACGCAGATGGGTGTATATGGCTGATACTATAATAGCTGTTTCAAAAAGACATGCTGAGATTCTTTCGAAATACATGCCCGAATGCAAAGGCAAAATAAAGGTGTTATACAACCCACTTCCGAAGTTTCCTAAGTTCGAGAAGAGGCTGGAAAACGTACCCACGTTCTTATATTGTGGTGGTGATAGTTACATTAAAGGCTTCCACATACTTATAAAAGCCCTTAAAATAATCGGTGAGAAAAAACATACTCGCATAAAATTCGTTTTAACTGGTAAATACAGCCAAAAATCGCTGAACATTATAAATCAACTAAAGAAGCGTTACAACCTAGATGTAAAAGTCCTTGGTATAGTGGAATACAACGATTTAGTGAAATTACACTCTAAAGCTTGGGCACTAATATTTCCCTCAATATGGGAAGAGCCGCTACCTTATGCCATTATCGAGTCGCTTGTGAACGGAACGATACCTATAGCCTCCAAGGTAGGAGGGGTTACTGAAATAATTGAATCGACGCGTGCCAAAGACTTTTTATTTAATCCATGGAGATTCGATGAGCTGGTTCAAAAAATAGAAATAATAATGAGCTACGATAAAGATAACCTAGAAAAAAAGCTGAGCCTTGAATTAGCTTGCGAATTTCAGAACATTTACAACAAGTTCTGTAACCGAAGACTGTACGACCGTATTTTCTTAGATCCATAGAATTAAAGTATTGTATCATGATTATGATTTCATTACTCTACTATGAATTATGTGTAATGTTGGGCTTTACATTGTT
The DNA here is from genome assembly GCA_038888155.1 of Desulfurococcaceae archaeon. Lineage (GTDB taxonomy): Archaea > Thermoproteota > Thermoprotei_A > Sulfolobales > Desulfurococcaceae > UBA285. The sequence continues at coordinate 1,394 of JAWAJB010000122.1, forward strand.
AAAACATCTATAATGGAGCATTTCATAAGCAACATAGAGTGATATAAATAGAAGGATTCCACGTAAGTGTTTAAATAAATAGTAGGTAGTATGGAGACACGTGATGTCCAATGTTTTTCTTTTTAATAATTGATAAGTCATTACCATAAGCTGTAATGAAGACTATCATAGCTAATTCTATATCGATTATAATGGTGAAGGAGGAGTCCCATAAGTACGTATTAGTACACTCTGACATTTCAGAGTGTTCATATAACAATTCAGTGCGAGCGATACATTACATTGAATAGAATGAGAGGATACTTTTAGTAGAGAGGCCGATCTATTCCTTTAAGGAAGAGATAAGATCAAGTTTTCTCAAACTGGTCAATAAAATTCCATTTTCAACACGGGAGAAGCTACTGAAAGAGCTTAAGACATAGCAACAAATACAAATTACAGACACTAGACGGGTGAACAGATGAAAAGTCGTCGAGTAAATCTCTTAATAATAACGCCTCATCGGGTAGGCGGCTTAGGATCGCTAGTTGAGGCTATGCAAGAACTGTGTATAGAAGATCGCAGATTAAACTGTACTGTCGTAGATCTAAGTGTCCGTAGAACCAATGTATTATATACATATATCAATGATCTACTGGTTTCAATAAGGTTATTGCTGAAAGGGGGTTTTCATGTAATCATGTATTTGGGTGGAGTCCCATACGTAGGCGGAATTATCGCTAAATTGAAGAGAATACCAGTAATAGTATTCGTCAATGGATATGTTATTCACGAGGCTATTTCATATATTAGAGGTGCTCTCTCAGAGCTAGATGTTAGACGACTAATAGATGGAATAATATATTTAATATTCTATCATTTAGGGGGATTCGTTGCCGATTTATTTATTTTTCCATGCTATGGTACACTAGAAAACAACAAAATACCAAGGTCTAAGCCTAAAGTAGTAATACCGTTATGGCTCTCAAAAACTCGTCTTCGGCGGATTGAGAGAATTAAATGTGAAATCGAAGAAAGAAAAGAGCGCCAAGACTTCCTGGTCGTAGTGTATCTTTCCAACGTGAAATCGCCTAAGGTTATGAGGTCAGATCAGGTAGTACGGATCCTAGACCTAATCTACAAGAGATCAGGGAATAAGATAAAGGCCATATTGATCGATCCTAAGGGCACATTAAACATTAAAAAAGACTTCATGCTTGTATATAGGCATATGTCATGGGAGGAATTTATCAAGCTATTAGCTCGGTCAGATCTTTACATCGAGCCTGTCTTGGATGATGAGTTCAGATACTCCACACTTGAGGCTATGGCTTTAGGTATACCCGTGGTTAAGATAACAACCTTGAATTATTGTGAAAGGATGGATCTAAGATACCAATTGACCACATGCTCTTTTAACGAGTTCCTCTTCAAAATATTAGACTACATTAAGAACAAAGAGAACTATCTCAAAGATTGCAAGGACATAGTCACAAAATACGTATATGAACATAGAACATGGGAGATGGCTAGGAGAAAATTGTTGCCTGTGCTTTTAACGCTAGCTAGGAAACATGAGGTGAGAAGTAGAATATGATATTCAAACGAGATAGTATCGTCTTAATAGTAATGACTTTGGTCATATTCCTATACATATATAGCGTGAGTTCTCACGGTAGACCAAGAGTTGACGTCTGGGTCTATAGCAACATATATCAACAGGCTCTGGCATTATATGCATTAATTATTTCTCTTGGATACTTAATCGGATTAAGTTTAACGGCCAAAATTACTCTAGCATCAATTCTATTGGTAGCTCTTCATGTTCTCACCCCTATTGTTAAGTATTCATCAGGATTCTACAATCCGTTTGATACCCAATCGCACATTATATTCTCCCAATGGATAGCTTTAAATGGACGCGTTCCCACTAGTGGGGAGGTCTACTATTCTCATGACTATGGATGGACTCCTTTAGGTAACGGGGTTTTACCAGCCGTATTTAAACTTGTAACAAAAATTAATATACAAGATACACACACTATTCTGTTTATAACATATCTTGCTCTTTTCATACTAGTAACCTTGTCTTTGATGAAGGCAAAGCATTACTTTTATATTACTCATGAATCACTTCAAAAAGGGTTTTGGCTATTTATAGTTCATATATTCTTGCTATCTACTCTTTATTTACCAGAATGGTGGGCATCACCGGTTTTCGCATCTATTCCAGCATATTTAGTGATATATGGAGTTTACAGATCCGTGGCCAAAAAGAACTCGTTCATGATGAATGTGGTGCCTTCATTAATCATGTATGCATCTCTAGTATTGACTCATATTCTAATGGCTTTCTATGTTATCATAATACTGTTACTGTCAATGAGCATATTACTTATCTTCCGTCCTTCGGGTACCAAAAACGTTGATAATGGATATAAGAGAATACGTCTATTTCTTGCCGTATTTTTGACGTTGTATTTTGTAATCAACTTGTACTATGTAATCACATGGGAAAACTACTTGAAGCATCTTTACGAGAAGATCTTTGGATCATCAGAACCTCTTCTACCTCACGAGATGAACTTGTATTTTCAGAGGTCTCCTGAATTAACAAGGGTTTTATCTATAGGGCTTGGAGCGTACGGAAAGATCCTTACTGTGTTAGTTCTAAGTGTTTTAATTTCTGTGTATGTACTAGTTGAGAAGATAATACGTAGGAGCACTCACATGGGGGCAGAGTGGTTATTAGAATCTTTACTTATAGGATCGTCAGCGGTCAACATATTAACAATTACGGTATTTTTCAATAGATTCGAGGCATTAGCTAGATCAACAATATTAGCAGAAAGTATATTGATAACTTTCTTATCGTATAGGCTACTAAAATCGCGAAGCATGTCTACTCTATTTAGATCAGGTAGGCGCAGTTTGTCCATTCTATTTGCGGGTATCTTAATATGCTTTTCATCTTTTATGAATATCGCCAACTATGGTGTTCCAACAATAATCCCAGAAACAAGGGTGAACATCAACGGCAATGAACTGGTATTTACGTCAAACATCAGAACTTACGTGGTCTCACCGCTACTTATCTCTTCTGCTCACTTCTTAGATGAGAGAGTACAAGAATACGTGGGAGTCATAATCTCGCCATTTTATCCCCGTAACTATTTAGGCTACATCTGGAATAAGGTAGAACGCTATGAGATTTTTGCGCATTTCTTGTTCATTGACGAATTTGAGAGAAAAGTAATAGAATCTATTCCTAGATTTAAGAGTCAAATAATCATCATCCCCATGGCTACGTCTTGGGAACACGTACCAATAGGCGCAATCAATTTAGACTACCCATTCATAGAAATACATGCCAGACTTTCCTCTACAAACGACCTTATTTACAACAACGATGGTGTTAGAGTATACTTGACCGCAAAATCGTGAGCATCTGTAACTGATGGTCATCCACGCGGTGACCACAGCTCTGAGCTTTTTAATGGTCTCACCATGAATAGTATTTAAAACACATAATCTCTCACTGTCTAGTTTGAATGTTGCCTTTACGTCAGGGGACTCTTTTGTAACGGTTTATTGCTTCCTCTCTACTGTGGCTACTCACAACTTTCTTGATCAGTTATTTGAGTTGAACTACGTACAACTTCGTTTGTCTCATTCAGCCCTCTTCATTGTCACAGGCCTACCGTAACTAATATCCTTATCCTCCATATACGTATTGATAACCTCCATCTCGTTAGTTACAGATAGGCTGAACTGATGCTTTGTCTCGGAAGCTTTGGGTTGCTTTAACACACTCCTATGTAAAAGTTTAACGTAAAAGTTTAACTTTGTCCAATATCACCGCTAGATTTCTCCTGGGAGGCAAAAGTTAGTACTGCTAGTACTCTCTTGACCTCTGAGCTAAATAGAACCGAGGTTTTAGGGTACCATACTTTTTCAGCTTGCTCAGGCCTTCTTAAACTCATCTTCGAGTGATGCCGGCTTTAATCAAGTAAGCCTTGTTAC
>JAWAJB010000123.1:0-5389 GCA_038888155.1 Desulfurococcaceae archaeon
CCGTTCTCAAAAAGAAGCGCAGAGGTTTCCCGAGTGGTTTCAAGCCGAGATACCAGAATTAGCGCGCATATCAAGAAAGCTACGCAGAGAAAGAGAACTCTCTGTGTATGGGGATGAGGAAAGCGGTATTCCACCTGACGAGCTCTATGACAGGTTTGACGCGGAAGAAGCTCTTAACTACGCGTTAAAGGTTTACAGCGTAGTTCTTAAGCTGATCCAGCAGTACAAGACTTAAACTACATTCGCTTACTCTAAGGACCTGAACTTTGACTAACGAAGCCTATGGCTGTACGCTATCCCAGAGACGATGAATATTTCTCGATGACCGTGTAATTAGTACACGTTGAAACATTAGTCCAACGTTGGCGACCATTTTTACCCTTTAACATTTTTACCCTTTAAATAAGTTGTCAATCGTTTCCGGAGACTCTTTCTCATCTCTGGGGCTATAGAGGGATCAGCACTAGTCCCGGCGTTAACGTTGCGGATGATGTGTAGTTCCTGGTAAAGGGTTCAGCACCGGTAAGAGTTCATGCTATGCGACATCGTTGTCTAATTCTTGTTCTCCCGCATTGGTCTCGGAGCTGCATCATCCTTGAGGCGTTCGGGGGCCCAGACTCCTATCAAGTTACCGATGAGGACCTTCGTCAAGGCTTTAGGACCCTCATCAATTGGTATCGCAAACGTACGACCTAGAAAGCCTATAAACACTTCTGCCTACATCAACAACTATAAAACAAACGCTAACTCCGAAACAATCGCGTTAAGACATTCTTCTTCTCCCGAGCCAGTAGATCACACCAGCGATTGCCCAACAGACTGCTGTGCTAACCGGTGCCAGGGGACAAAGCGTTTTATAACCTAGTAGTGAGGTCTTATCTATTGGGGCAGGGATCAACGTAGATACTCCTAGAATTATGAAGACTATTACTCCAATCCAATAATACCACTTCAAACCCATCATTCTCCACCATGTTTTAGTAGTTCCAACGTCGTTATAAGCATTCTCCTAACTACGAACCTTAACAGCGCTTCCCCCCGAGAACTCCACTACGGTGCTTAGTAAGTCGTATTTGCTTACATGTTTCTTCTGCTCTATGGGATCCTTGCACTAGTGGAAGAGCCGGATAGTTCTTATCCTGCCGGGCTTCACCTACCTTCTACAGTGTTCACGGCTAAGTAGCTCATGCACAGCTCTTATGAGATGTTCTTAGCTCATCTCATTAGCGAAACCTCTAAGCTTAAGCTGTTCAATGGTTTGAGAGAAATAGCTTTCTACTACATGATACCATATGATCAAGAGAACCCTCTTAATCGCGGGAGAAGTCTGTCCGCTTAGAAAAATGGTTTGGTTTTGTGAAACTCTCGTGGATCAAGTTCTGAAACAACTCTCAAGCCACTAATAATTAAACCAGTGCTGAAAGCGGCTATCATTAATACCATATTTTATTATCAGCGCTATCGCGATCCCTGGAGAAGTGTTTTAAAGTGAAATTAGAAGTAATACATAATTTTAAATTAAATCCAAGGTAAATTATAATGATATATGCAAGGTGTCTGAATGAGGAGAAATTCGGTTTTAATCCTAGGCCTACTGGCCTTAACTTTAAGTCTAGTGGTGCCCTTTGGATCGACCCAGCTCTCACCACCTCCTTCGCCAACGCCGCCTCCCTCACCAATGCCCTTGCCTTCTCCCTCGCCAATACCACCTCCTTCATTAACGCCGATATCCCTTGTAGGGGCCTCATTCGCTATTCCTGAGACGCTGAAGGATGATGTATCCTCGTACAGGAGCTCCATTCCAAGCGATATTGTGAAGATGTTGCCAAGAGGTTTGCCTTCGGAGGCTTTCCTACTGGCGACTAATGAAAGCCTTTACCTGGTTTTCGCTGAGCAAAGCGATAAGGGCTTAGCAGAGGTGGAGGGTTGGCTTTTACCCACAGGTATTCAGATTGCGGGCTTAAACATAAGCGTTGTTGTAGCTAAGCAAGCTACCTTCGTGAAGGAGGGTTCACCTGCAACTCTCAGTGAAATCTTAGCTAATCCAGAGGCCTACAAGTTCAAATTGGTTAAGGTTAACACCTATAGAAGGCAAGTATCAATACTCTACGATCCAGATGAGCCTCCCTACATCGAGTTCCCAGTGACAATTGGATACCTCTTCGAGAAGCCCACCGAGCAACTGGCAATTGTCCGTAAGGCTTTGGAGAAAGCTAAGGAGATAATCCTGGAGATCGCTGAGGAAGCTGAAGAAGAAATTGAAGAAGTTTATGAAGAGATGGCAGAAGACCTTCTGGAACTCGAAGAGCTCCAAGGGCTCTGGGTCTTTAACCTCGAGTATGAGTATTGGTATGACTCCAGAGCTGTAACCAATGGAATAGTGATCCCGCTCAACCACCCGATATTCATACTGCTCGAGCGATCTATGCCAGTCCTAGGAAAGCTTCTGAGAGCTCTGAAAGCTAACAGCCCGATAATCCTCTACGATGTTAAAACCGATCTACTCTACGAAGACGTGCAGTCCATAGTAGAGTTAAAGAGGAACAGTGAAAAGTATCTAGGTAAAGTCGTTAAGTTGACCGCGAACTGCTACGGCGGTTACATTAGCGTTCAGGAGGTTATAAAGCGTAGTGCTCAAGTGAGCAACCTCGTGATCGATGCGAGGTTAGAGGGATTCGTTGCTTGGAACAACGTTAGCGTACCTCCGAAGCGCGACGAGCTTCTAATTGCGGTCGGGATCTCGAGCTTCCACCGGGATGAGCCATTCGTTAATGCGTCTGGAATTTTCGAGCTAATAGGCAAAGTGGTTTCGACTAGAGAAGTGAGTGATTCCTTACCCGAGGATGTCGTCCTTGTAATCTACAGTGCTAGAAAGGTAGGCGAGATACACATCGAGATTCTAGCCTCTCAGGTTAGGGACGAGATTAAAGATAGAGTGGGAGAGCTTAACTGGGTCCTCCAGGACATTTATCCGTATCAGAGGAGACCCGAGATACCATTCAAGGTTCCAAGTAGGGTTTTCCGGCCGAAGGCTCCAATATTCATTAACACGTCTAGAGAGCTCCCAGAAATAGTTGTTGACATGAACTTCACGGTTCTAATTGATGTAGCTGATGTGCCCATAAACTTAACAATAGAAAACTCAACCATCTCGAACGTATTCATAAAGCTAAGAGAGGTGATCAAGAACGTCACAATATATTTTGAGAAGCTCGTTGAGAAACCTCCCGAGGTACCCGACCCACCGGGACTCGTTTACGCTTATCATAAGATCGATGTAAACGTCCCTGAAGACACTATCGAGAAAGCAAATATAACGTTCTGGGTTCTGAAGGAGTGGCTAGCAAGTCGAGGAGTCACCAAAGATTACGTAGTCATGCTCAGATACCATGGTGGGGAATGGTTAAGGCTTCTGACGAGCGTTGTAAGTGAAAACGCAACGCACTTCGAATTCGTTGCTGAAACTCCGGGCTTCTCGGTATTTGCAGTAGCAGTAATTACACCTACAACAACTATACCGCCTGAAGCCGGGACAACGACTATAACAGGAACTCCTGGAGCACCTGCAACGACTACGGAGGCATCCGCGACGGCTACCACAACTATAACTACTGGGATAACTACAGAAATAACTATGACAGCAACTACAACTGCACCCTTCGGTACCGAAACAACCACAACACCAAGGAAGCCTGAGACTACAGTTGTAACAGAAACTACTGAAACCACTAAAGCACCGCCAGCGGTAATCTGGAGTGCAGTAGCGTTCGCATTGGTAGCTCTGGGCTTAGGCATAGGCCTATACATGTACAGGAAGAGACGCGTATAATAGTGAAGAAGAAGAACTCGTATTTTTACTGCTAGCTTTTCTGCACATCCTTCCATACACTCTAATGCGATCTAGAGTAGAGGACTTCACTATATCTCCTAGCAGTAGACGTAAAATAGCTTAGAATAGTCCATGAAACGTCTCATGACGCAACTTAATATGACCTATAGCTATAGTTGATCACTCGTAAGCTCGCTTGCATATCAATCATCTAGCAAGTGTGAACGACTTTGCGGTATCAAAGCGAGTTCTGCAAGCTGTAATAGGTCGGCGTAATCAATAGTTCGCTCTAAGTTCGCTAAGTGAGAGCGCTCTAATATGTTCTCGCCAAAAGCCGTAGCCGCTGTTCTCATAGTTATTCTCACAGTTACGTGTACGTTAACGGGATAGGATCCTTACTGAAGACCCTTTGACTCAAAAGGCGGTAAAGTAGCTGCTGGAGCCTCCATGCTTTCAGGACTACTTCGTAGCAATACCTTTAGCCATGGTTTCGTTTACACTGGCTATTGCTTGCGTAGTAGTATTAGCTTCCTCGCAAGCCTGGGAGAGACCCTTAAGAGTCCGAGGATCGTGATCTCACACTTGATCTTAACCATGTTGAGTCCTGCGGTCAGTACTGCATTCTTTACGGCTATGCACGTTGCTAGTATACTCACCGCTGGTTCACTTCTGTTATTGGTTACATCATACGTCGTTAAGGGCTCTTAATGCAGATTAAATCCAAGAATAGCTAATCCATAATTTAGAGCTTGGCTACACCGTAGTGTTCCTGGAGTTTATTTACTATCTTACGGACATAGTCTGCTCAGAATAAGGTATGTGGTTTAGTCTTTGCGAAACCTTCGCGACTTAAGCTATAAGGTAGCGTCTTCGACGAGCAAACAAACCAGTACTATACTAAAACGCGTTGAAAACACGATGTTAAATTACTTGTTCAACAACTCAGGACTCCATGCTATACCGTAGTACAATACAAGGTGAAAACAATGAAGATAGTAGCGAAGCGAGTTAATGATAAGACAAAGAAAATAAAAACGCGTTACTCGGAACATTACTGAATCATTGTGAGCATATAAATGAACGGTTTCTTTAAATGCTTGGTTTTCAAAGTGGAAAAACATATATAAATCTCTGGTGTTTCATATACGAAGGGGATAAAGACATGTCTGAGAAACCTACAGCAGCTTTTGTACTATCACTAATAGGAGGTGTACTTGTAATACTATCCAGTATTCTCGTAATCGTTGCGGGTGGGTTAGTAGGAGAAATACTACCAGTAGTTGGTGGAGTAGTTGCAACAGTAGGAGTTGTTGGATTATTCCTCGGTGTATTGATGATTGTTGGTGCAATTATGATAAACACCGGTGAACCTGGTAAGGTTAAAACAGGATCAATACTAGTACTTGTATTCTCGATACTAAGCCTGTTCATCTCAGGAGGCGGATTCCTCATAGGATTCATTCTTGGATTAATAGGAGGTATACTTGGATTAACATGGAAACCTCCGCAAAAGCTGGCTCCTACCACGACTGCTCAACAACCGTCCTCCTAGAGTTTGTT
>JAWAJB010000124.1:0-5365 GCA_038888155.1 Desulfurococcaceae archaeon
CGTCTGAGCCAATAATAACTCTATGTATGTTTCCTCTACTGGGTTAACTATATCACCAGTATTTAGCCTTTGCGGCTTTTACCGGTCTCTATAGTACCTCGGCCTGAATTAAGCGGCGGAGAGTACGAAGCCGAGATTTATTACCCCTGAATCCGAAAACAATTAAAGGGATGCAATGTTAAAGGCTATAATCACAAAATCCTTAGCTCTAATTCTCATCATAGTAGTGCTCGTTGTCGCGGTCGCTGTAGGCGTGTACTTTACGACGAGACCAGCTCCTGCAGGTATCACAGTTAGAGAAATCACGATTGGGATGATCGAACCGTTAACGGGCAAATATGCGGTATTCGGGCAGGAAGCTGTATGGGCTGCAGAGCTAGTTGTAGATATAATAAACAACGAATTAGGTGGAGTAAAATCTCTTGGTGGTGCTAAGCTAAGGCTAGTGGTTGAAGACGCAGGCACTAGCCCCGAAGAAGCTAGATTAGCTGCTGAAAGGTTAATAGCGGCACATAAGCCAAGTATAATTATTGGAGCATACATTAGTAGGCTAACAGCAGCTGTCGCGGAAGTAACAGAAGCGAATAAAGTTATACTGGTAATGGACGCGCTAGTTGACGCCCTGACTGAAAGAGGCTGGTTATATGTCTTCAGAATTGCTCCGAAAGCATCTATACACGGTAGAAGTGCTATTCAATTCCTGCTAGACATGGCTAAACAACATGGTGTTGAATTAAAGAGGATCGTGATCATTCACGAAGACTCCATTTTTGGTACGTATGTTTCTCAAGGCGCGCACCTGGAGGCTATTGCTAACCGTATAGAGGTCGCTGCGCACATATCATACCCGCACGATATAGTGGACTTTTCTCCGATACTCGACACAATTAGAAGAATAAACCCCGACGCAATAGTATCTGTACCATACTTCTCTGATGGGGTGCTTTTCGCAAAGCAGTTTGCCGAGAGCGGAATTAAGGTAAAGTTCATTGCAGGTGCAGGTGGTTGCGGGTATACAGACCCAGACTCCATAAAGGCGGCAGGTGAAGCCGTTCTCTACTATACTAACACGTATAGCTATAACCCGTATAAACAAACCGAATGGAATAGAAGAATTGTATCTAGGTTCATGGAGAAGTACGGTAAATTACCTACTGAGGCTGCCGGAATAATATTCTACTCTCTATTTGCAGTCTATGAAGCCCTTGAATTGTCAGGTAAAATGTTCCCGCAAGATCCACTTAACCCGGATAACCTCAGGCAGGCATTTCTAAGTCTAGATCTCAACGAGACAAACAGCATTGCCGCACAGCTATACCCGTCTGGTAGAATAAAGTTCGCACCTAACGGTGAAAACCTGTACCCATTAGCAGCCATTCTGCAAGTGCAGAGAGTGAACGGAACGCTCACACCAGTACTAGTGTGGCCTGAGCCGCAACCCGGAGTCGAACCTGTATTTCCCAGACCTTAAATTATAAGACCTCGCTTTTTATTCTTATACCTTAGAGCACCACAATGATATGTGGGGTCGAGTATAGTGGGGATAGATCCTACTTTAGTTGTGAGTGGTGTTATTAATGGACTAGTCCTCGGAGCTCTTTACGCGCTAGCTGCACTAGGTCTCTCGCTGATATTTGGCGTACTGGATATAATTAACTTTGCCCATGGAGACTTCATAATGCTGGCATCTTATGTGGTGTACTTAGTAGCGTTATCAACGGGCCAGTTGTGGCTTGCCTTCGCAGTAACCCTCGCTGTTTTTACATTACTGGGAGTTAGCATATACCGGGGGATTATTCATCACGTACTTGGCAAAGAACCGCTTATACAAATAGCTATCACCGTAGGCTTGGGATTAATACTCCAAAACGTAGCGTTGGCCATTTTTAGAGCTGAACCAAAAGCCCTTCCTCAGACGCTCTTCCCCTACCCCATTACACTAGGTTTCATCAGCATTAGTGCCAACAGGCTGTTTATAGCGTTTATATCGCTAATTCTCATAGTTCTTGTACACCTGTACTTAACGAAGACTAAGCCTGGTTTAGCGTCATTAGCTGTTGCTGAGAATAGAGAGGCTGCGTGGTTAATGGGCATCAATGTACCAATAACGTACATGTTAACATTCGGTCTCGGAACAATACTAGCGTCCATTGCAGCCTTTTTATGGATGCAAATAGGCCCAGTAGACCCCTATTTAGGAACTATTTTTGGGCTTGTGTGCTGGATTATAGTAGCGCTTGGAGGGCTTGGAGGAGTGACCGGGGTTATAGCTGCTGGGCTTATAATAGGCATTCTAGATAGCCTTGGAAGCGTTTTTCTAACTCCTTCAGGCAAGTTCATACCGATGTACTTAGCATTCATATTAACGTTGTGGTTTAGGCCGAGAGGCCTTTTCGCTAGGAGGTGAACACGTTGAAGTCTACTGTTAGAGAGTATCACGGTAGAATACTGGTCGTCGTATTACTGTTGGCAGCGATGTACTTCGTAGCCCGACTCGAGAGATACTATTTGCTCTTCATCATAAATATCCTTTACTTCGCAAGCATAGTGCTGGCATGGAACATCATAGGAGGGTATGCCGGCCAGCTGGACCTTGCATCGGCAGCGTACATGGCTACGGGTGGCATAGTAACCGCCTTGCTAATCGACAACTTGAATATACCTCCATTAATAGCGGTGTTCGGGGGAGGGCTGGCATCCGCCGTACTTGCAGGCGCTATTGGCTTCCCAATGTTCAGGTTTGGAGTTAAAGAAGTATGGTATGCATTGTCAACGGCAGCCCTTGTAGTCATATTAAACAACGCAATACGCCTACTGATAGGTCCCTTCGAATACTATCTAGTTGCAAGGCCCATCAAGACGTACGACGAGCTATACCTTTACACTTCTATAGCACTCCTACTCGTACTAATATTCAACTATGTCATTTCAAGGTCCAAGTTTGGATTCTACTTAAGGGCTATAAGAGAAGACGAGCTGGCTGCTGAGGCTATAGGCATAAATACGCGTAAGTATAAGTTATTTGCATTACTGGTATATGCGTTTATTCTCGGGTCTCTCGGTTATCTGTACGTCGCGTTAATAGGCTATTTCTACACGTACAGATTTTACGATACTAGCATATCAGTTAGCATCGCCATATTAGGTATCATCGGGGGGCTTGGTAGCGTCGAGGGAGCACTAGTCTCAGCTGTTATACTCAGAGGCATTGGTGAGTATCTGAGAGCACACTTCGCGTACATAATACCTGGACTCCACCTACTTCTATATGGCACAGTGCTTTTGGTGATAGGGATCTTCGAGCCGGAAGGCATTTCGGGGCTTTCCAGGAGAATTTACGGCGTTCTCAGAGGTGCTAGGTCGTGAGTAGCCCTCTTCTTTATACAGTAAATCTCGTTAAAAGATTTGGCGGTATAAGAGCACTTGACGGAGTGAATTTCTCCGTTGAAAAGGGCGTTATAAAAGGTCTAATAGGTCCCAACGGCTCGGGTAAAACAACGCTCATAAACTGCATTACAGGCGTAGTTAGGCCGGACAGCGGTAGAGTGATCTTTAATGGATTAGATATAACCGGCCGCCTACCCCACCAGGTCGCTAAAATAGGCATTGCAAGGACTTGGCAGATAGTGAGGCCTTTCAAGAAAATGTCTATAATCGACGCGGTTACCACAGCTGCTCTTGTGAGGATTGGAGAGATCGAGAAGGCGCGTAGCGAGGCAGAAAGTATTTTACAAATGTTCGGTTTCAGTAGAGAAACCATGAAGAAGCGTGGTAGTGAGATAACCCTCATGCAACATAAGATAGTAGACCTTGCGAGAGCCCTCGCGCTGAAGCCAACACTTCTCTTCGTAGACGAGATTGCGGCTGGTCTCCGTCCTGCTGAGGTAGACGAGATGGTCAGGATATTGAAGAGTGTCCATGAGGAAATGGGCATAACGATGGTCGTAGTCGAGCACCTCATGACGTTCATAATGAAAATAAGTGATGTAATCTCTGTGATGCACGAAGGTAAGCTGATAGCCGAAGGAGCTCCTGAGGAGATCTCTAAAAACCCGAAAGTGATCGAGGTGTATTTAGGAATGAGGGTGTGAAGATGCCAATTTTGCGTCTCGAAAACGTAAATGCTGGATACGGCGAATTTAGAGTCTTACACGATATTAACCTCGAAGTAGAACGTGGTGAAGTGGTAGCTATCGTAGGGCCTAATGGTGCGGGAAAAACCACGTTATTGAAGACTATAATGGGTCTTACGACGTTATACAGTGGCAAGATAGTTGTCGAAGAAGTAGATGTTACGAGAGAAAGCCCTGACAAGAGGGTTAAGCGGGGACTAGTACTAATACCTGAGGGAAGAGGGCTGTTTCCCAGTTTAACAGTGAGAGAAAACTTACTACTAGGAGCATATACTGTTAAATCCAAGGAAGAAGTGAGAGAGAGACTCGAACTGGTATATACGCTATTTCCGAGATTAAGAGAGCGAGAATTACAGAAAGCGAAGACTCTTTCGGGCGGAGAAGCACAAATGCTGGCCATAGCTAGGGGCCTTATGAGCAATCCTAAGTTGCTAATGCTAGATGAACCCAGTCTTGGACTTGCACCTAAAATCGTTGCAGAGGTTTTTGAGATCATAAGAAAGTTACGTGAACAGTATAGAATATCGATCCTCCTCGTAGAGCAGCATGTGAAGGAGTCCTTGGAAATAGCCGATAGGGGATATGTAATACAAGGTGGCAGAATAGTTGCCAGTGGTAAGAGTAGTGATTTGCTAAACGTCGAAGAGCTTAGAAAGATTTACATGACTAGATGACTAGGTAGACATTAAGGGTGATCACCTAGCATGATATTATCTCGAGAACTTCATGGGCCTTAAAACTTCCAGCTCTAATTCATGATTTTTAAATCTACTCCGTGTAGTCACAGTCACTATTACCTTTTAGTCTTTTTGATCACTTCGAGATCGCACTCACGATCAGCCGTGAACAGGTTCTCCCTCCTCTCATTAACCAAAGCAATCAAAAAGACTGAGAGTCAATAGGATAAGACTGGGGTTTTTGTTGTTTATAGAGCTGGGGGTTGTTTATGGAGAAAGATCTGCTTGAGCTACTAAGAAAGATGTTCGGCACAGATCTCGAGAAGAAAAGGGGTAAGGAGGGCCTAGTGCTCGAAAAGATAGAACCAGATTCACCGCACGGGATCTACGTGTACGATTTCTCAGCTGAGAAGTGGGTTCTCAAGCAAGTATCAGGCAACCCGAATCTACCGTGGGGTGATGGTTACTACCTGATATACTTCGATAACGCTAGGTGCCCAGCCTGCAGGTCCTATGATAACCACTGGTTTCCGTTCGTTAAGATATTCGGTGGAA
>JAWAJB010000125.1:0-5359 GCA_038888155.1 Desulfurococcaceae archaeon
ATTTCCTGCTTTGTCATCGAGACTCCTATTATTGTGGAAAGTTCGGTGAAAAGAAGGACCAGTATGTATACTGCTGCACCAGCAATCGATGCGCCAGCAACTAGGAGTAAATACGTGTTAACAGGCAGAAATATCGCCGCAGCTATCACCAGAGCTAAAACACTTCTCCATGTGAAACCCGGTTTAAACTCTATAGGTAGAGGCTCACCCGAGCTTCTAGCTTCATTGACCATTCTTTAACCACCTTTTATAACGCTTTCAGCTCTTTTAATATAAGTTTCTCTAGCATTAGATGGGAGACTTCTCCAAAGTAATAGTTGTTTCCTGATGGCATCAGCAACCCTATAGTTCCTAGATATCCAAACTTCTCTAACACCGCTTTTCTTCTTTATTATCAATCTGAACACCCATCTATTACCGCTTTTCTCGGAAACTACTTTGACATCCTGCCAAACACCTGATTCGAATGGGATCAATTGCATTTCGGCCATTACCCAGTGCTCCAACAGATTACTTTGTACACTCTGCACAATGAACGGATCCTCGGTCTCAACAGTTCTGCTTGCGAGATACTCGCTTAAGAACATAAGTACGCCTTTAACCTCTAGCTCATCTTCAAGGCCATATGGCAATGGTATCTCCCACACGTCATCCCTAGGCCTAGTTGTAATCTTCCACTTCCTTTCTAACGAGGGGGTTACGATGCGTGAGGCAGTATACGATGGGATTAACGCGGAGACTACGGCAGCTAGAATTGGAATTCCGATCCCAAGCAATGTTGCTGTTGAGGTATAATTCACAACATATTGCTGCGGCAGAATCATAAACTCCACTAAAATTATATTAGCAATTATTCCTAGAAAGTATCCGAAAACGCACCCTATTAATGCATAAATTACTGCTTCAGTTATAAATACTAATATCACACCCGAGGGGGCCAAACCAACCGAGGAGTACGTTTTTATCTCGCGCTCTCTCTCTTTGACAGATGCCAAGATTATGCTAGCTAGGTTCATGCTTGCTAAGGCTAGAGGGACGAGGATAAACTCCATGCCCATAACGGTGAACCATCCGACAGGGCTTGCAGCAAAGACTTTGTTCTCAGTTCCATAAAGGATCTTCGACTCTTTTATAAGTAGTGCAAGGTTTCTAGCAATGTTCCTGATTATTTCTTCGTTGCCCACGACAGTTACGGAGGCTAGGAAACCCCCCAAATCAACTGCGAGTTTATACGGGACAATTATCACTTGGTCCCAAGGCAAGGGATATCGATCTCTAGTTTGGGTTTCAACAGGTCTAAGTAATATCGCCTGTATATTAGAGGGGTCGGCCGGTGTCATTGTATACTTGTCATAGTCTACTACGCTGTTAAGGATCTCGGGTTCGAAGATACCCCTAACAAGCAGTCTAAACTGGAACACTTCAATTGTATCGCCTACGCTCACGTTAAGCCTCTTTGCCACCGTTCTCGGAAGTAGGCAGACGTCGTAGTCCCACTCACTAAACCATCCTCCCTCTATTAATGCCTGTTTGATTATACTAAGCTCGTCTGAGGACATTCCAACGAGTGCTTTAACCGGGTAACTTCCAGTACCACTTCTCAGTGTAGCGTACACCCCTTCCCCACCTACGCTCGGGGGATAGTACCATACCCTTGGTACAATCGTCACGCTCCAATTACTGAGCGCATTGATGAAAGGTACAATACTAAAGTCCAGAGCAGTGTCAGGCGCATATTGGATATCGCGTTTGATCAGTAAGCCTTGATAAACAGGCGAAACATCTGCTAAAAATACATCCTTCGCCTCTAAAGTGGGGCTAACGGAAGTTAAAGCGATTATTGAAAATATTGTTGCAGCTACTGTGAGGAATGTCAATAGACTCCTAAGAGAGTGCGCACGGATGTTACGAGGGGCTTGACTCATAGCGATCCCCACTAGCGAGGAAGCGGGGGTTCTCTCGATGATGTGTTTACCCATCTCTTTTTCTTTAAATTCCCTTGAAATAGCTTTTAGTCGGTCTTGAAATACTGCAAGTGTTGTGACAAACAGTAGTAACGAGGTAAGGCTAAGCGGTCCTATCAAAATGTTTGCTGCTATTTTTGGGGCCGGATGTAGATTAATGTAAATTACATACACCAGGGCAAATATCGCTGTTATAGTTAGCATCGCTAGTGCACCTCTTGCCGAAATTGTTAGCCTTTCAAAGAAAATTGCAAAAAAGATGAGTATTAGGAAGACGATAAGCCCCGTATTTACGGTGTCATATATTGTACTCATCGTATTCGTATAAGCATTAACTGCGTAGCTCCAGGCTGCTAGTGCCTCGCCATAAGCCTTATCGTAGATCTTCTGCTTGTAGTACAGCTCAGCTTTTTCTAGGTGTTGCTGCGCCATAGTAAGGGAGAACTCAATGACCGGGTTTCTCATTTTAAATGCATTCAATCTCTCATATCTACTTTTCGTCAGAAGCAGCATATCGCGAGCGAAGCGGTATGCAGTGAAATGAACCCTTATAGGGGTACCTGAAAGCCCTCCGAAGCCCTCGCCCTCGGGGTTACTCTGAGAAGCATTAAGTAGAAGCCCCACAGTTTCGAAAGCTGGTCCTGACTTATACAATAATACGCCCTTTGCACCAGAGGGTAAAAAGAGCACCGCTGAAGTCTCGTACCCAAGAAAAATGCTCCCCCAAGATACGAATTGGCTAAGCCCAACTACATCGAGTAGCATCAGAGTTTGAGGTCTTGTAGTCCAGGGCATTGACTCGTAGCTCCTGAACACGGGGTTCATTACAACATGTGGCCTAAATGCAGTTACGTCGAGTATGTCGAAGACTTCAACCGGAGTTGCCTTGAATACAATAGTTGTCACCTCGTATGGATGTCTGTTTAGTTCATAGGAAAAACGTATTTGCATTTCCCCGTATTGTCCCAGGTCAGGTGCATACTCAATTGCCCCTGTTACTTCGTTTAATTTGTACGCTTCAAATCGCCAAACATCAATCCTACCGTATCCGTGGCCGTATCCATACCCACTTAGGCCATGTATCGTAAACTCGCCGTTTTCATCGCTCATGACGATTATTCTCGAGAAGGGGTATGACGAGTATGCTACACCCACCCTACATGCTACTACTAGCGCTCCCGGAACTTCGCTGTACCACCCTCGTGTAATATTATAAACCCAAACCTTGCCTTTCACCGTCATGAACCCAGCCATGTCGCCGCCAGCGGCAGTGAACAGATAACGCATCGGTGCTACTGCACTGTACGATATACCGATTCTTTCCTCGCTCGTTAAACCATAGATTACAGCGCTAACTACCTCGACTTGAGGCTTAAGGTTCTCTATGTTAACCTTTTCTAAATCATTCAGAGGGGTGCCAAAGTGTAGTCGGAGTGTTTCGTCAGTTCTTATAGTGAAGGATAACCCGTGCGCTGTAGCCCAGGGCTCACTATCAAGCATGTAGGGCTCCGGTATCGAAGCCCACCACCCATACGAACCAGAAGGATGAAATCCATCTCTTACCTTGTAGGTACGTCCAGTAACATTAATAAGTAAGGGAAGATAGAAGTTAAATATTCTAGGCTGAAGCCACGATAACCATCTAAGCATAGGACCTCCAGCGCCAAAACTGTACATGTGACCCCTATACAAAAAGGCCACACTATCGGTATCTGTAGATAGGTCGATGGCAACAAATATCCACATTCTTTTCTTACCAGAGACAACTTCCGGGTCAAAGAAGAAACGTTCCGTAAACTCCCTGGCTCCAGCAAGTGCCTGCCAATGCCCGCTGAGTGCAACAAACCATAAAGTATATCTAGGCCTATGTTCTTTGAACCACTTAGCAATTTCCATTAGTGTAGCTATACTTACTGCCTCATCAGCACCATAAGCTAACTTTGGTACAACGGACCAAGTGTCGTAATGAGCTGCTACAACGATAATATCGTCTGGATATTCACTACCATGAATAACCCCAATAATGTTTTTTGCTCTGACAGTTTTCCACTTCATTTTACTTTCAATAACTACTTCTATATCGGGATTCTCTCTAAGGATTTCTAATAAGGCTTTTCCATCATCTTTTCTAACATATAGCCTTGGGAAGTGAAGGGGAGTACTAGTAAATTTTGACATAGCCTCAATCTTTGAAGTTTCAAAAGGTTCCATGAAAATAACTGCCCTAGCACCGAGTTTAGCTGCATTCAGCCAGTTGTTACCGCTATTAAAGTCCATCAATACTATGCTGCCCTCAACATCTTTTCCGTTGAAGTCCCTAAGTTCCCCCTTTCCAACGTATATTAAGCGCCCCCTTAAGTTGCTTACTTGGCTTGTAACGACAAGATTTGGCCATAAAGAGTATGCTGTGATTACCCTAATTACCTGGTTACCCCTCGTCACGATAATGTGTGCGCCCTCGTCAAAGGGGACCACAACATCGTAATCCTGTACAATAACGTTTTCCTCTCCGAAAATTTCTAGGAAGTATTGGGTAATGTATTCAGCAGCTTTATTACACCCTTCATAACCTGTTACTCTCGAGCCTAGGGAGGAAAGTAAAATTACGTGCTGCAGAATTGACGTGTAATTTATTGATGAGAGCAGTGAAAGTAAATCAGCAGTTCTATAGCCGACAGCACCAATAGGGACTAAAGTAGAGTCCGAGGAAGGGAGTACTATTCCGGCTTTTAGCGAGGTGAATAGCAATAAGAGCAGTAGCGGTACCATCAAAAGGTTCTTTTTTGTCAGCCTCCTCTCCCTAACGAGCCTGAAGAGCATACCAAGGTTGTTAAGCCCCTCCACTTAAAAATCTTTTGGAATAGAAAAAAATAAATAGGAGTGGTGAAGAGCATTCCTATGGCCCTCGAAAGGGGCCTGACGACAGAAAAACGATACCGTCCATCGGCCTTAAAGCCGTGGCTAATAGCAACGGCTGTCATAATGCCTCCGTTGTTCTTCTTCCTTAATGCGCCTTTACACATGTTTGTGCAATGGTGGGTGTGGCCTGCGTGGTTCCCGCCACAGTGGCCCGTAATGATGCTCATCTTCTACCTGATCTATAAAACAATGGGCAAGAAAATTACGGCGCCAACAATGGTAGCACTTCTATCCATTTTCTACCTTGTTTCTGGTTGGACATACTTAATCGGTGGGACACACTGTTGGACGATCTTCCCGCTCTATACTGCTGGTATGGGTTGGTTCGTCCACGGCTTATACGCGGAGCCTTATAGAACCTTATTCTGGGAAACCGTACCAGGTTTTGTTGTTCCGAAGAACCCTGAGGTAATCAGAGCCTTCTACGAAGGTGGTTCGTTCGACTTTGGTGCATGGCTTGTACCATCGTTGTTCTG
>JAWAJB010000126.1:0-5249 GCA_038888155.1 Desulfurococcaceae archaeon
GACTTAGTTGTAATTACGATATTTCGTTTCATCATCTCTATCTTTTTAGTTATACTGGGTGGTAAAGGACACCCGTTTTCTCTTATGAGCAATTTCAATACGACATCTGAACCCCGTTCTTTGATCAGCTCTAAGAACGCGTTTATTAAAGAGATCACGCCACGTTCTTCATCAAATGGACCAAAATATGCAATTACGTCTCTTTTCTCATCATGGTTTACATTGCAACAACATGGTACATCAACTGGTGGAATAAATTCTATTACTTCGATTTCTCTGCCTATGCCTAAGTCGTATAGGATGTTAATGAAATCTCGGGAAGGTGTAATGATACCTGAAACGTTATTTAGTAGCTTATTGTGCCAAACCCTTAAAGCCATATTTTCAGCAAGTGTTTTACCTATGGTCTTACCAGTTCTAGTGAGCTTAACTATAACATAGTTCGTGATCAGATTCTTAATGTTATCTATATATGTAGTTAAAGCTATGTAAACCTTGCAATTTAATTCACTAGTTAACTGATGCAGTTTTTTACGTAATTTAGCGTAGTAACCTACAGCAAAGGGGATTACGACGACATCGTTCTGATTAAGCTCAAGTGAAGAACATACGATCATGCCCTTATCAATTAATACCTTCGTTAATGTATCCTGAGGTCTAGTATCTTGGAAACATATTCTGACTTTGTATCCACTTGTGACAAGGTTTTCAGCGATTCGTATCAGATAGTGCCAAGGTTGACGCTGTACTATATCGTGATCAATTACATTGTAACCGAAACCAGGGAGCACTACTGTAACTGACATGCTCAACTCCTCCACACGTACAGGAGGCTTTCTAGTTCATCTGGTTTGATAGTCTTAATAATTTTTTCTCTTGTAGCGATGAAAATATCGCCTGGTATGCCATGCCTCCACATATACAGCCGGAACTTCATAGTCCACAAGAGGGATAATAACGCATTCTTAATTCCTTTTTTTCTCACAACACGTATATCAATATCTGAATACTTACTAGTAGATTTCTTTATAATACTTCCAAAAACCACGATAGCTTCTACATACCCACCAGGCGGATTACTCTTAACATAGTTTTCTATAGCTTGTAATGAATACTCAACATCAGTCTTTTTTCCAAGGACCACCTGTATACGTGGTCCATTAGAGTTTATGAGATAGTTAATAGTATGTGCAATTACCAGAGCTAGTATGCTTATCGAGAGGCTACCACTAATTATATAAGCAACTACGAAGAAAGTGGAGTCTAGTAGAAAGCGGAATATGTTCTCTGCAACATCAGCTATTTTAACTCCTTGAAAAGCCCAATTAATTATGAGTGATAATCTACTAGCTAATATCGCCTTTAAGTACTTATTCTTTGTATATTTTGACAAACCGAGATGACCATAGTTTAGCCTCAAAATTCTTGATATCAATGATAAAACCCTCTCGTTCTCTTTAACGTGTTTGCTGGTATCTATAGGTATTGGATTAAGCAGAGGACGGTACTTTAGCAATAGAAGATCGTAGAGCTTGAGGCGTATTTTAAACTTAGGATCTATATTTGCCTCCGGACGTCGCTTAATTAGAGTATCGTAGTTACACTTCGCTAAGAGAGTTAAACCATTGGCTTGGAGTTTGATAAAGTAGTTAACAATAAGTGTGTTTATTCTTATCGATTCTATGTCTACGAGTAAATCGACTAGGTTATCTAAGGGTCCTCGATCGGATATCAATATAATTGGTAACACAGCCCTTAATTTGTATTTCACCATATAGTAAACCGTGAAATCGAGAACATATAGTACCGTAAAGACTTTTTTGATTGGTGCGAAAAAGTGAACAGAGAATCGTTTGTTTTCAGCATTATATGTCCTAGTTAGACCGACAACTTTCGCCAATAGTAGTAGGGGTAGTGAGAAAAAGTAGGGAAATCTAAACCAAGTTAAAAACACTGGCAGTTTTTCGCGCTCTATTAGATAGTATAGCTTTCTGGCTATTGTGGTCTTGCCTGATCCATCTATTCCAGATACGTGTATCACTATGCTCTTAGCCACTTTGAGCACCTTGTTTATGCAACGATTTAAGTTTGAAAACGTAAGTGGGTCCGTATATTAACAGCCTAATCTTCATGAGAAGGGGTAAGTACAAAACCAGTGCTGGATCTCTGTATTCTTTAATCCCTAATGGAATAGCCTTAATAAATGATGCGATATGACTTGCAGCACTTTTCCACAGATCGTTCTTTGCCGGGTTCCAAGAAATTGTTGTTTTTATGATGTTTGCGGGTGCAACCTTCAGTGATCTGGCTCCCCAAAACTGTTTTCTAGTATACTCACGAAGGTTACGCATAGTATCGTGGATTATTGGATCTGGATAAATAATGTACTTGTATCCTTTTCTAAGTATTTTTATAACTAAGTCGTAGTCTTCTCCGAAGTGTAATCTTGGGTTAATTCCACCTACTTCATCATATGCTTTTCTAAGAACTAAAATATTGCCTCCGGGTACTGGGTTTCTTGTAGTTATGAGCCTATATTTCCAGAGTGTGAAGTAAGCCTTAGCAACTCGTGAGGCGTTTCCAGGTGGTACATTAATAGGCCATAATATGGCTGCAGCTGGTTTACTTAGCAACGTTGATACCGCACGCTCAAGCCAATTAGCGTGTGGAAGATATACATCTGAATCAAAAATGCCAAGTATTTCCCCTTTAGCGATTCTTGCCCCGGCATGTCGAGCTAAACCTAGTGGACCCTTAACGAGTAGTACTTTATCGGCCGCGGTCTCAGCTATGTATCGCGTTTGATCTGTAGACCCTCCATCAACAACTATTATCTCAATGTGAGGATACCTCTGTGACCTTATACTTGAGAGGCATTTTTCAATTGTTCTAGCACTATTCATTGTTGGTATTACGAAAGAAACTGTTGGTTTCATGGTCATTGTTGATCTCTCCAGGGCCATATAAACCTTGTTATGCGGCTTAGATCCCGATATAATCTATTGACAACCCGCACGTATTTATCCTCAAATATTACATGTTCAAATCTCCATGTGGATTCCTTAACTAGAATACTCAAAAGCTTTTGATAATCCTGTTTTCTAAGCTTCTTTTTTTCTTTGAGTATCTTGGGAAGACTTTTTAATACATCGGCATATATTAGAGCTTTCAAGTGTGGGTAACGAGCTCTTACGGCATATATGAATGAGATTAATTCTGAAACGAAGATAAATGGTAATGAGGCAGCTACAAATCTTCCCTGCAAGTCTCGCATTAAAATAATAAGTCTATTTCTCTCAGATAGGTAATATTTTATACTTGATAGTTTAAGTCCCCAGCTAACACCCCAATCATGATACACCACTAAATATGGGATGTATACTACTTTATATCCATGTAGATATGCACGAAGACCTAGGTCTAGGTCCTCTAAAAAAGAATAAAGTGAAGTGTCAAAAGGCCCCAACTCCAGAAGCGTCTTTTTAGATGAAATAAATAATGCTCCATGTGGTGATAAAACGAACTCGGCTTTCTCATGATCTTCCATATCTTGTTCATATAATCCTCTTAGAAGACCATATCCGGCAGCGTGTATACGTAAGCCTTTGGAGTTTACCCTAAATGTCTGTCTAAGTAGTATTTTTGGAACTATTATATAGCCTGGTTTATGGATAATCGATAATTTACTGAGCTTTTGAAAGAAATCTTCTCTAAATATTATATCGGGGTTTGATACTATCACAGTATCATGATCCGCTACCTTCACACCTATGTTAATACCTCCCGCATATCCATAGTTCTTTCTATTTCTGATCACTCTTATTGAGATGCCATAATTACAGCTATACTTGTTAATAAGTTCTATGAGGCGACGATAATCGTCATAATCGGAGGCGTTATCAACGATTATTATTTCAAGTGTAAAACAAGAGCCGCATTTATCGAGACTGTTCTTGACGCTATTTACCAAATCATCTATGTATTTAGAAGAATTGTAATTAACCGTGACCAATGTAATTCCACTTGAATGACCCACGTCGATCACCCTTGTAATTCTGTCACTCGAAGTAAGCTTAAGTCCATCTTGAAGTGTGTTGACACATGCACTTCATCTGCTCTACACAATTATTATCAAGTCATTCTATAAATCTCCATCAGCTATCTTAGACGAACGCTATATTACATGGTTTTTAGGTTATTCTTCAAATAGATACATCACTTTAAATCTCAATAATTGTAATTGTTAAACTATAGGGAGAACCTAAAATTAGTCACAGCATATTTCAAAAGGGATACTCGGAATCTTTCTCGCTGATTATAATGCTCTCTTTAATGGAACAATATGTTTTCACCTCTCGGTCATCCTACCGTATGTACCTCTTACGATGAGGGCAATATTCCTTGTGTCACTAAATATTAGAAATATAAATCCTCCAGTGTTTGGAACCCACGTTCAAACCCAGGGGTATTCATAGTGCATATCCAGGATTCAAGTTTATTCTAACGTATTTACTGAACCATGGAGAACTGTGCCTGACGTCGACAGCCACATCATATACCTTGTCTACTCACTAAGTAAACAAGTTTACCTTGTCCATTGAGCTTTTAATCCGGTAGTGTAATCCTTTAACAACACTTTTCTTAGAACAACTGAGACTAACTTGAATGTAGTCATAAGTTTTCATTTACTAAGAGGTCTGTTTTCTTGAATAACTCTGAAGAGAGGTCACGCCTACCATTAAAACTCTCATATTTTATTAGAACAATGTCTGAACGTTTAACCTCTTAAAAATCGAACGACGTCTTCAGAATCCCCTTTCTATACACACTTGTAAGGTGGGTTAAACACTTTGCTAGCGGTGGAAAACTAAAGCCTTACACCTCATTCCCTGCCGTATTTGGCTTAAGTCTTTGGTCTTTTGGCAATCGATTTCACATAATTCACCGAAAGTTTAATTAATGCTTCATTAGCTCCAAGCACTTTGGTTATCTCGAATATATTGCCTGAATTCAGCCTTACTATAAGAATTCGTGGACTTTCTGGACACAGTCCAACTGATAATAAGCTCCAATATTGTTTATTGAGAAGGTTTTAAGGGATGAGAAAGTACGCGCATCTTGCGATAAGAACCCCTCATCAACAACGCTCACGCTTTAGCCATGAAGCTAATTAAAATCCTTGAAAAAGAAGATTACTGAAATAATACACTTAGCAGGGAAGAGGTTATCTAGATACGAGTTCGCAAGAA
>JAWAJB010000127.1:0-5211 GCA_038888155.1 Desulfurococcaceae archaeon
GAGGAGTCTTTAGAAGGCTCTGTCCAGCCTCATCAGTTTTTGCGGCCAGCTTCTGCCCGCTAGAAGCTCACGCTTATCCCCTATCGCCTGTAGAACGGCTTTTACGAATCTCCAGAAGCTCGTGGGCGTGAAGTACAGCTCATCCACACCATGTTTATGGAATATCTGGACACTCATATACCGATACACGTGTCTCGTAACAGATCTTGATGGAGTGTAACCATACATTCCATAACCATGCACCCCGTACCCCATGACTGGCCCGCCCTCAACCTCGAGATCTAAATGGGTCTCAGTCGAAAGCTTCATGTCATCTATCTCATTCCACTTAACAATTCTCTTATTACCTAGCAGAAGACCATCCTCGCGCACCTCAATCCTTGACGCCTCCCTATACTTGAGGTGGCATGCTGCAAAGATTGCCAAAGAGCCTATTAATGTGGCAACAATCTCCAGAAATAGCTTCACGGTTCCTTCGTCAGGATATCCGATTATGAAAGCAAGTCCCAGCATGAGTGTAAGCATCCCGAAGAGAACCGCCACTACTAAGGCCACAATCATTATTGTATTATAGAATACTCCCACTCTAGGGGCTCTTAGACAATAACTTTCTCTGAAGAATATCCTAACCATCTACTATCAGCAACATTCTATTGCATGAAGATAAATTTTTCAGATAACCTTCATAGCAACCCTCTCTAAGATTTTGACAACCTTGACGTTAAAAGATTTTGAGCGCACGAAAATTAAAGTTAAAATTAATTTCACCCTTACCTATTGACATGTGAAGGGGATAGCTGGATGTGAGCGAGAACAGCTACGGCCATAATCGTGTTGACAATACTTATGTTGATGAGCTGGATGCTCTGAGTTAGCACACTTATCAGTGTTTGTAGCGAGCTGGGAAGATATGAGGAGTTAATTTCTGAGTATTCGCATCTTCAAAGCGAGTATGAAAGTTCGAGATCTAAGATAACGGCTTTAGAAAATGACTACGAGTCTATGAAATCTGAGCTCTATAAGCTAGCATCCTCATACGATCCTCCGAAGAATTCGTAGTTAAGGTAAAAATGCAACATTATGCTGACACATTAGCTTTTTGGAAATAAATTGGAGCGCGATGATGTTGGCATTAGATTGGGGTTTGGAAAAGAAAGATTTGTCTTACTGGCCGGAAGTCAAATTTCTGAAAAATGATTTAGCTCAAGGAGGAGAAGAGGGGCTACCGTTAGACTTATTCGAATAACCTTCGAACAGGCCTAAGTCTAGGGGTTGGTTAGTTGGTGGCTACTTTGGAATCGAATGAGCCTTTGAACTCTATGCAAAATCAGCACGAGGATTAAAACGATCATTATGAGGATTAAAATAACTATCACCAATAAAGCTTGAATCAAGTTACTTTCGTGTGTGGAAACTTCTGATGCTGGCCTTTCCGGCGGTACGATCGTTATATATGCTTCATAACGGTTGTCATCTGGATAATGGTCTGCGCCTGCAACTACGATCATTTTATGCTTTTGCGGTGTAGACTGGCTGGGAAGCTGTGGGGCTCTTGCTGTTATGTTCCACTTGGAAACCCCGAATGGGACCGTCGCGAATTTCTTCTCGCTGATATAATATGTGATGTTCGCGAACATCGGATGCTCTGCCTTCTTGTTCGAGATTACAGTCACTGTGATGTTGAACCTGCTTCCCGAAGTAACGGTCCACGGGTGCGTGATGTTTAAGATTTTTATCGCCTCGTTCAACTCTAAGTAGTGCACTTGGTAGTTGTCTGCCCATATCGTCTCATATGGGTGCTTGAAGAATGCCTCTATTTTTGTCACATTGGTCCATGGCAGCACAAAGGTATCATTTACCCAATTAACTCCTCGCTTAATAGGCACATTCCATGAACGCTTGACGACCTCTTTTTGCATCGTGTATGCTGAAACCCATGTATAGTTTATCTCGGCAATCCCGACTCCTGGCAAGTCATAGTTCGACTCTATCATCAGGGCTACCCGATACTTCGTTATCTCCGGATATCTGGCAGGCACGGTGTACTCTGCTATGAACACGTATAATGTTACTCGGAGGTCCACTAGTGGGCCGAATTGTATCGCTGGCCCGATGCGCTCGTTGTTCTCCGGGCTGGTATCGTTCTGGTAGCTTATTATCCTGACCCTCGGCGCCACGAGGGACCAGCCGCTGCCATCCACCTTCAAGCTCGCCCACTGCTTGTTATCGCCTATCGAGAGGTTCAGCGTCATCGTCTTTGATGCCAGCACCTGCTCGACCCCCCTCAGCAGGGCGGTGTAGTTCACCGCCTCTACGGCCACAGTTACCCGCTGCTCGACGGATGAGAGTATGTTAAACACCACTACTTGCTCCTCGCCCCAAAGCCCTATACGGTTCAGGAATACGACATCTGTTACGACGACCTCCGGCAAAGAAAATTCCTCTCCAACCGCTATTTGGGGAACAGCACCAATTAGGATGAGCATTACTATAATGACTGAGGCGAAGGACAAAGATCGCCTCAGGCGAAACATCTCTTAATAAATTGTAAAGTAACACCAGGATATAATGTTATAACATCGTCTCGACGTGGCCGGGACGGCTCGCGGATCCACTCCAGCCCCCCTTCTTCAACGTTTATCGCAAAAGCTAAGGGAGTTATCTTTGGCGAGGTAATAAAGGCTGTAAGAGAACTAAGAAGCGATGTGAAATGAATGAAATGCTTCTCGCACTTATTCTAGCGCATTGTTAGGAGCATTATCACCGGGCTATTTCATTAACTTTAGACTCTCTTATTCATGTGTGTCTTATATAATGTGGCCATAAGAGAAAAGCGAACTGCATCATCCAAATGTATGCTTATGAATCATCTTCCCATAATGAGAACATGGTAGTTCACAGCCTCATCTTTGATGATCCAATTTACTTAATCGTATCCTCATTTTCGAACCTCTTTATGTTACAGAAATTGTTATTGCAATAAGTTAGGTGGTGTACTGTTTAATCTTTGAAACACCTTCTGATCTCACGACCTCGTATATTTGATCCGCTGCCTCTTCCAGCTCACGGTCGTGCGAGACGACTATTAATTGCGCAAGCATGCTTGCACCTCCCTTAAAATTCTTAAGCATATTTACGAGATCTCTTCTTCTCTCAGAATCCAAGTGGATTGTTGGCTCATCCATAATCATGAGCTCAAGCGCTTCTCCTGCAAGAGCGGCAGCTATACTTAGCCTTAATACCAGGGCTATGGCAACCCTTTCTCCGCCGCTTAGCGTTTCAATTGTTTGTTCACCATCCCGCCCGTACACAATAACATCAAAATCTTCATTTATTTTCAGGTCGAAGAATGGGAGGTTGAACTCCTGGAGAAGCTGTCTGGCATATTCCTCGATGAGTAACGCAGCCTTTCTCCTCACAGCCCTCTGCAGCGAGCCGTCTTTACTAAAGAATTCGCGAAGCCTGCTCAAGGAATCACAATACGATCGTAATCTTTCACAAGCATTTTTAAGGTCCTCCAATTTTTTCAATTCTTCTTTCAGTCTCTCAACATCTATGGACAATATGCTTATTATTCCTTCAAGCTCGCCTATCTCTTTTTCAATCATCTCTTTATCGCCTCTAACGGCCTCATATTCCTCTTTCAGTCTTTGATATTCTTCATCACGATAATCAAGTTTCTCAATTTCTTCGTTTATCCAAGAGAGATTTGTGCATATTTCGGACAGTTCTTCATCCAGCATGTTCTTTTCTCGCTTGTGCTGCTCAATTTTCTTCTCCAACTCTTCAAGATCTTTTAAATTCTCTTTTTCAAGTATTCCCTGAGCTTTAACATATTCATCAAAATATGGCTCCAGCTTTTTCAGCTCTTCTTCAAGATTTTTTATCCTTTGATTCAAAAATTCAATCCTTTTTTCGAGCGATTCTATATCTGAAATTTCGGCCTCAAGATCTTTAGTCTTTTCTTCGCATTGAACAACCCTACTATACCATGTAAGAATCTGGTTAACATTAAACTCCTTCAATCTACTCTTCCTATACGTTAATAGTTCTCTTATTTCCTGAAGACTTGATATTTCGGCTTGAATCAATCTCTGTTTATTGGATAGATTTTTTGCAATAAGAATTGCCAGTAGCACGATTGCAGGTGAGATGGTGCACGAAATTATGTTAATACCCAGTAAAACGGGTAATAAGGTCGCCGAAATAACTCCGATAAAAATGGATAATGCCTTTAATATAGAGTATTTTTGCATTTCAGAGATCTTCCCATTTATCGCTTTATTGACGCTTACGAGTTCATTTTCTACGCGATCGCAGGCTTGGGTATGAATTTCTGGAAGCCATAATACATCAACAACTTTTCTCCCAATGAGTTTTTCGATTTCATCAACTTTTTCTCTAATTTGTTCTTCTAATAATTGTTTTTCACGCATAAGACGCTTTCTTTCTTCTTTTTTCTGCAATTTCTCACTCAATGTTTTTTGCAGTCCCTCTTTTTCTTTACGGCAAGAATTGAGCTCGGCTTCTTTCAGTTTCTTTTCCCGATAATGAGGGGCGTATTCTTTAAGCTTTCTGCCAGCCTCTTCCAATTCTTTGATCTTTTCTTCCAGATTCCTCTTTCTCAATTCCTTTTCCGTCTTTTCATTTCGAAGCGAATAAGACTTCTCCGTAAGCTCTTGATACTTCTTCCTCTTAGCTTCAAGCTCCTTAATTTGCTCATCCAACGATTTCAGTGAGCTTTCAAGCCTATCCTTTTCACTCTTCTTTTCCTCGAGCTCCTTTTCTTTCTTGGAAATCTCTTCTTCCTTACTCTCAAGCTCCTTTCGACGCTGCTCTAAATGTTCGATTTGATCAGCTAGCTTCTCCCTTTCTTTCTCTAGGTCTTTTAGAGGATCTTTAATGGCCTCCCAGATTTCCTCTAATGCCTCTATTCCCAGCAGTTGGCTCATAAGTTTCTTTCTTTCAGATGGTTTTAGATCGATAAGCCTTGTTATTTCTCCTTGCTTGACGTAAATGGCGTTCATGAAAATATCCTCGCTTAAGCCTATTATTTTCGTGATTTCTGGAAGAATCGTTCTTTCTCCTGCCCCAGGTCTGACTAATGGAATATCCTTATCTAAATCTTTTAAATAACCACTAGCTGCTTTATGCCGTGTGAGAGTCCACATAACTTCATAGTTTTTACCTCTGACTGAGAATTTTAGCCTT
>JAWAJB010000128.1:0-5198 GCA_038888155.1 Desulfurococcaceae archaeon
ACTCCAGCCAGGTACGTGCTTGGGTCAATCTACATCCTATTCCTGCCAGGATACTCGCTAGTCGAAGCACTATACCCGCGTGAGGGAGACTTAACACCACTGGAGAGAGTTGCTCTATCCATAGGATTATCACTCGCAGTAACTCCACTCATAGGGCTAATACTCAACTACACTCCATGGGGTATTAGACTACCAGCAATAGTCACCTCAACCACAATACTCATAATAACTATGCTGACTACATCCCTACATAGAAAATACAACATATTAAAACAAACAATTACGAGTAAGAATATGTTGAGAAAGCAAACATTGAAGAAGATTTAAAGAAAACTACGTAGAAGACACTGTCCCAATCACTTGTTAAATCAAATACTCAGCTTCTCTTATTTTGGTCTCTGAATCTACTATTCAGCTAGATTCACGACTACTCGATATAACCACGCTGTATCACTTCTCACTTGAGTTTCTGACCCACTATTCCTAGCCTAAATAACTCAGTCTAAATGCTAGGGTCTCCACCGTTTCTTTCTGTAGATTATAGCGACCCCCTTAACTCCCTGGAAGGAAGTCCCAAGTATGACACTAGTTGATGTTAGACCTATGTTAGGTATAGTAGCTACTACCTCGCCTAAGTTTTTCTCTACGTAGTCTAGTAATTCTCCAAGTCTCGGTAATTCCTCCGTGAAATTATCTATTGGGAGGTAGTAGATACCGTAGAACTCCCCATCATACTTCACGTATTTATGATCAAATACCATATCCCCACCCCTCAGGCCCTTATACTACCCTCTCCAGCTACGACTTCAAATTCCCTCATGCTCATATTAAAAAGCTATTAGAGGGCTTTAAGTATTGAGACCATTATTAGCTAGAGATAGTGTCCTGAGTTATGTGTGATTAAAGTCAGAATAAATGATAAGAACTTCAGAAAATTGTTGAGACTGAGGCTTTAATTAATACTAAGTAGTAAAGAGGCCATCAAAAGAGCCTCCATAAAGGGTAGCCTATCCTATATTGTCGTAATCCTAGTTTTAACTGGGTATAGATTAGGTATTGTTAAAGGAGTATCCTCCTGAGAAAGTCTTAATGATGGCTGATGAAGCCGTGCTAGCATTTGATCCAGAGAGGTATGAGAAGACGCTGAAAGAACTTAAGGAATACAGGAAGTACATCATAGTAACTAAGCTAGTAGAACTGGCGAAAGAACCTACTCTAACAATAGAGCATCGTTAGCTAATACGTTTTTCTTCTTATTCTCTGTATTAGTTGTTGTATGGTGCGTTTCTTTGGTAGTAGTTTTACGGTATTTATTGTTGTTGCCCTAAAGTTTGGGTCTTTTTTGAATTTTGTTGCTAAGATTTTTGCTGTTTGAGTGGGGTTTAGTTTTATAGGTGCTTCGGTTAAGCCTTTCTCTATTTGGTAGTTAAGTTTTAGGCTCGCCTGTAATGCTTCTTCTGCGTTGAGTTCCTCAGCTAATTTTAATGCTTTTTTGTTAAGCCATTGCTTAATTACATAATAGTCCGCGAGTAAGTATATGTGTTCCTTATAGATAGCGTGTGCGGCCGCAACGACTACCTCAGCTTCCAGACTCAGAGTCTTTACCTCCACGTTCTCGCTTCCTACGACCTCAACACTTATCGTCTCAACTTCTTCTAGCAAGCGCTCACCGTCTAAGTACACAATCCACGCGAACGAGGGGTGTGTGTATAGGTCGACTATGGTCCCTCCCTTAATCATGGTGACAGTGTAGGGTTCTAAAACCTCTACTCTAAAGCCAGCTCTCTTAAGCCTCCTCACAGCTTCTCTTAAATGCTTACTATAGACGAGGATATCTATGTCAACCGAGACGTGCTCGACAGGCTTCCTAAACTTAAATAACGCATAATCTAGACCGCTCATCACTCCTGAAACTCTAGCAACCTCACTCATATAACACCTATAGCGGTCTTCTTCAAGAACCCTCAGCGAACCCTCATAACCTATCCTCCTCAAAAAGCCTAGCAAGACCTTGTTTAGCTTAGCTAGCTCAACCAGCTCCTCCATATTGTCGTTTACAATGCTACCTGAATTTATGCTCTCCACAAGCTTCAAGGTCTTCGCAGGCACTTCAGTAACTCACCTAGAGACTCCTTAGGAGTTCTACTAGTTGTGTCGATAGTGTGGCTAGCGTAGTACTTAGCCAAAACGCTGTAGCAAGCAATCTCCTTTGCCAGGAAGGAGGGCGGCATACCAACTACACGTCTACTTAGCGTAGCGAGATCAGCCTTAACGTAAACGTTCTTCTCCTTCGCCGCCAGCCTGGCTAGAAAACTCCCAATAAGACTGCTGAGGAACTTAGGGTAGTCAAGAGTTACGATAATCCATACTATGAAGTCCACCAGGCCGCGGTCACCAATCACTGGATGAAGTAGTGAGAGGAGCCTCCTAAGAAGATAGTGTGGTAGGAGCGAGAAGAATTCTACGAGGACCCACAGAGGTCTGAGCTTTGAAGGAATAGCGATTCCATAGTAGGGATTGCTGTACCCCCTAAGCGAAGTGAAGTATGAGAGAAACCTTGCGAGAACCGAAGCAAACAGGTGGGAACCCCTAAACCATGAAACATGAGTGTAAACACCGTGCGAGTATAAGTAGCTCCTTAGAAGTCTAGCCAGCGTGCTTTTACCGGAGCCATCTGGGCCAAAGAAGTAAACTAATAGCATTTTATCAACATCTAACAATGCATGCGAAAAGAACCTTAAAACCTTCTTCTCACTTTCTTTTCTAGTAGCTTCTAAAATTCTTTAACTTGCTTCAACACCTACTGGCAGAAAATTTGGCCAATGGATGTATACCCTTCTATAAGCTTTTGTGAATATGGCTAAACTTATCGTCAAGGAAATCAACCTCTTGTCCAAGACTTGTAATTCAAGACAAATTCTCTATGACTAGACAAATGTAGCCAAGGAAATACTTTAGTAAGGCTAGTTTATTTGAGATTGTAATTCTTCAGCGAATTTAATTCTACATATGCAGCTTAGCCTGTCTTACAAAATAATCGAATCCTTCCTTTATTTCCTTCATTCCCATAACCCTGTCTTAACCGCTAATGCTGGTATAATAATCTCTTTAATTGCTGTTTTAAGTCTTTTAATCTTAAGTGCTATGAGAAGTTTATTTATCAGAGACGAATTACCGTACAAAGTCCTTGAATATGTTAAGATTTCTCTTAAAGCAACATAAAGTTCTGCGAGTTTTATTGACTTGATCATTTCTTCATTTAGACGTTTTCCGTAATACCCTGTTAAAAAGGTACTTATTAATGGTGTCAATCGCAACGGATTGAGATACGGAAGTGTAATTGATACGTAGAGGCTTACGCTTAACATGGCTAAATCGAAGTAGGCGGGGCCCTTGCACGCATTGTGAAAATCGAGGAATGCGTACTTACCTTCTGAGAGAATTATGTGAGTGAAATAAAATTCTCCATGAAGATTAACATTTGCGAAAATTTCATCATCTATACTACTTGTTTCCTCAACCGCATCATGTATCGTGTTCATTAGTCTGTTGTTTAACACATGTAAAGCCGCAAGTTTTCTAGATGTATTAGAAATTTCAAGTCTAATCTTTTGATGTGAATTCGGGAAAAACCCATTACGTAAATCTTTTAATGGAGAATAGTGCAACTCTCTTAATGCTCTCCCAAGACCATTAAATACTTCAAGAGCTTTGTCTTCTCCGAATAATAGGTATTTTACGATATAATTATCGAGGGAGGTACCTTTAATTCTCTCCATAATCATGAGAAAGCCGCTGGAATTTCTGTAAGCCTTAAACACTCTAGGTACACGAAAACCAATGGGGTGGGTATCTGCGATCTTCTTTAATACGTTGTACTCATATACACCCTCAAGCTCATTCATATACCTTTTAACGAAGAAGTCGCTAATTCCGTAGGCTTCTCGACCAGTATGAAACTTAAAGTTTAACCTAAGAAGATCGCGTAATGAAAAGTTCATTTTACCACACTAAACAAAACACTAGGTGGTCACACTTATTATAATCCATGTACGTTACTTAATGAGCTTACCTTGTCTATGTTTCTCGGAAAATGCTAAACTATGATTAACCCCTTAATGAGGTCAAAGTACAGCCAGTACCTCTCTTAAAATTCCCGCACCTAGAGAAGTGAGTAGTAAGTACATCACTTAACGATAGAGCTCTCCTCAGGGGTGCATTTTACCATGATAGGCATGTACGTAACATTACTCTTTAGATCATGTAGTATGACCTAGCTGTTTTAAAATACTTCAAACTTTAAGCTACAGTATCAACACTACTTCTCGTTGTTTATTCGGCAGAATGGTAGGATCATTGGGTACTGGTTGATAGTTAAGAAATTAATTACAACTGTTTTGCTTTTTTGCAACCGATATCGGTGGATAGCAGTATATGAGGATATACACAACATCAGAACTGCTGATAAGCTCACGAAACCAATGTTCCCCAACCAATATTGAGCAGTTGAGCCAAAGCCCATGCTTATCCCTCACACTCAAAAGGCTCATATAAACGTAGCGAACCCCCACTAAGCTTTACAGGCTCTCTAGTACCATGAAAAACTGTTAACTTAAACCCCGCATCCTGAAGAAGCTTAGCTATGAGGTAAGAAGCCAATACGCCACCTGTACCGTCAGGCCACCAACGCTCGGAGATTACTAAAATATTCATAATACAGTTATTCCTCTGTTGTCTCTCTATATTTAATGGTGGATGAATTTTACATTAATAACGCACATACATACATTTCGTGATGGGTTTCGTGATTTTTAAGTTATCCCTTAAGATTGAGATCTATGGAAACCTCATCTAAATATCTCGCGATATAGTGGAATTCTCTGGTATTACGAAAGTACCTAAAGTACTCAATAACGTCCTCACGAGTAAAGCCAAATGATTTTGGGTCTACCATAGTTTTATAAGTCAAAAAATCAACTAGAAGAGCGTTCGTCAATATATGAGAGAAGCCTTCTGTTTTATTCAGCTTCACGTATATGAAGATAGGAAAGTGTAACATTAGGTTTAAGGCAACCTTGATAATATTATTCTTGTGAACATGCCAATATTCTCTTATAAGCTTTCTTGGTGTAAGCCTATACGCCAATGCTCTATCCTTAAGCAGAGAAAGCCTTCTGTACATAAAGTGCGATATTGAT
>JAWAJB010000129.1:0-5180 GCA_038888155.1 Desulfurococcaceae archaeon
GAACCTTTTTATTCTAACCTTACTCATCTGCTTGCATTTACTTGTAATTCGCTTAATGTACAAGTACAATTAACACTCATAATATTCATTAACGGTACTTTTACGACCACTTTCAATTCTTTCTGAAGTACTTTTCACACAGGCTTATGGCAGTAATCAGAGAGATTCGAGCACAGTTTTACAATTCTCGAGTCTATGATTTAACTCTCTGTTCCAACTCTCAATGTAGGCAGGTATGGGTGAATCCTCAACATTTCTTCTCTCACGATTAGCAACAATGTTATCAGCTACTATGAGAAATCCTGTGATAGTTCTAACTACTACGAGCTCGTTCATGCCATCGCAAGCATCTCCAGGATTAAGGTTTAGCATAGCTATTGCTCTGATCATCGACTTTATATTATTTTCAAGATTGCTTTCACTCGTGCTTTTAAAATAGGAAATAACGTTTTCGATCATCGACCTTATGGTGTTAAGCTCATCACTCACAACTTGCATACCACATGTGTGTTTTAGTTGTTCGAGAACTTTCCTAACATCCGAGCCATTTAGTGCTCGCGCCGCTTTCGCAACCCCTTCTATTAATCTCCTATTAGCGTAGTCGGATGGATGCCTAGCGGTCATCGACGAGTGATGTCTAGACACAACCTTAGCCGAAGTTCTGAATATGCATTCAACTTCACGGTCAACTGTGCTTAAACGCGGCCAACTTGAAGCATAAAGTATTAAAGCTGATAAGAACTCGTGGTACGGAAATGTCAGCTTACAAAAGTCTTCCTGCTCACAGTATATACTTTTCATGTAATGGCGCGAGGCCTTTCCAATATCATGGAGCCCAGCGGATAAAGCGAGAACTTTGATAAGTGTACCCTTCTCAACTCCAGCTCTCCTGGACAAAACGTCTAAATCTACAAAATCATTGTTAAACAGACAGAGAGCTAGCTCTGCAGTTTTACAGAGATGATATGCTAGACTGACTTCTTGGTATCCTCTTCTAGAGATTACGGCAAATGCTAGTGGCCATCTGAGATTTACACATTCAAAATCATCATACATACGCTCCTTCACCTTTCTTATAGCAATCTGGCTTGATCTTAACGAAGAAATCTGCTCCAACTTCACCCTCGTCAAGAACGCTTTTGATTTCCATGTGCACTTTTCTAAACACAGCATCATCCTCCTTGAAGTAGATAGCATTGTATAAAGCCGAGGATATTGTCTCCTTAATGTTGAATTCTACCTTCTTAAGTGTGCTATATTTAGCTGTTAAAACTAGTATCTTGACGCCGCTCTTTTCAGCATTACCACATGTTTCTATACACTTTCCTTTCTTCTCTTCAAGCCATCTTAGTGTTGGTATGCTGGTTGCAAAGAAACCGCTCTCAACACAGTTCAAATCGCTGACAATGTTACCATTGCTCACACACTGCGAGATATCCACAGCCACTTTTATCATGGAAAGGCTCCTGAATAATCTATACAAATTCTTAAAGCTTAACTCCTCTATCAAACTTATGGGTCTAGAATCGTAGACTAAGTAGTCTCTGAGTAGCTCGCTCAAGACGATATTTGGCTTTTCGGCAATGTCTTCTAGTATGTCGACTGCTGGCTTACAGTTTTTAGATTCAAAGAGCCTCCACTCTATGCAACTTCCATTTTTTATTAATTTCTCTATTGCATTTACGCTTTTCTTTACCTCATTCTCATCATAGGGATAATTTTCTGCAACGTTCTTCAATATGATTATCTCGGCTTCATTACAACTTCTTTTGCTACGGCATAGCCTTCCAGCCCTTTGAATCAAGTTTTCTAGAGGTGCCTCATCTGTTATTAAAACATCAGCATCAACTTCAACCCCGACCTCTATTATCGGGCTAGCAACTATTAACCCTCTTCCTTTCTCTTTAATTTTATTTATTCTATTATAAGATTCCATCTTGTCTCTCTCCACGAGTCTAGAATGAATCAGCGCTGCATTCTTACACCTATCTCGATTCTTTCTATACAATTCTACAGCTCTGTCAACGGTATTGGACACTACAAGCACGATCTTATCTCTACAGTATCTTTCAATTAAGCTACTAATATTTACATCACTAACATTGATTACGGTGGTTTTCCAATCGACTGCTCGAGGCAAACCTTTCACGTACTCCACTCTTGTTCCTAAATTTTCTAGGCTCTTTACATGATCATTGCACCGCATAGAGTCACAGGCATATATCACTCCGACTCTACTTTTGTCCAAGTTCAGGGTTTCTATGATGGCATTTACGAACTTTGAAGACATTGTAGCTGTGGATAGTACAATAGGTACTTCAAGCTCGCGCAACGCGTTGAGAGCGGATATTATCGCGACTCTTCCTCCATCCTCCCCATACTCACCTATATAGACGTGTGCTTCATCAAAAACCGTTATAGAAGTCTGTATAGCTGCTAGAACAGGGTAGTAGTGGCCCATCGAGATCTCACGCAGAATCTTTGATATTTCGGCAACAGGAATCTTGTACACGTTCCAGAGGAAGCTGTCCAGAGTAGTTACGATGATATCTGAGAGAAAGTATGGACTTTTATCTCCTCCAGGAATTCTATCCATAGACTGATAGCCAACCTTAAACTTAAACTGATTAGAGAAGCGCTTAAACTTCTCGTCGTATATTTCTCTGAGTAAAGCTCTAACAGGAACAACGTGGATGAGCCTGTTTGCCATCATATTTTTACGCGCAAGATCGAGCAAATATGGCGAAGCCATGGTCTTACCGTAACTCGTGGGAGCAAAGACAAAGATCACTTCATGATGATCTTTGAGCATACTGTCGATTTTCTGAGCCAAAAGCTGTGCTCTTTCCAAGGGATCCTCCATTATCGTGCACCCTCACGAGAGTGCATAAACGCCTAAGACTATATCCCTTTAGAAGGTCTCAGTCAGCGAGCCTCCCTATACTGGAAAGTACTTTGTGCACGGTGGCTCTCAATTTTCTTACGTTCACGTGTTCTAAGGTATAGTCGCTCAAAGCTCCCAGCTCTCTAGTGCACTCTTTCAGGAAGTCTAGTTGCCTGCTCCAGAGGTACAGGATGGTGTGATTAATGCACTTAGAGATATAGCTGACAAGTCTAGAGGCGCTCTCGGGCGTGAGCTCGGGGATAATGTCCAGCGCCTCAGATGCGAGATCGTATAAACTATTTAAGACTATCTCAGCTTTCTTCGTCTTCACCTCACTAACCGTCTGTGAGATAGCCAGGGGGCTTGTCCACATCACTTGGGGCCTATTGCCAGTAGCATCAACTCTGACGAGCATGAATTTCTCGAACGCCATTGCGTCTATCAAGCCTCTCAGCTTCATACTCGTATCAACAGCTCGTAACACATGGATCAAAGTGGAGAAGTATGTTGCTAAATCTAAGCTTAATCCTTCCAGTTTAGTAGGTCCTTTCGACTCAGATTTTCTAGCGACTTTTTTGGAGGACTCCGACGACTCCTTAGTAGCTACTAGTTTCTTGATTTTATAGACTAAGCTTTCAAGCCCTAAGGTAGCTCCGTGAAATACCTCAAGGACTGTACTGACATAATCAATTGACTCTGGAGATCCATCCGGTATGAGGAAATACTCGTACTCGTTTTTTTCAAGCTTAAAACTACCCATGAAGGATGCTAACCCGCCAATTAGTCCTAAGCCGATAGAGTCTATTGTAGTATTCTTAGCCAGCTCTTTAACTTCTTTGAGATCAACCCCTCTTAACGCACCAAACACTGTTGCTCTGAATAGCATGAGAGGAGATCCTTGATATTGTAGAGGTCCTCCATTGTTTATGACTCTCTCTACATAATCTAGCGTAGCAATGCACCAATGTATAGAAGGTTTTACCTTTTTAAGTTTTACCATTTTAAAAGTTTTATAGTCTTCTCCATAAAGCTTTGGTGTTTCTAAACTTTCACATAGTTCTTTTTTTATTTGTTTTTTAAAATCCACGCAACTTCCTAACCTAATTCGTATGACACTTTCTATAGCTCTTTTCACTAAATCAACATATTCGTCTTTGTTCTTAAACGTTATTTGACTGGTTAAGGGTCCACTCCAACCTCCTAGCTCCAATGCAATAAGTTGAAGGTAGTACCCAAACAGTGTTTCAGGGTATAGGGTAATATTTACACTCATCTCGCTTCACCTATCATTCCAACGGCCACGACCGACTCTATGCTTTTCAACTCATCGGTCACGATGCATTTACCTTGTTCTATGCGGTCTATGCGGTACGCTACGCAGTTGTCTTTTAAGTTGTAGTATGGTATGTCGTGTTCCGTTACTGGAGGATAAGCAAGCATTATCGTAGTGTCTCTCGGGGCATAGTAATCTGCAGGCTTATACTTCAAGTCCCATAACCTGATCTTCGAGACCAAGCTCGCATTTCGCGGCACAACGCACTCAACAGGAACGTATGTATGCGCCTGGAACGGCCTGCTCGCATCCACTAAAGGCGGGTCTTCAATGTAGCATGCAGCATTTACAGAGCATATCCCCTCTTTTGAGCCTAGCCTGGTGACTCCGTAGGCCGCGGCAAGACCTACAGCATCTATATCGCTAACTTGAACACCTTCCTCGGAGAAACCTCTGACGAGCTTTTCAACGTCAACAACCCAGACCAGGTCAACTACAGTAGATGGAGCGTAAGCCACACCAACAGCCTGTACGGGAAGAGCCCTAGTTACAGCTTCCATGTAGAACTCTAAGGTATATGGTTCTGCTTTCATTCTTTTTGTCTCTCCTCCAGTTTTATAGGGTGCGGCCAGGATTCGCGAAACTTCCATCACTACACCCACTCCAGGTCCTTCATTTCGTAGATGCAAACCCATGGAGGCTGCTATCGTTGAATCTAAAATACTCCAGAAAGCTGGTGATAAGACTGCTTCACCATCTAACGCTTTCCTACCCATTTTGGACTTGCTCACGGCGCGCCTGCTCATACCTCCCTCACTAAAACCCAGCGCTCTCAGGAGAGATGCGGCAAAAGCACCGACTACGGTGGTGGGTGGAGCTAAAGCTAATGCTGGTTGAGTTGCAGTAGCGCCAGGAGTTCTTACTACGAATCCCCAGTGGAGGGTTACGTTAGCGTAAAAAAGTCTTAGAGCAGGCATTTTAATCTCCTTCTTGTTCTGGTTTATGCTTTAATTTTTCTTGCAA
>JAWAJB010000130.1:0-5149 GCA_038888155.1 Desulfurococcaceae archaeon
AGAGCTAGAAGTATCTGTAGGTAAGTGTAGGTGTCATGGTGGGGCAGTACCAGAAGGGTGCTTAGACTTCTCCGCCCCACTTAATCCTCTAGGCACTCCGAGGGTCCTGAAAGACTTAATAGTTAATACGGTATTTAGGGAGGTGTATAGCAGGTATCCAGACTATACTTACAGTCAACTCCGCAACGCGATTGCGTACTTCTACGGTACTAATCCAGAAGGTGTAATCCCACTTAACGGTGCTAGTGAGGCGATATACCTACTCGTCCTTGCCCTCAGGCCGAAGGTATTAGTAGTTTTCGAACCAACCTTCGGGGACCATAAATACCTATCTGAAGCTATTGGGTTGAAGACTGTTTCAGTAATATATGTAGAGTCTGAAGATAGGTACGAATTCCCAGCAGACCTACTTAAAAGTGTTAGCACCTTAAACAGTAGGGAAACACTTGTACTATTATCAAATCCTAATAACCCGACCGGAACTACTTTAAGTAAGAATCAATTAACAGAGGTTTTAGAGGCCTTCGCAGACTCAGTAGTATTAGTTGATGAGGCATATCAAGAGCTATGCTACTCATGCGAGGATGTAGACGCAGTTAAATTAACGAACAGTTATGAGAACTTAGTAGTTGTAAGAAGTCTTACGAAGACCTACGCCGTCCCCGGCCTAAGGGTAGGTTTCCTCTACACCTCAAATGCTAAGCTAGTAGAAGTGGTTGAAGCCTCGAGACCTCCATGGAATGTAAACTCCTTAGCTAGTGAGGTCTTCACGAAGGCATTTAATGAACATGTAGGAGAGCTTAAGTCATTTATATCTCTCTCTAAGAATGTAATTAAGTCCGAAGTAGAGTACGTCTCAAAAAACTTAAAATCCATCGGACTACACGTCTACAAATCCTCAGTTCCTTACATCCTGGTAAGGCATAGGGGACTTACAACAGAGAGTGTGATAGCCCTCTTAACACGTCAGAAGGTCTACATTAGAGATGCGTCCAGATATCCAGGACTAACCCCCTACCACGCCAGGATCTCAGTCAAACTTAGACATGAAAACGATGTGCTACTATCCTCCTACAAAGAGGTATTTAAGACATGATCGTATTTAGGCAGATTAAAGCCCTCCTATCCTTACTAACGAGGATACCACTAAGAGGTCAGAGTATTGAAGAAGCAGCTAAAGTATTCTACTTAGTACCCTTAGTTGGTATTATTGAGGGCGCTATAGTAGTTGTAGTATTAGTCCTACCACTATGGTTGAATATAGACCCCACACTCATATCAGCCCTCAGCCTACTCACCCACACCCTCATTACTGGCGGTATCCACATAGACGGGCTTGCAGACTACTCAGACGTTATTGGATCGCTTAAGCGTGGAGATCGAGCTTTAGAAGTCTTAAAAGACCCCAGAAAGGGGTCCTTTGCCATAATAGCCATATCACTCCGCATGATTATAGGATTAGTTAGCCTATCCACACTCATAAGTACAGTTAGGTTGAAGGTAATTCCCACCATACTCACCCTATACATAGCTTCAGCTGAAGCTATGTTCATAACATGTTATTTCGGTAATGAGGAACCATATGAAGGTATTGCAAAGCACTTCTCTAAGCATTCGAAGAACAGGGTATGCCTAATTAGAAACTTCTTATGTTATGCAGTATTTTCAGCATTGGTAGTAGTTTTAAGTGGCGTTAGCCAAGCTGCCGTTATAATTCTTCTCACACCGATCGTCATCGGATTCTTAGTCTCCTACGATGCTAATAGGAGGTTAGGATTTGTAAACGGTGATGTCTTAGGTTTTTCATACGAACTCGTGAATACGTCAACCCTCCTACTAGCAGCGACATTAGCCTCAGCTGGTCGGTTAATATAAGTAGGAGTTGTACAACAGTTCTCAAATAAATAGATTTTATAGACGTTCATAATAGCCGTCACGATGATGTGTACATATAACGTCG
Organism: Desulfurococcaceae archaeon; assembly: GCA_038888155.1. Lineage (GTDB taxonomy): Archaea > Thermoproteota > Thermoprotei_A > Sulfolobales > Desulfurococcaceae > UBA285. The sequence goes on from JAWAJB010000130.1 coordinate 1,961, forward strand.
CTAATTACAGCATTGCTGTAGTTGTGGCAACGATTTCAATTTTCTTCGTCTACATATTCATCCTAATGAAGAGAAAGAGACTTACCATGCAAGGTCTAGACAGGAAAGCTTTGTGGCGCTTAACATTGTTTCAATTGTGCTTTCTACATTCTTTACATTTTGACCTTTATTTTTCAGACGCGAAGTGAAATCCCTGGAGACATGCTAGCTCACTTTATAGATCTCCTATGCGGAATTCTTATTGGCCATTTAGTGCTACTCAGAGCAAGAAGTTCAGGGTGCTTCTCAATCAGCTATACTAAGTTGTAAGCTATATGTTGGAATCTCGTAGAGAGCTGAGGGTCCTCACCGTTCCGTAGCTAAGTGATAAAGAGGGTGCGATCTCGTAGCGACTATGAGTAAGTACCTAGCTTACGATCGCTTGAAGAACGCTTGGAGTTATCGGTGCTCAGTCTTGTTAAGCTATACTCTCGGTTAATAGTGTTGAAAGGATCCTTGGGCATCATTCCACGTTCTCGTAGACTTTCAAGACTCCATTGCTAGCCTCTCGAACCCGAGCTTAGGAGGTTTCAGATGAAGTAGTCAACTCCATACAGGGACGAATCCACGCTCTATCCCGACAAACTTCTATCTTAAACTAAGTATTCTAGCGAATAAATCGTAGAGGAAGTATGCTGAGTTCATGAGAAATAAAGTGATTAGGGTTTAACGATCTCTCTTCAGACTTCCGCTTCAACACCTTCCTCGATTATCTGATTACATCTTTTTACAAAAATAACCGATAAATCTAGCCTAAGCTCGTGATATGAGAAGGCATACCTAGCTTACTGGGTGAAGTAGTGCACCGTTATTAGGCTGGCTACTTTTCTGATAAGTTTGTGTTTATAGCCACTTTCACTCATTTTATCTACTATTGGGCTTTCTGACCCATGGACCTCTATAACATACTGGTTAACCAGTCTTATATCCTCAGCAGGTAAGTTGAGTAGGGAGTATTCGCATCCTTCACAATCCATCTTAACGAGGTCTATTCTCCCCTCTCTTCTAAATACCTCCTTTAAAATATCACCTAGATTCTTCACCTTAACTGTAATAGGCGTTTCGGCTAATGTCTGTAGCCCCGTTCCAGTCCCCTCATAATTTACAGTGAGAAATATTTCGCGAAACCAGGCTCCGTAATTCAATGCTACTATACGATCCATAACGTTGTTTCTATAGATGTTCCTCAGCAGGTAGCGGTAGTGCTTATCTACTGGTTCAAGCGCGTAGACCCTGGAAGCACCCTTAGATAGAAATAATAATGCCGTTTCACCGATATATGCTCCAATATCAACAACGATTGTGCTTTTCACATCAACAAATCCGTACATGTCCTCAAGAGGTTCACCCAGAACAACAAGAAGGTCTACATCTGTTACATCTACACAAAATTCTCCAAAATACGTGTGAACACAAACTTCATTATCCGAGCGGTAAATATTATAGCCTCTTAAGGAGGCATCACGAATTAATCTGAAGATAGCGTCAGAATTAACTGGTATCTCACGGTAATAATACTCTTTACCAAAGATCCTCCTCAAGACCTCTCTGAGTAATGCTTTAAAGCCCAGCGACTTAAGAGTAAGTAGAGCACCTTTCATTAAACTACTCATAGATGTCTTACCTCATTTTTAATAAATTAGTCTGTTTAAATAGATTATTAAGAAGGCATGATAGGCGCGCTTATGTGCGTATCTTCGGTGAAGACGATTTAGGCTCCTATAAAGCTGTTCTGCGTTACTCAAAACATGCACAACTGCATATTAATAGTGGAGCTGTTGTATGGTATGTGATGATGTAGAGCTAACACTACTGGTGGATGAAGTGTACAAAAGATACGCTCTTTCATAAAAAGAGTTCTTAAAAAGATCAAGATCCTAATAAAGATTAGGAATAATTTAGGATAAATCTACCGCTCATAAAGTACTATAGCTTAGCGTTTCAAAAGTGACTCTACTTTCTAATTACTGTTTTGTTTTTTGAGTTTACTGCTCTCCATCTTTAAGTAAAATGCTGAATATTAAGTCAGGTCCCTCTTAACGAAGCCTATAGTATGATGAGAAATCTTTGCTAAACATTGCACTCTGTTCTCGTGCACACTATCTCGTCTCACCTCCTAGACAGGTGCTTTACAACCTCACCTATCTGCCCCGCACGTGACCTATTTTGCCTTTTGAGCTCGTATACCATGAGCGTGACATAGTGGTTTTCGGGGGTATTCTGGTCATGATGCTCGCTAGGATGTTTTCAGGAATTAGAAATGCGTAGAACCTCATGCATCTCCTCATAGCCCTCAGTCTCTTAACTTCTTTGATTAAACATTTCCTTGTCTTGTACAGCGATGCCACGTAAGCATTTCGTCCCTCACGCATCTTGTTAGAACTGATGGGAAGAGTCTACGTCCACGAATTCATCTCATAGGAGCGTTAAGCTAGGCTTACATGCTCCAGTACGGACCAGCTGAACTGCTTCAGGTATAGGAGTCTGAGGTATGGTAGGAAGATATAGAGAAAGCTACTTATCATTACTTCTTCCCGAGCCTGTTCATCAGTCTACACCAATGCTCGGGTCGTACCTATATCCCTCGTTCTTCTTGCTTATAGAGAACACATCTCACCCTATCTATATACAGAAAACTTACAACCCCCGCTAATCACATCTCAATCAGAGTCAACTAGTTCCGTCCAGATTTTCGTAGTAGAAACCGTTACTTTGGGGGACCTCCTTGCGTTTCAAAGCTTTCTAGCTATTACCTCGGCGTCTATGCCTGATGGAAGCCCTCTCGATTGCTATCTTGAGTTCAACCTCTAAGTCTGATCTCGTCGACAAGCCTCGCTCCTCGTACCAAGTCATCTCTTCTTAAAGTTGTCTTTCCTCCTCGGATAGTACTTGTACCTCAAGATTCTGCCTGATATGTAGCCTAGTATTGTTAGCGTCCATGATAGCATAAAGCATATAAAGTTTACTTCTTCCTTTGAAACCTTATGCTTATCCATAATGAACTTTCTTAGCTCACTTTCGCGTAATACGTCACGTCTCTTCTTTTTGTAGAACTCTATCACTGCTTGCTTGAGCTAGTTAAGGTCTATTTCTCTTCCATCGCTTAGCTTCAAGCTACTTATTCTCGTTTGTTCCAAGCTTTTTAACATA
>JAWAJB010000131.1:0-5113 GCA_038888155.1 Desulfurococcaceae archaeon
GGATGGCGATCGAGTGCGCAAACATTAATGGAAGAAGCTTTAACAGGGCTTACGCTTCAAAAGAAAACAGAACATTTTATTTGAAGGAGCGACGAATTCAGGAAAGACTGGAATAGGAGAAAATTGATCATTATTATGACTCTGAAAAACATGTGATGTCAAGCTTTATTAAGGTGGAGAATGATTATGAGTTTGTATGAAGCCCCGCTCTATAGCCTTCATGGGAGGTATTCTAATAGATGGCACTGGGAAAGAGCCCCTGAAGAACTCTATCGTAGTTGTTGAAGATGATAAGATCAAAGATGTTGGACAGGAAGGTGATGTAAAAATTCCGGAGAACGCAGAGGTAATAGATATCTATAATATGACGATAATGCCTGGATTAATTGATACTCACATTCACATATGTATGGATGGGGAGCCCAAGGGGCTCATTGAACGCACTGTGAATCAAAACTGCATGCTTGCTTTGGTTAAGGGCGTTTCATATCTTTCCAGAACTCTTAGAAGAGGAATAACCACTGCGCAGGATGGGGGAAGCGGATTCAACTGGATGGAAGTAGCGCTAAGGGATGGAGTAAATGCAGGGTTCATAGAGGGACCAAGATACAGGACGGCGGGATATCACATAACGGTCACAGGCGGGCATGGATATTTCTTTCCGCCGTGGCTAGGTAGCAAATATGGTGGAGACATAATAGAGCAGGCAGCAGTTCACGCAGATGGGCCAGAGGAGTGGAGGAAAGCAGTTAGGCTAAATCTATGGTATGGCGTTGATATGATAAAGCTTGTTGTGAGCCGTGATGTGATAAGCCCGGGCATACCAACCCTGGCACAAGCGAGTTTTGAAGAGGTTAAGGCGGCCGTAGAAGAGGCGCACAGAAATAGGCGGAAGGTGATGGCGCACGCTAATGGACCAGAAGCGATTAGAACAGCCCTAGAAGCCGGAGTAGATATCATTGTTCATGGATATTTCATGGATGATGATCTGATTGACATGATGGTCGAGAGGGGAGCATACTTAGAGCCGACTAACAGATACATAAAATTGCTAGTTGAGCATGGTGGGGGCGAACAGCCTGATTACGTGGTCGAGGGCGCAAAGGAATTTTGGAAAGATCGAGTGAAGAACTTCAGGAGGTATATGGACAAGGGCGTGAAAATAGTGCTTGGATCCGATGCTGGCGGAGTTCCATACTTTAAACATGGTGAAAATGCAAGAGAACTCGAGGTGATGGTTGAATTAGGCATGTCTCCTATGCGAGCGATAATTTCTGCGACGAAGATGGCAGCAGAATGCTTGGGACTCCAAGATAAAATAGGAACAATAGAGCCAGGGAAACTGGCAGACATAATCGTCGTAGATGGAAACCCGCTACAGGATATAGGAATTTTATCACATGAGGAGAAGCTGAAAATAATAATGAAAAATGGATACATCATAGTTAGAAAATCTTAACAATGCTCAAGCTTTTCTTTTCCTCATTCCGGCGTATAAAAGCTTATATGCCTGATTAATAACCTTGTTTATATCTTGGAAATAATGAAGGTCACGATTCTAGGTGCGGGTGCTATTGGATCAGCAATGACTTTCCCACTAACGGACAACAGGCATATCGTCAATTTGTGGGGCACGGAATATGACTTGAAGATACTCGAGACATTAACTAAAAACCGTAACCATCCTTCTCTTGGAGTGACTTTGCCATCCAGTGTTAATTTTTTCTATCCTGAGGAGCTTGAAAATGCTCTCAGCGGTTCTGAAGTGATATTTATCGCAGTGTCATCAGATGCCGTCAACAACGTGATGCGCAAAATATTACCATTTATTGAGGATCGATTGGAGGATCTTGGTATAATAATACTTTCCAAGGGATTGCATGAAGAAAATGGGAAAGTGTATCTGCTTTCGGAAATTATTGAACGCATAGCCGTTCGTGGCGAAGGAGGGGGAATGCCGACCATTGCTCATGTTGGAGGCCCATGTTTGGCCGAAGAGCTGGCAGTCAGAGCCCACACAGTAGTAATTTATTCCTCAACCGACATTCTATTTCTCCATTCTTGTAAGAGCAATTTTGCCACAGAATATTACCACATATGCTTGTCGCAGGATATTAGGGGGGTTGAAGTGTGCTCAGCGCTGAAAAACACATACACTATTGCTATAGGAATGTGTGATGGCCTAGCAGAGGCGAGGGGCATAAAATCAATGAACAATCTAAAAGCGTTCATTATATCTAAAGCCGTAAAAGAAATGAGCTTATTCGCGAAGCTCTTAGGCGGTAGTGAGGAAACTGCCTACGGCCTCGCTGGATTAGGCGATTTGGAAGCCACCTCACGGAAGATTTCCGGGAGACAACTTATGTTTGGGAGGATGCTAGGATTGGGCATGAGTGTTAAGGAGGCCATGACGGCCTTAAAAGAAATGGGAATAACCACCATAGAAGGTTACTCGACAACAAGAAAAGCCTATAACCTGTTACTTCGGAATAAGAGCATCAATGTTTCTCCAGATACGGAGTTCCCACTATTAACAGGAGTATACAAGGTGCTATATGAGGGAAAGGCCGTGCAAGAAGAGATCGCAAGAGTACTCGAGTACCACAATTATCCTCTCATAGGATAAATATATTAGGGTGTACAACATCATCTGTGCAGGTTATGTTCGAAGATATTGGTTTCATAAGAATGGCAGCTATTGAAAGGAAGGTGGAAAAGATTCCCGAGATCGGTATTGGCGTGCTCGGTTATGCTTTCATGGGAAAAGCTCACAGCCATGCGTATATTGATTTGCCGATATTCTTCTATCCTCCTCCAGCAAAACCAATACTAGTGGCAATTTGCGGCAGAAACGAGGAACTCGTGCGTGAAGCAGCCAAGAGATATGGTTACAGAAGATATTATACTGATTGGAGAGAGCTTGTGAGAGATCGCGAGGTGCAAATATTCGACAATTGCGCTTCAAATGATATGCACGCTGAGCCTTGTATAGTAGCTGCAGAGGCTGGAAAGCACATTCTCTGCGAAAAGCCTTTAGCGAGAAATAAAGGAGAGGCGAGAGAAATGCTGGATGCCGTAAGGAGAGCCGGCGTAAAGCACATGGTTGCATTTAATTATCGATTTGTCCCCGCAGTACTGCTCGCTAAAAAGCTCATAGATGAGCGCAGGCTTGGCCGAATATATCACTTCAGGGCTCGATATCTCCAAGAATGGATAAGAGATCCAAACTTTCCATTAATTTGGAAGCTCAGGAAGGAGAGAGCTGGATCAGGCCCCATCGGCGACTTAGGCTCCCACATAATTGATTTAGCAAGATTCTTGGTTGGCGAAATAAAGTCCGTTGCAAGCATGATGACTACATTTGTAAAAGAAAGGCCATTACCTGACGATCCGAGCAAGAAAGGAGAGGTCACCGTGGAGGATGCATTCGCTGCATGTATAGAGTTCGAGAATGGCGCGATAGGAACACTTGAAGCAACCAGATTTGCTACCGGAAGAAAGAACCACAACACATTCGAAATAAATTGCGAAAATGGAAGCATAGAATTTAACCTTGAAAGGTTGAATGAGCTCAAAGTTTACGGTCTAGAAAAGGATAATGAAGACATCATGGGATGGCGCGAGATCCTAGTAACAGAGACACAGCATCCATTTATCAGATTTTACTGGCCGCATGGGCACATAATTGGTTGGGAGCACACATTCTTAAACGAGATTTACCACTTCTTGGACTGCGTCGCTAATGACAATGATGTGGGGCCGATTGGAGCTACATTCGAGGATGGTTATAAGTGCAATGTTGTTATGGATGCTTTGATAGAATCAGCTTTAAGCGGTAAACGGGTAACAATACAATATTAAGCCATGGTGCTTCATCACGCACTTGGACTATCCGAAAAGATTTAATTATTGTGGAGCTAAAAGTGAAAGTATGTTAAAAGCGAGATTACAGCCTATTTTCATTAAGCGGGAGTTTAATGAGGAATATCGCTCACAATTGAATACCTTAAGAGAGCTGTTACGCGATGAAGCGGAAATACTAAATCCCATCCCTTTAGGGGAGCCTGTGTCAGAAGAGATAGATGCGGTATTGTTGCCCCAACTATCTGGCGATGTTTTTGGTCTAGTTGAAAACTTGCGAGAAATTTCCAAACCATTACTTGTAATTACATCTGAATTCGGAACAATGAACATGTGGGATTGGGAGTTGGTAAGCTTCTTGAGGAGTGAGGGAATCAGGATTATTGCACCCTATAGCTTGAAGCTATCAAAAGTGGCTTGTAGGGCTTTAGCAGCTAAGAGAAGAATCTCGCAGTCAAAATTTGTTGTTTATCAGGATAGACCAGGGGAGGGAGGAAAGCAAGATTCTATTTTTAGGCGATTTTTCTGGTGGCAAGAAAAGTGCTTAGAAAGGTTGAGAAGTAAATTTGGGGTTAACGTTGAGAAACGCAGTTTTAAAGAGCTGGGAAAGATGGCGAGAGATATCTCAGACTCCGAAGCGATGAATGCGCTGAGAGGACTATCTCTTAATATTTCTGAGGATCTTACTGAAAAGGCTCTACTCAGCGCTATCAAATTGTATTTGGCGTTGAAAAAGGATCTTGAGAAAGATGACTCGGTCATAGGAGCAGGGATAAACTGTCTTAATGAGTCCGATTACTCTGATACAACCCCCTGTCTCGCATGGTGCCTATTGTATGAGGAGAGAGGGCTGATTTGGGCCTGTGAAGCAGATTTATTGAGCCTGTTGACGATGTGCATAGTGCACTTTGCATTAAATGTTCCGGTCATGATGAGTAATATCTACCCGTTTCTCATGGGGCAGGCCGCAATAAAGCATGAGCGCATACCAAGTTTTCCTGAGATAGTTGAGGATCCGGAGAATCATATATTAGTGGCCCACTGCGGTTATGCTGGCTTAATTCCGAGACCTTTCTCCACGAACTGGATTTTGAGGCCAAAAGTGCTAGGAATCGTCAATGAAAACGCTCACGCAGTCGATGCTCGCATACCAGTAGGCCCAGTGATGCTCGTAAAGATTGATAGTTCCATGTCTAAGCTAATAGTCATAGAGGGAGCATTAAAAGGATACGTTCAGTATCCAGGCTCCGAT
>JAWAJB010000132.1:0-5090 GCA_038888155.1 Desulfurococcaceae archaeon
CCTCTAATCTTCTTTACACTTTACCGTTTAGTGCGCAAATCCTCCAAATAACCTTGATATCCACTTTAATGTTAGTGCTTGCCACACTATGAAGTATTTATTGTTTCTCCAGTTTTTGGAGGATTTATGGCCCCATTTTGAGGCTAGCTCGCTTATCTTCCAAGCTTCATTCAAGCCGATCTTAATTAGTTTTGCTTCCTCTGAAATTATCTCTTTAAGCTCTTTAATTGTCTTTATTATGGCCTTCATTAGGGTGATGCTTCTAACGGTTTTTAATTTTATTAGGAGGCATGCTTCCGCGAAGGCGCGGGTTAATTTATTGACTAAGTGCCACTTTCTTGCTCTTTTAACTCTTATTATAAGGGTTCGTAACTCCTCCAAGATCATATTGGGTACATCATTGGAGAGATTTTGAAATGTGTGCGAGAAGTAATGCGCATAATCGTGCATGTTTTTTTATAATTTTGTGATCCTTTATAAGCTTTACCATTATTTCTTTTGTAAAATTGACGCCCGCTTATTAAAGTCTGTGAGCTACTATCTTGAGATTAGGCTCTCGAGAGATGTTAGTAAATTGAAACAGGGTTAATTGTTATGCGCCCATATCTTGGCGTATTTAAGTCGTATCGGATAGATCGACTGTGATATGCGCTTGCTTAATTGTTTTTGCTGTCACTTCCATGAAACTTCTACTCTTTAGATTCAGAATGTTTCAATTCTTCTTCCAGCTCTTTTTCTATTTCTTCTAATGGTTTGGGTGGTGGGGTTGTTGCTAATGTATATCCTATCCACGCGACTATGCCCAGTATTCCCACCACAGCTATCATGAGGGTTACTTGTATGAGTAGTATAGTCCACTCCGTGAAGAAGAGTATCCAAGCATAAGCGATTATTGCAAGAATGGAAGCGCTCATTAATGCTATTCCAATAATTTGGTCTTTACTCAAGGATGAGCCCCCTACGAATACTAGGGGCATCTAGCTTAGCTTTAAATCTTATCTACATATGTTAGAGGGAGGGGTGATTAGATTTCAGGTCCCTCTTAGTGTTTGGGATGTAAATTACTGTGTCTTTCTTTGAAAATCACCTTAAAACATGATAACCTACTAATTTCTTGAGATCTATCTTCGTCAAATCCTTGATCTAGCATAAATGATGCAGGGTGTAGAGAAGGATATCAGACATTATTTTATCTCGGCTTTGTAGATGCCTATGTTTCCAAAAGATTTCTCCAACTTGAAGTTGGCTGGCAATTGTGGTACATTATACCAGCCCTTACCGCTGGCCCACCATACTGTGTATATCTGTGATTTATCGTTTTTTGCTTTTTCAATTATTTCATTTAAGGCATCTGCAAATGAGGGTCTTTCCGGTTTTGATAGATCCCGTTCTCTAATAACTATGTATTTCTCTGGGAGACAGTCGCATATGACAGCCCATGGATAGAATGCTTCGTGGAAGACGACTAGACCGTTAGCGTTTTCTGAGAGCCATTTTATGGCCTGCATTGATGGTTCAATGTCTTCTATCGGTATGGTCGATTGGAGCATTGATGATTGGATATATGCCTTATAGGGATTGTAATCTGAATGATACATGAAAGCATGCTCAGGATCTGCTACGAGGTACCACACTCCTGTGAATGCTATGAATGAAAGGTAAAGTGTTAAGATTACCTTGATGGCCTTTGGGGGGCTGTGCGAGAAAATTCTATGAATCCCCTCTACGAAGAGCATTGAAACCGGATAAACCATGAATATTGCCCATCGGAACCATAATGGAGGCGCCACTTCTGGGCAAATTACCGGCCATGTGCTCAGCAGGAGCATCGAGGCTAACCAGCAGTAGACGAGACGGTTTCTCAGCTTAACGAGCCCATAAAGTGCAAATGGTGCCAGTGGGCAATAACTATAAGCTATGAAGCCGAGGATATGCCCCGCCAGTAACGCCCTATCCTCACTAAATGATTCGAAGGGGATTCTCAAAACCTTTGCGGCCGGATCGAATAGAATAAAACCGAGAAACGCGAATAGAAGTATTAATGAGAAAGCCGCCGCAGGAAGCTTTTCGCTCCTAGTAAGCGATCCGATTATAGTTTCCACAAGCAATATGATGAGCAGAGCTACAGCTACTATCTCGTGAGAAAACGCAGCTAATAATGAGAATACTGGCGTTAATATGAGCCCCAACCTGCGCTTTGAAGACCAATAACAGGTCAAGACGGAGAAGAGGAAAATGGTGCCAAGCATCTGCCTATACATCTCCCACGAAATCCTCAAGGATATGAAGTAGATTGAGCAGATGCCAACTAGCAGTAAAGACTTTCTCGGGCCCCATTTGAGAACATTCTTAGAGAATAGGTAGAGGCTTAATCCTAAGAATGCATAGAGCAGTGGCCCGAGCAACTTAATCGTAACGACGGGGTTGTTTAACACATATCTATCGAGCATGAGTGCTAGAAATGGAAAGAGCCTAGCACCTCTGAAGAACTCCAGTGGGCCTAGATTAATTGGATATCCTGACTTAATCCATGGAATATATGCGTAAACTGTGTCGAATCCTATTGGATATGGCCATGCGATAATCTCGGGTAAGAGTCTCACAGCAAATGGTATTAAGAAAGTAAGAATGGGTGCGAGGATCTGAAACTTCTTATTCGGCAACTATCCCGACCTCCAGCATGTAAAGGTGGATGTATATCTCGGCATAATGTGCCTCAGCACCAGCATCAGCACTAACGAGCCACCACTCAGACCTATTTAACCCAAATGTCTTAAAAGCCATATCAATAAACGGTTCAATCAGCAGTTTATCTAGGTGTAGAACCTCATTATCCCTTGCTTCAGTTAACACTATGTTGAAATGATATACTGTGCCGAACTTGCTTCTTTCCTTAAAAGCATAGATGAAGCCCTTGCCGACACTCCTAACATGGCCCAACTCATCCTTAATATCTCTGGTTAAGTAAAGATCAACTACTAAAGCATCACCTTTAAAATTCTCAAACCAAAGGTCAACTAATGCGCCGGCAAAGCCATCTTTAGCATATACATCAACGACATCCTTAGAGAAAGAGATTGTCAAATATAGCTTTTCAGAAGCTGGAATAGGGTCAAACGCATAATTTCCACAACCCCAATAATACGGTTTACATCCCTGCAATATACTGGAGTAAGCATAGCCGCCGGAGATATCACGACTGTGAGCGAGCCAGCCGCCATTCAGATAGACCGGCATGCTGCCGTTGCCTGGAGTAGAGACCCCCCAGTAGTCTAAACCTTTAGCGAGGTATGGATCACGAGTTATCGGTCTCGTAGGGATGTTGTCGCCTAGATATATTTCCTCAACAAAGACATAACTAGACTTCGGCCTTTCCAGCTCGTTACTAAGCCATAGAACCAAAAGTATTCCTATAAGAAGCATCGCAATAATGATGAGTATTAAGAGGTATGGCCGCTTATTCAATCCCGCCGCTCACCCATATGATTGTTCAACCCGCTCTATAGATCCCCTAAACCGCCTTAGCCTTAATGCCATTGTCGCCGCAACGATTGCAAACAAGCAGGCTGAGCACACTATTACCATTATAAGCATCACTACAGGCGTCGGAGAGATTTCACCACCAAGTCTCTCAGTAACAGTATAGGTTACCGTACTTACTTGCTTAACTACAATAGAACGTGTAACTGTAACGTGAATTATCTCACGATCTACAATAACCCTTTCACCAGCTGGCTCGCTCAAAACCTTAATCTCCACACTTGTAGCCCCTTCCACTAACTCAATCCACTCATTTCCATTATTGTAAGCTGGTAGCAGAATAAGAAGAAGATCCCCTTCCTTATTAGGGGCCTTAATCGTAATCTTGAAAAGCGCAGTACCATTTCCGTTAACATTAACAATATCGCTTTCGGCAATAATCTCTCTCGTAAGATTATTCCTAACAATCACTTTAAGTGGAGTAACAGCTTCGCTAAGATTATACAATACCAGTGTTTCAAGTGTGAAATTCTCATCTAAATAAACCCACTTAGGCCATTTCACAGACGCTATCTTCGCATTCACAATCACTTGTTCAGATGCTGAGTAGGTTGGACCTACCTTAATCATAAAAGATTTTTCTATAGTTTTATTAAACAAGATGTAATCACTAATAGCCCTAACCTTCACACGGTAATTATCATTATGCAAAGGCTGCCATCCTAAGCTAAAATTACATTTTCCATCAAATTCATATTGCATATTATATGATGTACGCGTTCCTTCAATAATAACGCTATACTTACAATTATGTTTAAGTGGTGTCGGATCAACGTACGTGAAATTAAGCAATATCGTCTCATTAGGACTCGCATTTGAGGAAGGTATGTCAATAAAAACGTCCGACGATTCTAATGCATATTTCTTAAGTGCGTAATATGCTGCCTCTATAATTATTGTCTGGGTCTTATCAACGAGCTCTCCAACAATTCTACCAGATTCATCAGCCCCCTCTATGAAGCCCTTAGCAGGTAAGAAGAAAATAAATTGCAATGAGCTCCTTCTTTCCAATTCCTTTCTAAGCACATAATCCACTAGCAATTTAGTATAGTCTGTATTGAATAAAGCATGCAGGCCAAATGCCACTTTCGTAAATACTATTGGATCTATGTTTTTTGGCGTTATTTTCCACGTATCCCCCCTGGGCGTTACGATCCATTGATACACGTACGGCGGATTTCGTAAACCTGTGTTTCCTTCGCTCCATGCTGTAAGCCTATTGGTGGCGCGGTATCTTGCCTCCTGAACGCTATAGACCTTTTGAAGATAGTCCATGTAATCTTTATCCGCCCCTATTTCGAAAACCATGTGCAACATTGGTTCTGTTGTAACTTCTGTTACTGGAAGGCTAATTCCGAAAACGTTTACATGAGGCCCATTTTTAATTTTTTCAAATTCTCTAAGGGCCTCCTGCACGGGACGTGCTTTATCAAATCCAAAGAATTTGAATCCATGTGCAACATAATACTTGTAAAATCCTGCGGTTGTTTTCCAGGCATCTGTATGATTTGCTAAAAGCTCAAAGCCGTTTCTAGCAACGATGTCATTGA
>JAWAJB010000133.1:0-5028 GCA_038888155.1 Desulfurococcaceae archaeon
AGTCTTTACTTTAAAAGTAAAAGTTTACATTGAAAATTAGAGTAGAACAGCTGTCCATCAGCAAAGAAAATTGAATTTCAAGTAGATATTTTGTCACCATATCATCCTAATCAATCCACGTAAGTTTTACAATTAAAACAATACTGTCGATTAATTAAACGTAAAATGACAACCGGTGCTCCACATTTTGGGCAAATCGAACGATTAGACGCGGTACGTGCCAGACTGGAAGACTGCAACGCCACTGGCATCGAAACGGAAGGTGCCTTCGGAGGCCCGCTTAGAAGTAAAGAGTAGCTCGCGTGGAGCTCCTCGTCCAGCATGCGAAAGAAAACGGACCAGCTCTCCAGAAGCCTGCGAAAGTCAGCGAACTCTTCGACAGATAGGGAATCGGATCGTGCTATAGCAAGCCTATAAACAGCGATCAACTTGTCGATTTCAGCTTGAAATTCATTCATTGAAATCGTACTTCTTCTAGCTAGGCTTAACCGCCACTCATCCAGCATTCGCGCAAAAATATGGAGGGTTCCCCTGCTAGCGTTAGAGGTTGAGTACTTGGCAATAAACCAGTTAAATTGCGTGTTGAAAATCTTGGAAACGATTCGATGAGTATCGACTACGTTGGAACTCTCAGTTCCCTCAGGCATGTTGGAATCCATCGTACAGCTAGATCCATTAGTTCGTAATTAAGTTATTCTCTGTAATTAAGATTGCAATACATATAATGGCTAAATACATCGAAGCTAGATTTCTAAGAGTTATTTAGCAGATTTTGCTGGTTTCCTTCACAGTCTTTAAGGCAATAAGCAGGTAACATCCCGAACTAAATCAGAGATTGGTGCTCCGAGTATATTGCCGCTAGCTGACTCCGATTCTACTCTTCGTCAAGTATGCGAAAATGATGTTGTTGTATGGAATTGCGAGCTTTTCAACCCATTTCCCGCTGAAATAAACACATGTTTTTATGATTATTTCCATGGCCTTACCCTAGAAACTTTCGACGTATGTCATCTTAAACAGGACTGATGGAACTTGAAGGGCTTAAGTAGATTATCCAATAGGCGCGATCAAACCTCCTTCAACTGTGGAAAAGCACTTGCACTGGTTGTAATCAATGTTCAGCTCATTGCGGTCTCGCGACTAGACGTGAAGCGGCGAAGTTTTCTCATTGATCTATAGCTAAGAACCGTTGCTCCCTCTTAGCCTGGCCAGATATGGAGAATCACTGCACGGTAGCTAACACAGCACTTGAATCACAACATTACGCTATCAGGGCATCGAATTAGTGATTCGAACGTAAACCTGTTCAAATGTATAACATGCATTAGGAGTAGGCGTAGAGAACATATTGTCGCTGATGCTATAGGTAAGATCTTTCAAGGGTATTTTCGCAGAAATATATTGGCCTGCTAGTGTAGCGAGCCTTATATAGGGGTGAACTATTTAAGTTACGATGTCTCACCAGCTTCTTTACAGTGCTTTAGGTGCCTTCTCGCCAAGTGACAAGTTTGCAGTGACAGCTAGGATCGACTTCCTGCATGAGCTGAGAAACTTTAAGGTCCGCTTACTCGGAGTCGGCGATCTCAGTGGAATGTGGAACTTATACGCTTCAACCCTATTCGGCAAGACTTTCTCATCATCCCATGTCACGTCATACGCGATCCTTATTAATGATAAGATCTACGCTGCCGGAGGTTACTGCTACGCTATGCTGAACGGGAAGTGGCGAGAGCTCGCGCAGCCTCCTCAATCCCAGCTTAGTATTGCGAGCGGCTGGTTAATTGTTTCAGCAGAGAAACTTGAAACGAATGAATTAAGAAAATTCTCGAAATTGATGGTTGAAAACCCAATACCGGAGTTTGCGGCGAGGCTTATAGCGGAGGAAGAGAAAATCCCTGTTGCATTGGCAGCAATTAAAAGCAGGATAACGATCGATCGGCTCAGAGGTTTAAGAGCGATGTGGTGTACAACCGACATAGGGATGGTTAGAAGAAATAACGAGGATGGCGTCTCGTGCATATCTCTCAGGGTATCGGACAGGGGGTTAAGCAGTAGCCACCGTCTTTTAGCAGTCGCAGATGGAGCCGGCGGCCACGGCCACGGAGAAATCGCAAGCCTTATTACGCTCCAAGAGGTTATCTACAGGGCTGGAGAGGCTATTCTACTTAAGGGCGGCTTAATAGACTTGGGACAACTACGGGAGATCGTTCTTCAGGCCAATGAGCGAGTGCTGCTTGCTAGGCAGGAGAGAAGGTCAAACATGGCTACCACGTTAACCATGATGCTGGTTACCAACAGCGATATATACACTGCGCATGTCGGAGATAGCAGAGCCTACTACATAGACCAGAACAGCATCGAACAACTTACAGAGGATCATAAGTACGTTGAAGAACTTGTAAAGAAGGGTGTGATAACGAGGCAGCAGGCACGAGTTCATCCGCAGAGAAACATTATAACAAGCGCTCTAGGCATGCCCCAACCCAGAGTAGATGTAATACACCACCCGAAAACTTACTCGCCGGGTGCTCGACTCCTCGTCTGCAGCGATGGACTCTCCGATCTCCTCGAAGACTGGGAAATCCATAAAATCGTAACAAGCACGCTCGCCCCGAACCTCGCTGCCCGTCAGCTCGTAAACGCAGCTAAACAGAGAGGGGGCTACGACAACATATCCGTCGCCTTAGACTTCTTCCTCTAAATACACTCAAGAAGCCCAAATTTTTCGATGAAGTATAGAATAACAGCCGAAGACTACTGATTTGAAGAAATACCCATCGAGCTCCAGGGCAAAAGCATACCTTTCGCAACCAGGCGAGCTCTCTAATGCTCGCCCAAAGTAGAACAGGTTGTATCCAGAGCCTCTACGTACTTATAACCTGAACCACCCTTATGCTAACTGGGGAATATGCGATGCTAGTTCCGAGATAAAATCTCGATCTCATGCAACAGTCTCAATGAAATTGATCCACAACTCTATTAATCTAAACCGACAAATCCCTTCAAAGAAAAATAGTTATTATTAACCTTTGCCTTCAGAATCCTAACGCTAAAACAGTCTGTTTACTCTTTAAAACCCATGCTGGGTGCATTTGAAACTAAGAAAGATAAAATATATTAGCATGCCAAAATGATCACTCGATGTGATACATGTGAAAAAATACTTTGCATTACAAGCTGTGCTAACCTTTACGCTTTTAACTACTTTACTGCTCGGCTCGTATTTTGCAGCGGGTCAACCACAACGGATGCAGGTAAGGATTAATCAGAGCGAAACAGACAGGATAAGTTTAACTAATGCCACTCTTCCAATAGAAGTCATCATCAACTTGACAGACGTCACGATAAGAAATCAAGTAGATGATATAAAGTTAATAGTTTCGATTCCCAAAATCCTTGAAAATAAAATAGCTATAAAAGATTTCTCTCTTACACAAAGAGATGGTAATATTATTTTCGAGAAGACCGTGAGTAATGTCAATATAACTGAGCGAGAAATATTTCAGGATAGGTTTTTAATTAATTTTACGAATATAGATTGCGAAATAATATCAAAAATTTTATCAGCAAAATATAACATAACAATACGTGTTGAACTAGTAAGAAATGAGAAACCTATAAGTGAAACAAACATTAGACTTGAAATAGAACCTGAAAAAGCATGGCAAGTATGCCTCCAGAAATTCCTAAGCTTGGAAGATGCTGCCTGTAGATGGGTTAATGGAAATCTAAATTTATCTTTAACAATTTCCTTTAGTACTAGTAATAGACCTCCGGACAGCTTGACAATCAACGTTACGAAATACAATATTAAAGGCTGCGCACCCCAGTCATTATGTAGTGTTAAGGAAGGTAAGGCAGTCATTAATGTTACTAACATCTCTAACAATAAGTTTAATTTGACTATAATATTTTCGCAGAATGATTCACTAAAAATTCTCAAAGATGAAAAACTTATGGTTCTAATAAAGCTATATCAGAAAGAAATTAGTAAATCCCTTGAGCCAGAGATATCCATCGAGAAACTAAGTTTCGATAAAAGTATGCTTATTCTCCATTTACGGAACAATGGTGGCCTACCTTTCAATACCTCAAAACGTATCATTTCTAAATATGAGAATATTCAAACTACAGAATTAGAAGGGGAGAAAATTGTAAATCCCAATAATAACGTGGAGCTTAAGTATAATATCACTATTAAAAACAGTAGACAATTAGAAAATATTTTAAATATAAATTTCAGTTTTGGTAAAAATAAATATAGAGAAATCGTTTTCAATATCACACTTGGAGAACCAAAAGCGCGTCCTATACAGAATAATGAAGTAGAGATAACTATAAGGATTGATACTAGTAATTCCAGTTTACGTTTACATATACCAAAAGAGTATCCACTAAATGTTAGCATTGAAGGATTTAGTATACTAAATTGCAGTTCAAGCGAATTGCTCTGTGAGGGGAGAAATGGCTATGCAATAGCTTATGGAAATATAACATTACCCAAAGATATAACTTTGAGACTATCGGTTAAAGATAATGGCGGTCCTGAAAACCGCAGCGTCACTATTATTCTCAGCGAAAAACTCCAATCACGTACTACAATGAATGTTCCCGGACAGAGACGCGACACCCTGCTGTTTTCGAGTTTAGCTATTGTGATTGTTGTAGTCGTACTTGTATCGGCGGTTCTATTGTCGAGGAAGCGTGTAGGCAGGGCACCAGCCGGAGTGCACGTGGAAGAAGTTGAGGAGCCATTTTTCGACTTAGGATGAAAGCCAGAGGTAGCGAACATAGGGCAGGAGGAAAAAGGTTAACCGTGATGGCCAATTAGTACGACCCCGCCGGAGTGCCTATTACGGCTACTCCATTAGCTCATCGTAGTTCCTTTGACGATAGTCGATAAACTCATCGTGTGCGAAGGATCGGGGGTTGCTTTCCAGGGAGCACTCGATTCTCTCTGATCCAACTTTCAGCAGCTTTTAACTCGCGCTCAAGCTTTTGAGTACTTGCAGCGGCTTTACGCTTCTC
>JAWAJB010000134.1:0-5004 GCA_038888155.1 Desulfurococcaceae archaeon
GAACTTGTAAAACTTAGAGAAGATATGAATAAACTTAGAGAAGATATGAACAAGCTTAGAGAAGACATGAATAGGGGCTTTATGCTTCTTGAAAGACATTTATCAGCTCTCGGTGCAAGATGGGGCTTGATCGCTGAAGAAGCATTTAGAGAAGGGTTGAGAAGTATATTGGAGAAGGAGCTTGGTTTTAAAGTTGAGAGATGGAAAGCTTATGATGAACATGGTATAGTCTTCGGATATCCAAGTGAAGTAGAGATAGATGTTGCACTAATAGATGAAAAGCTAATACTAGTAGAAGTCTCATCTCATGTAAGAGCCTCTGACATACTCCAATTTAAGAGGAAAGTAGAATTCTACGAAATGAAGATAGGAAGAAAACCTGATAGACTAGTAATGGTAACACCCTATGCCGATGAGAAAGCCTTAGAAGTAGCAAAGACGTTAGGGATAGAAATATACACGAAGACTCAATAAACGAAACATATATTTTTAGGACTCCATCATCCACTACATCCTTTAGATTATAGTTTTTATCTATATGACCATTTAAGCCATGTCTTCAAATTCTGTTCTCTAAATTTCTGGATTTCGCTAGCCTTAAATTCTTTACCTTGGTTACTACGGCTCTGTTAACTTAAGGTTTTTTGTCTAGGGCTACGATTGTTTTCTTATATTCATTAGACAGAGAACAGCTCTACCCATAGTATTCTAAGTATATTGAGGCATGTAGAAGACTTAGAATAAGCAGTTACAGGTACAGGTTTGGAGATAGTTTATTCCAAGCTGTGGAGAGGGCTGTACAGATGTTGAAGGATAGGACAGAAGAATTCGACGACCACCCCCCATGCAGAAAGAGGGAATTTATACTTGACCATGTATGGAGGTGGCTAAACCTATTCCAACCATTCAGCCAACCAGAGATTATAAACATAATCAACAATATAAAAGGAGTGATGATAATGACTTAAGTTAACAGAGCCGGTCCTGTTCCCGGTCATATTGTTTCGGGTGTTTAGAGCGTAAGGGGCAGTCCTTTGATAAGCTTTCCTGTCGTTGGATTAACTTTGTAGCCCATTTGCTCTAGGGCTACTACGCTTATGAGTAGAGTTGTGCTCTTCGGTCTAATGATAATAAGTGATTGAGCTATCCTATCCTCCACCTCTATTATAGCGTTTGCTGCAAACCTAACTTTTCCAGCGTTCGCCTAAGTTCTGCAATGCGAGCTCCATAACCACGTCTCGGGTAGGGCTGGAAAGTTTAACTTTAAACTAACGTTTTCACAAGTTAAAGCGCTAAGCATGGCAAGGAGCAGTAGCAAACCTCCTACGCTATAACAGCTCTATAGCTCCCGCCGCGGCAACTTCAAACCTTTCATTCACACCGTTAGTCTAACGTCCAAGGGCATAAAGTACTCCTTCCACTGTGCAAATAATTGTAGTAATGGTAGCTATGATAGGAAGCCAATTCCGATTAGCTTATATGTTGATGCTATCTCAATAAAGTTTGGTGATCAAATGGGTTACGTGAGGGTGAAGGGTTTTGTCGGATCGTCTGAGAAGGTAAGGGTTGAAGAAGTGAATTTTCTGGTCGATACTGGTGCTTACTATACTGTCTTGCCTCCGAAGCTTACTGAGAGTCTAGCCATAAGGCCGATGGCGAGAGCTGAGCTGCTGACAGCCGACAAGAGGAAGATGGAAGCCTACCTTTCTTACGCTTACATAAAAATAGGGGAGAGGGAAGGGGTTCTGCCGGTGGCAATAATGGAGGCTCCTGAGCCCATGCTTGGCGTGACGGCTATGGAGGGACTCGGGATAAAAGTCGACCCGACGACGGGTAGAATAGAGTACACTAGACCCTATGGACTCGCGATACTCTAAGTAAAGTCTTGTGCATAAATTTATCGAGTCTTCGTGGTAGAAGCTTAACATAAGCATTATACGTTACGCTTTCAAGTTCAAGCAAATGAATTCATATTCAATAAGCCATACTCGATTAAACTATTCACTCGGTCTTGAGGGTTATCCACCATGAGGTTACTCGTGTTTCAGGCGTATCGGATACCGCTCCATCTTCGAGGGCTTTATACTTCTTTAGCTCCATCAGCTGGCGTATAGGACGTCGTGCCGCTGATTCGAAGGAATATGCGTCCACCTTAAAGTGGCCATTAACAGTATCCAGTTCATTGAATGTAGAAGCGCTATTCGCTATCGTCTTTTACGATCCCAACTAGATAGACCTGGAGGTGGCTCTTCCCCGAGTTTATAGATCTTCAGGCTTTCCGCTTCTTGGAAGCAGAAATCACAAATTACGTAAGCCTTATCCAGATCGCGGCTTTCTAGGATTTGCTTGATGGGGAGGCTGGACATGGAGGTTTGCCACATCCATAACAGGCTGCTTAGCGTTGGTTTTCTCATCTCTAGATGAACCCGCCTACGTACCGAGACCTCACATGCGAAACTTCCACAACGCATCTTTCCTCTTCAGCTGGACGACGTTACGAATCCAACTCTTTAATCCATTCCATGAAGTGTTGATAAATTTCTCCACATAATCTTTTAGATGTCTCATGAAGCTTCCTTACATCTATCTCGAGGTATCTATGGACAAGAATATTTCTTAAGCCTGCTAGCTTACTTAGCTCCACTGCTAATCTACTTGGCATCTTACCAGCATCAGCCAGCTTTTTTGGATATTCACCATAACTCTCCACAAGTCCGAGGGAGTAAACCGATACTAGATGCCGGCATAGATCCATTATTGCCTCAATTATCCTATGAACTGCTCTTTCAAGTGATAGGATATCCTTGTATGTTAAGCTTTCAGGTTCTTTAGCAAGTATCTCTTCTCTGAGAAAATTAACGTTACGTCTAACTTCCTCAACCCTTGAATAAAGTACCGTCTTATCTATTCTCGGCTCGGGATCGAGAGTGACCCAATTTCTAACTTCGAGAAAAGCATCATGGTACGTGTCAGCTGAATCTCTTAATCTTTTGATATCTTCCTGCACGCCTTTGATAACCACAAAATTCTTCAAGATGTTATAGAGGAGGAATGGATTAGCCTTCTTAATATCCACGATATTCACCATCTCCTCATTTAAATTTAGCAGACCTGCTATGCTCGAGGTCAGCTCACCCAATTCTAAGAGCCCCACATCATGATCCACAAATTCAACTGCGATGTCAATGTCATGAGTACTTGAACCCTCTTTCACCACTGAACCAAATAAAACAGCAAGTTTAATGTCGTCGCGCTTTGAGAAGAAGTCTTTTAATGTTTTCAAAGCATTCTCAAGTCTTATTAAAACCATCAGCACCACCTAACTACTATCACTACGCTCTTCTCTCCCTAAATAGCTTGCTCATCCGCCTCTCTATCCTCTTAAGCATCAAGGATATTATGGTTATCGTGAAGGCTTGAACGCCTAGTATCAGTAGGACTAGGCCGAACCATGTCCACCCGACGCTCCATGCAGCTTCTCCGAAAACGTATCTCAAGTACAGCTGCTACGTTAATATTATTAATCCGGCTAAGCCCAGTATTGTTCCAAGAGATGAGAAGAGGACTATTGGATTGTAAAGCCATGCTATCTTAAAAGCTGTTAACAATATTCTGAAGCCCGTACTTCATGTCATTAGCTTGGACCTACCTACACGCTCTCGATAACTTATTGGAACCTCAGCAACCTTACCGTGAGCCAGCGATTAGCAGACTATCTCGGCTTCAACATCGAAACCGGTAGCCGTTATCTCCAGACTCCTCGCAAAATCCGTTCTCAGCAAGTACATCCCACTACAAGGATCTTTCACCCTCTGCCCCATCAATAAGCTTATGATTGTGCTGATGATCTTGTTGCCAATTCTATGGAGCTTCGGTATGTTTTTCCTGTTGACCCTGAATCCGATAACTTCATAATACCCATGCTCAACAGCTTTAAGCAGCTTTTCGATATCTTCCGGATTATATGTGCCATCACCATCCATTATGAGGACATAAGGCGTATCAACCTTTTCTAATCCAGTCTTAATTGCGGCAGCATTTCCATGACCAGTCTGATAGATAACCTCCACACCATTTTCACGAGCACCTTCAACCGTCCGATCACCAGAATATCCATCAACTACAAGTACCTTCTTGTAACCGTTTTCAATGAACTCTTGAATAACTCTGCCAATGGTCTTCTCCTCATTAAGCGTTGGGATAAGGATTGTGACATCATCTCGACTTATCGCTTTTCCTCGTACTTCAACAGTCTCAGAAGAAGTAGGAATTCCATCGTTCTTAAAGCCCGGGTTGGAACCATTCATCATTGAAGCGACATAAATTGATGCTGGCGCGTGCATGTGGGAGAGTAAGACGTGACTCAGTAGAACACTAATCAATATTAGCGAAATAATGAATCCCTGACTAGTGAAAATGGGGGCATCTAGCACTTGAAAACTAGTAAACTTGAAAGGCTCATTTATCACAGAAATTGACGGCTTAAGCGAAATGTCTTTAGATATAATGGCAAAAAGCTCGAGTGAAATATGGTAGGAATAGCTCGATATCGGGTAAAATAGTGGGGCTTGATCTTGAAAGACATCGAGTAATGGATGACTTAAGAGGGCTAGACCTAATGCTACGGCAAACCTCAATCCTTTCCGAATTCTCCACGTTTGTCTGGTGTAGAGAGAAGTATGGGGATTCCCCTGCTAACGGATTCCCTGTATATTGGGTTAACCTTAACTTCTTCCCAAGTGGCCAAGTGTATTTGGAATGGGTGGTATAGTGGTAACTTTGCTGCTTCTTCTATCCTGGCTATTAGCTCCCCCCTCACCCTAAAATCTCTAGGTAGGCTATCAGTGATTATCAGTACATCTACATCGCTTCCACCTGTCGCCCGGCCCTCAGCAATGCTTCCGAATACATAGACATCGCAGTAGCCTAGGATGTCACGGGCAGTTCTAGCTATGGTTTCAGACCAGAAACGCCATTGGTGGGCAATTCGACTAATCTCAATCC